>JBGAQG010000045.1:2500-24514 GCA_044220845.1 Flavipsychrobacter sp. | reverse complement strand
TGAGGGCAATACCGACAAAAGTCTTGGTGTTAACAATGTACGAAAATTACGTGGATGGCACAAGGATAAAAGAGCTGGATGAAGAATTGAGGCGAGAGTACAAGGAAAATTATATCGGTTATGTGTTTTTTTCACACAAAAACCTTGATTGGTCAAAGGAATTAAAAACCGTAATAAACAATAACGTATGATTAAAATACTTTTTCTAGACGATTCTCTCGAAAAAATAGGTATTACCAGAGATTTTTTGATTGGTGAATGTAATATTCCAATTAGAAACATTGATGTTGCATATAATGTAAAGGAAGGAAGGAAATTGTTATACGAAAATGATTACGATTTACTTCTACTCGATTTAGTTTTGCCCCGCGACCAAGAAAGTGAAGCAACTGCAGAAGATTGTGTAAAGTTCTTGGGTGAGATTTACTACAATAGTGAGATTCACATTCCAGTTCATATTATTGGGTTTTCACAACATGATGAGCTTTTTGATTTACACGGCGGTAGTTTTGAAGACAAGTTGTGGCATCTCATAAGTTTCAGCTACACGGACAATCGGTGGAAAGACAAGTTGAAAAATAAAGTTTGTCATTTGGTCTCCGTTAAGACGAGGTTCAAAGAATCACTCGAAATGGTGAACAAATTTGACATGGCAATTATTTGTGCTCTAGAAATGCCGGAATTGCAGGCAGTTTTGGAGTTGCAGTGTGGATGGAAATTATTTGAAACAGGGAGTGATCCACTATTATTTCATGAGGGTAGGATCAGTACAATTAATGGAAATACCTATAGAATAATTGCATGTTCGATAAATAAGATGGGAATGCAGGCCACTGCGAGTGTGGCTTCAATGATCATTGCTAGATTTCAAGTTCAGTATATATTTATGGTAGGTATATGTGCGGGCGTTCGTGAAAGAGGCTTGAATTTTGGGGACATTATCATTACCGAGAATTGCACAGATTATGGAAATGGAAAGGTGGTGGAAGACGCAGATTCTGGGAATCTGATTTTCAAGCCAGAACCGCAACAATTACAAACTGATCAAATGCTGCTGGCAAAATTAAGCAGTTTTGCCAGCCGACAAATTGAGTTGCTCAAAATTCAAACTGGTTATAAAGGGGTGAAGCCTAATGAAATGCTGCAAGTGAAAATAGCCCCGACTTTATCAGGCGCTTATGTTGTCGCTAGTAAGTCTATGGTGGAATCAATTTCAGAACCGAATAGAAAAATCGCGGGAATTGACATGGAAGGGTATGGCTTGTATCTTACCTGTCATTTTTTTAATCAAACGAAACCATTAATGATAAAATCTGTTTGCGATTTTGCCGATGAAAAAAAGGATGACAGATTTCAGGCTTACGCATCATATACAAGCGCAAAGTTCTTACATGCTTTTATTTTCGAAATGCTCTAGTAGATTTGGTAGCGCAATATTAAAATTTGCCTATGCCGGTCTAATTGGGCTGCCCACCCATTGAGTGTTGCTTTGCAGGTTTTCGCCCTTCATTACTAATGATAGTGCGTCCACGTTTACGTCGTCACCCATTTCGCTGTCGTAGAGAATGATGCTGCGGGCACCTATGCTGCAGCGTTTACCGATCTTTACCTTGCCCACCTTCATTACACGGTCTTCGAAGAGGTGTGTCTGGGGGCCACAGTCTTCGTTGAGGGCGGTGTCGTCGCCAATTTCCACCATGTCGTGCTCGGTAATATCGGTTGTGTTCATCCATACACGTCGACCTATCTTAACACCAAACAGGCGCAAGAATATTGGAAGCCAAGGGGTACCCTTCATATACTCCAACAGGAAGGGGACAGCCAGCGATTCGTAGGTGGAGGTAATGGCCTCGCTGAGCCATACCCGCGGTGTCCACATGGGTTGCTGCTCGGGTTTGTGGCGGCCCACTACCAACCATTTGAGGATAAGCGTTACGAGGAAGGCCGGTATGCCCATGAAGAACAGGTAGTAGAAGGGGAGTTCCAGCAGCATGCGCCACCAGGGTTTGTCGACAACCAGATTATGAGCATAAGCGATAAAGAGGATACTGCAGATGATGATGGTGGTCTCGGGCAGAATGATGCGGGTGAATTCTACCAGGCTACGACCCAAAATGCGGGGCGGTGTAGGGTTGGAGGTCTGCGTGGCAGGGAAGGTTCGGCTTTCCTGACGACGAGGCAGGGCAATAGCCGGCGAACCGAACCAGTCGGCAGCTACGTCTTTTTCCAGTTGTTCCTTTGATGGAGGGGTAGATAATACGCCGATCAGCATACGCCCTGGCAGGTTGTAGCCCTGAGGTATGAGTGCACTGTTGCCCACAAAACTATTGTCGCCTATGGTGGTGCGGTCGAGGATGAGCTGTTGTCCGCGCACATCCGATTCGCCCAGTGTCACTGCGTCGGCCACGAAGGCGTCTTTGCCAATCTCTAAAAGCGGGTGGGTAACACTACTGGCGGTAGATATCTCCGTGTTGCGACCCACTTTGGCGCCCAGCGCCCTGAATAGCAGCGAAACATATACGGTAGCGTACATGGGGTGCAGCACTATGAGTGACAGCGACATGAGCTGGTCGGCAAACCACTTGCGTACATAGAACAGGCTATATATGGGATACTTGCCGGGTTTTATGCCCCATTGCAGTAAGCGGGACAGCAACACCGTGGTGAGCGTGAATAATATGATGTAGCTGAGTGCCAGTGACGGAGTGACGGTGAGGTAAGAGAAGTCGTAATCGGGTGTGGAGTTGTCCAGATTGTGGATGATGATAACTGTGGGCAGCAGTGGCAGCAACACCACAACCGGGAAGATAAGCAGGGTGAGTGTAAACAATAAAGTGTAGGCACGTCGTTTCGTGTTCGACACCGGTAATGGCTGCGGCAGACTCTCGATCGGGCGCGTCTCCTTGAGAGTGGCAGGGCTGCCTTGCCACACCTCTCCACCCTTTATGGTGTTGCCGGGTTGCAGGTAGCTGAGGTCCATCAATTCGCCCCAAGCGTCAATAGATGCGCCGGCGCCGATGACAGCACTGCTACCCACATAGGCGTGATCGCCAAGGTGCACGCGCCTCAGTTTCAGCATACCGTCTTCTACAAAGGCGTTATTTATGACAGCCTGAGAACTGATACTCACGTCGCTGCCAATGGTGACAAGATCTTCGGCGCCAATAATAATGGTGCCGAGTTGTGCGTCTTTAGCCACTTTTACCCCCAACGACCGCAGGTAGCCACAGTAGAGCGGGGTGCCATTGAGGAACTGTGACGGCATTAACTGCTGCATGGTCTTGACGAGCCACCAGCGGAAGTAGTAACTGCCCCAGAGCGGGTAGTCACCCTCCTTCATTTTGCCAATAACCAGCCATTTGATGATGACACTGCACAGCGCAAAAAAAGGAGCGATGAACAGGTAAAGCCCGAGGGCAGTGCCGATGGCATAGGGGATATTGTTGGTCTCCTCCTTTACTATGTAGTAGCCCAGGTAGGGGAAGAATATCTGCACGGCAAACAGGCCATACATCATGAGCAGCGAAACCGTTTGTGCCAGCCAGCACAGATAGAAGCGTTTTTTAGGTATTTCGTTGAATACACGTTTTGCCTTCAGCGGGTCGGCTGTTTTGCTTTCCCAATGCGTTACCACCTGCTGCAGCGGACGGTGCATATAAAGATCCTTCAGCGATGCCTGTGGCAGGTTGGCGTCTTTGCGCAGGCGCGAGACCACGGCCGCAGCCAGCAGTGAGTGCCCGCCGAGATCGGTGAAGAAGTCGTTTGTAAGGGTAATGTTGCGATTGGGGAAGAAACCTTTGAGTACGGCAATGACGCGGTCGCCCACCGGAAGATCTATGTCTATGACATCATCGGTGATGGGCGTAACATTCTCCAACAACATTGCAGGCACCGGCAGTGCCTTTCGGTCTATCTTGCCACTGGGCAGGCGCGGCATCTCGGGCAGCTGCACAATGACCGATGGTACCATGTAAGCAGGCAATACCTTGGCCAGTTCGGCACGGATGCTCTGCTGGTTCATGTGTACAGGGTCGTCGCAAACCACATAGCCGGCAAGGTGGTCTATTCCATTAATATCTTTCTTTACTGCTACAGCAGCAGCGGTGATATCGGTGAGGCTGCTGAGCCTGTTCTCGATCTCTCCGAGCTCAATACGATACCCGCGCAGTTTCACCTGATCGTCGAAACGGCCGTGGAAGTCGACCGAGCCATCGGCGTTGATGGCAGCGGCGTCACCGGTGCGGTAGATGCGGCTACCCGGCAGCTCGTGCAAAGATTCGGGCTTGGTGACGAATTTCTCGGCCGTAAGGTCGGGTAGGTTGATGTAGCCGTCGCACACACCTGGGCCGGCTATCACCAGTTCGCCTTTTTCGCCCCATGGCAGGGGATTGAGTTGAGGGTCTACCACGGCCAGGCCATAGTTCGGTAGCGGCAGACCGATAGTAATGTTGTCGCCGGGTCCGAGTTCGGCCAGTGTGGCAGTTACGGTGGTCTCGGTAGGTCCGTAGGTGTTAAAGAATCTGCGTGGCGGTGCCGACCAGCGCGCCAGTACCTGTGTGGTACAGGCCTCGCCACCGGCATTTACCAGCCTCAGCGTCGGTATATCATCGTCGGTGACTGCCAGCAGGCTGGGAACCGCATGAAGAACGGTAATGTTATTTTGACGAAGTACATCTCCCAACTCGTCGATTGACTTGGCAGTGGCAGCGTCGGCAACCCACAGTGTGGCACCCACAAGGTAACTGATCCAGGTTTCCTCGCACCACATATCGAAGGATACCGAGAAACCCTGGTAGACCTTGTCTTCCTGACGAACCTCCAGAATGGATCCTTCGGAGCGCACGAAGTGACATATCTGCCGATGGGAGATGGGTATGCCCTTGGGTTTGCCGGTGCTTCCGGATGTGTACAGCACGTAAGCGCGGTCATCGGGACGGGCACCCTGGTGCGTGTACACCAACTCATCGGGGCGGGGTGGCGGTGTCACATCAAATCGTGGACATGCAAGATCAAGGTCTTCTTTGCTGATGTAGCCCGATGCACCAACCTCGGTCAGTACGGTCACCACGCGCTCGGCGGGCATCTCATGGTCGAGCGGCACATAGGCTGCTCCTGCTTTTACGATAGCGAGGATGGCCACATGCAATTCCAGGCTGCGGGGCCACCAGACGCCAACGGAGTGCCCCGGGCGGATGCCGTTCTGTGATAAGTGGTCGGCCATGGCATCGCTCCACTTGTCTAATTGGGCATAGGTAAGTGATGTGTTGTTGAAAATGAGCGCCGTTTTATCGGGGTATTGCCGTGCGGTGGCACGAAAGATGTCCGCGAGGGTCTCTTCGTGCAGCAGATCGGGGCGATATGGTCCGAGCAGGATGCCTTGCGTCATTTCCGGGAGAATGGCGTTTCAGGCCGAAAAATACGATAATTCCCGTCGATTGAGGATGGGAATTACTGGTAGAGATTCGTTAAATGTTGAGCGGTCGCGTTTTTGAATAGCCTATTGAACCATTAGCGGCATATGGTTAACATACATTTATCGCTCTGCTGCCACCTCAGATTCTTTTTTTCGCTACTTTTGTAGCTTGCCTTTTTTGACCGGGAGCATCGTTTAATGTCATTACCACCAATATTAAGACACGTATATAATCATGGGACGGAGGAAGTGATCCGGCGTGGTAAGAAGATATTTTACACTTCGGGCGTTCAAATGCTGGATGTGGATCACCTACTGGAGCAGATCCGCTTCAGGGTGAGGAACGATCTGTATCAAAATTATTACACCGTTACGGTCAACAAGTACTTGCAGCCCAAGGAAATGACGGTGCGTTGTCAGTGTCCCTACAATCTGGGCGAGATATGCAGGCATGAGGTGGCCGCGCTTTTTCAGCTGAACGATATTCTGCAGAGTGGCTTTTTTGAGAATGTGAACATTGTGTATGAGCAGAAGCACACGGTGGTGCGTATGCGCCAGGTGAACCGCCAGATGCTGCAATTGTTCACCTCGCCTGAATCGTTGGAGATAGCCGAGAAGATAGCCAATGGCAGCAGAGCTGAAATTATCACCAACAAAAACGGCAGCATTGAAGCCAATGTTCCGGACGATGATAACACCTATCGGGTTACATTACGCCAGAACGAAGACCGATATTTCGACACATCGTGCGGATGTGCCGAGCATACACATCCGTTGTGTGTGCACAAAGCCGCGTTGTTTTTACAGGTATTAAAAAGTCATGGTGCAGCGCATTTCCAGTCTATGCAGAACTGGGATGTGCAGAAGAATAAGTTGCTGGAGCAGTATGGTTATAGCCTGAAGGACGACCTGACCAACAAATTTGAGTTCATTTACGAGAACAATAAGCCGTTTTTGCGGGTGCTGGACCCATCTATCAAAAAAATAGATAGTAAGGCTCCTTCCCGTGCGGTGGCAGTGGAAGAAGCTCCTGCAGTGGTGGTAGAAGAGAAGCGATTGGGAATAGTAGTGGATACGAAGGTGGCTACATTTCCATTTGTTGAGATCACATTGGTGGCAGGTGTGGCCGATGATGATGCGCAGGCATTTGCAGGCCCGATCGAGAAGCTGGAGCTGCTGCAATATGTGAACCCCACCCGTTTTCATACTGAGGACAGGGACATGATACCGGTGGTGCGAAAGTTCCTGAATGATGAATTGCTGAAGTATCTGAAGAAGACATTGCCTTTCGGCGATTTTCTGCACGACTATGACAGTGTGTTGAAAGACATTCCGCAGGACGAAGTGCGCGAACAAGCGTGGGAATACTTGCTACCCAAGTATCAGAAACTGCTGGACCGTTACTCGAATCATAGGTTCCTGTATGAAAAGAAAGCAGGTAAAGTACTGTCTTCAAAGAGTATAGATCCCATAGGTTTCTCGGAACAGCAAGCGCACCCGCAGATGGTGGTGCGTAAGAAGGGTCGTAACCATGAGGTGCAACTGGAGTGGAATATCGCCAACCGAGCCGTTCCGCACAAAGAGGTGCAGGTAATTAATTCGGCATTGCTGCAGTATGAGGGTGTTTTGTATGCATTGGGCAGTGTGCAGGAGATCCAAATAGCTGAGCAGTTGCTACCCACGGGTATCATAACTGTGAAGAATGCCGAGTGGCCCGATTTTTTGAAGTCGAAGGTGATGGGCTGGAGCAATCAGGTGCATGTGCATTTCTCCGAGGAGCTGGTAGAGCACATGAATATCGCCCGTCCCGGGTACCGTCTGTATATGTATGAAAAGGACGAGACACTGGTGCTACAACCCGCCTTTATGTATGGAGACGCTGAGGTGAAGCCCGGTTATTTCGGCGATGTGATACAGCCGGTGGGTGGAGTGGTAACAATAATGAAACGCAATGAAGGTGCAGAAAAGGACTACCTGGACCTGCTACAGTCGTTGCATACAGATATACAATTCAATAAGCGCGACGGGTTCTTCCATTTGCCCGGTACATCAGTGCTTGCCAATAACTGGTTCTTCCGGTTCAACGAGCTAATGGTGGAGCATAAGGTGGAGCTTATGGGCTTTGAGGGGCTACGCAACCTAAGGGTGAACACCCATAAGCCACAGACCCAGATACAGGTAAGCAGTGGTATCGACTGGTTTGACGCTTCTGTGGAACTGAAATTCGGTGATCAGGTCGTTTCTATTATAGACGTGAAAAAAGCACTGGCAGCCCGCCAGAATTTTGTTCGCCTTGGCGACGGCTCTATCGGGCTGCTGCCTGATGAGTGGCTGAAGAAATATACCCTTTTGCTGAAGATGGGGGAGACCAAGGGCAACAAGGTGCGCCTGAAGAAATATCACTTCAGCGTTCTTGACGAGCTACTGGCAGAGATAGATGAAGACAAGTTGCACGACGAGTTGGAGGAGAAGAAGGAAAAGCTGGAGCGTGTGCTCAGCAATGACTATTCGTTGATAGATCCGCCTACACACCTCACAGCCACGCTGCGTCCGTATCAGTTGGCCGGCTTCCAATGGCTCATCTTCCTGAATGAGGCAGGGTGGGGTGGTATCCTGGCCGACGACATGGGTCTTGGTAAGACCGTTCAGACACTGGCATTCTTTCAGCACTACAAGAACCTGCACCCTCATGCAAAGTTCATGGTGGTGTGCCCCACAACGCTGATGTATAACTGGGAGAATGAGATCAAAAAATTCACACCTGAGTTGCGGCATGTTATCCATCATGGACCTAAACGCACCTCGTCGCCGTTGAACTATAAAAATGCGGATGTTATCATTACTACCTATGGCACCATGCGTAGTGACATAAAGGGATTCAGGGAGATAGAGTTCGACTATGTAGTGCTTGATGAATCTCAATCTATTAAGAATCCTCAGTCGCAGGTGGCGAAGGCGTCGCTGTTGCTGAATGCGAAGAACCGTCTGGCGCTGAGCGGTACGCCGGTGCAGAATAATACGTTCGACCTTTATGCGCAGATGAACTTTCTGAACCCCGGCATGCTGGGCAGCAGGGAGTTTTTCATGAGCGAGTTTGCTACGCCTATTGATAAGTTTATGGAAGATGAGGTAAAGCAGCAATTGCGCAAGCTTACCCAGCCCTTCCTGTTGCGGCGTACCAAGGAACAGGTTGCTAAAGATCTGCCTGAAAAAACAGAGACCATCCTGTATTGCGAAATGGGCACCGAACAACGCAAGATATACGATGCCTACAGGAATACCTATCGTTCGCAGATATTGGGTATGATTGAAGAGCGCGGAATGGAGCGTTCTCAGATGCATATTTTGCAAGGCCTTACCCGATTGCGTCAGATATGTGATTCGCCAGCCATCCTTAATGAGGAAGAGCGTTTTCATAACTATTCGGTGAAGCTTGACGAACTGAGCCGCGAGATCACCGAGAATGTAGGCGACCACAAGGTGCTGGTGTTTTCTCAGTTCCTGGGCATGCTTGCTCTCATCCGGACCAAGCTGGAAGAGGATAATATTCCGCACGTCTATTTTGACGGTAGCAGCTCTTCTGCAGAAAGGGAAAGGGCTATCCAGGAGTTTCAAAACAACCCTGACTGCAGGGTTTTCCTCATCTCGTTGAAGGCGGGTGGTATCGGTCTGAACCTTACTGCGGCCGACTACGTGTATATCGTTGATCCGTGGTGGAACCCGGCGGTAGAGCAGCAAGCCATTGATCGTACGCACCGTATCGGGCAAACGAAGAACATCTTTGCCTACAGGCTCATTTGTAAAGACACGCTTGAAGAGAAGATGCTCCAGTTGCAGGAACGCAAACGCAACCTGGCCAATGACCTTGTGTCTGACGACAGTGCGTTCATGCGTCGCCTGACCAAGGATGATATTGCATTCCTCTTCAGTTAGTTGTGTATCAACTATTACCTTAATAGTTTTTGCGAACCGGTAGGTGCCGGAAAATGAGTATTTTTATTCTTTATTCCCGGCCTATGAGCATCCGTATTGCCAGTTTGTTGATCGTTCTTTTTTCCTCCTTTTATGCCCTTGGTCAGGGCGAAAATGTGCACTTGCTGGCACAGAGTCCTGACGGACACACCGTGAAGCTGGTGTGGTCTATGAACAGCCTGCCGGCTGGATTTACAGGTTTTGAGATCAGGCGCAAGGACGGAATCGGTGAATGGCATACGCTCAATAAAATTCCGCTGTTGCCGGGTATTTCCCAGAAAAAAGACCTCAGTCCGTTTGAATCTGATAATACGGAAGTCACCCGCATCAGGGAGAAGTTGCACGATCTCGTGTATGCAGGAAAACTGAAGGAGTATGACTTTACCACCTTTGCGGGGAAATGGGCGGCCCGGGACAAAGATGTACTTGACGTGTTGCAGATGGCCTCGGTGAATTTTGATTTAGCCATCATCAGTGGTTTCGGTTTTGTGGATCATACCGTTACCCAGAAAATGGAGTATCAATATGGGCTGTTTCTGAAAGGAGGAGACAAACCGATTGCAAAAACAAAATGGAATTTCGGAGCAATACCTGATCTCGATGCTGTGAAGGAGATCACCTCAAAGGCATTGCTTAGCACCAGAGGGATACAGCTTTCATGGACAGCCGATCTTGCCAAGGTCCGCAGTGGTTATGTGTCAGGGTTCAATGTCTATAAACGCGGCATTCGCCTCAACGACCGACCGATACAACCCTCAGGCGGAAAAGAAAAGGCTGAGTATACCTTTTCTGATGCGGGTGCCGACCCGGCCATTGCCGATCAGTACAGCATAAGCGCAGAATCGCTATTCGGGATTGAGGGTAACATTCGGACTTATGAATATGACCCGGCCGATCACCCTAAGGAATACATAAAGCCTGTGGTAACTAAAATAACGTCCCTCGGGTTTTATTTCAAGGAGGGAATTGAGGTGAAATGGACTTTCCCTAAGGATCAGGAGCGGTTCATAAAAGGTTTTGTAGTAGAGAAGGATAATATGCCTGCCGGTTACACAGCGGTGTCTGATGTGTTGCCTGAAGACGCACGCATATTTGTTGATGAGACCTCGTCGCCGGTGAGCAGTGCGCTTCGGATCCGTGTCAACGCTGTTTACAGAGACAAGACCGTAATGAATGGAACAGAGCTATTATATAGTTACTTTCCTTTGCTTGATCCGCCACGACCCCTAAATACGAAGGCGCTAGTTGGCGGTGATGCCCGGAAACCATCGGTAAAGATCACATGGGCCCCAATTATCAACGGAGACAGCGTTACCCGCAATTATCACATTTACATGTATCCAGCGGCAGGTGGCAAGGTAGAAGCATTGAATGATAAGGTGCCGGTGAAGCAAAATTATTTCACCTATCCAATTCCCCGCGGACTGAGTTCTGTGCTCCGGTTTTATGTCGTTGCCGAGGGGCGATCGGGTGGTTTCAGTATTCCGGGAGATACGGTCCAGGTGGTGACACCAACTACGGCTATGCCCGCTGTGACAGTCACAAAGGCGGTTGCGGAGGGTAATGATGCTATGTTGCAGTGGCAGTTTGCAGAAGTTTCAGACTTGGCGGGGTTCCGTATAAGCGATGGCAGCACATTGATAGCTGATGAAAAGATAGTAGCCGCAGGAGCGCGGCAGTATGTGATCAGAGATGCTGCATCGGCCGGTGCAGAGCATAATTACACTATTAGGGCAGTGTCGGTTGATGGTGTTATCAGCGAGGATGCTGTGTCTATGCATATTGTGTTCCCAGCAGCAAAGAAATAATTTTCGTACTACTTGGCCCGTTCAATTTTGATGGTCACATCGCTTGAATAGAATGCCAGGAAGACGGTAACGGCCATACAGCCAAGGCCGAGCAAACAAGCAGCGACGGCACCGATGACCATATTTACATTCTTGCGTCTGATGCCGGCGAATAAAAGCACCACAAACAATAGCAGCAGCGCAATTCCCATGCCGCCTATGAGGTAGATGTTGCTCATTGCCTTATGATCTTTTTGGGTTCCCGAACAGGTGCACCTACTTCTGTGTAACCAGAGAGTTTTAACGCTTCGGTTATTTCCTTTTCCGTCTTGTACGGCGCTTTAGTAGGCTTGCCGTTCAATGTTCCCTCGAAAGCATTTTCCAGATCGTTGTTCAGTGGGATCCTTTTGATGCGTGCAGGAGCTTTGAAGGGAGCAACGTTGTCGTAGGCGGTGACACATAAATGTTTCCCGGTAGCGTCACGGTCTTTCCGGTCCAGTGTAGATTGTATGATCAGTTCTCGAACACCGTCGCTATCAGCGTTTGCGAAGAAAACCGCGGTGATCTTTGGAGCTTTGTCATCTATGCAAAACGTGTCTATAAAAGAACGCTTGTACATGTCTGGCTGTTTGGTGGGTGTATACAGGTATGCCACGAGGCGTGAGCAGTCTTTTACCGGTTTTCCTTCTTCTTCAATGTAATAGCGTTGCGTGAAGAAAGCCACCGTAGCCTGCTCGGTAGACCATTCTGTCACCTCTTTGCTGTAGGCGGCATTCTCGTCGTGGAATTCTGTATAGATGGGACGCGTGCGGGTACAGAATTTTTTCATGTCGTCGTTTGACAGACGTTTTACCAGTTGTCCCCAGTTGCGCACATTTTTCACCTCGTTTTCCGGGCTGTTGTAAAACTTATCCGTTGCCAGGTCCAGACACTTTTTTATTCGCATGTCCCACAATGTCTGCATTGCGACATCGTCTTTCCCCTGAGGGTTCACCTCGGCATCATACTTGTCTTGCAGTTTGTCATATACCTCCATCATACTATGGTAAATGAGGTATATCTCCTCTTTGAATCTATCCGGCGTAAATTCTCGATTTGCCAGCGAGTCGTGAATCATGCGCGCGTAGTTTAGCGCAATGTCATAGTGGTCCTGTTCGTGCGTAAGTACGTAATTGGTGTGTGCCTCCCGTGTCGTATTGCGCACAAATGCATGACTCTGGAATGCGCACTTTACCTTGAATTTGAATTTAATTTTACCATTGGGTAATTCTTCCCATGGGCCGTCTGGGGTTATATAAATGGCCGGACTGACATAAGCGGCTGCCTGAAGTCCCTGCCGTGCCAATTCCTCGGCATGGCGTCTGTCTTCCTTGTCCTGAAAATCGTTCCAGGTGAGGGTACGGTAGTTGATAATCTTTCCTTCGGGAGCTATCCATCCGATGTCATTTCGCTGTGCTTTCGATAACATTGAAATGGCAAGGAGCACCGTAGCTATGATGGCAGTGCGCATTTACAGTGGGTATATTTGTTATTGCTAAAGTAGGAAGTAATATGATAATATAAACAAAAAAGTGGCCTGCACGAGGCAAGCCACTTTAAAGATATCATTGTTACGGCCTTTCCTACTAGTACCTGTACATTTCAGGCTTGTAAGGACCATATTTAGGAATGCCGAGGTATTCTGACTGTGCGTCGGTCAACTCATCGAGCTGAGCACCCACTTTCGACAGGTGAAGGCGAGCCACTTTCTCATCCAGGTGTTTAGGCAGCACATATACTTTGTTCTCGTAGTTGCTGTGGTTGTTCCACAGTTCTATCTGAGCAAGTGTCTGGTTAGTGAAAGAGTTACTCATCACGAAGCTCGGGTGGCCGGTAGCGCAACCCAGGTTCACCAGACGACCTTCAGCCAGTACGATCACGTCTTTACCGTCGATGGTGTACAGGTCAACCTGTGGCTTGATGGTGTCTTTAGTGTTGCCGTAAGCACCGTTCAACCATGCCATGTCTATTTCGATATCGAAGTGACCGATGTTACAAACGATAGCCTTGTCCTTCATAGCACGGAAGTGCTTTTCAGTTATCAGGTCGCGGCAGCCTGAAGCGGTAACGATGATATCAGCTTCTGCAACAGCATCTATCATGCGCTTTACTTCAAAACCGTCCATGGCAGCCTGCAGTGCGCAGATCGGGTCGATCTCTGTAACGATAACACGTGCACCTGCACCACGCAGAGATAACGCGCTACCCTTACCAACGTCGCCGTAGCCACCTACAACTGCAACCTTACCGGCCATCATTACGTCTGTAGCACGACGGATCGCATCTACCAGACTCTCCTGGCAACCATATTTGTTGTCGAATTTAGATTTTGTAACAGAATCGTTCACGTTGATGGCAGGCATTGGCAGTGTGCCTTTTGCCATACGCTCATACAAACGGTGAACACCTGTAGTAGTTTCCTCGCTCAGACCTTTGATATGTTGGATCAGCTCGGTGTAGTTGTCCAGTACCATATTGGTAAGGTCACCACCATCATCCAGGATCATGTTCAGCGGACGATCTTCGCTACCGAAGAATAAAGTCTGCTCGATGCACCAATCAGCTTCAGCAAGACTCTGACCTTTCCATGCGAAAACACCGATACCTGCAGCAGCGATAGCGGCAGCAGCGTGGTCTTGCGTAGAGAAGATGTTACAAGAGCTCCAGCGTACTTCAGCACCCAGTTCCACCAGGGTCTCGATCAGTACAGCAGTCTGGATGGTCATGTGAAGGCAGCCCGCAATGCGTGCGCCTTTGAGTGGCTTTTTAGGGCCATATTCTTCACGGATCGCCATCAATCCGGGCATTTCGGCTTCAGCAAGCCTGATTTCTTTACGGCCCCACTCTGCAAGGCTGATGTCTTTTACCTGGTAAGGAAGTTTGAAGTCGATCTTCGAACGAGTCATTGTGCTCATATAGTGATTTAATTGAAATTTTCGCAAAGGTAGAGCAATTATCTGAATCGTGATGTCTTATCATGGTATCGGTGCATTTCTTTTATTGATAATTTGACAAATACATGTTGCATTTCGGGTTTTGTTCAGCAACGCCCGTCTGCAAAACGCTTAATTGTCAACAACATGGGGTAGAAGTCCTTTTTGTTTCATATTTATACCGCTGTTGTTTAACAAGGAGAACAGGCTTAAAAATCAATAATCTTTGAACTCGGTCGTGATGTACTGCGAGTGGTGTTTTTATTTTTTGAAATATCCCTTACATTTACGTTCCAAAATCAGATATATTATGAAAAGAATACTACCAATCGTTGTGCTCCTCACGGGAACCTTATTAGTAGCATCCTGCAACAAAGGAGACGACAATCCTTATGGCGATTGGAAGTGTACTTGTTTCGTGACCAAAATGGGCAAATGGAATCCGGGTGACACAGTATTCACGCCCCGTTTCGATACTGTGTATCTTATGGCAAACGACATGGACAAGAATACGGCTAAGACTTTTTGCGAACAGGCAAAGACAAGCTATGTGGACAGCGCAGGCAGTACAGCAAGCTGCAGTCTTAAATAGTTGATATTCAAACTGCTTATATGAAAAGGGCTCCCGTTACCATGGGAGCCCTTCTTATTTGTATTACGTTCAGATCATTTTTTGTTTGGTGCGGGGCGAGCTGCAGGACGAGGACCGGCGACAGCAGGCTCAGCGGACTGTTTTGATCGGGTCTCGCGTTCTTTAAGGAAATCTGATATGCGTGTGATAATTCCGCTATTTGTGTAGTAAATGAGAATTAGGGGCAAAACCTTGAAAAGGCCGCGTTTGGTGGTGTTCATTACGTCGAACAGGGGCAAAAGGTAGCCGAGCAATGCCAGGCCGAAGTAAACCACCGCTATGCCAAACA
This sequence comes from Flavipsychrobacter sp., assembly GCA_044220845.1. GTDB lineage: Bacteria > Bacteroidota > Bacteroidia > Chitinophagales > Chitinophagaceae > Nemorincola. The sequence goes on along the minus strand of JBGAQG010000045.1, from coordinate 9,450 downwards.
ACGCCATACGCGCTTCTTTTTTGAACTTTCTGATCAGCACCAGATCGGCGAGCAAAATGGCAACGAAGTAGTAGAAGAAATACCCATACACCAGCAGACCCTTATCTGACAATATGAGGTCGTTGTTGATGGCCGATATTCGGGTGAAGAATACCGAAATGTCGCTCATGTTATGGTTGATCTGAGCAGCGGTGTCCATTTTTACGGGTACAAAGTTGGGTATGAAAATATTCATACACAACACATAAAAGAACACAGGTCCTGCCATCAGCAAGAGTCCGTTTATGATGATGTCTTTTATGGGTTTTTTTGCTTTGAACTGCGTGTAGGCGGGCATTAGGGCCACCAGAGCCACAAGTACCAGTGTCTCCACGCGAACGTAGGTAGCAATGCCAAAGAGCAGGATAGAGAATGCGAAATCGTTCCTGCGTTGGTGGGTCTGGTATTGCATCAGGAAGTAGAAACCTGCAAAATAGAATATCATGTTGCTATAGTCGTACAGGATGATGTACGAATAAGCGAATGGATCGGGGATGCAAAAAAACAGCAACAGGAGAATGCAGGCGATCAGGCCATGCACGCGTTCTTTAAGAATAGTGTATAGCCACCATACGAAAGGCACGAAAATGGCAGTGAGCCATACGCCGCCGAACGGCGATACAAACAGCTTATATACTACCTGAAGGCACGTAATATAGGGCGATTTGAAATGGTTGTTGGTAGTATGGAGGTCAATACTGAAAACAGAATTGAGCATGGTCTTCTCCCGGACGGTGAACTCGGCCAGCAATTCGCCACCAGCCAGCACGTCGCGCGGGGTAGGAGGGAAGTAATAACACCTGAATGCACTGGTGATAATGAAAGCAAGGAATACAAGCAGGAAGGGTATCTCATACAGTTCCGGTAGGGCAAAGCCACTGAAGTTCGGTTTGCGGAACATCACCACCAATGGAATACTACACAGTGCTGTTATAACTACTATCGCTACTGTAGTGCTGCCGCCGGTTATAGGGATGTGTGCCAGTTGCAGCGCCGCCGGGGCTATTGAAATAAAAAATATACCAACGATCATGGAAAGGCAGATGTTGGCAATAGCGCCTATTTGTAGGCGGAACAGACGAACAATGCCACTTCCCGAAAGGAATTGCGCGATGGACAAGAGTAGGAGGCCGGTAAGGTTCATCTGATTTAGTCTATTTTATATTTTTTAAGGTCTGCGAGTATCATGTTGAGTTCATCCTTGCCCGAAATGCGTTTGAGCATCACTTTGCCGTGTCCGTCTGGTATGATGACCGCATTGGCTTTTTCGACACCCGGACTATTGGGCCAAACTCCCCTCATGCCGGTGAAGTAGTAATAGATTGCAGGCTCTACCGTGGCAAAATCGCGCACGCCTTGTTCCTTTAAAAAGGCATCGGGTGGCAACAACAACACGGGGCTATCCATTTTCGCCTCTTTGAATATTCTGCCCATTTCGCTGTATATAGCATAGGAGTAGCCGTAGCGGTTGATCTTTCTTTGCTCGACCTCAGTTTGTTTTGAGAGAGTGAATATATCGAACGACGGGCTGAGGAGGTTGGTATTGAGCCAATTGTTGTAGAACGGAATATTGAAATACAATACTATTACCAGTATTGATATCAGCGTTAGGTTTATTTTAAAGTGCATCCTGTATGGTTTGGGATAATATGCTTGTAAATATAATAGAATCTCGGAAATTCTATGGTTTCCGACCATTCGCCTCTATCATGCTCATTTCTTTTGCTTTGGTGAGGAATTCTGATGCGAAAATGAAGGAATTGAGCCGTTCGTCTTTGCTGAAGATAATATCGCGGTTACTGCCTTCCCATTGTTTGTGTCCCTGGTACATGTACATAATGTAGTCGCCACTTTCCATTACGGTGTTCATGTCATGTGTATTAATGACGGTGGTGATCTTGTATTCGTGAGTGATCTCTTTTATGAGCTTGTCAATCACCAGCGATGTTTGCGGGTCCAGGCCGGAGTTTGGTTCGTCGCAGAACAGGTATTTAGGGTTCTGCACAATGGCGCGCGCCAATGCGACCCTCTTTTTCATTCCTCCGCTTATTTCGGCAGGGAATTTCTTGTTGGCATCTTTCAGGTTCACGCGTTCCAGCACTTCGTTCACGCGCTTCAACTTCTCGGCATGAGAAGATTTGGTGAACATATCAAGCGGGAACATTACGTTTTCTTCTACGGTTTTACTGTCAAACAGTGCGCTTCCCTGAAAGAGCATTCCTATCTGTTTGCGCAGTTCTTTCAACTCTTTTTCGTTCATGCGGGTGATGTCTTTACCCTCATACAGCACAGCGCCGGAGTCAACAGGCATCAGCCCGATCATTATCTTCATTAACACCGTCTTGCCGCTTCCGCTGCTTCCGATAATGAGATTGGCGTTCCCGGCTTCCATGCGTGCCGATACGTCGTGAAGCACGACTTTTTCACCGAAGCTTTTTCTGATATTCTTGATCTCTATCATGCAGGCAAGCTGTTTTCTTGATCTAAGCGGTATTTTAGTAAAAGGGTAGTGCTTAGTACTGCAATTTGCTGAATTACTTCGTAAAAATAGATTTAAATTATTGAAACACGCGACCGACAGCCACAACAATGCTCAGAACGTGTGCGCGAGGTAGGGGGGCGGCAAAGATTATTACCCAATTGCAGCAACAATTTCTTATAATTGTGGCGTTAATGGCAGATAAATTAAATACAGGAAACATCGAGCAGGTGTACAATGTGCGCGAGGATGAGGCGATCTCGTCGGGCGTGGCATTGGTGCTGTGTGTGTTGGTGCAACGCGGTGTGTTTGTTGCCGGTTTCAGCATTACCAAAGAACTGCTGACCATACATTACTCAGAGTATTCATCGACCCGTCCGGTTTGGGAGCTCGATTTTTTTGAGCAGCTCTTTGCAACCGAGCCGTTACTGGCAGTGCGCGAAAAGGTGAAGGGTGTTTTTCTGGCGGGAGACAAAAACCTTGTTGTTCCTGACGAGCTTTATTCCGCGGCGGATGCCGAGGCATGGTTGCGTAAGATCCATTTCGTAGAGCATTCTGATCGTGTTGCAGTTTTTGCCATGGAGAATGATAAAGCCCAATTATTACAGGCCTTTCCGCTGAACATCATAGAGTTGGTGAAGATCAACTTCAAGCGGGCCACGGTACTGCCCTTTCAGGAGTATCAACTGGAACATAATAATACACAGAGCCTGCATTTGCAGTGTTTCATCACGCGAGATCAGGTTTTTGCCACCCTGCACAACTATAGTCAATTACTTTGGTATCAGGTATTCGACTATACCTGTGCCGAAGATATTGCCTATACTTTCAAAAATCTTTGCAAGGAGAATTATATTGACGCGGCAAAACTGCATTTGGCATGTACAACTGTTTCCGGTAGTGAATATGATTTCATCAATGAGTTGACCCGTTATTTTCCCTCAGTAAAATCAGGCAACGGTCGTGCCATCCAGTCGCGGTGGGACCCGGCTGTGTGTCTTGCCAATCAATTGTTAGCATGCGTATTGTAGGAGGAGAGTTTGGAGGGCGCAGGTTCAATCCGCCGACTAAAATACCCGCCCGGCCCACAACCGAAGTGGCGAAAGAAGGCCTGTTCAATATGCTGAACAACAGCCTGGACATGGAGGGAATTGTGACACTCGATATTTTCGGGGGTACAGGGTCCATTACTTACGAGCTCGCCTCTCGTGGTGCCTCCGATCTCACTATTGTGGAGCGCGATGGAGTGACGATCGATTTTATCAAAAAAACAGTGAAGGAACTGGGTATTCAGGATAAGGTGCACGTTATCAAGAACGATGTGTTCAAATTTTTGAAGCAGCATACCGGTAAATATGACTTTATTTTTGCCGGCCCGCCTTATGCGCTCGAGACTATTGACGATCTCCCTATCATTGTTTTTGACAAGGAGCTGTTGGCGCCCGGTGGTACATTTGTATTGGAGCATACGCCTCGAAACGATTATCAGAAGCATCCACGGTTCTCGCGTATGAAGAACTACGGTACCACAGTTTTTTCGTTTTTCACTCAACCATCTTAACGAATGGAACGTATTTGTTTGTTTCCCGGCACCTTCGATCCGGTCACTCTGGGTCACGTCGATGTTATAGAAAGGGCGGTATCCATGTTCGATAAACTGATCATAGGCGTGGGTATCAACTCTTCCAAGCAGCCGATGTTTACTTTAGAGCAGCGTACAAAGTGGATCAGTGAGATATTTGCCAATGATCCCCGTGTGGAAGTGACCGGTTACGAGGGGCTCACCGTTGATTTCTGCCGCAAGGTGAATGCCCATTATATTCTCAGAGGTATCAGATACATTGCCGATTTTGAGTACGAAAAAGCCATTGCCGACATGAACCGCATGTTGGCTCCGGATATTGAAACGGTGTTCCTTACATGCTCTCCATTATACTCAACTATATCATCTACCCTTGTGCGCGACGTGATCCGCAACGGCGGTAATGCGGGTATGTTCCTGCCCAAGGAAGTGAAGTACTGATCATTCGTATCTTAACATAAAAGGAAACGGGGCAAGTGACTTGCCCCGTTTCCTTTTATACACTGTTTTGTCAGAATTACCACTCTTTCTTAGAGAACATCGGGCTTACCACCAGGTCTTTGCTACCTGCAGTGTATTTATAGAAACCCTCGCCTGACTTGGCTCCCAGATATCCCGCCTGAACCATATTCACCAGCAGGGTAGCCGGTGCGTATTTAGGGTTGCCTATGCCGCTATGCAGTACGTTGAGGATAGAAAGGCATGTATCCAGACCTATAAAGTCGGCCAGTTGCAGCGGCCCCATAGGGTGCGCCATTCCCAACTTCATGATCGTATCGATCTCAGCAACACCGGCCACGCCTTCCTGTAGCGTGATGATGGCCTCATTGATCATAGGCATCAGTATGCGGTTGGCAACAAAACCAGGGTAGTCGTTGGCTACACATGGCACCTTGCCCAGCTTCTCTGACATATCATAGATGAGGCGCGTTACCGCAGCCGACGTGCCATAGCCGTTTATCACCTCCACAAGCTTCATTACCGGTACAGGATTCATAAAGTGCATGCCTATCACCTTATCGGCACGTTTTGTTACTGATGCGATCTTGGTGATGGAAATAGAAGAAGTGTTAGATGCCAGGATACAGTCTGCAGGACAAAGTGCGTCCAATTGGCGGAAGATGTTCAGTTTCAGTTCCACGTTCTCAGTTGCAGCCTCCACAACCAGATCGGCGTTTTTAACCGCCTCTGCCATGTCGGTAAACGTGGCAATGCGGCCTAATGCCTGCTGTTTCGCTTCTTCCGTGAGGCCACCTTTTGCAACCTGCCTGTCCATGTTCTTTCCGATAGTAGCGATGGCGCGGTCCAGTGCTTCCTGCTTGATGTCCATCATGCTCACATTAAAGCCGCTCTGCGCAAATACATGGCAGATACCGTTTCCCATCGTTCCAGAGCCTATTACCGTAACATTAGTTATTGTTGTTTGCATATAATGATATTATTGTTTTATGGGTGGCAAAAGTACACATTGTTCACCAAACACCAACCCGCCCATATGTTACTCTTCATCGGTATAGCCCACGCTGTTCGTCACCATAAAGGTCACTTTGTGCTCCTCAACTGCATCGATCTTCGACGTGTCTTTTTTGTTTTTGGGATGATTTTTTAAGGCGCGTTTTTATGCCCGCGGCTTATTGTACAACATTGTTGTTGGTTGCACGGAAGTAGACTAGTCCATATACAGGCTGATCAATTCTGCTTTCGATTTCACGTCCATCTTGTAATAGATGTTCTTCAGGTGAAAGTTCACCGTGTGAAATGATATGTTCAGGTCCTGAGCCATTTCTTTGTAGGTCAATCCCTTCTTCACCAGCTCAATGATCTTTTGCTCCATCGGGGTAAGGTCCTCTTCAGTTCTAAGGAATTTCTTGCCCGATGAATGCTGCATCATGGTCATCAGCTTCGTAAGCGATTCCGGATCCAGAAAGCTGCCGGTACTTTCCACATTGGCAATGGCCTGCTCCAGTTTTGCGGCAGAGAATGGTTTGTATACATAGCCGTTTGCTCCGTTCTCAATAGCCTTCATGATAAAGGTGCTGTCATATTCGCCGGTAATAATGATGACGTCTGCCCCTGTGAACATTCGTTTGATGTTCTGGATCACGTTCACGCCCTTCACGTCATCGAGGTGTATGTCCAGCAAGACAACCTTCGGTGGTTTTATGCGTCCCACATTGTCTGTTAGTTCTTTAAAGCTGCCATAGGAAAATGCTACTTCCTGACCTCTGATCAGTTTCACATAGTTTTCAAGCGTCTGGCGCAGATTAATGTCGTTTTCTAAGATTCCGATAGTAAACACTGTGATATATAATTTTATGCAAAGTTACTCAAACAGCAACTATGAGTAGCTGCTAATATTAGTGGTTGTTGCGGTGTTTTATACTGTTTTTCGTTGGTATTCAGCGCAGAATATCCTCAACATTACGACGGATGTTCTCTCCGATCTTTTTCATGGGTAGGTCGTTTTCATCGTTGCCAAAAGGATCTTCTATCTCCTCGGCTATCATCTCCAGGCTCGCCAGCACATAGAATACCAGTGCCACAACCGGAATCACCAAGTAATGTAGTGTGAATACCAGACCAATAGGTAGCGTCAGCGTATATACGAAGATGAACTTCTTGATGAAAACACTGTAGGAGTAGGGGATAGGCGTATTCTTTATTCGCTCGCACGCACCACATATGTCAAGGAACGATTGCAACTCGGCGTTCAGCGTTATTAGTTGGTCGCCGGTTATTGATCCTTCTTTATACAACAGGTTCACTTTAGTGAACATCAGCGACGCTATTTGGTTAGGTACATGTTTGCTTTGGTCAAAGTCCGGTATCTCTGGGTGTGGTTCTGTGTCC
>JBGAQG010000063.1:0-3911 GCA_044220845.1 Flavipsychrobacter sp. | reverse complement strand
AAGGAATAATAGCCCGAGGGGCATTTCAGTAAAAGTAATGTTAAAACAACAGTTTACGCAACAATTTAATGTTTTTCTTTTGTTAATTGAATGAGGTGATCTGTGCATTATCTGCATAAATCATTGAGAAAGAGGAAAAAGCAGATCATGACCGTACATCAGGACAAAGGCTGGGATTCAGCGGTACTAAGACGCAAAAGAAGATAAGGATGCCACCAGACCTTGGACCTGATCTGCAGTATTGTAGTAATGGAAGCTGATGCGAACCAGGCCGTTACGAACTGTAACGACAAAGCCGTTGTCTTTGAGGTATGCTCCCAGTCCGTTATCATCGCGCAAGAGCACGAATGATGCACGATGTGTGGTATCAATTTCGCCGATGATGGAGAGATTCATTCCGGTTATGCCCTTGAGGAATAGGTCTGTGAGTTGCCTGTTGTGGGCTTCTATTGAAGCGAGTCCAATGTTGTTCTTGCGCTCTATCTCGGCCGCAAGAATGTTGAAGCCGTGCATATTGGGGCTGCCGGGTTCATAGCTCTTTATAGAGGGTACATACATCCATTTATCGCCCACCATGTGGTAGCTGTTATGGCCACCAACTACGGGTGGATATTGTTGCATAAATGCATCGGCGATGTAGAAGGTACCATTGCCAAAGCCAGCGTTCATCCATTTGTAGTGGCTGGAAATGAACACATCTACATTGAGTGCGCTGAGGTCTATGACCTGTGCGCCTAAAGACTGTGTAGCATCTACTATGAAGATAATGTCGTTATCCCGACAGAGGTCGCCGATCTCTTTCAGGTCGATGCGGTAGGCGGAGTTCCATTGTACATGGCTGATGGCCACCACATCGACAGCGTGGTTTGTTATAGCTGAGCGCACAGCATCCATATCAATATGGAAACCGTCGGGGGCATCTACCCACATGATGGGGAAGTTGTTGATGCGGAATGGCTCGAGTAGTGAAGGATAGTCACCCTTGTATAACAGCACGCGTTCAGTACCCTTTAACGACTGAACTACGGCATTGATGGCCCATGAAAAGCCCGGCACCATGGCCACATTACGCGCATCGGCACCAATGAAGCCGGCCATCAACTCGCGGGTCCTTTGCTCTTCGTTGAAGCGCCAATCTTCTGATGCGTGACTACTGTTGGTGGTAAACGCCTCGTAGAGCTTGTTGCCTGCAGCAAGTGCTTCGGGGTGAATGAGGCCGCAGCCTGCGGTATTGAGGTAGGTGTGGTTTGCCATTGGCGTATGGAGGTTTTCGGGGTGTAAAGTTCAGGGTTTGAAAGTTAAGAACAACAAAAAAAGCCGCCCCATAATATGGGACGGCTTCTTGTGTATAGTCTATGAGCAGCGAGGCTGCGTCATTGATTACTTGATGATCTCAGTAACCTGACCTGCACCTACTGTACGGCCACCTTCGCGGATCGCGAATTTCAGACCTTTTTCCATCGCGATCGGAGCGATGAGTTTAACCAGGAGGTTCACGTTATCGCCAGGCATTACCATTTCCACACCTGCTGGCAGTTCGCACTCACCAGTTACGTCAGTTGTACGGAAATAGAACTGAGGACGGTATTTGTTGAAGAATGGTGTGTGACGACCACCTTCTTCTTTGCTCAGTACGTAAACTTCGCCTTTGAACTCAGTGTGAGGAGTGATGCTCTTAGGAGCGCAGATAACCATACCACGACGGATATCTTTCTTCTCAATACCACGGAGGAGGAGACCAGCGTTGTCACCAGCTTCACCACGGTCGAGGAGCTTTTTGAACATCTCAACACCTGTACAAGTTGAAGTGAGCGGAGCTTCGTTGAAACCAACGATCTCAACGTTGTCACCAACTTTGATCACACCGCGCTCGATACGACCTGTAGCCACGGTACCGCGACCTGTGATCGTGAACACGTCTTCTACAGACATCAGGAACGCCTGATCGATAGGACGTGGAGGCAGTGGAATGTAGCTATCAACAGCTTCCATCAGATCTTCTACAGCTTTAACCCACTTAGCGTCGCCAGCGAGAGCGCCTGTAGCAGAACCCTGGATGATCGGTGTGTTGTCACCATCGTAATCGTATTTGCTCAGCAGATCACGGATCTCCATCTCAACGAGTTCGAGGATCTCAGCGTCTTCAACGAGGTCAACTTTGTTCATGAATACAACGATACGAGGTACACCTACCTGGCGAGCCAGAAGGATGTGCTCTTTCGTCTGTGGCATCGGACCATCAGTAGAAGCAACCACGAGGATAGCGCCGTCCATCTGGGCAGCACCAGTGATCATGTTCTTTACGTAGTCGGCGTGACCAGGACAGTCAACGTGTGCGTAGTGACGGTTAGCAGTCTGGTATTCAACGTGCGCTGTATTGATAGTGATACCACGCTCTTTTTCTTCCGGAGCCGCATCGATCTCATCATATCCTTTCTTTTCTGCCAGACCCTTGTTTGCCAGAATAGTAGTGATTGCAGCTGTCAGTGTGGTTTTACCATGGTCAACGTGGCCGATGGTACCAATGTTTACGTGGGGTTTCTCCCGCTTAAAGGTTTCTTTTGCCATTTTTTATTGTTTTGAATTATTAGATTGTGCTTTATCTTAAAAAGTGTGCAAATATAAGGTAAATATCTTCTCCTAATAAAATTATTTTTTGGTTTCGGTTAAATGTTTATGAATTACCCTCATGGAAAGGCCGCAAAACAAGCAAATAATGGGCATTGAGAGGTAGAACATACGCTCGAAAGAGCTGGAAAGTACCATATGGACAAATATTGCCAGCATGAAGAAGGTCATCCAAAGCTGCCAGTGAACGCGCACCTCGTCTTTATACTGCCTGCCGATAAGAAGCGCGATAGCGGGAAACAGGATCCAGACGCCGGGGTTGGACAGCACATCGTAAGCACCATGAAAGGAAAACAGGCGGCGAGTATGATCGGCGAGGTGGTAGATATGGCCAACATCAGACGAAAGCCCGTCGGTAGGGGGAAGGCCTGCCACAACGTCGAAGGCGTAGCGGAATGAAAAGACCAGGATGGCTGAAGCCGTAAAGCAAATAAGCTGCCGCGCCTTGCCGATGCTGCCGAAAAAGAAAATGAGGGGCGCTATGAACACAAAGGCTTCTTTGGCGAAGGGGCCTATAAAGATAGCCAGCGTGAGCAGGGTGTTGTTGCGCTCTTTGATACCGAGCAGGGTGATGCCTACCACCAGACAATATATAGAATCGGCAATGGGGGTGCCTGCAATGTAGGGTGTCCAGCGGCAGGTGAGCATGACCAGCAAACCGCCCAGGGCGTACACTACCTGCAAACCGAACGAACGACAGAACCGGTAAATGACAAGCCCCCAAAGGCTCATAAGGAGACAATTGACGAGGTAGAAACTAACGGCCAACGGAAAATCCCCATTGAAGTTCATGGGGCGCATGACGTTGAAGGCGCGACCGGCCACTGCATTAACGCCGGCAGCCAATAGGGGAACGATGGGGCGGTAGCGACGCACAGGGCTCTGATGCAGATCGAACCGGGCGAGGCCTGTGTAGGTCTGGCAGTCGGGGCTGGAGAGCTGGTCGTAATTGTCCATGAGCGAGAATGCGGCTCCGTGTATCACCGCGAGGCAAAACAGGAACACGAGGGTGTATTCGTGCAGCAGGAACTTTTTGAGTTGGTTCATCGTATGCTGTAAATGTAAGGCGATATTGTTCTATCACGTATACGGGCGGGAAGTGGGTGTGCAGTTTTTTCTTTTTCCCACTTTTTGGTGTAACATATTGTATCGTCCTGAAAAAAGTTTACACTTAAAACGTGTAAATTATGAGAGGACAAACTGCGTTAAAGGGCAGAAAAGGACAAAAAGGCAGGAAACCGAAGTACGAAGTTGCCTTGAAAAGACGAGTTGCCAGCGAGTAC
>JBGAQG010000062.1:0-3912 GCA_044220845.1 Flavipsychrobacter sp. | reverse complement strand
ATTGACCTTTTCTCGCATCTACTACCTGCCGGTTTCCCCTGACGGATACACCATCGTCAATCAACGTTGTTGCCGCAACAACGGCATCTCAAACATTATTAAATCCGGCGTTCGCGGCATTACATTCTCCTGCTTCATTCCCTGCGATACAAATTCAGCAAACAATAGTGCAGTGTTCCCGCAATATATACCGCAAGCATTTTGCGTAAATAAAGCCGTTTCCTTCTCCTACGCCGCCTCAGACCCAGATGGCGACTCGCTGACCTATGAACTGACACCTCTGTTAACATACGAAGCCGAGGAAAATAACATAAGCCCTCGAGTAGCATTCCCACCTCCTTTCCCAACTGTACCTTTTGCACCCGGATACGGCTCCACAGCCCCCATGGGCAACTCATCCACATTTTCCATCAACCCAACAAACGGTCAGGCAACCATCACACCCGTAACCCAAGGCAATTATGCGGTAGGAATTGTATGCAAAGAATGGCGAAATGGAATGCTGATCAATGAAACCCGCCGCGAACTTGAGTGGGCTGTATTTAGTTGCCCTAACGAGCCGACCGCTTACAAACCCTTTGCCGGCAAAGACATCAGGACTGTAAAAGGCACTTCCATACAGCTGGTGGCAAGTGGAGCCAAAACGTATTCCTGGTCACCCACAACCTATCTCGACTACCCCGACAGTTGCTGTCCAACCGCAAAATTGTCCAACGAAGGAACCTTCACCTACATCCTTCACGGCATCAGCGACTCAGGCTGTTCCGGCTATGACACGTTAAATATCGAAGTCCTCAACAACTCAGAATTAACCATTCCTAATGCATTTACACCCAACAACGATGGGGTAAACGACTATTTCCTGCCCAAACCATTCGGAAATGCCTATGTGACCAATTTCAGGGTATTCAACAAATGGGGAAATCTCCTGTATGATGTGCACCCAGCAAATGGCAGGGCAAGCTGGGATGGCAAATGGAATGAAGTGCTGCAACCACCGGGTGTTTACGTATACCTGATAGAGTACACAGACAACATTGGAGTCATGCATAAGGTCACCGGCACGATTACGTTGTTGAAATAACCTGAGAAACGCCAGATACACGACAAATATCACTTTTGCATCTGAAAATTATGGCGTATTTTGCGCCCCGTTCGTGCACTAGGCACAACACTCATATTATGAACTTTCAACTTACAGAAGAGCAGATTGCCGTTCAGATGGCAGCACGTGATTTCGCAAGAACAGAATTGTTGCCCGGCGTTATTGAGCGCGACGAAAAACAGAAATTCCCTGCCGAGCAGATCCAGAAACTGGGCGAACTCGGTTTCATGGGTATGATGGTCGACCCTAAGTACGGAGGTTCCGGCATGGACACTGTGTCTTATGTCCTTGCAATGGAAGAGATCTCTAAAGTAGATGCTTCCGCTTCAGTTTGTATGAGCGTTAATAACTCTCTCGTATGCTGGGGCCTTGAGAAGTATGGCAACGAAGACCAGAAAATGAAATACCTCACCGAGCTCGCAACCGGTCGCAAAATAGGCGCATTCCTCCTCAGCGAACCCGAAGCTGGCTCTGACGCTACATCTCAGCGCACTACCGCTGAAGATAAAGGCGACTACTACTTGCTCAATGGTACAAAGAACTGGATCACCAACGGTAATTCAGCATCTTACTACCTCGTTATCGCACAGACCTACCCCGAAAAAGGCCACAAAGGCATCAACGCACTCATCGTTGAAAAAGACACTCCGGGCGTTACTGTAGGCGCAAAAGAAAACAAACTTGGTATCCGTGGTAGCGATACACACAGCATCATGTTCCAGGATGTGAAAGTTCCTAAAGCAAACCGTATCGGTGACGATGGCTTCGGTTTCACATTCGCTATGAAGGTGCTTGCAGGTGGCCGCATCGGTATCGCTGCTCAGGCACTCGGTATCGCCAGCGGTGCTTACGAACTGGCACTCAAATACTCTAAAGAAAGGAAGGCATTCGGCACAGAGATATCAAACCACCAGGCTATCGCTTTCAAACTGGCCGACATGGCTACTGAAGTGGAAGCTGCTCGTCTGCTTTGCCTCAAATCAGCTTGGACAAAAGATCAGGGCCTCGATTACACCCTGTCTGCATCTATGGCAAAACTCTACGCTTCCGATATCGCTCAGCGTGTAACCAACGAAGCTGTGCAGATTCACGGTGGCTACGGTTACGTGAAAGAATTCCACGTTGAACGTCTCCTCCGCGATGCCAAGATCACACAGATCTACGAAGGCACCAGCGAAGTACAGCGCATCGTTATCAGCCGCACTGTCCTGAAAGGATAAGACAAATAAATATCAGATTTTCCCCCGACCGCATCCTAACCGATGCGGTCGTTTTATTTAGGCAAACTTCCGCACCTCCAGTTTATCAGTGCATTCCCGCAACAATTCAGCCACAGTCTTGCCCATTGCCGGATGAACGAAACCGGCCGCTATTTCCGCAAGCGGCACCAGTACAAATCTCCGCTCCGGAATCCGTGGGTGCGGCACCTCCAACAACTCCGTCACTATTACTTCATCTCCATAGAACAGCACATCAATATCTATCGTCCGTTGCCCCCACCTCGTGGTACGCACTCGGTCCAGACTGTGTTCTATTGCCTGTATGGCCACAAGTAATTCTTCGGCACCCAGACCGGTCTCTATCTCCACCACCATATTCAGGAAATCAGGCTGATCTGTGACACCCCATGCCGCCGTCTCATATACCAACGAAGAAGCGACCACCCTGCCACATGTCTCCGCTATCTGTTCCAAGGCCGCATTAAGGATCTTGACCCTGTCGCCCTCGTTGCCACCCAATGCCAGAAATACGTTATTCCTCATGCCCGCCAAAGGTAATACTATCAACCGTTATCAGGAGAGGTCCACTCTATCAGCTATGCGCAATAAACACAGGTATATCAGCCGCCTTCAGCACCAGGTCCGTCGTGCCGGGCTTAAAGAAACGAGACACTGCATTCCGCCCGAATGCACCTGCCACCAGCAGCTTATAATTGTTCTCATTCTCCTCCATAAAGTAGTTAAACAGCACATCCCGCGCATTTCCTACAAAGGATATTATGCTATAGTCCTTAAAGTGGAACTTCATCCAGTCTTCAAACAATACTTCGTCGCGTTCGTCATACTTATCACCACCCTCTTCTGTTATGCGCAAAACCTTCACCGGCCGGTTGCAATACGGTGCCATCACTTGCGCAAACTGCCTGATAGCAAACGCTGCGGACTTGCTGCCGTCATACGCTACAATTATCTCCTTCACAGCTTCATACACTTCAGGCGCCAGCAGCACAGGGCACTCGGCACCAGTCAGCACATCGGTCACAAAGTGAGTAGGCACCGCTTTTTCATAAGCAAAAGTTAACAGTGGCGATACCACCAGGATATCAGAAAAGCGGCTCTCCCTCACTACCAGATCTATTGGTATACCCTTAGCCCGCACGCTATGGCCCTCTACGCCACACTGGGCGCACTCCTCATGAAACAACGCTTCATTCTTTCCTATCTCTTCCTCTATTTTTTGTTGTTCTTCCGGTGTCAGCACTATCTCCTCCACATACATCTGCCCTGCCAGCAAGCGCACCTCGCTCTGCGCATGCAGCACACTGGTATCCTGTATCAGCAATACCGACAGTCGCGCCCCGTTCTCCTTGGCCACATCAGCAGCAAAACAAACGGCATCGCGGTCATACTTCCGGCCGTCCAGTATCAGTAACAACTTTTTCATAGTTCATGTCTGTTTTATAGAAACAAAGCTACATACATGCCCTGCGCCACGGCCTGACCGCCGTCATGTTTTCCTATGAACTTTGGCATCGACACCAAACTTACCACAATGTTAATTACGTCTGCATTACCGGTCGCACAACC
>JBGAQG010000044.1:0-26859 GCA_044220845.1 Flavipsychrobacter sp. | reverse complement strand
TACGCGCTTTGGGAAAACATGCGCGATGTGCTCGATCGTATGTTCAAAGAGACAGGTCACCAGAATGCATATTTTCCTTTGTTTATTCCCAAGAGCTTTCTCAGCAAAGAAGCTGCTCACGTAGAAGGTTTTGCTAAAGAATGTGCTGTAGTTACCCATTACCGTCTCAAGAACGATCCCAATGGCGGCGGTGTCATTGTCGATCCCGATGCTAAACTTGAGGAAGAGCTCATCGTGCGCCCCACTTCCGAGACGATTATTTGGAACACATACAAAGATTGGATCCAGTCTTACCGCGATCTGCCATTGCTCATCAACCAGTGGGCCAATGTTGTTCGTTGGGAAATGCGCACCCGCCTTTTCCTGCGCACTACCGAATTCCTCTGGCAGGAAGGCCACACCGCACACGCCACTCGCGAAGAGGCAATTGAAGAAACTAAGAAGATGTTGGAGGTCTACGCAACCTTTGCCGAACAATACATGGCTGTCCCTGTCGTTCGCGGGGTGAAAACAGCCAATGAAAGGTTCGCCGGCGCTGAAGATACTTACTGTATTGAAGCGCTTATGCAGGATGGGAAGGCACTGCAGGCGGGTACGTCTCATTTCCTTGGACAGAATTTCGCCAAGGCATTTGATGTTACTTTCCGCGATAAAGAAAACAAACTCGATTATGTTTGGGCTACATCCTGGGGGGTATCTACTCGCTTGGTAGGTGCACTTGTTATGGCGCATAGCGAAGAACAGGGATTGATACTGCCGCCGCGCATCGCTCCGCTTCAGGTTGTTATCGTTCCTATCATGAATAAGGATCCTGAAGCACAGGCACGCATCAATACATATGCCAATTCATTAGTGTCGGAATTGCGTTCAAAAGGCATCCGTGTCAAATTTGACGATGACGATACAGCAAGGCCGGGTTGGAAATTTGCTGAGTACGAAATGAAGGGTGTTCCTGTGCGTATTGCCTTAGGTGCACGCGACATGGAAAATAATGTTGCCGAAGTCGCACGCCGCGATACTAAGGAGAAAGCATCTGTCTCCTTAGACGGATTGTCGGCTCATATTGCCGCATTACTCGACGACATACAGTCCAACATGTATGCGAAGGCGCTGCAATTCCGCAACGATAACACCCGCAAGGTCGACACCTGGGATGAATTCGTGAAAGTACTGGACGAACAGGCCGGGTTTGTAGCTGCTCATTGGGACGGTACTCCCGAAACAGAAGAAAAGATCAAGGAATTGACTAAGGCAACGATTCGTTGCATTCCTTTGAACAACGAGCAGGAAACAGGTGCGTGTATCCTCACTGGAAAACCATCCACGCAAAGGGTTTTGTTTGCTCGCGCATATTGATCCCGAAAACACAGTTTTATTGAAAGAGGCACCGTAAGGAGCCTCTTTTTTATTTATGCCTGATTACAACTCTTTAGCGAGAAAAAGAATGTCGATCCTTCACCCATCTTTGATGTAGCCCATATTTTTCCACCGTTCAATTCGGCATATTCTTTACACAACATCAGACCTATTCCAGATCCTTTTTCATTTGCTGTCCCTCTTGAGGCCACATTAAACTGTTCAAATAATTTTTCCATCTGCTCTTTGGGTATTCCTACGCCTGTATCTGCAACAATGAACACCACAAATCCTGGGTGGGATTTGGTATCGGCACTCAACTCTACAGTCCCTTCCTGATGCGTGAACTTGATAGCATTGGAAAGGAGATTGCGCAATATGAAATCAAAGTGCGAAGGGTCGGCCATAACGCATAAAAGTTCCGGTAACTCGTCTTTTAAAAGTATTCTTTTTGCTTTCGCTTGGGCTGTAAGTAGTTCAAGTGTCTCAGAGGCTTGCTCTTTTACCTTGATCCGGGTCTCATTTTTCACATTTCCCTGCATCTGTTTGGTTCCCCAAACAAGCAATTTATCCAGTGTGTCTATTGATGCCTTCGTCTGTGCCGATAATGCAGACACTACATACCGGCGCTCATCTGGTGTCATGCTATTGCCTTCAAGCAATTCAAGAGACGGAGGTATCTGCCCCAAAGGTCCTCTCAGGTCATGGCCTATTACGGAAAACAACCTGTCTTTAATGTCGTTCGAACGTCGGAGATTTTCTTTTTGAACACTCAGCTCTTGATTCAGTTTCTTGGTTCTTCGATAGCTCCCCGCAACAATGAATAACATTGATGTAAGCACTAGCACCAGTATTAGGGTGAGCTCTTTTATTGTTTTATCTGTTTTGTGTTGCGCCTCTATCCGTGCTACCTTGCTTTTGGTCTTTTCCAATTCATATTGCGACTGGAGGTTGGCCATTTCCTGCGTTTTTTCAAGATTTTCAAGCGAGTCTACGAGTGATCTTACCTTTTTCAGATATTGATATCCTTGTTCATATTGTTTCAGTCGCTCACACGATTCTGCCATGCAGTCATATATGTCCGCTTCCAGTGTTTTAAGTCCCAGTTGCTGCACAAGTATCAGTGCTTCCTTCAGCATTTGTAAGCCTTTTGCAGGATCTGTTTTATTCACTACAGAAGCTCTGCTCACGCTCAGTCTCGCGCGGTTTTCCGGTAGTTCTTTGTCTGCAGTTATTGCTATAGCTTCGTCAAAGTATTTCAAGGCTTTCGCATCCTGACCCATCTTGTCATGAAGTATACCCAGGTTATTCAACGTCAGTAAACGCAGATCTGTGAATGCGGGCGTGGTACAGCTGTCCAATGCAATTTGCAGGTATCTGAGCGCCTTCTCCAGTTGCCCCATCTTTCCATATACGATCCCAATGTTGTTAAAGATCCACGCAGGGTTTGTTCCCTTCACCGGACTCTTCTCCATTTCTTTTATCGCCAGATTATAATATTCAAGCGATTTTTCCAGATTATTGCTCGCTTCATTCACGGCACCAAGCTTCTGATACACGTTTACTATTCCGTCCCTGTCGCCTGTCGATTCAAAAATGCGCAAAGCTTCCAGAAAATGCCGCGTGGCAGCGGTGAAGTTGCCCGATTTTACTTCCAATATCCCTATGCCGCTGTGTGCGGTTGCCATCCCTTTCAAATGTTTCACTTTCGAGAAGATCTCAAGAGCACGGGTGTGTTTTTCTTTTGCCATCGCACGCCGTCCCTGGTCGGCATCCATATATGCGTCCAATACTGTCATCGCACCGATGCCGGTCTGATTATTGGTCGCTGTGAATTCTTTCATTCCCTCACGCAGATACATTTTAGCAGTGTCTGGATTGGAAAATTCGTAATATTTAAATATTTTCTTATAAGCGGCTATTCGCGCCTCTGGGGTGGTGGCCACAGCAAATATCTCAGCTGGGACCATGCGAGTCTGGGCACTCAGTTTGCTACACAGTATCGGAAGCAACAGGATCAGTATCCATTGTCTTTTCATTATGCGACGTAGTAGGGGTATATTTCACTCACAATGTAAGTCATTTCTATCTGATTTTTTAACTATTTCAAGTAGTGCAATGTGTTTTTTTAACGCAAATATTTAAACGTTATTTTGTTCAACTACTGCCAATTCATTCACGGCATCGTGCTACCTTTACACATAATATGCATTACCTTTCTGCTGAGCGTATCAGCAAGACTTACGGGATAAAACCACTGTTTACAAATATTACTTTCCATATAAGTGAGGGGGATAAGATAGCCCTCATCGCAAGGAACGGAACGGGCAAGTCTACACTCCTCCGCATTCTCGCCGGCAAGGACACGGTTGATGAAGGCGCCGTTTGGGTGCATAAAGATGTCTCGGTTGCCCTGTTCGAACAGGAGCCGAAGTTTGATGAAAATGCCACCGTTCTCGATAATATCTTCCATTACCGGCATCCTGTAGCCGAGGCGCTCCGTCATTACGAAAAGGTAGTCGCGGAAAAAGAAAAAGACCCGGCAGAACTGTCTGCGGCACTTGCGCGCCTCGACGAGCTGGGTGCATGGGATTTTGAAGCTAAGGTCCATCAGATCCTCGGAAAACTGAATATCCACAATCTCAATCAACCTGTGCGCACCCTGTCGGGTGGTCAGCGCAAACGCGTCGCACTCGCACAGATACTTATTGACATCGGTTTCGAACATCGGCACGTCCTGCTTATTATGGACGAACCTACCAACCATCTGGACGTTGGTATGGTGGAATGGCTCGAAAACTACCTGAATCAGGAAAAGGTCACTTTGCTCATGGTCACCCACGATCGTTACTTCCTCGAAGACGTATGTGATGTCATTTGGGAGTTGGATGGTGAACAGATTTTTACCTATCGCGGTGATTACCAGGACTATTTAGAGAAGAAAGCCGCCAGGATTGAAAATACACTCGCCAATATTGACAAAGCGCGCAACCTGTACAGAAAGGAGCTCGAATGGATGCGTAAACAACCGCGTGCCCGCACCACAAAATCCAAAAGCCGTCAGGACAATTTTTATGAGGTAGAAGCCAAAGCCAAGCAAAAAGTAGTGGATCTGCAGGTGGAACTTCAGGTGAAAATGACACGACTCGGTGGCAAGATCGCCGAGATGAAAAAGGTCTATAAGAGCTACGGCGACAAGGTCATTCTCAAAGGTTTCGACTACACGTTCAAGAAGGGGGAACGGATCGGTATCATTGGCAAAAATGGCGCCGGTAAGAGTACATTCCTCAATATGCTGCAAGGTTTTGAACCAGCCGATAGCGGCAAAATAAACATTGGTGACACTGTCGTATTCGGCAATTTCTCTCAGCAGGGCCTCGAGATAAAAGAGGACATGCGGATCATCGAATACGTCAAAGGTATCGCCGAGAATTTCCCATTGGCCAATGGTGGCACCCTCAGTGCCGCACAGTTCCTTCAGTTATTCCTCTTTCCGCCCGAGCAGCAATACACCTATCTGTCCAAATTGAGTGGGGGAGAGAAGAAGCGACTCCAGTTGCTTACCATCCTCTTCCGCAATCCCAACTTCTTGGTTCTCGATGAACCTACCAACGACCTCGATCTGCCCACACTTTCGGTACTCGAGAATTTCCTTGCCGAGTTTCAGGGTTGCCTTGTCATAGTGTCGCACGATCGTTACTTTATGGACAGGCTGGTTGATCATCTGTTTGTTTTTGAGGGAGACGGTGTTGTGCGCGATTTTCCCGGCAACTACTCCCAGTACCGCATCGAGGAGCGTACACGCGAGAAAACCAAGGAAAGCCCGGTAGTCGAAGCAAGCTCTTCGGTTACTCCTGATCCCGTTAGTACAGCATCACCCGTCAAACGTAAGTTGTCTTTTAAGGAAAAACGTGAATTCGAACAGCTCGAAAAGGATATGCCTGCTTTGGAAGCCGAAAAAATAGCTGTAACAGAGCGCATGGCTATGCCCGGTCTGGCCTATGATGAGATACAGAAGCTCAGCGTACGCATCACCGAAATTACCACCGCGCTGGAGGAAAAAGAAATGCGCTGGCTCGAATTGAGCGAATTCATGGAATAACCTGTTTCGGCATTGTGCACAAAAAATGGATTTCCTATCTTACATTTGATTAACTAGTAAGATCAGCATTGTTATGTCAAAGAACCTAAGCGAATTATCAGGCCGTAAAGGGTTGCGCGAAAACTTGTTTGAAGAGCTCGGCATTGCCGCTTCTCAGACCGGCGCCGTTTCCAAAGAACAGGCATCAGCGCTTGCCGATGAATTTTTGATGGGTAAGGCGAATGTGTATGGTGCCGCAACCTTCTATGATTTCCTACGCCCCGAAAATCAGGGTAAAAAGGTCTACGCCTGCAACGGTAGCGCTTGTTTGGTCGCCGGTACTCAGGATGCCCTGCACAACAAGTTGAAAGGTTCCTTTACAGAAGACGAAATAGGCGAGATGTGCTGCCTTGGTCGTTGTCACGAGAATTCTGCGTTTCATTACGCCGGCCGCAACTACTCGGGTGCCGACATCGATAAGATAAATGATATCAGATCCGGCACGGTCGTGCCAATGGACAAGTACCATGTCGCTGCCTCAGGCACGCAGCTACTCACTGCACCTTACCCGGGTATAGCACCATACTATGCGATACTGAAGAAAGCGCTGTCCATGTCGCCCGATGATCTGCTTGCCACACTCAAAGTGTCAGGATTGAGGGGCAGGGGAGGCGCCGGTTTCCCCATCGCGTTCAAATTAGAGTCTTGCAAGAACACCGCGGGTGATACCAAGTTCATTGTCTGCAACGCCGATGAAGGCGATCCCGGCGCTTATAGTGACCGGTACTTATTGGAGGAACGCCCTCATTCTGTGCTCCTCGGAATGATCATTGCCGGATACATTACCGGTGCCGGTCATGGTGTGGTCTACATTCGTGGCGAATATCCCGAAGCTGTTGCAATAACCCAGGCTGCCATCGACGATATCCGCGCCGCTGGTTACATTGGTGATAATATCCTCGGTTCGGGTTTTTCTTACGATTTCAAGGTTATAAAGGCCCAGGGTGCCTATATATGCGGCGAAGAGACCGCCCTCCTTTCATCAATTGAAGGACAGCGTCCGGAAGTTCGTGTACGCCCGCCGTACCCAACACAACATGGTCTGTTCAACAAGCCTACTGTTGTCAACAACGTCGAGACACTTGCATGCATCCCCTGGATTGTCGAGAACGGTGGCGATGCGTTTGCTGCAATCGGCAAGGGGCGCTCCACCGGCACCAAACTCGTGTCTCTCGATGGTCACTTCAATCGTCCCGGCATTTACGAGGTCGATATGGGTACACCCCTCCGAGTTGTAACCGATACGCTCGGAGGCGGCTTCCGCAAACCCGTGAAGGCGATGCACATTGGTGGCCCGCTCGGAGGGCTGGTGCCTGTCAGCAAGATCGATGACTTAACAGTCGATTTCGAATCCTTCTCACAGGCTGGCTTTCTGCTCGGTCACGCATCTGTTGTGTGTCTTCCGCAGGAATATCCGGTTATCAGGTACGTTGAGCACCTTTTCCGGTTCACAGCCCACGAAAGCTGCGGTAAGTGTTTCCCGTGCCGTCTCGGTTCAACGCGTGGCTATGAAATGGTGGACAAAGCCATCAATACCGACTACAAAATGGACAGAGTACTCTTCACTGACCTCATTACCACTATGGAGATCGGCTCACTCTGCGCCCTCGGTGGTGGCTTGCCATTACCCATCCGGAACGCACTCCAGTATTTTAACGAGGAATTAAAGCAGTACTTTGAGAATTAAAAGCACCGTTTTCGATTGATAAAGTGGCCCGTTATGGGCCATTTTCATTTATTAATTTCCGGTTAGTAGTTTCGTGAGCACACCGTTGTCGGTATTAGTTTTTAGACTTTCTCTATAAGATTATAGATAAATAAAGTGCTGTAATTCAACTCAATATTGAATTTTCAATACTCGATTTTACTTATATTGCATACCGTAAATTTTTCTTGAAGTAAATATTTTTAACAAAAATGAAAAAAAGAATAGGTTACGTCGGCATTGCCCTTCTGCTGTGCTTTTTCGCAGTACGCTCTTTCGCTACTAACTACACGCCTATGGATGCCTTCATCAGTCGCATGAAGACTACAAATGAGTTTGTAACTGTTAGTAACATTTGGACCCCTGACAACAACTTCGACAAAACCGAACTGCTCAAGTTTGTCGAGGAGGCGCAGCCACTTTCTATCGACTACGCGCACGTCGCCGAGTTCATGAAAGCCAAACATTCGGCTATCAGTCTGGTGGTGCCCGGTGTTAATGGCAGCACGTACACCATTGAACTGGGTAAATATGACATCCTTGCCAATGACTTTGAGGTGCATGCGGTAGGCGAGAATGGTAAAGACACCAAGGTCGATTACACACCCGGTCTTTACTACCGTGGTATCGTAAAAGGTATTCAGGGTTCTGTCGCTTCGTTCTCATTCTTCAATAACGAGGTTTACGGTATCTTCTCTATTCCTGATGTGGGCAACTTCGTACTGGTGCCAAACAGCATGACAGGTAAAGAGTGGGACTACCACCGCGACTACATCCTCTACAACGACGTAAAGATCATCGACAAGTCACAAGGCCCTGGCTGCGATGCCGACCTTCTGCCTGACGCTTATGGCGAGCAGAAGCTGGGGGGCAAAACAACGACCTTCCTCAACAATATGGTGTACAACAACTGTAACCAACTTCGCATCATGGAGGTGGCCGACTACGACACTTACACCAAAAAAGGGTCAAACGTAACAACCGTTACCAACTTCCTTACAGCGCTTTTCAACAACCAGGCAACTATCTACCGCAACGAGGGCGTTCCTATAGTGCTGCGTTACGTACAGGTAAATACCGCAACGGACGTCTACCAGACCATCACTATCAAGCAATCCATCCGCTTCCTCAAGAAGTTCGGCGGTGCTACTAAGAACGTGATGCATGGTTGCGACCTCGCACTGTTGCTGTCAACCGTTTCAGGCAACATGGGTGGTGTGGCATGGCTCAAAGCGCTTTGTTCTTCATACGCATTCGACTCAAGCGGCCCTTACGGCTTCGCTAATATCTCAAACAGCGGCGTGAGCAATTTCCCTACTTACAGCTGGAACCTTATGGTACTTGCGCACGAAATGGGTCATATCGTAGGTTCACCGCACACGCACCGTTGCTGCTGGAACCCTCCTGCAAGGAATACTGCTATCGATGCTTGTATGACCCTTGAAGGTTCATGTGCTACTCCGTCTCCTGCCTATCCTGTCGGCGGTGGTACGGTAATGAGTTACTGCCACTTGCAGAGCGTAGGTATCAACCTGACCAAGGGTTTTGGCCCTCAACCCGGCGATACCATTCGCACGCATATCCGCTCCAAGTTCTCAACTACCTGCGGCGAAACATACCGTCCTAACGTGGCACTTCAGGTTTCCGGCAAGTCACTCAGCGCCAACAGGGAGTGTACCGACATCTACGGTGGCGACACCACTACCTACTACTGGTTCGACAAAAACACTGCCGACCAGGCCGACGATACGTTGGTGCTGATGATCAAAAAACACCGCAACAATATCGGCAACCTCGATTCTGCAGGCTTCAGCGTTATGACCGCTACCATCTCAGGTTATGGCGGCGGCACTGCCGACCTTGTCTCTTTCCCTGCAGGTACGGCCGGCACTTCACTCACCAACAACTACGCTATGCGCCGTTACTGGAAGATCACTACTACTCAGGAGCCAACATCTACTGTTACGGTAATGTTCCCATTCACTGCTAAGGATACAACAGACGTAAACGGCAGCACACCGGGTGCATCACCGCTCACCAGCTACAAGTTCTACAAAGTGAACACACCAACCAACCCCAACCCGGGTGTGGATAGCGTGATGTTTGCACCATCGGCAAATGTTACTATTTATGGCTATGCTACTTCACCAAGCACCAGCAAGTGGTCTTACAGCAACATCGGTACCACTTTGTTTGCCAGCATGAAGATGAGCACACTCAATGGCGGCGGCACTGGTTTCTACCCAAGCAGCTTCACTGCTGTAGGCGATCTGTACGGCAGCAATCCTTCGCTTGCTGTGTTCCCTAATCCTACTAAGGACGAGTGGAATATCACTACCGATGCAGGTACCGATCCGGTTATGTTCCGCCTCTATACAGCCGATGGCCGTCTGGTACTGGAGCAGGAACTGAAGCCGGCATCTGTTACCGCTATCAGTGGTAAGGCGCTGGCTGCGGGTCTCTACTTCTACCGTGCTGTAGGTGGCAACAATGTGTACACAGGTACACTGTCTAAACAATAACCAACAAACGTTTTGTGATACACGAAGGGCGCCGAAAGGTGCCCTTCTTTTTTGCTGCTAATGGCCGCCGTCACGCCATCTTCGCTATGCACATCTCGGCGCAGCGCTCACCATCTATCGCTGCCGATACAATGCCCCCCGCATATCCCGCGCCCTCAGCACATGGGTACAGACCCTTTATCTGCACATGCTCCATAGTGTCCTTGTCGCGGGGTATGCGCACAGGCGAGCTTGTGCGCGACTCGGTAGCTACCAGTACCGCTTCCTCAGTATAGTAGCCCTTCATCTTCTTGCCAAAGGTCACCACGGCTTTGCGCAGTGCATCGGTCACTTCCCGTGGCAGCACCTTGTCCATAGGCACCGATGTGATGCCCGGCAGATAGGAACAATCGGGCAGGGTAGAAGAGGTCTTGCCTGCCGCAAAGTCGGTCATGCGCTGGGCGGGTGCCACCAATCGGCCACCACCGGCCACGAAAGCGCGCTGCTCCACCATCTGCTGGTATTGCATCGCCGCCAGCGGACCTGTAAAGCCATACTTGGCAAAGTCATGCTCGTCAACGGCCACTACAGTACCCGAGTTGGCATACGGGTTATTGCGCTTGGAGGGCGACCAGCCGTTCACCAC
Organism: Flavipsychrobacter sp.; assembly: GCA_044220845.1. GTDB lineage: Bacteria > Bacteroidota > Bacteroidia > Chitinophagales > Chitinophagaceae > Nemorincola. Next base: position 16,510 of record JBGAQG010000044.1, on the reverse strand, counting down.
CAGCTCGCCGGGTGCTGTAGCCGCGGGCGCTATGATGCCGCCCGGGCACATGCAGAATGAGAATACCCCTCGGCCATTCTCCTGCGCCACCAGCGAATAACTGGCAGGTGGCAGGTGCGCGTCGCGCAGCTGGCAATGGTATTGTGCGGTGTCCACCAGGTGTTGCGGGTGTTCTATGCGCACGCCCAGTGCAAACGGTTTCGCCTCTATAAGGATGCCCTTACGGTGCAGCAGTTCAAATATGTCGCGGGCAGAGTGACCGGTGGCCAATATCACCGAATCGCATTTGATGGTATCGCCCGCCGCTGTTCTGATGCCCGCCACCTTGTCGCCGTCCAGTAGCAGGTCGGTGAGTTTGGTCTCAAAATGCACCTCTCCGCCACATTCTATGATCTGTTGGCGCATGGCCGTGATGATCTGCGGCAGCTTATTGGTACCTATATGCGGATGAGCGTCTATCAGAATATCAGCATCTGCGCCAAAGTGGTGGAAAAGCTGCAGGATACGCAACACATTGCCCCGCTTCGTAGATCGGGTGTAGAGTTTGCCGTCGCTGTAAGTACCCGCGCCGCCTTCTCCAAAACAGTAGTTAGATTCCGGATTCACCACCCCCTCTTTGTTGATGGCGGCCAGGTCGCGGCGGCGGCTGCGCACATCCTTGCCCCGCTCTATGATGATGGGTTTCCTACCAGCGGCTATCAGCCTCAGTGCGGCAAACAATCCTGCCGGGCCGGCGCCTACTATCACCACCGGCTGCCCGTTACTCACGTTGCGCAGCTCGGGGTCAAAGGCGGGTGTTTCCGTTACCTTGCCATCTATGAACACTTCCAGCTGCAGTATGTACTTTGCCTGCCTCGACCGTGCGTCTATAGATCGTTTCTGTATATGGTAGCCCGTTATCCGCTTCGTGTGCACCCCGCATTCTTCGGCAGCCACGCGGCGTATCACCCTTTCGTCAAAGGCATCGGCAGGCAGCAGCTGTATGGATACGGTCTTTACCATGAGAGCGATGTTGGGGCGGGATGTTAGTTGTCGTTACCGAAGCTCATTTTCAGGTAACCGAACACCAGTACTATAGACATGGCCAGACTCGTGGCCGACAGCAGCAACATCACATTGATGAACGTATCGAAACCCGTTTTGCCGCCCGAGTAGGCAAACTGCAGCCCCCAGAAGATGGACGCAGGCAGTATGATAAGCCCCAGCACCAGGTTGGCAATACGGTTCTTGTAATAGGCCTGAGCGCTGAAAACCGCCAGTGTGATGAATGCCACCAGATTGAAGTAACCACCCACCACAAAGCTGGTCACGAACCACGCCAGCGCGAGGGCAATAAAGAAACCATATGCTATCAGGATGGACTTTGTCAGTTTGTTTGATTCGGCCATGAAACGTAAAAGTAGTTGCAACGGGGGCAAAGATAGCCCAAACCGCCCATAGGTAGCAATGTGTACAGTAGTGGTGTTTGTCATTTGCTTGCTTAATTGTTATATTTATACCGTCTTTTTAAACTGTTTACTCATGAAGTTGCTCTATACTTTGGTGCTATTGGCACTGGCTCAGGGTGCATCCGCACAGGATTTTTGCAAGCTCTTAAAGAAGGAGGTGTCTGAGAATAAGGTACAGACCGACTTCTCGACGCCCTACAAACAGAACGAAACTCCGGCCATCAGGCTCAAGCGCAGTATCAGCAAGGACGAAGAGTTCCCCTACGACAACTTCGTGGCCATGTTCCATGTGGTGTGCCCGCTCGAGGCCATTTACAACCCCACTGCCGATGGCGGACAGACCGAAAAGCAGGAGAAATCGCTGACCATAGTGTTTGACGATAACTCGCGCATAGTGGACGATACCGTTGATGTGAGTCACGATTTCACCGACGACCGCACCGAGGCTACCCGCTACGTTTTCTACACCCTCAATCCCGGCCAGATCGACGAGATATCATCCAAGAAGATATCCAAATTCATCATAGCGGGTCAGGAGAAGACCTTCCCTGCCGATAGTGCCAATGCCATTATGCAGTTTGCCAAGTGCATGAAGACGGCCAAATAGTCGTTTTACAGCGTAGATACCGGCGTTTTCACATCGTGGTAGAACAGGAACTGCCAACCCTCGGCCCGTCCACGCTCGGCATACTGCTCGCGCAGGGCCATGGCCTTTTTGCCGTCATAGTCGTAGCGGGCCACATAGCGCATTTTCATTTGTTTTAGTTGGGGTGCCTCGTCGCCGCCAAAGAACACCTTGTCGGTGCCATCGTCTATAAGGTACACAATGTGCTGGGGGCAATGCCCGCCCGAGTGCATGTAGTGTATGTATCCGTCTATCACCCCTTCTTCGCCATCTATCCAGCGCACACGGCCCGTGCCCAGTATCGGCTCGATATCCTCGGGATGGTACGATGGCATGCCCGTGGCCAGTGCATGATCGGCCTCGGGACGGTAGATGTAATAATCGGCATTGGGGAAGGTGGGCAGCACCATGCCGTTGCTGCGGAACACCAGGCAACCCGCATGGTCTTTGTGCAGGTGCGTCAGCAGCACCTTGGTCACGGCGGCGGGTTCGTAGCCGTGGCGGCGCAGATTGTCGTGTATCTGCAGCACCCCGTCGGCATTGTTGAAGCCCAGGCCGGTTTCCAGCACTATCACATCCTTATCTGTCACCACCAGAAACGGTTGCACCTCCACCAGCAGCGACCCCGTGGGCCGGTCGGTAAGCACATCGGTCTCCACATTAAACGGTACAAATACTTTATCGTGTCCTATTGTAAATACCCCTTCAGATAACGGATGGATAACTGCCATGCTGCAAAGCTACTTAATGTGGCGATTGTTTGGGGATTAGGAACCTGTCTGCCGGCAGGTTAGGAATTAGGAATTGGAGCCTGCACGGCGGCAGGTAGGGGAGTCAGGAACTGACATTGGTTCTTGCAAGCGTTATTCAAGATGTCCCGTATTTTTTTACTATTTTACGTAGGTATTTGATTTATGCAATGCGCCAGTTAATTGCTATATACATTTATTGTATTCTCACCTCGACTTTCACGAAATGCTATTCTCAGTCTGATAGTGTAGTCAGTGCTATAATGTTCAACACGCCTGACAGCTCTAACGAAATAGTCGAGTCGGTCGAGCAATACACTGGTGGTCTGCTAACATTCAGAACTTCGTGGAGTTTTTCTCATTCCTATCCTGAAGACACGTCGAATGGAAAAATAAATGAGTATTTTACTTATGTTAATGGTGTTTTGACAGAACGACTAGAGAGTGCGTACTCAATTGATTCGAAGACAATATATATATACGATTCTCTGTTTCCCAAACCAACAAGTAAGCTGCTTCAAACAATCGCCACTTACTATTATAAAAATAGTGCGTGGGGTAATTGGGTTGATTCTAGTCCCCAAATTATGACATACACGTACGAAAACGGCCAATTGGCTAAACTGACTACATTTCATAATGGGCTTTCTTCCACCAAATTTTTTAGATATGACACCAATGGGCACATGATTTCAGTTGTGTTTGTTGGAGAACCAATCAGGGGCATCAATGTTGAGACAGAACAACAAAATGTTACGAAAGATACAGGTGTCACGAAGTACCTGAAGAATGACAGCATGAATGTGGTGGTACGTTTCGATGAGCACAATAAGATTCTATCCATCGATACGATTTATTCAGATAACGCAGGGAAAATTACCCGGAAGAAGAGCCGTTGTAGTTTGGCTATTGGGAATTGCAATGATGAGTTTTTATATTATGATGAGATCGGAAGGTTGATACGGCGTGAGTACTATCGATCAAATTTTGGCTATCCGGAAGTGACAAAATACTCGTGGAAAGTGATAAAAAAGTGACCTTTATAGTACTAGTTCAGCCAATTACATGAATTATGGATGATGAGATGTATAGGACGAATATGAGACGCTTAGCAGTGGTCTTGTTGCTTAACTGCTTAGTAATTCCAGCTACTTTCATTGTTGTATCGAGATTAATATGGGTGGATAAGCCAATTATTTTCTTGGGGTTAATAGCATCATTAGCATGGGTGTATGTATTTGGAGGGGCAACTACGAAGAAAATTCAGAAACTGAAAGAGCAAAAAGATAAACATCAAGATAGCAATTTAGAATAGGTAACCTACTTTTCTCTGTATCGACACATACTAATCTGACCAATATTCACCAAAATGAATGCTACGAAAAAAACAAGGCATTTATTATTGACCGCATGTAAGTTGATATTGTGCGTATATGTAATTCCATTTGTTATTTTGGAAATAGGAGATTATGTGTTAGATGGTCTTGCCTATGTGTTGATCATTTTTCCAATTTTGATGTTGTGGATATATTTTTTTGGTAAAAGGCTGGTTGCAAGGATGGTTGAGCTTCGAAAGGAAATTGATGAAGAAGAGAATTGATTCTAGTTATTTGGTATTCGTCTCACTTTACATACAAGTATCCGTGAACTACAAACGATTTTAGAATGAATAATAGATCGAAGTATGGGTAATTTAAAGGTCTTAATAGCATGCTCTTTAGTATTTCTGTTTGTTGGGTGTAATTCGGAAGTTGCTGAAAAAAAGAAAAAGAGATCAAAACGAATAACCGTGCAGGTGTTATGCGATAGTTGGTTTTTACCTCACAACAGAATTAATTGTTGTTGCGTCGGAAATGCTTGGGGGCATAACAACAGAGAATATACGATGCGCGGCGATGAACCTGAATATGATTCTATTATTAAATACATTGCTTCAGGAAGGGTAACCCATGACACAGACAAACGAATTGATGCAAGAATGAACATACGTGTGTATTCCGGTGACTTGTTGGTAAAGGAGATTTGTATGGATAATTTTGATCATGCGGTATATTCTGATAGTAAGTACTTGTTCGTCAATTATGAATTGCCAAAGTACATTTGGAATGAATTCTGTAGATAAATAATAGGTGTTGACCGCGGGGTATAGCGTTTGTAACCCCTGTTAGGGTTTCTGATCTCCATAATGCCCCGCCAAGCGCATTTGTTTGAAGCGCCGATAGGTGCTATCGCTTTGTAGCAAAAAAATGAACATTGTAGTTCAATGCCCGGTAAGGGCTATCCATACATAAATGGGGGAGCACCCTACGGGGCTCTTTCCTCAATTATTCTTATCAGCTACAAAGCGTTAGCCCCGACGGGGCTCCACTCGCGCCAAGATCAGCGTAGCATTCCAAACAATTTATAAATCGCTTGGCATAGTCTCCCGACTACGTCATAGTGTTTCCCGGTCCCCGCTGAACCATGGCATTTGTTGAATGACGCTCTGTTGTTCCTGATGTAAGCGCAGCGAGTCCGGAACGTCCAATCATACCCCTCGCGTCTCTCCGGCACTAAAAAAATCTTTTTCACAAATTCCTGAGAATTTCCCTCCGCCGTAACGTACGCATTATCTGCAGTTTCTGAAACTGTCACAGAAAATACTGTACATTTATAATCTGAATATAAACCTCATGAAAAAACTCCTGGTTAGTATAGCCTTTATTCCGTTCCTGGCAAATGCGCAGAATATCATCACTACAGTAGCTGGTTCTGGCGTGTACACGGGCGCTACTGGTGATGGCGGTCCGGCTACTGCAGCCTTCTTTTGGTCATTACATGGAATGGCTTTCGATAAAAACGGAAATATATTTTTATCAACAAAGGATGACGTTACAATTCGTAAGATCGACCCCACGGGGATTGTTACACTATATGGTGGTCAGTATGGGCTTTCGGGTTATGTAGGTGATGGCGGCCCCGCAACAAGTGCCCGATTATATTGGCCACATAAAATAACTACAGATACCGCTGGAAATCTTTACATAGCAGATTTTAATAATAATTCTGTAAGAAAAATTTCAACAACAGGAATAATTACGACCGTTGCAGGTGGTTTGGGATGCTTGTCTTCGGGCGTAGATGGTGATCCCGCTACTAGTGTTTGTCTAAGCACCCCGGCCTGTGTGAGGTTCGACCGGCATGGCAACTTGTATATTGCCGAAAATACAGGCATGCGTATACGGAAAGTGAACAGTGCAGGAATAATCAGTACGGTTACCGGAAATGGTTCCTATGGGAGTTCTGGCGATGGAGGACCGGCCACCGCCGCACAAATAAATTATCCTACCGGCATGGCTTTTGACACTGGTGGTAACTTGTATTTTGTTGAAAATAACAGTTGTAAAGTAAGAAAGATAAGTACCTTGGGTATTGTCAGCACTATTGCAGGTAATGGGACTCCTGGTTACTCAGGAGATGGAGGACCGGCAACTAATGCGATGTTGCGTTTCCCTGAAGGGGTTGTGACTGATTCCTTCGGAAATGTCTTTATTGCCGATATGGGTAATCATCGTATACGCAAGATTTCACCTTCTGGGATAATTACCACTTATGCCGGCAGTGGTATAGCTCCGTTCAGCGGGGATGGGGGGCCTGCAACAGCTGCGGCCGTCGGATACCCGACAGATATTGTGTTGGACTCCTTAGGTGACCTGTATGTTACAGAAGCTATGAGCCAACGGGTGAGAAAGATCATCCGATGTTCAACTGTTATCATTTCAAATCCCGTAAATGATACTACGGTAGAAGGAGACACCGCACGGTACTCGATCACTACATCTTTACCGGCCCCAACTTTTCAGTGGCAACAAGACACTGGCACAGGTTTTTTTGATCTCGCTAATGTATGGCCATTCAGCGGTGTTTTCACAAATTCGTTGATGATAGAAAATGCCGGTTGGGCATTCGATCACAGACGTTACCGTTGCGTAACATCCATTGGTTCGGATTGCACAGATACATCGTCCTCATCCTTACTAGTTGTTACGCCGCCCGCAGGACTAGGAGCCCAGTTTTCTGAGCAAATAACTATTGTTCCCAATCCCACACGCAATAGTATTTTTATCAAAGTTCCCTGGCGCTTTGACAAAGGACAATTACAGTTGTTTAACAATGTAGGCATCATAGTTACAGATAGTGATTTCAAAAACAAATTAGATATAGCCAACTTGCCCAATGGAATCTATACTTTAAGAGTAATATTAGACAGGCAGATTTTCGTCAAAAAAATCATAAAAGAATAAGAAAAGCACGGTTCACTTATCCTCAGTGTGTCCGGTTGTTAGCGCAGTGTGCCGGGAACTGAAATAATAAAATGTCATGGTGAGCCCATATCAGCGTAGCATTCCAAATAATTTAAAAATCGCTTGGCATAGTCTTCCGACTACGTCATATTGGTTCCCGGTCTCGTCACCAGCGAAAACACCCATCCCCTGCTGATCCTGCATGATAGGCAGGTTCATACAATTCACAATCTGTCTGGTAAAATTATCCTACCATCTTTAAATCATATAAATCTTAGTTCAGACAAACCACCTCAGGTAGGCTAAGACAAACCACAATTCCCCCAACAAAGCCCTTATTCGACCTCACCCTCTCCCTTGGAGAGGGCCGGGGAGAGGTTTTTATGATACTACAGAAAACGCACTATCATAGAAATTTGTCCCTGTTGAATTCGAAATTGCAACAGACCTTTGTACCTAAACCTATAAAACCACCATCATGATAAACGAAAAGAAACACCAGGCAAAGACCCTCTTTTTTCAGACAGGCCTCACCAACACCCAGATCGCCTCATTGCTCAGCGTCAGCCGCCGTAGCATATCTACATGGGTCAAAGAAGGCGACTGGAACCGCCTGAAACAATCGGCGAAATATCTACCTTCCATGTTGGCCGAGAACTGTTACCACATCATTGGGCACCTTACCGAAAGCTACCTTTCCGAGAGTCGGTTGACCAACCCGGTCACATTCAAAGAAATAGAAGGCCTCCACAGGCTCACGCTCACAGCCAAAAAACTGCAGAATCGTTGCACCATAAACGAGAACATGGAGCTCTTCGGCTACTTTATGGAAATGGTCTCACAGCGCAACCCCGAGCTTGCCCGTAGCATCCATCCGTATATAGATGAATTTATTTCTGCCCGTGCCTCCGTTTACGCACAGCATGTCCAACCCGACACATTCAACTCCATGGGACGGATACCCGTCCCCGAAGAGGACATAACTGAACGACAACTCGACCTTCAGGAGCAATATCTCAGCGATCCCGATGTCATTGAAGCTTATAAGCAATGGGGTATCCCTCACCCATACGACGAACAACCATCGTCCGACAATACTACACCACATACTATAAATGAAGAAATTTCCGGCACTGAGTTGCCGAACGAATCCGTTGACAACGTTCCCAAAACCTCCCAAATCGAAACGCCAGTGGGAAGTAGTGCGCAGGTTTTGGGAAGCAAAATGCAGCAAACTTCCCACCTTGCTATTGAAGATCAACAGATTCCGCCAAAATCCAACCAAATAAAAATTCCTGAGAAGCCCGTCGCTGCCAAGGAGCCAAAACCTGTAAAAACCTGGCGAGCGTTGAAGATCACGCCTCCGCCTGCTGACGCCTCAGCCTTTCGCGTCTGACACGCACATTTATATTTTACCCTCTCTCGACGAAAAAGTTTCTGAGAACAGAATCAATTTTCAGTCTTGGGGAAGACGATGTTTACGATTTTTCGGGTAAACATACTGATCAATAGTAACCTGTAATATTGTATTCACTCATTATCCGATCAACGGATTTTTTGTTCTTTAACCAGTCCGGGATATTCTTGAGTCTTCTTACAACTACTGTGTTAATTTCAGGGTCGCGGAAACTCAGTAATATTTTGAGCATTTTAGACAGTTCGATCTCGGTTCTTTTACCGGTTTCTGTGCGTTTGAAATAGGTGAATATTGCTTTTTTTATTTCTTCCGGATATTCTGCAGCGTGATAGTCGTACATGTAGAAAATTGCGTACAATCTGTTCATATTAAACGCGAGTGTCCTGACCTGCGGTTCGAAACGCGGCTTGACCCGTTCCGAAAGTGTAGTCGCGAGTAAGTCATAGTTGAAGTGGTGAGTGAATAGAACAATGCTGTCAACTCTATCGACTGTTGCCGGACAACAGCGATTAAGGTAGTATCTGGTCAATTCAAACCACTTAAGTCCCGATTCAACCAGGCAGCCCTGTTGAGCAGTTACATATGGGCTTCTGTCGAATAAATTTAAAAATGCCGAATCAACAAGTGGGTCATTGCGATACATGAGTGCCCATAATGCGTAGATCGGCAAGTATTTTTCAGGACGTTTCGAAAGCTCAAATAATTGGCGGGACGTAGCCTTTTCTTTAAGTACCTCAAAGTAGTCGTAGTCTCTTACAAATTTCGGTTCCTCACCTGTGTAAGCGTCTATTAAAATGAGAGGCGGGTCTTCTGTCTCCAACCTGTTAGCAGTCTGCAGGCGGTATATGATCTTCTGCAGTTCGGGGGAGTACTGCATTTCGGACGCATTTTGTGCGTGTAAGAAAGTTGAGGATATTATCAGTAGGAGTGCGGTAGCTGCGCTTTTCATAGTGATTATTATTACGATGAATACAACGAACGATTTAGTGCCTTTAAGAATGATAATGAATAACTAAACTATCTGTATGATATCGTTAGAAATTACTTGAACCATTGATGTATTGTAAATTTAGGTGAAATGTGTAAAACTTTTACTGGATATGCTTGTGCAGATGCTCCACAGACCGCCGCTTTTTTATAACCGGCCAAAGTACATTTTGAGATCAATGATGTAGTATTGTGTAAGGAAGCAACTGAATAGTTATGCCGGCACTTGCTGTGCAAAATTGCAGCACTATACAGGGTAAAATCCGGTAAGTAAAACCACTTTTCCTATAAACAATACGCATTTCTCCTACTTATGAACAAAAGATACCTCTTCTTACTGGTTGTGCTAATTGCAGTGCTCGCTTCGTGCAAAAAAGGCGGTGATAAAACCCCGTGTGATGGTACGCTGATCATTCCCAAGATCACAGGGCCTGTCTCTGTGGCTATTGGTAATACAATAAAGCTGAGTGCAGACATGGCAGGCGGCAAGTGGACCAGTGGCAATGAAGCGACTGCAACGGTGAGTAGTGATGGGGTAGTGACGGGAGTGGCTGCAGGTGTGGTGGCTATCAGGTATTATGTCAATCATACTTGTGGCGGTAGTGGTAATGCGCAGGAAATTGAAGTGACCGGCCCGGTATCTTATACCATTGGTGAGCGCTATGGCGGCGGAGTGATCGCGTATGTGTTGCAGTTCGGAGACCCGGGATATGACGCGGGCGTAAAACACGGACTGATCGCATACACAGAGGACTGGGGTACTACGCCGCTTGTGTGGTATAACGGAGCGATGATGGTAACAGGTGCAACGGGCACGGCCCTTGGTACAGGATCGGCAAACACCGGGACTATTGTAGCGATACAGGGTACGGGTTCCAATGCCGCGGCGGAGTGCTTGAGACTGGTGAGGGCCGGCTATGACGACTGGTACCTGCCCAGCAAGAACGAACTAAACAGATTGTATCAGAACAAGGCCGCAATTGGTGGTTTCGGGACGGGTAGTTACTGGAGTTCAAGCGAAATTGATGTCGATAATGCATGGTCGCAAGAGTTTGGCACCGGCACTACGGCAAGCGATAACAAGGCCAAACAATGCACTGTGCGGCCTGTGCGTAGTTTTTAGCAAATTTCTATTTGCCTATTTGCCTCAGAATGTTTTTCATTCCTATCTTTAATGCAACAACACACATAAAGGTTTATGAAGAAGATAGCTGTATTGGTGACTACGGTAGCGCTGGCAGGATGTTTTGCGTCGAAGAAAGCAGAAATAGGTACTGCGGATGTGGAGCGCGGTGCTGCGAAGTTTCCCGGATATAATGTTGCCGATATGATGGAGGGCAAAAAACTATACGAGGCCAATTGCGGCACGTGTCATGCGCTTAAAAAACCTACTGCTGAGAGCGAGGCCACATGGCGAGCGGTAGTTCCGCCAATGGTGAAGAAAGTGAACAAGAACAGCACAGTGCTGGACGCGCACGCCGAAGAACTGATACTGAAGTATGTGGTGACGATGAGCGGCCGCTAACGGCGGATCTGTCCATCGGCCATTTCTATAATGCGGTCTGACCGGCGTGCGAAGTCCTCGTCGTGGGTCACTGTTATCAGCGTTTGTTTGTATTCTACGGTCAGTTGGCGGAACAGATCGAACACAATGCCGGTATTCTTCGAGTCGAGGTTGCCGGTGGGTTCGTCGCCCATGATGATGGCGGGATCGTTGATGAGTGCCCGGGCAATGGCCACGCGCTGCTGCTGGCCGCCGCTCAGCTTGCCTGCTTTTTTGAGTGCCTGGTCTTCCACCCCAAACATCTTTAGTTTCTCGTAGGCGCGTTGTTCCACCTCTGCAGCCGAATACTTGCCGAGGCGCTGGGCGGGTATCATGACGTTTTTGAGGCAGGTGAAGTCGGGCAGGAGGTAGTGGAACTGGAACACGAAACCAATGGACTCGTTGCGCAGGTGTGCCAGCTGGTTCAGCGACAGGCCCGTGGTATTGGTGCCGTTGATGGTGAGTGAGCCTTCGTAGTCGGTATCCATGGTGGACAGCACATAGAGCAGGGTAGACTTGCCGCAGCCCGACTTGCCTATGATGGACACGAACTCGCCCTTATGCACTTCCATATTTATGTCGCGCAGCACCTGCATGGTCACAGGGTCGTGAAAGTACTTATTGATGCCGGAGGCCTTTAATGCTATGTTGTCCATATTATCCGCGTATGATGGTTACAGGATCTACTTTAGAAGCCTTGCGTGCCGGGAAGTAGCCGGCGGCAATGGTGGTGAGGATGCCGAATGACAGTGCCTCGAGGTAATGAGGGATGTAGAATGACATGGGCAGGTATTTGAGTGAACCCGCGCCTATGTATATCCTTGATACCATGTAGGTGAGCGAGAAGCCGAGGGTGAGCCCCACCAGACCACCCAGTATGCCGATGAACACTGCCTGCTGCAGGAAGATGCTGGTGACGGCGCGCCCCGAAAAGCCCTGTGCCTTGAGGATGGCGATCTCCTTGATCTTTTCGTAGATGGTCATGTTGAGGATGTTGTAGATGCCGAAGCCTGCCACCAGCAGTATGACACCGATAACAGAGTTGAGGATGACGGCGCGCACCTTGAAGCCGGCTTTCAGCTGTTCGTTGGCCTTTATCCAGTCTTCGGCCTTGTAGCCGGTGATGGTCTCTATCTCCCGGGCCACGATGTTGGCACGGTTGTAGTCTTTGAGGTTGATCTTGATCTCGGTGACGTAGCTGCGGTCTTTACCGATCAGGCTTTGCACCCTTGCAATGTTGGCGTAAGACTTGGTCTCGTCCACCGCCTTCACGGTAGTGGCGAAGATGCCCACAACCCGCATGATGACGAGGTTGCCGTTGCCGGCGCGCACGGTGATGTTATCGCCCACGTGCAGGCTGAGCTTGTCGGCAATGCCCTTGCCCACCAGAATGCTGTTCTGCACGCGGTTGAGGTCGTGCAGGCTGCCGGCCACCATATTGCCCTGCACATCGAACATGAGGTTTTCTTCCTCTATGTCCACGCCGGCAATGTTGCCTGGCAATTCCACACTGCCGCTGGTATAGATGACATTGCCGGTGACCTGTGGCGTGATGCCGGAGATCTCTTTGTTGCGGCGCAGCTGCGCAATGATGCCATAGGGATTGGTGAGGCCCTGCGATTGTTTCAGCTGCTTGGGGTTCACGAGTATCTTCTCGGAGGCGTCGTTGAGGAAGGTGCGGAGCATGTGGTTATCGGCCACCTTGTTCTCGCTGAATACCTTGATGTGGGGCGTGTTGGTGAACGACATCTTTTCGAAGTAGTCGTTGGTGCCCTTCATGAGCGACTGCATGAAGATGAACATGGAGATGCCGAACATGACCCCGGCCGCGGCAACCAGTGTTTGCTTCTTGCGCGAGGTGAGGTAGGTGAGCGCTATCTCGGTATTGACGTTGAACTTCATGAGGTGGTTATTTCTGTTTAACGATCTTGTCGGTAGCGGAGATGCCTGAAATGACCTCTATCCAGTCGTCTGATACGATGCCTGTTTTGATGACGGTGGTGTCTATCTTGTCGCCGTGCTTCACCAGTACCTTATTGCCGCCTGTAACAAAGGCATGCGGAATGAGGATGGCATTGTCCTTGCGACCGGTGATGATGTTGGCCTGCAGCTGGGTACCCGACAGGATGCCGGTTTCCTCTTTGAGGAAGCGTGCTTCCACCTTGTAGGACTGTGATGTTTCGTTGAAGTGGGGGTAGATCTTGGAGATGCGCGCCTCGAGTGTGCGGGTCTTGTCGGTGTTGAGTTCTACCAGCACCTGCTGGCCCACCTGTATCTTGCCGATGCTGCCCTCATCGATGTCCAGATACACGATAATGGAGTCGGGGTTGCCGATCTGCGCCACTTTGTCGCCGCGCTTCACGAGGTCGCCCTGCTTCTTGAATACCTGATATACCTTGCCGGCGCCAATGGCCACGAGGTCGTAGTACTGATTGGCGGCACGGGCGTTCTGCAATTGGGAACGGGTATTGGTGAGTTCCTGCTTCACACGGTCGGCAGTGGCGCGGTAGTTCTCCTGCAGTGCCTTCCACGAGCTGAGCGATGCCTGGAAAACCGCATTGGCATTGTCCACGTCCTGGCGGGACACTGAGCGGGTAGCATAGAGCCTTTCGTAGCGGGCCAGCGTGGTGGAGTCGGTCTGCATGCGCACCCGGGCGGCCTCCAGCTGGGCGCGTATCTGCGCCAGTGCCGGCGACGAAGCCGAAGCGTTCATCTCGGCATACTGCACATTGGTCTGTGCTATCTGTACCTGTGTGTTCTGCTGGCGGTTATCGAGGCGGAAAAGCAGTTGTTTGTCGGTGACCATGTCATTCTCAGACACGTAGGCCTTCTGGATGAAGCCGTCGGAAATGGAAGTGAGGGTGTAAGCGTCCTTGGGTTCTATGGATCCCGACGCAAACACAGCTTCTGTAACCGGGCCGGTCTTCGGGGTGCCTTCTTCAAATTTGGGTTTGCACGATGCTACCAGCAGCATTGCCGCAGCGCCGGTGAATATGATGGTCTTATTCATATCAGAATGTTTGTTGGCGTATCTTGATGTTATATGATTGGATCAGCATCTCGGAGAGGCTGTTGAGGTATTGGTTCTGGTAGTTGATGAAGTCGGAGAAGGCACGCAGGCGGTCTTCGAGCGAGGCGATACCTTCTTCGTAGCGCAGGGTGGTGTGGCGGTAGTTGTCGTAGGAAAGGTCCATGATGTTCTGCGCGCGGGCGAGCAGTTCGGCTGCCTTGTTGTAGGAGAGGCGCAGGTTTTCGTCAGTTATGACAGACTGGCGGCGCGCCTGTTCCAGATCGGCATTGGCCTGCTGGTAGCTTATTTTGTTGCGTTGTGATTGCAGCCAGCGGTTGCCCCCGTTGAATATGGACCAGGATGCCTTGAGGGTCCAGAAGTTGGCTTTGTACCATTGCGGTCCTGCAGCATCGAACGGACGGAACGTATTGTCGAACTGCTGGGTGTTGGTGCTGTACTGCAGGCTGATGGTAGGGAATACACCGGCATTGGATGCCTTCAGCTTGTCCAGGTTCAGCTGCGACTGATGGTAGGCGAGGCTAACGGAAGGGTCTTCGGTGAAGCCGGTGAATGCGGGCTTTTGTCCCGGCTTGAGGTCGCCGGCAATTAGCAGCGAGTCAGAGAGCTCGAAGCCGAGGAGCGATCGCAGTGAATTGAGCGAAGTGCGGTATTGATAGGAAGCGGTAATAACGGTCTGGTGGGCGCGTTCGCTGTTCAGTTTGGCATTGTCGAGGTTGGGCTGGTTCACAGTACCCTCGTTGAACTTGTTGGTAACGGCCTCCACCATCGAGTCGGCAACGGCGGCACTGCGGTTGGCAAGACGCAGGGCTTCCTTGTTCAGCAGGCAGGCGTAGTACTGACCGGCCAGCTGCTGATAGGTATTGCGGCGGGTATTGGCCACCTGTGCCTGATTCACGGCCTCGGTCTCGTGTGCGATTCGGGCGTTGTGCCAGGTCTGCAGGTTCACGAGATCCAGCTGGGCGGTGATGCCGGCATTGTAGCTGTATTTCTGGCCGAACTGCACGGGTTTGTACACACCGTCGGGTCCGCCGAAGATGACAGCGGGTATGAGGGTGGTCTGTATCGTAGTATTGTCGGTGAAGTTGGCAGAAGTGTTCACCGAAGGCAGGAAGGCCATATACGCCTGCTGTGTGCCGCGTTTGGCTTTTTGGGCTTCAAGCGTGGCATTGCCAATGGATACGTTGTGCGTTTCGGCATACTTCCATACGTCCTCAACGGAGGCGAAGGTAGTTTGTGCGCCTGCGGTGTATGCCGAGAACGCCAGCAGGATCGATGTTACGGTGTGTTTATGCATACAATTCGATTCAGGTTCGTTTATGATAGTTCGGGTTTGTTTGGTTCGGGGACAGGTGTGGTGAGTATGGTCTTTACCCAGTGCGGGATAAGCGTCTTGCGTTGCAGCATCATCTCGTTGTATTCTTTTACCGACATACCGGAGCGGTTGCGTAACAGTGGGGCGGCGATGAAGGGGAAAACTGTCATTGCCACGACGTTGCTTATGAGGTGGAGCGGATGAATGGGCTGTATCTCGCCGGCCATGGTCATTTCCAGCCACTGTGTCGCAATGAACAGGTCGCCGGCGTTGTGGTTGCCGAAGCCCACTTTCTCTACGAGGTTTTCGGGAATGTTGTTCACCTCGTTCATCACAAAGATGGGCAGACCGGGGTTGGCGATGAGCATGTCAATGTAGTGGTCGATTGCTATCTCCAGTTTGGTGAACAGTGATGTGGTAGGGTCGTTGAGAATGCCGGTAACTGAGTGGAGGAACAGTTGTACCTGTTCTACCATTATGATGTTGTAGAGGTTTTCCTTGCTGCGGAAGTAGTAGTTGATGAGGGCGAGGTTCACGCCGGATTCCTCTGCAATATCGCGGGTGCGGGTAGCCGCAAACCCCTTGGAGGTAAACACTCTGCGGGCGGCTTCCTTGATCTGGGCCTCTGTGGAAAGGTTATGTTGCTTTTTTGCCGGCATATTTCGGTGTAAAGGTAGTGTGGTTCTTTTGAATTTAAACAACTTATTTAATCATTTGATTAAAATTAACTTTTGTGGATTTGAATTTAGTGTAATGTGTATATGTGTGTTTATAATATTCGTATGTGAGTAACTAAACGAATTGTGAAAACTCATAACTTTGAAAGATTGCTAATTAACTCAACCATTCTTCAAAAAAATGTTCAGGAGACTATTACAGAAATGTATTGTGGCATTGGTATTGCTGCAAACGACCGCTATCTATGCAAGAGAGAATACGCAGATTGAGGGGTTCATTGAAAGGGTGAAGCTGACAAACAGGTTTGTAACAGTATCCGACATCTGGCAACCGGACAACAATTTTGATAAGACCGATATTCTGAAAAGTGTTGACGACGCTCAGCCGCTTCTCGTTGATTACGTTCGTCTGGCGATGTTCATGCAGCGCAAATCAAC
>JBGAQG010000043.1:0-28247 GCA_044220845.1 Flavipsychrobacter sp. | reverse complement strand
AACCGCCCGCAATACCAGCCACAGCAACCGCAGAGGCAGGAAACGTTCAGGCCTTCAAATCCACAGCCTCAAAATCAACCGCAACCCGGTGGTTTGCGTCAGTATTACGACAACAACAGGCAGCCATCAAGAAGGTAGTATAACGGGAATATTAAGTCGACCAAATGCCCCTCATTAGGGGCATTTGGCTTTTGTATCGGGTAGCGGTTGTAACTTACAGGCCTAACAATTCATCAGACTTATGCCATATGCTGTTGTGACGGGAGCCTCCCAGGGAATTGGGCAGGCAATTGCAGAAATGTTGCTCTTGAAGGGATTTTCAGTGGCCGTGTGTGCGCGGTCGGAGGCGAAACTAGCTGCTGCAGTTGCACGTTGGAGGGACCAATTTCCCCATGCGGAGATTGTTGCCGTGAATGCTGACCTGGGCAATAAGGCGGGTACTGATCTGCTTGCAGCGGAAGTAAAAAAGTCATTCCCGAAGGTGGATCTGTTGGTGAATAATGCAGGAACGTATCAGCCCGGTAACGTAAGTGATGAACCCGATGGTCAGCTGGAACGAATGATACAGGTGAACCTGTACAGTGCCTATAACCTCACACGGTTGCTACTGCCTATGATGGCGAGTGGCGGACACATATTCAATATGTGCTCGGTGGCAAGTCTGAAAGCGTACCCGGGTGGCGGATCTTACAGTATATCTAAGTATGCGCTGCTAGGTTTTACCGATAATTTGCGTGAAGAGCTTCGCGAGGCGGGTATCAAAGTTACCGCGATCTGTCCCGGGGCCGTATGGTCACCATCATGGGAGGGAAGCGGTGTGCCGCCTGAGCGGATAATGGAGGCTAACGATATTGCAGACACCATTTGGTCGGCATATAACTTGTCGCCACGGGCGGTGACAGAAACCATAGTATTGCGACCTGTGAAGGGCGATCTGTAAACTATAGTATTTGCAGGCAATGAGCAGAATAATAATTGATATGACGGGGCGACAAGTATTGATACCCGAGCAACCGAAACGGATTGTGTCGCTGGTGCCATCGCAGACCGAACTTCTATACGACCTGGGGCTGGATGAAGAGGTGGTGGGTATCACCAAATTCTGTATCCACCCCGATAGTTGGTTTCGCAGCAAGCGGCGGGTTGGCGGAACTAAGACCTTGCACCGACATATAATTGATGAATTGCAGCCTGATCTTATTATTGCTAACAAAGAAGAGAATACAAAAGAACAGATCGAAGAACTGGCATCGGTATATCCGGTTTGGATCAGCGACATCACAACGGTGGACCACGCCTTGCAAATGATCGAGCAGGTGGGGGTCATCACAGGACGGGGAACAGCGGCGCGTGAATTGGTCCGTGAGCTTGCAGGTGGTTTTGCCGGTTTGCCAGCGGCAACTAAGCAGCGAAGAGTGGCCTACTACATCTGGAAGGATCCATGGATGTGCGCTGGCGGGGACACCTTCATCAGCGATATAATCACCAGAATGGGCTGGCTGAATGTTTGTGAACACCTGCCAAGATACCCTGAGGTGAACCTGCAGGCATTGAAGGCTTTGCAGCCCAATCTGGTCTTACTCTCGTCAGAACCTTATCCCTTCAAGGCTAAGCACATTGCAGAGATCGCCGCAGCAGTGCCAAATGCTGAAGTGCAACTGGTGGATGGCGAGATGTTCAGCTGGTATGGCAGCCGCATGCGCCATGCCATACCGTACCTAAGTATGCTTGCAACCCGTTAGTGCTTACACTTCCTACCCACCGGAAACAGTTTTAATGAGTCTTGCAGGTGTGCGTAGCCAATTGATGTTGTGCAGTTCCAGCGTGAATGAGATGCTGCGAACAAACACGTTCTTGTTACCGAATGTGCTGCTGAGACTGTTCCTGAAATTGTCGCTCATAATAAGCGGGAAGTAGAACGCCACTTCTTTAGACAGGTAGACCTCGATACCGCCGTCGTAGAAAAACTGTGTAGCCTTTACGTTCTTGAAGCCGGGATTTGGGTTGGGCATTAGACCTGCATCGAGGAAAAGGCGAACGGGTAGTCCTATCTTGGGGAGGTCGGTCTTAAGGTTGAGTGCGGCCAGCCAGTTGTCGGTGCGGTAGGCTCCATTATAGATAGGGACCTTAAAACCTCCCTCATGGTTAGGGGATACTTGCTGCCCCTGGAATCCATCCTGCAACATGCGCGCACGGTAGGTGCCATCATACAGATAGTCGTTGATGCCGCTATAGCTAGCATTCAGCCAATAGCGCTGTGTAACTGCCGGGTTGTTATTCAGTCCGAAGAACTTGCCAATGTAGCCCCGCACATGCAATGCCTTTTTCTTAGCGTAGTAATCTATCCTCAGTGTTCCTTCGGCACTTATCTTGGCAAAATCGGCATTGCCATGTCCTTGAATCGCGTAACTGAACGGATTGTACATGCGGTTGTTGTGGTGGCTGTAGCGAACACTGCCGTACATGTTGTTCGCACTTTGTAGTACGGGTATCGATGTACTGTCCGTACCGAAGTTGATCGACTCTTCAGAGATGTTGTACTGTTTTAGCGTCAGGTTGCGGGTAACATTACTAAGCGGGTTACGCTCTTTGAATGTGAATGACACGGATGGTGCCACCTTCGTGAATCGGGCGTAGATAGGCTCTTTCAGATTTACTTCGGTGCTGTTGCCATGGAAGGTTTTGCCGTCGATCATCACCATAACAGAACTAAAGGTCTTACGAGGGTAAAACGAATATCCCACCGATGCGGCACCTGTAACCGTTTCAGTGTTGAAGGAGAACATAGGGGCGATGGCATATGCGAAATGGTTCTCGGGAACTGTGAGGTTGTGAAACAGCAGTCCGGCCATTATTCCATCGTAAGAGTTCTGTGCCAGCGCCGGAGCAATAAAAAGCTTGTCTTTATAGGAGCGGTTGAGACCCAGTACAGGTTTCAACATCAAACCATAACGGTGCAATAAAGCATGACGGCGGTATTCGTTGTTGGCGGTACGCGCGTCAGGAACAATATCGTCGATGCGCAGACGTGTCCAGTTTTCAGCCGGAATTGTGGTGATTGTCTTGTGCGCAAATGGCTCTGTCCATACAGAGGCAGTGACGCTATCTGCTGCATTCAGCGCGTTGATCTTGACCGGTGCTGTTATGCCTGTCCTGTTTATTATCGTCACTTCGGTTTTATCGCCTGCCTTGTGGACCTTGCCAAATCTATAATCGATAGGGCGGTCGGTATTGAGGATGGTGTCAAAGAACCATGACAGGTCTTTATCAGTGTGTTGCTGCATCGCCGCCCTGAAGTCTTCGGGGTAGGGGTGGGCGAAACACCACTTGCTGAAATAGGCTTTCATGGCTTTTTCAAAGTTGGCAGGGCCCATGTATTCCTCCAACCAACCGAGCATGAGAGCTGATTTGTAGTACACGTCAAGCCCGTAATTGATCATGTTACGGAAGTGAGCTGAGCCATTATTGATCGCCTGATCTTCGTTTGTTTGTGCCAGTTGGTAATAAATCAGCGACTCGTCAAATAACGACTTTCTCTTACCTGTTGAGTCGGGGTGGAGGGCTTTGGTGGTCTTCTGTTCATAGAATGAATTCAGACCTTCGTCCATCCACGGATGGTCTCGCTCGTTGCTGCCCAGCATGCCATAGAACCAGTTGTGCCCCGCCTCGTGTACCACAACAGTTTCCAACTTGGCACTTGCCACGCGGTCTATGAGTGTGAGGGTAGGGTATTCCATTCCTCCACCTGCCTTCATATCGCCGAGAGCAGCCTTGATGGTGTTGTAGGGGTAGGGGCCCACCCATTTGCCGTAATGGTGCACGGCATCAGCAAGGTACTTGTTGCCATTAGTCCACTTGTGCTGGTAGGGAGGCGTGAAGGCCGTCCAGGTGGTTATTACTTTTTCGGTACCAGGTGAAGTGACCGTGTCCTTACGAACAATGTATCGTTTGTCGGCAAACCATGCAAAGTCGTGAACGTTTTCTTCGTGGAAGTGAATGGTCTTGGTGGTGAGCGCACTGGCCGGGAAGTGGCGGCGATAAAGCGTATCGGGCGGAAGCGGTGCGGTAGCCAGGCTATCCATGAAGGCGTTCTCTGAGGCATCGGTGCAGTTTCCGGTAGCCATTACCACATAGTTTGACGGGATCGTGATGGCCACATCGTACGTTCCATATTCGCTGAAGAATTCACCCTGATCGAGATAGGAGATCGGGTGCCAACCCTTGCGGTCGTAGACGGCGGGCTTTGGGAACCACTGAGCTACATAATATGCCTGCCCGGTATGGCCACTACGCGAAAACACCTTGGGCAGTTTTACGCGGAACGGGGTGGCGATCTTGATGGATTGGCCGGGATAGAGGGGTTTGGGAAGGTCGAGACGAGCAATGTCGGGTGCGGCCTCGGTGGTATAGTGCTCGGCAGGAGTACCGTTCACTGTGAACTGGAGGCTATCGATATAGCCCCTGTCGGCGGGCTTTGAGTAGTAGAAGTCGGAATTGCGATTCTGCTCTTGCTGGCGGGCAAACGGTGTGCGGTCGTTCCGGTAAGCGTTGGCAAACAGGTGCATATAAATGATGCGCAGCGTGTCGGGAGAGTTGTTGGTATAAGTAAGCTCTTCATATCCGTTGAGGATGTGCAACTTATCGTCGAGTTTCACTTCCAGGTGGGTGGCCACATGTTGCTGCCAGTAGGCAGTTTGTGCAAAGGAAGTGCCGGTGAGGAGCAAACAGATACCAAGGATTCTCTTCATGGTGCTAAAATAGATGATTTTGGGGTTCCCTACGTGGTGAAAGAGGTAATAACGCATTCCGCAGACAGCCAAGTATGTATGCACCGAAAAGATCCGGACAATGCTCTTGTTTCATCCGGCACCGCTGATCATTGGCCGGTATTCGGCAATTTTCGCGTCAGAGGATCTTGTCTTTTACCTTCAGGTTATTCATTTTGCTCTCCCAATATAGGAGAGTTTTGTACCAGTTGAGGGTGTGGGTAGTGGGGTCGTCGAAGGTGATGATGCCTTTTTTGAGTGCTTCTTGTATCTCCAGTACGCCGTCTTTTACAGTATAGCGGGTACTGTACCCCAGTACTTTGTTGATCTTGGTGAAGTCGAGGCTGTAGCTGCGACAGTCCTGATTGTCGGGGATGTGGATGGTTTTGGTGTCTTCCAGGAGGTCTGAAATGTACACAGCCAGGTCGCCGATGGCGTAGTTCTGCTCGTTGCTACCAACGTTAAAGGTTTGGCCTGAGGCTGCCTCGGGGGTTTCCATGCACAGCCTGAACGCTTCAACAACGTCTTTGACGTGAACAAACGGACGCCACTGCATGCCGTCGCCCATGATGTAGATGATGCCCTCGGTGCACCCCCTCATAGCCATGATATTTACAGCCAGATCGAAACGCATGCGGGGTGAAAGGCCGTATATGGTGGAGTTACGGAGTATGGTGACGTTGAAGTTGTGATCGTAGAGTGCCATGAGGTTCTTCTCGACGGCAACCTTGCTCTTGGAGTATTCTGTGAGCGGGTTGAGCTTGTCGGTCTCTGAGAGGTAGCGGATATTGCTGAACCCGTATACGCTTGCCGAGCTGCTATAGAGGTAGTGTTTCACTCCGTTCTTCTTGGCAAGGGTGGCAAGGCGCGTAGATCCGTCGCAGTTGATGGCTTTGGTGAAAGCAGGGTCGATCTCGGAAGTGGCATCGTTGCTGAGGCCTGCCAGGTCTATGACCACATCTATGTCTTTCAGCACTTCTTCATCAAAGTAGCGGATATCATCGCGGAGGATGGTGAGGTTCTTTTCGTTCAGGTCGTCCAGTTTTTCCAGACCGAAGAAGTAGCGGTCGAGGGCTACAATATGGTAGCCGCTTTTCAGGAATTCGCGGCACATAACCGAACCTACATAACCTCCTGCCCCTGCTACGAGTATCTTTTTCATGCGGTGAAGTATTTAGCTACTGTTTCAAAAATGTGTTCTGCCTCGCCATCGTCCATAATGGTGTGTATGGGGATGGCCACTATCCGGTCTTTTATAGATTCGGTGTAACTAAGGTCGAATGAGCGGTACTTGTCTTTGTAATAATCGAGACTGTGCACGGCTGTGTAGTACCTTCTTACTGTGATATTGTGTGCCTGCATGTGCGCAACGAACGCGGTGGCTTCCTCGTTGAGGACGATGGGGAAGTAGAGGTAATTGCATTGTACGTTGTCGAGGACGAGCATGGTGTTGAAGTGTTGGCTCCACCGGGAATCATCGAAAAACGCCTTGTATTTGGCGATATTCTCCTGACGCTTTTGCAGTATATAATCGATCTTTTTCAGGTTCTTTAAACCCACAATAGCGGCTATTTCGGGCATTTTGGAGTTGAGGCCGGGTATGCTGACATTGCCTCTCACTTTTTCGTATTGGCCGAAGTCGCGGATGAGTGTGAGGTAGTTCTGTATCTCGTCGTCGTTGGTGACGGCGAGACCGCCTTCCATGGTATTGAAGATCTTGGAGGCGTGGAAGCTGTAGATCTCGCTGAAACCGTGGTTGCAGACATAATCGCTGCGGAATTTTGAGGCAAACGCCGGTGCGCTGTCGAAGATGATGTGCAGGTTGTGTGCCTGTGCAAATGCGGCAATGGCATCAAGATCGGGGAGGTTGCCGTAGGCGCCCACGACCACCATGAGCCTGACGCCGGCGAGGTCGCCCGCCTTGGTGGTATCTAGCGTGAGAGACGCGTCCACATCGCAGAATACCGGCCTGAGGTTGTTCATGACAATGGCATTGATGGTGCCCGAGAAGGTAAATGAGGGGACCAGGACATCGAAACTCTGGTGGGCATCGTAGCCGAGCTTTGTCTTTACTGCCTGTATGAGGCAGAACAGCGCCATTTCTCCGTTGCAGAAGGTAAGTGGCTTGTTGCGGCAATGCAGGAACTCCTGCAGCTTTTCTTCAAACAACCGAACATTGGCAGAGCCGTTGGTGACCATGCCGGTCTCGAGGCACTTGGCGAAGTCGGCATATACCTCGTCTATAGACGGTAGAAAGGGTTTTACGATGTTGATCTGTTTCATTCTCCTTCAGTTTGCAGGTCAGTAAGGGTGATCTTTTGTATGGCAAATGCCGGGGATGGGTTGTGGTGATGACACGGTATATGTTGCTGTGTGCTACCCGGAGTGACAAAGGTATTGTGCACGGGTAGTGAGAAAAGATGATATAAATCATAGCGGATTAAAAAACAGGGTATAGACTAATTGATAATTTTGCGGCGCTGTTGTGGTGCTATGGTGGCAACATTCAGCCCGCGCATTGCCTAAAAGCAGTGTGCGGATCTTTCTACAGAAAAACCGATACTATATGACGCTTGCCATCATGCAGCCCTACTTTTTCCCGTATGTGGGGTATTTTCAACTGATACATGCCGCAGATAAGTTTGTTTTCTATGACGATGTGGCGTTCAGGAAAAAGGGGTGGATACACAGGAATAAGATATTGGTGAATGGTGGCGAGCATATTTTTACTGTGCCTATAAAGAATGCCAGCTCTTTTGTGGCTATCAATCAGACGGGTATCAACAGGCAGCTGTATGACCGATGGAAGACCGACTTTTTGAAGACCCTTGCTATGAGTTATAGCAAGGCGCCACATTATAAAGCCGTGTATGCGCTGGTGGAGGGAGTGGTGAATGAGCCACACGACACTATTGCTACCCTGGGCACGGCCAGTGTGGTAGCCTGCTGCAACTATATGGGGCTGAAAAAGGAATTGGTGCTGAAGGCGGATAGGTATCATAATAATGAATTGAGATCTCAGGAGCGGGTGCTGGATATTTGCAGGCAGGAGGGGGCGACTACTTATGTGAATGCGATAGGTGGTAAGGAGTTATATTCGGTGGATGATTTTGCGGCGCGGGGAATTGACCTGAAATTTATAAAGACTCGTTTGGTGAACTATGAGCAGTTTGGTGGGGAGTTTGTGCCGTGGTTGTCTATCATTGATATTATGATGTTTAATGAGCCGGATCGGATAATGGGAATGTTTGCCGCTTATGATTTTTGCTAAGTGTGTTGTGGTTGCTTCGCGCAGATTTTTTTTGCTTCCCACGTTTTTTGCTAACTAATTGGTTGTCAATAAAAAGGTGGGAAGTTATGCTTCCTGCTGCTTCGCAAAACTGCGCAAAAACTTCTCACTTCTGCGCAGCTACTTCCCATTTGCTTCCCACTTACTCTTGTATAAAAAACGCCATCCATGCTATTTTGTCTCATTTTCTCCAATATCAATACAAGTTACAACGGGCGTAGCAAGGGGGCAAAAAGAATATCTGTGATAGTGCGTTTTCTGTAGTGTGGTAAAAACCTCTCCCCGGCCCTCTCCGAGGGAGAGGGTGAGGTCGAATGGGGGCTTTGTCGGGGGGGATTGTGGGTTGTTTGAACCTGCCTTCGGCAGGCAGGCCCACCTACGGTCGGCAAGCCCACCTACGGTCGGCAAGCCCACCTACGGTCGGCAGGCTAAGATTGATAGGATGAAATGATGGTAAGATGCGCGAGTGCATCCTTATTCGAAAGTGATCCGCTTCCAAATGTTAGGATATGACGTTGTGGTTTATTGTAACTTTATAACAATTAGCGGCACGAAATAATCAATCGGCATGTTCAGGGATACCCCGAGTCAGTATAAGCGGCATTATGGGAAGAATGAGGGTTTCGCTATATGGAGCCTGGCATTTTCCATTTGTTCTTTTTGGTTTGGTCTGGCGGGAAATGGGGTACGCGACATGGCCTGGGTAGCGCTTGTTATTGGGATATCGGGTATTGTCGTTGGTGTATTGTGTGTAACAGGTAAGCGGCAAAAAAAGAAAGACATTGCGTGGCTTGCTATTATTACATCGCCTATTGGTATTGTGGTGTCGTTGGATGCCCTTTTCTGGCATTGGGTGTCTGCAAATATTGAATGGCCTTGATGCAGATCAGGTTGTTACTGAACAAGTCCACGCGTCGAGTCAATGTGGTTCTGCTGTTCTGATTGAGTCTCGTGTTTTTTGGGGGTGGGCTTAAAGCAAAAGGTATCGTAATGCCCCCAGATTTGCTGACGATGCCAGTGGAAAATACCGGCGGGAAAGTAGGCGCCAGTGAAAAACACCGGCGCTAGTGGGGCGTTACAAACCTACCTGACGGCAGGCAGGCGCCACACCACCACACGTTCCCGAAATAATCGGGACAGGCTGTCACAGACAAGGACGAGTGGGGGAAATTTACGGCGGGAAAAATTAGATTTATGAAAAGATTAGGATCATTGACATATTTTAGCTGAATAATTACGGATAGTCATTTTTAGTAGGTCATCTGATTATGTTATTTTTAACCACCTTGAAAAGTCAATTTTTGAACAGATGAAACATGTAAGCCAATTGTCAACAAATTCCAGAGTCATCAAAGACCTATTAACTAGCTATAAAGATACGTTTTCAGCTCTTTGTGAACTATTAAATAACTCCATTCAGGCACATGCAACTACAATCGACTTAACTTTGGACTACAGTTCTTCGCTTTTGCTTAGAAAGATAGTCGTTAAGGATAATGGCAATGGGGTTTCGAGCGCAGAGTTTGAGAAAAAAATCCTAGAAATTGGAACAGATGTAAAAAAAGGGGGGCAAGGGATCGGTAGATTTGGTGCCCTACAAATTGGAGAGAAGATGACAATTGAGACTGTTGGGTATGATGATCACACAAAAAAATATAGCATTACAACATTTCCTCTCGATGCGTCAACGGTCTCGTCAACACTTTCTAACGTGAATTTTGAATTTGAAACAGAAATTTTAAAAAACAAGGTTGCTCCCTACTATAAAGTTACGATTGAGAAGTTACACCATAATAAACAACAAAAAGTTCCAAAGAAGAATAAGATTACGGAGAGCTTTTTATTACCGAACATCAATCATGCGATATTTGAGAAATATCCCTATCAAATATTTAACCGCGAACTGGCATTTCGAATCAATGGAATTGAGATCGACCCTAATGATTTTGTCGTTGATTCTCCCAGAACTAAAACAGAGTCTTACATCGATCTGAATGGAGAGACACATGAATTTATCTTTAGCTTCTATCAAATACAAAGTGACTTAAATAAAGTAAAGGTTTTTCTGCGGGTACATAATGAGGGTGTTTATACAGTTGCCTTCGAATACACATATTCGTCTGATTGGTATTCGCCGGAATTGGGGACATGGTTTATCTATATCGATTCACTTTTTTTTAAATCTGATTTGTTCAGGAATATTGATATGGATGATATTGGTGACGAAGAAATTCGAAAATTAAAGAATTTCATCAAGGACACGATCAATACATTTTTCCGCGCTGAAAACAAGAGATTTGAAAAGTTTATTAATGAACTTGAAAATGATATTGCTTATCCATCGAATCTCAATTTGCCTTCAGCCGAAACTAGAAAGGTTCTATTTCAAAAAATCGCGTATCTCATAGAGGACGAGTATAAATTGAAGAGCAAAGACGAGAATTTACGTTCATTGTTTTACTCTCTAATTGAACGTGCAATAACTAGTGGCCACGTTGAAGAAATTTTGAATCATGTAAATAAACTCTCAGACGAAAGCTTAGGGAAACTTCAAACACTTCTTCAAAAAACTGACTTGGAAAATGTAATTACATTTGGTAGCAATGTGGCGATTAAATTGGAATTTCTTGATTTCTTGCATCAACTTACCTATGGCGATATTTCAAAAGTGCTTTTGGAAAGAAGCCAACTTCATAAAATTATTGAGAAAGAATTATGGCTTTTTGGGGAAGCATATAATGGCACATCGCACCTTTGGTCAGACAGGCAAATAGGAGCAATTTTGGAGGAATTAAGCACTAAATTTTTTAGATATGAGGCTACGGAAGATGACGAAAATTTAATTCCTTTTGACGTCCCTGGAATACATAATATTACTGACTTGGTATTTTTCAATGAGAAAATCCTAGATAATGAAGACAGGGAAATAATGATCGTCGAACTAAAGGCACCGACATGTGCAATCGGAAAAAAGGAACTACGTCAAATTGACGACTATGCTTTTACAGTGGAATCCTACCAAGGACTCCCTAAAGACAATGTGAGATATAAGTTTATAATCGTATCGTCCAAGTTGACTTCGTTTGCAACTTCGAAAATGAAATCTCAATTCAACACATACGGTATACCCTTTCTGTACGATAAAAAAGCTGAAAAGAATATTGAAGTCTATGTCTATCAATGGTCAGAAATAATCGAAACAAATAAGCGTAAGTTGGGCTACCTGTCATCAAAACTGCAGATACGAGAAAAGAATGCCCAAATGAAATTTGAAGAAGAATACTCTGATATCATTACTGATAAAGTTTCTGCTAGACTAGTAAAAAATAAGGCTCATTAAGTAGGTGTACTCTAACCAAATTTATTGTCATTCATTCGTAGTTTAGTTTTAAGTAACTGCATGTCCACGCTGACTTTTTTATCCATGATTTCCGCAAAATATTTTATAGATCTGCACATGGCTGCCGAAAACACCGGTGCCAGAGTGGGGCAGCCCTCCTTCCCTCTTGGCAGCTTCGGCGGGTGAGAGAGGGAACAGAACCCAACTCCTAAGTATATTGATTATCAAATAGATAACCGGTCTTGAAATCGAGTGCTCCCGAATTTAGCAGTAACCTATTTCTGCTAATGAACTTTACTAGTTAAAGATAGGAAAATTAATGGAAATATTCTTAGTGAAAAATTGATCTACGCGCATATTGGGGTGTTTTTACGTTACTGACCGCATTAACATTTTGAAACTGTCGGTGCAAAAATTATCCTAAAGTAGCTAAATAAGTACTCCAAGCATATTTTCACTTCTCAACATTCTTTCCAATATATCTGGTCGACTTTCTTTAAATATCGAAATGTATTTTTCCTTGTAAAGTTCAGACTTTGTATGATCCGAGATTTGTTCGTAAATCTTCGATAAGTAATAGTATACTTTTCCTAATCGATGCGGCGAATTAGAACTAACCTGAAGGCAATTATTCAAATAGATAATCGACAACTCAAAGTTCTTCATCATGAAATAAATCTCACCAAATATCAATGGTGAAATTGCTAAGCTGTCTTTTAAATTGAACTTCTCAGATAAGTTTTGATATTTATTAGCAAACTCTAAAGCAGCATCAAAATTTAGCTTAATTGCATGAATCCTGCTAAGAAATGCCAATTGATAAATTGTAGCATACAGCAAACCAGCTTTTTCATTTAAGTCGTAAGCTTTTATGAACAATTTTTCGGCATCACCATATTCACCTTCATTAAAATATATAATTCCCAAGTTTGTATATTCCCTTGGAACACCCGCATGATTGTCCATTTGAATCATCATTTCTAAACACTTTTCATGTAGTTCCTTTGCTTTTCTCGTCTTACCTAACGATCTATAACTCACTCCAAGATTTGACAATGTCATAGCTTGATTAAATGCATCCTTATTCTGGATATGCATTTGTAGGCTTTTTTCGTAAAAAGCTATTGCAGACTCGAATTCTCCCTTGTGCTTATAAACTAAACCTGTATAGTTCAATATTATTGCCATTCCTTTTACTTCATTAACCTGTTCAAACAAAGTGTATGCTTCATTTAAATTTGAGATTGCTTTATCAAAGGCACCTTGATCTATGTAAATTGTTCCTAGCCTTAGATACGATTCTGCTTGTCCTACATTGTTGTAAACGGATTTGTATAGCGAAATCGATTTCTCAAAAGCATTAATACTTTCATCTAAGTTTCTTGTTTTATTATATGCAGAGCCTAAAAGTTGATAAGCATATGCCTCGACTTGCCTGTTGTTTTGATGTTCGCAGGCGCTTATTGTCTTCAAAAGGATAGTTACTGCCCGCTCAGGCTGTCCAATTTTATACAAAAATCGTCCGTATCTAGCCAGACCATAAACGGAAGTGCCTCGTACTGCTATCTGAGAAAATAATAATTCGGCATTCACAAATTTGTTTTCCGCAAAGTAAGCTTCCGCTTTTTCTAATATCTCGTCATCACTGCTGCTTGATTCGCCTAGCTTAATGGCTGGCTGAGACTCGATATCAAATGATATATTATTGTTTACCGCACGAAAAATTGATTGATTCTTAATTCGTATCCAGTTTCCGAAATATCTACGCAATTTTTTTTCAAATGCTCGAGAATTTTCATAAGTATCATACATTATAGTCTTCTCAGACTCAAGGTAGCGTTTGAATTCAAGTACTTTAATTAATTCAGATCCTGGATCACTTAATTGCCGATCATTAACTGCCTTAAAAAAAACAACTATGTCTTTCATGGGAAGGTTTGAATCCTTGAGGGCATTCAAGGCAACATAAAACTCTTCTTCGGTTCCCGATGAATATCTGTACTCGGGACTTCGGTGAGGGCGGGATCCCCATCGGTCATGCAATACTAACACCATAAAATCACATTGTTCTAGCTCCCGATTTATGATTTCCTGTGGTCGGCCAACACCTCCTAAGGTATCCTCCCAGCCAGAAGGAGTGATGTGACAACCTCGAGGGTTAGCTTCCTCCAAATTGTAATCGAAGGCTAACTCCTTAAAACATATCCTTTCTTCCTCTAACCCGCCAGGGGATGCAATAAATATCTTATAGTTTGTCAGTGTCGATGCCATTATGCTAAAATATTAAATTGTGTCGCCTCACCAATATTTTTATTTCAATTTACCCGTATATGTGTCTCTTAGTAGCAAGCTAATGTGAATCCGATAAATAAGTCTTTATCCAGCTAAACATGTTCATAATCAAAAATTTGTGAAGTTTTAGGTGAACATTTTATATTTTCTCAAGTTGCTCACCTAATGTTCTCCTGAACATTGTGTAAATCCGAAAGATTTGATACAGGGCTGAAAGCAAAAAAGCCCTAAAATCATAGATTTCAAGGCTTTTGTACCGAATTGATATCGTTACCAGCGGAGAGAGAGGGATTCGAACCCCCGGACCTATTACAGTCAACAGTTTTCAAGACTGCCGCAATCGACCGCTCTGCCATCTCTCCGAGGTCAAAATTATATAAGCGCGTTGATTTTCAAAAAAGAATTTTCAATTGCGCCACATATTTTTTTGTGGAAAGTCTGAAAGTGGCTGCTGTAGCGGGTTTTGGCTATCTATAACTTATGAAATAATGTGTGCCGATGGCCTGAAAGGTGCTATAACAGGGCATAATTGGCAAAATACTGCACTGCAAGGGCGTATCCGTCGAGCCCCAGGCCGCTGATGCTGCCTTTGCAGCGGGCGGCTATGAAGGACGTTTTGCGGTAGTCTTCGCGGGCCAGTACGTTGGACACGTGGACCTCTATGGTTGGGATGCCCACGGCGGCCACGGCATCGGCCAGGGCTATGCTGGTGTGGGTGTAGCCGCCGGCATTGAGTACTATGGCGTTCACGCCGCGGTCTATGCAGGAATGGAGGTAGTTGATGAGTTCGCCCTCTACATTGCTTTGGTAATAGAGAACGTCTATGCCCGGGAAGCGGGCATGGAGGGTTGCCAGGTAGTCATCGAAGCGCTCAGTGCCATATATGCCCGGTTCGCGGGTGCCGAGGAGGTTGAGGTTGGGTCCGTTGACGATGGCTATGGTGTACATATGGCTGTTTTAGTGCGTTATTGGTTGGCAAATACCTGTATCTCGTTATAGAGGGTATCGCGCTCCACGGGTATGCGGCCTGCGTCTTCAATGAGGTTGCACAGCTCCTCGGTGGTGAGCGATGGCGACTGCTCTTCTGATCCGGCCATAGAATAGATCTTGGTGGTGTCGTCGATAGTGCCGTCGAGGTCGTTGACGCCGAAAGCGAGGGTGAGTTGTGCTGTCTGCCTGCCCAACATAGGCCAGTAGGCCTTCAGGTTACGGAAGTTGTCCATAAAGATGCGGGAGATGGCATAAAGACGGAGGTCTTCTATGATGCTCACTTCCTTAATGTTGGACATGTCGTTGTTCTGGTTGCGGAACTTGAGCGGGATGAAGCAGTTGAAACCTCCCGTTTTGTCTTGCAGGGCGCGCAGGCGGCTCATGTGGTCTATGCGGTGGGCATAGTTCTCAATGTGTCCGTATAGCATAGTAGCATTGGAGTGCATGCCGAGCTTGTGGGCCGTTTCGTGAATGTTCAACCAGCCATCGCCATCGACTTTGTCGGCGCAGATAATGTTGCGGACATCGGGGTGGAAGATCTCGGCGCCACCGCCAGGTAATGATTGGAGTCCGGCCTGCTGCATGCGGCGTAGTCCTTCCTCGGTAGACACCTTTGCCTTGCGGAACATATAGTCGAGCTCGACAGCGGTGAAACCTTTGAGGTGAAGGTCGGGCCGGTGGGCGTGTATGCGTGACAGCAGTTCGCAGAAGAACTCGAGGTTCATCTTGGGGTGAACACCGCCAACGATGTGCACCTCTGTAACCGGCTGGCCATCGTACTTGCGCACCATGTCCATCATTTCTTCAAGGCTCAGTTCCCAGCCATCATCGCGGTGTTTGTACTGGCGCGAGTAGGAGCAGAAATTGCAGGTGAACACACAAACGTTAGTGGGCTCTATATGGAAGTTGCGGTTGAAATATACCTTGCCGTTGTGCAGGCGGTGGGCTATGAAGTTGGCCAGTGCGCCAACGAAGGCGAGTTCTCCTTTTTCGAAGAGCAGCAATCCCTCTTCGTCGGAGATGCGCTGGTTGTTCTGTACTTTCTCTGCAATTGCCAGCAGACGGTTGTCGGTGCCGGCTGTCCTGAATACTTCCGATAGATTCATTGTCATGCCCTGTGTTGTCTTCGCTTTGTTCTGAAGGAGCTACAAAGGTACGGGTATTAGGCTAATGTGAAAATGTGTGGAGTGGGGGCAGAAGCGATCGATTTTTGCGATGGTAGTATCGGAAACAGGGTGAAATGCTGCCCGAAAGTGGAAAAAATACCATGAAAATGGTACTAAATTTTACAACTATACTATTGTTAATACGTGGCACAACTGCTATCTTTAGGTATCTGTATAATATCCACACGTTATGAAAATAAGGCAACACACCTTTCTATCTTTTGCTCTGGTTGCGGCCCTGCAGGCCACTACAGTGCAGGCACAATACATATCACGGTTTGCAGGTAATGGCAGCGGGGCGGGTACCGCCGCAGGTGGCTATGCAGGCGATGGTGGTCTGGCGGCAGATGCGAAGCTGAATGGCTGCACGGGTGTGGCCGTAGACGGCGCCGGAAACGTGTATATAGCTGACAAGGGTAATAATGTGGTGCGGAAGGTGGACAGGGCCGGCATCATAAGCACGTTTGCCGGTACAGGCGCTATGGGATATGGAGGCAATGGAGGGAAGGCGACGCTGGCGCGGCTGAACGGGCCAACGGCACTGGCTACTGATGCTGCCGGTAACGTATATATTTCTGACGCGGGCAATCATGTGGTGCGCAGAGTGACGCCTGCAGGCATCATATCGAACTATGCGGGTATTGCAATTGCAGGCTATTCAGGTAATGGTGACACTGCCTATAAAGCCAGACTTAACAGTCCTGAAGCATTGGCTGTTGATGCGTTCGGTAATCTATATGTTGCTGATGGTGGTAATAACGTGATAAGAAGGGTGGATGCGAGCACGCATATCATCACCACAATTGCCGGCATGGGACTGCCTGGTATGGTGGGCGATGGTGGTCCGGCAACGGCTGCGCGGCTGAATGGTCCGGCGGGTGTGGCTGTGAACGCGAGCGGTGAGGTGTTTATAGCTGATGTATTGAACCACACGGTGAGAAAGGTAAATGCATCGGGCATCATCAGTTCTTTTGCGGGTACCGGAGCGTCAGGCAGCACGGGTGATGGCGGTGCGGCTACTGCGGCGGCACTGAGTTATCCGAGCGGCCTCTCGATAGACATTTACGGCAATGTGTTTATTGCTGATCAGGGAAATAACAATATCCGTGTAGTGAACACGGCAGGAAAGATAGACCGTGTGGCGGGTACCACAGTGGGAGGTTTTGATGGTGATGGCGGTATGGCCACCAATGCGCGCCTGGGTGCGCCAAAGGGTGTGACGGTGGATGGCTGGGGACGTATCTACATTGCGGATCACAACAATCATGTGGTGCGCATTATTACCAATACCGCTACAGCTACGAATTTGAGTGCGTCAGTTGAATTGAAGTTGTATCCGAACCCTGCGAGTGGTTCGTACAGATTGAATTTGCCGTTGCTTAAAGAATCTGCCACAATGCATGTAACAGATGTCACCGGCCGGGTGGTGACGACGCGAATGCTAAATGCAGCTAACCAGAATAATGCAATAGCGTGTGATGAGCTTGCTGCGGGTACTTATGTGGTGAGTGTAGCCACGCGTGAGCGTTTGTACTCGGCACGACTGGTAGTGAATCACTAATGAGTTTGAAGTGAGTAGAATTACTTCTTAGCGCTTGTGATGCCGAGCGCCAGCATGATCCATGCGGCGATAAAGAACAGACCACCTATTGGGGTGATGATGCCCAGCGGGCCAAGGCTTCCACCGCTGATGCTTACGAATACCATTCCGTATAAGGAGCCGCTGAACAGGGCGATGCCTGTTATGAACAGACCGGTTGCGAGGCGAAGTTGCTTTGCAGGGAAATGGCTGTAGATGATACCTGTTGCCAGCAGTGCCAGGCTGTGATAAAAATGGTAGCGTACGCCTGTTTCGAACACCAATAGTTTATCGGGTGTGACCAGTGCTTTGAGGGCGTGGGCGCCAAATGCGCCTAATATTACCGCCAATGCTGCCAATAACGAACCAGATACTAATGCCTGCCTATACATGACTGAGAATTTTGTCAAAGGTAGTGAGCGAAATGTCTTCGACTTGTAAAATGTGATGCGCCTGGCTGTAAAAAGGCTCCCTTTCTTGTAAGAGTTGTTGGAGCCGTTTTGCGGGATCTTCAGTTGCGGCTATGAGCGGACGAGTGGCGGTATCAGAAGCAGCATTTTTTAACAGGTAGGGTATGGGTGCGTTCAGCCAAACAACTGTGCCGTGTTGTTTCATGATGTCTATGTTGTTGAGGAAACATGGAGTGCCGCCGCCGCAGGCAACTATCTGTGGTGTGGTGTCGTTCGTCACCAGATTGTTGAGGCATTGGTGTTCGAGTGCACGAAAGGTGTCTTCGCCTGACTGTGAAAATAAATCGGGTATTGTGCGCCCTGACATGCGTTCGATGAGGTCGTCGAGATCGGTAAAGGGCACGCTGTAATGAGCGGCGAGTAGTTTTCCCCAGTGACTTTTGCCAACGTATGGCATGCCGATCAAGAAAAGGCTACGCTTCATGTTGTTTGAGGATATGAGAGAGTTCCGTCACCGACAGTATCAGATACCATAGTGTGATAAACGGTGTGAGGTAGAACAGCACCAGCAATAAAAGCAGTGTGCTTTTCATTATTGTAGCAATGACAGCCATGCCTGCCAGCATCAGCATGAGCGTCTCGTACCAGCTGCGGCTTTTTGATCGGTGGATGGCGGGAAGTAGCCGCCAATTAATGATAGTGCTTGCCAGTTGCGTGAGCCCCGTGGCCAGATACAACGAGATGAGGTTTTCGACATGCCAGATGCGCTGATGGGCGGGGAAAACATAGAATAGTAACCACGGCAACCCAAGTGCCAGCAACTGCACTACCAGATCGGTTGTCTTCCATGCTCTAAGATTCTTCACTACGTGATATTACTTTGAGGTAGTATCGGCATCCGGGAGCCTCCACTTAGATTTTTTCTCCTGGTACTTCTTCAGGCGTTTTTCTGACGGTCCGTTTGGTTTTGGTTCGCCATATTCGCGACCATTCTTAAAATCCTTCTGGCGGTACGAAATGTCGTCTTTCTGGTCGCGTTTACTTTGTGCGTTGGTAGTGCCTGAAAACAGGAACAGGCCTGCAGCCAGCAGCAGTGATGAACGTAGGTAAGTCATGTATGGTATGTTGTTTGAGATTGCGATTGAATAACAAGAGCCCATATGCGGTAGCGTTAACGCATATGGGCCTGTGTGAAAAAAATAAGCTACATTATTATTTGCTCATGCGGGCAGATTGCACTTCAGAGTAGCGGCTCCACTTTTCTTTGTGTGCATGCCTTTTCATCTCGCGCTTGCGAGAACGCTCTGACTTGCGGTAATTTCCCTGGTCGACCGATTCACCATCGTCGCCCGAGTCCTGCTCGTCGTATTTTTTTGTTTCTTTTCCTTTAGAAGACTCAGACTGCTCGGAGATGGCCTCGCTGCCTTTGTAATGTTTCTTTTTGTAGGTCTTGCCCCTTTCGCTCTGAGCAAAGGCTGAAGACGCACCGGCAGTCATGCATGCCGCGCATATAAACGCGAATATGTATATCCTTGTTTTCATGTTTATAAAATTAGGGGAAATGAATGAAATATTTGAACAGGGAGCAGAAAATGTCTTGCGGAGGGAGATTTGATGAAAAACGGGGGCGAAATAGGGGTAAAAGCTTGTTAGAGCGTTATATGTGAAAAGAAGTTCCATGAAACGGCTTGGTTTGCTGCTATTGTCTCTTGGTTTTACCTGTTCAACGGTGTTTGGGCAGTCGGGTTATGATCTCAAAGTAAGTACCGAAGTATATGTTCCTCTCACTTCCGGGATTGTGGTTTCGAGTAGTACAGGATGGGTAGAGCCTAATTATTCCATACCTCTGGGATTTGCTTTTCAGATAGGCGACACAGTGGTGAATACATTTAATCTGGCCTCAAATGTGGTAGGAACGGGAACAGTTAACTCGGCTGTGACCACCGGGTTCATGCTCACGGGTGCGCAACTGTGCGACCGAGGGCTCTCTAAACTTAAAAGTGAATCGCCGCTCAGATATGACGTGTCCGGCGTGGAGGGGCAAAGGGTGTTCAAATTTGAATATGCGAATGCGGGATTTGCAGAAGAGTACTTTCAGTACCATACGAATGCAGATCACCTTAATCTTCAGATATGGTTGTATGAGGAGTCGGGGGCAGTTGAGTATCGATTTGGTGCATCAAGTGTCGCACATCAGGCGGACTATTTTCCCGAACATTCAGGAGTTTTTATAGGTTTTGTTCGCAACTATGGCGTGAACACCCGCGATGCTGAGAGTCAGTACTTGCTGTCCGGATCGGCTATGCAACCGTCAATTGAATATGGAGGGCAAACGCAATCGGCCAAAGGTTTGACAGGTCTGCCACCTGCCGGTACAGTTTACAGGTTTGTGCCTGTGCGGAAGCAACCTGCGACCCTGCACACCATATCGCAAGAAAAGCGGATGACAGTATTCCCGGTTAATTGTCGGGATTTCATTCAGGTCGTGAATCCACTGCACGAGGAAACGCGGTTTGAATTGCTCTCGGCGGGTGGTGGATGCGTGCAGCGGGGCGACCTGCAACATGGCGGCAACCGCATCAGTACGGGTGGGCTTACAGAAGGAATGTACATCCTTGTGGTAAATGCCCCTTCGGGAACAGAGCTGCACAGAATTATAAAGTCCTGATATGTTTTGAGTGATGTATTAAATACAGAATAATTCGAATAATATTTTAGATGTTTTGTTCTTTTGCACCTGTAAACCCTACTCATCATAGTAGCCGGAAGAAATGAAAATCACCAACAATGCACCACGAAAAAACAACAGAAGTACTATATAAAGAACTGTTTGAGAAAGAGTATGCAAATGCATGCCGTTTTGCACTCTCGTTCCTTACTGATATGCACATGGCCGAAGATGCTGTGCAGGACGTGTTTATCAAGTTGTGGGAACAGAAGCCGGAAATGTTGTCATCGCCGGGCATCAAGTATTACCTGATCACGTCGGTAAGGAATAAGTGTATTTCCATACTGAGGGAACAAAAAAGCAAGGGTGTGTTCTACCCTGAAAACGCGCCTGAAAGTCATGAAGAGCACCTGACGCCGCTGCACCACAAGGAAAACCTGAGCCTGCAGGAGCGCAAAATAGCTGATGCGTTGGGTCAGTTGCCGCCTGTGTGTCGCGAAGTATTTCTGATGGTTAAGTTGCATGGGTTCAGCTATAAACAAGCGGCAGAGCAATTGGAAGTGTCGGTAAAGACAATAGAAAACCACATGGGTAAGGCGCTGAGAATTTTTCGTGATTATACACAGAAAGTAGCCGTTGTAACCTATTTAATATCATTTTTTAAACCCGTATTTTAATATGATGAACGAGATGAATGTGCAGATAGATGAACTGATAGCTAAAAAGCTCTGCGGAGAAAATACGCCCGAAGATGATGCCGTGTTGCATGAGTGGCTGGAAGCCGCACCTGACAACCGTCAGATCTACGACACTCATGCCAAACAATGGATGGAAGTGGAGGCCCTGATAAAGGGAGTGGAATTTGATACGGCAGCAGCCTGGGAGAAGGTAGCCGCAAAAACGGTGGATGTAAAACCGGTACCAGTGCGCCGTACCATCTCTCTGAAGAGTATATCTTGGGCGGCAGCTGCGATACTGGTGGTAGCAGTGTTGCTCTATCGCGTTGCTGTGCCGGGTTATTCCGAGGAGGTATTCGCTGAGAACGGGAATCTGGAAGTTGTGCTGCCCGACGACACACACGTGACCCTGCATAAGGGATCGAAGCTGGCATACAATAAAACGTTTACCGGGAAAGAGCGGAAAGTATCTCTGGAAGGGGAAGCATTCTTTAAAGTGCACCGCGACGAACAGCATCCGTTTGTGATCGATGCTCAGGCTGCCCGGGTGCAGGTACTCGGTACCGCTTTTGACCTGAAATGCAGTGAACATGCCGCCAGCGTGGCTGTGGTGGAGGGAAAGGTTAAGTTCTCGGCCGGCGACGACAAGAGTACATATGTGGTACTGACAAAGGGACAACAAGCGCAACTGAACAATGACAAGATGGTGAGCAGTGCCATTGAAGACGAGAATTTCCTGTATTGGAAGACGGGCATCATCAGTTATCACGAACGTGAACTACAGGCAGTTGTTACTCAGCTTTCCGAGATATTTGAAAAGGACATAACGCTGACGAGTGCGATGCCGGCAGATCAGAGTCGCCAGCTCATTACGGTATCTTTTGACGGGCAGGGATTGGAGCCCATTCTCTCCGAGATTTGCCTCGTAGCCCGTTGCCGTTGGGAGAAAGGACCCGGCGACAAATACAACATTTCGCCACTATAGCCAATGAGACGTGTTTTAAGTGTGATCATAAATATGGTAGTTCTGATGGTTGCTGTGCCGGCTTTGGCACAGCAACCATTGTCATATCCGTACAATCCGCCAAAACGCACTGCAGATGTAGGTTTTTATCTTGAAGATATCAGTAAACAAACTGGTGTGATTTTTTCGTACAGTTCGAAGTATGTTGATGTCGCCAGGCCGGTAAAGGTTTCAGCCGGTGCGGATAAAGTGGGAGTGGTGCTCGGCGATATCTTCTCAGGCGAGCCGGTCAGCTTTCGTGAGCAGGGGAATAAGGTGCTGATCATTTATGAGGGTAAAGAAGCAGATACAATAAGGTCTTATGTGGTAAATGGTTTTGTGAAAGAAGCAGGATCGGGGGAAGCAATTATTGGAGCGGCTGTATATGTGCCGGGAACACCGTGGGGAACGGTAACCAATATGTATGGTTATTACACACTGGTACTCCCTGCAAAGAACACCAGACTCATCAGTACTTACCTTGGTTTTAATGCTGACACCGCAACGTTGAATCTGGCAGGTGATACACGGCGAGATGTTTACCTGACTGCGGGTACTGACCTGAAGGAGGTGAAGGTGATCTCAGCAAAAGCAATGAACCAGGCAGCAAGTTTCCATCACATAGTACACAACGATATCAAGACAAGGGCAGTGCTGTTGGGTGAGAACGATGTGATTAAAACTGTGCAGAATCTTCCCGGTGTGCAGACCGGATCGGGAGCGGGTAGCCTGGTGCTGGTGCGAGGCGGAGACCCGGGTCAGAATCTCCATTTGCTGGACGGAGTGCCATTGTATAATGTGGACCATTTTTTCGGGCTTACGTCTATTTATAATCCTGATGCCATCAGGTCGGTAGATTTTTACAAAGGCGCATTCCCTGCCCGATATGGCGGGCGAACTGCGTCTGTGATAGACGTAAGCACAAAGGATGGAGATATGCAAAAGTGGGGCGGTCAATTCAGTATGGGTTTATTGAAGGGTGGACTGACAGTGGAGGGGCCCATAAAGAAAGACAAGGCATCGGTTGTACTCTCTGCACGCCGCACGTGGATCGACGCGTTGTGGCGTCCGTTCACCAATGATCTGGAATTGAATTTCCGGGATCTGAACCTGAAGGCTAATTGTATTTTAAACAATAATAACCGCCTTTATCTCAGTGCTTATAGCGGGCGAGACCGTTTCAGCGCATTTACTACCAACACCGGTGGGTCGACGATATGGGGTAACAGTGCCTTGAGCCTGCGGTGGAACAGTGTGCTGCACCCAAAACTCTTCATGAACACAATGGTGACCTATAGCACCTTCAATTATGTGCTCAATGACAAACGAGAGATTATAGAAAATGGTCAAAAGATATTGACTGAAGGGTATAAGGGCGTGTCGGGGGTAAAAGACATCGCCTTCCGTTCGGTATTTTATTGGAAACCCGGGTCGAAACACAATTTCGAGACAGGGGTGCAGGTGTCGGCAGGTAATTTCAATCCGGCGCAGGTCGAGTATTTCTCGCAGAACACCGGTGTAGGTACCATGCCGGAAAAGGTGAGATCGAACGAGGTTATCTTCTTTGTCGAAGACCAGATAAAATTGGGCGGTAAGTTCAGCCTGATACCGGGTGTGCATTTTGCCAACTGGTTCAGTAAGCAGTTTGACTATTCAAGTATTCAGCCCAGATTGCGTTCGGAACTGGCTTTGTCCCAAAAGCACTTATTGTATGCGTCTTATGCCGAGATGGCGCAGTTCCTTCATCTTATTACTTCCAACACTTATGGGCTACCGCAGGATTTCTGGGTGCCCAGTTCGTCGAGAATTGAACCGGAGGAGTCATATATTTCTACGGTCGGTTACAGGTATACAGCCGGTTCAAAACTCTTTGTAAATATAGAGGGGTATCATAAGGATATCAGGAATACTACCACTTATGATGTGGGGAAGAATCTGTTTGACAACTACATAAAGTGGGACGATAAGATCATACAGGGCAGGGGAGAAAGTTATGGATTGGAAGCAAGTGTGCGGACTCAGTTGGGGCATTTCAACATTACCTCGGCATATACATGGTCCAAGACCTGGCGGCAATTTTCTGTTGTTAACAACGGTGAACGTTTCCCTTACCGCTATGACAGGCGCCATAATTTTAGGATAGCCGCACTGTATCAGCCGTCACAAAAGTTCGACCTAACATTGAATTGGTTGTACATGAGTGGAGAGGCAATAACTATGCCCGATCAGATCTATCCCGATCTTGACAATAACTTCCTCATCAATGGTGCGAACACAACGATCAATAGTTCCAACTATACCTA
The DNA here is from genome assembly GCA_044220845.1 of Flavipsychrobacter sp. Taxonomy (GTDB): domain Bacteria; phylum Bacteroidota; class Bacteroidia; order Chitinophagales; family Chitinophagaceae; genus Nemorincola. The sequence goes on along the minus strand of JBGAQG010000043.1, from coordinate 3,764 downwards.
TAGTTCTACGAGGTGGAACGATTACCGGTTGCCGGCCATTCACAGGCTTGATGCAGGTATGAACTTCACAAAGATGCTGCGGCGGGGAAAGATGGAGCGTACGTGGTCATTGGGCGTTTTCAATGCATATGCGAGGAGAAATGTGATGTTTGTGGATATATCCTATACGGGTGGGTTGGCAGGTGAAGGGCAATTTAAATTGAAGGGCACGAGTGTGCTGCAGTTCATACCATATGTAAGTTACAGGCTGAAAATATGATGAGAATAACGACAATATTATCGGGTTGTTTCTGCGGGCTGTTTCTGCTGGTTGCGGGCGGATGTACCAAAACATTGGATCTGCCCGCGGGCAAAGCAGAGAAGAAGATCGTACTTTTTGCGGAGCTGATTGCGGGCGATACGCTGTATATGCGGGCAGGACTGAGTGTGGCAGTTAACACCGGATCTGATATGAAATTCTCCGTTCCTGATGGTCTCAGTATTTTGCTGTCAGACGGTAAGTCTGCAAAAGTGTTGCCAGGTGGCATTGACTCACTTACGCCAATGGTACATACTTATGTCTACACTGATCCGCGTGTAATGGGAGTTGGCGACTCATTTGCAATCACTGCGACCTATCCGGGAATGGCAACTGCGACAGCAACAGTGGTTATCCCCAAGCCCGTTTCGGTGACTTTGGTTGATACGGCGACTGTACAATACAATTCCGATTCTACTTTAAAGTTCCGTTTGAAGATCGACGATGACCCTTCGGTTGATAACTATTATGTTGTTGAATGCCTGAAACAGCACATGGACGTGGTGCCAAGCTTTTTTTACAACGACAAATGGTTGCCGGTTGCGATCAACCGTGCGCTATATGCACGGCTAAAATCCGAGGGGCCGGTGGCAGAAAGAACGGATACAACTTATTACCGAAGATATTCCCGTATCCAACTCTATACAAACGACAATAATACAGAGAACGCGTATGATGAGGGGCTGACGATGCTGCAGGATAGGGTGTTGCTTAAGGATAGAGTGTTTAATGGCGGTAGTTATTACACAGATGTATATGTGAGGAAGGCTCCTACTATTGATTCTGCGAAGGGGGTAACTATATTCTACGTAAAGAATGTGACCCGAGAGTATTTTGATTTTCTTAAGTCTTACGAGCAGTATTCAGGGAGTAGCAGCAGTTTTAATTCGCTTGACCAGCCAAGGAATCTGAAGTCTAATGTGACGAACGGAGGCGGTGTAGTGGGCGGAGTGTCACAGCGTACGTTCCCGTTTTTGATGGATAACTGGTCTTTATAGCCTGTCAGTAGGGGTATCAGATAGTTGTTGCGTTATATGGCAAATAACTGTTTGAAATGAACCTCAGGAGTATAGTTGCTATTGTCGCGTCAGTACTTGCGCTAAAAGCGTCCGCCCAAAACCGGAAGGTGACCATTAGCGGGTATGTGACAGAACGAAAGAGCGGGGAGACCCTTCCGGGTATCATGGCGTACAGCCAACGGTCGAATGCCGGTGCTGCCACCAATACCTTCGGGTTTTATTCGCTCACGGTTCCCGCAGATACGGTGGATCTGGTTGTTTCCGGAATCGGCTATGCTCCCGTCGTATTTCCCTTGGTATTGAAAAACGATACCGTCATCAATGTGCAATTAGAGACGTCTACAGAACTGAAGGAGGTAGTTGTGGCAGGGAAAAAAGATGCGGTGCAGCATCGCACCCTGATGAGTTCAATAGATCTTCCGATCCAGACCATCAAATCGTTGCCTGCGTTTTTGGGAGAGGTGGATATTATGAAGGCCATTCAATTGTTGCCGGGTGTGCAAGCCGGTAGCGAAGGGTCATCGGGAATTTATGTAAGGGGCGGAAGTCCCGATCAGAACCTTGTATTGCTGGACGGTGTTCCTGTTTATAATTCAAGCCATCTTTTCGGTTTCTTCAGTGTTTTCAATGCCGATGCGATCAAGAGTGTGGAAGTGATAAAGGGAGGTTTTCCAGCCCGTTATGGTGGTCGCCTGTCGTCGGTGATAGACATAAATATGAAGGAGGGTAATAAAGAGAAGTTTCACGGGGAGGGCGGGATAGGTCTCATTGCCTCCAGGCTGACGTTGGAAGGGCCGATACAAAAGGGCAAGTCTTCATTTATGATCTCGGGACGCAGGACGTACTACGATATTCTTGCCCAGCCATTCATGCGCGGACCGGTAAAAGCGGGATACTTTTTCTATGATATGAACAGCAAGGTCAATTTTAAGCTCGGCAAAAAGGACCGCCTTTATGTGAGTGGCTATTTTGGAAATGATAAGTTCTATGCAAAACAAAGCAATACAGGTGCCGCAGGCGTAGATCTGTCCAGCACCATGAATACCAATCTAAAGTGGGGGAACATTACAGCCGTGAGTCGATGGAACCATGAATTCAACAACAAGTTATTTGGCAATCTTACCACCTATTACAGTCAGTACAATTTTTCGGTGTTTTCAAGAATGCAGAACCGCTTCGCGAATATCAACGAAGACTATTTGCTGAAGTACTTGTCCGGGATAAATGATAAAGCAATAAAGTATGATATCGACTATATCCCTGATCCCAACCATAGTATTAAGACAGGGGTAGGGTATACCTATCACACCTATAAGCCGGGCGCCATGCAGACACGCACCACATCTAATAGCAAAGTGGAGGACACTACGATAGGTACCGACCCACTGAGTGCCGGAGAGATAGACGCCTATATAGAAGATGACATAAGGATAACAGACGCCCTGAAGGCAAATGTGGGTGTGCATCTCACCGGTTTCGCCGTTCGAAAAGAATTTTATCCTTCTGTGCAGCCACGTATAGGTGTGCGCTACCTGCTGAGCGACAAAGTGAGTTTGAAGGGGTCTTTTGTACAGATGAATCAGTTTATTCATCTCCTTTCTAATTCGTCTATCGGGTTGCCTACGGATCTGTGGGTGCCTGTGACAGACAAAGTGCCCGCACAGCGCTCTTACCAAGGCGCAACCGGTGTGGCATGGACGATAAGAGATGGTCTGGAGCTCACCGTAGAGGGATACTACAAAACGGTGAAGAATGTTATAGAGTATAAAGAAGGTGCAAGCTTTTTCAGCACTACAACAGGCTGGGAGGATAAGGTGGAAGTGGGTAATGGTCGGAGTTACGGATCTGAGTTCTTTCTGCAAAAGAGAAAGGGTAAGTTCACAGGAATGCTCGGCTATACTCTCTCGTGGAGCACACGGAAGTTTGCCAACCTCAACAACGGAAAGGAATTTCCATACCGGTTCGATCGCCGCCATGATCTGAAGATGGCTGCCGTATATGCGCCAAATAAGAATTTTGAAGTGAGCGCCGATTGGGTATATGGAACCGGAAACGCGCTGACGCTGCCCATTGGCTATTATACAGGCGAAGACAATACGCTGCAGCAGGTTTATGGTGATCGAAACGGTTTCAGGATGCCGCCGTATCACCGCGCTGATGTGAGCTTCAAATTCATAAAACAAAAGGAACGCGGCGAACGGGCCTGGGTAATAAGTGCCTACAACGTATATAACAGGAGAAATCCGTTCTACATCTACAGTACTACCAATACGGCGGGTAATGTGGTCTTTAAACAAATGAGCCTTTTTCCTATCATTCCTTCGATAAGTTATCAATTCAAATTCTGATCGATCAAACGTACATTATGAAAAACAGTAAATATATTTTCATCTTTCTTGCAGCATTGGCACTTTCATCGTGTGAAAAAGAGATTGTAGTTAAAGTTC
>JBGAQG010000042.1:0-29261 GCA_044220845.1 Flavipsychrobacter sp. | reverse complement strand
GAGCAGAATAAAAAAATTGCGCACGAAAGCCCGGCTCCTGTACAAAAAATATGTGAGCACCCTGCTTACCACAGAGCACTCACATACGCACGCACACCGTTAAAATATCACGCAACGCTGCAATCTACTTCCACTATAGCACTACCCCGTCTTCCTTTGCTTTGTATTGTTTCACCTGCTCCAGCGCATCGGGTATCACATCGCTTATAATAACGATAAAACTGTCTTTTACCGCATTACTGAACGCATAGTCTATGGCCTCACTTTCTTTCTTTATTACAGTTATCTTTTTGTTCGGGTCCACATTATATATACCCTTTGTCATCAGGTCTATTATTTCCTGCTCTGTACGGCCACGCAGGTTCTTGTCCTGCCTAATGATGATCTCGTCAAAGACATTGGCAGCAGCCTCGCCAAGCGAAATAATGTCCTCGTCGCGCCTGTCGCCCACCCCGGCTATGATGCCCACCTTTACCGATGCATCAATGTTCTTGATGAACTTACCTATGGCCATAATGCCATGCGTATTGTGCGCATAGTCAATCATTACAGAATAGTTGTGGAAGTGGAACACATTCATCCTGCCGGGTGTCAGCGCCGGCGATGGTACAAATGTCTGCAGCGCCTGCCTTATGTCCTCGGTCTTAAAGTCCTGCACATAGGTGGCAAGTATCGCGGCCAGCACATTGGCAATATTGAACTCCGCCATTCCCGAGAACGTCAACGGTATATTGGTCACCTTCTCCACCCTTATCTTCCACGACCCCTTCAGTATGGACACATAACCATTCTCATAAATAGCCGCGATCCCTCCCTTGGCACAGTGCTGTTTTATGCGTTCGTTGTGTTCGTTCAGCGAGAAGAACGCCACCTTACACTTCAGGTCTTTGTGCATCCCATATACCAGATCATCATCAGCATTCAGTATCGAATACCCCTCCGGAAATACCGTATTTGGCGCCACAGCTTTCACCTTGGCCAGCTTCTCTATGGTGTCTATACCCCCCAGTCCCATATGATCTTCGGCCACGTTGGTCACCACAGCCACATCGCAGTTATGGAAGCCGAGCCCCGCACGCAGAATGCCACCCCTCGCGCACTCCAGCACAGCATAGTTTACTGTCGGGTCGCGCAGCACAAACTCTGCCGATACCGGCCCCGTGCAGTCGCCCTTCATCATCAGCTGGTTCTGTATGTATACACCATCGGTGGTAGTGTACCCCACCTTATAACCCATCTGTTTTACAATGTGCGCTATGAGGCGCGTAGTGGTCGTCTTACCATTTGTGCCCGACACCGCAATAATTGGTATCCTTGCCGACGAGCCCGGCGGATACAGCATATCTATCACCGGCTCTGCCACGTTTCGCGCCAATCCTTCAGTAGGGTCCAGGTGCATCCTGAAACCAGGGGCCGCGTTCACCTCCAGCACTGCTCCGCCGTTCTCTGTAATAGGCACCGAAAGATCATCAGCCATAATATCTATACCGCAAATGTTGAGCCCTATGATACGCGCGATGCGCTCGCACATGAACACATTGGTCGGGTGCACAAAATCGGTAACGTCAGTAGCCGTACCACCCGTACTCAGATTAGCAGTCGGCTTCAGCCACAGTTCTTCTTTATCAGCAAGTACTGTATCAAGCGTATATCTCCTCTTGTTCAGTATGTCCATAGTGAACGAGTCCACCTTTATAGCCGTAAGCACTTTCTCATGGCCATATCCCCTGCGGGGGTCGCTGTTCACAATGTCGATAAGCTGCTGAATGGTGTGTGTGCCGTCGCCTATCACCGCAGCGGGTGTCCGCAACGCTGCCGCTACAAATTTGTAATTGATCACCAACACCCTGAAATCACGACCGGTGATGTATTTCTCACAGATCACCGCACGGCCATACACCTTTGCATCCTTCAGACCCGCAACCGCATCTTCCCAGTTACGTATATTGGTAGTAGCCCCCTTGCCATGATTACCGTTCACAGGCTTGGTCACAATAGGGTACCCTATTTTATCTATCGTGTTCTTCAGGTCTTCTTCATCATAGATGATGCGACCACGAGGCACCGGTATCTCGGCGCTCTCCAGCAGATTCTTGGTCTCTTCTTTGTCACACGCTATTTCCACAGCTATGCTACTGGTAGTGCTGGCAATGGTGGCCTGTATCCGGCACTGGTTCACGCCATACCCCAGCTGCACCAGCGAATGCCGGTTCAGCCTTATATATGGTATCTTCCGCTTTATCGCTTCCTCCACTATCGATCCAGTGCTCGGGCCCAGTCGTTCGTCCTCCCTTATCTCACGCAGGTTCTGTATGTCGGCCTCCAGGTCATAGGACTCACCGTCTATAAGCGCCTGCGCTATTTTCACAGCAGCCTTGGCTGTGTAGATCCCTGCCTTCGCCTCATGATAAGAGAATACCACATGGTACACACCACGGTTCTGTGTCTCACGCGTGCGGCCAAAGCCTGTATCCATGCCTGCAAGGGTCTGCAGTTCCAGTGCTATGTGTTCAATCACATGACCCATCCAGGTTCCCTCCTTCACCCGGTGAAAAAATCCACCTGCAACGCCCTCCGAACAGCGATGCTCATAAAGCGTCGGCATCAGTGCCTGCAACCGCCCCAAAAAACCATCTATCGTATTGGTCGGTCTTTCTTCCATCTCCTCCAGGTCCAGCAGCATCACTATCAGTTTATGGCGGGTCGTAGACCAGTAGTTTGGCCCCGACATGGTTTTTATCTCCAGTATTTTCATCTTTCAAAGATTTAGATTATCAAGATACTGTATTTTTCCACATAACATGCCCATGCGAATGCCCTTTATTATAAAATCGTTAGTTTTACTGCCTATTCATCAAACAATTTCAGAGTGACATATCCCCTGGGGCATTTGGTAGCTGTTGGCGGCGCAGAAGACAAAGGAACAGATCTTGAAAAAGGTATCTTACAGCGAAACAGGCTCAATTTCTTTGAGCTGGGTATCCTTAAAAATATCGTTAGCCTGGTAAAAGACGGCGAACCACGTGTAGAGGTCATCACTACCGCCTCTTCCATCCCCGACGAGGTGGCACAGAACTACAAAGACGCTTTTGAAAAACTGGGCTGTCTTAATGTGGGACACATGCGCATCCGCACCCGTGAAGACGCAGCACAACCCGAGTACCTGGAACGCCTCAGCGCCTGTAATTGCATCATGTTCTCAGGTGGCAACCAGCTGCGCATCTCGTCTATATTCGGCGGCACATTGTTCCTCGATGCCTTGCGCGAACGTTATCAGGACGGCACTGTATTGATTGCCGGCACAAGTGCCGGGGCTATGGCCATGAGCAGCACCATGATCTATGAAGGTAATGCGGCACTGGCCAACCTGAAAGGCGAAGTAAAGATCACCACCGGGCTGGGGTTGTTGCAAAACGTTATCATTGATACCCATTTCGACAAGCGCGGCCGCTTCAATAGGTTGGCACAGGCAGTAGCAGCCCAACCGGGCGCTATAGGCATCGGCCTTGGCGAAGACACCGGCGTCATTGTGATGCACGGGCACAAACTCAAGGCCATCGGTTCGGGTAGTGTCGTAATTGTCGACGGTAAAAACATCGAGCACAACAACATTGCCGACATCAGCTTCGGCAAACCTATTTCGGTGGAGAACATCATCGTGCACATCATGTCTCAGGGCGATGTGTACAACCTTGAGACCCGTAAATTCACCGGCGCCGAGGTTGTCATTGAAGACGAAGATTAAACCAAAGTTCTTATTTGTAAATAAGCACCAGTGGCGCGCCACTGCCACTCTTGCATGCGCGGTACATACCCTCACTGTTGAACGGCATTTCTATGTTGCCTGCTTTGTCCACAGCCACCAGACCGCCCTCGCCGCCTATCTTCACCAGCTTGTCGTGTACCACTATATCGCACGCCTCTTTCAGCGATAGGCCTTTATACTCCATAATGCACGATATATCGTGTGCCACTACCGCCCGCAAAAACAACTCACCATGGCCGGTACAAGATATGGCACACGTCTTGTTGTTGGCATAGGTACCGGCACCCGGCACCGGGCTGTCGCCCACCCTGCCAAACTTCTTGTTGGTCATGCCACCTGTGCTGGTAGCCGCCGCCAGGTTGCCCGCACGGTCCAGTGCCACAGCACCCACTGTACCAAACTTTTTATCTGTGTGGTCCAGCTGCACCCTGTCTTCTTTTAGTGCCTGCTGCCACTGGTCATAGCGCTGCTGGGTATAGAAGTAGGCCTCATCTGCATATTCCAATCCTTGCGCACGGCCAAATTCCTCGGCACCCTGCCCGCTCAGCAGCACATGCCCGCTACGCTCCATCACCGCGCGCGCCAGCAGCACCGGGTTCTTCACTCCTGCCACTCCGCACACAGCACCTGCCTCTATAGTGTCGCCCCGCATAATGCAGGCATCCATCTCGTGCTTGCCCACATTATTGAACACCGCCCCGCGGCCTGCATTAAACAGTTCAAAATCCTCCAGCGATGCCACAGCTGCCGCCACAGCATCTACACTGCTACCGCCCTTTTCCAGAATAGCATATCCTGCATCAAGTGCCTGCCGCAGACCATGTTCATATCGTGCCTGCAGCGCCGGCGTCATGCTGCTCTTTAATATGGTACCCGCCCCGCCATGAATCGCTATCGAGATGTTTGCTGCCATTAGATATCTTTCTTTTACCCTGTAAAGAAAACGATTGTTTGCCTAACACAAACATAGTTGTTCAGTTTGGTGGCATAGCGCATCCGGACCAACCACTAATTTATCGTTTCCATTTGGGAGAAGGTCTTTTCGACTTGCATCAAATGTTCTCGAAAGTGTTTTACACTGTCGTACCGCAAAAAGCCTCCCAACGCTCTCTGCTCTCTTTCCAGCGCTCAGCTTCTGTCATACTACAGAAAACGTAGTACCATAAAACTTTCTTTTGCTGGTCTGCATGCCTGATTGTAACTTGAATAGAAATTGAAAAATATGCCGCATAGACACTTACATTACAAAATAACACCACTTCTCAGGTGCGCAAAAGTGAGAAGTTTTTGCGCAGTTTTGGGAAGCAGTGGGAAGCAAAACTTCCCACATATCCATTGATAATCAATGAAAATCGCCAAAACTGTGCAGAAATAAAAAATGCTCAGTACAGCCGGGCAACGTCCCTTCATGGCAAGACTCTTGCCCCACCCGAAAACTGACCAACATCACCACATCACCCTTTTTTCCCGCACGCAACCAAGCACAATAGTTACTACTTTAGTAGAGTAATATTAGAACTATGAACGAACCAATAAGACAACTGGAGCCAAAGGCCATGTGGAACCACTTCGCCGATCTTAACGCCGTCCCCCGACCATCTAAAAAAGAGCAAAGGGTCATCGCCTTTATGAAGGAGTTTGGCGAAAAACTCGGATTACCCGTGTATGTAGATGAGGCCGGCAACGTCATAATAAGGAAACCTGCAAGCGCAGGCATGGAAAACCGTCAGACGATTGTGATGCAAAGCCACCTGGACATGGTGCACCAGAAAAACAGCGATACCACTTTCGATTTCGACACACAGGGAATAGAGATGTTTGTGGATGGTGACTGGGTGCGTGCCAAGGGAATCACTCTGGGCGCCGACAACGGCATCGGCGTAGCCTCCATCATGACCCTGCTGGCATCTACCGACATTGCCCACCCTGCCATAGAAGCACTCTTTACCATAGATGAAGAGACCGGAATGACGGGCGCACTCTCGCTGAAGGGGGGCCTGCTCAGTGGCACCATACTGCTGAACCTCGATACCGAGGCCGATAACGAACTGACCATTGGCTGCGCAGGCGGCATAGATGTAACAGCCACCGGCACCTACAACCAAACCACCCCGTCCGGCGGTAACGCGTTTACCCTCACGGTGCGTGGCCTCACGGGCGGTCACTCAGGCGGCGATATTCACCTGGGCCGCGGCAACGCCAACAAAATCATGAACAGGATCTTGCTGAAACTAACCAAGGAACACAACATCAGCATAGCATCAGTAAACGGTGGCAGCCTGCGCAATGCCATCCCCCGCGAATCAGTGGCCACCATCGTCATCCCTACCGATCAGGTGGTGGCTGCCGAAAAAACATTCAGTGTCCTTGCTTCCAAAATTGAGGCAGAATACAAGGTCACAGATCGCAAATTGGTGATTGCACTTGAAGTTACCGGTATGCCCGCATCAGTCATGGCACCTTCATTTCAAAACAACCTGCTACGCGCACTCTACGCCTGTCCTAACGGTATTTACCGCATGAGTCCCGAAATTGCCGGCCTTGTACAAAGTTCCAACAACCTGGCACGTGTGCTGGTGGCCGATGGCAAGTACAGCCTGCAATGCCTCACCCGCAGCTCGGTCGACAGTGAGAAGTACGACCTCAGCGACGCCATCACCAGCGCCTTCGAGCTAATGGGCGCCGAAATGAGCTATGGCGGCATTTACCCGGGTTGGACACCCCGCCCCGATGCCCCAGTAGTAAAGCTCATGTCAGAGCTGTATAAAGAGATGTTTGGCGAACCTGCGCACGTAAACGCCGTGCACGCAGGGTTGGAGTGCGGTATACTGGGCACCAACTACCCTGGCATCCAGATGATTTCCTTCGGCCCCAACATCACAGGCGCGCACTCTCCCGATGAACGCGTACAGATATCATCCGTTCAGAAATACTGGAAGTACCTGCTGGAGACCCTGAAACGGATCCCCGAAAAGAAGTAAATAGCATGTATATAAGGAAGCAGCCTGACTACACAACGTCAGGCTGCTTCCTTATTAATAGAGGGCACACTATTTGTGATACTTTTACATCCTGTCGGCAACAATGCAGCACGCGTTCAAACATACATCCATGATCAAGGCAGAGGCAACGCGCCTCGGCTTCACTGCATGTGGTGTCGCGAAAGCCACACGCCTCAACGATGATGCCCGCCGGCTGGAACAATGGCTGAGCAAGGGCTACAACGGCACCATGCACTACATGGAGCGCCACTTCGACATGCGGATAGACCCCACCCTGTTGGTACCGGGTGCACGGTCGGTCATTACGCTCACATGCAATTACTACCCTTCCGAAAAGCAAAACCCGGATGCAGCCAGGGTCGCCAAATATGCCTGGGGTACCGACTATCACTTCGTGATTCGTGAGAAGCTGAACGAACTGCTGCACTACATCCGCATAGAGATCGGCGAAGTGAACGGACGCGGATTTGTAGACAGCGCCCCTGTGCTGGAACGCGCATGGGCAGTGCGCAGCGGCCTGGGCTGGGTGGGCAAGAACGGCAACCTGATCTCAAAAACCGATGGCTCTTTCTTCTTCATCGCAACCCTCATCACCGACCTCGAACTCACCCCTGATGCACCTTTCGCTACCGACCATTGCGGCACTTGCACCCGCTGCATAGATGCTTGCCCCACCGAAGCCATAGTATCGCCCACCATCATAGATGGCAGCAAGTGTATTTCTTACCTTACTATTGAACTGAAAGACGCCCTCATTCCCTCCGACCTGCAACCCAAAATGGACGGATGGATGTTTGGCTGCGATGTTTGTCAGGATGTATGCCCCTGGAATCGCTTTTCAAAACCACACAACGAACCGGCATTCACGCCCATCCCCGAAATACTGGACCTGAAACTCGGAGACTGGGAGGCCATGTCAGAAGATGCATTCAACAAGACCTTTAAACTATCGCCTATGAAACGATCGAAATGGAAGGGCATCCAACGCAACATTGGTGCCCTTCGCAACGGCAGTACTTAGACCTGTTAGTGGTGTTTGCCCAGCACTATCTCGTCCAGGCTTTCCTGTGCCAGCGGATGGTAGTTCTGACGATACTTGCCATACAGGCGTTTTGCCATTTCCTCGCCGGCAGGTGCACGCATCATTTCCGTATACAACGGCTCCACAAACTTGCGGCGACCTATGGTACTCAGGAAGCGCTCCATAGCCGGATACGCCTGGAAGTAGTTGTTACGGATAGCCAGAATGAACCACATACACGCCACCTCACTGTTACCGGTAGTGGTAAAATGGAAGGCATCGTCCAGTTGGTTCATCTGAGATGGCATCAGGCTCTCGGGCATCCCCCGCAGGAAGTGCAACCACTCATGAGCACTCCAGTTCACGAAGGTCATCTCCTTAGGGTCCATACCCGCCAGGAATTTGGTGCGTTCCGCATCCACCTTGCCAAACAACTCATGACCGGCGCGCGGGCAATTGGTTGGAATACCCGGACCATATACCCATTCGTTGATGTTGAGCTTCTTGCGAAGAACAGTATCCCTGCCTATAAGCACGGTGTCCATGTAGTTGAGGAACGTCTCGGTAGTAACGGTGCGGAAAGCATGTGAATCGAAGTACTTCACAAGGAACTTGTCGAAGCGGTCGCGGCCGGCGCTCTTCTCCAGCAAACGCAGGAAGTGACAACCCTTTTCATAAGGAATGTCATTAAGCCCGTCATCCGGATCACGTCCCTTCAATTCGAGCTTCAGCCAAGTGTCGCGGCTTTGGGATCCCAAGTGCGTAACAGTGCTTTCCAGGTCCTGATAACCAAGCTCCCAAAGCATGTCGGCATATTGGGCACCCATCATCTGTTCCATGATGCGGCGCTCAAAGTAGTTGGTAAAGCCCTCGTTCAGCCAGAAGTCGTTCCAGGTAGCATTGGTCACCAGGTTACCACTCCAACTATGAGCCAACTCGTGTGCAATCAGGCTCACCAGAGAACGGTCGCCTGCTATAATAGATGGCGTACAGAAAGTGAGTTTGGGATTCTCCATACCACCTATCGGGAAGCCCGGAGGCAGCACCAACACATCGTACCTGCCCCAGCGGTAGGGTCCGTAGAGCTGCTCGGCTGTACCCACCATGCGACCCACGTTCTCAAACTCCCAGCGGGCTTTGTCTATCATCCCCTTCTCTGCATAGACACCTGTCCGCTCGTCAATGCCCCTGAACTCCAGATCGCCCACGGCAAGCGCCATAAGGTATGCAGGTATCGGCTGCTCCATCTTGAAATGGTAGATACCCGAATCGTTTACCACGTCAGAGTTGCGGGCACTCATCAGTGCCATCAGTCCCTTGGGCACCTTTACCCTTGCCGAGTACGTAAACCTGACACCCGGCCCATCCGGACAAGGTATCCATGAGCGGGCATATATGGCTTCTGATTGTGTATAGAGGAAGGGGTACTTTTTGTCATGAGTCTGTATTGGGCTCAGCCATTGCAGTGCTTTTGCATTTGCACCTGTACGGTAGTAAACCGCTACAGTAGTCGATGTCTCTTTCAGTGGAATGTGCAACGCACTGCCCAGGTATTTGATCACGCCGTCAAGCCTGTGCTCCACCTTTACCCCATCCACCAACGTACTGTCGATGGTCAGGTCGTATGTGTCAAGGATGAGCTCCTTCTTACCATGGTCGTTGGCAACAGTCCACAGGGCACAACCACCTATCTGCTTGTTCGCCATATCCACGGCTATGTCGAGATGCAGATGCTTCACGTTCACACTGTCCGCGTTAGAAAGTGTATGTTCGTCCATCCACTCCTTCGGATCCACCTTTATCAAGGTTGAAGGCTGCTCTTTCTTTCGGTTTTTGCAGGCTGCAAGAGAGGACAGCAGCAACAAAGCGATTGCTGATTTCCGTAGAAAGTTTGTTATCGGGACGTTTTGATTGCGAGTACTCATTAGCTTGGATTCCATGAACAGGGTGCAAAATTAGGCATTGAGAATGGTATAAACGGGAAACATATAGGAGATTTATCTAAAAACATCTTAAAACAGCAGTCGCAGGCTGCCGGTGGCTTAGTTTTCTTTTCATTAGTGTGTAACTTGCAGCATTATGTCTCTGAAAGGCAAAAAGATAGTATTGGCAGTGACCGGCAGCATCGCCGCGTACAAAACACCCCATCTTGTTCGCTTGCTGGTGAAAGCGGGTGCTGAAGTGCAGGTGTTACTCACGGAAGCCGGTGCCAAATTCGTGTCACCGCTGGCACTTTCTACAGTATCGGGCAAGCCTGTATTGCAAAGTGTGGCTGAAGGAGACAGTTGGAATAACCATGTAGCACTCGGCTTGTGGGCTGACGCCATGGTGATTGCCCCGTGCAGCGCCAATACCTTGGGTAAACTGGCCAATGGTTTGTGCGACAATATTGTCTGCGCAGTCTATCTATCTGCAAGGTGTCCGGTATTTGTGGCACCTGCCATGGATGAGGACATGTGGATGCACCCTTCTACCCGCGCCAATGTAAAAAGGATACAGGAGTACCGTAACAAACTCATCCCTACCGAGTTCGGTGAACTGGCAAGTGGTCTGGTGGGCGAAGGACGAATGGCTGAGCCGGAGAACATTGTTTCTTTACTTACTTCCTATTTCGCCACTGCCGAGAACAAGCCACTTGAGGGAATGAAGGCAATGGTAACAGCAGGACCAACGTACGAGCGCCTTGATCCGGTGCGCTTCATTGGCAACTTTTCTACCGGACGCATGGGAATCGCAATCGCCGAGGCTCTTGCAAATGCCGGCGCACAGGTTACTTTGGTGACCGGGCCAATAGAACGCCAACCGGCTAACCACACCATCAACATCATTCGCGTTGAAAGTGCTGATGAAATGTATGAAGCCGGCCTGGTAGTGGCAAAGGAAAGCGACATCGCTGTTTTGGCAGCAGCTGTGGCCGACTACAAACCGGCGCAGCAGGCCGCCAATAAGATCAAGAAGGCTGACGATGAGCTGAACCTGAAGCTGACCCGCACAAAAGACCTGTTAGCTGCTCTGGGTAAAATAAAAGAACCATGGCAAACGTTAATAGGCTTTGCACTGGAAACTGAGAACGAGGTAGATAACGCCCGTAAAAAGCTAAATGGCAAAAACGCCGACATGATAGTACTTAATTCTCTGCGCGACGAGGGTGCCGGTTTCGGGCATGACACCAATAAGATCACCATCCTCAAGCGGGATGGCAGTGTTGTGCCACTGGAACTGCAAAGCAAATCTGATGCCGCTGTAGCGATCGTTGACCATATTACTCAATTGCGTTATGCTGAAAAAACTGTTTAGTACTTTAATGATCCTGCTTGCAGCAACGATTCCCGGTATTGCCCAGGAACTGAACTGCAAGGTGACCATAACGCGTGACAAAATAACCGGTGCCGGCGTGGACCCGCAAATGTTCACAAATATGCAGCGCGCCATTGCCGATTTCATGAATAGTCACCGATGGACAAATGATGACTATACGGCATCAGAACGTATAGAGTGCAGCATTTTCATCAATCTGGTATCCAATAACGTAGGTGGCGATCCTTATGCGTTCTCCGGCACTTTCAGCATTCAGGCTGCGCGCCCGGTATACAATACAAGCTACACCACCAATCTGATCAACTTTATAGACAAAGAATTCGCTTTCAAATTCTCACCATTCAACCCATTGAATTTTGATGACAACCGTGTGAACGGAACCGACCCGCTGAGTAGCAATCTCACCGCAATGCTTGCGTACTATGCCTACATCATCGTAGGGCTAGACAATGACAGTTTTTCCCCAAATGGTGGAACTGCCATCCTGAAAAAAGCACAGAACATAGTGAACAACGCACCTGACGGAAAAGGAATAGGCGGATGGAAGGCTATAGAGAATAACCGTAACCGCTATTGGCTCATAGATCAGATGTTGAATCAACGATTTCAGGACGTGCGCAACTTCTGGTACACCATGCACCGGGAAGGCCTTGACAGCATGTCCATGAAACCAACCGAGGCTCGTACCCGCATCATGGTAGGCATCAAGAAGCTATATCAGGTGAACAAGGAAAATCCTAGTTCGATTTACATGCAGTTCCTATTTAATGCTAAAAGCGACGAATTCATCCGACTGCTTGAATTAACACCCAAGCAGGAACGCCAACAATACATAATCTTGTTAGCCGCCCTTGATGTGGCTAACTCAGCCAAATACAACGCCCTTAAATGACGTTCCGCCGTATTCTGCTTTCAGCAGTAATTGCCGTTTCATTATTGATGACTACCGGTTCTTGCGATGACCAAGGAGCTAAAGATGCCCCGATCCCCCGCGAGAAGATGCAGCGACTGCTACTCGACATCAACATAGCTGAGGTATACAGCGGAATGACCAAAGATACCCTACACAAACCCGGAACTAAAAACGCCGATTCGCTCACCGCATTTTATACAGATGTGTTCGCTCACCATCAAGTTACACGCGAGCAATTTGAACAAGCTATGGTATGGTATAAAGCGCACCCTGACGAGATGGACTCACTGGTGAATGCGATAATGCCTGAAGTAGAACGTTTGCAACCAGGCAAATAGTATTTGTCCCCCGGTAAAAAGATTCTCATAAAACGAAGGATGCACTTACCGTGCATCCTTCAGTCAATAATATTTTTACAACTTATTATTTGTAGTATTTTTTCATCTTGATAAGGGTGTAAATCAATCCTGGCAACCAGCCGAGGATATAAAGTACCAATGAAATAACCCAATCCCAACCTTCGAAATTATCGTTGATACCCATTGCCAGCCATCCAAAACCGATGATAGCAAGAACAACGTAGAGCGCTTTCGATATTTCCGCACCGCCTTTCTTCAGCAACTTAGATACAATCGTTTGTTTCTCAGTAACGTTCTGCACCTGAGCAACAGTAGCTGTGCTGTTGTCTGTTGGTGCTGCCGCCATTGCTGTTGGCTCACCAGCCGCAGCTACCTGCTCGATCGCAACCGGCTTTTTCTTCATAATAAATCCTGCATGACTTTGCGATGCAGAGAGCATTCCTGCCGCAAGGGCAACAAAAAACAGTTTTTTCATGTGTTGTGTATTTTTGGTTACCTCAAATTTAGCAGACTGTTTGTTAAATGCAAAGTGATTTTATTATTAAATTCAATGTAATGCACGACCCTGTGACAAACAACACCTTAGTGAGCCATCCTGTTCTTTTTACCTGCACCTAAGCCCAACAAAGCGTATAACGGGCAAAAACCTGTGTAAGAGGTAATAAAGAAAACAACCGCTACCGGCATCAACCACAATCCGATGCCCGGATGAATAACACCTGTAAAATAAAGGATCAGATACACAAAAGAAGCTACTAACCTGATAACCCTGTCTGCAAACAACATATTCACCTTCATAACCTTGAATTTTATGCCACAAAGTTCGCTATTGACCAAGGTGAAGAAAGTAACCGAAGTCAGTAACGAAACTGACCTTCGTCAGGAGGTGATCCGAAATATGAGAGGGACTGTTTTAAACAGTCCCTCGCTTGCAGATCATTTAAAAATCAGATCAGTCTTTGTACTGCTTCAATGCTTCTTCAAGGCAATCCATAGCACCATTGATGGCATCGGTATTAAGTACGTAGGCAAGGCGCACTTCGTTCTTTCCTTTACCAGGGGTAGCATAGAAACCGGCAGCAGGTGCCATCATAACGGTAGCTCCATTGTGCGAGAAGCTTTCGAGCAGCCACTGACAAAAACGCTCGCTGTCGGCAACCGGCAGCTGAGCAATAGCGTAGAACGCACCGCCCGGCAACGGACACTTGACACCCGGTATCGATGTGAGGCGCTTAACGAGTAGATCCCTTCTTGAGGTGTATTCTGCATGCACCGCATCAAAGTAATCTGAAGGCAGGTCCACAGCAGCTTCGCCGAGTATCTGCGCGAACGATGGCGGGCTGAGACGTGCCTGCGCAAACTTCATAGCTGCATCGAGCACCTGCTGATTGCGTGTAACGAAGGCTCCGATACGACCACCACATGCACTGTACCTCTTAGAGATAGTGTCAAGAAGGATGGCGTGATTCTCGAGCCCCGGTATCGACAGTGCAGATATGTGCTTGCGACCATCGTAGCAGAACTCGCGGTAGGCCTCATCACTGAAAAGGAACAGATCGTGTTTGAGACATATCTCCTTAAGAACATTCAGCTCGTCTGCACTATACAAATAACCGGTAGGGTTATTGGGATTGCAGATCATGATGGCTTTTGTGCGTGGTGTTACCGCTTTCTCAAACTCTTCGATAGGCGGCAGTGCAAAGCCTGTTTCTATACCGGATGGTATGGGCACCACTTTCACACCTGCACTGGTTGAAAAGCCATTGTAGTTGGCGTAAAAAGGCTCAGGGATAATGATCTCATCACCGGCATCGAGGCAGGTCATGATAGCAAACAAGATAGCTTCAGAGCCACCTGTGGTCACGATGATGTTGCCCGTGGTAACGTCGATATCGTTGCGTTTGTAGTATTCTACCAACTTCTTGCGATATGACTCAAAACCTTCGCTGGGACTATAGTCCAGCACCTTCATGTCGGTATGGCGAACGGCATCGAGAATAGCCTGAGGCGTTTCAATGTCGGGCTGACCTATATTGAGGTGGTATACCTTAGTGCCACGCTTCTTGGCAGCATTGGCAAACGGAACTAACTTTCTTATGGGTGATGGCGGCATGTGCCCACCACGATTCGATATTGCTGGCATGGGCGCAAAGGTAAGTAAATCTGTCTATAACCAACCGCCCGGTCATGCCTTCAGAACCATCAGAAAGCGACACCCAATCCGAACTCAGAATACTCTGCTACAATGCCATGGGTATTGAGCATTGCGGACAGGTAAAGCTCCCTGAAAGGACCGGACTCACTGTTGCGCAGGTAGTACTTGATGCCCAGCTTTTCATACACGGGATCA
Organism: Flavipsychrobacter sp.; assembly: GCA_044220845.1. Classification (GTDB taxonomy): domain Bacteria; phylum Bacteroidota; class Bacteroidia; order Chitinophagales; family Chitinophagaceae; genus Nemorincola. The sequence continues at coordinate 14,532 of JBGAQG010000042.1, read as the reverse complement.
AAGTCGAGGAAAGTCTGCCGGTAATAGGTTCCGACGATACCCAGAATACCTACCCTACCCACCATAAACTCATTGCCCAGGAAAAAGCCGCCGTCCCATGAATGCTGCTTCTCTTGTCCGTATTCCACGCCATAGGTAATTAGGAACGCATATACGTCCTTGTGGTAGGCTGCATCTATACCTGCAAACACCTTGTTCTTGCTCTTCCACCTGCGGCTCACCGATACTGCGCCAACATATGCAGGCAGAATAGGGTCGCCGGTGGCACGTGCTACTTTGTGCGATATGGCTCCTCTCACATCCAGCAACCACCTATTGGGCAATGGCTGTAATGTGCTGCGATGCAGTGCCGGCCGCGATGTGCGGGGGAAGTACCTCACCCCGACATGACCGCCCAGCATATTCACGCCGAGATTAGGCTCGCGGAACAAGGCGTTGGAAATGTGGGTAAAAGTGAGCCCACCCTGCAGGTCCAAATGGCTATTCAGCCTGTAGCGAAGATCTGTAGCGAATACAGGGAACGCATTGAGATGCGAGCTTATGGCGGTGTTCAGGGTGTCCAGATCTGATGTCAGCTTGTACTTACCTGTAACATAGGCCAACCCCACACCCATGCGGCAGGTCCACTCCCAATTGTCCCACCGGATGATGGGGACCTGCAGATTGGGATATACCCCGGCACACCTGCCAAAAATGTGCTTACTGCGGTAATCGGTGAGGGTGAGCCCGACCCCCACCACCGGAAAACCACGGCGTTGGTGCCAGTCTTTCTTTCCGGTGGTCTGCCACACGAAGTTGACGTCGGTAGCTACTGAGAATGACGGTACATCGGTAGGGAATTTCTCGGAATGCCTGATGATCTTGCCTCCTATGGCATTCACCTCTACCCCAAAAGCGGAAGGCGCTATGGAGGTATCCTGCCCCATGGCAGCAATACCCGTCAACAACAGGGCAACAATAATAAACAGCAGACTACGGTTCATAGTATTCAACAACGCTCTTTCCTGATGCTGTTACTCGAGCCTGAAATTGGAGAAATATTGCCTTGAAATCGCCTCGTACTCTTTTGCCTTGGCCATGTTGCCCATTTTCTGATATGAAAGGGCGATGTATGGCACATCGTTGATGGCAGCCTGCTGATTGATCTGAAGTTCTTTGTTGATATTGTCTATCGCTGCCTGATACTGTCCTGAGAAATACAGCGCACGCGACAGATTGGAATATGCGTTAAAATAACCAGGGTTCGCGGCAATAGCCTTCTGGAAATAAGTGACAGCCTGGGCGTACTGCTTGGTATTGAGCAATATGGCCCCGATGTTATTGATTGTATTGGCATCGTTGGGCTTGTTCTGCAAAATGATGTCGTAGTAATATTTAGCCGAATCATACTTCTGCCGCATGAAATACGACGTTCCCAGTTCCTGTATCACCTCCAGATTCTGTGGTTCGAATTCGAGTAATTTCCTGTAATTGATCACAGCCGAATCGTATTGCTGCAACTGGTTGTAGCAACGTGCCACATTGAGGTAGGCGTATTTGAAGTTCGGATTGTACTGCATTGCCAACAGGAAATACGGAATCGCCTCACGGTACCTGCCCGCGGTAAGTAGCACACTACCCAGGTTGTTGTTGGCGGTAAAATCGATAGGACTGAACTTCAGTGCCAGCTGATTGTACTTGATGGCAGAGTCATATTGTTTCTTACGATCGTAAATACGGGCCATCTCTACGAACAGACTTGAATAGCTTGGATAGATCTCCAATCCTTTGCGCAGGTAAGTAAGCGCCTCGTCGTCTATCTGTTTTTTCTTCATAGAATCGGGCTCCTGCTCGTACAATTCCTCTGCCAGCGCCGAACCTACGTTGTGGTACAGGCGCACATCATTCGGAGAACGTTTAATGTCGGCCTTGTAAAGCGTAAGGTTATCCTTCCATTCAAAGTTGCGGGCAATGGTCATGCCACTATATACGAGGCAAAGCGGCAAAAGCACCATTAGTGCCTTGCTGCCGCGCATAGCGGAAATGTCGGCATCCTTTACTTTTATGATCCAGTGTTCTATGGCCAACGCCATGAGCAGGCAAGTACCAGCAGAGGCGAAGAAAGCGAAACGCTCGGCCAGCTCGGCACCCATGAGGAACGGAAAGTTGGAAAAAAGGAAGATAGTGGCCAGGTAGAACATGATACCAAAAGCCCACGGGTCTTTTTTGTCTTTGAGGAAACGTGTGACCATAAACCAGATCATGGCCACATATAATGCCAACGATATCCAGAAACCGATGCTAGACAGATCGGCAAAGGGAATACTATTGAAAGAATAGGTACTGAGCAGCGGATATGGAATGAACATCAACCGCAGGTAGTGACCCATAACTACTACCTTGGTTGCGAAAACTGTGATACCCGAAAGCGGCATGTCGAACGCACCGGCCAGCGCGTTATCAATAAACTCGACCTGAGCGGCAGGCTGGTTGGCATCGTAGGCATTGAGCACGGAGGTGCGGATGGCCATAAAAATGCCGAAGGCCAGTAAGGTACCACCAGTGATCAAGGCAGCACGCTGCTTGTTCTCGTTGCGGTAGAAAAAGAAGATGATAGGAATAATGCCCACAAATGCGATGACCGTTTCTTTTGAGATGATGGACAAATAGAACATCAGCGTACCCAAAAGCAACTGCGACATCTTGCCCTCCTTCATATAATTGAGGAACATGCTAAGTGAGAGGAAACCAAAGAAGAAGCACATCAGTTCGTCGCGGCTTTTGATATTGGCGACAACCTCGGTATGCACGGGATGCACGGCAAAAATGAGCGCTGCCATAAAGGCTACTGCCATTTTTTTGCCATCGAACAGCTTGTGCAGCACGATGAACAGCATGACGCTGCAACCGACGAATGTGAGGATATTGAAGAAGTGGTGCACTGCAGGCGAAAGGCCGAAGAACTGGTATTCTATGGCGAACATGACCAGCGACAGCGGACGATAGAGATCGTTGGGGATAATGAGGTAGCCCCTCATGTGCGGGGTGGAGAGGAGCTCGGGGATGGCACTGGTGCCACGCAGCACCATACGATTGTCCTTGAGCACCATGACGTCATCCATTACAAAACCATTCCATATAGTATTGAAATAGACCACAAAGGACACCAGCCCGATGAGGATGCACAGGTTTCTGAACGACCACAGATCGGCGGGCTGTGCCGGTAATGCAGCTGCCGCTTTGGGCGAGCTGTCCGGAATGGACCGATTATTCTGAACGGGTTGCTGACCTGCTGGTTTCTTATTTGGTTTGGTTGCCATTTTATTCCGCTGCTTTCTATTCTGTCAAAAGTAAACGCAAATTGCAAAAACTCAAAGATAGGTTGCCAAATGAAAGGTGGTACATATAATATCCGGGAGCTACCCTACTCCCCGGCAACCGATCCAGAATGTTTCCCGCTCGACCCGTTCAGGCTACTTCCCATTTGCGCACTTTTTTCTTTTTTTCCCCATTTTACACCAACTAATTGATTTTCAATGAAAAGGTGGGAAGCAGATGCGCAATCTGCTTCGCAAAACTGCGCAAAAACTTCCCACTTCTTCTCATCCCGAATGCTCTAGGGACAAGCAACGAAGTGAAAACGAAAAATATAATACATTCATTTTACCCCAATTTTCTGCGACATCAGAACAAGTTACTACCACGATTTAAGGCGGCCAAAAGAAAAATCTATGATAGTGCGATTTTGGTGGTGTCATAGAAAATTGGGGAATAACTACACAAGTGAAAAACACTTGCAAGAATTTTAGACACAAGTCAAAAAGACTTGAGCCAACTGGGGCGCTTCCCAATATTAGGGCGAAGCGGGACATTTGACCAGAAGAAGGGCTACTTTCTTGTTGAAAATATGACCAATATCATCTCGAATAACGCCAAAATAGCACAAACTGTTGCACCAATGACAGTGGCCATTATGCAGCAATAAGATTGGCTTCCGGTGCCGTATTGCGCCTCGGCAACGGGCAATTTGGGTAGAAACTCGAAAAAAAGGTAAAAAGCGGCAATAAGTTCGGACGCGATTCGGATGTAACGTTTCATGGAATTTGGTGTAACGTTTGGGTATGATGTAAAAATAGGCACTTTAATCAAATAACAAAAATGCAAATAGCATTCGAAAAATCTGGGTCGGCGATCACCGGAACCTGTTTCGTACTTAAAAAACTCTTATCTTTGCACTCCCCTTAAAAAATGAGGGGAATTTTATTATTAACCACCGGGATACCGATGAGGCAGGCCCGTACAAATTGAGAGTATCAATTGGAAGACCAAACAATGAATACGGAGTCAACTGCACCGCAGGAAGAGACCGTACAGACAACCGAGGCTACACCAGTAGCTGAAACAGTGGCACCGGCAGCAGAAGCTGCACCAGCGCCTCGCGCACCACGTCATTACTACCAGCAGCTGGACAACACATCGCATGATGAGTTTGACTGGAGCGTAGACAAACGCAATGTTGCTTCTTACAAAGAAGACGACCGCGTGAAATTTGATTCACTCTATAGCAGCACGTTCAAGACGATCGCTGAATCGGAACTGCTGACCGGTACTATAGTTGGAGTTACCAAAACTGACGTTATCATCAACATCGGCTTCAAGTCGGACGGTATGATATCGCTGAACGAGTTCCGCGACATGCAGGACGTGAAGATCGGTGATGTTATTGAAGTGATGGTAGTGCAGAAAGAAGACAAGAACGGTCACCTGCAACTGAGCCGCAAAATGGCGCGCGCAGCACGTGCATGGCAGCAGATCGTTGACTTCTACAAAACAGGCGAAGTGGTTACAGGTACTATTACCTCTAAGACCAAGGGCGGCTTGATCGTAGACGTTCACGGCCTTGAAACGTTCTTGCCTGGTTCTCAGATAGACGTGAAACCAGTTACCGACTACGATCAGTACGTTGGTAAAACAATGGACTTCAAAGTTGTTAAGATCAACGAAACTATCCGCAATGCCGTGGTTTCGCACAAAGCGCTCATCGAAAGCGATATCGAGCAGCAGCGTAGCGTTATCATCGGTCAGCTGGAAAAAGGTCAGGTACTGGAAGGTACTGTTAAGAATGTTACCGACTTCGGTGCGTTCATTGACCTGGGCGGCGTAGATGGTCTGCTTTACATTACTGATATCAGCTGGGGCCGCGTAACGCATCCGAGCGAAGTACTGCACAACGGTCAGAAACTGAACGTGGTGGTTCTGGACTTCGACGACGAGAAGAAGCGCATCAGCCTGGGTCTGAAGCAGCTTACTGCTCACCCGTGGGACAACCTGCCTACAGAGATAGTAGAAGGTGCAAAAGTGAAAGGCAAGGTGGTGAACATAGAAGATTACGGTGCATTCCTCGAGATCATGCCGGGCGTAGAAGGCCTTGTGCACGTATCGGAGATCACATGGTCTTCACAGCCTATCAACGCAAAAGAGTTCTTCAAAATAGGCGAAGAGCACGAAGCAGTGGTAGTGACACTGGACAAAGACGAGCGCAAAATGAGCCTGTCTATCAAGCAGCTGTCTGCTGACCCATGGGATTCTATCGAAGATCGTTTCCCTATCGACAGCCGTCACTCAGGCGTGGTGAAAAACATCACTCCGTATGGCGTGTTCGTGGAACTGGAAACAGGTATCGGCGGCATGATCCACATCAGCGACCTGAGCTGGATCAAGCGTTACAACCACCCAAGTGAGTTTGTAAAAACCGGTGATAAGATCGAGATCGCCATCCTGTCAATAGACAAAGAAAACCGCAAACTGGCTCTAGGCCACAAGCAGTTGGAAGAAGATCCTTGGAACACATTTGAAACTGTATTCCCGATCGGTTCTATCCATGACGGCAGCGTAACCCGCAAAGACGAAAAAGGTGCTACAGTGCAGCTGCAGTACGGTCTGGAAGCATATGCTCCTATCCGTCACCTGCGCAAAGAAGACGGTGGCAACGTGGAAGCAGAAGAAACACTGCCTTTCATGATCATCGAATTCGATCGCAACGACAAGCGCATCATGGTATCTCACTCTAAAGTGTGGGAGCAGGTGAAGAACGACGAGAAAGAAGCTGCACGTAAAGACGCAGTTGCTGAATCGGAGAAAACTAAGTCTGCAGTTAAGAACATCCAGGCAAAAGTTGAGAAACCAACTCTGGGTGACCTCGGCGCTCTTGCAGCTCTGAAAGACAAACTGAAGAAAGCCGAAGACGGAAATGCTGAATAAGCTACCGTTTTTCGACTAAAAATATCAAGAAAGCCATCCCGCAACGGGGTGGCTTTTTTGTTTGCACCACGATACTATGCACTGCTATAAATAAATATATCGTTATCTTTACATATTCCTACTCGTTCAGCAATGGGCCGCAATCAGACAATATTATACATTGCACTTTTAGTGACTGCAGCACAAACCACGCAGGCCCAGCATCAAGCTGTTACAAAGACACCCGCAAATTTGTCCGGCACCCAATATGAACGCCTGGAAAAGGGTGATACATACAAGCAGGAGCCAACATTAAACGTAGTGGACAGAAACACAGCCAATTCCCGGATATACGAGAACAGGGCTGCAATTAACTATAGCAGTAGTGCGGCGGGGCATGGGTACCCTACCCCCCCTCAGAACTATGAGAACGCAATAATATCGGGCACGGGGAAAACGCCAGGTGAAATATACCCCGCGAATCATAATGCATATGGTGCAGCATCCGGCGCACGATACATGAACCCAGGAACGGGCACGGTAGCGCCACTTTACAACCCAATTCACAGAAGATACTATTACTACTGCACTTCAGAATACACAAAAATGAAGAGCCGTAACATCAATAGTAATTGCAGGGATAGTACCGACCCGACATTGCGACTACGCAAAGATGGCGACTTTACTTTTTGGCAACATGGCATACCGCCGTATACGGTAATTCAGGAAATGATGAACCGCTCGCAAACATATAGTGATCTGCTTTTGGTTTCAGACAACACCGCTAAACACAGTAACTCTGCACAATTTTTCTCGTTCGATGGATATATTGTGTATAATAGCGACACAATACCGGGCATTGTAACAATCACCAAAAATCAGGTTTCGCTTGACGCAAAAGAGAATGGCAACCAGAAGATATTTTATCAGGCAGACCTGAAGAACCCGAAGTTAACAGCAATTACAGTGTTCAAAGGCCCCAAAGAGCTACATCTAGTGCGACTATTCCCGAATGACAAACATTTGTACAGAATGGTACATAATGGCAAACTCATGCTCTACGACAGAAGCTATAATTTCCTTACTACCGAAAATATCAATAATTCACTGCTTGCAGTAAGTGAAAAAGGTATAAAGAAAATAAAAGGAAATATTGAGTTGGCCAAGACGGTAAACGAAACCTACGGTCTACAGATCGATATTTCCAAGACATCAAAAACGGAATTGATCCGGATAATCAACCGGCAGAATTAGGTGGACATTTCCAACTGCTTACATCTCAGCATTTACAAGGATACAGTAGATCTCTTTTGGACCATGCACACCTACCACGAGCGTCTTTTCGATATCGGCAGTGCGACTGGGACCAGTAGTGAGGTTGATCATTGACGGCAATGTGGTGCCGTATTGTTTCTTCAGCAGCTTCATTCCATCTTCAATATCGTACACTACCTGATCGAGAAACGCAAAAACGATATGGATGGGGTAATACACCGGTGCGGTGCGGCCCATATTCTGTGCACTGCTGAGCAACACAGAGCCAGTGCGAGCGACCAAAGCCTCGCAGCCGGTGATACATGCATCGGCCTTTTCGGCAGCGGGATCGGCAGGCTGAACAAAGTCTATCTTGTTGTTCTGAAACAGCTTCAGCAAACGCGGATCAGCACACAGCAGTTGTTTCCAAGCGAGGTTTTCGTATAAAGTGCCGATAGTGGCGAGTAGTTCCTGCTCGTTGTCGCAAAACACGAACTTGCCACCGAGGCCGATAAATGTCTCGGCAAACAACTCTTCGTTGGAGACCCCTGCGGTTGCATATACACCACTCTGGTTCTTTTCTTCCTCCGGAAATGGCATGGGCAGTTTTGCCTCTCCCAACCCTTTACGGATCTTGGCCAGAATGTTCTCTCGCGCCTTCGAAGTCTTGAATGTCTGCATCGTTACAATGGTAAAGATAACTAATTGTGTTGTTGCCTGAGTGATGAGGAAGGTGGCTCTAAAGTAAGAAGTTGAAAGCTGCTTTGCAACAACTTTCAACTTCGTATATTTTGCGACTATCCTGTACTAACCGGCTTGTTCGCTTTCGTCGGCCTTTGCTTCTGTGGCCACAACTTCAGACTTCGGAGCTTCCTCCTCATCTTCATCTCCTGTAGGGTTGTTGTCTTCATACTGACGTTTGCCCAGCAGGCGCTCCATGTCATCTTTGAAGAGGACTTCGCGCTTCAGCAGTTCTTCCGCTATGAGGCGAACGCCATCGATCTTGTCTGTAAGCAGGGCTTTAACTTTAGTGTATGCCTGGTCTACGAGTTTACGTACTTCCTCGTCGATGAGTTTGCCTGTTTCTTCCGAGTATGGTTTAGAGAAGCTATTCTCGTTCTGCGGATCGTAAAACGAAATATTACCTACGGCAGGGTTCATACCATACATCGACACCATGGCGTAAGCCATACGGGTAACATGCTGCAGATCGCTGAGTGCTCCTGTAGATATCTTCCCGAATACAATCTCTTCAACAGCACGACCACCAAGTGACATACACATATCGTCCATGAGGTGATCGGTGGTGCGTATGTACATTTCTTTAGGCAGGTATTGTGCATAACCCAGCGCAGCCACGCCACGCGGAACGATGGTAACCTTAACCAGAGGATGCGCATGCTCGAGGAACCAACCTGACACGGCATGGCCGGCTTCGTGGTAAGCAATTGTGCGCTTCTCTTCGGGCAGGATGATCTTGTTCTTTTTCTCGAGACCACCGATAACACGATCGATGGCATCATTGAAGTCGGCCATATCCACTTCAGACTTTCCTTTACGCGCAGCGATGAGGGCAGCTTCGTTACATATGTTGGCAATATCGGCGCCTGCAAAACCAGGGGTTTGAATAGCCAGCTTCTTAATGTTGAGGTCTTTGGAACGCTTGATAGGTTTGAGGTGCACGTCAAATATCTTCTCGCGGCCTTTCACATCAGGGATATCTATAGAGATCTGACGATCGAAACGGCCCGGACGGAGCAGGGCTGCATCGAGCACATCGGGGCGGTTGGTAGCAGCCAGAACTATAATACCGCTATCGCCACTGAAACCGTCCATCTCGACAAGCATCTGATTGAGGGTATTCTCACGCTCGTCGTTGCTCATCATCATGTTCTTGCCGCGGGCACGACCAATGGCGTCGATCTCGTCGATGAACACGATACAAGGAGCTTTCTCACGCGCCTGCTTGAACACGTCGCGCACACGGCTGGCACCCACACCCACGAACAGCTCTACGAAGTCGGAACCGGACATGGAGAAGAAAGGCACCTGCGCCTCGCCCGCCATGGCCTTTGCCAACAATGTTTTACCTGTGCCGGGAGGGCCAACGAGTAGTGCGCCCTTCGGGATCTTACCACCAAGTGCTGTATATTTCTTTGGATTCTTGAGGAAGTCAACGATCTCCATCACTTCAACCTTGGCTTCGTCGAGACCGGCAACATCATTGAAAGTGATGTTCACACGTGTACCCTTTTCAAAGAGTTGCGCTTTAGACTTACCGATATTGAATATGCCACCGGCTCCGCCACCGGCACCACCCGAGCCCATTTTCCTGAAAACAAGGAAATACATGGCCACAAAAAAGATGATGGGGAGAAGTAATGTCTGCAGGAAGGTGTGCAACAGGTCGCCATGCGAGTCGTAAATAACCGGCACATGGTCTGCATCAGGCATATTCTTCTCAGCATCGTTCAGGTCGAGATTGAACTGATCTACGCTACCGATCTTGAATGTGAATGCCGGCGTGCGGTCGTTGGCTACGCTCGGATTTTTGCCGGGTGTACCAGAAGGGATGGTACCAGGTTTGAGGTACACTTCCACATACTCCTTGTTTACCACCACAGCCTTTGCTACCTGATTCTTCTGCACATAAGACTTGAATTCCCGGAACGTGCGCTCGGGCACACCGCTGCTGAGGTTGCCGCCGTAGAACTGCGCACCAAGAATAGCCACGAGGATCAAACCGTAGATCCAGTATATATTAAAACGGGGACCTTTACGTTGGCTGTTGGGAGAATTGTCGCCCGATGGCTTCATATCTCCCTGATTATTGTTCTGTTTGTTATCGTCCATTGTTCTGATTGATCGAATTGTGTATAATGCTCCTCTGTTTGCTTAAAGTCTGTCAATGTTCGGCACGGGGAGCGTCTTCCCAAAGACTCTCAAGGTTGTAGAACATGCGCTGCTCGTGCTGAAAAACATGCACAACCACGTTCACGTAGTCAACCAAGGTCCATGTGTCGCCGATCTCTTTATGAAACGGCCGCTCACCACACTCTTTCTCTACTTCGTCTATGATATTATCTGCTATTGCTTTCAGTTGGATGTTTGACTTTGCATCACACAAAATGAAATAATCAGCCACGGCCTCGTCGATCTTCCTGAGATCGAGGGACACGATACTCTCTCCTTTTTTATCCTGAATAGCTTTTATGATCGTCTTGAACAGTTTACTGTTCTTAGTGAGGCGGGTAGGACTTTTCTTTCGTTCCTGCAAAGCACTGATTACTTTCTCCAAATTTGTGTATTAGTTTTGTTTCGGGTAATGATCGTTATTTATCTATCAAAATTATAAATCTTTTCGCACTTAACCACATGGCCGGTACCGATTTAAAGTTAATAGAACTTGAATTCACAGATAGTACCAATAACTATGCCATGCAACTGATCAATGACGATAAGGCGCAGCCCGGAACAACGATCGTGGCACGAAGCCAGGGAGGCGGAAAGGGGCAAAGAGGCCGGAAATGGGCCGACACACCCGGCGAAAGCCTACTGATGAGCGTGATTGTGGCTCCAAAACAGCTACTGACCGAACAATTTGTGTTCAGCGCATCGGTGGCTGTGGCAATTGCCAATGTTTTGCAAAATATGACCGGTGATATCCCGGTAGCGATCAAATGGCCCAACGACATCATAATTAATGACAAAAAGGCAGGAGGAATCCTGATTGAGAACGTACTACGTGGCAGCAAGTGGACACATAGTGTCATAGGATTCGGTCTGAACGTAAACCAGACAGAATTCCCCGATACACTGCCCAATGCCACTTCCTTACACATGAGCACAGGGAAGAATTTCGAGATCAATGCGCTGGCACGGCAGATAGGCGAACATATACTTGCCACTTCATTATTTCCTAAATCGGCACAACGGATGATGGAAAACTACAATGAGCTTTTGTATAGAAAAGGGATGATGCAGCAGTTTGAGGATAATGGCAGCATCCGCGAAGCAAAGATCACAGGGGTAAATGCTGATGGTGCAATTGAGTTGCGGTTTGCCGGTGCGACGCGATCGGAGACCTACCACCACGGCCAGATCAATTGGGTTTGGTGACGATTCTAAGCCGAAACACTGTCGGAAGGTGACTGCCGTCCAAATACTTTGAACGCCAATAACGCCAACGGAAGGTGCGAAAGCAGGCTCAATGCAGAAAACCAAACCGGTTGAGGGATCGTGAGTACATTCATCACCTCGCCAAGTGTGATCAGCGAACCAACTATAATGGCGGGTATTCTCTGTTCTCGGCCGACAACAAATGTTGCAACTGCACCGGCAATAAAGGAACAAATAGCGTAATTCAACAATAGAAAAACGAACTCGGCCGGAGGCACTTGAGCCATGTATGCCGCTATCGCTTCTCTGTTCTGAAGGTCGAGCCCCGCAGGTGCCGGGTAAATCATATGTATGAGCTTTTCACCCATGACCTGAAGCATCATGCCTGACATCACACCTGCCACCACCGGCAATACATACCTCGTTTTACGCATAAAGTAAAGTTATAAAGATTTTCGTGACAGTAAAAGACAATATGGGAATCGGGTTATGTGCTATTGTTGGAGGAATGTATATTTACGAGGAAAAATCATAAGATGTCCCACCAATTCCCTTCTGAGTACGACCACGAGATATACCTGAACGCTCATCCAGACCTACAATCTGCGGGGTTTGATGCTGAGGGGTTGTATCAGCATTATGTTCGCCATGGCAAAAACGAAGGCAGAAAGGCTAACTCAGTGACATCGCGCGAAGAATTTGCAGCGCTGATACCGGACAGAGCAGAAATACTTGAAATATTGCCCGGGTTTGCGCCTCTTTGTACGGGTCCAAACGTAAATTACTTTGAAATCAACACTAAAGAAGAATTGATAAATAGGGCGGAGACCTTGAATTTAGACACCGGCAAGATCCTTGATGTGCGATATTACCAACCGGATGGTGATCTGAATGCGATAGGTAGGAAATTTGACTTTGTGGTGAGTGCACACGTGCTGAACAGACAACCCGACCCGATAAAACACCTGCAACAAATTGAGAATATACTTACCGATAATGGCTGCCTGATGATGGTGTTGCCTGACAAAAGGTATACCTATGACCAAAATTACCCGGAAACAACGCTGACATCAGTATTGGTACGCCACATGGAAACAAGGACAATGCCCACAAGCGAAGATTATCTGGCAGGTAGCATCATGCGCACACACGGCGAAGCCAACGACCACTGGAAGGGGGATCATGGGCAACCCTACCCTGACCTGACTGAGCGACTATCGACATTAAAGACGGTCGACAATTGGAATATTAATGGCTTGCCAGACAGAGAGATCACTACCAACACATTCACTCCTGATAGCTTTCGGACACTGGTGCAAATGCTGAAAGATGCAGGGTTCATCAATTTGGATGTAACAAGAATATACCCGACCACGTTCAACAAACAGGAATTTTACGTAATTCTGCAACGCCCATGAGGTTAATGCCCAATGGACAGTTACGTGAACATTAAAATGGCAGTGCGCCCATCATTTAGAATATTTGCAACGTCGGTAGCTGCAATTGCTACGCTTACATCGTATGGGCAGGAAAACCCGCGACATGCAGGTTTTTGTACAGACGTGAACTTCTTCACGGGAAAGGTGATCAAACACACACCAAAATTCAAACTACCGATACCGGAACAAAGCTCAGGGATAGATGTAAACCTGCAGTGGAAGAAATATGGGAAGAAGGACTGGGAACAACGCAGACGATATCCGGTAGTAGGGATAGGCCTGGCGTACACCAACTATGGAATGGACTCGGTGTACGGCAGGGTGTTCAGTATATATCCAAACATTGAGATCCCATTGATCACGGGTAACAGACTGCGATGGACGGTGCGGATTGGTGACGGTGCAGGTTTTGTAACAAAAAAATACTCAAGGATACCTGACTTTGACACGTTGAATAACGCAATCAGCAGCACGCTGAACGATTATGCATCATTCATGACGGATGTCAGGTACCACTTAAATGACCATTGGGAATTTCAAACAGGTTTGAATTTTTCACACATTTCAAACGCGTCATTCCGGCAACCCAATCTGGGCATTAATATGTATGGCGCGCACATCGGCATAAAGTACTACCCCGTCACTTCGACAGTTCATCACATAAAAAGGGATCTGAAACCTTTGAAGAACCGATGGCTTGCGCAAGTGCGCCTGACAATGGCATTCAATGAATCGAATGCGCCGCTGGGACCTACCTACCCTATCTATCTGGCGACAGCCTATGCGAGCAAAAGGTGGATCAGCAAAAACAAGATGTTTGCCGGATTTGATTACAGCTACCACCAACAGGTGTACGCGTATCTGTTAGACAACTCGTTTGTGCCGGCAGGTACCGAAAGGCGAAACTCGTATAAGGTCGCAGCCATTGCTGGAAACGAATTCTTGCTGGGAAAAGTGGGTGTGGTATTGCAGGTAGGTTATTACGTAAAGCCCAACTTCCTTTCTCAAAGTAAATACTACCAGAAACTGGGAGGCAACTACTATTTTGTTCAGAATGAAAAAGGCATCATTAAAGAAGCATACCTGTGCGCATTTCTGAAAACGCACCTTTCGGTTGCCGAACTGGCTGAGTTCGGAGTGGGTATGAGTTTCTGATGTTGACCAATATACTAACAGCATAAAATGAAACAGCCCGGCGTGCCGGGCTGTTTCATTTATCGTTTCGAAAAACAAATTACTGTTTCAGTACAAAGTGGAACACCTTGCGATCGTTGCCGTTGCTGATGTTCAGCAGGTACATGCCATTAGCAAGGCCGCTGTTCAGCTGCACTCGCTCGTTCAGGTTGCCGCCGCGTGCTTTCGCTGTGCCGCTGTACACTACCTGACCCAGCATGTTCGTGATCTCAAGGGTAAGATCCGCATCTGACGCACTACCCAGTGTACCACTCACCGTGAACGCGCCACTGTTAGGGTTCGGTACCAGCCTGATGTCACCCATTGT
>JBGAQG010000041.1:0-29431 GCA_044220845.1 Flavipsychrobacter sp. | reverse complement strand
AAAAATGAAATACTTTTGGAGTGTAAACAAACAACAGGATTAAATCGTCAACTGTAAACAACTATCAGGACTAACAAAATGGCAGTAAACAAAAATCAGGATTATCTAACCAACGTGTAAACCTATTTCAGGACGATGCACATTTCTCACCCTGCGCAGAAGTGCGCAGGTTTTGCGCAGTTTCGGGAAGCAGCCTGCCTGCCGACTAGGCAGGTGCGAAGCAAAACTTCCCACATGTGCATTGATTATCAATGATAATGCTGAAAACTGCGAAGAATAAAAAAATTGCGCAGTTGGCGGTCCGACAACCGACCGACGGTGCTCCCGTTGACATTGTTTGCAGTGATACTAAGTTGTCTGGCGGGCCAGTCTGGGGATCACTTCGCCAATGGGTAGTCCCATTACGTTGTAATAGTCGCCGTTTATCTTTTCAATGCCGGTCACACCTATCCATTCCTGTATGGCGTAGGCGCCGGCCTTGTCGTAGGGGCGGTAGCGTTCTATGTAGTGGTGTATCTGCGCGGCAGAGAGATGGCGGAAATGGACCTCGGTGGTCACAGCGAATACATCTTCAGTAGTGCCCCTGCGGATGCATACCCCCGTTACCACAGTGTGCATGCGGCCCGAGAGCATACCCAGTATGCGGGCGGCATCGGCAGCATCAACGGGCTTGCCCAGAATATGGTCGTCGAGCAGCACCACGGTATCGGCGGCAATGATGGTGGCGTGCGGGTGCAGGTGGGCAATGGCATCGGCTTTTTTGCGGGCCAGGAATGCGGGTACCTCGTGGCCGGGCATGCCTGGCGGATTGGTCTCGTCGGTATCGGTAACGATGACCTCAAATTCCAGCTCGGCCATTTCCATGAGTTGTTTGCGCCTGGGCGACTGTGATGCGAGTATGAGTTGGTGCATGTGTTATTGTAGTTTGTAGATGAGCAGCGAGCAAACGCCACACACCATAATGATCTTGAGCAGGCGGCTGCAGGCATGGTAGTGCTGCGGCGTGGCCGGCCCGCGGCGAAGATACCACACCCAGGCGGCCAATGGTAGTGCCAGCAGTGCCAGCGCATAGCCGGCCACCAACAGGTAGCCATAGCGCAGCAGCACTACGGCACCGGCCACCAACGGCACCATGGCGGCCACGGCCAGCACGGTGGCAAAGCCGGTGGCGTAACCCAGTCCGCGGCTGATGGGCATGGTGAGGCAGCCCTCGGCGGCATCGCCCTCCATGTCTTCCATGTCCTTTACTATCTCGCGTATCCACGTGAGCAGGAAGGCGAAGCCGGCATAGACCAGCAGTATCCACACGGGCAGCGAAGAGCGGATGGCGTGGCGGCTCATTTGTGCCAGCGGCAGTTTGGCCAGTCGATGCAGCGCGGGTTCGTACACAAACAGGGCTACAATGGTAAGCCCGGTGAGCAGGCTCACTATGATGTTGCCGGTCATGTACTGCCGCTTGTAGCTGGTGGAGTAGAACCACAGCATGGCAATGCAGAACAGTTGCAGGGTCACCCATTCGGGGTGGCCGGCAGTTTGTGCAAGCCATGCCGCGGGTAGCAGTGCCGCAATGTTCATGGCTATGTGCGCCTTGATGGCGGTCTTACGTGCAATGGTCTTGCCCAGCACCACGGTGTCGGGGTGATTCAACTGGTCTATGCGCACATCAAAGTAGTCGTTGATGATGTAGCCGGCCGCAGCAATAACCACTGTAGATGTTATGAGCAGTAAGGCATGCGGAAGGGTGAGTAATTGCGGCCCCTGCGGCAGCACCACGCACCACCACGCCAGCAATTGTGTGAGGGCGATGATGATAAGGTTTTGCCAGCGCATGAGGCGAAGCCAGGCCATAACGGGAAACGGGGTTGAGTTTGAAAAGCAAATTAAGGACAATAAACACGCTTATGTATGTATTTAACAGTTGTTTTTTCGTCAAAAAGGGGCAAACGCCTACCTTTACCGCATGATACGTCTGATCGTCTGGGTCATCATCATAATGATCGTACTGCGAGTGGTACTGGAGTTTTTATTGCCCATATTGCGTATAACCATGGCCACCGGCAGCCAGATGCGCCGCATGCGTGCCCAAATGGAAGAAATGGAGCAGCAGATGAACCGGAAGCAGTCGCAACCGGTGCAGCAGAAAGTGCAGAAGGACGGCGACTACATAGAGTACGAGGAGCTGAAATAACCCCCGTTGTAGCCATGCGGCATTTGTTGTTGATCTGCTTATTGTGGTCATTTGTCGCCGCCGCCCAAACGGCCCCCTGCCACTGCGATGTGCCTGTTGTCGCCGACATCCGATCGGTGGAAGCCTCGGTGAAGGGTAGAGAAGGTGCAGCGTTTGTGCGGCTGCAACAATACATACCCGGCATAGTGGCCGATATACGCTACGCCACCACCAACAATTTCACACATTCTGTTCTGTATAAAGACCATGTATTGCTGCTGCGTGCCGCACCTGCCGCCGCGCTGAAGGAGGTGCAGGCCGAACTGGCCGCGAAAGGATTGGGGCTGAAGGTCTATGATGCTTATCGTCCGTTCAGTGTCACCTGCTCGCTGTGGCGGCATACAACCGACCGGCGCTACACGGCCAATCCGCGAAAGGGCAGCCACCACAACAGGGGGATAGCGGTAGACATCACCCTGGTGGACCTGAAGACGGGTAAGGAGTTGGATATGGGTACGGGGTACGATAGTTTTACAGATACCGCACACCACAATTTTCAGTACCTGCCGCAGCGGGTACTGGACAACAGGCGGTTACTGAAGGGAGTGATGTGGAAACACGGCTTCAACTATGTGCCCACCGAGTGGTGGCATTATCACTGGCGCGACAAGAGTTATGAAGTGGTAGATGTGCCGTTCACCGCGTTCCGGTAGTCTGTTATCTCAGCAATGTTCTCAGTAGTGCATGGCCTGCAGAAAATGTGAAATTATTATTGATTTTTTAAACAAACAACCCATTATGAAGCGATCGATTTTCACTGTTGGATTAGTTCTTTATACATTGTTAGTAGTCGCGCAAAAGAAGCCTGAAAACGGGTGGCATTTAAAGGATTATACTGCTGATGGTTATTACGGCATTAGCTTGGATCAAGCTTACTTGTTTTTGCACGAAAAAGGAATTATGCCTAGGTCAATTGTTGTTGCGTTACTCGATAATGGTATCGACACATCTCACGAAGACTTGGTATCTGTTCTTTGGGAAAACAGATCAGAGATTGCCGGTAATAGGCTTGATGATGATAAAAACGGATACGTGGATGACATTCATGGCTGGAACTTCCTTGGCGGTATGAGCGGTGACGTGACTATCATTACAAGTGAATGGACACGGGTTTATTGGCGATATAAGACAAAGTATGATGGGGTGTCAATAGATACGACCATGTTAAGTCCATATCAAAAATATGAATACGAACTTTGGGTTAAAGCAAGAAGTGGGATAGTTGGATCTGCTCCCTCAAAAGGGCATTTGGATACAATGAGCAACTATGTCGGTAACGTTGTTTTCTGTGATAGTATTATTCAGCTAATCTTGAACAAGTCGGTTTATGACAAGGCGACTTTGGCCAGTTGGATGCCTGCACAGGAACGTCAAATTGCTCTAAAAGAGTATATGCTAGGCGTTTTCGAACTATTCAATACGGATGACTTAAATAGCGTTACCATCGTCAGAGAACTAAAAAATTATCTGGCAGGAGAAGAGTTGAAGGCTATGAATGAAAAGGTAGCACCAATCGATAACAGACATACATTGACTGGAAACGACGATACCAACCCCGGTACTTTTACGTACGGTAACAATAACATCTGGGCGGGGGAAACATTTCATGGCACCCATGTTGCGGGTATTGTTGGGGCAGAACGCAAAAACGGGAAAGGTATCGATGGGATAGCCGATGCTGCACGGCTGATGTCAATACGTGTTACAGCTATCGGAGATGAGTATGACAAGGATATTGCTGCTGGTATTCGTTATGCAACAGACAATGGTGCTAGAGTTATTAATATGAGTTTTGGCAAAAGTTTAAGTCCTGATAAGCGAATGATAGATGATGCTGTGAAATATGCAGCTAACAAAGACGTCCTAATAATACATGGAGCTGGTAACAGTGCTAGAGATATTAATGGATACAACAATTTCCCCAATCCTCGTTTTCTGTGTTCTGATTCGGTTGCCTCAAATTGGATAACTGTTGGTGCAAGTGACTGTAATGGTAATATGGCTTCTTTTAGCAATTATGGCGATAAGATTGTTGATCTTTTTGCCCCTGGGGTTAGCATATATTCTACTATGTCAGGTGAAGTGCCATATGGGACCTTAGACGGGACAAGCATGGCATCGCCAATGGTTGCAGGGGTAGCGGCATTGTTGCGTTCATATTTTCCATCTTTGACAGCAGCTGAAACTAAAAAGATAATCGTAAAATCGGTAACCATTCCCATACAACTGAATGATTCGACCAGTAATGAGCAAAAGGGGCTTGCAAACCGCTGTGTCAGCGGTGGTATTGTAAATGCCTATGCCGCAGTTATACTAGCGTATGACCTTTCCAAACTTTAGGTGTAAAGAATGCTTCTTGTCGTGTCTAATGACCACTATCATTTTACTGAGGCCGGTGTGCCGGCATTCTTCATCTACTCGAACGGAGGTATGGGGTATTATCATGATGTGTTTGATGTGCCCGGCGCGGTGACACTGAACCATGTGGTGGGTGTGGCGGCATTGCTGCGGGAAATGGCCGGCAAGTTGTGAAGGGAACAGGCTGAAACTGAGTGGAATGAAGCGGCCGGAGGGGCTGTCTGATTTTTTGAAGTATTGATTGACTATTGATGTGTATTTACTATTTTTACGTTTCTAATGTTAAAAATCTCCGTATGAGAAATAGTTTTTTACTATACGTTGTTGCCCTTGTAATGGGATTGTCCTTTGTAGGCACATCGTGTAAAAAGCCCGTTCATTCCAACGCACCTACCCCCAACAATGAGCGGATGTTGTCTTATAACAAGATCACTACCATACAGTGGGCTAATCCGGCGGTGAATGGGGTGACCAGCAAGATCACGGAGAACTTCAGGTTTAACTATGACAACCTGAACCGCCTGGTGAAGATCACCTATACCGGCAACGACTCTTTTGAGATCCACAAGTTCATCACGTTTGATTACTCAAAGCCGGATACGGTGATAAAGAAAACGGTGAACCTGCTTACGAACGTAATAGTTGAGATGGACACCTTCAAACTGAATAATGAAGGCATGGTGATCAAGTCCTACACGCCTAATATGATCACTTCTTACGAGTATCTGGGCCGCCTGATGACCCGTGCTACACGCGTGGGTACCAGCTACAGGAACATTACCGTTACCGATTTCTCTAAGTATACTTCAGTTAACGGCGACTTCCTGAAACACAGTCATGACGGCAACCTGAACATCACGCTGGATGGTATGACCCTGCCGTTGAAGATGATGAAGATATTGACGTATCCTAAAGACAAGGATACTGTTTTCCTGTATCAATATAACAACCTGGTACACAACCGCACTAATACTTACCTGCCGACCTACATCTACGCAAAAGATACGGTGAACAAGGCCGACAGTCTTATGTATCCGGGTCTTACATGGGTAAATGAGGGCTACCACTTTTACACAGAAAAAGCAAACCGTATAGGCGACTGGCTGCAACTGGAGTCGTTCACAATGTTCGGTCGCAACATATTCCAGAACGCGCACCTGGTTGAGTCGGTGACTTCCCGCAACCGCAGCGCGTCTATCTACTACAACATTGACGCCTTCAGCAAGATCACCCAGACGAGAGTTGAGGAAGTGGATAGTGTGCTGAATAAGTTCACGACGGTGTATGACATTCAATACGAGACGTTTTAGGGCAGTATAGCTCTGAACGGTCTTCATGATATTACATTACCCCAATCCCCTGTCAGGGGTTTGGGGTTTGTGGTCAAATAACATTTGGTAATTATTTAATTGAATATATGGCAAATCAATTGCTTAAAGGAAAGAAAGGGATCATTTTCGGAGCGCTGGACGAACGCTCAATTGCATGGAAAACCGCACTGGAGGCTGTTGCCGAGGGCGCACAGATAGTGCTTACCAACGCGCCCATAGCACTGCGCATGGGCAAGATCAATGAACTGGCAGCACAGTGCAATGCACAGGTGATACCTGCTGATGCAACGTCTGACGCCGATCTGGACGCGCTGATGGCAAAAAGCATGGAGATACTGGGTGGTAAGGTGGATTTCATCCTTCACTCGATAGGTATGTCGCCGAACGTGCGCAAGACTATTCCATACACAGAAAGCAATCATGAGAACTTCCTGAAGACGTTGGATATATCTGCTCTGTCGCTGCACAGGGTACTGCAGGCGGCCATGAAGGCAGACGCGATCAATGAATGGGGATCGGTAGTGGCGTTGAGCTATATTGCCGCGCAGCGTACCTTCCCCGGCTACAACGACATGGCCGACGCGAAAGCGGTGCTGGAGAGCATTGCCCGTAGCTTCGGTTACCATTATGGCTTTAAGAAGAAAGTGCGAGTGAACACCATATCACAGTCGCCAACGGTAACAACAGCAGGTTCGGGTGTATCGGGCTTTGATGTGTTCTATAGCTATGCGGATAAGATGTCTCCGCTGGGTAATGCCAGTGCCGAAGACTGTGCCAAATACTGCATCATGTTCTTCAGCGATTATACGCGCATGGTGACCATGCAGAACCTTTTCCATGATGGTGGCTTCTCTAATACCGGGGTAAGTTCGCTGATCGTTGAAGACATGCAGAAAGCAAACGGATAATTATCATCTCAGATATTGAACATATAAGGGCAGGGATGATCCCTGCCCTTGTATTGAGAAGAAACAATAAAAGAAGGCGCGATACGTTTATCAGGAGCAAGGAAGTAATATGAGGACGTTTTCAAAAGCAGCAGAACTCAGACTAAGGTGTAGGAGCGTAGTAGCAGCGGCAACTCTGTTTGCGGCTGCAATGGTGCCGGTGGCAAGCCGTGCACAGGTGAATGGCGGTCAGTTTGCATTTGAATTCCTGAGGTTATCCAATTCGCCACATGTGTCCGCGATGGGTGGCATCAACGTGGCGCATCCGGGAAACGATATTTCGTTGGCGTTCCAAAATCCTTCGCTGATGCGCGCCGGCTTGCACAACCAATTGCAGGTCAATTATAATGGACTGTACGCCGGGATGAGTGCATCAAACCTGCTATACGGGTTTCATTCGGCCAAGATCAATACTTCTTTCTTTGGCGGGGTGCAGTACATGAACTACGGCACCTTTAAGTATACCACAGCAACGGGTGTGGAAGAGGGTGATTTCAAGGCTTCGGATTATGCGATAACGATGGGAGCTGCCCGCAGCTATGGGCAACACTGGCGTTATGGTGCTGCGCTCAAGATGGCACACTCGTCTTTATATACTACGAAAGCCACGGCCGCTATGATGGATGTGGGTGTGAATTATTACGATACTGCCTCGATGTGGGATATTGGTATTGTGGCCAAAAATATGGGCGTGATGCTGGACCGATATACAGCAGAGAATCCGGCCGAGCCGATACCGTTCGATCTTCAATTTGGCGTGTCAAAGCGTTTCAAGCACCTGCCGCTGCGCTTGTTCTCTACAGTGCATCATCTGTATGAATGGAATATCCGTTACGATAATCCGGCCGACATACAGACCAATACACTGGTGAGCACCACAGACAGCAATACAAAGCAGAAAAGCTACTTTACCGATAAGTTGTTCCGACACTTCATTTTCGGAGCTGAGGTAACGCTGGGTAAGAAGATATCGGTGACGGGTGCCTATAATGTGCTGCGCAGGCAGGAAATGGCACTACAGACCATAAAGGGTGTAGCAGGTTTTTCATTCGGCGCAACGGTGGACCTGAAGAAATTCGTCATTCAGTATGGCCGTTCTTATTATCATATATCGGGCCCATATAACGAGATCGGCATCACGATGCGGTTGAATAAGTTGATGGGGCTGGGTACTACCGGCGAAAAGATCAACTGGAATGCCGACTACCCTGATTGGGATGTTCCGGCCAATTAGGCGATTCCCGTGGTGGTGCAAACCTGTAATAACGCACATGCACTACCTGTACCCCTACTCAAAAAACGTCTTTTTTTGCCCCTTAACGAAAGTCTAACTGCTGTGCGTCAGTTACTCTAAACTCTTGTTAACTGATCTTCTGAAACCCTTTACTGGCACGGGATTTGAACAATGGAATCTGAATCAAAAAACAATTCAATTCCATGAAAAAGCAAATTTTACTCGGCCTCGTAATGGCAGCAACAACAACCGTATTCGGACAGGTGACCCTCACCAAAGCAACTAACAACCCGGTACCCGGCGACACATTCTATGGTTACTTATGCGACACTGCTCATGCAGGCAAGGGCGCTTCGGGCGCATCAGTAATGTGGGACATGTCGGCATTGGTAAAGAACGACAGCGACACCACTTCCTATCTTACGTGTGCAGCAACACCTTATTGTGACTCCTTTCCGGGAGCCAACATCGTGATGTTTCATGACAGTGAATATACATATGGTGTCTCGGGTGCTGACGGCATAGAACTGATGGGTGTATTCTCTGACGGAAGCCCAGTCCGTTTCAGCGACCGCAGCACGCTTACCAAGTTCCCGCTTACCTACAATACAGTTGTAAAAGACACCTTCAGGGCGAAGATCAATATGATGGGTGCTGATCTGTACCTCAGCGGATACACCAACAGCATTTGCGATGCTTACGGTACGCTGAAGTTGCCGAACGGCACATTTAATAATGTCCTGAGGATGAAGTCTGTTCGCATCATCAAGGACAGTGTATACTTCATGGGTATGTCAAACGTGAATGTGCGCCAGACTGAAGAGTACTCTTGGTATATGTCAGGTTTCCACTCGCCGTTGCTGACAGTCAGCTACGATACCACCGGAAGTGCCACACCTTATGTAAGTGATGTGAAGTACTATAAAGCCACGCCACCGCCAAGTGTAGGTGTAGGTGAAGTGGTGTCTGCAGGTTCGGTACAGTCTGTGTTTCCTAACCCTGCTACAAACGAGATCACTGTGAGGGTGGAAGTGCCTGTGCAGACAAACGTTAGTGTTTCGATATTGAACCTTGCCGGACAGGTAGTTTACAGGGCAAACAACGAACTGCTTAAGACGGGACTGAATGAGTTGGCACTGCCTGTGCATATGCTGGGCGATGGCATGTATATGGTGCGCCTGCAAGGAGAAGGAGTGCAGCTCACATCGAGGTTCTCTGTAGTGAAGTAATTTCTGAAAGCGTTCAAGAGTGGAAGCACATGCCGTGCTTCCACTTTCGTTTTTGAGTAATACCACAAAAGTGGTATTCGTTGTTCTGTGAGGGAGGCATATGTTTGCAGTGGGAATAAGTTATGCCCGGAAGCGGGTGCATCAGCATATTTGCCTTTCACTATGATCTCAGAATTGCCTGCCTTTGCAGGCAATCGCTGTTTTATGGAATTGCAGGAGGGGTATTTATGGGGGCAAAAAGCAGTGCGCAACCTGCATGTGATGTATATGAAGTAATTTCACAGGGCTATGAAACGGGTGCTTTCTTTTTTCGGGTCACGAGAACGGTTGATGCCGTTGTTTGTATTGATGCTGTATTGCACGGGGGCATTTGCGCAGCGCTATCATTTTCATAACCTGAGCGTGGAAGATGGGTTGATCCAGTCGCAGGCAACGTGCCTGGCCCAGGACAGGACGGGGAACTTGTGGATAGGCACGTTGGGAGGGCTATCGAGGTTTGACGGACGGAATTTTACCAATTACAGTGTGCGCAACGGCTTGCTGCATAATATGGTGCGCGGGCTGGCAACAGACAGTCACAACAACGTTTGGATAGGTAGCTCGGAGGGGCTGTCCTGCTTTAACGGACGCACTTTCAAACATTACAGATTGAACGGTGGTATATCGAGCGGGCGCAATTATCAGCAGCAGATAGTGGTGGTGAATGATTCGGTGTGGTGGTGTGTAAATGGGGCGCTCTATGTTGTGGCAGATGGAGGAATTAGATTTGCCGAAACGCCGGGTCAGCCGGGTTCGGTGTCGGCGATAGTGAATAGCAGTAACGGATTGCTTGCTGCTAAGAATGGTGAGCTGTTGCGCTATGTTGATGGCAAATGGCGGGTTGTGTGGACTGTGCCTGAAGAATTGGCAGGTGGTACGGTTCATTTGTTCCGAGGTACGGGCGGCGCCGTATTGATGGTCGTGAGTGGCGCAGTGTTTACGGTGGGCGCGGGTGCTCCGAAGCTATTTGAAGTGGCGGGGACTCCGCTAACGATACCAGGTTTGATCACATCGGCCGCGTTGGATAACAATGGCGCGTGGTGGATTGGGACATCGAGTGGCGTGGTAAAAGCAGACAAGGATGTGTCCACCATTTACAACAGGGCCAGCGGACTGACAGACAATACAGTAAACTATGTGCTGCGTGATAATGAGGGCAGCATTTGGCTTGCGTCAGACGGCCAGGGGTTGTTCCGGTTCTCAGGTACACAGTTCACGGGGCTCGATGGCAGCACCGGTTTGCCGAGCGCACAGGTGATGGCGCTAGCGGGCAACGGGCGTGATTCGCTGTTCTTAGGTACCTATGACGCCGGGTTGTATGTTTTCCGGGATAAGAAGATAAGTCCGCTTTCATTCCCGTCGAGCCCGGTACCGCCGGTCATGTCCTTGTGCTATACTCCATATTCAGGGTTGTGGATAGGTACAAGGGGGCGTGGTCTCTGGAATTATGATGGAGGTATATTCAGACAGTATGTGCAGCCGGAGCATGCACTTCTGTCGAACTACGTGAGCAGTCTTTATGTAGATACCTTCAGTCGTTTATGGATAGGTTTTACTAATGGTGTAATGGTGTTGGAACAGGGCGAATTTAAACTTGCCGACACGTGTAACAGCCCGGTATATTCCTTTCTCGCTATAGGCTATGACAGTACACTGATAGCTACAGAAGCCGGGTTGCGCTTGTTTCATGAAGGTGAGTCGCGTCCGTTCGTTACGCGTACCATAGTGGACAGTTCTGCAGTGCAGTGTTTTCTAAAACGAGGACGGGAGCTTTGGTTTGGCAGTGGAGATAATGGTGTGCTGGTTTTTGATCTTGATACACGAAGGGTGCGCGTCATCGACAAAAGCTCGGGTTTGAGGTCGGACTTTATATACAATATGGTAGCCGATAATGACGGTAATATCTGGGTGGGTACTGGTTTCGGGATACATAAGATCAGTTATAAGAAGGGAAGCGAGCCGGTGGTGAACTTTTACGGAAAGGCGCAGGGCATAATGGGCATGGAGAGCAACATCAATGCTGTGTTGAAACAGCCCGACGGCAGCTTATGGTTCGGGACTACGAATGGCGCGTTGCACTATGACCCGAACACCAAGGCAGTAACATCGTTGCCTACCCATATTGTACTGCAATCGGTGAAGATAGCAGGAGAGAGTGTGATAGACCCGCAATGGTATGACAGCCTTGATAACTGGTATGGAGTTCCGTATAGCCTGAAGTTGCCCTACAAGAAGAACAATATTGCCTTCACGTTTCAGGCGGTGACCCTGAGTGGTGCACAGCAGGTATTGTACCGATATCGTATTGAGGGAACGGATGCGCCATGGTCGGACTGGTCGACCGCGAATACGGTGACCTATTCGGCATTACCGCCGGGCAAGTATCTCTTCAGGGTGCAGTGTCGCAGCGATGCCGGTATTACAACACAAGAGCTGAGGTATGCTTTTGAGATAGTTGCGCCATTCCATAAAACGGCATGGTTCCGTTTTGTGGCATTGGGTGCCATGTTGTTGCTGGGTGTCTTCATTCAGTATAGCATAAGTAGCAGAAAGCAACGCAGAGAACGATTGCTGGCAAAACTGCGCGCTGAGGAGCAGGGAAAGATAAGAACGAGGACGGCAGAAGATTTTCATGATGAGATCGGTAATAAGCTAACTCGCATTAATGTCCTGACAAGCGTGCTGAAAACGAAACTGCCACTGACGCCAGAGACCACTCGTATATTGGGTCAGATAGAAGACAATACCGGTCAGCTATACAGCGGCACAAGGGATATTCTGTGGTCGTTGAAGCCGTCGAACGATGTGCTTTATGAGATACTATACCGGATACGTGATTTCGGGAACGAGTTGTTTCAGGATACAGATGTCCGGTTTGTATTTACCGGCGACGACAGCAAGTGGCGGCAATACAGGCTGGATATGGAGATGAGCCGGAATCTGATCATGATCTTTAAAGAGGCGCTTAATAACGCCTTGAAGTATGCGCAGGCTCAGCAGGTTTTGATGGATGTGACCTGGAAGTCGAAAAATACGCTACAGATAGTGCTGAAAGATGACGGTGCCGGGTTTGATGTACATGTGGCCCGGAAGGGAAATGGTCTTGCCAACATGCAAACACGGGCAGGCAGGCTGAACGGCAAACTATACATTGACTCGCGGCCGGGTAAGGGGACCATTATCACCCTGACCTTTAAAATACCTCAAAACAGGTGAGTGGCAGGATTTTAAATTGTTGGAAATTTGCATAAATAATCAGCTATGAAAAGAGATCTGGACATAAAGGTGGCGATCATAGAAGATGACGAAACAATAAGGGAGGGATATGCGTTCCTGATAGGGAATACTAACGGTTACAAGATCTGCGGTACCTATCCCTCCTATGAAGAAGCTGCAAAACATATTGCGCAGGACGACCCTGATGTGATATTGCTGGATGTGGAGTTGCCGGGTATATCGGGTATTGACGCTTTGCCAAAGCTAAAAAAGGTGCTGCCTGATACGCACATTCTTATTTTGACCGTGTATGAACAGGAATTGCTGATATTCCGGGCGTTGGGGAACGGTGCTGCAGGTTACCTCACCAAGAACACTCCACCGGAGAAGATCGTATCGGCGATACATGAGGTGATGGAGGGTGGAGGCCCGATGAGTGCGAACATCGCACGTATGGTGATCTCTTCTTTTAAAAGAAATGACGCGTCACCCCTTACGCGCAGAGAAACAGAGATATTGGAACAGATAGCCACAGGAAAGAGCCGTAAGCGAATTGCCGATGAGTTGTTTATCGATCTGGAGACAGTGAAATCGCATATAAAAAACATCTACCACAAGCTGGATGTGCATTCGAAAGCGGACGCTATCAAGGCCGCGCGGGATAATAAATTCATTTGAAAGACCGATCTGATAAAAAGAGAGGGCTGCCAACCGGCAGCCCTCTCTTTTTATATTCATTCAGCTATTCTGTTATTCAGAACGCTTGATGAGCTTTTCTGTTTTCAGCAGGTTGTTTGATGTATCGAACACTGAGATCATGTACAAACCATCGGCAAGATGAGCGACATTGATCTCTTTAGTGTCAGGCATGTTGATGAGTACTTTGCCATCGACACCCGTAACCACCACCCTCGCAGTAACAGGGCAAGCAATGTGCACTGTCTGGTTGGCAGGATTAGGGAATATGCTGACATCGATGTTGTTTACATTTTCAACTGCTGTAGGGCCACCACCCAAGACGTAGGCCGCACTTACAGCCTGACAGCCGTTGGTATCGGTAACTGCAACTTTGTAGCTGCCAGCACCGGTTGATGGTGTCATGTATGAAGTGGCACCAGGTATAGCGATCAGGTTTTTGTACCATTGGTAAGTAACATAATAGTTGCCTGTTTTCAGGGCGCTGCCTGTGAACGAAATTGGCGGATCAGGCAATGGCACCTGCGATACAGCTATCGGACCGGTAGATGCGGTGCAGCTTGACGGAACAGAGATCGTACATGAGTAGTTGCCCGGAGTTGTCGCGTTGTAGGTAGGATTGGTAGCACCTACGATAGCACTTGTGTTGAAGTACCATTGATAGCTGATAGCATATCCGAGAGATGATGCTGACGTTGACAACAGCGAACTACCTCCCCAGCAGAACTTAGCAGGAGTGAGTGCGATAACTGTTGGTGACGCAACCACGTTCACGGTTGTGTCTGCGGCTGTCATGGCCGTACAACCGGTAGTGGTATTTGTGACACGAACCCTGTATCCGCCTGTAGTGTTGGCGAGGTATGCAGCGCTGGTAGCACCGGCGATAGCTGTGCCATTGCGGTACCACTGGTAAGCGAAGCCCGGAGCAGCTGAAAGTGCGACAACGCCACCCGAGCAGAACAAAGTAGGTCCGCCCGGAGTGATGGCCGCGTTCGGCAATGGATTAACCGCCACGTTTACGATAGCAGTTGTTGTGGTACAACCGGTTGGCTCGGAAATAACAACATTGTAGCTTTCCGCGATAGAAGTAGTATAAGATGATGTTGTGGCCCCGGCGATAGGGCCTGCGCTGTTGTGCCATTGGTAGGTGTATCCTGTTCCGGTTGCTGCAGATAATGTTACGCTGGCGCCTGTACAGAAGGTAAGAGGACCTGAAGCTGTAACAACGTTGGACGGAGCAGGTATAATCGTGATGGTCGTAGGTGCTGAAGTAGCAAAACAACCAGCACCGTTTGTGATACGTACTGTATAGTTGCCGCTGGTGAGCGCAGTATAGGTGCTAGCGGTTGCACCAGCGATGGCGCTTCCGACCAACTCCCACTGATAAGAAAGTCCGACACCGGTATTGGCATTGAGCGCAATGCCCGTTCCGGCACAACCTGTCGTGGAGCCGCCCGGAACCGTTATAGTTGCGGTTGCGGGAACAACGGACACGTTCTGAATCGGAGAAAGCGTAGAGCAACCCGCAGCAACACTTACACGTACCTGATAAGTACCTCCGGTACCGGTGGTGTAAGTAGGAGTAGTGACACCGGGGATGAGCACGCCGCCATTGTACCACTGGTAAGTAGCACCTGCTGCCGCGCTTGAAGTGAGGGTGACAAAATCACCGGGACAAAGAATCGTATCACCAATTGGCGAAATGAGTGCCACCGGAGCTGCAATGACCGTAACATCGGTAGTGCGGATACAGCCTGTACTCAGTGTATAAGTAATAGTCGTAACGCCACCAGAGATCCCCGTAAGAGCGCCTGTGCCGGCAACGATGGTACCCACAGCAGGATTGCTACTGCTCCATGTGCCACCTGCATCGGAGTTGGTCATTGTAACTGTAGATGCAGGACAGATGGTAGTAGAACCACCGATCGTAGCAGGCAGTGGGTTCACGGTGAGTACTCTTGTGCGTACACAGCCGTTTGTAGGATGTGTGTAAGAGATCGTTGTGATACCTACTGCAACGGATGAGATGAGTCCGGTACCAGCACCTGCAGTTGCCACGGCTGTGTTGCTACTGGCCCATGTTCCGGCGCCCGGCGTAGAGGCGAATGTTACCGTATTACCGATGCAAAGCGCATTGGTAGTAGGTGTGAAGGCGGTTGGTGTAGCATTTACCGTCATCTGGTAAGTGCGGAAGCAACCGGTAGAAAGAGCGTAAGTAATAGTAACTGTATTTGCAGATACACCACCAACAACGCCGCCACCGGCACTTACAGTACCAACGGCTGCATTGCTGCTGGTCCAAGTGCCGCCTGGTGTCGTAGAGTTGAGTGTTGTTGTAGCGCCTGTACAAACAGTATTGCTACCCGTTATGGCTGCAGGCAGCGGATTTACTGTTACTACTGCAGTGCGTGTGCAGCCATTGGTGCCGAAGCATGTGATGGTAGCAGTACCTGCCGCTACGCCACTAACTATGCCTGATGATGAGCCGATGGTTGCAACCGCAGTGTTGCTGCTGCTCCATGTGGCACCCAGGCTCGTTGTGCTTAATGTGGTGTTGGAGCCTGCACAAACGGTTAGTGTGCCGGTAATGGCATTGGGCGCCGGTTGTACAGTTACTACAACGGTTGTGAAGCATGCAGAAGAAGGTAATGTGTATGTAATTGTTGTTGTTCCCCCTGCGAGGCCCACACCTGTAACTACACCCGAAGACGAGCCCACGGTAGCGACGGCTGGTGTGCTGCTGCTCCATGTTCCGCCGGGAGTAGTGTGGCTGAGTGCAGATGTAATGCCGGGGCAAAGTACAGTGACACCGCTGATAGCACCGGGTGTTGGGTTAACAGTAAGCACCGCTTCGCGGAAGCACAACGCCGGTGGAATGGAATAAGTGATATTCGTAGTTCCTACCGCAATACCTGTGAAAGTTCCGGGAGGCGCCATAGTAGCAAATCCGCCCGGAGTCATAGTCCATGTACCGCCGGCAGGTGATGAGGAAATGGTTGTGGTATTTCCGACACATGTCACCAGCTCGCCGGTGAGTGGCGCCGGGAGGGGGTTGATCGTTACAGTATTGGTGACGGAACAACCCGTAACAGGCATTGTGTAGGTTACTGAAGCTACGCCTGGAGCCACAGGTGTGATAACCCCTGTTGAAGCACCGATCGTATAAACGGAAACGTCACCACTTGTCCACGTACCGGTACCCACAGGAGGGGTAGGATTGGTAAGCGTGCTGGTGGATCCCATACAAACAGAAGTCACACCGAATATGTTATCCATCGGGTTGACAGTTACAACAACGGTAGAGAAGCAGCCTGAGCCCAGGACATATGATATGGTTGCCGTTCCTGATGGAGCAGTTGACCATGCGTATATACCGGTAAGAGAGCCGATGGTTGCAACGGTCACGTCGCTACTGCTCCATGTGCCGCCCGGTGTGGCACAAGAAAGCATGATCCCGGGTGCGAAATAGCAGATATCGAGGTCGCCCGTTATCGGAGCTACGCCCGCGGTAACGTTGATAGTTGTGGTGCGGAAACAACCGGTAGGGAGTATGTAACTCACTACCGTTGTGCCGGCGGTGACGCCGGTGAAGACACCGGTTACGGTATCGATGGTGCCAACTGACGGAGCAGAGCTACTCCATGTTCCGCCTGCAGTTGTGTTGGTCAGTGAAAGTGTTCCGGAAACGCAGATGGATGTTCCGCCTGCAATTGGTGCCGGTAGTGGATTTACTGTGAATGCGATGACGCGGAAGCAGCCTGATGGCAGCGTATAGGAAATGGTTGTGGTGCCACCGGTAAGGCCGGATACAAGGCCGGTTGTAGCACCGATAGAAGCAATGCCAGGGAAGCCACTGTTCCACAGTCCGCCGGCAGGTGATGAAGTGAGTGAAACGGTTCCACCCTGACAAACGTTGTCCGGTCCGGTAATACTGCCCGGTATGGGAGTTACGGTAACAACCGCTGTGGCCACACATCCGGAAGGTAAAGTGTAACTGATGGTTGCGGTACCTACGATAAATCCGTTTATATAGCCCGGAGTGGCGGCAGCGTCAGCTACAACAGGGTCGCTACTGCTCCATGTTCCGCCGGGTGTAGGATGGCTGAGGAGCGTGGAAAGACTTTCGCAGATGGTGAGTGTACCTGTGATCGGGGCTACAGCCGTTACGGTAACAACGGCTGTGGCGATGCAACCCGATGCAGCTGTATAAGTAATACCTGCTGTGCCGGCGGAAATACCTGTTACAATGCCGGAGGAACTACCCACGGTTGCAACGGCAGGAGAAGAGCTACTCCATGTACCGCCGAGTGTATCGTGGGTCAAAGTGGTAGTGGTGCCGGTGCATACTGTCAATGTTCCAGCTACCGGTGCCGGTAAGAGGCAAGCAGGTGTCCAACGGTAAACCTGGTCAGCTGCCGGGGTGCCGAAGATAAAATCTTCAAAAGCAGGGAAGAGCAGTGGAGTTGGGCTTGGTCCTTCGTCAGAGAGCGTTTGCCAATCAGAGATATTGTCGTTGGAGATACCAATGGTTGCGTCAGTGAATATGGCTGACGAGGTACCATAATGGAAATCGATCCTGTTAGAGGTTTCGTAGAGTTTTACCTGGAAATTGAGTGTACCAAAACCGACAAGCGATTCGAACGCATTCCACTCTACCGTGAAGACCCTGTTTGGTGCAACGCCGGTTGTCTGGTAGTATACGCTACCGGCAGTGAAGCCCTCGATGTCGTCCCAGAATGGCATGATCCAGCCTGGACCGTCAATGAGGAAGGACAGGTTGGTCCAATCGATAGACGGAGAGTTGGACAGAGAGATCCAGCCATTTGTACAGATGGACGTTGTGGTATACGGTGTACCGCAATAGTTGAATGTGAAGCCGATTGGAACTGACAGTTCTGTAACATCATCATCGCTGAGGAGTGGCAGCATGGTGCCGGTGCCGGCGATGCTGGAGTACGGTGCCGTGAAGGCTGAGAATCCATAGGATGCGGCGGTCTGCGTGCGGCCGTAGAAACCGGCGCACAGCAACGTAAGTAGCAAAAAGATCTTTTTCATAAACATTTTTTTGTCCGTGATTCGGAACGATCGGGTTTAATAAAATATACGATACCCAACCCGTTTGAGCGGAATTGGGGAAAATGACATACAAATATATCGTATCGGATACTAAAATTAAGTATTTATTACGTTTTTATCAAAAATGGATATGATGCATTTCTGTGTCGGGACAGGTGTTATTAACACAGGGGTAAAAATGTCCATTTTTATTTCAAGATAGCCTGTTTCAGCTTCCAGATAAGTGATTTATTTTTCATGAGTACGATGTAAAGCGCCCTGTCTCCACCGAAATTCCTGAAGAACCTTTCTACGCCTTCATCCATACTTCCTTCGAGGTCATATATTGAGTTGCCACGTTCTTTTGCGAGGCGCATAGTGTGCCATAGAAGAAGCGACATAGCACGGTAGCTATTTGTCTCAGGATTCTGGGCTCCCATAAAGTAATAGCTGGTGCGTTCGTCCCATATTGCCCAGACGATGGCCTGAATCTTCTTGTCTGGTGTTTTTGCTACCCAAAGTGCTGTTGACTTATTCTTGATCGCAGCGTCCATTATTTTTTGCAGGTCGCGGAGCGAGTACGGGAAAGACTTACCTTTTTTGGCAAGCGTGCTTTTTTGAAAGCGATACAGGTCTTTCAGGTGTTCGGGAGAATTGGTGACCTTCACTTCACTCTCCGCAATACGGATATTGCGGCGCACTGCGTCTTTCATGTTAGTGAGCAGTGTTTCTTCGTCCTCATTGAGTTCGAGTAGGAAGGTCTGCTGTACCTGAGAGTGAAGTTTGTGCTGTTTGAAGATGCCTGCCTGTTTGAGACCCGGTTGCACAGACATGTTCCAAACCGGTGCATCGGGCAGCTGTTTTATGAGATCTGAAATGGTCTCATGCTCGTAACTATCGTTATTACTTTCCTTCAAGTCGTGGGGAAAGAAGACCAACGGTCCCAAGTATGGCGTGAGCATGGGAGTACGCAACAGCGTTACACCCAGTTTTTTTTCAACAGGGTAGGGCCATGCGCCGGCAATGTGTTCGCCTTTTTTAGAGATCGCAACATCCCAGTTTTTACATACTGCGTCGAGCCACCAGGGCTGAGAGAATACGGGAATGTCTTTACGTTGATTACAGAGTTTTGAATAAATTTCCTTGTTGCTCATAGATGCGGATGTTTATAATTGATACAGGTGCCTTCGGGCTACAATATTGCCGGAAAGCATCTGTTGGGGTAAATATCATTTGAACTGAAGTACCCGTGAGGGTTGCACGCGGCGAATATACAAAGTTGGCAGCCACATACAAAACAAACACAATACCAAAGTGCCGGCATCTACTGCAACGATCTCCCACCAGGATAGCTTAACAGGAGCATAGCGCATATAATAGGAGTTCTCGGGCAACTTCACTACCCCGTAGCGCGTTTGTATCCAATACATGCCCAATGCCATCACATTGCCGAGAAATATCCCCGCTCCACCAACGATAGCGGCTATACATAGAAAAATACTCCTGAGACTGTCATAGGGCATTCCCATAGCCTTTAAAAGCCCGATCATCACCGACCGGTCGACTATGAGAATAATGAGTGCGGCCGCAAGGTTGATGATGGCCACAATGGTCATAATGACTATAAGCACGGTACTGTTGACACCTTGTATCTGAAGCCAGTCGAAAATAAAGGTGTAAGTCTCGGTGGTCGTGTAGACGGCAACCGGAGCCTCAATTACAGAGTAATAGATGTAAGACGCTACAGTGTCGGCATTTTCCGGTGCATCCAGCACCAGCTGATAGCCGTTAATACTGTCGGCAGGCCAGTTATTGATACGTTGCAGCAGGCGGATATCGCAGACCGCATAAAATTTGTCCATATCCTCCATGCCGCTATGATAAAGACCCGAGATACGCATTTTGCGGATGCGCGGTCCCGACTGGTCGATGAAGTTGACCAGAACGGAATCACCAATGTTGATGTTCAGCTTTTCGGCGGTAGTGCGCGACAGCAACATGTCGCGGGAATAGGCGGGATCACTGAATGAGATGGATGCCCCTGAAGTAGTGATAGCATGGTCGAACCGGTAGGTTGGATCGATGCCTTTCATCTGCAGCCCTTCCAGCAATCCGTTTGCCTGAATGATAACCGGGCGGATGACGTAGGGGTAGACAGCTTTTACGTGCTGTGCTTTTTTGAGGCTGTTGAAAAGTTGTGATGTGGCAAGGATGGGTTCGTTGGAGCCGAAAGACGTGGAGCCTGTCTCATTGAACTGCCGGACCTGGACATGGCCCATGAAGCTGAACAGCTTTTCAGAAATAGCCTCGCGGAAGCCTGAGACCACAGCCAGTGCCATGATCATCACAGCCACGCTGAGTGCAGTAGCTAAAATGGCCAACCTGATGATGAAAGTGGAAAAAGCCCCTTTCTGTTTAACCAGGTACCTGCGTGCTATGAAAAAAGGCAAATTCACCGGGACAAAAGTAGGTGATTTAGTTTTTAACGTTCGGTGGACATGACAGCCGACTAATATTTGTTGGTTGCTGCAATTCAGTTTATTTTCGCACCCTGACCGGAGATATAATTACTTTCCCCTATATGCGCTATTGCCGGTCGTATAATTAATAAAACTTTCAGAGATGCAACATGCTTACGTATTCCCCGGACAGGGTGCACAGTTCCCCGGAATGGGCAAGAACCTATATGAAAACAATGCGGCTGCCAAAGACCTCTTTGAGCGAGCTAATGATATACTCGGATTCCGTATCACTGATGTGATGTTTGGCGGAACAGAAGATGAACTAAAGCAAACGAAGGTGACCCAGCCAGCCATCTTCCTGCACTCAACCATATTGTTTCTTACTACACCAGAGCTGCAACCGGCAATGGTGGCCGGACATTCGTTGGGTGAATTCTCGGCATTGATAGCTAATAAAGCGCTTTCGTTTGAAGACGGTCTGCGTCTGGTGGCCAAGCGTGCGGAGGCTATGCAACGCGCCTGCGAGATCAACCCCTCGACTATGGCGGCAGTGCTGGGTATGGAAGATAGCCAGGTGGAAGAGATATGCGCGTCAATTACCAACGAGGTAGTGGTGGCTGCGAACTATAACTGCCCCGGTCAGCTGGTAATCAGCGGTTCGATAGAGGGCGTGAACATTGCCTGCGAAAAGTTGAAGGCCGCAGGCGCTAAAAGGGCTCTCGTACTGCCGGTGGGTGGCGCATTCCATTCTCCGCTGATGGAGCCTGCCCGACAGGAACTGGAAGCAGCGATAGCGGCAACTAATTTCAGCGCACCGACGTGCCCCGTGTATCAAAACGTTGATGCGATGCCATATAGTGATCCTGTGACGATCAAACAGAACCTGATCAACCAGCTTACAGCACCTGTGCGCTGGACACAGACTGTCAGGAAGATGATAGAGGATGGAGCCGGAAGGTTCACCGAGGTAGGCCCGGGCAGCGTATTGCAGGGTTTGGTAAAGAAGATAAACAGGGAAGTGGCCACAGAAGGCATCAATTAATAGTCCGGATCAGAAAGCGGGTTGCATTAGTGATTATAGTCACAAATATGTTCCCCGGTCTGACAGAACTTTGCCCGGCAGTTTTCCGGATAGACGGATCAATAAATTCAGATAACAGAACAGATATATGCTCCCCGAATTCAATAATACCGAAGTAGCATTCAAGTACAGAAGTAATAGTGAGCTGAAGAAGGCGAAAATGTTGTTCTCACTGATGTCATCGCCATCGCTCACATCAATGGGAATTAAGATGACACAAATGGCGCTATCGTGGCGCCTGCCTGTGAAGGGGCTTATCAAAAGTACTTTGTTCAGCCAGTTCTGTGGCGGCGAGACCATGGAAGAGGCAGGCAAGACTGCAGATATGCTGGGCAAGTATGGCGTGGGTACTATTATGGACTACGGTGTGGAAGGCAAGGAGTCTGAGGCTGAGTTTGACAAGGCAGTTCCTGAGTTTATAAAGGCCATAAAGTATGCATCGTCCAACAAGAGTATACCTTTTGTTAGCGTTAAGGTGACCGGTTTTGCGAGGTTTGCTTTGCTGGAAAAGTTGCACTCGGGCGCAACACTTACAGAAGCCGACAAGCAGGAAAAAGATCGCGTACTGGGTAGGTTGGATAAAATATGCGGAGCGGCGGCCGAGCACAATATCATGATGCTGGTGGACGCTGAGGAAAGCTGGATCCAGGGGCCGGTGGACGAGATGACCGATATGATGATGGAAAAGTACAACAAGACACGGGTAGTGGTATACAATACTTTCCAGTTGTACCGCCATGATCGGTTGGTGTTCCTGCATCAGTCATACGAACGTGCGCAGGCGAAAGGTTACCTGCTCGGCGCCAAGCTGGTGCGTGGTGCCTACATGGAAAAGGAGCGCAACCGTGCGGCGCAAATGGGTTATCAGTCGCCGATACAACCTGATAAACAATCGTGTGATAAGGATTACGATGCTGCAGTGTTGTTTTGTCTGGAGCGTTTATCCGGTCTGGCGGTGTTCATTGGTACTCACAATGAGAATAGTTGCCTGAAGGCTGCAACCTACATGGAAACGCACGCCATTCCACCAAATACTGACAAGGTGTATTTCTCTCAGTTGTTTGGAATGAGCGACAACATTTCTTTCAATCTGGCCAATTCAGGATATCAAGTCGCGAAATATCTTCCGTATGGACCTGTTGGTGATGTAGTTCCCTACCTTATGCGTCGCGCACAGGAGAATACTTCTGTTGCGGGGCAAACTGGAAGAGAGTTGTCGCTGATCAATCAGGAAGTTGCACGCAGGAAGCTGTAAGAGATTTTACTGCAATACCACCAATAACGCATATAGTAGCATCATGCCATCGGTCATGGCCACGAAGGCTTTGTGGCCAGGATGGCGACGTGTGTAATCGGTTACCAGCAATGTTGCTGCTGACGTGGTGAATGCTGCCATAAGTCGGCCGGTGTCATGAACCCGAAAATATTGAAGCGTGCTGAGGATCGCGAATGCGAACACTGAACCATACACTAGGCGGTATGCGTTCTGCACACCCATACGCATAGGCAGTGTCCGTATGTTTCGCTTGCTGTCAGTTTCTATATCACGGATGTCAAAAAGGATACACAATGCGAATACAAAAACAAATCGCAGAAGAACCTCGAACGGGTAGTGTGAAATGGGCTCGTTGAAGTAGAGCATCGGTAAAACGGCGGTAGCAATTGTCCATACCGAGGTTAGCACAAAGATCTTGACGAGGCCGAAGTCCCTTAGTCGTTTCTTTTGAGGTAAAGGTAATGACGGTAGATAGTAGGCAAGGGCAAATGCAGCGAGTGCCGCACCTGTGAAGATGATGCCTTTGCTCAGGTTGATGGCTGCCGGGATCAATAACGCAAGCCCCAAATAAAACAAAACGAAATAAAGTGGTCGCAAGGGTTGTGTTAAACGTGTCTGGCCGTAGGGACGAGGGAGTAAACGCGGCAGGTTGTAGACAGTAAGTGTGGCACCGAAAATAGCCAGGTGCAGGTTGCTGAATAGTGGCAGGCTTTGCGACGTAAGCAGGCGCTCGGTAGCAATGCAAAGCCCCAATGCGCAGAACGCGGTAAAAATACTCGTTGAAACAATCACCTCGGCGGGTCTGAGCAAAGCCTTCACAGATACAAAATTAGGGATGTATGGATGTATTTACGTCGGCGAAGGTTGGCGCGGATGCTGAAATGTGAACTTTTAATTAAAATGGCACAATAATTGTATTGGAGAGGGATGTGAATTGAACCCTAAATTGAAGTGTATGAAGCGGACATTTGTGATATTACTTATCATTTACGCCATTGTGATCTCTCTTGCTTTTACGACAGCATAAGAGGAAGGACCGCCCGTTTTGAGGAGCAGTCCTTTCTGATACCTGCAATAATATTGTACTAAAGTGGAATATTGCCGTGTTTGCGTTTAGGCATCTTGGCTACTTTATTTTCCAGCATTTTAAAACCACGTATCAGTTTTGCACGGGTATCGGCAGGCATTATTACCTCGTCAATAAAACCACGGGCAGCAGCGCCGTAAGGATTCGCGAATTTTTCGGTGTATTCGAGTTCTTTTTCCTTGAGTTTTGCGGCAGGGTCAGCAGCTTCTGATATCTCTTTCTTGAAAATGATCTCGGCGGCACCCTTGGCACCCATAACAGCGATCTCAGCAGTTGGCCATGCATAGTTGAGGTCTGCGCCGATATGTTTTGAGTTCATCACATCGTAAGCGCCACCGTATGCTTTTCTTGTAATAACTGTGACCTTAGGGACCGTGGCCTCGCTGAGGGCATAAAGCAACTTCGCACCATGGATGATGACACCATGCCACTCCTGATCGGTTCCCGGAAGGAAGCCGGGAACATCCACGAGCACCAGCAGCGGAATGTTGAACGCGTCGCAGAAGCGAACGAATCGGGCGCCTTTGCGGCTGGCATTTATGTCTAACACCCCGGCGAGATACGCAGGCTGATTGGCCACTATGCCTATGCTACGACCGGCTATGCGAGCGAAGCCCACTACTATATTCTCGGCCCAGTCTTTATGCACCTCCATGAAACTACCGGAATCAACCACTTCGCCGATCACTTCTTTGATGTCGTATGGTTGGTTGGGATTTTCGGGTATGATATTGTTCAGTATTTCACGAACCTCGTTGCCGGCTTCGTAGTCGTAAACCGGAGCATCTTCCTCGCAGTTCTGAGGCATGTAGCTTAGTAGCTGCTTGATGTTCTCGATCGCCTCCACCTCGTTGGCGCAAGCGAAATGCGTAACACCTGATTTTGATGCGTGTGTCTGAGCGCCGCCCAGTTCTTCGCTGGTAACGTTTTCGTGCGTAACGGTTTTTACCACATTCGGGCCGGTCACGAACATGTACGACGTATTCTCAGCCATAAGAATGAAGTCGGTGATGGCAGGGGAATAAACCGCACCACCTGCACATGGCCCGAGGATGGCAGATATCTGAGGGATAACTCCTGATGATTGGACGTTACGGTAGAAGATGTCGGCATAACCACCAAGGGACACTACACCTTCCTGTATGCGGGCACCACCACTATCGTTGAGACCAACGAGAGGAGCGCCATTCTGTAGAGCGAGATCCATGATCTTGATGATCTTTTCGGCATGGGTTTCGCTGAGGCTGCCACCAAAAACGGTGAAGTCTTGCGAATACACATAGACCAGACGACCGTTCACGGTTCCGTAGCCGGTAACAACACCGTCGCCCAGGTAGCTTTCGTTTTCCATGCCAAAGTCGCGGCACCGATGCGTGACAAACATGCCTATTTCCTCGAAAGACCCTTCATCCAGCAACAACTGGAGTCGTTCGCGTGCAGAAAGTTTGCCTTTTTTGTGCTGTGCAGCGATTCTTTTCTCACCTCCGCCGAGTTTGGCCAGTGCCGATTTTTCTCTCAGATCGTTTATCTTGTTCATGACACGGCAAACCTAATGAATTTTTGTGCACTGCAGAAGTTTCCATCCAGTGTGCACTGTGTTTCAGTAATTTCAACCTGTATTAAAGAAAATCCCCCTATTTTTATCCAAATTAATATGTTGATAATGAGAAAGTACAGCCTGATATTGGGCTTCATGGCAATGGTGTTGTCCGGTGTTGCGGATGCACAAACAATTCTTACGGTTGCGGGCGACGGCACTGCAGCTTATGGAGGTGACGGCGGCATGTCTACATTGGCTAAAGTGAACTCGCCGCATGGTGTGGCAACAGATGCTGCGGGTAATGTATATATCGCAGATTATAACAATCACCGCATCAGGAAGATCAGCACTACCGGCGTGATAACAACTATTGCCGGTACGGGTTTTGGTGGATATCTCGCGTCACAGGACGGAGGTCCGGCCACAGCAGCGTGGATCAGATGGCCGATAGGCATTGCTGTGAATGCTTCCGGGGATGTTTATTTCTCTGATTTTGGCAATAACATCATAAGAAAAGTGAGTGCTGCCGGCATCATCACTACGATTGCCGGTATCCCCGGAAGTATTCCCGGGTATGGAGGGGATGGCGGCCCGGCTACTGCAGCCACACTGGGCAATGCGTGGGGCGTGGCGGTAGATGCATCGGGCAACGTGCTGATAGCAGATGCCTTAAACCATCGGGTGCGAAAAGTGACTGTGAGTTCAGGTATTATTACAACAATTGCGGGTATGGGTTTTGTTGGATTTGCCGGAGACGGCGGCCCCGCTACTTCTTCGGCATGCAGGCTGAATGAGCCGACGGGAGTGGCAGTGGATGGTGCGGGCAACATTTATATTGCCGATAATTCCAACAACAGGGTGCGCAAGATCAACACATCGGGTATCATCAGTACCATTGCCGGTGTTGGACTTCCCTATGGCTATACCGGAGACGGTGGCCCGGCCACATCGGCAAGACTGTATTACCCAAAGGGAATTGCTGCGGACAATGCCGGTAATGTGTACATAAGCGACTGGAATAACAGCGCCGTGCGTAAAATAAACACGTCGGGAATGATCACTACCATTGCAGGTACGGGCGTGGCAGGCTATAGCGGTGACGGCGTTGCGGCAGTGTCCTCTCAGCTTGATCATCCTATAGGATTGGCAGTGCGGAGCAGTGATGGCGATATTTTTATTGCTGACGATGCAAACAACCGTGTCCGGAGGATAAAAGTGGGCAATGATCCTTATTTTACTTTGGGTACGCATGCGCAGCTTACTACTTGTCCATCAGAGTTCTCGCTGTTCGATTCATTGATGAAGGTAGATGATATTGACGTGGGGCAGACGCTTACCTGGAGTCCGGTGATGCTGCCGTCTCATGCAGTATTGGTGGTAACTGCGACTGCTACATCGACAGGTAGCACGGTGACTCCGTCAGGTACTTCATATATGCCAACTGTGGGATATTCAGGTCCGGACACGTTTTCAGTGAGAGTTACCGACGGGGTGTATTCTGACACGATCACTGTGTATGTTACAAATATATTGTATCCGAACGCGGGAGTAATAACGGGTGTTGACTCAGTTTGTCCGGGTCTTACAGCTAACTGGGCCGATACTGCATCGGGTGGTGTGTGGACCAGCAGCAACACTTCGGTGGCAACAGTTAGTTCATCGGGCGTTGTTACGGGTGTTAGCCCGGGAAGCGCAGTGATCTCTTACACTGTTTCTAATTTTTGTGGATCTGCGTCTGCAGTCAAGACAATGCGGGTATTGGCCACAGTGCCCTGTTTTGCAGGAGTGGGCGGCAGCAATATCAACATTGAGCGGGACGCCATTGTTTACCCTAATCCTAATTCGGGGTCTTTTTCAGTGCAATTGACGGGCTATTCTGAGAAAAAGACGGTGGGACTAATCATTTATGATGTAACCGGCCGTTTGCTGGTACGTGAACAAATGGACGCGACCGGGGTAAAGGATATGGATCTGAGCTTACCTGCCGGAAGCTATCTGCTGAAAATAGCCACCGAAGAGGGTAATTTATTTAAGGCGCTGAATATCAATTAGTTGTGGTGTATTTGTCCGGATCGATTCATCTCGTGTTGATATGGTTAATAAGCACGATCTGACTATTGGTGATGGGCTGACCGATGTATGTTTGTTTATGTATAGGTTTTAATTATAAAGTCAAAGCATCAAAGAGAAAATAAATGTGTATCTTGGTCAATTAAAATACCAACCATAACGCAAAAAAATGCGTCTTATACTGGTAGTTAATGTTTGTGGCGTGGAAACCAGCGTGTTTTCCTTGCCGGATGTTGTGAAAAATATTTTTTAGAAAGAAAATTCAAGAGTGCATATGAAAAGTATGTTTATAAAGGGATTCACCGGTTTGCTTTTGTTGTTTTCCATGTTTGTCAACAGGTCGTATGGTCAGTTGACTATCACGGATACGGGCAACTGTATCAACCATGTGTTGCATGCAACAGTGACCGGAACCATGCCTCTTCCTTCGGGAATTACCGTCGACGATGGATACTCGGGTGTATTCCCGCTCGGTTTCACGTTCAATTATTACGGTGCACCACAAACACAGTGTATAATCGGGTCGAATGGTATGATCTGTTTCAATCTGGGTCTGGCAGGTGGATATTGCCCCTGGCCGATCTCGGCAGCACTTCTGGGTAATGCCAGTGCCTACAACTCGATCTGCGGCCCCTGGTGTGATATCCTTTTGAGCGCCGGAGGTAGTATCACTTATTCGACCGCAGGTGTTGCTCCGAACAGGAAGTTCGCTGTGACCTGGTGTGGTTCACGCATGTTCTCCTGTACCGCTCAGTGGACAACCAGCCAGATCATATTGTACGAAGGAAGCAACAACATCGAAGTACACACTGCTCATAAAGACATTTGTGCATGGAACAGCGGACGCGCGATCACAGGCGTTCAGAATGCTGCGGGAACGCTGGCTACTGTGGCTCCCGGCCGCGACTGGACTCCTTCCTGGAGTGTGCTTGGTGCTCCCGAAGCATGGCGTTTTACCCCGGGTGCAGGAACTTACACGGTTTCCTCTATTCCTTACGCACCGATGCCTTACGCAACTTCAGGTATTTACTGGTATGACAGCACAACAGGCGCTTACCTCGGTTCAGGACCATTCCTGACTGTATCGCCTACAGTGCCTACAACCTATATGGCCGCTGCGCTTGGCTGTAATGACACCACTAAAGCATACATTCATATCCTTCCCCCAAGTGTTGGTGTAGGTGGTATTCCTCACATCGATACTTTTGATATTGTGCACCCTTCAGAGTGTGGCAAATGCGATGGTAAGATCATTCTTCGCGGAGTGAACCCGCACCAGATCGATACCGTGAAATGGTCTTTCAACGGTGTGGTACAACCATCGTATGTTGACTCAGCTGCACTTGACAGTACGATCACACTGAAGAATCTTTGTGGAGGGGTGTATGACTATATCTATGTGACGGTATTGAATTGTCCGTCCAACCAGATATCTACAACATTAGTGACGCCGGTATTAGCCATTTCGAATACGACTTTCGGGCATCCGACAGTATGTGGTAAATACGACGGGTGGATAAAACTGCATGGACTTACTCCTCTGAAACCAGTGTCCGTCGCCTATAACAAGGGTGGCGTGCCCC
>JBGAQG010000040.1:0-29472 GCA_044220845.1 Flavipsychrobacter sp. | reverse complement strand
GTAGATCGATTTGTTAGGTTTCATGTCACAAATACGCAATCATTTTAGACAATTTCCACATAAGATAGATTTATCAATCCTGACTATTGATTTTTTGTCATGTCTGGCGCGTTGGTATGAGATTTGTGGAGCATGTATAGTAACGCAGGTGTAGAAAAATGGAATATAGAGATTATTATAAGATATTGGGAGTAGAAAAATCAACATCGGCCGATGAGATAAAGAAGGCATACCGGAAACTGGCAGTAAAATACCACCCTGACAAGAACCCCGGCGACAAGAAAGCGGAAGAAAAGTTCAAGGAAATAAACGAAGCGTACGATGTACTGAGCGACACTGATAAACGGAAAAAATATGACAACCTAGGCAGCAATTGGCAGCAGTATGCCCAACCGGGAGGGTATGGGCAAACATATCAGGGCTATAATCGTTCCAACCGAAGACAG
Organism: Flavipsychrobacter sp.; assembly: GCA_044220845.1. GTDB lineage: Bacteria > Bacteroidota > Bacteroidia > Chitinophagales > Chitinophagaceae > Nemorincola. Next base: position 29,026 of record JBGAQG010000040.1, on the reverse strand, counting down.
GCAAATGACGAAGGAATGTTCTCTGATTTCTTTGAGTCTATCTTCGGATTCGGAGATCAACGCAGGTCCAATGTTTCTTCTAAAGGTCAGGACCAACAAGCTGAAACAACCATCACTCTGGAAGAGGCTTTCCACGGCACAACAAGACAGGTGAACCTGGGCGACCACAAGCTGAACCTTAAGCTGAAACCGGGTATAACAAACGGTCAAGTACTGAAAATGCGCGAAAAAGGTGCAGCCGGACGAAATGGCGGACCTGCCGGCGACCTGTACATCACGGTCAACATTGCCGCTCACCCACGTTATGAAAGAAAGGGAAACGACATATACTCTGAAGCTCCGCTAAGTGTCTTCACGGCCATTTTGGGTGGAAAGGAACCCGTTACAACAATTGACAAGACTCTGAGCATAAACATCCCCGCCGGTACCGACAGCAACAAAACGTTTCGTCTGAAAGGGATGGGAATGCCCGACTACAATCACCCTGAGCGCAGAGGCGACCACTATGTAAAAATGGTAATTGAAGTACCTAAAGATCTCACATCCATCGAGCGCGAACAGCTGGCACAAATGGCCACACGCCGCAAAAACTGAGCGGATCAAAGTTCATAGACAACTCTTATCGAAAACAGGTTGTTGAACTGACCCTTCTCGCCCCATGCATAGCCTGCGGGTACCCTGCTGAAAGGACGAATGGCTATTGCCGAGTACTGAAACCGGGCATTCAATTGTACGCGCTTGTTCATGCGTTTACTGATTCCCAGAATGTAGTCCAACCCGTTCTCTTCAAACCTATTGCGCTCACCATCAATTGCTACCGGCGGCTGCGAAAGTATCCACTCCTTGGCGCCTATCAGCCTGGCGTAAGATATACCCAATTCTCCTCCAATGCCTGCCACTTCATAGCGCACCGTCACCGGCACCTCCACATAATTCAATCCGATGTTACACCTCGCAGTATACTTGCCCAGAAACGGATCATCTACCTCGGCAATTCCCTTGCTCCCCTTCTGTGAGAAAAGCAGTTCCATGCTTCCGCTTATCCTTTCAGTAAAATGAGCGCGAACAAATCCGCCTATCGTAAGTCCCGGCTTGCTGTAACCAAAATACATATCACCGTCAACCTGAGTAAGATTCAGCCCTGCCAATGGCCCTCCGGTAAACGGCTTCACCTCCTCCATATAGATACCGGGCGTGTAATGAGCGCTCGCGGTCATCGACGCACACAAACCAATAAATAAAAGATAATTCCGGAGCCGCATAGCCAACAAATATACGGCCTACCAGACGATCAGCACATCAGAATTCTTCATGCTTCTCAACTTCTCCGGCTTCGTTGTAGTGATCCCAGAAACCTGCTTTCTTCGGGCTATAGTACGACTTCGAAATCGTTCTTGTTACCATTTTGCCTGAAACCGGATCTTCAACCGTCGTAGAATCCTTCGATACCGTTCGGTCGGCTGCATAATAACCGCTCACCTTTATCTGGCCGTTACTGTAATATTCCAGATACTCGCCCGATCGACAGGTAGTAACACCATCTTTGTCAGATATGATTGCATAATGACCCGACACCTTCAGTCGGCCATCAGGAAAATACTCCTCCCATATTCCCGCCGGCTTGCCCTTGATGTAACTACCGGAAATGGCTGTCTTTCCGTTGCTGTGGTACTGCACCCACCTGCCGTGCTGCAGATACCCTTCTCCATCTGCAACCAGCCCTCCTTCCGCAACTACCTTCTTCTTATCCTTCCTGTTCACCAGCTTGTAATACATAGCATCCTCATTCAGCGCAACTACATTCACCGTGTCTCCCGTTGCTATATAATAACGCGTCGTATCATTCTCCTTGATAAGACGGTTATCTTCCTCTGACGTATATTTAAATGGAATGAGCGCCTGACCCATCACATCACTGCCCGCGCAAAATACCAGCAATACAAAACAAACAACGTAATTCATGTTTCAAAATTAATATGACTTAACCTATTGGGGTCATGATATCCGTCATCACCTGTACTTCTTCGGCAAAGACGAACGCACCAGATCATAAGAATGATCTATCTGCTGTTTCAGAAACCGTGCCCCCAACAGTCCATCAATAACAATAGTATTCCAGTGCTTCTTATTCATGTGATACCCCGGAAGCACCTGTGCATATTCGTCCCTCAATTCAATAGCACGGTCGGGATCACACTTCACGTTTATCTGAACCGGTGAATCATTCAGACCAGCCAACAAAAACATCTTACCCATCACCTTAAACACCAATGTTTCTTCATCAAAGGGAAAACACTCCTCCACATCAGCCTTCGCCAAACAGTATTCCCTTATTTCATCAATGTTCATAGGAATATTCTTATCAGAGCTCTTTTCTCAAGCGAGCCACAGGCACATTAAGTTGCTCCCTGTATTTTGCTACAGTCCGACGGGCAATGTTATAACCCTTTTCCATCAGCATCTCCGTAAGATGCTCGTCGGACAACGGTTTACGCTTATTCTCGGCGCTTATCATCTCCTGCAAAATGGTCTTCACTTCCCGGGTTGAAACCTCCTCCCCACTTTCTGTATGTAATGCTTCAGAGAAGAAGAATTTCAGCTTGTAGGTTCCATACTCCGTCTCTACGTACTTACTGTTGGCAACCCTCGAAACAGTCGAAATGTCGAGACTCGTCATCGATGCAATATCCTTCAGGATCATCGGCTTCAAAGCAGTTTCATCTCCAGTAAGGAAAAACTCTTTCTGGAACTCCATGATGGCCTGCATGGTATGCAACAAAGTATGCTGTCGTTGCTTGATTGCATCGATAAACCACTTAGCTGAATCCAGCTTCTGTTTAATGAACATCACCGTCTCCTTCTGCGCCTTATTCTTCTTCTCACTGCGATCGTAGGCACGCATCATTTCCTTATAACCCTCAGAGATACGCAATTCCGGAGCGTTCTTCGAATTCAGGGTCAATTCCAGGACACCGTTATTATTATAAATAAAAAAATCGGGAATGATATAACTTTCCGCCTTGTTGGTAACAGCAAAGGGAGCACCCGGTTTGGGGTTCAGCTTGATGATAATGCCGATTACCTTCTTGAAATCTTCATCATTCAGATCAAGGTGCTTCTGTATCTTATCGTAGTGTTTCTTAGTAAACTCCACAAAGTACTTATCCAGCACCTTGATGGCATCATTCACAGGTTTCGACTCCGGCATACGCTTCAACTGCAACAGCAAACACTCCTGCAATGTCCACACACAGATGCCCGGCGGGTCGAATTGTTGTATCTCGGCTATCAGTTCATTGATCTCTTCGACGGTAGTTTCCACATTCTGACCAAATGCCAGATCGTCCGCTATTGAGCCCGCTTCCCGCCTCAGATAACCGTCTTCATCCAGGCTACCAATTATCTGCTCTGCTATCCTGTGACGCCTTTCGTCCAGCTCAAGCATCCCCAGCTGATCCAGCAGATAATCGTGAAAACTGGTCTCTACACTGGCCGGAACCACTTGCTTTTCCTCACCACCCGACCCGTAATAGTCATCACTATAATCGTACCCGCCGCTCTCATCGTCCTCTCTCTTCAAAAAATCATCCAAATCCACTTTCTCCGCGCCGTCGTCACTCAACTCAACCTCTTCACCTACTTCTCCATCCTCATCCCCGGCCGACTTATTATCATCAAGCTCATAACTATCGTCCGTCAGTCCCGTTTTGTCCAGCTCCGATTCCAAAGCCGGATTTTCCTCCAGCTCTTCTTTGATTCGCTCTTCAAGATTAGCAGTAGGTATCTGCAACAGCTTCATTAACTGAATCTGTTGCGGCGAGAGTTTTTGTAATAGCTTCTGTTGATTCGACTGTCTCAGCATATTTCCATATAAAAGTGGTATCGGTCGCAATCATTTGCTGCAACGGGCTGACACCTTGGTACTACAGGGCGATTGATGCACCGCATCGGGGTGCAACTATCATTGCAAAAATAGAATTTAAAGCTACAAAACAACACCTTCCTGTCATGCCACTGTGATATTATTTACCTATTCCCGTTTGCGTGGCTCACGTTTTCTTTAATACGCAGAAAATACGTATATTGAGGTTGTTTTACTAACCCGTTCCCGGGCATGAGCAAGAAACCATACATATCGCCGTCGTTCTCCTACGTACCAATGGAGGAGACTTTACAAGTAGCGCCACGCAAAAAGCAACTATTTATAGGTATCCCTAAAGAAACTGCATTCCAGGAGAACAGGGTACCGCTTACACCCGAAGCTGTTTCAGTACTTGTAAACGATGGCAATGACGTTGCAATAGAGCATGGTGCCGGTGACGGTTCGTTCTACTTCGATACAGACTACAGCGAGGCAGGGGCTCGCATTGTTTATGACAAAGCGGAATTATATAAGGCAACAACCATCATAAAATCAGCACCTATTTCCGAGCAGGAGGCGGCATTGCTGCAACCAAACCAGGTTGTCATCTCGCCCATTCACCTGCCGCTGATGAAGTCTGAGATACTCGAGCAACTCATTGCCAAAAAGATCATTGCCATCGCGTTCGATTCCATAAAAGACGATGCCGGTACTTACCCAATTGTCCGCTCCATGAGCGAGATAGCAGGAAACTATGCGGTACTTACCGCTGCACGCTACCTCAGTAATACCGACAATGGAAAGGGTATACTTCTGGGAGGCATCACGGGTGTACCTCCAGCTACCGTGCTCATTATCGGCGCCGGAGTGGTTGGCGAATCAGCAGCACGTGCAGCGTTGGGGCTCGGCGCGTCAGTAAAAATATTCGACAACTCCATCTACAGGCTCATGCGCCTGCAGAACAATATCGGTACAAGGTGTTACACGTCCGTCATTGAACCTGTTACCCTTGCCGAAGAGCTACGTAATGCCGATGTGGCCATTGGAGCGCTCAAGCCGGTGAACGGGATAACACCTGTTGTCGTAACGGAGCAAATGGTAAGCAACATGAAAGCCGGATCGGTGGTGATTGACGTGAGTATGGACAGGGGCGGTTGTTTCGAGACTTCAAGACTTACCTCTCACGAAAAGCCCGTTTTCAAAAAATACGATGTTATCCACTATTGTGTCCCGAACATTGCTTCAGGCGTGTCCCGCACAGCATCACGGGCCATCAGCAATGTACTCATGCCCATCATGCAGCAAAGTGCAGACCAGGGTGGCGTTGAGGGAATCATCATGTCTAAAACCGGCATCCGTCGTGGTGTGTACACGTACAAGGGCTGTATCACCAACGCACCCATTGCACGCAAATTCGGTTTCAAATACACCGACCTCGATCTGTTATTGGCATCCCATAGTTAACACTCATCCATTTTTGCTTGTATGCCCAACAACCGTATGAACAAAACGATAGCCGGATATCACCTGCTGATGATACTTTCAGCAGTCGACTACCGCGTGTCCGGACATGAAGACGTTGTTATCAGGAACTATCTGGCGGAAGAATTCCCTTTTAACGTCAACCTCGACAGACAAATGGACGTCATTTCCAATTTGCACCCGGACCAGTGGGAGAACCACTTCAGAAAAGCAATGGACGACTTCTATGATGACGCCACTCCCGAAGAACGAAAGAAACTCATCAGCTTCGCGTTGCAACTCGCCAAAGCAGATAACGTCATAACCAAGGAAGAGAACCATTACCTCGACCTCCTGTTTGAAAACTGGGAGGACCTTCATAAATAGTATTCTGCAACCAGCTATCGCTGTTCAATGAGGTCGGCAAGTTCGCCCGCAGAAGTGCTGCCCAATGCCACGCCCATGCCGCCCATTCTGAAGGCACCAAATACGCGCTGCCCGAACGGCCGCACGATCGGTTTCTTTGTTTCACCGAACGCCATGATCCCGGACCACCGCATAGCAACAGCGTATGAATGTCCAGGCAAAATAATGTTTGCAAGCTTGTCATCAAGATCTGCCTGGATCCGTTCGTTCAGTCCCATCTCCGTTGTTTGCTCTCCCTCGAAATCAAGGTTGCGCCCACCACCGAACAACACACGTCCGTCTATCTCTCTGAAATAATAATATCCCTTATCAAAATGAAATATTCCCTTGAACCGTAACCCCGTTATTGGTTCTGTCACCACCACTTGTCCACGACCAGGTATCACGTCCACATCAGGCAACAGTTGTTTTGTAAAGGCATTGGTACACAAACTGAGCGTCCCGCAAGAAAATAGGATCTCGCCACCTCCAAACGGATCGCGCACCGCGACATTTACCTCTTTTGCATCTTCCTCAAACGACACTACATCTGCACCTGTCTTCACCTCTATGCCGCACTCAGTGGCAAGGTCCATCAGCGTACGAACCAACATCCCCGTATGAAGTCCTGCCTCACAAGTATTCTCTACAAGTGCCTTATCATAGCCTCCTGCAAACCCAAACTCAACTATTTTCTCATTTGCCAATTTAAATGCAGGCGCACCCGTTACATCACGCAGCATATTATTGAGCATATCCAACTTGCCGCACACATCAGCCTCTCGTTCACTGATCAATTCATAACCACCATCCGCCTTGTAACCTATTCGGGCATCACCTGTTCTGGCGCGCAGTTTTTCTAATCCTCGTTTACGGGCAGCAAATAACGCCACCACCTCCGCCTCACTATTTGTTTGCAGGTCATCCAACAGTTCTGACGCACTTCCCATGCAGGCAAATCCGGCATTGCGTGTGCTGGCACCTGTAGGAAGCAATCCCCGCTCCAACACCATTATGCGCGCACCCGGAAACCGATCACGCAATTCCAGCGCATGACTCAGACCAACAATTCCTGCTCCCACAACCACATGGTCGTACCGGTAAAAACTCGCTTTCTCCCAATAACTGAACATAGAACAAATGTAAACAGACACGTCTACATCTTCACAACTTTCACAACCTGTTGTTTTGTAGGCGACACCGCTTTCAACACATAGGCACCTGTCGCTAACGTGGTCACGTCAATGTTGAAGGGACTATTGTAGCCACGACCGAAAAACCCATTCGACGACAGCACTTTTCTACCCGCAAGATCATAGATCGAAAAATCAATGTTCTGCTCAGTATCCGCTGCTATAATGACCGTTAAAATATCGGTGATCGGATTGCTGACCACGTCCAGCCACATCGGTGGCACAAAAGGCTGCAACGTATCTGTGATACTCAGCAGTCGTCTGTGGGCACAATTCACATCAGGTATTCCATACCCCCTTTGTGTTCCCGGCGCTGCGTAAGAATCTGCGCACTTGATTATTACATCCCTGATGTCGTGTGGCCTTGCTGTAGGCAACGACTGCCAAAGACAAGCCGCCCAACCTGCTATCTGAGGCGTAGAAAATGATGTACCACTCGTGCCACCATAACCTAACCCGATAAAAACTGCCGCTGCCTGTCCCATTCCGCACACATCAGGTTTCACCCTACCTGCAGCATTTGGGCCGTAGCCACTGTTGGGCGCCATAGTACCGGTATAATCTACCGATCCGATTGTGAGCGCACTGTCTGCATCCCCGGGTGTCAGCACCATATTCCACGCACCTCCGCCCTCATTACCCGCGCTCGCCACAAACAACATACCCTTTTGTGTGGCCATATTGGCTGCCTGCGCAGCTACGGTTGTCTTACCGTCAAAGTCTGTCGCGAATACAAAATTGTCAGAGGGATTATCGAAAGTGTTATACCCCAGCGAGCTCGTCACAACATCGGCCCCTACACTGTCGGCACGCTCGGTGGCCATCAGCATATTATAGAGTTCTATGATCTGCTCTGAATTCCCGTCTTCACTAATATACAACGCATATGAGGCCATAGGAGCGGTACCAACGTAAGTATTAGGCACATAACCCGCCATCGTAGACAATGATCGTGTACCGTGCCAACCATAACCGTAAATGAAATCAGTATGCAACGTAAAGTTGTATTTATCTACCAACCTTCCGCCACTCAGCATACTTGCAAAGCCCGGATGCGATTCTACATCTGTGAACCCTTCGTCAATCACAGCTATCAGTTTGCCATTACCCGTATACCCCGCGTCATGCAATAGGTCGCCGTGCACCAAAGCAGTTTGTTGCCAGGTGTTCCCGTAATATACGCTGCTTCCGGTGCTTTTCTGGGCTACATTCGCTTCCTGCCTCACCGGCCGGTGTAAACTATCAGCATAATATCCCACGAAACGGGTGCCTGCAACAAACGGCTTTCCATCCAGTACGTGTATGTCAACAGAATCTGAAAGGAGCACAATACACAGGTTCAACCAGCGCGAAGTACCATGCATTTTTCCACCTGTCAGCATACGCACACTATCCACGTATGCCGGGTTCACCGGCAGATCAGTAACATCAACGGCGATACCCTGACTTGTCCTTCTTGAAATAGCACGTGGTGAGAGAAAACTACCCGGACTTGTGATACTGTAAGGGGTGCCCGTCTTGTCGGCAAAGCGCACCACATAGGCATACTGCACGGCAAAGGATTCGTTGCACATTATCAGTGCAAGCAAAAGAGAAACAACGGCACTACGGCACATATTCTTAGTTGTGGTCTATAGCCTGCATCACTACAGAGTAACCATTTACGCACTTAGGCTTATATGCTTTGTACGTCCAATGGGTGATCTCTTTGTACACAAGACCGACATTGTAAGCATACACAGCTTTCGAGTAAGTACGCAAAGCCGATACCTGCGAATCTACTGCAGGGTAGTTTATAGATTCATCATTTTCAAGCACTGTAACAGTGTTGTCGAAATTCACAAAACCGGTATTGTACGATTTGTTGACGTTGCGATAGTTATAGTTCCAGTCTTTCAAAAAGCTGAACTGTGTATCGCTTACAGGCGCGAATGCATTGCCCTTCCACGACTTACCCTCTTCAATAGGGAAAACGAGTTTAGTATACTTGATATTCGCTTCAGTCCAGTTGAGGCCGGTAGCGGTCGGGTTTAATATGATGACGCCGATAGGCTTCCACACTGCACCCTCGTAAGGACGAGAGAATACGTCCAGAATGTAAGAAAGCTTGTAAGTAAAGTTCTTGCGGTCGGTGAAGGTGTCAGTCACTACATACTTCATCTGTGACTTTACCCGGTATTGAGAACACGAGTCTTCGTTGTAGTAAATAGAATCTACCGCATAGGTAACGTACTTGCCGAATTTCAGCGGAAAATAATTGCGTGTAGCGTCACCACTTTCCGTCTGGCGCTTCTTGCAGGAAATAAAGGTCATAGTACTGATAGCAGCAACCAGCAAAAACGTAACAATTTTATTATTCATACGATACCTTGATGCAAATAATTCACGTAAATATAAGTAAAGAATTCGAAAAGGGTGAATTTCTTGTCCTATCCATCCGCCATTAATCAATGTCGGTCTTTCCCACTATCCCTCCCAAAAGATCACAGCCCTGTGTTCCTCAGGGCTGTGGCTTAGCAATTCAAATGTTCGTTTTTGTCATTTATCTCCAAACCGATACCCGATCGTCAGCCTGATGTAAGGCAAACCTAATGGCTTATTCAGGTCCGTTCCACCCTGCACATTCGCCGGCACAAAACTCTGCTGCAACATCGCATCGGCCAGCCACCTTTTCTTAAATTCATAACTGACACCCAGCATATACCCCATTCTCATCAGACCCGACCGGTCATCCGGATAGGTTGGTCCACTGTAACTAGCCAAGGGGGTGCCCGTATAATTCAGTCCGGTAGTTGTTGGTAACGTCGCCGCTGCATTAACCGGCAACAGGGTACTAACTTCTCCTCGCGCCACCTGGTCGGTCCAGACCTTGGTCTCTTCATGTACGCCTTGTTTTTTGCTGTAAACCATATTCAAACCTCCATACACACCCAATTTTGGTGTCACATCAAAACGCAACAACACAGGGAACTCGAATTCAATGTAAGTCCCGCCCGTTTTGTACGTCTTAACTATGGAGTCATACTTTTCCGTGTACTCATAGTTTCTTCGCCACAATGTATCACCGGTCATCACGAGATACAACAACGCACTATCAACAAGCTTGTAACTACCTGTTCCAGACTTACTCTCATAGTAATTACCTGTTGCCCCTACTGTACGCTCGGGCTGGCGCACACCCTTGATCGCAGGCTGCACCATAATGGTGAACTTCTTACCCAGCCTGTATTGTATGAAAGGCGACAACGCTATCTTACTACTACCCGCCCCCACCAAGGCCATTTCAAAACCACCCTTCAGCCCCACGGCCCATTTTGTCAGCTTACTCATGTTATCACTTGCACTGTCCTCCTTATTGCCTGCCACAACAGAATCGATCGCTTCTGGTTGTTTCGTCTCTTCTGTTTTCTTAACTGGTTCAGACTTTGCCGCTTGAAGCGCTTTAGCAAATTGCATGCTGTCACCTGCTTCGTCTTCCGTCCCTGGTTTACCGGTTTGAGGTTTCCCACTGGTTTTCGCTTCAACTGCAGGCTTTGCCTTCACCACCGGTATATTAGCCGCCACCATTGATGCACTGCTCACCTTACCCTTGCTCGAAACCACTGTCTTGGATCCTCCGTTCCCACTCACAGCATCTTCCTCGCTATCATCAACCACAACACCCTTGCCGGACATAGCCTCTTTCTTAGCTACTCCAACCACCTTCTTATCTGCCGCAGTTCCATTCGCAGCAACAACCTTACCTGCCTCCACTTGCTTAATAATTGTAGGTTGCTCAACTACCGATTTACTTGTTGTTCTTACACCCTTGACCGACAGCTGATCACTTCCTTTACTTGCTTGTGTTGCCACTGCAGGTTTTTCTTCTTTCTCTTTTTCAAGCTTTTTACCGGAGACAACCTCATCATGTGCCACTTTACGACCGTTCGCTGTGCCAGACAAACTTCCTCTTTCGGCATTCGATGGCGTTGCATCTGTCTGCTGTCTACCATTTGTGGTCGTTTCAGCCCCTCCTCCTGCAATTTTGGATGAACCTACCGCATTTGTTGAAGCTCCAACTTTACCCGCACTATTTACAGCTCGCGCCGATGGTTGAATGCTAGCCCCTGCACTCCCATTCACCTGCTCTCTTCTCGGTATAGCCGAGGCTTCTTTTTTGCCCACCATCGCCTTTGCAACACTACTCCTATTTGGAGAAGCCGCCGACAGTATTGAGAATTGCGCGCCTTTGGCTGCACCCACAGAAACTGTTTTTTTCATCAAATTCTTTCTCACTACCGCATGCGTCTTTTCTAACTGAAGCTTGTGCTGCTGAGTATTTTTGTCCACTCCTATCTCACCAGGTTCAGTGCTCGTTTCACTTACCATTTTTTCGACCCGGGTTGTAGCAGCAGCAACCTCTTCCGGCTTGGCCGTCACCTCATTCAACGCTTCAGGCAACTCTGCAACTGCTATCTTATGCTTTCCGCCTTGTGCGGCATTTGCATATTGTTTCATGTCTGCATGTGCAACGTCAATATTTCGTGGTGTCTCCGGTTCATCAAACTCATCATAACTGTACATGCTGGTTCCCACGGTGGGCGCATTCGCCGTCGACTTTTCGTCTTCCACACTCATATTTTTTGCTTCTTTCCTATCCTCTTCTTTTACGGCCTTTTTTGACCTCAACGATTTGACTTTTTTCTGATCACTTTTTACAGCAGTATTCCTTTCTGCGTCTACCTTTTTGGTATCACCATTCACACTCACTCTATTGCTACTCTCTGCTGCAGGCACGGAATTCAGCCTCGGTGCCACAGGTGCGGTAACAGACGCCCCTGCAACATTAATAGCCGCTCCACCATTCCCCACTTCACCTCCAACTGTCAGGGCAAAATACCCGGCAAGTACTGTTATAAAAAACAGTATGCCCACAAACCAATACCAGCGAAACGGAAATACCCGTCGCTTCTTGTCTTTGTCAAGCCTTTGCTCCAGAGCATTCCACACGCGGGGCGGCGGCACCTCTGTATGTTCAGAGAGTTCCTCTCTGAACAGGTCATCAATATCATCATACATACTTTCCATCGTCCTGTTACTTACTGATGAAATTTTATTTTCTCTCTTAATCGTCGGCGTGCATCGTTCAGATACCACCGGCTGTTTGATTCTGTAATACCGATCATCGCGGCTATCTCTTTGTGCGCGTAATTCTCGGCTACAAACAAATTAAAAACTGTCCTTTGCGCTGCCGGCAACGACTGCACCAGCAACAACAATTCCTTGTGCGCAATGTTCCCTATCGGTTCACTTTGCACATGCGCATCTTCTGTTTTCACTTCCTTCAGTTGAACTGCGCTGATACTCTTCCTTAAATGGTCTGTGATCGTGTTGATTACGATGCGTCTGATCCAACCTTCGAATGACCCCTGAAATGAATATTGGTCCAAACGGGTCAAAACTTTGTAAAATGAGTCATTCAACACTTCTTCGGCAGCGGCCTCATCATCATATATATACCGTCTTATTATACCAAAAGCCTTTGGAGAGAATGTATCGTATAGCTTTTTCTGTGCCAAACGAGACTCCTTCAGACAATCTCTGATCAAAGCATACAGCTCCCCTTCTGGCACTATTGCGCCACCACCCGCTTTGTCCCTACCATATGTTTCACTATTACCAGCCAATCCCTTTTCCCATATTTACACTACACTTACTAACTTTAGGTTGCATACAAAGACGAGCCCGACAGCAAAAACGTTAGACCAAAATAAATTTTCATTCACTTCTAACGATTATTCGCTTTTACTCGTCATTAATTCTTAACCAATAGTGTGCCTGTTTTAAGTTCTGAACAAAGTAACTTTATTCTATAAGCCGCCCAAAAGCAATATATCTGTTATGACTAAATTCTTATTTACCCTTGCTTTTTTTGCTTCTATGACGTTTGCGTCGTTCGCACAACTCACTTCTTTGAATGAAAACATGAATACCACCTGCCCTGCATCTTCCTATGCGCCGTCTGGCTGGGATGCCTATAATTCTGTTCACACCCCCGATGTCTCCGGCAAATGGCGGTGCAACCTATCTGGCGGTCGCTCTGGTACAGCAGGTGTTAGTTGTTCCGGTCTCTACGGGACACCGCCATCCTACCATCTCGATACCTCAATACTTGTTTCACCCCCGCTCAATCTTTCGGGATATACCAATATCTACCTCAATTTTGATTCCAAAACAACTCTTTTCAACCTCGGGGCCAAACTTGAGCTTCTTGTCTCCCGCGATTCTACCATGGACATGGATACGTTTGTGGTCGATACGTCAACAGTATACAACAAAACCTCAAGCCTGTTGCCACTGTTCTCTAATGGCGACGAGTCCGACTGGGTCACCCATCAGGTCGACCTGACCTCTCTCAAGCACATAGTTCCGCTATATGTCGGCTTTCGGTACACATCCGCCAACGGCACTTCCGGCAGCACCTGGTTTCTCGATAACATTAATACCACCACTGCATTCCTTGCCGCACCCGATAACAATCATTTGTTTGCATCAGCAAAAAAGCCATTCAATTCGTGGTACTCCGATGAGGCAGTGAACATTACGAGCAACCTTACCGGCAGCGGAACATACACCGTACTACTCACCGATTTGACAGGCAGGCTTATCATGAGTTCAGAACTTCTGTTGAGTTCCGGCAAACAACGCAATGCAATTCCGATTGCCAACCTGTCACCCGGCGTTTATCTCCTCTCCATCCGGGGCGAAAATGAGGTGTTTACTGACCGGCTTCCGGTCCAACAGTAGGCCTGGACAATCAATCGCCACCCTTGTTGGCAAAATAGCTACCTTTGTAGGCGTTTTTGAAGCATGCACACTTTATCAGAAGAAAATTACCTCAAGGCTATCTACAACCTGGATAAGCAAGGTCTCACAAAGATCACTCCTACGGCTATATCCGAATCATTAGGTAACAATCCGGCATCTGTTGTAGACATGCTGAAGAAACTGGTAGAAAAAAAACTGCTTCAATACGAAAAAAGCAAAGGCGTGAAACTGACCCGTACCGGGCAAAATGTCGCCATTTCTATCGTACGCAAGCACAGACTATGGGAGGCCTTCCTGCTTGAAAAACTCGGCTATGGCTGGGATGAGGTACACGACATTGCCGAACAATTGGAACACGTGTACCACCCCGAACTTGCCGACCGATTGGATAAGTACCTTGGTTTCCCCCAATACGACCCGCACGGCGACCCTATACCAAAAGCAAACGGCGAAAGTGCGGTGTCCTACAAAACGCTACTTGCCGAGATCGATGAAAACAAGAAATGTCGTGTTGTAGCTGTAAAAGACACCAGCACGCCATTCCTCCAATATCTCCGAAAACTTAACATAGGTATTGGAACTTCAATTTCAGTTATAGAGAAGATACCCTTCGACGGCTCACTAACCATCTCTATCAACAACGAACTGCAGCAGACCGTATCACGTCTTTTTGCCGACAACCTCCTTGTAGAAGAGTAACTCTTACTTATAAGTGGTCATATATTTACGGATACGTTCGTAAAGATCCGGATCTGCATCCTTGTTGCGTTCATCGGCAAGATACTTTTCTATCAATTGCCTGTCTGTCGGTATGTTTCCGTTGTAATGGAGCAGTGAGGGCGTATTACGTTGCACCGCGTATCGCAGATAGCGCAACTCAACATTTGTCGGTGCTGCTGTTATGCTCTTCTCCAACGCGTCCTTGCCTGCATAGAAATACTTCAGCTTAGTATACGGGTTCCCTACATGGTTACACATCATTATTTTGCCCACCGCCTTATAACCAGCCATTATTGATGCAGGAACTTGCTCGCCTGCCGTTATCACGCACAATTTCTTTGCAGCTTCTTCATCCTTCACAGACAGGTAATAGAGTTCCCGGATGCCAAGCAGTTCATTAGACTGAGAAAATGCCGCTGCGGGTAACACTAACATTGCTGACAAGAACACTAAAAAGAACCTCTGAGACATTACTTCTTCTTTTCATCAGGAAAAACAAAACCATCCAGAAAGGCATTCACCTTTGGCTCCGGGATCTCTTTTTCCGTTATCGCCATTGCCACTGCTATAAAACGCCCGTTAGTCCAGCCCTTCACCTTTATGTTATTTCCCTTGTCATCCTTCCAGTAATCCAGTACACCTCTTGTTTGTTCGTTGCCGCGTAGCCTGTGCCCTTTTCCATATCCGGCCGCCGACGTGATTCCGAACGAACTTTTAAGATAGTCCAGATACTGAACCAATACACCCTCAGCCTCATCTGCCTTCGTAATAGACTCTTTCATACCTACGCAGATCACATCATAATACACATTTTCATGAGTACACTCTGCTACATATACCTTTGATGAATCAGGACTCATGGAAAGCTCAAACTTTCCCGGATCACAAAACATATACACAGAACAGCCGGTCTTGTCGATCGGGTATTTCTTCAAAGATTGCGCTTTTACCCCAAACCCGGCCAGCAGCAACATTGCGGCCAGCAGCGGCACTCTCAATAATCCAATGTATGCACCTATCATAACCTTACAACAAATATGGGTTTGTGATGAATCGGAAAATTACAAGAGTTGGCAATGAAACATTTCTCATGTGCTCGCTCATGAAGCTCCAGAGCCTGCGCCTCTTTACTACCATCCGTAATAGTGATCGTTGGTTTCAATGTCACACTGGTAAACCTACCACCCTTACCTTCAAAACTGTCCACCATGACACCCTCTGGTTGGTCCACATAATCTGTCACTATTATTCCCGCATCCGCACACAGGTGCAAGTACCACAACATATGACAGGATGAGATAGCCGCTACCAAAAACTCTTCAGGATTGTATTTGCTACTGTCTCCCCTGAATGCGGGATCAGACGAACAATGTAGATCCTCCTTTCCTTCAGCAGAAAGTGTGTGGCTCCGCTCGTATGCCTTTGCATCACTCGTTCCTGTGCCATTGTTGCCCGTCCAGGTTATTTGTAGTTTATAATGATGTTCTCCGTGCATCACTCTCTAAATTTGATCTTACAATAATACAAAACACCTTGCCAATCAAATGATGTATTTGGTCACCTCAGGTATCCCCCAAAGATAAAATCAGTGAAGCCGCCATATCCGGCGGCTTCACTAATTGAACTGCTTATATTATTTCCTATCGCAGCAACGTTACGTTACCTGCTTTATTCACAACCTTACCTGTGCCGGTCACCGCGCTCACCTCATACACATACACACCCACCGGCTGCGGAACTCCTTTGTATGTTCCGTCCCAGCCTGCGCTGCCCATCTGCGTTGACTCATACACCATAACACCCCAACGATCGAATATTCTGAAGTACTTCAGTACTGCCTGACCGCGCAGATGTGGCTTGAACAGATTATTCACCGAACCCGGCGCAAATGCATTCGGGATAGTGATCACCGACTCATCCGCTATGTTGATCTTGATAGAATCACGGCTGATACAGCCCCACTCGGTTTCACCGGTCAGCACATACTTCGTGCTCACCTCAGGCGATGCCAGCGGATTCGCGATGAACTTACCCGACAAACCTCCCGATGGTGTCCAGCTGAACTTTGTACAGTTCGTAGATGGCTCTATCTGGTACGACTCACCAGGGAACAACTGTACCGAATCCGGCAGATGAAGTACCGCATTCTCTTTCACATTGATCCGCACACTCGCCGTATCCGTACAACCATACATATTCGTCGACACCACAAAATACTCCATATTCGTCTCAGGACGTACCATCACGTTCGCCTTCGTTGTGTTATCCAGATACATTGATGGATACCACTTGTAGTATGCTATTACGTCAGGGTTAACCGCGCTCAGCATCACAGAATCCCACGGACACACTGTCGTGTCTGCCGTAACCGTTACTGTTGGTGTCGGATTAACAACTACTCTGATAGAGTCCAATGCACTCGGACAGTTCGACACTGTCTGATTCACCCAGTAGAACCTGATACCCACCACATCTGTTGCAGGCTTCGGTGGAGCCGTACTGCCCGCACCGCCTGCCGCCGATGTGTACCACAGCAGATTACTACCCACAGCCTGCAGATAAGGCGCGTCATAATACTGACAATAGGTCAGCCACTTCACCCATGGTGGCGTAGGTGTCTGATTCACCACTATTTTAATAGATGACTGGTTGGTACAGCCCTCCCACAACACAGTAGCAATATACGTACCGCCATGCTCGGTGCTCACCGGCGTACGCACAGGGTTCTGCGCGCTCGAGAAGAACGTATATGGACCCGTCCACGTGAACGTAGCCCCCGGATTGCTCGTCGCAAATAGCTTCACCGAGTCAGCATCGCCCGAACAGATCGGCGAATTGCTCGATAACGTTATTGGTGGTGTAGGTGTCACTGTGGCGGCTATTGTTGCCTGAACCGTACATGAACCCAGACCGACCACCACAGTGTACACACCCGATGCCAACGGAGTTGCTCCGTATATTATCGGATTCTGAGCAAATGACGTGAATGAGTTAGGTCCTGTCCATGAATAAGACACACCCGCAGTAGCCGAGTTGGCAAACAGCAACAATGTATCTTCCTGACAGATCGTAGCACCGGGAGGACCAGGGCTGTTGGTCGATACTACAGGGACTTCCGGAGTACTATCAACCACAGTGTTGATTGTAACCAGCTGCGATGGACATCCCGCAAGTGTAACCACTACCGAGTAAGTTCCGCTATTCGAAGTAATCGCGGGACTGATGGATGGATATTGCAACGTAGACGTGAAGCCAAGTGGCCCCGACCATGCAAACGTCGATCCCGGCAATCCGGTAGCGGTTAAGTTAAGCGAACCACCCGAACATACCGGAGAGTTACTACCCAATATCGGCGTCGGAGTGACATTTATAGATACTATCGTTGAGGCAGTGCTCGTACATGTTCCTATCCTCACAGTAACTGAGTACGTACCAGCCGTAGTGGCCGTTACACTCGGAATACTTGGATTCTGCATTGTCGATGTAAAGCCTGATGGGCCGGTCCAGCTGTAAGTTGCACCTGGCGTAGCTGTAGAACTGGTAAGGAACAATGTCGAATCCGCACATACAGGAGAGTTACTACTCACCATCGGCACTGCCGGCGTGGTATCTACCGCCACCGTCACAGTTGCACTATCTATACAGCCGTTCAGATTGGTTATCACCTTGTAGTCACCGCTCATGCCGGTGATCGCTCCCGGGATCGTAGGATCTGATGCCGTGGACGTATACCCCAGCGGCCCTGTCCAACTCCAGGTTTCACCCGCATAATCCGGATTTGAGTACAACAGTAGCGGATTGCCCGAACATACCGGCGGATTGTAGGTCGCCGTCACATACGGACGTTTCTTGATCATCACATGCGTGCTCGCTGTATCCGATACTGATCCAATTGTTTTAATAACGTAGTACCAGCCTGTATCAGCCATAGTTGACGGATGCTTGAAGGTGTTCTGCGTCGCGCCTATCGTCGCTCCGATAAGACCTGGTCCATACCACTCATAAGTGGCACCAAGAGAATCTCCCTGGCAATAAAGATGCAATGTATCTCCTTCGCAGATAGCAGCCGTATCCGGAGAGTTGCTCGATGCGCTGTGGCATGGTGGTATGTACAAATGCAACTCAAAATGATTACAGCTGGCGGTATCAGTACCGGTGATCGTATAGGTGATCTCCGACGCTATCGCCGACAAATTCAATGTAACGGATGTACCTGTCGTAGCAGACAGACCGGTTGCAGGAGACCATTTCCAGTTGGTCACACCCCATTCTCCGTTCACTATCGTAACAGGAATTGTCGGACTGGCAAAACCGCACCTGCTGAAGGTGTCATTCGGACCACCTGCCACAGACCCGTTTACGTCAAGACGTGGCGCCTGAAATGCACTGTCAATAGCGGTAGAATCGTTAAAATACCACGCAAAGGCTATGGTAGTACTATCGCCGGGTGCCAGTGTTCCAAGGTTGTACACAATACCATACGCAATATCCTGACTGATGGTTGTCGTATCTGGCGTAGACGTGTACCATCCTGCTGTAGCCGGGGTAGTACCTGCCCACATATCGCTCAGCTGCACGGTGATTGCCGATGGCCAGCTCTGATAGATGATCGCCTTCGCACGGCAGTCTTTTGTAGCGATACCTGAAACCGCGTCCGGATGAACGCCACCCGGCGGCACTGCCTGAACAGCAACACGATGTTGCGCATCACCCTGATAAACTATATGGTTGTCTGTTGGGAAAGAACCCGGAATCGTAACATCATTATCCGGATCCGCTGTAACAAGATAATACAACCCCGTAATAGGAGTTGCTCCGGTATTCCTGAACGTCACATTCACAAGATCCCACGATGCATTTGTATCCAGCCTGTTCGTTGTGCGGATAGCCAGTGTTCCTCCGGCAGCAGCATACGTTCCCGACCATGTCCCTATCGCATTACTCTGCAGATATGGGCCAATAGCAGTTCCCGGGTTGTACGCGTATCCCACATTGGTTCCCGTGAATGTTGTTGCACCGGCGCCGAGTGCGAAACCGGCAGTGGTATAATATGCATCACTCCGAATTCCATTCATCTGGATTGCCCAGCCATCAAATGGCGTTCCCGGTAAAAAGTAGGCTCCGTAAAAACAGCAGTTGGTGGCACTCACCGGTGTACCAACTGTCCAACCATCATGCCCCGGATCATATGAAAAGTCTAAACCATTGCCCGTCGGTGTTGTACCCGTCACCGGCGAAGCATAACTCGGAAATGCCCCCGTATGCGAATGGTAACCAACCGGCACTGTCACAGCATTACCCCACGATCCGTTAGGTGCAACACCAACTTCCAGCCACCGCCCCTGCAAAAATATCTGATCACTAACCAATTGGGCTTCTGCACTTCCACTCATCAACACTACGGCACACAATGCCGTCAAGAGTCTACGTATTTTCATATCAGACTGATCTGTTTTACAACAATTAATTCAATGCTATAGCTTTCCGTAAACTATAGACAGGTACAAACGCTTTAAAGATAGGTATTTTATTGTTAATAAATAATCCCGTTCCCCACGTTTTAAAAGGTTTACCCCATCTTATTAATTTCAGGTTACTATTTTAAAACACATATTTTTATAAATATTCAACAGAAATAATGAAAAACTCCCGACCAAGCCTGCCACCCTAAACAAAAGAGCCCCCTTATTCGGGAGCTCCTTACACCGGCTGATGCACCGGTCGATTATTCATTTTTCTGAGGAACTACCTCAAAAGTGTCACATTCCCCGTTTTGCCAACCTGCTTTCCGGTTCCGGTCACCGCACTCACCTCATACACATACACACCCACCGGCTGCGGAACTCCTTTGTATGTTCCGTCCCAGCCTGCACTGCCCATCTGCGTTGACTCATAAACCATAACACCCCAGCGGTCGAATATCCTGAAATACTTCAGTACTGCCTGGCCGCGCAGATGTGGCTTGAACAGATTATTCACCGAACCCGGCGCAAATGCGTTCGGGATCGTGATCACCGACTCATCCGCGATGTTGATCTTGATAGAATCGCGGCTGATACAGCCCCACTCCGTTTCACCCGTCAGCACATACTTAGTGCTCACTTCAGGCGTTGCCAGCGGATTCGCGATGAACTTGCCTGACAAACCTCCCGATGGTGTCCAGCTGAACTTTGTACAGTTCGTAGATGGCTCTATCTGGTAAGATTCACCAGGGAACAACTGTACCGAATCCGGCAGATGAAGTACAGCATTCTCTTTCACGTTGATCCGCACACTCGCCGTATCCGTACAACCATACATGTTCGTAGACACCACAAAGTACTCCATGTTCGTCTCAGGACGTACCGTAACATTCGCCTTAGTTGTGTTATCCAGATACATCGATGGATACCACTTGTAGTAGGCTATCACATCAGGGTTCACCGCGCTCAGCAGCACAGAATCCCACGGACACACTGTCGTGTCTGCTGTCACCGTTACTGTTGGTGTCGGATTAACAACTACCCTGATAGAATCCAGTGCACTCGGACAGTTCGACACTGTCTGATTCACCCAGTAGAACCTGATACCCACCACATCTGTTGCAGGCTTCGGTGGTGCTGTACTTCCGGCACCGCCTGCCGCCGATGTGTACCACAGCAGATTACTACCCACAGCCTGCAGATAAGGCGCGTCATAATACTGACAGTAGGTCAGCCACTTCACCCATGGTGGCGTAGGTGTCTGATTCACCACTATTTTAATGGATGCCTGGTTGGTACATCCCTCCCACAATACAGTAGCACTATACGTACCGCCGTGCTCAGTACTCACCGGCGTACGCACAGGGTTCTGTGCGCTCGAGAAGAACGTATATGGCCCCGTCCACGTGAACGTCGCTCCCGGATTGCTCGTCGCAAATAGCTTCACCGAGTCAGCATCGCCTGAACAGATCGGCGAATTGCTCGATAACGTTATCGGTGGCGTTGGTGTCACCGTCGCGGCTATAGTTGCCTGAACCGTACATGAACCCAGCCCCACTACAACAGTATACACTCCCGATGCCAACGGAGTGGCTCCGTATATTATAGGATTCTGAGCAAATGACGTGAATGAGTTAGGTCCTGTCCATGAATAAGACACACCCGCCGTGCCCGAATTAGCAAACAACATCAATGTATCCTCCTGACAGATCGTAGCACCCGGAGGACCAGGGCTGTTGGTAGAAACCACCGGCACCTCAGGAGTACTATCAACAACTGTATTGATCGTTATGATCTGCGAAGGACAACCTGCAAGTGTAACGACAACAGAGTACGTTCCGCTGTTTGCCGTTATCGCCGGATTGATAGATGGGTATTGCAACGTCGACGTGAAGCCAAGCGGCCCCGACCATGCAAACACCGATCCCGGTAGACCTGTAGTAGTAAGATTCAATGAACCACCCGAGCAGATCGGCGAATTACTACCCACTATCGGCACCGGCGTCACATTAACAGACACCACTGTTGATGCCGAACTGTTACATATACCTCTGCTTACCGTCACAGAATAAGTTCCTGCATTGGTTGCGCTCACACTCGGAATACTTGGGTTCTGCAATGTAGATGTGAAGCCTGATGGACCGGTCCAGCTATAGGTTACACCCGGCGTGGCTGTAGAGCTCGTCAGGAACAACGTCGAGTCCGCGCATACAGGCGAGTTACTGCTCACTATTGGCACCGCCGGGGTGGTATCTACCGCCACCGTCACCGTGGCACTATCTATACAGCCGTTCAGATTGGTTATCACCTTGTAGTCACCGCTCATGCCTGTGATCGCCCCCGGAATTGTGGGATCTGATGCCGTTGACGTGTAACCCAGCGGCCCCGTCCAACTCCAGGTTTCACCCACATAATCCGGATTAGAGTACAATAGCAGCGGATTACCTGAACATACCGGCGGGTTATAGGTCGCCGTCACATAGGGACGCTTCTTGATCATCACATGCGTACTCGCAGTATCGCTGGAAGTACCTATGGTTCTTATCACATAATACCATCCTGTATCAGCCATCGTCGAAGGGTGCTTGAACATATTCTGCGTTGCACCGATCGAAGCCCCCACAAGACCGGGCCCATACCACAGATACGTTGCTCCCAACGAATCCCCGTGTGAATACAGATGCAATGTATCGCCTTCACATATCGCAGCCGAATCAGGCGAATTACTACTAGCGCTATAACAAGGGAATACAGTAAGGTAAAAGACCTTTGTATTACACGAATACATACCTACCGAGCTGTCCGTTCCGGTAATGGTGAAAGTAGTTGGCCCCGACAATGCAGCGATCGTGATGTTGTTGGTCACACCCGTGGTACTTGCAAGTCCTGTCGAGGGTGCCCACGTCCACTTGCCCCACGTCCAGCACCGTTCATCGCCATA
The DNA here is from genome assembly GCA_044220845.1 of Flavipsychrobacter sp. Taxonomy (GTDB): domain Bacteria; phylum Bacteroidota; class Bacteroidia; order Chitinophagales; family Chitinophagaceae; genus Nemorincola. Next base: position 6,175 of record JBGAQG010000040.1, on the reverse strand, counting down.
TTTTATACTCACAGGCAACACCGTCAGACCCGGAGTAGTGCACGCAGAGAAGGTGTCATAATCTGGGGTCGGTGGAAACTCAGAAAGTTTCTCCACCCCGTTGATAACGATCCTCGGGTCCGGGAATGCACTGTCTATACTGGTTTTGCGGTCGAAGATGTATGCGTACGATACGGCTGCACTATCATTAGCAGCAATAGTGCCAATATTAAACGTCAGCCAGATACCAACGTCAGCCAAATTGTTCGACCCCAGTGCACCTATGTCGGGCGCAGTCGTAGGCAATGCCCACAAAAACGCCGGCGTAGTAGTGGGCGTCAACCCCGACGCCAGATATCCGCATTTTGCCCTGCAATCCTTTGTGGCCAGCGCAAGATAGCTGTTCACCGAATCATATGCAGGCACTGTCGCCGACCCGGCGGACTCACCATTCGCGCTCACCATAACTCGGTGCCGCGCGTCTTCATTCTGATGAACGATCCTGTTCCTTGTCACCGGTCCCGCTCCCCAGAATGATACGTTGTCCGGATCCAGTGTTCGCTCGTAATAGATGTCTGCAATTGGTGCTGCAGTAGTGTTTCTGATAATAGTGGTGATGATGATCCACGATGCTTCAGTATCTATCCTTGTCTCCTGCCTCAGACTCAATCCCGCAACTCCCCCGGTCCATGTGCCTTTTATCACACCGCCGGCGTTCGAATATCCGGTCATCGTTCCCGGCACATCATATTCACCTGTACACAACCCGCCCCAGGCACCATTCCTGTATTCGGTTGCACCAACCTGCAGGCTCCAACCCTCCTGCGGATACCCCGGCTGACTGTATGGCCCCATCAATGCAGGCGAACCAGTTCCCCATCCGTCATGCCCCCAATCGTAGCTCATATCCATTGCCGCTCCGGGCGTAAATGTGAGCACTGTCGGGTAACAGCAAGAATGCGTATGATAGGTGATCGGCGACGTGCATGTCCCGAAACCACCCATCTGATTAATACCTACCTCCACCCAGTGCCCCTGGAGAAAACAATCCGTCCCAACCATCTGAGCACCGGCGCCGACCCAACCAAACAGGGCGACCATCACTAAAAGTAAATTGCGCAATTTCATATACTTTCTGTCAAAAGGTAAATGATCAAGTCACTGCAGTCGCCGTCACCTCCCGGCAACCACGCTGCACAGCTAATCTTCTACAAATTAGACAGAAATTCTATTAAAAAGGTGGGGCAAAGAACCGGCGGCGGTACTCAGAGAAATATTGGCAAACCTAACAAAATCGGCACTTTCATGAAAACACGAACACAACCAATTAATATTCAATCACATACAAAACCAAGCGCATATGCTCCGATTTATTTCCTCAACCGAAATTCTTTACATATTTTTTAAAATATTCTTTCGAACCTTGCTGAATCATGCCGTCCGGTAAGAAATAGCCCCGTAAAACACCTTTCCATACCCCGCTATCAGCTGCGCCCTGTCGGTTCCGTTGATGATGCGGCGGGCGTTCACCCAGTCTTCAGTTTCACCGGCAAAGTAGTCTGCCAGCTTCTTACCTGTGAACATGCCCTTCGTCATACCCACAAACATGATCTTCGTAGCGTTGGTCAGGTCCATGGCCAGATCAGGGTTGTTCAGAAGGTCTGCCTTCAGCAGCTTGCCAAACTTGTCATAGTTCTCCTTCCAGGTCAGCTGTACAAAACCACGCCCATAATACACCTTCCCGGTTACAGGGTCGGGCTTGCCGTAGGGCCTGCCTGCCCCCTTGCCATACTCGGCTATCGGCTGCATAGTGGTTGCCGTTTCATGAAACGTAGTGGCCAGCATGTATGCCAGAAAACGGTCGTCGCTGTTGGCATAGTTCTTTTCCCATTCGTCCAGAATAGCGGTCATGCCGTTTACCTGTGCCTGCTTTAGTGTGCCGTTAAAAAGACCACTCCTCACAACCTGAAAGAAGTTGGCCCTGTTGATGATGTGTGCCATGATGATAGATTTAGTGGATCTAAATATACAACACAAAACACATTTCAGCCATTCCCTCAAAAAAACGAATGCCCCGGAAAACCGGAGCATTCGTGTATCCTCAATTATTATCAGTGATGCTACCAAGGTTAAAGGTCCATCAGCATAAATAGACCTGCTATCCACCTCCCGCTCCTTCGGAGAGGGCCGGGGAGAGGTCCTTATGCGTCTGCCTTCATCATCTTCTGGTATTTCTTGCGGTCTTCTTCGTCCAGCATTATCTTACGCAGACGGATGTTCTGTGGTGTCACTTCTATACACTCATCCTGCTGAATGTACTCCATGCACTCTTCCAGTGTCATCTGTATCTTCGGAACGATACGAACCGAATCATCGGTACCGCTCGCACGCATGTTCGTCAGTTTTTTGGTCTCTACGATGTTCACCACCAGATCTCCCGGCTTGATGTGCTCACCTATGATCTGGCCACCATATACTTCCTGTCCCGGATCGATGAAGAACGCACCACGGTCCTGAAGTTTGTCGATAGAATAACCCGTTGCAGGGCCACCTGCTTTAGCCAACAATACACCATTGTTACGGCCGGGTATAAAGCCCTTCCATGGTTTGTACTCGGCAAAGCGGTGCGCCATCACAGCCTCACCCGCTGTGTTGGTCAGCATCTGCGAACGCAGACCTATCAACCCGCGCGATGGGATATCGAACTCCAGGTGCTGCATCTCGCCCTTCGTCTCCATGATGTGCATTTCGCCCTTGCGCTGCGTCACCAGGTCTATCACCTTGCCGCTGTATTCCGATGGCACGTCCACCACCAGTATCTCATACGGCTCACATTTTTTACCGTCTATCTCTTTTACAATTACCTGTGGCTGGCCCACAGTCAGCTCATAACCCTCGCGGCGCATCGTCTCTACCAACACACTCAGGTGAAGGATACCACGACCATACACCAGGAACTTGTCAGCGTCGTCAGTTTCCTGCACACGCAATGCCAGGTTCTTTTCCAGTTCTTTCATCAGCCTGTCGCGTATGTGGCGGCTCGTCACAAACTTACCTTCTTTACCAAAGAAAGGCGAGTTGTTGATGCTGAACTGCATGTTCATTGTAGGCTCATCTATCGGAATGATCTCCACTGCTTCAGGGTTCTCAGCATCGGCAATAGTTTCACCTATCTGGAAGCCCTCTATACCCACCACAGCGCAAATATCGCCGCACTGCACCTCTGTCACACGCTTCTTGCCCATGTCCACAAATACATATAGCTCCTTTATCTTACTGCGCACCATAGTGCCGTCTATCTTACACAGCATTACCGCCTGACCTTCTTTCAGCGTACCCCTCACTACCTTGCCTATGGCTATACGGCCCAGGAACGAAGAGTAGTCGAGCGACGTTACCTGCATCTGCACAGGGCCTTCCACTACCGTAGGCGCAGGTACTTTCTCCAGTATTGTATCCAGTACCGCAGTGATGTCGGTAGTAGGCTCCAATGAAGTATTGAACCAGCCCTGCTTAGAAGAACCGTACAGTGTTGGGAAGTTCAGCTGCTCTTCAGTAGCATCCAGCTGGAAGAACAGTTCAAATACCGCGTCATGCACCTCATCAGGGCGGCAGTTTGGCTTATCCACCTTGTTGATCACCACTATCGGGTGCAGGTTCAGGTTCAGCGCCTTCTGCAGTACAAAGCGTGTCTGTGGCATCGGGCCTTCAAAGGCATCCACCAGCAGCAACACACCATCCGCCATTTTCAGCACACGCTCCACCTCTCCGCCAAAGTCGGCGTGACCCGGCGTGTCTATCACATTTATCTTCACGCCCTTGTAGGTAACGCTCACATTCTTTGCCAGAATGGTGATACCGCGCTCACGCTCCAGGTCGTTGCTGTCCATGATCAGCTCGCCCGTTTCCTGATTCTCACGAAAGACGTTCGTACTGTGTAATATCTTATCAACCAATGTTGTCTTTCCGTGGTCAACGTGCGCGATGATCGCTATATTCCTGATATCCATATTCTATTGTTGTTCAGCCTTGTTTTATGAGGTCGCTGAAGGACTTTGTTCTGATGTTAGTACTGACCCTTTCCTTATTTGCGACCGAACGCGAGGCACTGCGCTCATTCTGCTTCACCCTCTCCTTGGGAGAGGGCCGGGGAGAGGTCTCTCCTTTTTTTCAGCGTGCAAAGGTACGTATTATATCTATACAAAAATCACTTATGGGTTAATTCTGCATCAATTATCGGCCAAATACAATACGCCTCCGCGGGTTTTTCCCGCAGAGGCGTCGCTTTCATGGGTGGGGTATAGGTCATTACTTCAGCGGCATCTCATCGGCGCTGGGGCCATAGCTGCCCGGTATCTTCACATCCAGCAGGCGCAAAAACACGCCCAGCTGCGCACGGTGGTGCACTATCTGGCAATACGTCATCCTTATCACCTCGGCCTTGCTGCTGGTGCTGAATATCTGCTCGCCGTTGCGCAGTGTCCACATATCGGCCAGTTGGGCTTCGGTAGCTTTTTCCAGATGGGTGCGGCCATCGGCAAGTGTCTTTTCGAAATACGCCAGCAGGTCAGCGTTGTTGTTCAACTGCACCGGTGCGTAGGGACTAGTGGCAAAATCCAGTTCGCTGGTCGTCAGTGCCACTGTGACCCAGCCGGGCAACTCAGCAATGTGCGTGGCCAGCGCACGCACTGTCATGCTGCGCGGGTGCGGTTGCCAGTCATACTTATCTTCGGGGATACACGCCAGCATCTTGCGCGTTGTTTGGGCTTCCTGCTCCATTTCTTTGAGCAGCATTGGAATGATGTGCATAGGTAGATTGTTTTATTGTACCACAAAGCTCCTACCCCTCACTGACAACCCTATGGCAGTCTGTTTTTTGCCCCCGAAATATTTTTTCTAATAATCTACCGGCAGCCCTTTCATATAGTCTCCCACCGCCACATGATCGGTGCGGGTAAAGGGCACCCCGCAGTTACGCAGCGACCTTATGCGCGACACCCTGAAGTCGCGGTAATCGGCGCGCACGTGGCACCACGCTATCAGGTGCCAGTTCAGTGCATAGAATATAAGCCCTATCGGCTCCACCCGCCGCACACACTCCTCGTCCTTCAGGTTCCTGTAACCGATCTCCACTATCGTTTTTTCCGAGATAGCCTGCTGCAGGCCCGACAAGTATTCATAGCTGTGGTCTATGCAGGCCGGCAACTGCATCTTTATCTTATTGTCCAGTTCCTCCAGCCGTTGTTTGTCTCCGGTCTTCATCACCGCCTTCACCTTGTGCAGCGCTGTGGCATAGTGTTGTTGTATGGACCGGTCGGTGAAAGCGGCCACCACACTCTCTGATAGCAGCAGCGCATTGGCCTCCTCGGTGCTGAACGAGACAGGCGGCAGAAAATAGCCCTGCACCACAAAGTAGCCCCTGCCCGCCTCAAAGCTCACCGGCACACCCTGCTCGCACAGCGCTTTCACATCGCGGTACACCGTGCGTACACTTATATCAAAACGCTCGGCTATCTTCTCGGCAGGCACATACCTGCGCGACTGCAGCAGCGTCAGTATCCCGAACAACCTATCTATACGGTTCATGGCAAAAGAAATTTTCAGGTCATCAGCCGTCACTACTCCCGCTACACCCCGCAAATCTACCCACACCACCGCAACACTCATAGCCTCTGAAAAATTTTGTGGATATGTTGTAACCCGATCCACGCCAACACCTCAGAAAAAACACAAAACAGCAGCGCTGTAATCAGTTTTTTCATGGTTATTGGTTTTAAGATTTGCATTACATCAGTGGACGATCACCTTTTCAGCAACACGGTGTCCGTTATCGTCTTCAGCAGTTATCATATAAATACCAGGCCGCAAGCCTTTAGGACATTCCGTTACGGTACCCGATCGCCCGTCGAATTGAGAGACCACTTTACCGGCCTCGTTAGTAACTGTCATCTTCACTAAACCAAGCCACTGACCCGCAAGCGTAACCCGTATTGTGCCTTTTGCCGGATTAGGCGTCACAACCATTATCGGTAGCTCCGTAGCTTCCGAACGTATCGATGCAAGGTCCTTGTTGGTGATCATCTTCACACTCGCTCCGCATTGATTACTGAAATAAATATCACCATCCACATTAACAGCTATTCCAATTGGCGTGCAAAGTTTAGCTATTAATGCCGGCCCCCAATCTCCTCCACCA
>JBGAQG010000061.1:0-4421 GCA_044220845.1 Flavipsychrobacter sp. | reverse complement strand
GTCACACCTTTCCCTTATATTTACACCGTCATTCCGAATAGAAGTATGAAGTCGAAAAATGTCTGGTTGATCGTTGGAGGATTACTGCTGATAATAGCAGCCCTGATTGCCTATATGAAGACCCGCGACGATGATGGTATAAAAGTAGCCGTTGAGAAAGTGGCTCGCCATACCATCACCGAAACCGTGACCGCAAGCGGCAAAATATACCCCGAAACGGAAGTAAAAATAGCACCGGAGGTGAGTGGCGAGATCATCATGCTGAATGTAGAGGAAGGTGACAGTGTAAAAAAAGGCGATGTGCTGGTACGAATCAACGCTGCCATTTATAGTTCGCTGGTAAATCAGGCAACTGCATCAGTTGAGCAATCAAAAGCCAGCGTGCAGAATACAAAGGAAATGATGGCGCAGGCAGAGTCACAATACCAACTTGCGCTGGCTACCTACAACCGTAATAAAAAGCTATATGAACAAAAGGTGATCTCTCAACTGGAATTTGAACAGGGCGAGGCGACCTATAAATCGGCAAAAGCAACCTACGAAGGATCGAAAGCTACGGCAATGGGCGGAAAATTCACGGTTCAGGGTGCCATGGCCGGCTTATCTCAGGCGCAAGAGAACCTGCAACGCACTACTATAGTGGCACCCACATCAGGCATCATTTCACAGCTGAATGTAAAGAAAGGCGAACGCGTGGTGGGTACTGCCCAAATGGCCGGAACCGAAATGTTGACTATTGCTGACATGAGTCGCATCGAAGTGCGTGTGGACGTGAGCGAGACGGACATATCGAAAGTGAAGATAGGCGACACCACCATCATCGATGCCGATGCCTACCGCAACCGGAAATTTAAAGGAATCGTATCGAAAGTGGCGGTAAGCAGCGCCAAGTCAGCTCTGGGAGCGGCAGCCGGCAGCAGTACCGATCAGGTTACGAATTACACCGTGCACATCCTAATCCTCCCATCGAGCTACGAAGACCTGACCGCGAAGATGACTCACGGTAAGTTCCCATTCAAACCGGGCATGTCAGCATCTGTGGAGATACAGACCAACCGTCAGGAAAATATCCTTTCTGTGCCGGTGAACGCTGTGACCACGCGCGACTGGCCCGATAGCGTTAAGAAAAGAGATGAGACCGGCGACATCACGAACGAGATACGCGAAGTGGTGTTTGTTTATGACGCCACCCGCAAAATTGTAGAATTACGTGACGTAAAGACCGGTCTTCAGGACAACAAATACCTTGAGATCCTTTCGGGTCTGAAAGAGAATGAAGAAGTAGTTGCCGCTCCTTACGGGGCCATCGCCCGTACACTAAAAGACAAGAACAGGGTGAACGTGGTAGATAAGGAAAAGCTATTTGAGGTGAAAGGGAAGGAAAAAGAGTAATTCCTACATCCATACAACTGCGATCTGATGCTGCGATTGACCTACTTTTGCAGCCTTGGAGTAAATAATTCAGATCGGAATTTCTGTTCAGATGATGCAACTGTACCCGGCCAATGCCGTTGATGCCCTTGAGTTCAATAAAGTACGCGAACTGCTGCTGCTGAAATGCCGCACAGATGCCGCACGTGAGCGTGTGAACAACATCAGGTTTCACACCCACAAGGACCATGCGGGCGGGGAATTGCTACAGGCATATGAGTACAAGAACATCCTGAACAGCGGTGACTATTTCCCTAACGACTTTACCCGCAATATGCACAAAGAGCTGCGGTTGCTGGCTATACCTGGCGGTGTGTTAAGTGGTGAACAGTTCCTTTCCGTGCAACAATTAGCGCTTACCATTCGCGATATATTACTTTGGTTCAAAAAAAACAACGACCTCTTCCCCACCCTTTACTCGCTGTGCGACCACATAGCGTATGAAAAGAAAATTCCGGAACTCATATCGGCCGTAATAGACGAAGGAGGACTTGTGCGCGACAATGCTTCACGCGAACTGATGAGTATTCGCGCCGATCTTTCACGGGTACGCAACGAATCGAGAAGGGTATTCGAGGGTGTGCTTCGCCGACTGAACAAACAAGGATACCTCGCCGATATCTCGGAAAGCTTCCTCAACGGCAGGAGAACAGCGGCAGTATTGGCGGAATATAAAAGAATAGTAAAGGGAATATTGCACGGCGAAAGTGATACTCAGAAAACAGTCTTCATTGAACCGGAAGAAACTACCGAACTGAACAATGAGATCTTTTCGCTGGAACGTGCCGAAAGCAGAGAGATCCACCGTATTCTGGTGCAACTTACTCGTGACCTTGCCACCTTCGCCCCACAACTGGAGACTTATTATAACCTATGTGGCGTGTTCGACTTCATCAGGGCGAAAGCACTTCTTGCCGATGACATGAATGCTACAATGCCGCGCCTAACGCAGCACCCTGGCATCCATCTCGAAAAAGCCTATCATCCGTTACTGTTCCTGCACAATAAACAGAATGGAAAAACCACAATTCCGCTCAACCTGGTTCTGGACAGACAACAACGGATCCTTATCATCAGCGGTCCCAATGCCGGAGGCAAGACCGTAGCGATGAAAACCATAGGGCTACTGCAGCTAATGGCACAGGCCGGCCTGTTGATTCCCGTGAGCGAGAATTCGGAGATGGGCATATTCAGAAACCTGATGGTACAGATCGGCGACACCCAGTCCATAGAGCATGAACTGAGTACGTATAGCGCCCACCTGCAGCACATGAAACACTTCATGGAAAATGCCGATGGCAAAACGCTTTTCTTCATTGATGAACTTGGCAGCGGATCGGACCCTAATCTCGGAGGCGCATTCGCCGAAGCGATCGTTGAGACCCTTGCTGCAAAACATGCCCTAGGCATCATCACTACCCACTACCTGAACCTGAAGGTGATGGCCGGAAAAGTGCGAGGTATCATGAACGGTGCCATGGCGTTTGACGAGGAAAAGCTTGAACCATTGTATCGCCTCACTACAGGAAAACCGGGTAGCTCCTACACTTTTGCAATAGCACAGCGCAGTGGCCTACCCAAGGAGGTAATAGAACGGGCCCGCCAGCTTACTCAGCGCGAGCATTTCAAACTGGACAAGATGCTGCACCAGGCCGAACAACAGACGGTGAAGCTGGGCGATAAAGAAAAGGAACTTGAGAAACTGATAAAGGAAAACGAACGCCTCAGAAAACACTATGAGGACGTAACCAACAAGGAAAAGCAGAAACAGCATTTCGAGACCCTGAAACTCCAGAACAAGGTAAAAAAGGAAGAACTCGACTACCTGCGCGATATGGAACGCAAGTTCAAACAGATCATTCAGGACTGGAAAAAGACAGAGAATAAACAGGAAGTCATCAAGGCTGCGGAAAATGTGCTGTTCCGCAAAAAACAGATCGCTTCCAACGCCTCTGCAGCAAAAAAAGCCGACAAAAATTACGACACCGTTGGCGGCAAACCCAAGCCCGGAGATCTGGTGCGCAACCGCAACAATCATCAGGTGGGCACCCTTCAGGAACTACGCGATAAAAAAGCCATTGTCATGATTGGCAAAATGCCATTCACAGTTGACATTGGTGAGTGGGTTGTGGTGCGCAAAAAATCGGGCACTAAAGACGATTAAGTAAGTGCTTTTACATCTATTGCATCACTTTGACATCCGCGTTCAGCACACTGAACACGCCATAACCATCCTGAACATTAGTGTATATCCGGCTTGGCTCGGCAAAAGGATTACCTGAGTTCTCTGAAGCATACAAGTAAGTTTTCCTGTGCCGGAAGTAGCTTTCAGGTACATGTTGCAAAACAATGAACAGATTGATATCCGGGCTCAATTTCTCCAATTGACTGCTCAGGATAAAGAATCGCATCTCACGAGACTTTCCGTTAAATAGTTCATCTCTGAAGAAGATATCACCTTCCGACAGGCAAGTGGTATTGTCTATGCTCTCGTCATATATGCTCTCAATGGCAGCCTCTGTAGTGTTAATGCAACCCAAGGCCACAGGAGTATCGGTACCGGTATTGACCATTTTAAAACTAAGAATGTAAAAATCACCCGCTGCAGCCGGATCATCAAACGTAATTCGGATCTCGTCCTGCATCTCACCATCTCCATTCAGCCGCGCCCGTTTGATGCGGGTCACGTTCGTCATCTCTACCATTGCCGGCGCTACCGACAATGCCGAAACGTCATTATAGCCCGGCGCAGCCACCACTGCTTTGTACGTAACACCCGCAACCGTTGTATGATGCCCCTGATAGGTACCGGATGCCTGATCGTAGGTCGCGCTATCAACCAAGGAACCATCCCCATACAACAACACCTTTGCATTGGTCAGTGTAAGGTTCTTATTGTAGTTATACTCAGTCATGCCCACAGAACGGCTCACCTGAAACGCTACCGGCTCGCCCACCTGGTTGATACCGTTCACTACCAGCTTAGAACT
>JBGAQG010000039.1:0-32077 GCA_044220845.1 Flavipsychrobacter sp. | reverse complement strand
CCTCCTTATCAAACTGCTCAGGTTAATGATTGACCGGCGCCATTGGCAACGGAACGAACGGAGTTGTCTTCTCGACTGATTTAGGCTGAACTGATCAAATTTAAATTGCTTACATCTAACCGGTGTAAGGAAGGTGTGTCTGTGTCTTATGTATTTAATTTAATATAATTTTTAACCACAAAAAACCAGAACAATGAAGAAAACACTATTGCTTTTCATGCTGTTCCTTACGATCGGGATAGCCGGATTCGCGCAGAGTATGGCAGAGCACAGGGCTGCTCTCAACGCACTTGCGCCACACAAACCAACTGTTCATAGGTGGACGACCGGCGACGGTAAAAAATGGCACGATGGTGTCGTGGTCCAGTACACTCAAACAACTCAAGACACTGCCAAACTTTGGATGATTAGTTATCCGGACGAAGCACACGACTACAAACACTACTTTGAAGAGCATTTTGACGAATTGGTTCCACCGATTGGTCTTTCTATCGAGGATGCGGATATCTATTGGGACCTCCACGCGATCTGGATGATGATTCACGCAAACCATCAGCACGAGTAATTAACAACGACAACCAATTACAAAACACTCTTCAAACTCAACTATATGAAGCGGATAAAATTTTATATATTATTTATGCTGTTGGCGGCCTGTGGCCTCGCAGTAACTAAAAATACTCAGGCGCAGTGTACTACGCCTGTGATCACATCGGTTGCAAATACCGGACCGGCATGTGTCGGTAACAGTATATCACTTACAGCAGTGGGTTCGGTTGGTGGAACATCGACCAACTTTGTGCGCGTAGCAGGTATAGGTGGTAATGCAGGTAATCAGGAATTTAACGAGTTGTTTTCCTCCGGTGATCGTCCGGGAAGCATTACTCGTATCAGCAATGCAACCTTCGACGCGATATTTGCGAGTGGTTCTACTAATGCTGCAAAAGCAGCTCTTCTTAAGGCTCAGTACGATGTACTGATGTTTACATGGGCATCTCCGTATGATCCGAATATCACATGGGGTTTGTTGGAAGCCTACCTTGCAACAGGTGGAAGTATCTTCTGGGATGGAGATTATGCCAACATCGGCAATCTTTACCCGAACATTGTGGGTTCTCAAAACGATGGATCATCAGGATGTAGTTATATTCTTGTTGATCCGGCTCCGTTCCCAACACTTGTCGCAAATGGCATCAACGGCTGTTTTACCAATCACCACTTATCGGTTACGAGCTGGCCAAGTTGGATGCATGCCTACATCATGGCGAATTCGACCACAACAGTAGCTATAGCAGGTGTATATCCCGGTGGGAATCACGGTCGTCTCATTATTCAGGGGCCTGACCAAGACTTCCATGCCTGCCGCTGTGCATCAACTGCTCCATGGGGCGGTGGTACTGCAGGCAACCAATACCAGATCATGCTGAACCAGATGGACTTCCTTGCTGCAAACGGCGGTAGTTTCACCTGGACTGGTCCTAACGGTTTTACTGCAACAGGTGGTAACCCGATCCTCACAAACGTAACTACAGACATGTCAGGTACCTATGTTGCAACTCTGACAAACGTAACCGGCGGTGGATGTTCAACATCATCATCTACAACAGTTGTTGTAAATTCCGCACCATCTATCAGCGGTCCTAATTCCCTTTGCGGTGGTGAAACTATTTCGCTTAGCGCATCTGTATCAGGCGGTACATGGAGTAGTAGCAACACAGCCGTTGCTACAGTAGATCCAAGCACTGGAGTTGTGTCAGGTGTTGCCGGCGGAACAGTGAGCATAAGTTACACCTACGGATGTACTTCTACTTATACTGTTACAGTAACAGGCCCTGTCGCTATATCCGGCGCTGGTACTGTTGTTCCCGGCTACACAACAAATTTGAGCAACACTACTTCAGGTGGCGTATGGACAAGCAGCAATACATCTGTTGCAACTGTTTCTTCCACCGGTGTGGTTACAGGTGTTGCTATCGGTAACGCAACGATCACCTACTCGATCGGTAGCTGCTACGTAACAAAGCCAATGGCGGTTGCAATTAACTATTGTACACCAGCATACTCTTCTGCATACTATGCTTGTTCTTCTTATGAAATGTACATCAACAATTTCTCTGTTTCGGGTGCCGCCGGATCTAATCTGGTTGATAACGGGTCTGGTTGTAACGGTTCCGGATACCAGGATAGAAGGAGCGTTGTTGGGTCAGTGAATTTGGTACAGGGAAGTAGCTATACAGCTTCTATCACGGTTGGTTCCTATTATCAACAGAATGTACAGGCATGGATCGACTTCAACAACAATGGTACATTCGAAAGTTCAGAGGCAGTAGGCGGCGTTAGCTATATACTGAACACCAATTCGTTCTCAATAAATATTCCTTCAGGTGCAACATTGGGAAGCCATACAATGAGGGTGCGTTGCGGCTATTACTACTACGCGACTGCATATCCTTATATGGATCCGTGCAATGATTATTACTACGGAGAGGCTCAGGATTATACGGTAAATATTACATCTGCTTGTACTGCTCCATCAATCAGCTGTGCAGGTGCGGTTTCTGCTGATGCAGCTACAGGCTCATGTGGCGCAAACGTTTCCTACACTGCTGCGACAGCGACAGGAACAACGCCAACCATCACTTATTCTCATGAGTCAGGTTCTTCATTCAGCGTAGGTGTTACTACAGTAACGGCAACCGCAACTAATGGTTGTGGAACTGCAAGTTGCAGCTTCACCGTAACTGTAAATGACACTCAGAATCCTACCATCACTGCCCCTGCAAACGTTACTGTTAATGCAAACGGCGGCGCATGCAATGCGACAGGTTATGACCTGGGTTCAGCAACAACTGCTGACAATTGTGGCGTAGCAAGTGTTACAAATGATGATGCGGGAACTTACTCAGTAGGTACACATAACATCACCTGGACTGTTACAGACGTAAACGGAAATACTGCAACTGCAACCCAGACAATCACTGTGGTTGACAACCAGAACCCTACGATCACTGCACCTGCAAACGTAACTGTTAATGCAAACAGCGGCGCATGCAATGCAACAGGTTATGACCTGGGTTCAGCAACAACTGCTGATAACTGCGGCGTAGCAAGTGTTACAAATGATGATGCCGGTACTTACTCAGTAGGTACACACAATATCACATGGACTGTTACAGACGTAAATGGAAATTCTGCTACAGCAACCCAGACAATCACTGTGGTTGACAACCAGAACCCTGTAGCTAGCTGCCAGAACTATACACTGAATCTGTCAGGTGGTAGCGGTTCAATCACAGCATCAAATGTAAACAACGGTAGTTCTGACAACTGCGGTATCGCTTCAATGACAGTTAGTCCATCAACCTTCACTTGCGCGAACGCGGGAGCAAACACAGTAACACTAACCGTTACAGACGTTAACGGTAACGTATCTACGTGCAATGCAACTGTAACAGTACAGTACCAGCCATCTGCAACGATATCGGTAACTCCGTCGAACACTACATATACAGGTGGAGTAGCTACTACTATCTACCTGGGATATGGTCCTCAGAGTGCAACACTTACAGCGAACGGTACAGGTGGTTCAGGTTTTACGTATTCATGGACACCCGGAACACGCCTGAGCTGCACTACATGCCAGAGCCCTGTGTTCACGCCAACTGCTGCGGGTACTTATGTGTACACAGTAACCGTTACCAACAGCAATGGCTGCAGCACAACTGCAACAAAGACCATGTGCGTGATCGACGCGCGCGATGCATCGAACAGCAACAAAGTGATCCTTTGTCACGTTCCTCCGGGCAATCCTTCAAATCCACAGACGTTGTCTATAGCAATGAGTGCAGTACCATCTCACCTGACGAACCATGCAGGCGACAGGCTGGGATCATGCTCATCAAGCTGCGGAACATCTGCTAAGGAGGGCATGCCTATAGCTGCAGAGGTTGTGAACGAGAACAACTTCAGTATGCTGGTATATCCTAACCCAACAACAAGCGACATTAAGATTGACATCGAGAGCGAGCTCAGCAATGTTGCGGACATCGTGATCTATGACATCACAGGTCGTGTGGTTGAGATGCAGAAAGCACAATCAACAAGTACATCTATCACGGCAGGCAGCAATCTTCCTGCAGGAATGTACATTCTTGAAGTAAGGCAGAATGAGATCTCACGCAAAGTGAAGATCACCAAGCTCTAATTCGGGACGATCGACACAATGAAAAGGGCGCTCAGAAATGAGCGCCCTTTTTGTGTTTCATTACATTCTTATTATGGCTTCCATTTTATAGCACACCCCACCGATTTTGTACTGGTGACAGGCACCGGCTCGTTCCGCAGCAACGCGTCAACTGCATTTTTTACAAACGCATTTTTCACTTTTCCAGGCTCAGCGCCATTGTCGTCTACAGATCCACTGTACTTCACGATCCACTTGCCATTTTCTTTAAAGATAACGAAGGCATGAGGCGTTTTTACAGCACCAAATGCGCGAGCCACTTCCTGAGTCTCGTCAAAAAGATAAGGGAAGTTATAATGCTGCTCCCGGGCGCGTTTAGTCATCTCTTCAAAGTTGTCTTCAGGCACAGCAATGGCGTCATTTGAACTGACTGCCAGCAGGTAGATCCCTTTCGCACTGTAATCTTTATTCATAGCGTTCATCCGCTCCTGATACAGCTTTGCAAAAGGGCAATGGTTGCATGTAAAAACAACAATGAACCCGCGCGCATTTTTATACCCGTTCAGCGAAATCATTTTGTTGTTTGTGCTCTTCAGGTTGAAGTCTTTTACTTCGTCACCCGGCTTGTAGCCTGCCATGGCGGTCATATTCACCGCTATAGCCACGGCTGCGGTTAATATTGGTTTTATCAGGTTCATCTTACAGGTCAGTTTTGGTTTTGCAATATTTTTATTCCATCAGGTAAGACTTAATGTAGCTGCCTCCCTCAGTATCGGTAAGGCGCAGGAAGTACATGCCTTTCGCCAAGTCG
This sequence comes from Flavipsychrobacter sp., assembly GCA_044220845.1. GTDB lineage: Bacteria > Bacteroidota > Bacteroidia > Chitinophagales > Chitinophagaceae > Nemorincola. Next base: position 27,083 of record JBGAQG010000039.1, on the reverse strand, counting down.
GATACATTCAGTTCAGCTCTCTCTGTATTCAGCAGTGCCTCAAACACTTGTTGTCCGTGCAGGTTGATAACAGATGCATGTTTGATCACGATGCCGTTCTCCATCTCAAAGTTGATCACTCCCTTCGTTGGGTTAGGGTAGAGTTTCATTTTTGCGTTCTTCACCTTATTCATGATGCCTGCCGGACTGTTGCCCACTACGAATTGTCCCATCATGCCAAGGTCTTCATGTAGAGCAATGTGGCAGTGAAACATGTAGGGCTTTAAAGAATCCGAGTAGTCATTAAATTTCGCGATGAACCGTACTGTCTGGTTTGCAGGTACAAAGATCACATCCTTCCATCCGTCCTGGTAAGCAGGTGGTGCCGATCCGTTTATTGTCAGCACATGGAATTCTACATCGTGAATATGGAAAGGATGGCCAAAGCCCGATGTGCTCTTTATCTCCCATATTTCGGTGTTATCAAGCGGTACATGGTAGTCTATTTCATCCATTTCGAAGAACTTATGGTTGATAAGGAACGTAGGTCCACCACCACCTATTGCACTGTCAGAGATCGTAACGGTTCTTGTAACTACGGCAGACGACTCCGGATAAAAGGTGTTAGTGGTAAGTGTGGTGGGGATAGTGATTATGGGGCTGGCAGTTGGCGCTCCTATGTTCAGATGTAGTATGTTGAAGTCCGCATGGCCGAGAGCGTTGGCAAATGGCCCGCCGGGAAACGACTCTCCGCCCGGCACTTGAGGCGCCAGCGATGCATTGAAGGCCTTCAGGTCCACACTTGTGCCGTTCTGACCTGTGCAGTTCACAAGTATCTCAACCCTTTCTCCTGCTGAAAGCAGAAAGCGCGTTACGGGGACCGGCGCATTCACCAGTCCGCCATCAGTGGTGATCACATAGAACGTGCGGTTGTCGCTGAAGCCTATATTGTACGAGCGTTCTGTTGCTGCATCGAGCAGGCGCAGCCGAACCACCTGTGCGGGTATTGTATGCTGCGCACGCACCACTCCATTGGTCATCATGCTGTCGCCATAGTGTGCTACTACAAATTGGTTCAGCGCGTCAAACTTTCGGTCTGTGAGCATCACCGGAATATCATCTACACCATAGGTGCGTGGCAGGTTCAGCGCGCTTTCAGTGGCATCGCGCACTATGATCATGCCGCCAATGCCCATAGTCAGCTGTTCCTCTGCCATCATATGCAGGTGTGGGTGATACCAGTAGGTCGCAGCGTTGTTATCCACTTTCCAGTAGGGGCTCCAGGTGGTGAATGGCGGTATAGGCTGGTGTGGTCCTCCGTCCATGATAGCTGGTAGATGCATGCCGTGCCAGTGGATGGTGGTGGTATCTGCCAGGCGATTCTCAACGTTGATGTGTACAACATCGCCCTTATTCCAGATAAGCGTTGGTCCCCAGAAGCTGCCGTTTATGCCGCCGGTGATGGTCTGATTCCCCGTAAGGATCTGAGTGAATGTATCCCTTATCGTTAGGTTGAACGTGGTTCCACTCAGTGTGTCAGGTATTTTCAGTGCGTTGTATTGGGCGGAGGTAGTGCCGGCAGTGGCGAGTCCTAGTACCACTGATAGTGCGGTTTTTAGCTTCATTGGTTGCAGTTTTTGGAATGTGTCTGAGTGTTTGACGATCAAACTCCGGTTTTCCTTCGTTCTGACAATTGTTATGTAAGGAATCCGTTCAAAAAAGTAAAGCCGCTCCTTTCGGGAGCGGCTTTACTTTATAATCGGGTATGCTGAATTACAGCGTACGTTTTACTTCTACTTCTTCGAATCCTTCTATGATATCGCCGATGCGCAGGTCGTTGTAGTTTTTCACCATCAGACCGCACTCGTAGCCGTAGTTTACTTCTTTTACATCGTCTTTGAAACGCTTCAGAGAGCTGAGTTCGCCCGTGTACACCACTATTCCCTCGCGAACGATGTTCAGTTTTGTCTGGCGGGTCATCTTGCCATCCAGTACATAACATCCGGCAATCGTTCCCACGCCATTGATCTTGTAGATCTCGCGTACCTCGATGTTGGCCACAGTCTTCTTTTCCACTTTTGGTTCCAGCAGACCTTCCATCGCGCTCTTGATCTCTTCGATCGCGTCGTAGATAATCGAGTAAGTACGAATCTCGATGTTCTCCTGTTCCGCAAGTCGTGCAGCCTGCATAGACGGACGAACCTGGAAGCCGAGGATGATAGCGTCTGACGCGGTAGCGAGCAATACGTCGCTTTCTGTGATCTGACCCACGCCCTTGTGCACCACATTCACCGCTACTTCTTCTGTCGACAATTTCTGCAGCGAGTCGCTCAGCGCCTCTACAGAACCATCGAAGTCGCCCTTGATGATAACTCCCAGTTCCTTGAAGTTTCCGAGGGCCAGACGGCGACCGATCTCGTCGAGGGTAATGTGCTTGCGTGCACGTATGCCCTGTTCGCGCATGATCTGCGCACGGTGGTTGGCCACTTCTTTTGCTTCGTTCTCGTCTTCGAATACTTTGAACTTCTCACCGGCCTGTGGTGCGCCGTTCAGACCAAGTACCTGTACCGGTGTAGATGGTCCTGCCGTCTTAACGCGTTGTCCGCGTTCGTTGAACATTGCCTTGATCTTACCGAAGTACTGACCGCATACGGCCATCTCGCCCTGATTGAGTGTACCATTCTGAATGAGGATAGTACTCTGGTAACCACGACCTTTATCGAGTGAGGCTTCAATCACACTTCCTGATGCCATTCTGTTAGGGTTGGCTTTCAGTTCCAGCATTTCTGCCTCCAGACCTATCTTCTCAAGAAGCAGATCTATGTTCAGGCCTTTTTTAGCTGATATCTCCTGACTCTGGAATTTACCGCCCCAGTCTTCAACAAGTATATTCATCTGCGCCAGCTGTTCTTTGATCTTCTCAGGGTTAGCGCCTTCTTTATCTATTTTGTTGATCGCGAAGATCATAGGCAGGTTGGCTGCCTGTGCATGCGATATCGCTTCCTTGGTTTGTGGCATTATTGCGTCGTCCGCAGCAACCACTATCACGGCAACGTCAGCCACTTTGGCACCACGGGCACGCATCGCGGTAAACGCTTCGTGACCCGGAGTATCGAGGAAGGTGATCTTTTTGCCGGTTGCAGTTACTACACGGTAGGCACCAATGTGCTGCGTGATACCTCCGGCCTCACCGGCCACAACGTTTGCACTCCTTATATAGTCGAGCAATGAAGTCTTACCATGGTCAACGTGACCCATGATAGTAACGATAGGTGCACGTGGCTCCATATCTTCTTCATTGTCCTCTTCTTCCTCTATGTCTTCAGCCTCCTGCTCCAGATTTATGAACTCAACGTCGAAACCAAATTCGCTCGCCACCAGTTCTATCACCTCAGCATCAAGACGCTGGTTGATTGACACCATGATACCCAGGCTCATACACTTGCTGATCACCTCTGCAAAGCTTACATCAAGCAGGCTGGCCAACTCGCTCACCGAAATGAACTCGGTCACCTGTATAAGGTTGCCTTGCTCTGAATTCTCGGCGGCTGCGCGTTTCTCAGCCATCTCGTCGCGTTTGTTACGACGGTATTTTGCTTTCAGGTTTTTGCCACGGGTAGATCCAGTAAGCTTGGCCTGGGTTTCGCGTATCTTATCCTGAATTGCTTTTGTATCAATTTCCTGCTGCTGAGCTGAAACCGGAGCGTTCCGCATGTCTCTGCGGCCGTCCCTGCCGGCTGGTCCGCGACGATCGCCACCCGGACGGTTGTCAGGGCGTTGACCTGGTGCGCCACCCGGACCACGGCGATCCCTGTTAGGGAAGCCACCCGGTGCACCACCGCGATTGGGCTGTCCGCCCGGAGCTCCCTGACCGGGTCCCCTGTTTTCGCCCGGTTTGCCCGGTTCAGGTTTTTTATCAACGGGTATGCGCTTGCGTTTCCGCTTTTCGCGTGGGTCGATGCGACCTGAAGCCTGGGATACAGGTAATTCGATCCTTCCTATGATTTTCGGACCCTCCAGTTTCGGTGCACGCATTTCTATGTGCTCCGGCTTGTTGGCGTCGTCAGTATCAGATTCTTCTGTAGTCGCTTGCGGCACTTGCTGTGCAGGTGGTGCGGCTACAGGCGTCGGAGCAGCTACAGGTGCAGGAACTTCTTCCACAACCGCAGGTGCAGTTGCGGCAACCTCTTCGGTTTTTTCAGTGGGTTCAGCAACTTCTTTTTTAGTAGCCTCCTTTTTCTTTGCAGCACCTTTCTTTGGCCTCGACTCAAGGTTCAGCTGATCCAGGTCGATCTTTCCGATTATGTTCGGTCCGCCGATCTTAGGCGCTTTCACGTCCACATGCTCCGGCTCGGCGGGTGCCGGCGGAGGAGCGGGTGTTTCAGCTACCTTCTTAGATGCTTTTGCAGGTGCAGGCGCTTCTTCTGTTTTTTCTACTACAGGAGGAGCAGGCGCTTCTGCAACCGGCTTGGCCGGTGCTTCTGCAACCACAGGCTGTGGTTCAGCCGGTTTCTCTTTAGGCTTTTCCTCAATCACGGGTTTCGCCTTCACTTCCGGCGCTTTCGCCGCAGGCTCTTCCTTCTTGTCTTTCGCAGTGATATCGAGGTCTTCTTTCGACTTCTTGATGCTGTCAAGCAATGAACCCTTTGGCAACGCTATGTTCTCACTGCGTTGCTTGTCTTTTTTGTCCTGGGCAAACTCAACCTGCAGGGCACTATACATCTGCTCTGTAAGTTTCGTACTCGGGTTGCTGCTTATTTCAAAGCCTTTCTCGGTCAGGAACTCAACGAGTGTTTCCTTTCCGATATTGAACTCCTTCGCTGCCGCTAGCAACCTGGGTGTATTTGTTGTTGTACTCATTCTTGTTTTTTCCTTATCAGATATTTGTCAAAAAGCCCTGCGAGACCCTTGCCCAGTCTACAAACCTACGCCATTTTTCACTGAAAACGGCATAATGGGGCATTACTTATTCGTTATTACATAAGAACAATAATGGTTTAAAGGTTATTGTTCTTCGTTAAATTCTGCTTCCAAAATCCTTCGCACATCCCTCACTGTCTCTTCTTCAAGGTCGGTACGGCGCACCAGCTCATCGGCCGACAATTCCAATACGCTCAGTGCCGTGTCGCAGCCAATACGTTTGAACTCGTCTATCACCCATGGTTCTATCTCATCGCTGAATTCGTCCAGATCGATATCGTATTCAACATCTTCTTTCACATCACGGTACACATCTATGCTGTATCCGGTAAGTTCTTGTGCCAGTTTGATGTTCACACCTTTCTTACCGATCGCCAGCGATACCTGATCAGGATCGAGGTACACGTCAGCCTTCATGGTCTCGTTATTGAGTTCCATTTTATTGATGCGGGCAGGCGTAAGCGCACGCTGCAACAACAGCTGTATGTTATTAGTGAAGTTGATGATATCTATGTTCTCATTGCGCAGTTCACGAACGATACCATGGATGCGGCTACCCTTCATACCCACACATGCACCCACCGGATCAATACGGTCGTCGTAGCTTTCTACAGCAACTTTAGCACGCTCACCCGGCTCACGAACGATCTTCTTGATCACTATCAGGCCATCCATGATCTCAGGCACCTCAATTTCCAGCAATTTCTCCAGGAAGGAAGGATGCGTGCGGCTCAGAATGATGATCGGAGAGTTGTTGCGCATCTCCACTTTTTTCACCACGGCACGTACAGTTTCCCCTTTTTTGAAGAAATCGGTAGGTATTTGCTCCGACTTAGGCATGATCAGCTCATTGCCCTCATCATCAAGAAGCAATATTTCTTTTTTCCATATCTGGTATACTTCCCCGTTGATAATGTCACCAACACGGTCAGCATATTTCTTCAGTAGGTTGTTCTTTTTCAGGTCACCTATACGGGCAGCCAGTGTTTGTTTGGCGGCCAGAATAGCCCTGCGGCCGAAGTTGCGCACGTCCACCTCTTCATATACTTCCTCGCCAACGCTATAGTCGGGCTCTATTTTAATAGCCTCAGAATACGGTATCTGCAGGTTCTCATCTTCTACCATGCCATCTTCAACTATCTCACGACGCCTGAAGATCTCGAGGTCACCTGTCTGGTCATTAACGATAACGTCAAAGTTTTCGTCCGTCACGTACTTTTTACGTAGCAACGTCTTGAAAACGTCTTCCAACACCTTCATAAGGGTAGGCCTGTCAATGTTCTCGGCTTCTTTGAACTCCTGGAAGGAGTCGATGAGGTTAATACTTGCCATAATGCTCGCTTTTTGCATCATACCACCCGTGCCGGATAGTATGGGTTAATTAAAAAATAATTTGAACGATTGTTTTTTTTATGATTGAAAATGGAACTTCAACGTTGATCTTTTCATGGGGTTTCTTGCCTTTCACTTCCAGCACCACGTGCTCGTCGGTCACTTCGCGCAGCATACCGGTTTTTTCGCTGTCGTCATTCATGGTAATGGTCACCTTGCGGCCCACGTTCTTTTTGTACTGACGCATCTGCCCCAGCGGCTCATCGACGCCCGGGCTCGAAACTTCCAGCGAAAAATCACCATCCGGATAGAGCGCAGCCTCTTCCATGGCGGCATACAGCTTTCTGTTGATGGACGATGCCTTGTCAATAGAAAACCCGCTGTCGGCATCCAGAAAAACCTTCACATTATTCGTCGGTTTTACCTTGATGTTGACAATAAAAATATCCGTACCGTCCAGCAGTGGTTCCAGTAGGGAATACACTTTTTCAATGTTATCTGCCATATAGATAATAAACGAGGGGACAACCAGTGTCCCCTCTCTTTTGATTACAATCCGATGCAAATGTACATATTATTAGGCAAATCCCAAAAGATTTTCCATATATCATGCCCTTTATGTCGTTATATGATTGTTGTATTAATGCGAAGAGCATTGATTATTGTTATCATCGCATAGGGTATCGGGTCTGCTGGTCACAATATTATAGGTTCAAAACCTCCTACCTTTGTAATATGTCTTTTTTCAAAACGGCCCGACCATATATTATAGCAGGCCCATGCAGCGCTGAAACAAGAGAGCAAGTGATGGCAGTGGCAGCCGAACTGGCCGGATTGAATGTACAGCTCATGCGTGCAGGTGTGTGGAAACCCCGCACCCGCCCCGGTGCCTTTGAAGGCAACGGTCAACCGGCATTGGAATGGCTGCAGGAAGTGAAACAGACATACAACCTGCCGGTGACCACCGAAGTGGCCGACACCAACCATCTGGAACTTGCATTGAAATACGGAATAGATGTCATTTGGATTGGCGCCCGCACTGTAGTCAATCCTTTTCAGGTGCAGCGACTGGCGGATGCATTGCGTGGCACAAATATCCCGGTAATGGTCAAGAATCCCGTGAGTCCCGATGTGGATCTCTGGCAGGGTGCTATAGAACGGTTTGAAAAAGCAGGAATTACATCAGTAGCAGCCATACATCGTGGTTTTTCAGGCTATACGGCAGCAGTTGGTTATCGCAATCAGCCCAACTGGCCCATACCTATTGAATTGAAGCGCCGGAAGCCGGAACTGACCATGATCGGCGATCCTAGTCACATCTCAGGCAAGCGCGCCCGTGTGGCCGAGGTGGCGCAGAAGGCGCTGGACATGCATTTCGACGGATTGATGATAGAGACCCATCCCGATCCCGATGCGGCATGGAGTGATGCAGCCCAACAGGTAACACCCGCGCAGTTGCGCACCATTCTGTCACAACTCATAGTGCGCGAAGAGACCACCCGCGACATGAGCGGCCAGGAACAACTCGAATACCTTAGGCAATCTATGGATTCGCTGGATGCCGAGATACTGGATCTCGTGGCCCGACGTATGGAGCTCAGCGGGCAGATCGGAAATGTGAAGAAGAGCTGCAATATGACGGTCTTTCAGCCATCGCGATGGAGCGAAATTGTAGACGGTCTTTGCGCACGCAGCAATATGCATGGCCTCAGCAAAGATTTTGTCACCGAACTTTACCAAAAGATCCACAACGAAAGTATCCGCATTCAACTCTCGGTAATGGAAGATGCGCCCAAAGAAATAAAAAAGTAAATTTACCCGCAAAACCATCCCCGATTGGCGCTCAAGCAACACCTCGACGATAAAGTACGTTTCGACCAGCAGGTCGATAATTCCAAATCTTATGTCCTCCCGTTCATAGAAAAAACGCACGACATCGGTCCGGGCACTGCTGTCTTTGAAGTGGGCACGGCAGAAGGTGGTGTGTTATTGCCATTCATGGAGCGGGGCTGCACCTGTCTCGGGGTCGACCTTGCTCCCGAACGCATTGAGCTGGCCAAGGGGTTCCTGGCAAATGAACTGGCAGCTGGCAAGGTGGAATTGCGCTGTCAGAACATATATGATGCCGATTTCCTCGCAACATTCAGCGGCAAATTCGATATCATCATCCTGAAAGATGTTATTGAGCACGTGCCGGAGCAGGAGAAGTTTGTGCCGTACCTCAAAAACTTCCTTAAACCGGGTGGCCAGATATTTTTCGGCTTCCCGCCATGGTATATGCCGTTTGGTGGTCACCAGCAGGTATGCCGCAAAAAATGGGTGAGTGTGCTGCCTTGGTACCACATTCTGCCGCGCCCGATCTACAAGGGCATTCTCAAAATGGCGGGCGAACACGAAAATATCATCAATGAGCTGATGGAGATCGTAGATACACAGATCACTATCGAGCGTTTTGAGAAGATCGTGAAACAGAGCGGATTGAAGGTGATGCGCAAACAACACTACCTTATTAATCCGATATATAAATACAAGTTCGGCTTGCAGCCACGCAAGCAGTTCGGCTTGCTATCTGCAATCCCGTTCTTCCGGAACTTTGTTACAACTTGTGTTTATTACACTATTGGGTAGTTTCCCTGTAGTTTTTCTTCCAGATCTCCCAGCTGCCTTCGGCCTGTAGCAGTAGCATCTCGAATCCGTTCTTGATGGTAGCGCCGCGCTCCTTGCCGTTCAGCAAAAAGGTGGTCTCTTCCGGGTTGTAGATCAGATCATACAATAGGTGGTGTTCGCCAACTCCTTCATAGGGGAGGGGAGGACACTTTTCTATTTCCGGATACATGCCTATCGGGGTGGCGTTGATTATCAGCTTGTGTTCTTCCACCATTTTTGGTGTCAGAGTGCTGTAGTGTATTGTGCCGGGCCCATAGCCGGTTGAAACTGTTATAAAGGGAATGCCGAGTTGCGACAGAACGTAGGCAACTGTTTTCGACGATCCACCGGACCCCAGTATCATGGCCCGTTTGTGGCGGGAGGTGAGCAGCGGCACCAGGCTCCGCTCAAATCCGTCCGCGTCAGTATTGTACCCTTTTATGTATTCCTTGCCTATCACAAGGCAGTTGGCTGCATGGGTGTTGGCAACGATCTCGTCCATTTCGTTGAGAAAGGGAAGTACTGCTTCTTTGTAGGGTGATGTGACATTGAGACCGGCAAGGGTGTTGTTGCCTGCCAGCAGGTTGGGTAGTTCAGATATATCTTTAAGCGGGTAGGCGTCGTAGGTGGCGTCAATATGTAGGCCGGCAAATTTCTTCCTGAAGTAAGCCGGTGAAAAAGAATGGGCAAGCGGGTAACCGATAATTCCGTAGTTCAAGGCTATTGGTAGTTAATATGTCGTGCTGAAATGCGCTGTTCGTTCTGTTAACAACAAATATGCATATTGTAGTTGAATGCAGTTTAAGTATTTATGCAGAGTTTGTGGATAATGTGCTTAACGTGGCAGCATAGCTTCTTTTACTAATTTTGACGCATGGAGCTGTTGCAGAAGTTACGCCTGGACCTTTCCTCCCCGTTGTGGGTCGTAGATCCACCTGTAAGTGTAGCAGATGTGCTACCCGGTGCCGAGCTCACAGTCCGCAGGCCGCGTTCGCTACCCGCAGGTCAGTTGATTTTGTTTGCCCGCGACAGCGGTGAATTGCTGCGCGGTTTTGAGAAAGTACGATCTTGCATCGGGCACGATACTATTTTCTGGATCGCTTATCCAAAGAAGTCAGGCAGTATCCGATCCGATCTTTGGCGAATGGAACCATGGCACGTAGTTTTTGATGCGCAGTTTCGCGGACAGACATCCGTTTCCATCGACAACGACTGGACAGGTATGAGATTTACAAATGCCCCGCGCAAAAGGGAATCCCGCTGCGATGTACCTATGGAGCAGCGCACCACCGAAGGTATCGACTACGTCAATCGTACAGTGAAACCTCCGGCCGATGTATTGGCGGCATTTGCGGCAAGTCCCGGCACTGAGGCGGCGTTTCATAAGATGTCGTTCTCACACAAACGGGAGTATCTTGAATCAATTGCCGACGCCCGGAAACCTGAAACACGTGCCCGCCGCATCGAAAAGATGCTGGCAGCGTTAACCGGTCGTTTGGCGCAATAATATCAATTGGAAATAACGAAGGCACCCTGTGTTCCCGTATTGTGTACCGCAACATCGGCCTCTTTACAGGCTTGTTCTATTGCCATTACTTGTTTTTCACTGTACTTACCGCTCACAACCAATGTGTGTGGTTTCACCACTTTCAGCAGTTGTTGCACATTCGGTTTGCCGGCCACGTTCAGCACAAGATAGTCCACTTCGAATGTACCCTTTCCGGCTAATTGGTCGTTCAGCACCAGCACACTCTTGCCGTTCACATTAAATATCTCTTGTCTGGGCATACCCATTTCTTCCCACGCACGCCACCCGATATGGGCCGGCCGCACAGCGTAATTGATTTTCTTAGGTAGTAAAGAGTCGGTATAGATGGTCGAGAACCTATCACCTCGCATAATATCGGCATGGCCGGAATGAGCAATGTTATAAACGATAAGGCGTTCCTGATGCAGGCGCTGCCACTGGTCCACACACAACATTGCGAACAGGACACAGGCGGCCCCGAGGCCCACCAGCAATGCCTTGTTGATACGCAGCAGGATATAGGTGGTTACGCCTGCAATCATGGTGTAGAATATTAGTGTCTCATAGCCGTCGATCATGAGATGCTTTAATGCGCGTGGTCCCACCCCCTGAAGGTGGCCCACTATCATGCCAAAGACACGCACCATCCAGGATACGAACGCTGCCACTGAATGGGCCAGTATCGGCACCGGACTCACCGCCACCAACACCACGCCCGACAGTAGCGTCAGCCCCATGAAGATGAACGCAGCAATATTGGCGAACGCGAACATAAGCGGATAGGTGTGGAAGTAGTACATCACCACAGGCGCTACCAGCAGTTCTGCTGCTATGCTCATGCTCACCACACTGCCGAAATTATCGCCAATGGTGAAGGCGATGTGTTTCAGTTTATTGCCGCCCGGTTCCACCTTGCGCCCGGTTATAGGCAGCAGATTGTATACCGGTTTGTAAAAAAGTAAAATCGATAGAACGGCGATAAACGAAAGCTGAAAGCCTATAGAGAACAACCAAGCCGGTTCCGAGCAGAGGAGTGCGAAAGCGGCTGCCATCAACTGGTTCAGGCCGTTCTTGTTTTTCTGCAGCATGGTGCCGAATGCAAGTATAGAGAACATCACCGCTGCCCGCATGGCCGATGGTTGCGCACCCGCCATCAGTACATAGAACCAAATGATTGGTAGTGCCACAGCATACTTTATCCATGTATATTTTCGGTGCCGGATCCAACCAAGCAAAAACGCCACCACCATAAAGAACACCGTAATGTTGCCGCCCGAGATAGCAATAATGTGCACGATACCGGTATCGGCATAGGCCTGGCGCAGGTCTTCATCCAGATTGATCTCGTCGCCCAGCATCATCGCCTGCAGCAGTCCCTTCGCCCTGTCACGGCCCAGGTACTTGCCCAGTTGTGCCATACTCCAGTCGTGCGCCCGTTCAGTGAAGGGTGCATAGCGGCTGTCGCCCTTGCCTGCCGCTACTATTTCACTACCGTTGCAGTATAGTCTGTATAATATATTGTTGCGCGCGCAGTGGCCGGCATAACTGAATTCAAAAGGGTTGCCTGCGTCTGTAATGGCCTGCCAGTTGCCGGGCAGAATGATGGTGTCACCCTTTGCTACCTGCAATGGTCTGCCATCATTATTTACATAGACAAATGCCTTTCCTGTGACCCTGTAGGTGCTCTCGCCCGACACAACCCTGAACACATTCACCTGCAGCTTCGTGCTCTGATCTCGTTCTCTTGGTTCTGCCACCACGCGTGCCACATACCCCGCCGCCGGGTTCAGGTAATTCCCAAACCAAGAAGCATTGTTTCGAATGTCGTTGTAGGCTGATAGCGTCCATCCTGTCGCGATCAAAGCCACGTTGGCAGATACGAACGTCAATTGCCGCCCGCCGGTGCCGGTATACAGAAGCGTTGCTGTAACAATAAACAATGCCGCGGTCACCCACGGCATCCACAACAACGGAAGACTCAGAAATAGCCCAGTATAATAAAACGCGATACCCGCTGCAAAGGGTAGAAGCAACCTGAAGAAAGGCGCTTTTTCCCAGAAATAGGCTTTGTTATGAGGCCAGCGGTTCATAGAGTACAGCCCGAAAGATACAAAACATATTCGCAAATGAAATATAGACTCATCTATGCAATACCGCCTTTATAAGTAGTAGTGTTAGTTATACATTAAATATCCGTACATTTGACGTTGGCACTAACGTTTTTATGAAAACAAACGTCTTACATCCTTGTATAGAATTTCATTGACATTTAAAACCACTTTATGAAAAAAAGTTTATTTATCCTGTTCTCTATCTTTTTGCTGTTCTTAGGCGGAAAAACATTTGCAGCCATCTCCGGTTGGGGTATGGTATGCATGGGTACACCGCGCATACTTTGCGGAGATACCACTATCACAACCGCCGCAACCTGGAGTAGCAGCAACGTGGCAGTAGCTACCGTAGCGTCGACGGGAACTTCCTGCGCAGCCGTAACAGGTGTGTCGGTTGGCACGGCGATCATCACCTGTACCCAGGGGTCAACTGTTTCAACACTAACAGTTACTGTCAATGCGTCTCCTACAGCTATCAGCGGAAGTTTGGGTCCGATCTGTGCGGGTACGACCACTCCTCTGTCGTGCGCGACTGTTGGTGGCACATGGAGCAGTAGTCCTTCGTGGGTTGCTTCAGTGGGCTCGCTCAGCGGGGTAGTCACAGGTGTTGGGGGCGGCACAGCAACTATATATTATACCCTGTCCACAGGGTGCAGTAGCACAGCGGTTGTAACCGTTACCGGGACACCGGCGGTCGATTCTGTAATGGGGGCTTATACTGTTTGTGCAGGCGCTTCAACTACTTATACGTGCATTACCCCGGGCGGAGTGTGGAGCAGCAGCAATCCTTCTGTGGCAACGGTAAGTTCTTCGGGCGTGGTAACGGGTGTTGCCGTTGGTACGGCCCGTATCAGCTATGGTGTTACAGGCGGCTGTGGTACAGGTTACAACTGGAGGATGATCTCCGTTACTACCGGTACATCCACCGGAACTATTTCAGGCACTACAACAGTTGGTGTAGGCCTCACAACAACATTGTCTTCTACCGTGAGCGGCGGTACATGGAGTAGTGCTACTCCGTCTGTGGCAACAATATCATCTACCGGTGTTGTGACCGGCGTGGCCATTGGTACAACCGTTATCACCTACTCGGTTACAGGTTGTTCCGGTGCTGCGTTCACCACAACCACCGTTACAGTTACAGCAGCAAATTGTATCTCGGGCGATGTATTATTTACCGGAGCATCGTACACAGGAAACGTGAAAGTATGGCTCATCAAGTACAACCCTACAACCCACATGCTCACCGCTGCCGATTCTCTGATTGTTACCTCACTCGGTACAAGTGTCCACTACGTATTCTGTGGCATGTCTACCGATTCTTTCCGTGTAAAAGCGGCTCCTATCGATACCTTGACCTCCGGCCCATCCACTGGTTACCTCCCTACTTATCACACCTCGTCTCCGTTCTGGAGCACGGCAACAGTCATCAACCATACTTCAGGTACACACGATATGGGCAAGAACATTACCATGGGCTTTGGTACGGTTACTGCTGGCCCCGGCTTCATTGCGGGCGATGTTACTATGGGCGCCAACAAAGGTACCGCCGACGCGGTGCCTGCAGTGAACATGCTTATGTATTGCATTAACAATGCCACCGGCGAGATCATGCAGAAAACACTCACCGATGCCGCCGGTCACTATTCCTTCAGCAGCCTGCCCGTTGGCCAGTCATACAAGATCTATCCCGAACTGATCAACTACGCAACTACGCCATATCCTCCTATTGCGCTCACTTCATCAGCATCTTCCATGACAGCAGCGCACTTCGAGCAGCACACACTCTCATACACCATTACTCCTATCGTATCTGCGGTTATCGACAACACGCTCACAGCCGAATATGTTACAGTATATCCAAACCCTGCAAGTGGCATACTTAATGTTCAGTGGTGCATCAACAAGGCCGTAACAGGCAATATCAGCATCACCGATATGGCCGGTCGTAGTCTGATTGCCGTTGATGTGGACATGAACGCAGGTACAGGCACAAAAGCCCTGTCGCTTGTAGGCATTGCACCGGGCATCTACGCCGTGCGTATCGCTGCCGACGGGTTTACCAAAAATATCATGATTCAGGTACAGTAGAATGTACTGGAATAAGTAGAAGAGGGTCCGGCAATACCGGGCCCTTTTTTATGGCATCGCCGCCCAGTTCCGCAGCAGTTGCAACCCATGTTCCGTCCCCACCGATTCCGGATGAAACTGTACACCCGTGCATCGGTATTGGGAGTGCGCAATTGCCATAACGGTACCATCTGCTGTATGAGCTATTTCTTGCAGTCCGCTGTTTTCCGTATCAGTTATCGCAAGCGAGTGGTAGCGCATCACATCATACTGCTTGGGAAGTCCTGCAAACAGTGCATGCCCGTTGTGCGTGATAGTACTTGTTTTGCCATGCACCGGTTCGGGCGCATGCACCAGTCTCGCACCAAAGTACATGCCAAGGGCCTGATGCCCCAGACATACACCCAATATCGGTATGCGGTCATGAAACCTTTCTATTGCCGCCATCGTGATGCCTGCCTGCCGCGGAGTCTCCGGCCCTGGCGATAGTATCAACCGCTCCGGTTGCATTGCCTCCAGTTGTGCTACATCTATTTCGTCATTCCGGTACACCACGCAGTCGCCACCCGCCTGTTGCAGGTAGTGGTGCAGTATCCACGTGAAGGAATCATAATTGTCAATGAGTACCCACATTGGTCGGCTGCGCGTTTACGGTATCAAAGAAATGTTCCAGTTTTGAAAAAGTATCCTGTACAAATGGCAGCAGCTTGCCGGCCTGTTCAAAGAACCACGGCGCCAGTGCCGACAATTGCTTGTACGACTTTGATGCTGCTATCGTCTCTTCCGATATGATGTGTCCCCGCGCCCCTATCCACAGCAGCGAGCTCCACAGTACTGCACCCAAAAAGGCGTAAAGTACACCTCCCAGCAGTTTGTTCACTATGCCCAGCATCAGTCCCTCCACTGCCTTCTCGAGCAGTTTGCCTGCCATACGCACCAGTATAACCACACCTATGAACAGTATCAGATAGCTTACTACCTGTGCCCACGGGCTGCTCACATAGCCCTTTTCCAGCAACCAGGTGGCAAATGTCTGCGACAGCTTCAGCGCGCACAATACCCCAAGCAAAATGGCCAGCACCGAGAATGCGGCCACTATCAGCCCCTTGAAGTAGCCCCTCAGGAAGAACAGCAAAATGATCACTAATCCGGCAATATCTAACGGCATATCGTTCCAAAAGTAAGCAATCCGCACGGCGTGGCAACTGCCCACTCCATGCGGATCGCAATGAAAATGTTATTAACGATTACTGCGCCAGCAATTGCTTCACCATTTCGCTTATCGCCTTGCCGTCGGCCTTGCCTGCCAGTTGTTTGCTGGCCACGCCCATCACCTTACCCATATCGGCGGGTGTCTTAGCGCCCACCTGTGCAATGATGGCGCTTACTTCAGCCTTCAGTTCATCAGCATTCATCTGCTGTGGCAGGAATTTCTCGATTATTGCCAATTCCTCACGCTCCTTTGACGCAAGGTCTTCGCGGTTCTGCTTCACATATATGTCGAGCGAGTCGCGGCGTTGTTTGGCTAGCTTCTGCAACATTTTTGTTTCAGTAGCTTCGTTTATTTCGCCACTGGCACCTTCAGCAGTTTTTTCTATGATGATGGCCGCTTTTATCGCGCGCAGTGTACGCAGTGCAGCCTCGTCTTTGGCGCGCATCGCGTTTTTCAGTTCATCCATTACCCTTGCTTCAAGAGACATAGTGCTTTGTATTAAAAGGTCAATAAATAAAATTACTCCGGCAAATGGTTATTTGCCGTCTTTTTCCAGCGCGTCGCTCGCTTTCTTCAAAAAGCTTTTGGCATACTGCTTCATTTCGTTCGCCAGTTCTTCATTGCGTGTCGCGCGCATGTAAGTATCGGCCATACCGTAGATGGTCTGGTAGAAGAAATCATTCATCTCATCCACCATCATCTTGCCGGTCCACAGGTCTATCCTCATCGCCGATTTTTCATCGCCGTCCCACAGTCCCAGTAGCATCGCCTTCGATTTCTGCCAGTCCGGCACACCGCCATCCGGCGCCGTCCATTCTATATTCACCGGCATCTTATCTTCTGCCAGTTCCACCTGTATATTAATTTGTGATTTCATTTGTCGTTTTTCTGAGCCGCAAAAGTACATCAAAAACAATGCTATCGGTAATTGCAGTTTGGCAGCGTAATAATACCATTCGTCGGGCAAACGATACAGTTCGTCAGAAACAGCTACGTTGACCAACAAATCTGTCCTAATTTCAGATTCCTCAGGCTATACATGGTTGGAGGAGTTACTAAAGGGATGACGGGTGTGAAGGATAGGGGTATTTACTTCGTTCCGCACCCGTTTTTTAAAGCATGCCGTTAGTGGTTCGGCCGGTTTAATGACATTTTATGTTTCGTCGCAATAAAATTTTTGTTAAATCAATCGTTTTCGCTAGATTGCAGTAACGAAAAATATTTTTAATACTAAAATCCAATAAAATGAAACTGAAATCTATCCTTTTGTACGCAGGGGTGCTTGCTTTTGTGGGTAATGCTACTGCTCAGTCTACAGTTACCACTGGCGGCAAGAAGTATACTTTGCTTGAGGAAGCAACCGGCACTTGGTGTCAATGGTGTCCCGACGGAGCCCAGGTTATCCAGGAAAAAGTTGAACCATATGGCGCCGGCGACACTACATACACCCGAGCTATAGTTGCTTCTTTTCACAATGGCAGTTCTGATAAGATGACCTTGCCAAATGATCCTTTCAATAATTCTGTAGCGAATGGAGGCACAGGGTATATCACCGGATTTCCTGGCGGTACTGTTGATCGTGTTCCCTACGTTCCCGCCAGTGCAACTGACATCAGTGTGTATCGTCGATACTGGCCAAATGCTGTTGGTGACCGTTGTGCACTTGCTCCAAAATTCGATGTATCAATGAGATCCACTTGGGACAGCGTTACCCGTTTGCTTACTGTTACTGTAAAGGCAAAGGTGCTCTCGACGGTAACAGGTGCTTATCGTATCAACGCCTACATTGTAGAGGACAGCTTGGCAAGTAATTTTACAGGTTTCAAGCAAACTTCAGCCTCTTCTATTAATGCCGGTACGTATACCAGCGAATCTGGTAGTGCAACGTGGTACGCAGGGTATGGAACTACAATCGCTGACTCTACAAAGTATTGTCACATGGACGTGGTTAGGAAGATACTATCTACCTCTCTCGCTAATGGTATTGCAACTGGTATCTGGGGAGACAGTGCGTTTATTAATCCTGCTGTTGGCGACTCATTTGAGAAAACCTACACATACACTATGCCTGCAACAATCAATACAAGCATCTGCCATCCTAAGTACACAAAGGTTATCGGTTTGGTCCAGAAATACGGCACTGCAACGACCGACCGTGCAATAGAAAACTGTATCGAAGCTAAAGTTCGTTATATGTGGAAAACACTTCCCACTGCTGGTGTTGCCGATACTCGCCCTATAATGGACGTACAAGTATTCCCTAATCCTGCTAAGGAGGTTATCATCGTAAAAGGCGTGCTTGCTCAGCCTTCAGACGTTGATGTTACGATTAGTAATGCAATGGGTCAAACCGTATTTACAAGGCATTTTGAAAAAGGAGGAAGCATGTTCGGAGAAAATCTTCACATTTCCGACCTCGCAAACGGAACTTACTTCATGAACATCGCTACAGAAGGTGGCAATGTTACAAAGCAGTTCGTTATTGCTAAATAACATATAGCAACTACATAATAGTACACCGGGGCTGCCATGGCAGCCCCGGTTTTTTTGTGCACAAATGTCATCAATTGAATAACGTTTATATTTGCTGCCTATGGAAAATATTGCCGGAAACCAACAATTGAAAACGCGCGATGTATTGCTTACAGTCCTGCTCATCACGGCCGGATTGTTTTATCGCAGGTACGATGCATTCCTGAATCCGCAGATATATGCCGAGGATGGTCCCGTTTTTTTGCAGCAGTATCTCGAAAATGGTTGGCACTCATTGATTATGCCATATGCGGGCTATTTGCATACAATTCCAAGACTCACCGCCTTTACTTGGGGATCGCTTGGAGTCGACCTTACCTATATTCCTTTATGTTACAACCTTACATACTTCGTCTTAGCATTGTGGATAGGAATAGAGCTACTGCAAAGTGCCTATCGCCTTGGCTTGCGGTTTGCAGTAGTTTTTGCGTCCGTTTTTGTGCTGGTACCCATCGGTGGCGATGTATACATGAATATCACAAACAGTATCTGGGTTACGTCACTTTACCTCGTGAGTTTCCTTTTCATTGGTTCCAGGTATCACGAATCTACTAAAGGTAAGGTGCGCCGTTTGGTCGCTTTGACATTGGTGTCGCTTACCGGTCCCTTTTCATTGCTGTTATCACCCGCAGCTTTTCTGATAGTTCTCCTTGAACGCAAGCAAATGACATTTCGGAAATTAGTTCCCTACGGAGTCATCATGTTGGGTGGTTGTGTTCAGTTTTTGCTCATAATCACCTCAAACAATACACGTGGCATCCCCGGTACTCCCGAGGAATACCACCTGTATAAGTTGGCAATGTACCTCATGAATGATCTCTATTTCCAACGAAACAACCTTTTGCCTGCCATGCCTTCTCATGTTGGCATGGCCATTTCTTCGGTTTTGTTCCTGGTTATTATATACTTCCTTGTGGTCAACTACAAACGGATCAATGCTCCCCGTAAATATATGTTGCTCATCACTCCTGCTGTATATCTCGGTAGCTTCATTGCTGCATTTTGGCCTATGGAGGCAGTGGTCTTTGCTGTCGATTGCCCGCGGTACTATTTTGTTCCCTACACGATCTTCGCCTGGATCCTCATCATAGGTTCTGACGGTATACTTCGGGTACGTGACTACATCGTTTTTGGTCTGTACTTCCTGCTCCAAGGGCGCAACGAACAAAAAATACTCGAAGACAAACACTGGGCTGAAAAAGTACAGGAATACAAAGAAGGTAAGCGTCAGAATATCGAGATCAATCCCGATAATTGGCAACTGGCAATACCGGAGAAGAAGAAATAGAGATCTGGTGGTTAAATAATTGGGTCTACAAAACGTCGTACGGATATACCACTTTCGTGGTATTTGATTCTATTTTAACAACTTTTATTCTTATATATTAGGTCGGGGTGGCTTTATTCTCTTAATTTTGCAAATCAAATTAATATTGTGAATAATATATCTATACTCATTACCGGTGGTTGTGGTTTTGTAGGCAGCAATATGGCGCTGATGCTTAAGGCAAAGTACCCCGCCTACAACATCGTTGCGCTCGATAATCTGAAGCGTCGTGGCTCCGAACTCAATCTGCCCAAGCTCAAAGATGCCGGCATAGAGTTCATTCACGGAGACATTCGCAACCGCGAAGACCTCGAGATGAACCGTAAGTTCGATTACATCATCGACGCGGCTGCCGAACCATCGGTTATGGCCGGTATGGGTGCCGAACTCAGCTACGTTATCAATACCAATCTTTCCGGCACTATCAATACGCTGGAGCTTGCTGCACGCACAGGCGCCAAGTTCGTCTTCTTATCCACCAGCCGCGTATATCCTATTCCTCACCTCGAGAACATAAAAATTACCGAAGGTGCCACCCGCTTCGAAATAGCCGCGCAGCAAGACCTGCCGGGCATCAGCAGCAAGGGCATCAGCGAAGATTTCCCGCTCGATAAGGCTCGTTCGGTTTACGGAACCACAAAGTTGGCATCAGAATTGCTGATAGAAGAGTTCCGCGAATTCTTCGGTGTGAATTACGTTATCAATCGCTGCGGCGTCATAGCAGGCCCTCATCAGATGGGCAAGGTCGACCAAGGTGTCATCACCCTCTGGGTAGCCCGTCACTATTGGGGGCGCGATGTGGCCTACTTCGGTTATGGTGGTACCGGCAAGCAGGTGCGCGATGCCCTCCACATCTTCGATCTGTTCGATCTCGTTGACTACGAGATACACAACTTCGACGTGGTGAATGGTAAAACGCTGAACGCAGGCGGTGGCCTTGAATCAAGTGTGTCGCTGCAGGAACTCACGGCCATCTGTGCCGAGGTTACCGGCAACAAAGTGGGCGCGTCCTCAGTAATGGAGAACCGCAAAGGAGACATTCCGTTATACATCACCGACAATACCCGCATCACTGCCCTCACAGGGTGGGCTCCTAAGCGCAATGTAAAAGATATCATCACTGATACCTACAACTGGATACACGCCAACGAACAACAATTGAAACCCATATTAAACGCATAATAAATGAACATAGCAGTAGTAAGTGGCTCTAATGGCCTCATAGGCAGCGAAAGCGTTAGCTTCCTTGCCGACAAAATGGACCTCGTCATTGGTATAGATAACGACCAGCGTGCCTATTTCTTCGGTCCTTCAGCTTCCACTAAATGGAACAAAGAAGTGCTGGAAAGTAAGTACAGCAATTACAAGGCATACAACCACGATATCCGCGACTATGCTTCGCTCGAGACCATCTTCAAGGAATATGGCACCGACATCAAGATAGTAGTGCATACAGCAGCACAGCCCAGCCACGACTGGGCCGCTAAAGAGCCGATCACCGACTTTACCATCAACGCCAACGGTACGCTCAATTTCCTGGAGCTTACCCGTTTGTACTGTCCTAAGGCGGTGTTCATTTTCACTTCTACCAACAAAGTATATGGCGACACGCCAAACTTCCTGCCGCTGGTAGAGCTGGAAAAACGCTGGGAGATAGACGAGTCTCACCCGTTCTTCAAAGAGGGTATCGACGAGAGCATGAGCATCGACAACTCTAAACACTCTGTATTCGGCGCTTCAAAAGTGGCTGCCGACATCATGGTGCAGGAATACGGTAAATACTTCGACATGAACACCGCTGTGTTCCGTGGTGGTTGCCTCACTGGTCCGCAGCACTCAGGCGCGCAGTTGCACGGCTTCCTTTCTTACCTCATGAAGTGCGCCATCACCGGTGATCACTACACTATCTTCGGCTACAAAGGCAAGCAGGTCCGCGACAATATCCACGCATGGGATCTCGTGAATATGTTCTGGCATTTCTACCAGAACCCGCAGCCGGGTGGTCAGGTGTACAATGCCGGCGGTAGCCGTTTCTCTAACTGCTCTATGCTGGAAGCAATTGATATGTGCGAAAAGATCACAGGCAACAAAATGAACTACAGCTACACCGATGGCAACCGCTCCGGAGATCATATCTGGTACATATCAGACGTAAGCAAGTTCAAGAAACACTACCCTACATGGGAATACAAGTACGATCTGGAAATTACCATGCAGCAGATCTTCGAGAACATGAAAGCAAGGGTTAAGTAAACCGACCACAACATATCGAATAAAATTCCCGGGTCATTGGCACAACCAATGACCCGGTTCATAAACTAAAAACCCTCACTCAGAAATACTAAGTTCCCAAAATCAATAACAATGAAACTAAGCGTAGTAATACCGGCATACAACGAGGCGCTCAACCTGCCCGACACACTGAACGCGTTCTATTCTGAACTGCAGGCTCAGGGTATCGATCACGAGCTGCTTGTTATCAACGACAACTCTAAAGACAACACCATAGAGGTGATCACAGAGTTGCAGAAGACCATGCCATCACTACGCACCATCTTCAACCCGCCGCCACACAACGGTTTTGGCTATGCCATTCGCAAGGGCCTCGAGAACTTCTCCGGCGACTGTGTTGCCATCGTCATGGCCGATCTTTCCGACGACCCCAAAGACCTCGTTAAGTTCTACAACACCATGATAGAGCAAAAGGTCGATTGTGTATTCGGCGATCGTTGGGGAAAAGGGGGAGAGGTGATAGATTATCCTAAGAAGAAACTTTACCTGAACCGTTTTGTCAATCGTATGATCAGCATCGTATTCAAGATGCGCTACCGCGATACCACCAATGCCTTCAAGCTATACAGCCGCCGCACCATGGAGGGACTCAAACCATTCATGTCGCCGCACTTCAACCTCACGGTCGAGCTACCGCTCAAGGCCGTCGTTCGCGGCTACACATTTGCAGTAGTGCCCAACTCATGGCGCAATCGCAAGCACGGCACTTCCAACCTCAAGATACGCGAGATGGGCAGCCGCTACTTCTTCATTGTGCTATACTGCCTCATAGAAAAATACTTCTCCCGCGGCGACTTCAAAAAGAAGTGGGATTAATTCACCCTTCCTCCGGGCCCGATATTTTTTCTATCATACCTCCAAAAGTGCTATACCATAGATTTTACTTCGTGGTAATTCCCCGTCTTTGTAGGATATTCGAGTAGAAGTTGGACGCATTAGTTGGATGTGTATATGTGTCGCGCTTTTTTGCGATCATCGCACACCGTTAATAGCTAATATCAGGAACTGAAACTTATTGAATTTTCCTCCGTGCCAACCAGGCAGGCCTGCCTGCCGACTAGGTAGGCCTGACTGGTCGACATGGCAGGTGAGAAGCAGGTGCGCAGAAAATGGGAAGCAAGTGCGCAGTTTTTGGGAAGAAGCAAGCCTGCCTGCCGACTAGGCAGGTGAGAAGATATTGCGCAGTTTTGCAAGGAAACACTGCCGTAAAACAAGCCAATATCTACGCTTATTAATTGAATATCAGTCATTTACAAAAAAACCGAAACCGAAAAGAAAAAAACATAAAAGTTGCGTACCTAAAAAACATACCCTGCCACCTGCCTCCTGTCCCTTTCACCCGCCGAAGCTTTTTCAGCGAAGGCGGGCACCCTGCAATCTGCTCCTGCCTCCTGCTCCTGAAGTCTGCAATCTGTTAATTCCCTACATTTACATCCCGAAAAGATCTTCAGATGAGCGAGTTGAAAAGTTTGTACGAGCGCGCCATGCGCTTCGAGTTTCTGAGTGTGGAAGAAGGTATGTTGCTCTTCGAGCACGCCCCCCTCACAGAACTCATGTACGTGGCCAATGAACTGAGAAAGATACAGGTGCCCCACGGCAAAGTGACATGGCAGATAGACCGCAACGTAAACACAACCAATGTATGCGTGGCCAATTGTAAGTTCTGCAATTTCTACCGCATACCCGGCCACCCCGAGGCATATATCACTGATATAGAGACTTACAAACAGAAGATTGAGGAGACCCTGAAGTATGGTGGCGACCAGCTGCTGCTGCAGGGTGGTCATCACCCCGAGTTGGGTCTGGCATTCTACGTCGATCTTTTCAAGACACTCAAGAACTTATATCCTACTATTAAGTTGCATGCACTCGGCCCGCCCGAGGTAGCACACATTACCAAGCTCGAAAAGAGCACGCATCGAGAGGTGCTGAAAGCACTCATGGAAGCCGGCATGGACAGCCTGCCCGGTGCCGGTGCCGAGATCCTTGACGACCGTGTTCGCCGCCTGGTATCAAACGGCAAGTGTGGTGCACAAGAGTGGCTCGATATCATGCACGAGGCCCACAAGCTGGGTCTCACCACCAGTGCCACTATGATGTTTGGTCACGTGGAGACACTGCAGGAGCGTTTCGAGCACCTCGTGAAACTGCGCGAAGTGCAGTCGCGCAAACCGGAGGGGGCGAAAGGCTTCCTGGCATTCATTCCATGGACCTTCCAGGATGTGGACACGCTGTTGCAACGCATCCGTGGCACCCGCAACCTCACCACTTCCGAGGAGTACATACGTACTATTGCCATCAGCCGCATCATGCTGCCCAATGTCAAGAACATACAGGCGTCATGGCTCACAGTGGGCAGGCAGGTAGCGCAGATATGCTTGCATGCCGGCGCCAACGACTTTGGTTCCATCATGTTGGAAGAGAATGTGGTAAGTGCAGCCGGTGCACCGCATAGGTTCACCTCCCGCAGCATACAGGAGAGCATTTGTGAGGCCGGTTTCGAGCCTCAGCTCCGCAATCAGCAATACGAGTTCCGCGAGATGCCCGCTAATCTGGTAGAGCAGGTCATTACTTATTAGTAGTTGATCTCTACGCCTTCGGTTTGAACACATCTTCCTCAATGGTCATGCCCTTGGTAAGGAAGATGGTCTGTATGCCCAGTTTATTGGCGGCTTCTATGTGTTGGGGGCTGTCTTCAATGAACAGGGTCTCCTCGGGTTTCAGGTTGTTCTCTTCCAGCACCCGCAGAAAGATCTCAGGCATGGGCTTGCGCAGGCCCACCCTGTGCGACATATACACCCGGTCGAAGAACACACCTATGTTGGGGATGCCATGGTCGCGCATAAGGGTATTATTGAAAACCTCTTCGTGTATCTCGTTGGTATTGCTCAGCAAAAACAGATCGAAGTGGTTGCGTAATTGCTGCAGTATCTGCAGCCTGCGTATAGGGAAGTCAAGCAGCATGGCATTCCAGCAGTGAAGTACCTGAGCTTCGGTGAGTGGCGTTTCAGATGCGTCCTGCATTGCCTTGATGAACTCGGCACGGCTCATGCGGCCCGTCTCCCACCGGTCAAACAGGTCGCTCTGCTGCAACTGGGAGTATAGCTGCCCGAAGTTCTTCACCCCGGCATCAACAAATGCCTGCTCGGTGAGGTTGTAATCGAGGTTCAGCAGCACGCCCCCCAGGTCGAAGATGATGTGTTTGATGCCCTTTATCATATGCCGGTATCGTTGTTTGAGGGGGCAAAGGTACAGTAACGCCTCACTTTTAGTGCCATCTGCCGCGCCTGACCACTATCATCTTTTGTTTTGAGCAGCGTCAGTTTGCCCGCCAATGTTCGTAGGTACATTTGCATTGTAAATTATCAATAACAATTAAATTCCAGATACAATGAAAATAGCAACAATGTTAATGGCTGCAGCTTTTGTGCCTTTTATGGCAATGGCGCAGACCAACGAGACCGTGAAAGCCACCAAGAAGCAGACCGTAAAGCGCGAAGGTCAGGTATTCGTCTTCCCCGACAATGTGCGCTTCAGCAAGAACGAGCTCAATGCCCGTGTAGCAAAGAAGACACAGGAACTGACCCGCCACATGAAGATACTGGCCGAAAAGAAAGACCGCGCCTACCGCTCTCATGTAGAGGAGGCCATGAAGCTCTTCAACAATAATGACAAGGTACTGGTGACCTATACCAGCAAAAGCAAGCCCGAGCCTACTACAGTGCCTGTGCGCCAATACCTGAGCCGTCTGGCACAGTTGCAGTACGACAAGGTGACTGTAAATTGGACCAATGCGCAGTATCTTAGCAACTTCACCCGCCAACCCGATGGCACCTACAAGGCAATTGTAGCGTATGAACAGGAGTTCACCGGGCAAAAAGGCGGCGAGGCCAACTACGTGTACCACGATGTGACCCAGAAGCGTATTGAAGTAGGAGTGAAGGTATGGGACGCGCCAAAAGACAGTACAGGCCGCAAAGCATATATGGACGTTTTCCTGGGTAACATTGGTGTTACTGAGGAGTAATGAAAACAACACAACGGGATGGGTACTATCAGGGTTATACTTTTGATGATGGTTATTGGTAGTGCCCGTCCCGCATTATCACAGGTTATCAGCACACTCTCTCCTGCGCCCGCGCAGGAGAGTTTCTTTCTGTATGAGGTGAAGCTGATAGAAGAGTTCATAGAGCGTTTCAATGACGACACCGACTCGTATGTGCGCACACAAAGCCGGACATTGCTGGGTACAGATTCTATGATCAACCGCCGGCGCATGGTGCGTTCCCTCTTCGACCGCCGCCGCCCCTGGACCGCCGACACTGCCGCCTTCATAGCGCAGGTAGTATCAGCGCCTGATCCTCATTTCCTCGACTTCACCGACACCAACTGGTATGCCGAGGTAGCCACCACATTCACCTGCGGCGGCAAGCAACTTCCGGTTACCCTGCTGCTGCACATGGCCCGCGAGAATGGTGGCGTGAAGTGGATGATAGCGGGCATGAGTTCCTTTACCTGTGGCACAGCTGCCCCCATAGCCCCCACCGGCACCCCCGACTACATACCCACGTCGGCATATGGCACCAATTTTGTGGTGTTCCATCAGGTGTTTACCAAGGGCATGCATGCTGCAAGCTATTTTGAATCCGGGGTTATAGCCTCGCCCCGCGGAACGGCATTCATAAGTGCGGTGCAGCAAGGGCGTGCCACCTTGCAGCGCATTGGTACCATCAGGTATCATTTCTTCAGCATTCCGGGTTGGCAATTCACAGTAGAGCAGGTGAAACGCAAGGAGACCAACACCGGCTGGCTCATCACCGCCCTGCAGCCACTCGCCCCCGCCACTCGCCCCAAAGCCCTGCAACAGCTACTTTTCAGGTGATTTTCAGCGAAAACCACTTCCCCCTTTGCTGATTTCGAAAAACCATGTACATTTGCACTCCTTCTGAAGCAATTCGGAGTGCCGAAAGGCAACGGGCCTATAGCTCAGTTGGTTAGAGCACCTGACTCATAATCAGGTGGTCCTAGGTTCAAGTCCTAGTGGGCCCACAAACATAAAAAGCCTTGAGATTAGCTACAGTAGCGGATTTCAGGGCTTTTTTCATGTCCTTTTGCTATCCCGCCCAAGTTCAG
>JBGAQG010000038.1:0-32138 GCA_044220845.1 Flavipsychrobacter sp. | reverse complement strand
GCAGGTAGTAGATGCGAGAAAAGGTCAATGTTGAAAGACATGTAGCCGACGCCGTTGGTGAAGGCGTCCAGCCGCAGTCCGAAATTATGTGCAGGGATTTTGAGTAAGTCTCAAGATTATCAAACGTTATAGTCTTTGTTGAGATTGTATCGGGGCCGGCTCCTTTGAATATAGTGATGGCAACATGATAGTCTTCTTTCAGGGCGCCTTCGAGGGCGTTGCAATCTCTAAATTGCTTAAGCGTGACCTGATAAATTTTATGTGGCGTGCCTGAAATAGAGGTGTCACCGAGGAATTTGTAGGTGAACCCGCCACCAAGAATGTGGGAGGCAAATGAGGGGTAGGAGCTGGCAATAATAAGAATAGCGATACAACAGGTAATACCTGAAAAGTAATTTTTTAACATGGTGGCTGTTTTTCAAAAGGTGGTTAGATAATTTGTTTGTCTGGGTATAAATGAAAATAGTAACTACAAGTTTACTGCCTGTTTTAGGGATAGTGAAATGTAAAAACTACCTTTGCTAACGTTAAAAAGACCTAAACTGCTATGTATATAAGACGATTTATTTGCGGTGGAACTTTATTGATTTTGTCTATAGTGCAACCTGTAAAGGCGCAGGTGATGGGTACTTTCACTCCGTTTTTGAGTCTGGGTGTAAAGGCCGGCGGCGGATTCCAAACATTATCCGGTGGGCCGGTGAAAGCTGCCCCAGTGGCACTGGGAGGTATTTATCTGCAAAAGAAAATTGGCAGGGTAGGTGTAAGGGCGGAGGTGCTTGGCACCTATTCAACGTTTACTACTAAGAATCCTGCATCTTTTTACTCGTTGTATGCGCCCGGGATGGATACGCTGAACAAGGGGAAATTTAATGTGATGGCTGTGAGTGTGCCTTTGCTGGTGGAATATCAGTTGAGAGAGCGGCTTGATATAGTTGCCGGAGCCCAGTTTGGGTATAATATAAATGTAAGTGATGCGAACGGGGCTTATACGAGTGTTTATGGTAATACGGATTTCCTGAAAGCAAGCGATTTTGGGATCGTTGCAGGTGTGGAGCATAAACTGTCGAAGAAGTTTCATATTGGCGCCCGTATCCTGAAGGGGATCAATGACGTAAATGGTAGTAAATACTACTTGAAGCCGAAGAGCTGGACTACAACAGGAATTCAGGTTTCAGCTTCTTATAAAATATTCTAATTATTTGATAGCGGGCTGTAAATGTGGCCTATATTTGCAACAACCAAAAAAATACACAACACATGAAACGTATGAAAATGCTTGCAGCCTGTGCTATAGCTCTTGTCGCATCTGCCAACGCGAATGCACAATTGGGTATTGCAAAAAAGGTGGTTCCGACAGTGACTATAGGCGCTAAGGTTGGATTGAACCTTCAGCAGATGACTATTACGGACAATATTATTGCGCCTTCGTTCAATAGCGGTTACAAGCCGGGAATATTGGGTGGTCTATTTTTGAGTGTAGACAAGAAGAAGAAAGGGATAAGGGTAGAGGGATTGGTGAAGTCGGCTAAACTGGAAGGAAGTGGTGTTGCCTACAGCATTCGCACAGTGGCGGTTGACATACCGGTTTTGTTTGAGTACAAACCCGTAAAACGTGTTTGGCTGCAGGTGGGTCCTCAGTTCACAACGCTATTATCGGCAAAAGGTATAAACGGTGCTTTTAAGGACGTGGATTATAAAGGGTCATTCCGTAACAGCGACATCTCCCTGGTGGGCGGTGTGGAAGTGCACCTACCGGTGAAGTTGACAGCAGGCGTGCGTTATGTGAAAGGGTTGATAGATGTTAATAATACTACCAGCAATGACAAATGGCGCAATAGTAGCATACAGGTGTCGGTAGGTTACAGGCTGCTGAACTAAAATAACTTGTGAGATACAAGCCCGCATATTTCGGTATGTGGGCTTTTTTATTGCATTATTGCGGATGGGTGCTATATATTAGCTGTTGGTTTTCTGTGGTAATGAAGTTCTCAAAGGTCAATAGTAAAGCGGCTGCCCGACACGTAACCTTGTTTACGATAGGGGTGATGTTGGTATGGGGAGGAGTGTCAGTGATGTTTGAGATACGGCCTTTCTGGGTGGATGAGTGGCGGATCATTTACAATCTGAAGTTTCGGGATGTGCCGGGTTTGTGGGGGAAACTGGACTTTATGCAACAGTTTCCGAGGACTTATCTTTCGATAATGAAGGAATGGACAAGCACGAACGATTACTCATATTTTTCGTTGCGGTTGCCTTCTTATTTGGTGGGTGTGACGGCAATGGCTTTGATGTACCGGATGGCTGAGCGGCTATTCCCGGCAGAAAAGTATCAACGGTTCCTGATGGTGTTGATGCTGGTGTCTTGCGGGACGTTCACTGAGTATTTTGTGGAGGTGAAGCAATATACCATGGACCTGTTGCTGAGCGTAGTGGCAGTTTGGCAGATGAGGATGCTGCTGCTGGTGAGTGAGAAAAAAGTGACAGCCGGATGGTATTTGCTGCTCTGTATTGTGTTTCTTGTCGCTCCGTTTTTCAGCTATACTTATCCGATAGTGATAGCACCTGTATTTGCCGTTATGCTGGTGCACAATGTGCTTAGCTGGCGGGAACGGAAAGGGGAGGGTGGGAGTGTTCCGGTCTTTATGATGCAATGGCTGCCATTGTTTCTGTGTACGTTCAGTATGACGGTATTCTATCTGAAGGATGCCTATATGCCGGGTATGGATGAGGATATGCATCGTTTCTGGGCACATCTGATGATGGAAGGGGGATTTGAACCTCTGAAGTTTTTTGTGAACTTCTTCCATTTCTTTGCTCAGGCTGGGTCGGGGTTTGTGTTCTGGTGGCTGTTCGGCGTATTCTGTTCGATTTCGTTTGGGTATGGTATATACAGAACCATTCTGAACCTAAGAGGAGGGGTGCGGGATCAGAAAAGTATGATGTTGTTGTACAGCGTGTTATTGCCGATGGTGGTAATGGTGCTGTATATAGCGGGTAAATTACCGGTGGGTGAGCCGAGATTGAGCGCATTTGCTGTGCCGGCAATTTCTATTATGCTGGTGACATTTTTATCGGCGGAAAAGGGAGAAAAAGCGCGAAAGGTATTTTCAGTTGTTTCATTTCTTATGTTCGCGGGGCTATCGGGTAATGTTGTTTCTACCATTGTAGCCTCTTTTACTGACAGCAAATATGCGCGGCGAATGGAGATATACCGGAATACCCAGGGGGCAATATCAGTAGCGGAACACCGGGGTATTCCCATAATAATAACGCCGGGTGTCGCTTATCCCTATGAACTCACGAAGAACCTACCGTTTGAGCATACCGTGCCCGGAGACTGGGTGTTGATGACTTTCCCCGCATACAGTGCCGACGGAAAGGTGCCGGTATATGCGATACCTGATCTGAAGGAACTCGGACGTTACCTTGACAAGATGCCCGGGGGAGTGAAGGAAGTGATGGCGGGTGATGGCCTGCATTACAAGGTGGTGAAAGTTCCCGAGCAGGCGTTACCTTTACAGTAGTAATCAAAAATGGAAATGGAAAAGAATATAAATGCGGGTTTCGATACGCTTTGCATACGAGGAGGGCATGCTGCTGAAAGTAACAGAGCACATCTGACGCCGGTGTATGCGTCGAGTACTTATACTTTTGAAAGTGCCGAGCAATCGATAGCTGTTTTTAAGGGTGAAGAACCCGGATATATTTACGGTCGTTGGGGAAATCCAACGATAACGGAAGCTGAGGAGAAGATAGCGCTGCTTGAAGCATACAAATTAAAAGGTAGTAACGGTGCACCGTTGCAGTTGAAGGCGATATTACATTCATCGGGTATGGCAGCGGTGACAACCATGCTCCTGGGTAATCTGAAAGCGGGTCAGAAGATCATTACGCATCATTCGCTTTATGGCGGAACGCATGAGTTGATAGAGAAGATTCTGCCCGGATTGGGTATTGAAGCGATCATTGTTGATTTTCACGACGTCAACAGAGTAGAAGACGCATTGAAGGCTGACGGGAATATTGCGCTGATGTATCTGGAAACGCCAGCCAACCCTACACTTCAGTGTATTGATCTTGAAGCATTGTCGACACTGGGCAAGAGTTATGGATTGACTGTATGCGCAGACAATACATTTGCCACACCTTATCTGCAGCAACCTTTTAAGTATGAGGTTGATTATGTGATGCACTCAACTACAAAATTTCTGAATGGTCACGGCACGGCTATAGGTGGTGTGCTGATAGGAAGGGATATTGAGAAGATGAAGGGACCTATCACCAAGATGCACCGATTGCTGGGTGGTAATAGTAACGCGTTTGACGCCTTTTTGCTAACCAATGGTATGCGTACGCTTGGAGTCAGGATGGACAGGCATTGCAGTAATGCACAGGCAGTTGCTGAGTTTCTGGAAAAACACGATGCTGTGGCACGAGTGAATTATGTGGGATTGCCTGCACACCCCGATCATGCAACGGCGATGAGGCAGATGAAAAACGGTGGTGCGCTGATGAGCTTTGAGTTGAAAGGCGGATTTGAGTCGGGGGTGTCGTTCATTGACAAGATGAAATTGTGCACCAATGCAGTGTCGCTTGGCACCTGTGATACGCTGGTGTCTCATCCGGCATCAACAACCCATATGGGTGTATCGCGCGAGCAGCGAGTTGCGTTCGGGATATCGGACGGACTGATAAGGATGAGTGTGGGTATGGAGAATGTTGAAGACATCATAGCCGATCTGGATCAGGCGATGACTTGAACAGCAAGATCCTGGAAAAACGTAACGCCCGGTAAACTCTTCGACCGTTGATAAGACAGAAGAGCCAATAAATTGAAAAAGCAAGTACATTGAAGATAGATATTCATACCCATATAATGCCTGAGCATATACCGAACTGGTTTCAGAAGTTTGGTTATGGCGAATTCATCAGGCTGGAGCATCATAAACCTTGTTGTGCCCGAATGATAAAGGGGGATAAGGTTTTCAGAGAGATAGAACATAATTGCTGGGACCCGGGCGTAAGGATGAAAGAGATGGACATGACCGAGGTGAGTAAGCAGGTGTTGTCGACGATACCGGTTCTGTTCAACTACTTTGCCAAACCGGAACATGCACTGGAGACTTCCCGTTTCTTCAACGACCATATTGCACAATGCTGCGACCATCACCCCGATCGTTTTATAGGGATAGGGACAGTGCCCATGCAGGACGTGGATACGGCGATAAAAGAAATGGAGCGATGTGTGACCGAGTTGAAGATGCCGGGACTTGAAATAGGTTCGAACATCAATAACAAGAATCTGAGCGATCCTTCGTTCCATCCGTTCTGGGAGGCTGCTGAACAATTGGGGTGTAGCATATTTGTGCATCCCTGGGAGATGATGGGTGAGAATGATATGACGAAGTATTGGTTGCCTTGGCTGGTAGGTATGCCTGCTGAGACAAGTCGCGCTATCTGTTCTATGATATTCGGAGGTGTTTTTGAGAAGTATCCTAAGTTGAAAGTGGCGTTTGCCCATGGTGGCGGCAGTTTTCCACTCACTATCGGCAGGATTGAACATGGGTATAATGTTCGTCCTGACCTGTGTGCGATAGACAATGCGGTGAATCCGAGAGATTATATCGGTAAATTCTGGATAGATGCATTGGTGCACGATGCAAAGGCCCTTGATTTTATTATAGATGTAATGGGAGGCGATAAAATATGCATGGGCAGTGACTATCCTTTCCCGTTGGGTGAGCATCATCCGGGCAAACTGATCGAATCAACGAACTACAGCAACGATCTGAAGGAACAGTTGCTTTATAAGAATGCGATGGACTGGCTGCGATAACCTGCTGTAGCGAGTAATATTAATCGGTAGGTATAAACAATGGGGGATGCGATCGCATCCCCATTGTTCTATTATGCCTTGCAGGAAGAGGTTACCATGGAACTTCGAAAGAAGCTTTTGTAAACTCTTTGTTGTGTTGTTTGAACGCAGTCGTTCCCGGGTCTTTAAGCATAAGCGGGTCTTTGGAGCTGAAGATTCGGGCGAGGAGAGCAATTGGGAAAAGGAAAGCATAAAACACAATTGCCAGCAAAATGTTTGGTACAATTTTACTGAGAACAGAGGCCAGCAACATCCATATCCATTCGATCTTTGCAGCTAAGTAATTGGAAAGGACGCCGGCAAGGCCAACGACAATTGCGGTGGTGAGGGCCCATTTTATTTGAGTAGCGGCATAAACAATGAGAAAGCCCACCGAGATAGTAAGTACTGTTTTTGCCGGATTTGATCTCATTTTATTGGGTGTCATGAACTAGAATAATGTATAAATGAAAGGAGCAATGGCACTAGATCCACCGAATATAATGAGAATACCTAATAGCAGCAGGACAGCGATAATAGGTGCCAGCCAGTATTTTTTACGGTTAATGATGAATAGCCAGATGTCTTTGATTGAATCCATAATTAGCCAGCGTTTTTTCTCTTTAAAATTAATCGTTTGATGAGGTTAATCGATTGTGAATTCTCTTTTCCACTTGTCAATATTCTGCCAATCTGGTTGTTCTGTCTTTAGGTACACATAGTCTCCGATGACGAGTATATCCATGTCGGTACTCATAAAGCATGTATATGCGTCTAACGGAGTGCATACGCTGGGTTCGCCGCGAACGTTGAAGCTTGTGTTTATAAGAAGGCTGTATTCGGTCTGTTGTTTGAACGCATTGATCAGATCCCAGTAGCGGCTGTTAGTTTCTTTGTGTACGGTTTGGACGCGGGCAGAGAAATCGAGATGAGTGACCGAAGGTATGTCACTGCGTGTACAGTATAGTCTGTCCGTGTATGTAAGTTCGTTGTAGTTGACGGGAAGTTCTTTGCGATGATTGTCTGTGACCGGAGTTACAAATAACATGTAGGGTGATGCTGAGTCGAGATCAAAATATCGGGTGGTATCTTCGGCGAGGACAGAAGGGGCGAACGGACGGAAACTCTCGCGGTATTTTATTTTTAGGTTCAGCTTTTTTTGCATAGCGGGATCTCTGGCATCAGCGAGTATGCTGCGGTTTCCGAGTGCCCTTGGGCCAAATTCCATGCGTCCCTGAAACCAGCCAACGACATCGCCTGAAGCGAGCTTGCCAGCGATGCATGAGGTGAGTTCGTTGAAGTTGGTAAAGTGAGTGTAAACCGATCTTACCTTCCGGTTCATTGCCGAAATCTCTTTTTCTGAATATTCGGGTCCGAGGTATGCACCCGCCATCAGGTCATGAATTCCGTCTGTGGATCTTTTTTCGTCGAAGTACATGAAGTTGACGGCCAAGGCAGCGCCGAGGGCACCGCCCGCATCGCCGGCGGCTGGTTGAATGTAGATGTTGTCGAATATCTTTTCACGAAGCAGTCGGCCGTTGGCCACACAATTGAGTGCAACACCACCTGCCATTACGAGGTTTTGTTCACCTGTTATCTTGCGGGCTTCATTTGCCATTTTCAATACTATCTCTTCTGTAACCTTCTGGATGGCAAGCGCAAGGTTGCAATGATGTTGTTCAATTGCCGATTCTTCAGTTCGTGGTGGGAAACCAAAAAGCTCTACCCATTTATCGTGCTTCACCATGTGCAGGCCTGTTGCATAATTGAAGTAGTGCTGATCAAGCCAAATAGAACCGTCGTATTTTATGTTGACCAGTTTACTCTTGATCGTTTCAATAAAGCCGATTGTTTGTGGTGCGTGAGGGTGGCCATAAGGGGCGAGCCCCATGAGTTTGTATTCGCCGGAGTTGACACGGAACCCAAGAAAGTACGTGAAAGCACTATAGAGCAAACCGACCGAATGGGGGAAGTGAAGCTCTTTGATAATGGATATTTTATTCCCGTTGCCTATGCCGATAGAAGCCGTAGACCATTCTCCAACCCCGTCAATTGTGAGTATGGCAGCATTTCTGTAGGGAGATGCATAGAAAGCGCTTGCTGCGTGAGAGAGGTGATGTTCGGAGAAGAGTAATTTTATTTTCGTCTTATTGTATGGGCCAACGTCTTTGAGTCCGTCGTAGATCTGTTTTTTCAGGAATATTTTTTCGTGTAACCAGATCGGCATTGCCTTGAGGAACGATAGCAGCCCCTTGGGTGCGAAGGCGAAATAAGTTTCGAGTAGTCTTTCGAATTTGAGTAGTGGTTTGTCATAGAACACGATGGCGTCCAGTTCGTTGAGTGTAAGGCCTGCCTCGTCAAGGCAGAACCTGATGGCATTGACGGGGAATCCGGAATCGTGTTTGCGTCGGGTAAAGCGCTCTTCCTGGGCAGCAGCCACGATTATACCACCGGAGGTGATAGCCGCCGCTGAGTCGTGGTAGAAGCAGGATATGCCAAGTATATTTTTCAAATGTCTGAGGTGCCTTGTGGTATGCAAGATACAAAGAGGTGAAGTTTCAGTATATAAATGTACAAGGGACAACAGCCGGTAAGCCAATGGATGAAAGAAAAGCTACATTCATTACCCTGGAACGAAATGGGAGATTTCTGCGCCCGTCGGTCTCCCAAGGGTTTTGCATACAAGACGAAACCGAGGTTAACGTATCAGTACCTGACGGTCGGCATCAAGGCGGATGAGAATGAAAATGAGAATGCTGAAAGCTAGCAGTGATGATCCACCATAGCTGATCAATGGCAGGGTGATACCAATCACCGGTGCAAGACCAATGGTCATGGAGATGTTCACGGCAAAGTGGAAGAACAAGATACTTGCCACACAATAAGCATATACCCGGGTGAAATCGGAACGTTGCCGCTCGCCCAGATAAAGGATGCGCAGCATCATTGATACATATAGGATAATCAGCCCGGCACTACCGAGGAATCCAAATTGTTCGCCAATGGCACAGAAAATGAAGTCGGTGTTCTGTTCAGGTACGAACTGATTCTTTGTTGATGTACCGTTAAGGAATCCCTTCCCGAACATGCCACCCGACCCGATAGCTATTTTAGATTGCAGTACGTTGTATTCTGAACTGTTCGTTTTCTCCTTTTTTTCTTCGCTGGGGGCAATCGCTTTGTTGTATTCATCAGGAACATCGATGCCGATCATAGAATAGATACGCTCGATCTGGTGTTTTTGAAGTACGTGTTTGAAAACAAATGGTACGGCGACCTGAGAGAATAATAGTGAGAACCCCCAGGCGCTTATGAGAATGACGCGGGCGGCTATGCGGCGCTTGAGTGTGTGCCTGATCATTAAGCCGATAAGAATCGTAAATACTGTGAGGAGTATTGCGAGGGTGGTGCGGTTGATAAGCAAGGAGGTGAGTACGAGTGCAATGGCTGCAAATCCGAGGATGAGTATGACGCTTGGCAACCCTTCGCGATACATAACGAGGAAGAAGCACATGTAAACTAGGGCGAGGCCGGTTTCTTTTTGTAATAAGATGAACACTGCAGGCGCAAGTGCTATGGCTGCCGCTATGAGGCGGTCGCGGAGTTTTTTGAAGTTGGTTTCGTTCAGTGAAAAGAACTTGGCCAGTGCCATGGCGGTGAAGATCTTCGCCACTTCGCCCGGTTGAAAGCGGAATCCACCAACTCCCAGCCACGATCGAGACCCCTTCACATCGACCCCGGCGAAAATGGTGATTATCAGGATGATGATGCAGACGGTGTATAGCAGGAAAGCGAAGGATGAAAAGAACTTACTGTCGGTGAGTATAATGATAAAGCCAATGAAAAGCGAGTAACCCAGCCACATGATCTGTTTCATATAGCTTTTGTTCATCATGATTAGGGAAGTGTCTGTGGTGCGATGTTCAACAGAAAAGATGGCAAGGATACCAACTGTTACCAATGCCAGGTACATCAGTAATAGCGGAGTGTCAATCCTGTTAAAGAGTGTTTTTTTCAGGTCGCTCATAACTTGGCTTATTTCCTTTTGTTGGCAGCTTTAAGGTTGTTGTTGGTTCGCATTTTATATTCAATCCAACGGTGATAGAGGATAGAGTCGTTTGCTTTCTTTGTACTATCTGCTGCGCGCTTGCGGGCAACACGTGCATTGTAGGTGCGCAGGTCGCGAAGGCGGATCACAGAATCAATCGTATAGACATATTTGTTTATGAGTTTGGCATTCATCATCTTGTCCTCTACTGCTTTTCGTTTGTAGGTGACACTGTCTTTGAGGTATTTCTCCATGATGAGGCTGGCGATGGGGGCAGCCCAGGTGGCGCCAAATCCGGCGTTCTCGATAGCGACAGCGATAGCTATTTTGGGATTTTCGCGAGGAGCGAAAGCAACGAACATGGAGTGGTTCTGCATTTTTATCACCTCTCCATTTACAATGGCTTTGTTTTCTGCCGTACCTGTTTTAGCACAAACAGTGACACCGTCTATTTTTGCTGCAGCGGCAGTACCGTGATCCACCACGTCTTGCATGGCCTGCTGAACGACCTCGAAAGTCTCATTCGGAATGTTGAGAACGACGTGTTTTTCATGATACTTGCGAAGGGCGGTGTCGTTTTCATTCTTTCCTATAGCCTTCACAAAGTGAGGGGTGTAGTAATAGCCTTTATTGGCGATAATGCACATGCCGTTGGCCATTTGCAGCGGAGTGAGGAGCAATTCGCCCTGTCCCATGCCTACGAAGACAATGGTGCACGAGTTCCATGAGCCGCGATACATCTTGTTGTAAAGATTAGAGTCCGGTACAAGGCCCTTGCCTTCAAAAGGAATATCGATGCCTGTTTGACGTCCATACGCGAAGCTCTTATAGTAGTCGTGCCATGCCTGCAGGCCTTTCTTAACGCTGCCGAAATTGCGATAATCGACGGTGAGGCGGAAGAGATGGCAGAAATAAGCGTTGCAAGAGTGAGCGAGGGCGAGTCCGAAATTGGCTGCGTGTCCTGCGTCTTTGTGTTCGCAGGCGATGGAGCGGCTGCAGGCACCATAGCTACCGCGGCATCCGTAGCCATAGTCGGGGGTAACGGCACCAACATTGAGCGCAACGAGACCGGTGAATGGTTTAATGGTAGAGCCGGGAGGGTACATTGCCTGAGTTGCCCTGTTGAATAGCGGACGAGTAGCTTCTTTGTGAAGGTTGGCGTAATTGCGGGCGCGCTCCTTGCCCCTCAGCAGGTTGGGGTCGAAGGTCGGGCTGCTGACCATCGTGAGAATGCCGCCCGTGCGTGGATCTATGGCCACTACACTACCGATCTTGTTGGCCATGAGTTTTTCCGCATACTCCTGCAGTTCCATATCCAGGTATAGGTCAAGTTGTTTGCCGGAAACTTCAAGTGTGTCGAGTGCTCCACCCTTGTAGGGGTCGCGGGGACGATTGAATTTGTCGCGCTCCAGGAAGTGCACACCACGCTGTCCGCGAAGCGCCTCTTCATATTGAAGCTCCAGTCCGCTAAGACCTGTATAGTCGCCCTGACGATATGACTGATATCTGGGTTTTTTCAGCATTTCGGGAGACACTTCACCGATGTAACCGAGCATGAGGCCGGCTATAGGTTTCTCATACACGCGGATATTTCTTTCTACCAGTTCGAAGCCCGGGAATTTGTATGCGTTTTCCTGATAGCGTGCTGTCTGTTCTTCGTTGAGAAGTTCGATGAACGGACTTTGCCGGACATCGATGTTGCGAACGAGGACTTTACCAAGGATACGTTCGTATGTTTTTTTGTCAATCTCAAGTGCGGCGCAGAATTCAGCTGTGTCGAAGTTTTTCGGCACGTTGCGCGGCGTGATCATCAAGTCGTAGATAGGGGTGTTTGAAAGTAGCGTGCGGCCCTTTCGGTCGCGAATGACTCCGCGCGGCGGATACACCACCTTTTTATAAATAGCTATGTCATTTGCGAGGATCTTGTATTTGGGTTCAAAATTCTGCAAAAAGAATAACCTGAGCAGCATGATGACAGCCACCCCGATAAATATAAAACTGATGACATACCGCCGAGGGTTTGTCGCAACAGACATACAGGAAGATTAATGAAAATGAACAATGCAAACGTACTATAAAACTATGGTCATTTTTTGTGTAATAACGGGCTTGGGCGAAAAGTTATCTACAGCGAATGTGAATAACTATAAGGTGCGGTTTGGGTGCAGGAAATGGGGAAAACAAGGGTTTGATTGTATTTATCGGGAAATGTAATAGACGTATCGACATATATTTGTAGACTAGTGGGATATTTGCAATGAGAGCTTATGGGAGCACAGAAAACAGAAACGGCAAACGGAATGCGTATCGGGATAGTTTGTTATCCTACTTTCGGCGGTAGTGGTGTATTGGCCACAGAACTTGGTATTGCGCTATCAGATAAGGGATATGAGGTTCATTTCATTACTTATGAGCAACCTGTGCGGTTGAGCCAGGGCTTTCACCCGAACATATATTTCCATGAGGTAAAGGTGCCTACCTATCCGCTTTTTGACTTTCCGCCTTATGAGACGGCACTGGCGAGTACTATGGTGAACGTTATCGTGAACCAGAAACTAGATCTGCTGCACCTGCATTATGCCATTCCACATGCTTCTGCTGCATACTTTGCTCGCCAGATACTGAAGAAGACAGGGCAGGATATTCCTTTTATTACGACGTTACATGGAACAGACATTACATTGGTGGGGAAGGACAGTACCTATGCGCCGGTAGTCACGTTCTCGATAAACGAGTCGGATGCAATTACGGCTGTTTCGAACAGTTTGCGTGAAGAGACGCTGAGGTCGTTTGAAATTGAGAAAGCCATTGAGGTGGTTCCGAATTTTGTGGACGTAAAGCGGTTTCACCAGACGGATAAAAATCACTTCAAGCAGATGCTGGCCCCGGACGGCGAGCGCATTCTGGTGCATGTTTCCAACTTCAGAAGTGTGAAACGTGTACATGATGTGGTGAAGATATTTGCTGAGGTGAAGAACGAAGTTCCTGCAAAGCTCTTGATGATAGGCGATGGCCCGGACAGGCAGAGTGTAGAAGATTTGGCGAGAGGCATGAACATTTATAGTGACATTCGGTTTTTGGGTAAACAGGAGCAGATAAGTGAAATATTAAGCATAGCGGACCTTTTCCTGCTGCCATCGCAGACGGAGAGTTTCGGTCTTTCTGCGTTGGAAGCGATGGCTTGTGGTGTTCCTGTCATTTCTACGAATGCAGGTGGATTACAGGAGATCAATGTACATGGAAAGACGGGATACTTGTCGGACGTTGGGGATACGGAGGACATGGCGAGGCATGCGATAGAGATATTGAAAGATGACGACAATCTGATTCATTTCAAGAAGGCCGCCTTAGCCCATGCGCGTAAGTTTGAGAAACAACATATAATTCCAATGTACGAAGAGATATATCGGAGGGTTATAGCAGATTATTCTGCGAACAAGAAGGTTAATTGCTGTTTCTAATGCAATTATTTGCAGTGTTGCTGTAGTGCTGTGATCGCACGCTGATCGCCTGCGTTTGCGGCTGTTGCCCAATCGGGACATGGATTCAATGATGCTGCAAACAAAGCATTCCCCAAAAGGTAAAAGTATTCGGGTTTAGGGTTGGACATATTGACTGCTCTTTTCAGATCAGCGATCGCTTCATTATGTTTGCCTGTCAAGGACTCCGCAACACCCCTGCGGGCATAAAAGAGTGGGTTGTTCCCGTTGATGCCGATGGCTTGTGAATATGCCAAAATCGCATCGGTATATTGTCCTATTTGTTCACTGCAATAACCATAAAGGTACCAAGCTCTTGAATCGACAGGAGGGTGCGACAGTACTCGTTGAATGTCAGCGATTGCGAGTTTGAATCGTCCTGTTTCCTGATGAATTACCGCCCTTGCGAAATAAGACTTGGTGTATCCGTTTAACTCGATACTTTTTGTAAAAGCTTCAAAAGCCTCCATGGTACGTGCTGTTTTCATGTACATATTGCCCTTATTGTGCCATGCCTTGTAATTCGCCGGGTCGAGTTGGGTGGCTTTGTCGAGGTGGAACTCAGCAAGAGACAGTTCGCCTTTCTGCAGGTAGATAGCACCCAAGCTAGAATGTGCGACAGCAGAGTTCGGAAAGGTTTCCGCAAGCGCGCTAAAGAAAGTGAGATCCGACTGCCATGCTGCTGCCCGGAATGAGGTGAGCAAAAGGAGGCAAGTAGCGGCAAGGGAAGATAAGGTTATCGCCACAGGGCGTTTTTTATTTTTGAATAATGTAAAAACAGCATGGGTGCATGGGAATATAATTCCGATAGATGCCAGATACATGTAACGGTCGGCGGAAAGAGCCTCACCAAAACTTATGAATTGGAGCAGGAAGACGATGTTGACAGAGAAGAAAGCAATGCTTCCCGCCAGCAGGGTATTTTGTCGCTTCCATGCAATAATTCCTGTGCCCACGACAGCAACGGTCAGGAAGCAAAAGAGGACCGGTATTGTAATTGATGTGGGGTAGGGGTAAATGACTGAGAGATTTATCGGGAAAAGTATGCGGGTAATGTATGAAGCGTATGCATGGCCTGCATAAAGGAGGTGCATAAATGGGTTTTCTACCTCATGCCTATGAAGGAAGCCGCCCTCTTGTTGGGCATTTACGGCGGTAATCCCAATAAGGAGCGCGAGGGCGAAAAGTGGCAATTTTATTGAAAGTCCTTTGAATAGTTCCCGCTTGCCTTTCCAGATGTCTATTGCGAGGAGAGATAAAGGGAATGCGACTGCGGTGGCTTTTGATAGCATGGCGGCCGCGCCCAACCCAATGATGATAATTGCTGTTCTTGAGGAGGGTTTGTCGGTATATTTTGTGTAATAGATGAGTCCGGCGAGAGAGAATGTGCCTGATAACAAAGTTTTTCGTTCAGCAATCCATGCTGTGGCTTCCACTGATGCGGGATGTAGCGCCCATAATATAGCGGTGAATAGAGCCACAAGTGGGTCGCCGCTTAATAAGAGTATCAGGCGCCAAAGGAGGACAGCGTTTGCAGCATGCAGTAAAATGTTGGTCGTGTGGAATATTGCGGGTTGGTTTCCTCCGATTGCATAATCTACTGCATAGGAGACCATTGTGAGCGGGTGGTAATTGCCGATAAAGAATGACGTGAACCATTGTTTTATGTGTTCAAATGAAATAGATGTGACAGAGTTGTTTGCGACGGTATAGGCTGTGTCATCCCAGGAGATAAAATCATAATTGAAGACTCTGATGTACGCGATCAGCACGAGCGCTACAATGGTGAGGGCAGAGAAATATTGGTTACCGGGTTTCAAAAAAGTAGTTTATGTGCCAAAGTTATCTTACCGCGTTGGCTTTTCGTGCTTCTACTTAAGAATTTTGGCGTTGAAATGCGGTAGGTGATGATGTAAAAAAGGTGGTCATCGGTATTTGTTTACCGGGCATTTTATATATTTGTGGTGTACCGGGTCGAAAAGGCCCCTCAAAAAATAGGTCTATTATGCTGATCAGAAGGAGACTTTTGTTTTTGTTAGGTTTAATCTCGTTTATCGGAGGAAGTGCTCGTGCGCAAAGCATAGACTATCTGAGGCATAATAAGATATTTAATCTGTGCTCTTACGAACGCGAGTGTTCGGGTTGTTACGATTGCCAGATGCAGAAGTATGAAGTGCGCATTAAGAACCTTGTGGATAAGAAGATAAAGAAGGTGTCATACGTTTATTACTCTTCTTCTCGTAACAAGGTTGTAACCAAAGACGCAACTATCGTGGGTTCTGTTATCGATCATAAGCAGGTGGGCGTATTGAATATGTGCCTGCCAAATGGTATTCACTGGGCCATAAGTGAGATCGTATATGAAGACGATTCTAAAAATGCTTTTGTTGTAAAAGACAGGCTTGAAGATTTTGTTCAGGAGCCTGATGAGTGCGACTGCAATAAGCGGACAGTAATGCCTGATCCGAATATTAAATAGCCTACGCCACTATACCTTTTTTAGTAAGCCGCCCTTTTCGGGCGGTTTTCTTTTTTTAATAAGTCGGAATGGCCCCTGCCAGTTGACGGTATCAGGCAGCTAATGAGAATTTGATAGGTTGTATTTTCGTGACATTATAATTCGCAATATGCAAAAGATAACTCCATTTTTGTGGTTTGATGACCAGGCCGAAGAGGCGATCGCTTTTTATCTGAATGTATTTAAGACCGGCAGGATCATCAGCGTCCACAGGCGGTTGGGTAAGGTGTTTACGGGGACATTTGAACTATTCGGACAGCAGTATCATTTTATCAATGGCGGGCCTATGTTCAGGTTTTCCGAGGCGATCTCGTTGATGGTTGTGTGCGAAGACCAGAGAGAGATAGACAGTTATTGGGACGGATTGCTGGAGGGAGGAGGAACAGAACAAATGTGCGGATGGTTGAAGGACAGGTATGGCTTGTCGTGGCAAATCGTTCCCTCGAATTTGGGAGCTTTGTTGAATTCTGAAGATCGGGCAAAGGCTGAGCGGGCCGGAGCCGCACTGATGAAGATGCGTAAAATAGACATTGCCGCATTGGAAGAAGCATAACCGTGACTGAGATATAAAAAAGACCGGGTCGCTGCTGCGCCCGGTCAGGAAAACTATATAAAGTCACTCAATTTAAAGAACCTGTACGATGAGGAACTTCAGGTATTGAGTTGATGGTACATGCCAAAGAATCGGGTGGTCGGCGGCCTGGGTCTGCCAAACCACCTGCCTTAATTCGCGACGGGCATCTTTTGCGGCCATGCCAATGATCTGAAGGAAAAGTTCTGGCGGAACGAGGTTGGTACAGGACGCAGTTACCAGGAATCCACCCGGTTTTACGAGTTTCATGCCTCTGAGGTTGATTTCCTTATATCCCGTAATTGCCTTTTGGATGTTCTCTCTACTTTTTGTGAATGCGGGTGGGTCGAGGATAACGGTGTCGTATCTTTTGCCATCTTTTACCCATTGTTTCAGTACGTCAAAAGCATTGACAGCCTGAAATTTACAGATATCAGAAAAACCATTTAGCTCGGCATTTCTCCGGGCAGTAGCAACGGCGTTTTCGGATATGTCGAGGCCCAGAACACTTTTAGCACCATAATGGGCGGCGTGCATAGAGAAGGTGCCTGTATAGCAAAATGCTTCGAGCACATCTCCGCCTTTTACAATATGCTGGATAGCACGTCGATTGTCCTGCTGATCGAGGAAGTAGCCTGTTTTCTGTCCGGTTTCAATGTCGACGTGAAATTTTAATCCGTTCTCGTTGATGATGATGTTTGTGTCGAACGGTTCTGACAGGAATCCCTTGATCTGTGGGAGCCCTTCCAGTGTGCGCACCGGCACATCGTTCCGTTCGTAAATTCCTTTGGGTGAAAAGATCTTATTGAGCGCAGCAACGATAGCCGGTTTCCAGCGGTCTATGCCGAGTGCCAGCGTTTGGATTACGAAATGATCGTTGAATTTGTCGATAATGAGTGCA
Organism: Flavipsychrobacter sp.; assembly: GCA_044220845.1. Lineage (GTDB taxonomy): Bacteria > Bacteroidota > Bacteroidia > Chitinophagales > Chitinophagaceae > Nemorincola. The sequence continues at coordinate 14,767 of JBGAQG010000038.1, read as the reverse complement.
GGGAGTTGGTCGGCCTCGCCAAAAATGAGTCTGCAGTTCTCAACATAACCTATCTGTTTACGATATTCCCACGCTTCACGGATGCGTCTTGCGAAGAACTTATCGTCAATCACGTCATCTTTTTCGCGGGTCAGCAGGCGGATTCGGATCTGAGAGGCCGGATTGATGTAACCTTTGCCGACGAATGATCCGTTGTAGGAATAGACCTCAACGATATCGCCCGGTTCGGCAGTTCCTTCACTGTCACCCAATTCGTTTCCGAATATCCAAGGATGCCCGTTAATGACGCGATCGCCGATCTTCTTTCGTAAAAAACATTTCATCGTGCAAAAATAGTGTTCGTTATTCACTGTTCTCACTAATTTTGGTGTATGCTGCAGCAATTAGTTATTAATAACTATGCCATTATTGAAAGGGTATCGATAGAGCCGGACGCGGGATTGAATACCGTGACGGGCGAGACCGGTGCCGGCAAGAGTATCATTTTGGGTGCTTTATCCCTCATTTTGGGAGAGCGGGCTGATACATCTGTCCTGATCAACAAGGATGAGAAATCAGTGATAGAGGGACATTTTTTTGTGAAAGGAAATGAACCATTGGCCCGTGCGCTGGCGGAAGAAGAGCTGGAGCAGGACGACGTGTGCATTATCAGGCGAGAAATATCTGCAAGTGGAAAGTCGCGCGCATTTGTGAACGACACGCCTGTGACCCTGCAGGTGTTGAATAAGTTGACCTCAATGTTGGTGGACCTGCAGCAGCAGTTTGGTCATCTTGCCATAGCTGAGGATAGTTTTCAGGTAAATGCACTTGATGCTGTTGCCAACAATATTAAAGCGGCTGACGTATACAGAGAGAAGTACAAGGCATACAAAAGGTGTCAAAAAGAGCTTGAGGAGAAACAGGTGCAATTGGCCAGATTGAAGCAGGAGGCTGACTATAAACAGTATCTCCTTGACGAATTGGTGCAAGCTTCTTTTAAAGAAAATGAAATAGAGGAGGCAGAACAGCAATTGAAGCAAATGGCACATTCGGAGCGAATACTGTCTGTTTTACAGGGGGTACAAGGAGTGCTGAGCGAGGGTGAGCAACCACTGGTAAACGAGCTGAAGCGCCTGATGCAACAGTTGCAGTCGCTTGGTGATGTTTTGCCGGCAATAAAGGACACCTGCGAGCGAATGTCGTCGGTGTGGATAGAACTGAAGGACATTGCGGCGGAAATTGAGGACATGCAGGGTGGTGTGCAATTGGACCCTGCTAAAATGGAAGAATTGCAGCAAAGGAACGACCTGGGGTACAAATTGCTGAAAAAGCACGGAATGGCCACGACAAGCGATCTGTTATCTCTGCAGCAACGTTTGGAAGAAGAATTGATGGTTGCCCATGATTTGGATAAAGGTATTACTGAACTTGAAAGGGAGACAGAGCGTCAGCATGCGGAAGTGATGACGGCAGCCGGTCAATTGTCGGGTGTACGCAAAAAGGCAGCACCTGATTTTGTGAAGCGGATCAATGAATTGCTGGCACTGGTGGGGATGCCGAACGCCAGATTTGGTATTGAGATCAACGAAGCACCACTTTCTTTCCACGGGACAGACAATGTGCAGTTTGTGTTGGATGCGAATAAGAGCGGGAAATTTCAGTTGTTATATAAGGCGGCGTCGGGGGGAGAAATGAGCAGGATAATGTTATGCATTAAATCTTTGATAGCAAGGGCATTGCATTTGCCTACTTTAATATTTGATGAAGTTGATACCGGTATTTCGGGAGAGGCAGCCCGACAGGTGGGTGTTTTGCTTAGGGAGCTGGCTGGGTATCATCAGGTTATATGCATCACACACCAACCTCAGGTCGCGGCTCGTGGCACAAGGCACTTCTATGTTTATAAGGAGGCCGATACAAACGGACGATTATCGACCAAGGTAAAGGTACTTGCCGAAAATGAACGTGTGCGGGCAATAGCACAAATGATTGGTGGTGAACAACCAAGTGACGCAGCTATGGCCAGTGCACGCGAGCTGGTGGTGGGGTAGCTGCGTTCAGGAAAAGAAAAAGCTACAAACATTGTTGTAGCCATTTCAGTTTATTCAATAGTTCAGGTAATCTCAGTTATTTCTTGATGATCTTTTTCACCGGAAAGGATTTCCATGCGCTACCGGCTGTTTTATAAAAGATCGTGTTTTTGGCATTTTCGGAGATTTCTGCCGGTATGGGGAACCTGCCACCGGTGACCGGACTGAACATGAGCAACTGCCCCTTTTTGATCTTCTCGATCTCGACAGGAATGCCTATGTACTTTTTTCCTTTTTTTACGGCTTTTTCGATATTACACGATAGCCATCCGCCCTGCCCCCTCCAAAACACAGATTCGGGATATGAAGACTCGTTCCATTTTACAATAAAGAACTCGCCGGTTTTGGGTGGGTTTGTTTGCGCACTTTCAGGTATTTTGCTAGAGAATGCTGATACCAGTTTGATGTTGGCTTTGGTTGTCTCTGCAGTTAGGATGATTGTGTGAACTGAGTCGGTGCAAATAGCATGCCGTTCCAGATCAGTTTATTATACAGGACGTTTTATAGCCGATAATGTTCTGCTCGCGCGAACGGCAGGCTGCAGCTGCTGAACTTTTCTTTTCGTTTCTTATTTCTACCGTAGACTTCGAAGATTTTCCAGTAGCTACTGAGGTAATGGTGCAAGTGCAAGTGTAATCTTTTTTACACGATGTAATGCCAGAAACAGCAATAGCCAGAGCAATTATGTAACGTAGTTTTTTCATTCGTAGAAAATTTCCGGGTAAAAATAAGATACAGTTGACATTGAAAAACGTATATGGTAGACTTTTTTTAAAGAAAGAAATGGTTGTAAAACAACAAAAGGCGCCAGTGGCGCCTTTTGTTGAAAAATCGTACTAAAAGAATTAGTCGAGTTTGCATGTAACAGTGATACCAGCAGTGGTAGTGCTTTTTTCACATGCCGCTTTCGCGTCTTTCTTAGTCATTTTTGTTGTTTTACCAGAAGCAGATGTTGATACACCCCCAACAGTAGTAGTACAGGTGCAAGTGTATTCTTTCTTACAAGAGGTAAACATTGTTGCGAGCGCCGCAACCGCGATCATTGGGATTAGTTTTTTCATACTTTATTTGTTTTAGTAGCACGAAAATAAACAAACTACAGATTCGTTGTATAGCCTACCTACTGATTTTAGTCATGACTATCGTAGTGTGCAAAAAATGATGGCTGAAGATCCATTCTGTAATATTTGTTAAAAAGTCAATACCATGATAATGGTATGAGATTTTTCGGCAAAACGGTATCGGAGCTTTGCGCTTTTACAGGCTACATTCATATAAAAGCCCGTAAATAGCCCCGCGTTTTCCTTTACATTCACGTTTTGCTGCGCGGTCGGACATTTTTTCGAGTTCGTATACCACTACCGAATCTGCTGCTTTACCGGTAACGATCTTACAAGTGCAGGTGTGGTTTTTTCGGCAGGAAGTAACTGAAAGAGTTGAGATGAGTATTATTATTATAGTGATGCTTTTTCTCATTTTTTGGATTTTGAGGTGTGAAAGTACAATTATTTTCAAGAACACAGAGGTGGAGAGATGTAGGGTTGCGCATTAGTGTTGTTCTATATATTTGAACATTTCGTCCCACTTCTTTTGTTATTTGTGATTACATTAGCAGAATAAAATGTTAAAAATGTCACTTTTAACATAATTTTATCTCAATGATAAGTTAAAAAGAATACATGAGCGAGAAAAATATTTACTGTGTTGGTGGTGGATTTGGGCGGATAAGTTGTGTGTTTTGAAAAGTTTGGAATATTTTTTGCTTATTATAGGCGTTTCGCTATCTTTGCCATCCCTTTTTTGAAGGGAAACGTACGTGCAAGGAAATATTTTCACTAATCTCTGATAACGAAGAATGCCTGTAAAGGTAGGCCTGTCCTGCTTTTCGGGCTATTTTTATTTGTAAAAAAGGAGTAACAGATCATTATGGCAATAACGCAAAAAAAGACCGCAGCCGGCAGGGTGAATTTCGGCAAGCTACATGATGCAGCCGCAACGCCTGACCTTTTGGCGATCCAGCTTCAGTCATTCCAGGACTTCTTCCAGCTGGAAACGACGCCAGACAAGCGTAACAACGAAGGGTTGTTCAGGGTGTTCAAAGAGAATTTCCCGATAACCGACACGCGAAACATCTTCGTGCTTGAGTTTCTATCCACCCCGTTACACGATTGACGAGTGTATGGAGCGTGGTCTGACTTATTCGGTGCCGCTGAAAGCAAAGCTGAAGTTGAGCTGTAATGACGAAGAGCACGTAGATTTCGAAACAATCGTTCAGGATGTGTTTTTGGGCAACATCCCATACATGACACCACGCGGTACGTTTGTGATCAATGGTGCTGAACGTGTGGTAGTCTCTCAGTTGCATCGTTCTCCGGGTGTGTTCTTTGGTCAGAGCGTTCACCCGAACGGAACGAAAATTTACAGTGCGCGCGTGATACCGTTCAAGGGTGCGTGGATGGAGTTTGCGACCGACATCAACAACGTGATGTATGCGTACATTGACCGTAAGAAAAAATTCCCTGTTACAACACTGCTGCGTGCCATAGGTTACGAAACGGACAAGGACATCCTTGATCTGTTCGGTATGGCTGAGGAAGTGAAAGTGGACAAGAAGTCACTGGCCGGTCATATCGGTCGCCGTCTTGCCGCTCGTGTATTGCGTAGCTGGACAGAAGACTTCGTTGATGAGGATACCGGTGAAGTTGTAACGATTGAGCGTAATGACGTAGTACTGGATCGTGACAGCATACTTGACGAAAGCAATGCCGAGCTGATTCAGGAAATGGGAATAAAAACCGTGTTCCTGCAGAAGGAAGAAGTGAGCGGTGATTTCTCTATCATATATAATACACTTAATAAGGATACATCGAACTCAGAACTGGAAGCGGTTCAGCATATCTACCGCCAGTTGCGCGGTTCTGACGCTCCGGATGATGAGACAGCACGTGGCATCATTGAGAAGTTATTCTTCAGTGATAAGCGTTATGACCTTGGTGAAGTTGGTCGCTATAAGATCAATCGTAAACTTGGTCTTGATATAAACCTTAACACTAAAGTGTTGAGTAAGGAAGATATTATCTCCATCATTAAGTATCTGGTACGTCTTACGAACGGTAAGGCAGAGATCGATGATATCGATCACCTGAGCAACCGTCGTGTACGTACTGTGGGTGAGCAGTTGTTTGCCCAGTTCGGTGTTGGTCTGGCACGTATGGCCCGTACCATCCGCGAGCGTATGAATGTTCGTGACAACGAGGTGTTCACGCCAATCGACCTGATCAACGCGCGTACGCTTTCTTCGGTAATCAATTCATTTTTTGGTACATCGCAGCTGTCACAGTTCCTTGACCAAACGAACCCGCTTTCAGAGATCACGCACAAGCGTCGTATCTCGGCGCTCGGTCCGGGTGGTCTGAGTCGTGAGCGCGCAGGCTTTGAGGTTCGTGACGTTCACTATAGCCACTACGGTCGTCTTTGTACGATTGAAACGCCGGAAGGTCCGAACATCGGTCTGATCTCTACACTTTGTGTACACGCGCAGATCAATGATATGGGCTTCATTGAAACGCCATACCGTAAGGTAAAAGAAGGTAGGGTGGATCTGAAGAATTTCCGTTTCCTCAGTGCTGAAGAAGAGGATCTGGCTAAGATCGCGCAGGCCAACGTACCTGTGGATGAGAAAGGAAACTTCCTGGAAGATAAGATCAAGTCTCGTCAGACAGGTGACTTCCCGATCCTGGAGCCTAATGAAGTGGAATACATGGACGTGGCTCCGAACCAGATCGTGGGTCTGAGTGCGTCGCTGATCCCGTTCCTTGAGCATGATGACGCCAACCGTGCGCTCATGGGATCGAACATGCAACGTCAGGCGGTGCCGCTGATCATTCCTCAGGTTCCAATTGTTGGTACCGGTCTCGAAGCAAAAGCTGCCCGTGACGCGCGTATCCAGATACATGCAGAAGGTAATGGTGTTGTTGAGTATGTAGATGCCGACAATATCCATGTACGTTACGACCGTGACGAGAAAGAGCGTCTGGTATCGTTTGAAGACGACCTGAAAGTGTATTCACTTACAAAATATAAGAAGACGAACCAGAGCACAAGTATGACACTGCGTCCATGTGTGCGCAGGGGCCAGAAAGTGAAACCAGGAGACTTCCTTACTGATGGTTATGCTACTCAGGACGGAGAACTGGCATTGGGGCGCAACCTGAAAGTGGCGTTCATGCCATGGAAGGGATACAACTTCGAGGATGCGATCGTGATCAACGAAAAAGTTGTTCGTGACGACTGGTTCACATCGGTTCACATCGATGAGTATGAACTGGAAGTTCGTGACACAAAACTTGGTGAAGAAGAACTGACACCAGATATCCCGAACGTGTCTGAAGAAGCTACTAAGGATCTGGATGAGAACGGTATCATTCGTATAGGTGCTCACGTAGGAGAGGGAGACATTCTGATAGGTAAGATCACACCAAAAGGTGAGACCGATCCTACTCCGGAAGAGAAACTTCTGCGTGCGATCTTCGGTGATAAAGCAGGTGACGCGAAAGACGCATCACTGAAAGCACCAAGTGGTACTGAAGGTATTGTTATTTCTAAGCAGTTGTTCCAGCGTGCGAAGAAAGACAAGAACTCTAAAGTGCGTGAAAAAGCGCAATTGGAGAAGATTGAAAAGGTACACGAGAAGAATCTGGAAGACCTGAAAAACTTCTTGTTCGAGAAGTTGCAGATCCTTCTTAAAGACAAGTCTTCTGCCGGTATCACTAACAACTTTGGTGAGACTGTTCTGAGCAAGGGTGGTAAGTTCAATTCTAAGACACTTAGCTCAATTGACTATCAGAACGTAAATCCACTTGGATGGACGGGAGATAAGGATACAGACGACTCGATCAACCAGTTGTTGCACAACTACAACATCAAGTTTAATGAAGAGCTCGGCCGTTACAAGCGTGAGAAATTCAATCTGAGCATTGGTGATGAGCTTCCTGCGGGTGTTCTGAAACTTGCAAAAGTATATCTGGCAAGCAAGCGTAAGCTGAAAGTAGGTGATAAAATGGCGGGACGCCACGGTAACAAAGGTATCGTTGCGAAGATCGTTCGTGAAGAAGATATGCCGTTCCTGGAAGACGGTACTCCGGTAGACGTTGTACTGAACCCACTTGGTGTACCATCGCGTATGAACCTTGGCCAGATCTATGAAACCATCCTGGGATGGGCAGGTGAAAAGCTGGGTGTTAAGTTCGCTACGCCGATCTTCGACGGTGCTTCGGTATCTGAGATCGACGAACTTATCAACAAAGCAGGTCTGCCAGAATTCGGACACACTTATCTGTATGATGGTGAGACCGGAGAACGTTTCCACCAGAAAGCTACCGTTGGTATCATATACATGATCAAACTGCACCACATGGTTGACGATAAGATGCACGCGCGTTCTATCGGTCCATACAGCCTCATTACACAGCAGCCGCTGGGTGGTAAGGCACAGTTCGGTGGTCAGCGTTTCGGTGAGATGGAGGTTTGGGCACTTGAAGCATATGGTGCATCAAACATCCTTCAGGAGTTGCTCACTATCAAGTCGGATGACATTGTTGGCCGTGCGAAGACCTATGAGGCGATCGTTAAGGGCGACAACATACCGAAGGCGGGTATACCAGAGTCATTCAACGTATTGGTGAATGAGCTTCGTGGCCTGGGTCTTGAACTGAAGTTCGAATAATGTGGAGTTGCTCAAAGGGGCCTCACACAAATGAATTGAAACATTAATTTCATAACGTGGCGGGGATACTGAGTATCTCCGCCACCAAACGAAAAATAAAAAATGGCAATAAAAAAAGACAACCGCCCAAGGGCAGGATTTGGTAAGATCACTATCAGTCTTGCATCACCTGACGCGATACTTGATCGCTCTTATGGTGAGGTGCTGAAGCCTGAAACCATCAACTACCGTACTTACAAGCCTGAGCGTGATGGCTTGTTCTGCGAAAAAATATTCGGACCAGTAAAAGATTATGAGTGCTATTGCGGAAAGTACAAGCGTATCCGTTACAAGGGTATTGTGTGTGACCGTTGTGGTGTAGAAGTTACTGAAAAGAAAGTGCGTCGTGAGCGCCTTGGTCACATCAAGCTGGTTGTGCCTATCGTGCACATCTGGTACTTCAAGAGTCTGCCGAACAAGATAGGTTACTTGCTTGGCGTGAGCTCGAAGAAGATGGAGAGTATTGTGTATTACGAGCGTTACGTTGTGATTCAGGCAGGTGAAGCAGAGGACATGATCCGCACAAAGCTGAACCTGAAAGACTCGGAAGACACCAAGCAGCAGTTGCTGACCGAAGACGAATATCTTGAGATACTTGATGGATTGTCTAAGGAGAATCAGTACCTGCCTGATGAAGATCCTAACAAGTTTGTAGCGAAGATGGGGGCAGAGGCTGTGCAGATGCTGCTGGCCCGCATTGATCTGGACAAGCTGTCATATGACCTGCGTAATGCAGCAGCTAACGAAACTTCTCAGCAACGTAAGCAGGAGGCTCTGAAGCGCCTGAGCGTTGTGGAAGCATTCCGTGATGCCAATACCCGTATTGAGAACCGTCTGGAATGGATGGTGATGCAATATATACCGGTGATACCACCGGAATTGCGTCCGCTCGTTCCGTTGGATGGTGGTCGTTTCGCGTCATCTGACCTGAACGATCTTTACCGTAGGGTGATTATCCGCAACAACCGTCTGAAGCGTTTGATCGAGATCAAGGCACCTGAGGTGATCTTACGTAACGAGAAGCGTATGCTTCAGGAAGCAGTTGACTCACTGTTCGACAACAGCCGTAAGTCAAACGCGGTGAAAGCTGAAGGTGGTCGTGCGCTGAAATCACTCTCTGACGTACTGAAAGGTAAGCAGGGACGTTTCCGTCAGAACCTCCTTGGTAAGCGTGTTGACTATTCAGGTCGTTCAGTTATCGTGGTTGGTCCGGAAATGAAACTTCATGAGTGCGGTCTGCCGAAAGACATGGCTGCTGAGCTTTTCAAGCCATTTATCATCCGTAAGTTGATCGAGAGGGGTATTGTTAAGACGGTTAAGAGTGCGAAGAAACTTGTGGAGCGCAAAGAAGCTGTGGTATGGGATATCCTTGAGAATGTTCTGAAGGGTCACCCGATCATGCTGAACCGCGCCCCAACGCTCCACCGACTTTCAATTCAGGCATTCCAGCCAAAACTGATCGAAGGAAAGGCTATCCAACTTCACCCGCTTGTGTGTTCGGCGTTCAACGCGGACTTCGATGGTGACCAGATGGCGGTACACGTTCCGTTGAGCAATGCAGCGATTGTGGAAGCACAGATATTAATGCTTGCGTCCCACAACATCCTGAACCCTCAGAACGGTACACCAATTACTCTTCCTTCTCAGGACATGGTACTTGGTCTGTATTATATCTCAAAAGGTAAGAAATCAACCGACACTGAAAAAGTGAAGGGTGAGAATAAAGTGTTCTACAGCACTGAAGAAGTGGTGATAGCGCACAATGAAGGTCGTGCTGACCTGCATGCATGGATCAAGGTGCGCGGCACAGTTCGTGAAGCCGATGGCACCATGGTGACCAAGTTGATCGAGACTACTGTAGGTCGTGTTCTGTTCAATCAGTACGTGCCTAAAGAGAATGGTTTCGTGAACGCACTGCTGACCAAAAAGTCACTTCGTGAGATCATTGGTCAGATCCTTAAGAATACAAACATTCCTAAAACAGTACAGTTCCTGGACGACATCAAGACGCTCGGATTCCGTACGGCATTCCGTGGTGGTCTGTCGTTTAACATCAGGGATCTTTCAGTTCCGGATGTTAAGCAGCAGTTGGTAGAAGCAGCGCAACTGGAGGTTGATGAAGTATGGGATAACTACAATATGGGTCTCATTACCAACAACGAGCGTTACAACCAGGTGATCGATATTTGGTCGCGTGTGGATACTCGTGTAACTGAGACGCTGATCCGTGAGATGGCTGCTGATAAACAAGGCTTCAACTCTGTGTACATGATGCTTGACTCAGGTGCACGTGGTTCTAAGCAGCAGGTTAAACAGCTGGCCGGTTTGAGGGGTCTGATGGCCAAGCCACGTCGTAGTGGTTCTACCGGTTCGGAGATCATTGAGAATCCGATCCTTTCAAACTTCAAAGTGGGTCTGAACGTGTTGGAGTACTTTATCTCTACGCACGGTGCGCGTAAAGGTCTTGCGGATACGGCCCTTAAAACGGCGGATGCGGGTTACCTGACGCGTCGTCTGGTGGACGTAGCACAGGACGTTGTGATCACTGTAGAAGATTGTGGTACTCTTCGTGGTATTGCTACTTCTGCTTTGAAAGACAACGAAGAGATAGTAGAACCATTGTATGATCGTATCCTTGGTCGCACGTCGCTGCACAATATTTATGATCCGTTGAATGATGAGCTTATAGCTACAGCAGGTGACGAGATCACTGAAGATATTGCTAAACGCATAGAAGATAGTCCAATAGACACAGTTGAGATCCGTTCGGTACTTACCTGCGAAAGCCGCAGGGGTGTGTGTGCGAAATGCTACGGTAAAAACCTTGCAACGGGCTACATGGCTCAGCGTGGTGATGCAGTAGGTATCATAGCGGCACAGTCGATCGGTGAGCCGGGTACACAGCTGACACTCCGTACATTCCACGTTGGTGGTGTGGCGGGTTCTTCGGCGATTGAGTCTCAATTGGTAGCTCGTTTTGAGGGAACTATCCAGTTTGACGGTCTGCGTACAACGAAATACAAAGACGCTGAAGGCGAAGACCAGATCGTAGTAATAGGTCGTACAGGTGAAGTACGTATCGTTGATGTTGCAAACGATCGTTTGCTGATCACGAACAACATCCCTTATGGTTCTATACTGAAAATCGCAAATGGTAAGAAGGTTGCGAAGGGTGATGTGATCTGTACATGGGATCCGTTCAACGCTGTGATCATTTCTGAGATAAGCGGACGAGTTCGTTTCGATAATGTTATTGAAGGTGTCACTTTCCGTGAGGAGGCTGACGAACAGACAGGTCACCGCGAGAAAGTGGTTATCGAGACTAAAGATAAAACCAAGATTCCTGCGATATATGTAGAAGGTAAGGAAAGCAAGATGTACAACCTTCCGGTAGGGTCGCACATCATTGTTGAGCCTGACCAGGAGGTACACAACGGCCAGGTACTTGTTAAGATCCCACGTGTGATGGGTCGTAGCCGAGACATCACGGGTGGTCTTCCACGCGTAACTGAGTTGTTTGAAGCACGTAACCCAAGCAATCCGGCCGTAGTGGCTGAGATAGATGGTGTTGTTGGCTTCGGTAATGTGAAGCGTGGTAACAGGGAGATCATTGTTGAGTCTCGTGAGGGGCTGGTGAAGAAATATCTGGTGCCGCTGACACGCCACATCATGGTTCAGGATGGTGACTTCGTTAAAGCAGGTACAGCTCTGTCTGATGGTGCAACAACACCAAGTGACATCCTCTTGATCAAAGGTCCGTTTGCGGTTCAGGAGTATCTGGTGAATGAGATCCAGGAAGTTTACCGTTTGCAGGGTGTGAAGATCAATGACAAGCACATTGAGGTGATCGTGCGCCAGATGATGCGTAAGGTGAATATCGTTGATCCGGGAGATACTAAGTTCCTTGAAGAAGATACAGTAGATAAGTTTGAGTTCATGGACGAGAACGACTGGATCTTTGATAAGAAAGTGGTAATTGATGCAGGTGATTCTGATAAGCTACATCCTGGTCAGATCGTTACTATCCGTGAGATCAGAGAAGAGAACAGTAGTTTGCGCCGAGCCGATAAAAAACTGGCAGAATACCGTGATGCAAATCCGGCCACGTCGTCTCCGATGTTGTTGGGTATCACCAAAGCATCGTTGGGTACTCAGAGTTGGATATCAGCTGCATCGTTCCAGGAGACTACGAAAGTACTGTCTCAGGCAGCGATCAATGGTAAGTCTGATTCTCTGATGGGTCTGAAAGAGAACGTTATCACCGGTAATCTGATACCTGCGGGTACGGGTATGCGTGAGTTTGATGATCTGGTAGTGGGCTCTAAAGAGGAGTTTGAACTGCTGATGGCAAACCGTGACGTTCTCCAGTTTGACGACGAAGAGTAGTTTTAATACTTATTATTTTACAGACAGTAGGGTCGCCCATTCGGGCGGCCCTACTTTTTTTGTTTCAACTTTTGTAGTTTGTCGATATGTTTAGGATCGTTATTGCTGTAGTGGTGTGTTTTATTTGCCCGGAAGTGCTCGGGCAAACTGTGTGTACGGTTTATCAGTATCCAGCGGGTAATGCAGCACAAAAGAAAATAGTACTGAAACAGTATAGAGACAATGATGGACGTTTATTAAGGGAAGAGGTGCGTGGGTTCAATAACTTTCTGGGGAACACGACCATGATGTATAGCCATAGAGAGGATGGTATCTATTTATACTACTATGACGATACACAGCACTACAAGACCGTGATCACGAAATGTGATGAGAGAACCGGTAAGCCAATTGATTCAGACAAGGTGTTTTATTATTATGATAGCGTGAGCGGGCGTCTGAACAGAGAACTTACAGTAAGGCATTTGAATAAGCGAGTGCCCGGGAGGAAGCCCGGTGGATTCAGGAATGCGTGCGATATATTTCGTGATGTTGATAGTCGGGTCGTAAGAAAGAAATGTGATGAATCAGACGAGTTCTTTTTGTATGACCCGGGTAGCAGAGTACTTTCGGACAGCATTGTGTTTGCGGACGAGAAGTTCCACATAGTTACCCGTTACAAGTACGAATCCAACTCGTACAAGGCAATAGAGTGGGCGAGTGATAATCGGAATCCCATAGTAAAATGCGTCAGGTTTGACGATGCCGGGAAGTTAAGTTCTGAAACTGTGTCAATGTTCTCTGGTAAGGCCCGAGTGTCGGGGGAAATGACCGGAGGCAAATGGGATGTTTTTATTAATGCCGGTAATAACTGTTTGAGAGAAGAAGAAAGAACAGAGTATCTGTACGATACCGAGGGACGGGTGCGTGAAACACGTTACTATTTTGGCGGTCGTCATACAACGACTCATGAGTATGTGTATGAAAATGCCGCTGCAGGTCAAAAAAGGAAGTCGAAATAGATCACTTCCAGAATTTCCACCAGGATTTTTTGAGGTTTATCTGAGCACGCGTCATAGGGGCAAAACCGGAACGGCGAAGGTAGACCAGCAGTCCATCGAAATCGGCTAGTGAGGGGTCATACACAAATCCTGTCTGTGGGTCGTAGGCAAAATAGCCGGCTATCCTTTTTATGATCTTAGTGTACGCGTCTACATTTGCAAACGCTGTTACTGCATCACTTTCGCTGTATCCGAAGGGGACTGAAATTGACACTATGCTGTCGTGAATAACTATCTGCGTGCCGATCTCGCCGGGAGGAGTCTGGATCTCGATCTGGTCAAAGTTCTTTCTTGCCTCTTCAATTGAGATGTTCCAAAGCTCAGCCAGTTCATTGAAATCTACTTCCGGATTTTCAAGTACCGGATTGAACTGCACCAATGCGTTAGCGATCGATCGTTTTACGTCAGATGATGTGGGTTTGTTTTGGGATGGATCTTTGGCCTCAACGATCTTCTTTGCTTCGTTCAGGTCTGGATATCCGAGCTCGGACCGATAACAGTGCAGGTAGTAATTGTTCATTTTCCTCTTTGCGAAGTTAAGGCGTTCGCATTTTACTCGGAAAAATGAGGTGTGAGAAGGATAATTATTGCCCTTGACTGGTGCTATGAATGCTCATTGGTAAAAAATATTTTCAGTTGTGGTGTGATTTTCGACATAAATTGGTTTTGCAGATGTAATTTTGTTCTCTCTCAGAACCGGATGTCAGAGCTGTCATTTTTCGGAGGATACGGACCCACACAATTTTTTACTCTTGTGTCAGCGGGCATCTTTATGTATGCAACGTACCTGCACCTTTGCCGACGTCTGGTCGCTTTGGTCTATCAGGAGAGTTACCCCCAACAATTTTACGGAATCAATTGCAAGCACATTAAGTTCGGCGAAATGCCGCAAGGGCTCGATGTGTCTGCAAGGCAAATAACAGCATATGTCGGCTAAGCACAACAAAGCATCGATAGCAGGATTACTGATAGCGCTCGGGATCATTTACGGAGATATTGGTACGTCGCCACTATATGTGCTTAATGCCATAATAAAAGACAAGGTGATATCAGGAGAGCTGATAATCGGAGTATTGTCTCTTATCATTTGGACGTTGACGTTACAGACAACTGTGAAGTATGTGATCCTTACATTGCAGGCCGATAACAAGGGTGAGGGAGGTATATTCTCTTTGTTTGCATTGGTAAGACGCAGGCGAAAATGGTTGGTGGTTCCCGCAATGTTAGGTGGCGCGGCCCTTCTTGCGGATGGAATGATCACTCCCGCGATCTCGGTAACTTCAGCAATTGAAGGTCTTAAGCAGGTGCCTGCGATGGCTGATATCAGTCAGGACTCAATCGTTTATATAGTCATTGCTATCCTTACTTTGTTGTTCTTCATTCAGCAATTCGGCACTGCATTTATAGGCAGGTTTTTCGGGCCAATTATGTTTTTGTGGTTCGGAATGCTTGCACTGTTGGGTGTTGTCCATTTTAGCGATGATCTGCAGGTATTCAAAGCATTCAAT
>JBGAQG010000037.1:0-32405 GCA_044220845.1 Flavipsychrobacter sp. | reverse complement strand
GTCCGCAATGGTTGTCAGGTGTTGCAGGTAGCCGGGAACATCCTGCCGCTGCATCTGTATCTTCTGATACCAGCTTTTAGTTCCGGCAAAGCCATGCGGATAGTTCCGGTTAAACCATATCGAAGGGAACGGTACATACCTTGACTTGTTGGCGTTCAGGTAGCGGCTGGTCAGCAATACACGTTCGCAAAAAGCAGTAAAGGCTGCTTTGCGGTCTTTGGCGCATTCAAAATACTCCTGAATATGTGCCTGCGCTTTTTCTACTTCGTCCTTCTGAAATAGCTGCTCTTTCCAGAGAAGGGTTTGGGCAAAGTTCCATGCGGCCAGCACGTACTGCTCCAGTTCTTTTTTCGGGGTCTTGGTTGCCTCGATTGGGATTAGCGGGATGATTTTCGCACTCATAAATAGCTCTCTTTTATTGGTCTGATTCGTTGTTTTTCGACACAAAGATGCTATTGCCAAAAAGTGCTACTTACCGGTTTCGGGCCGAAACACGACGATGCTTTTCATTGTTTTTCGATAATTATTCTTGTTGTGCGAAATCCGTCGAAATCATTCAAAATCATTCGAAATCCGACGTTTCTGCCATTTTGTGCTACTTTCTGCTACTTTTTGCACGAAAAAAGGGGTAGTAGATAAAATATATTGCCAATATGAAGGCTAAAATGAACGGTTAGGCATAGGTCAGTAATATGTTAAATGCGGCTTATGTATGGTGAGAAAAGCAGCTTAACGAAGCATAAGAATATAGCGAGAATACGTCGTCAAAATGAGTTGCTCACGGAGTTGAAAATATACGTTGCCGGATTGACCGGACATTGAAAGCGGAGTTTGCATGTTCGTCACCTTTTCAGTTCAATATCAGAAACCATTTGCCCGAATATCTAAAGTAGTCGCCTGCGATATGGAATTTAATCGTCCGCTTATTCAGGAACATTGAAAAAAGTCGGAGATTTCGAGTTAAGACGATCATGTCAACATTTAATACCATCGAAAAGCGCGATTTTTAATGCTATCGAAGTCATTTTCTCCTACATGCCGGCGATAATTGCCATGATTTCCATCAAAAAGTCCTTAATTTTGTTGTAGGTGAAGTTTCTCGCATTCATATTAAGTATTATGGTTCTCGTATTGAGCATTGTGCCTTGTGCAGATGCCTGCGAGGATTATGCGACTAATACATCGGCTAATACTTTTTTTGAGAAAGCTCCCACCCGCCACGGTAATGAAAACACTTGCAATGACAATTGCTCACCATTTTGTTCTTGTAGTTGTTGTTCTGGATTTACAGTTTCCGACAATCAAGTTGCATTACCAGAAAGATTTATTCCACTATTAAAACGTGTTTATAATGTGGAACTTCCATCTTCAATAATTGAAATTTCATTGCCAATCTGGCAACCTCCCCAATTAGCATAGTCTGAGTCAGCTATTCATTAACCTTTGTAATGCTACAAAGGGTTATTGCTATTAAGACCGGAATATTATGCCGAAAGGAAAAGCGAAAACGACACGATCTGTCGCATTTTCGATAATCAGATATTTCATGTTATTCATCTGCATTTCAATTGTTCTATTAGGAACCATTGGCTTGATAATGAAGTATTGCAAACTATCTAAAAACGTATTTTAATGTTCAATAAAATAATCAGCTTCTCTATCAGAAATAAACTTGTAATAGGGGTGCTTACCATATTCCTGATAATATGGGGTGTTTACTCTCTTACCAAACTACCAATAGATGCAGTGCCTGACATCACAAATAATCAGGTTCAGATAATTACCCAGGCTCCTACACTCGGCGCACAAGAGGTAGAACAGTTTATTACGATGCCTATTGAGTTAGAAATGGCTAACATCGCCGACTTAATAGAAAGGCGTTCAATATCCCGGTCAGGGATTTCAGTAATTACGTTAGTTTTCAACGATAATGTAAATATCTATTGGGCAAGAACGCAGGTAAATGAGCGGCTTGCCGAAGCGGAAAAAAGCATTCCTAAAAATGTAGGTGAACCATCACTGGCTCCGATAACCACTGGCCTCGGAGAAATCTACCAATATGTCCTTCATACAAAAAAAGGGTATGAGAATAAATATAGTGCAACTGATTTACGCACTATACAGGATTGGCTTGTACGAACACAATTAGCGGGCACTAAAGGTGTGGCTGAAGTGAGCGGCTGGGGTGGCTATGTAAAGCAATATGAAATTGCTGTAGATAATGACAAGCTAAACTCGCTCAATCTTACCATACCGGATATTTATAAAGCTCTTGAAAACAATAACGAGAATACAGGTGGTTCCTACATAGAACAACGCAATAATGCCTACTTCATCAGGGGCATCGGATTGGTTAAGACACTCAGCGATATTGAAAAAATAGTAATAAAAAATGCAAATGGAACACCAATACTCGTTCGGGATGTTGCAACAGTTCAGTTTGGCAGCGCAACACGATATGGAGCTGTTATCAGGAATGGCGAAGGGGAAGTAGTTGCCGGAATTACGCTGATGCTTAAAGGAGAAAACTTTAATCAGGTAATTAAAAATGTAAAAGAAAGAATGAAACAAATTCAAAAATCACTGCCCGAAGGAGTGGTAATTGAGCCATTTATTGACAGGACAGAGCTCGTAGGCAGAACAGTTGGTACAGTGGAGCATAATCTTATTGAAGGTGGATTGATCGTGATATTTATCCTTGTGTTATTGTTGGGCAATGTACGGGCAGGCTTATTGGTAGCTTCGGTAATTCCTCTTTCAATGTTATTCACTTTCGGAATGATGGAATTGTTTGGGGTATCAGGCAATTTGATGAGTTTGGGGGCGATAGACTTCGGCTTGATCGTAGATGGCGCTGTAATTATTATAGAAAGCGTCATTCACAATCTCTATACAAACAAAACTTACATCGGTATGCAAAAGTTAACCCAACAACAAATGGATAGCGAAGTAAAGGTGAGTGCAAGTAAAATGATGAATTCAGCATCTTTTGGTCAGATCATTATCCTCATTGTTTATCTCCCTTTATTATCCCTTGTTGGGATAGAGGGCAAAATGTTCCGACCTATGGCGCAGACCGTTGCTTTTGCCATTCTCGGAGCGTTCATTCTTTCTCTTACTTATGTGCCAATGGTAAGTGCATTGCTGTTGAGTAAAAAGACTGTGCATAAAAGGAACATCTCTGACCGGATAATGGACTTGCTGCATAGAATTTATGAGCCAGCTTTGAAGTTTGTACTGAAAATTAGGATCATTACTGTCCTGTGTGCAGTAGGGCTATTTGTGGTTGCGATCTTAGCATTTAGGAATATGGGTGGTGAATTTATCCCTACCCTCGAAGAAGGCGACCTTACGGTTGAAATATCCATGATGCAAGGGACTTCGCTTAATGAAGCGGTACAAACCTTTACTAAAGCCGAAAAAATACTAAAAGAAAAGTTCCCGGAAATAAAGCAAATAGTAACCCGGATAGGAAGTGCCGAAATTCCGACCGATCCTATGCCTTTTGAGCGGGGGGATATGATGTTAGCGATGCAGCCGAAGGAAAAGTGGTCTTCTGCGACAAGCAAACAAGAAATGATTGAAAAAATGGAACAGGCATTATCGGTTCTGCCTGGAGTTAATGTTGAAATTACCCAACCGATGCAGATGCGTTTTAACGAGCTAATGACTGGGATACGGCAAGATGTAGCAATCAAAATTTATGGGGAAGACCTTGACATACTCTCAGAAGAGGCAGACAAAACGGCAAGGTTGATAAAAAATGTTAATGGGATTACAGAACCCTATGTAGAAAAGGTAAACGGCTTGCCACAAATTCAGGTAGTTTATAATCGAGACAAAATTGCTCAATACGGCCTCAGTATTACCGATGTGAACATGGTACTAAAGACAGCTTTTGCTGGAAACGTAGCGGGAGTGGTATTTGAGGGAGAAAAGAGATTTGATATGGTCGTTCGCCTACAGAGAGACTTGCGCGAGAATATCGTCAATATTGAAAATCTGTTTATTCCTCTCAGTTCCGGCAATAAAGTTCCATTAAATCAGGTAGCTGAAATATCATTTAAAGATGCCCCTGCGCAAGTTTCAAGAGAAGACGGCAAAAGAAGAATTTATGTCGGGTTTAATGTTAAAGGCAGGGACGTTGAAAGTGCAGTGTCCGAAATCCAACAGATATTAGATACTAAACTCAAACTGCCCGCTGGCTACTACATGAGTTATGGTGGACAATTTCAGAATTTAAAAGAGGCAAAGGAACGGTTGAGTGTGGCTGTACCTGCGGCATTATTACTGATATTATTTCTATTGTTTGTCGCATTCCGTTCAATAACTCAAATGCTACTGATATTTACGGCAGTGCCGCTGTCAGCAATTGGCGGAGTATTTGCACTCATGCTTAGGGGAATGCCATTTAGCATTTCGGCGGGAGTTGGCTTTATTGCGTTGTTTGGGGTAGCCGTTTTGAATGGAATAGTCATGATTGGCTATTTCAATCAATTGCAAAAGGAAGGGATGACAGACATTTACCAGAGGATATTGGAAGGCACAAAAGTCCGGCTGCGCCCAATTATTATGACTGCTTCTGTTGCATCACTTGGCTTTTTACCGATGGCATTATCTACAAGTGCTGGCGCTGAAGTGCAAAAGCCTTTAGCCACCGTAGTAATTGGTGGATTAGTAACAGCAACATTTCTTACCCTATTTGTTCTGCCCTGCTTATACATGCTTTTCTCAAGAAAGAGCAAAGGCGGCAGATCAGGAGTTGCGACATCCGCAACCGTAGCTATTCTGCTGTTTGCGAGCCTGATTTATTCCGGTAACGTCAAAGCTCAAAACACAGGGAGTAATTTACAAGGCATTCTCAATGACGCTCTGAAAAATAATACGCAGATTCAGGCTGCCACTTTGGAAGTAGAACAATCAAGAATATTGCAAGGCACGTTTCTGGACTTGGGCAAGACCAACCTTACACTAACGCAAGACCCGACCAGCGGAGGTAACATAGACAACTCAATTGGCATTTCCCAAAACATTGCATGGCCGGGATACTATATTAATCAAAAGAAGGTGTTAACCCAGCAAACAAATATGCTCAAACGTTCCCAGCATCTCACTGAAGCGGAAATAGCCAAAAATGTAAAGAGTGCTTATTATGAGTACCTATACAACAGGCAGAAATTGCGAGTACTTATGTTTCTTGACAGTGCCTATAAGGAGTTTACTGAAAAGGCTGCAGTACGGTATAAGACCGGAGAAACGAATAAGCTGGAACAACTTACAGCAAACAATAAATATCAGGAAGTACAAATGCAAATCCGTGAAGTCATGGCCGACCTGCGTGTGAGCGAATTCAAGCTGCAACAGTTATCCGGTAGAAATGAACCATTTGTCATAACTGATACCTTTGTTGCGCTATCGTTTCAGGAAACAGACACAAGCGACATTCACAATTCAAAGGTGCAATTAGAACGTTCCAAACTAATGCCCGAATTTACCTTTGGCTACTCCCATCAATACTTGCTCAACGGATTTAATCCAGCAAATATCGAACGAAATTATTTTCATGGGACGCGCGTGGCTGGCTTTCAAGTTGGGTTAGGAGTACCTCTGTTTTATGGAGCGGCAAAAGGAAGAATTAAATCAGAGAAAATAGGTTTGTCTATTGCTCAACGCAAACAAACAATTTCTGAAATAAACCTGAAAACGCAATATTATCAAGCGCATCAGGAATACTTAAAGTATAGGGAGACAATCAGCTATTATCAAAATGTTGGAGAACAACAGACGGCGGAACAAATACGCATTGCAAAGGCCGCATTTAGATACGGGGAGATAGGCTATATCGAATTTGTACAGAATGTCTCACTGGCTGTTCAAACGAGACTGCAATACCTGAATGCCATTAACCAGTACAATCAATCCATCATTACATTAAACTATTTAACGGGAAAGAACTAATATGAAACAAGCACTCTTAATATATACACTGCTGGCTATTTCCATTTGTAGCCTTTCTTGCGGTAGTAAGGACGAGAAAAAGGAACATACTGAAGCCAAAGCCAAAGACGGTAATGGTGCTATTGTGCTAACAGATGACCAAATCAAATCGGTTGGAATACAAATTGGAGTAATAGAGCAAAAAAACTTGTTGTCTGTGGTTAAAGCTACGGGACAGCTCGCAGTTCCACCACAGAATAAAGCCGACGTAAACGTACTTGTCGGTGGGATTGTGCAAAAAATAAACGTTTTGGAGGGTCAGTCAATTACCAAAGGACAAGTTCTTGCTCTGCTTGAAAACACCGATTTTATTAAACTCCAACAAGATTATTTAGCCGCAAAAAATGGCTTCAGTTATATAACGGCTGAATATGAACGCCAAAAGGAATTAAAAGCAGCCGACGCTGGCACTGGAAAAGTATATGAACAGGCTCAAGCTAATTACAATGCGGAGAGGTCAAAAATTGCAGGCATAGAGAAGCAGTTACAGCAATTCGGAATAAATCCGACTACTGTTATAAATGGGCATATTGTTCGACAGATTGCCGTCAAAGCACCTATCAGCGGGACAGTAGGGCATATCTCCGTGAACACCGGAGCCTACGCCGAACCGGGTAAGCCACTTATGGAGATCATAGACAATTCACAAATACACTGCGACCTTACTGTCTATGAAAAGGACCTTTTCAAAGTTAAGAACGGGCAAAAGGTGACTTTTACCTTGACCAATCAAAACAACAAACAGATCTACGGCGTGATATACGGTATCAATAAATCTTTTGAAGATGAAAGCAAAGGGATCATCGTACATGCCGAAATAAAGGGCACAAACAAATACCACCTGATACCCGGAATGTATGTCACTGCGCTTATTGATGTAGGAGAGCAGCTAACCACAGCCGTGCCAGAGGAAGCAATAGTTCGTTCGGAGGGTAAGAACTATATCTACGTCTTGACAGAGACAAAGAACAGCAAACATATTGACGATGATAAAAAAGAGCATGAGATCACTGAATACAGCTTCAAGCCAATAGAAGTTACAACTGGCGTTACCGAATTGGGTTATGTACAAATAACTCCGTTAACGGAAATTCCTTCAAATGTTAAAATTGCAACCAAAGGGGCTTTCTATATTTTATCCAAATCAAAAGGCAGCACAGAGGAAGAATAACAATTAATGACCGAACTATGCAAAAAATAAAAATCAATCTCGATATAATATTGCCCGACATTCCCGATGAAAGGGATGCTTGTGTTGACCGGATAATTGCTGTAATGCAGAAGCATAAAGGCATAGAAGAAGTGCATATAGTAGGTAAAGGGAAGGAAGCGCAGCTTTGCTTTCATTACAATCCCGACATCATTTCGATAGATCAGATTCAGGAAAAAGCGAGGGAAGAAGGAGCTACAATCACACAACAAATCGGGCATTTGTTGTGTGAGGTCAGAGCATTTCGAGAACTGAATGAAGCTGAAGGTATTGAACATGACTTACGGAAGCTAAAAGGGATGCTAAGTGTTTCTGTATCGGCAGCGGGAGTTATCCGAACGGAATACAATCAATTGCAGACAAACAAACAGGACATACTAAATGTATTAGCAAAAAATAATCTGGAGGTTGTCGCTACCAATAACCTCCATGTACATCAGGAAGGCGAAGTTGAGACAGATGAACACACTCATGATGAAGAGCATGAACACAGCCATAGTGATGAGGTTAAGAGTAAATGGAAGGTTTATGCACCGGTAATCATCAGCCTGTCAATACTGCTGGCAGGGATAGTTTGTGACCAGCTAATAAAGCCTACTTTTTTTAATGGGTGGATAAGGCTTGCTTGGTATATAGCAGCATATATTCCTGTAGGCTACCCTGTTGCAATGCAGGGCTTTCGATTGATAATAAAGGGCGATGTTTTTACCGAATTTGTATTAATGACCATAGCTACGATTGGAGCATTTTTTATAGGTGAGTACCCTGAAGGCGTAGCGGTAATGGTATTTTATACGGTCGGGGAGCTTTTTCAGGATGCGGCTGTAAACCGGGCAAAAAGAAGCATTAAGGCATTACTTGACATTCGTCCCTCATCTGCATTTGTAAAACGTGACGGCAATTTTAGCGAAGTACCTCCAAAAGAGGTAAAAATAGATGATGTTATACAGGTAAAAGCCGGAGAAAAAGTTCCGCTTGACGGTGAAATGCTCAGTGATGGTAGTTCATTTAATACTGCTGCACTAACAGGGGAAAGCAAACCTTCTGAGATCGGTAAAGGAGAACCTGTACTTGCAGGAATGATCAACCAGGATAAGGTAGTTGAATTAAAAGTAACAAAGCTCTACAATGACAGTTCATTAGCCCGTATCCTATCGCTTGTTCAGGAGGCAACAACGCGGAAAGCAAAAACCGAGCAATTCATCCGCAAGTTTTCGAGGATATATACGCCAATCGTGGTACTTGGTGCTTTTGGTATTGCAACACTCCCGTATTTTTTCGTACACGATTATGTATTTGATCAGTGGCTTTACCGGGCATTGATTTTTCTTGTTGTGTCTTGTCCGTGTGCATTGGTAATCTCTATTCCGCTTGGGTATTTTGGCGGAATTGGTGCAGCCTCCCGTAATGGTATTCTCTTTAAAGGTTCAAACTTCTTAGACCTTATGACTAAAGTAAATACTGTAGTGATGGATAAAACAGGAACACTTACCAAAGGTGTTTTCAAAGTGCAACAAGTAAAAAGCTATGATACAGATGAGGCAATATGGCTGCCAATGGCTGCAGCCTTAGAAGCAGCATCAACACATCCTGTAGCGCAGGCAGTTGTTCAGTACGCTGGAGACAAAGCGAAGAATATTAAAATAGAAGGTTTGGAAGAAATTAGTGGGCATGGATTACAGGGAGTTATTGATGGGAAGGAAATTCATGCAGGTAACCTGAAACTTATGGACAAAGTGGGTGTGCAGGTAAATGGCGAATTAAAAAACATTGCTGATACTATTGTGTTGGTTGCCATTGACAAAAAGCTGGTCGGTTACATTACAATTGCCGATGAAATAAAAGAAGATAGTAAAGATGCGATAAAAGCCCTTCATGACAGGAATATAGAAGCAATCATGCTTTCGGGCGATAAACAATCAGTTGTTGACAGAGTGGCAAAGGAGTTAGGCATTGATAAGGCATTTGGAGATTTACTACCGGAGGTCAAAGTGAAAAAAGTGGAAGAAATAAAGAGTGACAAATCTAAAGTAGTTGTATTTGTCGGTGATGGGATAAATGATGCCCCGGTTCTTGCCCTAAGTGATGTTGGTATGGCAATGGGTGGTCTGGGAAGTGATGCAGCCATCGAGACGGCGGACGTAATTATACAGACCGATCAACCCTCCCGCATTGCCAGAGCAATAAAAATTGGAAAAGCTACTAATGGCATTGTTTGGCAAAACATCACTTTCGCCTTTGTCGTAAAAGGTATCGTGATGGTGCTTGGTGCAAGCGGAAAGGCAACGATGTGGGAAGCTGTTTTTGCTGATGTCGGGGTTGCGTTATTGGCTGTCCTAAATGCAATGCGAATACAGAAAATGAAGTTTTAGCAGTTATGACATGCTGATTTTTATTATTTGATTTATACTTAAGGTTATATAACAAGATACATTTTAGTTCATTTTTTTTTGTTTTTTACAAATTCGGTTTGTAGCTTTGCATCGTCAAATGATAATGATGAGGCAAACGATAAACTCGAACATGGTTGTTTTAGCGCGAGAAACAAGAGGTATTAATCAAGTTGAACTCGCTAATAGAATAGGCTTTTCTCCAACTTTTTTAAGTAAGGTAGAGAGGGGTGATTCTGTGCTTTCAGAAGATAATCTAAAAACAATTTCAGAAATTACTCACTACCCGTTGTCTTTTTTCTATCAACATGGCGAAATCGCGCCGGAAAGTGTTGCATATCGTAAACGTGAAACCGTTGCCCAAAAAGTATTAACTGTTGTAAATGCAAGAGTAAATATTGTTCGGTTACATGTAAAGCATCTAACAGAGGAATTGGGCATACCAATGCCGATGATACCTACTATTCAGGCTGACAATGAAATGTCTCCCACAAAAATTGCGCACGAGATACGCAAGGTGTGGGGAATAAAGAAAGCTATTATTGAAAACGTTGTTGATGTTATTGAACGAAATAGTATTTCAGTAAAAGTTGTTGACTTTGGCACGGAGCGCGTTGACAGCCGCACTGTCCTTACCGACAACAAATATCCCATTATTGTATTGAATAAGCTTTTATTAGGGGATAGGCAACGTTTTTCACTTGCATACCAGCTCGGACACTTAGTAATGCACACCTACAAGCCTGTTGACTGGAATATTGATGTCAGCCATGAAGCCAATCTTTTTGCAGCGGAGTTCTTAATGCCGGAAAAGGAAATGAGGGAGGAGTTTAAAGATGGCGTTACATTGGCTTTGCTGGCAGAGTTGAAGCGCAAATGGAAAGTATCGATGATCTCATTGCTTTACCGTGCCGACGACTTGGGTTTTCTTACTGATAATCAAAAAAGGTATTTACTCCAGCAATTTAACGATAAGAAAATCCGAAGGCGAGAGCCGGTGGAGCTTGATGTTCCGTTGGAACAACCTAAGTTATTTAGACAATGGATTGCAGACCTAAAAAAGAAGAAGAAATTAGATGCAGCGGGTATGGCCGCAGAATTGCATTTACACACAGATGAATTTATAGAATTGTACGGATGAGCATAACATTTGTTTACCAACCCAACACAACTACTTGATAAGTAAACAAAAAACGCAATATAAAATGGAAATGGTAAATGTAAACGAATGTCAGGTGCGCCCCTACACCTTAAAGGAACTGACACGGTTATATGGGGTCACAAAGCCAACACTTGTTAGCTGGCTGAAGCCATTGCAAACAGCGATTGGAACGAAAACGGGAAGGTACTATACGGTGAAACAGATAGACATAATTTTTCAACACATCGGCTTCCCCAAAAACATAAGCGATGAGCCTAAAGAGTATTAGTACACTTTGCCATTTTCGGTACCTTTTCGTACACTATCGTACAGTATTCCTGAACGCGGTAAGTGGGTTTTTGAGTGGTTGTAGCTTTACAGCAAAAACAAGCTGTGGGAAAGAACATTATCAAAATTACAAAGCGTGATGAGACTTTAGGTGAGGCGAAAATATCCTTAGAGATAATGCGGGAAATTTGGAATGATAAAGACAATCAATTTACCGATATAGAACTGATAAGGATGCGCGAGTTTGCCTACCTAATTATGGAAGCAGTAATACAAATAGCAAAGGATCGTAAACTGACTAAACTACATCTTGATGTCAAAGCAAATGAAAGCAAAGAGAGCCATACTATACATCCGTGTGAGTACAGACGAGCAAGCTGAGAAGGGGCATAGCCTACATCACCAAGAAGACCGACTTCGCAACCATTGCGCGATAAATGGAATTGAAGTAGTGGCATTGTTTAAAGAGGACTTTTCAGCTAAGACATTTGACCGTCCTGAATTCAACCGTTTGCTTGATTATTTAAAAAAGAACAAGGAACAGGTTGACCTGCTTCTTTTTCTGAAATGGGATAGGTTTTCGCGTAATGCGCCGGAAGCCTATAATATGATTAGCACCCTTCATAAGCATAAAGTCGAGCCACAAGCAATTGAGCAACCGCTTGATTTAAGTGTCCCAGAAAACAAAATAATGCTCGCCATCTACTTGACAACACCGGAAGTAGAAAACGACAGACGATCCTTGAATACCATTGCAGGAATGCGGAGAGCATTAAAAAATGGACAATGGACGGGGCAAGCCCCGATAGGGTATGCCAATAAGCGAGATGATGCCAACAAACCGATTGTTCTGCCTGATGCCAACGCACATTTAGTGCAATACGCTTTTGAGTTATTCGCAACAGGTCAATACCCAATCGAAGTAGCCAGGAAAATGATGAATGAAAAAGGATTAAAGGTTAGCCGCAATGCTTTCTGGATCATGTTGCGCAATCCATTCTATGTGGGCAAAATTGTTGTTCCGGCCTATAAGGATGAAGAAAGCGCAATTGTTACCGGAAAACATCAACCGCTCATATCGTTAGACATCTTTAATGATGTTCAAGATGTTCTCCTTGGTCGGAAGAAAATTGGAATGCCTGCACGGAGAACAAAACAAGAACAATTACCATTGCGCGGTTTTCTGGCATGTAGGATATGCGGCAAAACCATGACAGGCAGTGGCTCAAGTGGCAATGGCGGCAAATATTATTATTATCACTGTTTTGATGGATGTAAAGAAAGAGTTAAAGCGGAGGATGTAAATAAGACCTTTTACGACAGGCTAAAAGAGGTGAGCGAAAATCAAAAGCTGATAAAAACTGTAGAAGCCCTGACGACAAATTTGCACAAGAAAACAAACGACGACCAGCAAACGCAAACTGAAAAAATAGATAAGGAAATTAGCACCTATAGAAGCCGCTTAGAAAATGCACAAACTTTGATGTTAGATGGTGATTTGGACGCGTCCGAATACCGAAGCATAAAAGCTAAACTCCAACCTGAAATAGAAAAGTTGGTTAGATTGCTGAGTAAGGTAAATGAGAAAAATCCTGAAGAAAGGGAGATACTCGAATTTGGAATTTATTTTTTATGCAATATGGTGGAACTATTGACAGAAGCCGATTTGGAGCTAAAACACCAGATAATTGGTTCGATGTTCCCTAAAAAGATCGTTTTTGAAAATAATGAACTTCGAACCAATATTGAAGACGGGGTAATACCTATGCTTCTCGCTACCAGCAAGGGTTTCAAAGGAAAAAAAGAAAAAGGGCCAAAAAATTTTGACCCTTCTTCCTGTTTGGTGCCCCGAACAGGAATCGAACCTGCACTACCTTGCGATAACCAGATTTTGAGTCTAGCGCGTCTACCAATTCCGCCATCGGGGCTTTTTAGGAACAATTGTCACTTTGATGTGACGTGTTCTCCTATAATTGGGCTGCAAATCTATTGATTCTTTCCTGAATGCGCAACAGGTATTTTTTGCGGAAATACATGTCTTTCAGAGGGGCTAATATGTCCTGAGAGTGGTTGCCGGCATCGAAGCGGGCGATGAGGGCGTCGGCGGCCTGTTGCCATGACTGCATTTGTTCGGCAAGGCTGTTGACAGCGGTAAGTCGGGCTGCTTCGTTATCGGGATTGTCTTCGTAGTCGCTCACTGCTTCGTTGAGGTCCATCATTTCCATAAGGAACGCCGGTGGCAGGGCATATTTCTCTTCGTCCTCCAACATATTATTGAGGCGGAGTACGTAGGCCATAGTGGCATCGGGATCGCGGAGGGTCTTGTAGGCCTCGTTGACGGTTGCAGCCATTGTCAGCGCCTGGCTGAGCGCATCGGGCCCTGCGGTGCTGACCCGGTCGGGGTGGTACTGCCTGCTGAGCTCGTAGAAGCGGGTCTTTACCGTGGCGGCATCGGGGTGCAGCGAGACAGGAATATTGAAGAGTTCGAAATAGTTGGTCATAGATCTGATGTCGTGTTGGTATGCCTTGGTAACGGCAGGTAGGCGGCGTATCTTTGCGGCAAAATTAAGATATGCTGCGCATAGGACTGATAAGAGAAAGGAAAAAGTTGCCGGATGAGCGGGTGCCACTGACGCCGAAACAATGCCGAATGATAATGGACCAGGATGCCGATGTGCAGATCTTGGTTGAGGCATCGCCGACACGGTGTTTTGCAGATGCTGACTACGTTGCAGAGGGCGTTACTGTGACCGAGGATCTGAGCGGATGTGATATTTTGCTGGGTGTGAAGGAGGTGCCGGTAGACTACCTGATGCCCGGAAAGACGTATTTCTTTTTTTCGCACACCAAGAAGAAGCAGCCGCACAACCAAGGATTGATGCATGCACTGATCGCGAAAAAAGTGCGCATGATAGATTATGAATGTCTGACGCACAGCGATGCGCAACGCATATTGGGTTTTGGGATGTATGCCGGCATTGTGGGCGCACACAATGGCTTGCTGACGTATGGCAGGAAGTGGGGCTTGTATGAATTGCCGGCGGCACATAAGGTGCGGTCTTATGCTGATCTGCTGCAGGCCTACGAAAGGGTGAAGCTGCCGAATTTGAAGATAGTGGTGACTGGATCGGGCAAGGTGGCATCGGGCGTGCTGGATGTGATGCGGCAGCTGGATATAGAAGAGGTGGAGCCGATGGACTACCTGACGCACCAGTACGAGTATCCGGTGTTTACGCACCTGAAGGGGGGCGACCTATATGCGCGCAAGGACAATAATCTGTTTCACAGGGATGATTTTCATGCCAATCCTGAGGCGTATAAGTGCTTGTTCTCGGCATACGTGAACCAAACGGATATATTGATGAACGGCATATACTGGGAGAAGCGCATAGCACGGCTTTTTGAGAAGGAGGATATAAGGCGTAATGACTGGCGTATAAGTGTGATAGCTGACATAAGCTGCGATGTTGACGGGTCGGTGCCGATAACTGTTGATTCGACCACGATAGCTGAGCCGGTGTTCGGTATAGACAGGGCAAGCGGTCACCGTGTGGTACCCTATGCCAACACGAGGGATACAATAGATGTAATGGCGGTGGATAACTTACCGAACGAGCTGCCGAGGGATGCGTCGCAGTACTTCGGGGTGCATTTTGAAAAATATGTGTTGCCCGAGCTGAAGAAGGAGAAAAGCGACATACTACAACGTGCTACGATTTGCGAAAACGGCAGGCTGACACAACGATACGAATATATGGCAGACTACGCTTATGAATAGTTGTTCGTGATTTAAAGGAAGATCCCCGCAAAACGAGGTTTGCGGGGATCTTTCTTTTTACGGCGCAAGCGTTATTATTTATCGCCTGAGATGTTTTTGACAAAGGCAGCAATATCAGCCGAGAAGCCCAATTGAAGCATCGAGAACGAGTTCTTTGCTACCTCTGAACCCATGAGCGGGATGTTGCCAAATAGGCTGTAATGCACGAATATCTTGGAGCTATTCTCTGCCTTTTTGTTGACATCATACATAATGAGCGCATCGAAGTTGTGGTAGGGTATGACCTGTTGTGTGTAAAGTGGTTTTTCAGGTACAACTCCCGGGGTGAAGTAGGATGCTTCCACGTTTCCGGTCTGGTAGTTGAGAAATGGCTGAACGGGCGAAGAAATGGGGTTTATGTAAAAGATCCGGTAGGCAAATTCGAAGTAGAGCGGGAATTCTTCGTAGGAAAGGCCTTGTGTGCGGTAGGTGAGGTTGAGGCCATAGGCAACGCTGTTCACGTTGGTGTTGACGGTATTGGTTGTGTCGGCGACGGTGGTATTGAAGAGAGAAATGAAGGGCTGTACATAGAAATGTGCCAGGTTGGCGAAGTTCTTCCGCGCCGGGATAAAGTAGGCCAATAGCGGGAAGTTGATGTTGAGATTAAAACGGGATTCCTGAAGGAGATCGAGACGGTTGACATACCTGTTTTTAAACAGGCTGCCCGAAGAAGAAGATACAGAAGAGTCGAAGTAGCGGACGTTATCAGCATTGGAAGTGTAGGAGGTCTGGATGAAGATATTGCGCAGCATTATTGCCCGTCGCCTTGCGGGTGCGTTGTAGGGGATGCCATCGGTTTTGCGGGTGGGTATGCTGAAGCGGAGGTATGTTTGTGTGAGGTTGGTTGAGGCGGCGTTGATATCGGGCGCGAACATCTGAGCGGCAATAATGCTGAATCGCTGTGTACCGATGCATCCATTGAGTTTGATCCGGAGTGTGTCAGAAATGACGGCTGTATCGCATCCGTTATAAACGATGCACCGAGCATGTGTGTAGCGCATGCCGCAATCTACGTTGCGTATTATGAGCGTGCTGCGGGTAGAGCCATCGTCATTCATAGAAGACATCTCAGAGAACATAGAGCCGTATTCTCCAATATTGATGAAGCCACTGTTTCCTTTGCTGATCTGCCACTGAAATCTGGGCTGGCAAGAACCGATGGCCTCGACATGGAATTGGGAATCTGCATGGGAGCTAACTGAGAGGTCGCCATGAGTTCCGAGGTTTTTTTTGATGACAATGCCGGTTCGCAGAGTGGCTACACTTGAAGTAGTTGTATCGCAATGGCCGGATACAATACATCGGTACTTTGAGCCTGAGATATCGCCGGTGACTTTAGTAATTATAAGCGTGTCTTTGTCCACATTGGAGTAGGTGGCATCGTCATCTAGATCAACGAATTTATCAGACTTGTTTACCTGCCATTTATAGTGTGTGGCGTTTTCGGCCTTTACATAGAACATGGCCGTACGGGTCAGGGTTGCATGGCGGTCGGTAGGTTGGGTGGTTATCGTCAGAGGCGGATCGATCTTGAGGACGGCCGTGGCTGATGCTACTACCGCATTTTCGTTTATCTTTTTCTTTTTATTGAATTTGGTGTACGAAACAATGCACTGAAATGCCGCACCGTCTTGATATTGTGTCACGTTGCTGATGTGGAGTGTGCGAGTGGTGATGTCGTGAAAGTTGCTGCCAAGCGGAATAGTGTCGTATTTAGTGGCGCCATTCACTTTTATCATCCATTTGTACGACGCGTTTGCAACTGTTGTCTGTACAGAGAAGTTTATGTCTTTCCCCGGGCATGTTTTCACGTTTGCTGGTTGTTGGGTAAACACGTCCTGAGCCATGGTTACAGCCGGAAGCGATAAAAGACCGATAAATAGAACTTTTTTCATGGAACCTGTTTTTATGGTTAATAATGAATTCACACATAATTGAATGCGTGAAAGGTATTTTAGCGGGCAGTTGAATAAAAGAGTGTTTTTACGGTTTTTTATTTGGTGAATAATGCATATATGGCGTAATTGGTGACCTAATAGAGTTCAGAGGAGTAATAAAAGTGTTGAGAGCCTACCGGAATGCTATTGAAATGCCCTATACAGGTATAGGAAAGGTAACTTCTGTGACGTGCTATAGAGATTAACTTACCTACCTTTGCCTCTGCAAAAAAGTGATATGGGCAAAGTAGCCATTAATATAGCGACGGGTAGTTTACAGACAGAGGACATAATTGTGGGTATAGACCTTGGCACCACCAACAGCCTTGTGGCCATGGTGAGGAAGGACAGCAGGCAGCCTATAGCGTTGCGTGAGACGGATGGACTGACGCTGGTGCCGTCAATCGTGCATTTTGACGAATATGGTGGTATTACAGTGGGGACTCCTGCACGCGAAAAGCTGCTGCAGGAGCCGGAGCGTACTATCTATTCGGTGAAGCGCCTGATGGGGAAGTCTTATAAAGATGTAAAAGACCATGCAGGCATATTTGCATACAACATAATTGACGATGATACGGACGCGCTGGTGAAGATACAGGTGGGGCAGAAGTTTTATACGCCCATTGAGCTGTCTTCATACATCCTGAAGGAATTGAAGAAGCGCGCTGAGCATATTTTGAAGGCGAACATAAGTAAGGCAGTGATAACGGTGCCGGCGTACTTTAATGATGCCCAAAGGCAGGCCACGCGCGATGCGGGCAGGCTGGCGGGGCTAGATGTGCTGCGCATCATAAACGAGCCAACGGCGGCGAGCTTGGCGTATGGCATAGGTGCTAAACATCATGAGGAGAAAACCATTGCGGTGTACGATCTGGGTGGTGGCACATTTGATGTTTCGATATTGAATATAACCAATGGAATATTTGAGGTGTTGTCCACGAATGGCGATACCTATCTGGGTGGCGATGACCTGGATAATGCGATCGTGCAGTATTGGAAAAAGGAGGCCGGACTGGGTGAAAGTGCCGACAAGATGAAGGTTCAGGCATTGCGTGTATTGGCCGAGGAGGCAAAGAAACACCTCTCAGACAATGAGGTATTTGAAGGAAGTGTGAACGGAGTTGCGGTGAGCCTGACAAGAGCGCAATTCAATGAAGTGATAACACCGCTGGTGGACAGAACCATAACCGCCTGTGCCAATGCGCTGCGTGATGCGGGCATAACAAAGGATAAGATAGATGCGGTGGTGATGGTGGGTGGCAGTACCCGTGTGCCATTGGTTAAGCAAAGGGTGAAAGAGTTCTTTGGTCGAGAGGTACATGATGAGCTGAACCCTGATGAGGTAGTGGCACTGGGTGCAGCTGTGCAGGCTGATATACTGGCAGGTAACAATACAGAAATGTTGCTGCTGGATGTGACGCCATTGTCGCTGGGAATTGAGACCATGGGTGGGTTGATGGATGTGCTTATTCCGCGTAACTCGAAGATACCCAACAAGGCAGGTCGGCAATATACTACACAAAAGGATGGCCAGAGCGGCATGCGCATATCGGTGTTTCAGGGAGAGCGCGATCTGGTGAAGGACAACAGAAAGTTGGCTGAGTTCAATCTGGCGGGCATACCAGGCATGCCTGCGGGATTGCCGAAGGTGGAAGTAAACTTCCTGATAGATGCAGACGGAATACTAAAAGTGAGTGCAACTGAATTGCGCAGTGGTGTAGCACAGACCATTGAAGTAAAGCCACAGTACGGGCTGACGGATGAGCAAGTGGAGCAGATGTTGCTGGATAGTCTGACACATGCGAAGGAAGATATTGGTACGAGGGCGTTGGTGGAAGCAACCACTGAAGCGCAGCAGATGCTGGATACTACAGAGCGCTTTATTGATAAATACCGTGCTGATCTCACCGAGGAAGAGGCGGCTACTACCCGGGCGCACATGCAGTTACTGCGTGATGCAATTGCCGCAAAAGATAAAGACAAGATCCAGCATGAGACCGAAAGCCTGAATGAGGTGTCGAGGCCATATGCTGAGCGTGTGATGGAAGGTGCGCTGAAAGATGCGATGAAGGGCAAGAAGGTGATATAGCCGGCCCATAAGTAGTAATTCATACAACCATATACATATAAACGGCCGGTGATGAAACAGTCACCGGCCGTTAAATTTTTAGAATTTGTGTTTTCCATATCTTTGCGCCCTTTATGAAAGTTTATAAGTTCGGAGGTGCGTCTATAGCAGACGCCGGCAGGATGACTGCCTTATTGCCAATTATTACCGGTGAAGACCAGCCGCTGCTGATAGTTCTGTCGGCACTGGGCAAGACTACCAATGCCCTTGAGGTGATAGTTAATCACGCCTATAAGGGCGATGATGACAGTGCGCTGGCCCTGGCAAAACAGTTGGAGCAACAACACCTAGACTACGCACGTGCATTGCTTAACGACGAGTATTACGCGAAGGCGCAGCAGTTATTGCAGCCTTTGTTTGATGAGTTTGAGCGGGCGATAAGGGATGCCGATGGCAGCAGTTATGATTTCTCTTACGACCAGGTTGTTTGTATGGGTGAGTTGTTCTCATCGCGTTTGTTGTATTGTTTGTTGCTACAGCATGGTATAAAGACCGAGTGGACAGATATACGCAAGGTGGTGCGTACCGATGACACCTACAGAGATGCAGTAGTGGACTGGAACCATACCAAGCTGGAGGCAGAAGCCATCATTGGTCGTCAGTTGAAGCATAATAGGGTAGTAGTGGTGCAGGGCTTCATCGGCTCTACAGGCTACGGAAGCTCTGTGACATTGGGAAGAGAAGGGTCGGACTATACGGCTGCAATAATGGCTGCCATGTTGAAAATGGAGAGTGTGACGATATGGAAGGATGTGAATGGTTTCCGTAACGCAGACCCGAAGCTGTTTCCGGATACAGTGAAGATAGATGCGATATCATATGCCGAAGTGATAGAAATGGCGTTCTATGGTGCCCAGATCATTCACCCCAAGACCATCAAGCCGCTGCACAACAACAATATCCCGTTGTATGTGAAGTGCTTCCTCGATAAGGAGTTGGAGGGGTCTGTTATCAAGGCTGATGTGAGCGATGCGCACTATCCGCCACTTATAGTACTTAAGGACAAGCAGATACTGGTACAGGTGACGACGAGGGATTTTTCATTCATTACGGAAGATAACCTCAGTAAGATATATGGCATTTTCCACAGCCTGAAAGTGAAGATCAATCTGATACAGAATGCGGCAATCAGTTTTGTGGCATGTATTGATAACAGGGAGGACAAAGTAATGGCCCTGAAGCAGGTGCTGGGTAAGGATTACAAGGTATCGGTGAATGAGAATGTGAACATACTGACTGTGCGCCACTTTACGCCTGAGGTGATCTTTGACCTTACGAAGGACAAAGAAATATTGCTTCGGCAGCAGACGCGGAAGACGGTGCAGGTGGTGATGAAGTAGCGTGATATTCTGTTGAAATAAAAAGGGAAAGGCGCTACCAGAGCGCCTTTCCCTTTTTTATGATGTTTCAAAAGATTATTGCTTTACTACTGATATTGTATTTGACCCGTTGGTGTTTGCAACAACGATCTTGTACATACCGGGCACCCAGCTTGAAGTATTAAGTGTGGTGCTGCCTGCTGCGTTCGGAGCTACAACGGTGTTCATGATGTTGCGACCTGTGATATCGAATACGCTCAAAGTTGAAGTAGCGAAATTATCGTTCAATTGCAGGTGCAGTTCATCAATAACAGGGTTAGGGAATGCTGAAATGTTTGTTTGTTCTGTAACCGATGCCACTGATGTTGTTGGCGGAGTGTAGAGTGGGAGTGTTATTACCGTGTTGGTTGATGCGTCAACTGCACTGGCTCCTGAGAGGCCATCTACCGCGTTAACGGTCAGATACATTTTGATGTCACCAACACCCGTGGCAGGCGCAGTCCATGTGAACGTTTTCTCTAACGAGTCAGCGGCAGTGATCGGTGCTGAGTGCTCAACTATTTCAAGTCCGGAGAATGTTGCAGCTACGACACCGGATGGTAAGCCGGAAACAGCGCCAGCTTTGATTTGTGAGCTACCTGTGCCAGATACAGCAGTAAATTGGAAGCCATATTTTGTATTTGTTGAACTTTTGCCAACCACATGTACGGTATAGACTTTGCCGGCAGTGTATTTTGTGACAGGTACACCAGCCGAGTCAATACGGATAATAGCAGTGGTTCCGGTGAGTGATCCATGGCAGCCTGGCCCGCCGCAGGTACTCATAGAGCCCTTGGCTCCTGTACGGTTACCTGATCCAGACGTTGTGTGTCCCCCTGAATGGCTTGATAACACGGTAGCAAGTGTTACGGCAGAAAGGGAAAAAAGTAGAAATTTCTTCTTCATTTTTTTTGTTTTTTGGTTTGAAATCGTTTTTCGTTAGTTCGATTTAGTAAATGTATGTACTTCTATTTTGTAAACAAAATTGTGACAATTCACCGATTGATATCATCTCGCAAAAATTGTGCCAATTAATTTGTGGTTAATAATCATATGTGCCAAATTATACAGAAAAATACAATGCATTTTGTGTTGTAATTTAATCTTTCATGTTGTTAAAAATGATTAGTAAAAATATAACAATAAAAAATAAAAAAATGAGATGTTAATGAAAAAATATTAAGTATAAAAATAACTGCAAAATGTAACTAACCATTTAGAAGTTCGAAATAATCTACACTGCTAGTTGCCTTAAGTCAACGCTGTAAAGGCTTTTAGCGGATATTGTCATTGTTTTAGGGCTATTTCAGGTTGTTGATTATTTATGGTTAAATAATGTTATATTAGTGCTGCTGACTTCATTTTTGTTATGTAAATGTTAACAAAAAAATTGGCATGATTTTGGTTGTACGGTTTTTTTTATCAATATTATTTGGAATGTAAAGGTTTGTCAGTAATTTTATTAAAATTAGTTCTAACAATTAAAAACACAGCCTATGTTTTTTACAAGAACGCACGAATTCTCTACTCCGATCTCGAAGGATGAGATCAAGAACAGATTGGTGGGCAAACATGTGAAGATCCACAACCTTGATTTTGAGGTAGTGGAGATGGATTATGGTATCAATATCATTCCACATGCCGAGCAAGAGACAGAGATCAAAACTCTGCCCATTACTGAGCTTGATTTTAAAGATGACAGCGGAAAAACCAAGGTGGTGATCAAAACATCTATGAGGAAACTGGATGCAGGCGGCCCACAATTGATCCTGATATTTTCGGGATTCCTTCTTGCAGCTGCGACGGCATTGTTTTTCACCAGCGGTGACAAGATCATTTCATTCACCATTTTGGGAGTGTTTCTGTTTACCATCACTACTTTCTGGTTCCGTATGCAGACCGGTTATTTCGACTACTGCAGAAAGATCCGTGAATATGTAAAGAATAAAGGAGTAGGGTTGGCATAATTGCCACATTTCGTACTCGTCCCACAAGAAATTAAAAACCTGATATCTCTGCCTTCGGGAGGGATAAAGGGTTTTTTCTCTTTTATAGAAAAGATCAGTTGATGAATTTTCTGATCGTGTCGGCGGGTACCTCGCCTGAAAATATCTTTATCAGTTTCCTTTCGTTGTCAAAAATGTTGATCTGGGGCAGTTGCTGATAAAGGAACATGTCTTCAACCAGGCCCGAAGAGTCCCACCCAATATACATTGACTTGTATTTGGCAATATTGTGTCTTTCCGCGAAGTCGGGAATGTAGGGGGTCATAGGTTTAGCGGCCAGCAGCACCAATTTCGATGATTTGAATGCGTCTGCATTTTTTTCGAAGATCACTGTCATATCCTCGCAGTGCGAGCATGTAGGATTAAACAGCATGACAAACAGGTTGCCATCACTTGTCAGATCTTTGTCGGTCATCAGGGTATAGCGTGGGTCTTCAGGCGCCTGAAACCTTTTTTTCTTCTTGTTCTTTCTTCCCGATATAGTGGTTGCCCCGACGGTAGTGTCCTGATAGGCCATAAAGATAAACGATGGCATGGGTGTGCCGGGTTGTTTATGGTCTACATTGGAGAGGGGGGTATTTTGTGTAGATTTGGAGGCTCGTTGTGCATGCAGTATGCAGGGCACCAATGACAAAGCCGTAAACAAGAGTATCCTCGCTAACATAGCGGCTAATTTAGGCAGAAAATAGATAAACAATTCACAAAATATGGCTGATATGAATATACCTCTGGCCGAGCGGGTTCGTCCGGTGAAGTTGGAGGACCTGATAGGGCAGGAGCACCTGGTAGGGCCGGGGCGCGTGCTGGAACAGATGATAAAAAGCGGCCAGGCGCGGTCTATGATATTCTGGGGGCCACCGGGTGTTGGCAAGACCACGCTGGCACAGATAATAGCTTCATCGCTTAACATGTTGTTCTTTACGCTGAGTGCCATTG
The DNA here is from genome assembly GCA_044220845.1 of Flavipsychrobacter sp. Classification (GTDB taxonomy): domain Bacteria; phylum Bacteroidota; class Bacteroidia; order Chitinophagales; family Chitinophagaceae; genus Nemorincola. The sequence continues at coordinate 9,197 of JBGAQG010000037.1, read as the reverse complement.
ACAGTGGAGTGAAGGAAGTGCGGCAGGTGATAGAGCAGGCCAGGAAAGCGGGGCACGCATTGTTGTTCATAGACGAGATCCACCGTTTCAACAAGGCGCAGCAAGACAGTTTGTTGGGAGCGGTAGAGAAGGGCATCATAACACTGATCGGGGCAACTACAGAGAATCCTTCGTTTGAAGTGATCAGTGCCTTGCTGAGCCGGTGTCAGGTATATGTGTTGCAGCCGCTTACTGAAGATCACATGATGGCATTGGTGCAGCAGGCCATGCAGAAAGACGAGTGGTTGCGCAACAAAGAGATCGTTATAACAGAATGGGAAGCCTTGATCCAACTGAGTGGTGGCGATGCGAGGAAACTGCTGAATCTTACTGAGCTTGTAGTGGGTTCGCTGCCTGAAGGTGCGCATGAGCTGAACAACAAAGTGGTGCAAGAGATAGTGCAGAAGAAAATGGCCTTGTATGACAAAACCGGCGAGCAACATTATGACATTATCTCGGCCTTCATAAAGTCGATAAGGGGAAGTGACCCCAATGCGGCAGTATACTACCTGGCAAGGATGATAGAAGGTGGGGAGGATCCTAAGTTCATTGCGCGCCGATTGATCATACTTGCGAGCGAGGATATAGGTAATGCCAACCCCAATGCACTGCTGCTGGCAACATCCTGTTTTCAGGCGGTGGAAATGATAGGATACCCTGAATGCAGGATCATACTGTCGCAGACGGTGACTTATCTGGCGTCATCGGCAAAGAGTAATGCGGCGTATATGGCCATCAACCGGGCACAAGAATTGGTAGCTAAGACGGGCGATCTGCCTGTGCCGCTGCCAATAAGAAATGCGCCTACAGGCCTGATGAAGAAGCTGGACTACGGCAAGGGCTACCAATACTCTCATGACTATCCGGGCAACTTTGTGGACCAGGAATTTTTGCCCGATTCAATAAAGGGTGCAAAACTTTATGACCCGGGAAACAACGCGAGCGAAGCTCGCATGAGAGAGTATCTGCGGCAGTGCTGGAAAGAGAAGTACGGTTACTGAGGGGAACTATGCAGTTAGGCCTTCATGTTGATATACTGCAGCGGCAGATCGAGGTTGGAGCTGCGGCACAGTTGAATAACATCCTGCAGGTCGTCGATCTTTTTCCCTGTCACTCGAATGATGTCGTCCATGATGGCAGCCTGAACTTTGAGGCCGCTATCTTTTATCAATTTGACGATCTTTTTTGCGTTGTCGCGATCGATGCCATTTTTGATGGCTATAGTCTTACGAATGTATTTGCCTGACGCGGTGTGCTCTTTGGTCATATCGAAACAATTGGACTCAAGCCCCTGACGCATTGCTTTCGTAAGCAATACATCTTCCAGTTGTTTCAGTTTCATGTCGCTCTCCACTTCTATGGCAATGGTCATATCTTTCTTGTTGAGTTCGAATGAAACGTGAGTTCCTTTAAAGTCGAAACGGTTATCGATCTCTTTTTTCGCAATGTTCACTGCATTGTCAAGAGTCTGAAGGTCTACTTTGCTTGCGATGTCGAAAGAAGGCATGTGCGTGTTATTTAGTGAAACGAATGAGTGGCCAAAATTATAAAATAAGTGTCAATGGAGCAATCGTTTGTAGACGGGCGGTTCAATGCAGGTATTCGTCCGGAACGTTCGCACCCAGCTCACGGGCTTTGACCGCGAAGTTTATTGCAGCAGCAGTGTCGCCTTCTGCCCGGTACACCACAGACATCGCAATGAAGCAATTGGGGTCTGTGGTACCGAGCGAAATAGCCTTATCTAGGTCTGTGTGGGCCTCTTTAAGGTTTCCCTTTGCGTAATTGCAGTTGGCCCGCATGTAATAAAGATCACTCTCCTGTGGTTTGAGGTTGATGGCTGCTGAATAATCTGCAATGGCCAATACGAATTGTTTGGTGAGGAAGTATTGGTAGCCACGGTTTTTCAACGCTTCCGGGTTTTGGGGTGTCAGGCTGATGGCGGAGGAGAAATAGCGAACAGCTTCGAGCGGTTCCCCGGTGAGTCCGCACACAACGCCTGCACTTTGCAACAGGTCGGAACTTACTACCGGGTTGAGGCGGCCGTTAATTGAGTCGATGCGGATTGCATCAGTAAAATACTTCTTCGCGGTAACGAGGTGTTGCAGACGGGCTGCATCGTCCCCTTCAACCTTAAACGCTTCCTTGAGGTGGTACTGACCAGCCTGATCGTATCCGAAATAAGAATCGGGAAACGAGTTGATATGGTTCGCGAAAAGGCTTTCCATATTATGCCAATTGCCGCTATGCTGCCATGAAAGGATAGAAAACAGGATGCTGACAATGCCAGTCGCCGCGGTGCTTACAGGTGCCATTGTGCGTTTGTTGTCAATTAAACGCTGTGCCGATGCGCCTACCGCAAACAGAAGCCCTGCAATAGCAAGGTAGGCGTGCGTATCGGCGAAGAAGGAATCTGTAGTGGGGACGATACCCAGACCAGGTAAAATGAAAATGGAGTAAACTAGCAGCCCCCACACCAGAGATCTTTTGTTCTGTTTAGCCATATACCTGATGGCAAGTAGCATTAATATAGGTGCGGCAAAGAGGTAAATGTATGAGATCGAAGGGACAGGAGATACAGGCAGATAGTAGTAGCTGAGTGGTGCCGGCCAGACGACCTTTGCAGGCCATTTAAGGAAATTGGTAGCACCCAAGGCCATCCTCTCGACCAGAGCGTGCTGATAACCTGCTGAGTCATGGGGCTGAATGCGCAGGTGGTAAAACAGCTGTCCAATGGCTGTAATAGATGAAATGATCCACCAGGCTGTTTTTTCATTGACGATTATCTTTTGAGAAGACCATTCCCTTCCCACCAGATAGTCTGTTGCCACCAATACCAGCGGCAGCACCAATGCCTGCGTGCCGGAGAAGGTTGCCAACACAAATAGGGTTAACGCCGTGTAAAGCCATGTTCGGGAGGTCGTTTGTGCATAATGCACATAAGCATTGACCGATAGCACCGATAGTAGTGCGCAGAGTACAGTGCCGCCCGCGCTGATCCACGCCACGGTGCCTACGTGCAAAGGGTGAACGGCGAACAGCAAGGCACATGCGAAAGCTATTGATGCACGCATGCCCATTTTGCCGAACAGAAAAAAGATAATGACAGATGTGAGCGTGTGCAGGATGTGATTGGAAAGATGGAAGGGTAATGGCGTATCTGCCGAAGCTCCAAACAGCTGCAGCACTTTTAGCAGCAACAGGTAAAGCGGTTGATATACGCCATTGACAGTGGTTGAAAAGACGGCTGCAAGACTGAACGGACCGTTGAGCAGCGGATTTTCGGTAATTGTATTTCGGTCGCCCCATTCAAGTGTTACTCCCGAAAGACATGGGTAGAAAGCCCCAAAGCAGGCGAATGCGATCACCGCAACAAACACCCATTGCCATGCAGCAGACGTGAATCGGCTATTGTTGGTTGTCATATTTTCAGCATTCAGCATGTAGCTAAAAAGGGGTGAACGCTAAGATAGGAAAATGACCTGTACTATTATTCAGCGCCGGTGGTACGAGTTTTACGGGAAATAACATCTCCAACGCTGATGAAGAAGCCAAAGACCAGCACCACAATACCGATCCATAGTACGTTGATGTATGGGAACACCAAGGCCTTCAGAACAATGAAGTCATCCATCGGGTTGGTCTGCCTGACAAGGATATCAAGCGAAGCGGAATCTTTGGAATGAACATTCAGTGCAGCAAAACGGGCATACAGGCCAAGGTCGCTCACCGTATCGTCGACCTGTACAATGTATTGTTTGTCGCGCAGAATGTAAAGTGGTGCGATCTCTTTCTTCAAACCCTGCATGTCATATACTTCCAGTCGTGCCTTTACTGCCAGATCTCCTTCTTTAGGTTGGTACCGGCTATCGTTTATCTCGTTGCTGAAGCCTTTGAATATCATGTAGCCATTGGAGAGGAAGATTGAATCACCGGGTTTGTTGACTGTATGCGGGTAGTAACCGCTGGTGTCAGCTTTGCTCTTGTCGGTTGCGCCGTTAATGTACGTGAAGATATCCCTGTCCCAGTAGTGTTTGGTAGAAGGGTTAGCACTAAATCCCTGCTGTCCCTTGGGGTTGATAAACGCGTCCGGATACAACATAAAGCGCTCTGAAACCTTTTTGGAGGCCGAGTCGCGCTTTTCAAAAGCTACCTTGTAGTAAACACGTTTGTCTTTGCCGGCAACCGAACTATCGCCGATGTAGGTTGCGAAGTAAGGGCCCATTGCTACAGGGATGCCGCGGAACATGATCATGTTCTCCATGTTTTCCTTTATGGTCTCGCTCTCAGTGCCCTTCTGCAGATTGAAGGACATACCTGTGGTGTTGAGGGAGATAGCGTGTTTATTGTAGGAAGATAGGAGGATGCCGAGCAATATTGTGGCAAAACCGAAGTGGGAAACCGAAGCTCCCAGCTTTTTGAACTTGCCTTTTTGAATAGCGATACCGTAGTAAATGGTGGCCACAATGCCGAAACATGCGGTAAACAGCATCAGCACATACTGCCATGCTGTAATGTCCTGACCGAGGGCTATCAGAGCTGTAACGGCACCTGATATGGCTGCGATGATACCCAGTTTTATGCCCAGTGCCTTTGCAGGTGTGTTCTTGTATTTCATGAACAAAACACCGGCAGAAAGCATACCTGTAATAATAGCTACCCATACCTGAATGCTATTGTAGTGGGTCATGACATCGGTAGGAGGGGCGAAGTCCTTCCCTGATATCCACTTAGCCAGCGGTGCCCATACCGGGATAGAGGTGGTAATAGCGATCTGTACGGAGGCAAGGAAAAGGACAATGGCTCCGATAAACATCCAGAACTCGCGGGAAAGCGTTTCTTCCTCTGTCTTGATGCGTGGCATCTTTTTCCAGCGGACAATAAGCAGCACCAATGACAGCAGCAGCAAGATACCGATAACGATGAGCAGGTGGTAGGTGAGGGCTGTGCCATCGCCCGTAAAGGCGTGTACCGATGTTTTACCCAGTATGCCCGTGCGGGTCAGGAATGTTGAATACCACACCAGTAGGTGGGTGAGCAGAAGGAAGACGAAAGTAATACTGAGTGCACGCTTAGTGCTGCGATAAACCAGCAGTGTGTGCAGTCCCCCTATCAGGGTGAGCCACGGAACGAGTGAAGCGTTCTCAACAGGGTCCCATGCCCAGTAGCCGCCAAAGTTCAGAGATTCGTATGCCCATGCACCACCCATCATGATGCCAAGACCCAATATACCACCGGCGGCAAGCGACCAGGCGAGGGTGGGTTTCACGAAAGACTCATAATCCCCTTTCCAGAGGGCAGCGATAACGTAGGCGAAAGGAATAAGCGTGAGTGCGAAACCAAGGAAAAGCACCGGTGGGTGTATCACCATCCAGTAGTTCTGGAGCAGTACATTCAGTCCGTTACCATCTTTGATGAAGTCCATGTACTCTGGCGAAGAGAAGATGGGTGCGTTCTGCATGGCATGTCGCAACAGCATAAACGGCGTGCTGCCTATTTTGACATCTACACCAAAATAGATACCCATGATCATGGTTGTGAGTATGACCTGTACCAGCGCTATGATGGCCATGGTGCGGGATTCAAGCGACTTCGAAGTGCGCATCACTATGAGGCCGAGAATTGCATGCCAGAATGTCCACAACATGAAACTGCCTTGCTGCCCCTCCCAGAAACATGATAGTAGATATTCCGATGGCATGTCGTAGGAAGAGTGTTCCCAAGCGTAGTGGTACTCAAAAAGGTGACGGGTGATTATATAATACAGGGCAACGAATATGCCGATTACCGACATAAAGTGCATGATGAAACCAGTGCGGCCCAGCATGGTCCAGGTGCGGGTAGCTGTGAGGTCTGTCTCGGTGCGGGCAGCTTTGAAATAGCTGATTGCACTAAAGAGCGCAGCCACAAAAGATACTATCACAAAAAAATGACCCAGTTGCCCGGGCCAAAGATGCTCTCCTGCAAATTGCGTAGTGTTCATCTATTAGTTGTTGCCTGTTTAAGAAAATGAGTCCGGGGTGATGTGAGTTCAAAATCGGTTATCCTTGGTTGCCAACTGCCACCTGGTCTTTTTTGTACTTCGACGGGCACTTCATCTGGATCTTGGAGCAATGAAAAGTATCACCATCCATGTATCCCATCATCACGATCTGTTCTGATTTTTCGATGTCTCTTGGTTTTTCCCCATTGAAGATCACCTTGTTTTTTATGCCCGCCTTGTCTTTGGCAAAGAAAGTGAAGTGGTTTGCATCCACCTTTGGGTCGTAGTGCATACCCTGTGTGGTATCAAGATACCCGATGATGTAGTAGCTTTTTTTAGGTTCTTTAGCGGCCGACGCGAATGTTTCGTAAGAACTGAAGTCGCCAAAAACGCTGATCAACACAGCTATAGCAGCCATGATCAACACCAATAATACTATCTGAGTCTTTTTCATCCCGTTTGGGATCTTTTGGTACGGTGCAAAGTTAAGGCATTGCGTACTTACAAATAAAGTTGATAGGGTATTTGCTGTCAGTAAATTGTCTTTTAACAGATTTCGTTCATTATCAGCGAAATGTTGTTGAAGTATAGAAAATATCAACATTCGCCTTAAAATACTGTTGCGCTGTTGTTCGTTGTATCATCGAAATATTGTTATTTTTATATCATTAGTTAATAAAAGCGATCTGCTTATGACATCGATCCGGAAAACGAGTTTGCTTGCATTACTTCTATTGCTGGTGCTGGGCGGTGAGACTTTCGCCAAGACTAAGAAAATGACTTTGCGAACAGCGATCTTCAAAAAGTTCGTCAGGGCGCGGGCGGTAGCAACGGGTACCACGGGCGAAAATGCCATGCAGTTGTCGGTGGCCAATCTGGGTGAGGATACCTTGAGTATCACGACCGAATCGGGTCTCCTGTTTGATTCACCCGACTCAACGCGACAGCCGTTGGTGTTGATGGGAGAAGATATAATTGTTCTTAATGCCTGTGAGGAGCGATCTGTCCTGATACCTGCATTCTGCGGCAATGCTCCTAAAAATTGTCCTATCAGAGGTATGGAATATAAATATGCCCGCCAGTTGGACACCTCGTTGGTGAGTGTTTTGAAATACGCTAAAAAGAATAATATCTCAAAGGCTTTGGTGCAAAATGCGGTTTGGATGTTCACAAACCGTCATCCGTTGCGCTCGGTATATGACCCTTCGCAGCCGCTGCAGTCGGAGGAGTTTATTGCGTATCTGTCTAAGAGGCTGAAAATGGAGGTGCCGAAGTACTACATCAACTATCAGCTGAATACGAGTGGTAGAGCGCCTATGGTGCGTCAGGGCGACGCGCGGATACTTACCAGCATGTCGTGGCGGCATGATCAGGGCTACAGGAACGTATATGTGTCAGTATATCGGGCCGACGGGACAAAGTATAAAAGTGTGGAGAACGACTTCGTTACCGATAATAAGGGGACTACCGTTGTGGTGGAGTTGGCTACAGTTAGAGATCCTGCCGGTACCTACAAAGTACGGCTGCATGACGACGCCAATAATATTTTACAGGAGAAGGTAGTGACCATAGGGCCTGAGCTACACTGGCAATAAAGCGAGAAAGCAACTAAATCCTGAAAGGCTGTCTTAAATCACGTCAACTTTAGGTTTTAACCTATATTTTTGCACCACAAAACCAAAAAATCATACACATGAGTTTCATTACAGACATTGTTGCCCGCCAGGTGCTTGACAGCAGGGGGAATCCTACAGTAGAAGCAGATGTTCATACCAGCGATGGGATTATGGGGCGTGCAGCTGTGCCGAGCGGAGCCAGCACCGGTAAACATGAAGCGGTGGAACTGCGCGACGGCGACAAGAAGAAATATCTGGGTAAGGGTGTGCTGAAGGCGGTGAGCAACGTGAATGACGTGATTGCTGAAGAATTGTATGGTGTAGATGTAACTGACCAGCGCACGATAGATAAGCTGATGCTTGACATCGACGGTACGCCTAATAAGGCGAAACTGGGTGCCAACGCTATGCTGGCCGTGAGTATGGCTGCTGCAAAGGCTGCTGCTCAGGTGTCGGGTCTGCCATTGTACCGCTACATAGGTGGTTCAAACGCGCGTACACTTCCTGTTCCGATGATGAACATCCTGAACGGTGGTGCACATGCTGACAACAAGATAGATTTTCAGGAATTCATGGTGATGCCGATAGGCGCTTCTACCTTCAGCGAAGGGCTTCGCTGGGGTGTGGAGATATTCCATTCTCTGAAAACGGTATTGAAGGACAAAGGATATAGCACCAACGTAGGTGATGAGGGTGGTTTCGCGCCAAACATTCAGAGCAACGAAGAGGCTATCGAGACTGTATTGAAAGCTATTGAAAAGGCGGGCTACAAGCCGGGCGTTCAGGTTGGTATCGCTATGGACGCTGCCAACAGTGAGTTATGGAACGAAAAAGATAAAAAATACCACTTCCATAAGAGCGATGGTAAGAAAATGAGCAGCGACGAGCTGGTGGAATATTGGGTGAAGTGGTGCAAGAAATACCCGATAGTGAGCATTGAAGATGGTATGGCCGAGGACGACTGGAAGGGCTGGAAGAAACTGACAGAAGCGCTTGGCGACAAGGTGCAGCTGGTGGGCGACGATCTGTTTGTGACAAATGTTACCCGCCTTGAGAAAGGTATCAAGGAGAACATCGCGAACGGTCTGCTGGTGAAAGTGAACCAGATCGGTACATTGAGCGAGACGATCGACGCGGTGACGATGGCACAGCATAATCGTTACAACACTATCATGAGTCACAGGAGCGGTGAAACAGAGGATGCTACTATTGCCGATCTGGCCGTGGCACTGAACTGTGGTCAGATCAAGACCGGATCGGCCAGCCGTAGTGATCGTATGGCGAAGTACAATCAGTTGTTGCGTATAGAGCAGGAACTGAAGGATACCGCATACTATCCGGGCAAAATGCTGAAATTCGGCAAGTGATCCATGTAACACCTGATGGTGTGAATATGTTGATAAGTTAGTTGGACACTTTTCGTAATGTAGGTGTAATATTGGGTATGAATAAGGTCACAAAGGTCATAACGAACAAGTACTTTATTGCCTCGTTTTTATTCGCGGCGTGGATACTTTTTTTTGATCAGAATGACTGGATGACGCAGAAAGAGCGGCAGAAAG
>JBGAQG010000036.1:0-32471 GCA_044220845.1 Flavipsychrobacter sp. | reverse complement strand
ACAGCGTTATAGGCGGCGACAGTAATATCATGAACGGACAATGCTCAACAATTATTGGAGGCACGGGAAATACAGTTAACCATAACCTGGCGGCTGTATTTGGCAATGGTATTACTACTGCAGCCGCAGGTGCCATGCATGTCAGCAACCTTTGGCTGCAACCAGGGGTTTATAATACGTTTGTTGGGGTGGCGCCGATCGGTACGTTCCCTCCAGGTACTGTGTATGTAGATATAACGGGTGCTAATAATGTTTTACGTGTACAACAATAGATGTATTGTTATGAAATCGCTTTTGTTTTGTTTCGTTTGTTTTATAGCGGTTATTTTTGATGCTAATTCTCAGACAATAACAACCTACGCCGGAACTGGGTCTGCAGACTGGGGAGGTGACGGCCTGTTGGCGGTGAGTGCAGAAACTGCAGTTCCGTTTGGTCTGAACTTTGACAATAACGGAAACCTCCTAGTAAGTCATTACGTGAAAGTTCGATCAATCGATAAAGTATCCACGATTGTAACACGCATTGCAGGGAGTGACACTGCATCTGGTGGACCAACGGGCTGGGGAAATGGCGGTCCCGCTACATGTGCGTCGGTGTTGCGGGGAAATCAGACCGCGCAAGACGAAAATGGCAACTATTACATTGTTGACAGTTGGTCAAGTCAGGTAAGAAAAGTTACAAGTTCGACAGGTATCATTACAGCTTTTGCAGGTACGGGGGACATCGGGGGCATTGGTGATGGTGGACCCGCGACGGCTGCGAGGTTCAATTCACTAGCTTGTATGGTGTTAGACACTGTTCTGGATCGAATGTATATCAGTGATGCGTTCAACTATAAAGTACGTGTCATTAATATGTCCACGGGGATCATTAACACGTTCGCCGGAACGGGAGTAACGGGCTATACCGGTGACGGTGGTCCGGCAACCTCTGCCCGTTTTGGTAGGGTAATGGGATTGTGCAAGGACAAGTATGGCAACCTGTATGTTGGCGACTGGGATAATGCCAGAATCCGCAAGATCAACATTGCCACCGGTGTAGTGACCACATTTGCAGGTAGCGGTGTTGCCGGCTATGATGGTGATGGCGGGCCTGCATTAGCGGCCAAGATCAGAAAACCATCGGGTCTGTTTATGGATAGCTGCGATAATATGTACATAGGCGATGAGGAGAGTCATGTAGTGCGCAGAATAGACGCAGTCAGCGGCATTATTACCACGATTGCAGGTACAGGCACTTCGGGTTTCAGTGGAGATGGCGGCCCGGCCACTGCTGCTAGTTTGTTTCGCCCGGCGGGAGTAGCCCTGGACCATTCCGGCAATTTATTTATCGCAGACTACTCAAACCACCGTATCCGAAAAATGACAGTGGTGCCTGCTACCCCTGTGGCGACAGTTCAGTTGACACCTATGCCCAACGATACCGTGTGTATAGGAACGGCAGTAACGTTTACTGCACGAATACCGGGAATAGCCGTGCCGGATTATCAATGGTACAGAAATGGTGTGCCGGTTGGCACATCAGACAGCGTATATAGCTATACACCAAATAATGGCGACAGTGTGCGGTGTGTGGCATCGATCACGATATGCGGAGTGGGTACGGTGAATTATTACAGCAATGTGGTGCATATGGTGGTCACTGCTCCAGTGGTGCCTGTAATTTCGCTTTCGGCAGTACCGTCGGCAACAGTGGGGGCTACCGTTACAGTAAATGCTACTGTGACATCGGCAGGAAGCACCTACAGTGTTGATTGGTATAAAAACAGTGTTTTGTTTGCCACCACATCTCTTCCTGTTGTGACCTATGTGAAGACCCCGGGCACAGATGCAATAATTGCTAAAGTGCGGCCATTGGGCGAAGATTGCAGAGATACAGCATGGTCCTCAATTATTACAATAGCCGAAACGCCCGTGCATGTGCTGCAGCTGCAGGCACCAACAGCTGTAGGGGTGTACCCCAACCCTGCAACACATAGTGTGACGGTGGATGCCGGTGCTGCCATAAAGGTCATATCCATAACCAATGCCGCAGGGCAGGTATATGATGTGCCGCATACAGTGGTAGCCCCCGGCACGCATGTGCTGGATGTGGCACGCCTGCCGGCAGGTGTGTACCTGCTACAGGTGACAGATGAATATGGCAATAAGGTGGTGAAGCGGTTGGTGAAGGGGTAGAAACACCACCCCAGCCGTGCGAAAGGCGTCGCTTTCTCCGGCATCCTCCCGAATGCTTTCGGGACAAGCCAGCCAGACGACAGGGGGGCTTTCCCTGAATTTGAAATCCCTGTTTATCCTATTGTGGGATTGCTTTGTCTCGGCGGGCGCACAATGTCACGGGGCTTCTCGCATGGCTCCCACATTTCATTCCTATCTTTGCACCGCAAACATGAACGAACGCGAAGCAAAGGAACAAGTAAGGACGCAGATCACCCGTAAGGTGGTTCTGGCGGTATTGATGGTGTTAATAGTGGTGGGTATTCCTTTGTTGTTCAATGCGGGTTGCTGACGGGTATATGTGGCGGCTGATAGCTAAGTGTGTGAATTTCCCTTTACTTTTGGTGTGAGAACGAATATGGAGGGTACCGTATATAAATCGACCGGCAGCTGGTATGTTGTGCGCACAGCCGATGGCACACAATGGAATGCCCGGATAAAGGGCAAGCTGAAGATAGACGAGGAGATATCCTCTACCAATCCGGTGGCGGTGGGCGATACGGTGGTATTTGAGCCGGAGGATGAGGCCGTGAAGACGGCCATCATAGGCAGTGTGGTCGCCCGCAACAACTACATGGTGCGTGTATCGCCGCACAATCCTTCTCAGAAACACATTATTGCTGCTAACATAGACATGGCGTTGCTGGTGGCCTCCATCACCGATCCGCGCACTTCTACAGGCTTTATAGACCGGTTCCTGGTTACGGCTGAAGCCTACCATATTCCGGCCATTCTGGTGGTGAATAAGGTGGATATACTGAAGCCCAAGCACATGGCCATACTGGAACAGTGGGTGGATATTTATGACAGTGCCGGCTATAAAGTGCTGCCGGTGGTGGCCACCCATGCCGATAGCCTGAACGAACTGAAGGCGCTGCTGGCGGGCAAGGTGACCTTGTTCAGCGGGCACTCGGGGGTGGGGAAGAGCACACTTATCAATCAGCTCATACCCGGTCTCGAGATACGCACCAATGCGGTGTCGGGCTGGAGCGGTAAGGGTCAGCACACGACCACATTTGCCGAGATGTTCGATCTGCCGGGCGAGGATGGCGCGTATGGCGGCCGCATCATAGACACACCGGGTGTAAAGGAGTTCGGGTTGATAGACATAGAGCGGGAGTTGTTGTCGCATTACTTTCCCGAGATGCGGGAAGAATTGCAGCATTGCCGGTTCAATAATTGTCAGCACAGGAACGAGCCGGGCTGTGCGGTGAAGCAGGCCGTGGCCGACGGGCGCATATCGGAGGAGCGCTACGTTAATTATGCATCCATCCTGGAGAGCATAGAAAAGAAATGGTAACACGCCATAGCGGGTACGCATGCTCAAATCGTCGTACCTTTAGATGAATAACATATAATTATGCCAAAGAATACAAAGAAAAGTAAGACGAACGACGCAGGTAAGAACGTGTTCAGGGGCAGGCTTTCGGTGACCCGCAGCGGAATGGGTTTTGTGATAGTGGAGGGTCTGGAACAAGATATAATGGTGAAGCGCGACAACATGCTGAACGCGCTGGATGGTGATGAAGTGAAGGTGGAAGTGCGCGCGGGTCGCGACAGTACCAAACGGAAAGAGGGCTTTGTAGTGGAAGTGGTGCGCAGGAAGCAGACCGAGTTCAGCGGCCGCATAGAGGTGCATCCGCACTTTGCTTTCCTGGTGCCTGATAGCGAGAAGATACCGGTGGATATATACATACCCCTGCACCTGCTGAACGGGGCGCACGATGGCGATGCCGCCGTGGCACGTGTGGTGGAGTGGACAGGCAAGACGAAGAACCCGGTGGGCGAGGTGATCAGCGTGCTGACGAACGAGTCGGTGAACGAACAGGCGATGCAGGGGCTGCTGATGGAGAACGGGTTTCCACTGCGGTTTCCGGACGATGTGCTGGAGGATGCCGCACGCTACCCCGAGGGAGTGGCGAAGGACGAGATAAAGAAGCGACTGGATATGCGCGATGTGCTGACCATGACCATAGACCCGGTAGATGCCAAGGATTTTGACGATGCATTGTCGTTCAGGGCGCTGAAGGGGGGCTACTATGAAGTGGGGGTGCACATTGCCGATGTGAGCCACTATATAGAACCCGGCAGCGCGCTGGATAAGGAGGCCTACCGCAGGGCCACCAGTGTGTACCTGCCCGACAGGGTGCTGCCCATGCTGCCCGAGCGCCTGTCGAACGAGTTGTGCTCGCTGCGGCCCAATGAAGAGAAGTACACCTTCTCGGTGATATTTGTGCTGAACAAGCAGGGCAAGGTGAAGGAACACCGCATAGCACGCACTGTGATACTGTCGGACAGGCGGTTTGCCTACGAAGAAGTGCAGGAGATCATAGAAGGTGCTGATGGCGACCATGCCAAGGAACTGCTGATACTGAATACGATGGCGCAGAGCATAAGGGCCGAGCGGTTTAAGAAAGGGGCGATCAACTTCTCGTCGCAGGAGGTGCGCTTTAAGTTGGACGAAACGGGCAAGCCGATAGGTATAGTGATCAAGGAAAGCAAGGAGGCGCACCAGCTGATAGAAGAGTTTATGTTGCTTGCCAACAGGACGGTGGCCGAGTATGTGGGTGGCATTCGTCATAAAGACAAGCCGGTGCCGTTCCCTTATCGTGTGCACGATGTGCCGGATGAAGATAAGCTGAGGCTGTTCACTTCCTTCGCGTCGAACTACGGCGTGACTTTCGATCTGTCGTCGGGCGAGGCCATAGCAAGGTCCTTCAACAAGATGCTGGAGACGGTGCAGGGCAAGCCGGAGCAACATGTGCTGGAGCAGTTGGGCATCCGCACCATGGCGAAGGCGGTATATACTACTGAGAATATAGGCCACTACGGGTTGGGTTTTGCGCACTACTGCCATTTCACATCACCCATACGCCGATATCCGGATGTGCTGGTGCACAGGATACTGCAGCAATGCTTGGACAATGACATAGAGCCCATCAAACAACTTGAAGCTCAGTGCCGCCACTGCTCTGACCAGGAGCGCAGGGCCATGGAGACCGAGCGCGCCGCCAACAAGTACAAGCAGGTGGAATACATGCAGGACTATGTGGGCGATGTTTTTGATGCAATTATCAGCGGAGTAGCTACCTTCGGGTTCTGGGCCGAGACGGTGGAGCATAAGTGTGAGGGGTTGGTGTCGGTTCATGACCTTACCGACTACGACTACTTCGAGTTCATGGAGCATGAATATGCGTTGGTGGGCAGGAGTACCGGTCTGCGGTTCGCGATGGGAGATAAGGTGAAGGTGCGGGTGGCAGCGGCCAACCTCATCAAACGCCAGATAGACTATTCGCTGGCGGAGGCACCTGTGATGACGGGCCGTAAAAGGCACATGCCACCGGCACCCGGCAGAAGGAAGGACGACAAAAGGAATAAGGGTAAAGACAAGAACAAAAACAAACAAACAAAACGCAAGAAGAAGTAATGCAGTCATTTGCCACGCTTGTAACAGCATTTGAAGAAAGATTCTCGGGTACGCTTCCCTTTCCTGAAGCTCCGGCCAATTTATATGACCCGTGCCGGTATTTGCTGGCGATAGGTGGCAAAAGAGTGCGGCCGGTGGTGTGTCTGATGGCGGCAGAGCTGTTTGGCGAGATAAATGAAGACGCATGGCATGCGGCTGCGGCGGTGGAGTTGTTCCACAATTTTACGCTGATACATGACGACATCATGGACAAGGCACCGCTCAGGCGGGGACAGGCCACGGTGCACCAGAAATACGGATTGACTGCGGGGATACTGAGCGGAGATGTGATGTGCATCTTCGCATACGATGCATTGGCCAAGGCCACACGTGCCCTGCAGCCCATGATGCAGGTCTTTAACCGCACAGCGATAGAGGTGTGCGAGGGGCAGCAGCTGGATATGGACTTTGAGAGCCGCGACAATGTGACCATTGAAGAGTACATACACATGATAACGTTGAAGACATCGGTGTTGCTGGCATGCAGTCTGAAGATGGGAGCGCTGACAAATGGTGCGCTGGGCGACAACGCCAATAAGCTATATGAGTTTGGCAAGAACATGGGTATCGCTTTCCAGCTGCAGGACGATTATCTGGATGCGTTTGGCGAGAGCGACAAGCTGGGCAAGCAGAATGGGGGAGACATACTTGCCAACAAAAAGACTTATCTGCTGATAACCGCACTGGCACAGGCTGATGCTGCCCAACGTGCGGCGATAAATGAATTGCTGGCAGGCAACGCGCCCGATAAGGTGCAGCGCATGCTGGAACTGTTCTGCGCCACAGGTGCCGACAAGGCTTGCCGTGCTGCAGTGGCGCATTACAGTGATCTGGCATTTGCCGGACTGGAAGACGTGGCTATACCAACTGCACGCAAAGAGCCGTTGAGGCAGTTGGCCGCTATGTTACTGGAGCGGGATAAATAGTGTTCCTTACAATTAATTTGCCGGTTTGTTCCTTCCCCTTTCGGCCTGAATGAGTGGCAGTGCCTTGCGGAAATTGAACAGAACATTGTCTATCCTCGCGATCATCTCGGTCTTGCCTGTCTCTGATCGGGCGAGCATGTCGATGCGGGTGAGGTCGTCATACATCTCGCGGATACGCACTATGCTTGCACTGGATTTGAGTGTATGCGCCTGTTTGTGGATGGCGTCATAGTCGTCGGTCTCACGGATGAGTTTCTCAAGGTTTGCAAGGCCGGGCGGGAATGTCTCTATGAAGATCGAGAGGACATCGAACACGTACTTGGGATCGCCGAAAGAAATTTCAAAAAGGTAACTCAGATCTAAGAGGGGTGTATTCATTATAAAGTGCTTCTTGTATTGATCTTGTTGTCTTTTGAAAGTGTGTCTATTATGTCTGAGAGTTTTACGATGTCAATTGGTTTAACAATGTATGCGTTCATGCCAAAGGCGAGGCATTTTTTAAGTTCGTCCTCGAAACTACTGGCAGAAAGAGCCACAATGGGAATATTGCTTTTCATCACCTTTCTGATGTGCTCGGTAGCTTCGAGACCGTCCATTTCCGGCATCTGAACATCCATGAGCACGAGGTCGTATTCGTTCTTCTCCAGTTCGTTGATCACTTCAATTCCATTGCTCACCGTTACCACCTCTACACCATTTTTAGCCAGCATAAAGTTGGCTATTTTCTGGTTGAGTGAGTTGTCTTCAGCAAGCAATATCCTTAATCCGGTCAGCAAAACTTAAAATTTAGGGTGTAGTTTTCGTTTACATCATTCACATATTGTAAACGTATTATTCATTGTAAAGATAAAAAATCTATTTCAATTTGCTGTTCTTTTTACTGTAGCCGAAATAAATGATGAGGCCCAACGCAAGCCATCCACCGAGGCGCGCCCAGTTTGTCCAGCCAAGGCCCGCGATCATGGCACTGCACACAATGATGCCGAGTGTTGAAACAATAGGCACCATAGGCACCTTGAACTGACGTTGAATATCGGGATCGGTCTTGCGGAGGATCCAAACGCCTGCACACACGAGAATGAACGCAAAGAGGGTACCAATGCTAGTCATGTCGCCAACGATATCGCCGGGAACAAAGGCCGCGAAGCCACCAACCAGCACAAAGAAGATCCAATTTGATTTGTGCGGGGTGTGGTATTTGGGGTGGAGATCAGAGAACACTTTTGGTACCAGGCCGTCGCGGCTCATGGAATAGAACACACGAGACTGTCCCATCAGCATCACGAGGATAACGGATGAGAAGCCGAACAGGATAGCCACAGTAACGAGGTTTGCCAGCCAGCCGTAACCGCTCATGTATGCTTTGATGGCGTATGCTACGGATGCTTCCTTACCCTGAGTACGGAAATCGTTCACAGGCGCAACGCCGGTAAGCACGTGCGCGAAAAGAATGTAGAGAATGGTACACACAACCAGTGACCCGAGGATGCCGATTGGCATGTCTTTCTTAGGGTTCTTGGCTTCCTGAGCAGCAGTCGATACCGCATCGAAACCAATGAAAGCAAAGAATACCACACCGGCAGCGCCAAGGATACCCCATATGCCGCCATAGTTATGTGAAACACCCTGACTATCAACATATTTGGTTGCTGTGGGGATGTATTCAGCGTGGTTGGCAGGGTTCATATAGCTCCAGCCGAGGACGATGAACATCACCACGATCGCTACCTTAGAGATAACGATGATGCCATTTACGAAAGCAGATTCTTTGGTGCCACGGATCAAGAGCATAGTGAGCATAAGGATAATGAAGAGGGCAGGAATATTCATGATGCCATGTGCGCCTGCCTCCGCAACAAACGAGCCGGTGCCGTCACAGACCTCGAAGGGGGAGTGTGACCATCGATAGGGAATGTGTAAGCCAAACATCTCCAGTAGTTTGTTAAGGTACTCGCTCCAGGCAATGCCCACTGTGGCTGCGCCCACCGCGTATTCCAGAACGAGGTCCCAGCCAATGATCCAGGCAACGAGCTCGCCCATGGTAGCGTAGGAGTAGGTGTACGCGCTACCTGCAATAGGTATCATTGATGCGAATTCCGCATAACAAAGACCGGCAAGCGCACAGCCGATTGCTGCCACTACAAAGCCGATGGTAACTGAGGGACCTGCATTGTTGGCTGCTGCCGCAGCTGTACGTACAAATAAACCGGCACCGATGATGGCGCCGATACCAAGGGCCACGAGGTTGCCCGCGCTTAGGGTTCTCTTGAGGTTCTTTTCTCCGTCCGACGAGTCGTTAATGAGCTGTCCTATCGGCTTTTTAGTAAATATACCCATATGTTCCTGTTGTAGCTAAAGGGCTAAGATAGTTAATAAGTTGTTTACTCTTCTATTATGTTTGGCATAGTGTGTCGGACAATCTGTGGTTGCCCGGTCACCTATGTCTGTTTTGAATGTGTGTAAAGTTTTATGCAATAAGCCTTTTTACGGGATTATTTCCAAAATCGTAAGGAATCTGCGAGAAGGCGGACATGGGTTTGGTGATGATCAGGTTGGCTTTCTTGCCGGGGGTGATTGTGCCTAGTGTTTGTTCCAGTTCCATGGCAGCGGCGCCATTTATGGTCACTGCATTCAGCGCCTCGTTTGGCGTCATACGGAGTTGGGTGCATGCAATGGAGGTGAGCAGGGGAACATTGCCGGACGGGCACGAACCGGGATTGTAATCGGTAGCGAGGCAAACCGGTAGCCCTGCATCAATGATCTTGCGGGCCGGCTGGTACTGGATGCCCATGAAGAAGGCGGCTGCCGGCAAAAGTACCGGCATGGTATTGCTGCCCTTTAGCGAGGCAATCTCCGCATCGCCCACACATTCAAGATGGTCGACACTGAGCGCGTTATGTTTTACACCCACCTGCACGCCGCCTGAGTAGTGCAGCTGATTGGCATGGATCTTTGGTTTCAATCCGTATTTCCAGCCTGCTTCCAGCAGACGTTCTGTTTCTGCCACCCCAAAAAAGCCTTCTTCGCAGAAGGCGTCCATATAGTCGGCTAACCCTTCCTCGGCTACTCTGGGGAGCATTGTGTTAATGATGAGGTCCACATATGCGGCCTTGTTCTGTTTATATTCGAGAGGGTAGGCGTGCGCTGCAAGGAAGGATGCTTTTACCGGAATGGGGACACTTTCCTTAAGCCTGCGGATGACACGGAGCATCTTCAGCTCTCCCTCCAGGCAAAGGCCGTAGCCACTTTTAATCTCTATGGCTCCCGTTCCCTGTGCCATCACATTCAGGAGGCGCTCCATGCTCTGTTCGTACAGCAGGTTCTCGTCCATCTCGTTGAGTTTGCGTGCCGAGTTGAGGATGCCGCCGCCGCGTCGGGCAATCTCTTCATAACTCACGCCTTTGATACGGTCTACGAATTCGCCGTCGCGGGGGGCGGCAAAAACGAGGTGCGTGTGGCTGTCGCACCAGGCAGGCAACACAAGTGAGCCTGTGGCGTCGATGTGCTCATCGGCATTAGCTGCGGCAGGCAAAGCACTCATGCTGCCGAAGCTGTGTATGTAGCCGTTTTCTATGATCAACCATGCATTATCAATGTGTGGCACATTGTCCATGTCGGCACCAGAGATTCTTGCAGGAGCATTGTTGTCGTAGGTTTGCAGCAGTTGCCTGATATTGGTAATAATTGTGCGCATAACAGCAGATTTTTGCAGAAAGCCGGGAAGCATTACTTGTTGTAGTAGCCAGAATAGAAGGCTTTGTAAGCGTCGACCGACTTGTCTGCGAACATTTTTTTGTAGTTGTTGGCAGAAATGATGTAGGTGCTTATCTCGCCCGGCTGATACTTGCTGAGCGGACCGGAGTTGATGAACTCGTTCAGGTAGATCTTAGCGTTGGTCGCATTGCTGAATTTACGCACCTGCACTACTACCTGAGACATGCTGTACATATCTATAAGCACATCGAGCCCGGCATCAGCGAACTTGAGCGAGTCGAAAGAGCGGACAGCGCGTTTGAAACCAAGGGTGCGGGAGTCGAGGCCGCCCAGCACCGCGATGAAATAGTGTTCACTGTCGGACTGATAAGTGTAGACCTTTGGTGCGTCGGGGATGGCCGGTGGCAGCTCCACGTCAGGAGTGGCCGGTGCTGCAGGTGCTTTGGTCTCTTTCTTAGCTGCAGTGGCCGATGGTGGCGGTGCGGCTCCTTCTTTGTACCAGGATGGCTTGCCGCCTGTTTTCATATCCTTAATATATGCCTTCACGATCTTGGCCCAATCAGTGAGTGAATCGGAAGGGTTGTTCTTGATGAAGCCGGCAGTAAGTGAGTCTGCGACATCGTAGTTGCCGGAACCAGCATAAGCCATAGCTTCGGTGAGCTGAAATCGCTTCGCATAAACAGGATTGGAGAATTTTGTTTTCGCTGCCTCTGTGCGCATCAGTACCTCAGTATATTGATGCTTCATGAGTAGATCATAAGTCTGATCGAAGTACTTGGCGACCTCTGAAGTGTTCTCGTCGGTTGCTTTGCTTTCACTCACTTTCGGTTTCAGCGCATTGACGTATTGTGACTTCGGATACTTTTTAAGCAGTTCGTCGCTATATTGTTTAGCCTTATCCAGTTTGTTCTGCTTCATGGCTATACGATAGCGCAGGTACAGTTCTTCTTCCTTCTGGGTGTGTGCCGGAAAGCGTTTATTGAGCGTGTCCAGCGCGTTGAGCGCTTCGTTGTAGTCTTCAAGTTGGTCGGTGTAGGCTTTTGCCAGCAGGATGTATGCTTTCTGTTGTATTTTCTGAGCTGTTTCTTTTCTCTCGGGTGTGTTAGGTATGCGCGCAAGCAGACTTTCTTCGGTAGGCAGGCCATTGTCGCCTTTCTCAGTAGCATCTTCGTCTCCATCCTCCTCCGAACTGTTTTCGGATTTAGCCCCACCGGCAAGCGGCTGCCCCGAAGCTCTGCGCCAATTGTCGGTAAGCGGGCGGTTGCCCCATTTTCTCTTAAAGTCGGCACTGCCTTGCGATAGCAGGGTAGGGTTGCTGAAATACCATGCCGGGCCTTCGGACGGTTTGTCTGTTTCTGTCTCTCCTGCGCTGACCGTAGCTGCGTTCTCGGCATTAAAGATGCTGTCTTGCCTGCGCTTTTCCATATCGCGGAGGTATTTGCGTGCTGCCGCTTGCTGGTCTTTTTTGCTAAGCGAGGCAAGGTGCAACAAACTATCCTGTTCGCGAATGGTAGCCAAGGGACCGGATACTTCTTTAAGGCCGGAGCTGCGCTGCACCGCCGCGGCAATAGCTTTGTCTTTGCTGCCCGATGAGTATTTCGCAGCACTGTCGTAAGACGATTTCGCATTGGCGTATTTGCCCGATGAGTAGTACACATCGCCCAAAGCGGCAAACGAGAGAGCTTTTTGTTTCTTGCTGGCCTTTGGTGTTTTTGTGCTCTTCGTAAAATAGTCTATCGCTTCTTCTTTGTTGCCGGACTTTGCAGAGAGTGAACCCAACACATAATACACCTGATCGAATTGGCTGGAGTACTTAGCGTCCTTAAGTAGTTTTTTCAAAGGAGGCACGGCATCGGCCATACTTTGACCAGCCAGAAGTTTGCAGGCGGCAATCTGCTTTCTGGCGTAGAAGTCCATATCTATTTTTGGATACAGGTCAATTGCCTTTTCGAAACTCTCTGATGCTGCAATATAATCGCCGGTATTCATGAGGATCTGGCCATTGAGAATAGCTACCCGAAGTTTCAACCAGTCGGGCAGGTAGTCATCGTCCACAGCAAGAGACAGTCTTTTGGATGCTTCGGCGTAATCTCTTTGTTTGAGGTAGGCAAAAGCTTTTTCAATGTGTAAACGGCCAATCAGATTGTCGGGAAGATCTTCCTCATACTCCAGCAGGGAGAGTACTGATTCGCCATTCTCTATCTGACCGGCAGTAGTGTATGTTCGCGCCAGCCATAGAATGGCATCGTTATGTACTGATTTGTGTTGCAAAAAAGCGAGTTTAGATCTCTTTTTCTTTTCAACGATGGATGATGATGTCTTTGATTTGTAGGAGTAGCTACTCTTACCTTTTCCCTTCTTATTTTTCGAAGTTTGGTCGCTGGCTATTATGTAACGAAATGATGTAGCGGCATTTTCGTAATTGCCTTTATAATAGTAGGCCTGTCCCAGCAGCAGGTACATATCATTGCCCCACTTGATACGTGGGTCGTGGATCTGTATTCCGACTGATACTTTCCGGATAATACTATCCATGTCTGACGCGAAAAGAGACGAGTCCTTATTAGGGTCGTAGGGGAACAAACCGATCAGCGAATCCAGATTTTCCTTGTTCACGCGCCGCATGTTCAACTCGGCCTCCTCCATCTTCCGGTTCGCGTTAAAGTAATAGTTGTAATGCGTGAACGAGTTCTGTGTCAGGCGTCGCTTAGGACC
Source organism: Flavipsychrobacter sp. (assembly GCA_044220845.1). Taxonomy (GTDB): domain Bacteria; phylum Bacteroidota; class Bacteroidia; order Chitinophagales; family Chitinophagaceae; genus Nemorincola. The sequence goes on along the minus strand of JBGAQG010000036.1, from coordinate 19,433 downwards.
CCAGTTCTTTTTTAACATGGTTTTATTTGACCATGCTTCCCGTTCTTTTTTCTGCTTAAGGTCTATCTTGAGCTTGAGTGCATCGAGTTTCTTTTTCTCGTTTGCCTTTGCCAGTTTTTCCTTGTTTTCTTTCTTTTTTGCAAGACTGTCTGTCTTTGCTTTGCGCACAGCCTTTATGCTGTCCATCACTTTAAGGCGTGCGGTTTTGGTGCTGTCAAGGATGCGGGTGCGGACCTTTTTGGTGCTGTCCAGCGACTTCTTACGCACAGCAGCAACGCTGTCTCTAAAGTTCTTTTGTACCGCTTTTATGCTGTCCGACCGATGTCGTCGCACCAGTGTCACACTATCGGTGTATCGCTTACTTGCCTTATATTTTTTTACCCGCTCCAGGCTGTCGGTCCTGTTTTTTTGGCGTGCTCTTATACTGTCTGTACGGGTGGTGCGTACCTTGGCCACACTATCTGACACATGTTTACGTGCCTCCTGTATGGAGTCGATACGTGCCTGACGTTTATCGGTGACTGCTTTTGTTTTGGCATTTTTCGACTTTGTGACACTATCGCGGTATTTCCTGCTCTCCTTATACTTTTTTATGGCAGCCACGCTATCCGTTACCCGCTTGCGAGCCTTTGCGATACTATCCGTTTTTTTTTCTCGACTGACCCTTATGCTGTCCGCCTTTTTTTCGCGTGCTGTTGTAGCACTGTCAAGTGCACGTTCGCGTGCTGCTTTTGTACTGTCGATGGCAGCCTTGCGACTTTTTATCTTATCCTCGGCAGCTTTTTTCCGGGCATTATTGATACTATCTATCCGGGCACGGGCAGCCTTAACGCTATCTGCGTTATTCTTTTTTACTGATTGGGCGTAGGTAGCACCATAATCAGTAAAAAGAAGAATTGATAATATGAATATAAATATTAAACGAATATTCAATCTCTTGCCGGTTTTCCCCTTTATGAATCGATAACGCAAAAAAGGTGGACATATTATATATAGGTTCGCCTATTTATGCCACATATGCGGTGAATCTTCAAAAATAGACAAAATACCAAAAGAGAGGCGGTTACTGCCCAGGCAATGACAGATTTTTATGTAATTAAAAATTAACAAATTGTTCGTGTGGCGATTGCGGTAAACTACTATTTTCGGGCTGAGAAGGACATATTCAAGTCTCTTTGAGGTAGTTGTAAAATATTGCATATGAAGTATGCGGGTTTGGCCACGCAATGGATGGTAATGTTGCTGCTGGCGGTATGGGCGGGGCTGAAACTTGATGCGTTGCTGAATTTGAAAATGCCTTTGTTATTAATTTTATTCCCCTTAATTTCATTGTCCCTTTCTTTATGGCAATTGATGAGGGATTTAAATAAGCCTAAAAAATGAGTAAGAGATTTCCGGTGGTGATAGCGATTCTGGTAGTGCTGGTAGGGGTAATGATCGTGATGCTCGGATCGTTCGAACCGAAGTTTCACGTGAATGCTTTGCATATCGCGAACATCATTATGGCAATAATTTCGTTGGCGGCTTATGCGTTACTGAATAAGCCGACTGCTGAGGGAAAACCCCATGCTTTTGTGGGCGGCGTTTATAGCGCATCGTTGTTGCGTTTGATGGTGTGTATGTTGGGTGTGTTGGTGTATGTGGTCATCAATCGAAATAGCATTCATAAACAGTCGGTATTTGCCATGTTCGGCATTTATGCTGTTTATACTGCAACTGAAACAATATTGCTGTCTAAGACAGCGCGAACCACAAAGGGCAGCAACCCCGGTGTATAACGAAGTTGCACATGGATAGAAAAAATGAACTGTCACAATGAGAAAGCAGGAAAAGTCATTCAGCTTTCTGGAGCAATTTCTTCCGGAAGGATCGTATGAGCAGGTTGCGCCATTTTTTGCGACGCACACTATTCACTTAACGCTGACAAATGAAAGGAAGTCGGTCCTTGGCGACTATCGCCATCCTGTGCCCGACGCGCCGTATCATCGGATAAGCGTGAATGCTAATCTTAACCCCTACAGTTTTCTTATTACCCTTTTACACGAGTTGGCTCATCTGCTCACCTATGTTCACTTCCAGCACAAGGCAGCGCCACATGGCAACGAGTGGAAGACACAGTTCCGCCATATCCTGATACCTTTTCTGGGAAAAAAGTATTTCCCGTCAGATGTGGAACGTGCTTTGTTCGCTTATGTGCACAATCCCGCTGCAAGTACTTGTACTGACCCCGAGCTCTTTAAAGCACTATACCGATATGACGAGCACAAGCCGGGCTATAAACTTGTTGATGACGTTGGGATGAACCAGTATTTCGTTACGGAAGACGGAGAGATCTACCAGAAAATAGAAAAGTTGCGCACACGCACAAAGTGTCGCCATCTGCACACCAACAAGGTATATTTATTTCAGGGTATCGTGGAGGTGCGTGCCATGCGTCGCAGGCCTGAATTTGCCTGATAAAGCGCAACGCCAACCGGGATAGTAACCGCATTTGCCGGGCTGCCGAGTGCAACAATCTCTTCCTTTCTATATGGATGTGCTTGCAGCTACGTTATACTTTTTACTGTTCGTTGTCTTTTGACGGCCCGATGCGCTGTATTGCGTGGGGAAGAATTGAAGGTGAGGAGTATTTGCCATCATTGCCTCGAAAACATTTATCTTTACCAGCAAAATCTGACGAAACGGGCAGCGTTCTATTGGTGTGTGTCCGGTATCGTTCTCTTCTACAACCGATTTCTTTTGTTCTGATAAATAAATAAGAAAATAATGCAAAGAGATACTGCCATTTTTAGCCTTATACAGGAAGAGATGCAAAGGCAACAGCACGGGCTGGAGCTGATAGCATCGGAGAATTTCACCAGTCTGCAGGTAATGCAGGCGATGGGAAGTGTGATGACCAACAAATATGCAGAGGGTTATCCTGGTAAGCGTTATTACGGCGGATGTGAAGTGGTAGATAAAAGTGAGCAGCTGGCGATAGACAGGGCTTGTGAGATGTTTGGCGTGAGTTATGCCAACGTGCAGCCGCATAGCGGTGCGCAGGCCAACGCGGCATTGATGCTCGCAGTGTTGCGCCCCGGAGATACTATTTTGGGGCTGGACCTGAGTATGGGCGGGCATCTCACACACGGATCGCCTGTGAATTTTTCGGGTAAGCTCTACAATGCTGTGCACTACGGAGTGAAGCAGGAGACAGGTCTTGTGGATTATGACATGATGGAGCACCAGGCATTGGAGCATAAGCCCCGGTTGATAATCTGCGGAGCATCGGCCTATAGCCGCGACTGGGATTATGCACGCATCAGGGCTATTGCCGACAGGGTAGGCGCCCTGGTGATGGCCGACATCTCACATCCTGCCGGACTTATTGCTAAAAAACTTCTCAGCAGTCCGTTCGATCATTGTCATTTTGTGACCACAACCACTCACAAGACATTGAGAGGGCCGCGTGGAGGCCTTATATTGATGAAGAATGATTTTGAGAATCCATTCGGCATCACGGGGCCCAAGGGCGAGATAAGGATGATGAGTCAGTTGATTGATCTGGCAGTGTTTCCGGGTACACAGGGTGGGCCGCTGGAGCATGTTATCGCAGCCAAAGCTGTGGCGTTCTTCGAAATACTGCAACCTGAATTTGAGAGCTATGGCAAACAGATCATAGCGAATGCGCAGGCAATGGCCGGCGGTTTTCTGGAGAAAGGGTACAATATAGTATCAGGCGGAACTGACAACCACTTGCTGCTTATTGACCTTCGTAATAAAAACATCAGCGGTAAAAAGGCAGAGAACACATTGGTGAAGGCTGATATCACCATCAATAAAAACATGGTGCCGTTTGACGATAAGTCACCATTCATCACATCCGGTATCAGGGTGGGGGTGCCTGCTATTACTACACGCGGTCTGAAAGAGAAAGATATGCTGCAGGTAGTGAATTGGCTGGACAGGGTGCTGATGGCGCCTGATGACGAAAATGTTATCGCAGCAGTGAAGGGAGAAGTGAACGAATTTATGACAGCATTCCCTTTGTATCCTGAGCTGTCTTAGGAGATGTGACTGCAGGGAAAATTACTTTTAAAAATAGTTTTGTTTTCTCGGTGTCAGCATATATCTTTGCAATCCCAAAACGGGAGGTGCGGTAGCTCAGTTGGTAGAGCAAAGGACTGAAAATCCTTGTGTCGGGGGTTCAATTCCCTCCCGCACCACACTAAAAAGAGCGAAAAGTCGGATATGTTTTCCGGTTTTTCGCTCTTCTTGTTTTAAAGGCCTGTTATCTCACTGTTGTATGTTTTAACAAAACGCATATAATGTTACAAAACTTACCTGCGTACATTTGTGTCCCTAGATGAGGTGGTTTTTCAACTTCTTGTTATTTCTGTTGTTCTCGCTTTCCGGTGCGAGCCCTTCGGTATTTGCGCAGAGCAATAACCGACAAGTGTTTCGGGATACGAGAAAAACAGATGCCCTTCACAACGTTGCTCGTTTGTCCCATTTGCCGGAGAATAAGATCTCTCGCCTTCAAACATACATTGCCGGAAGTGATGAAAGCAGTTATGACGATAACACTTCAGAAGAGGAGGATGAGGACCATGAAAACTCGAAAACCGGAAAGAAGTCGATTGCCGGTGCCGGTTATTTTACATCGTTTCTTGATGCGCACAATTCAATCGATCCGGGCGTCACTGTCACGGAATCTCGTGCATCTTGCGGGCATTATCAAATAGGCTCGTCCTCAAGGTACATACTGTACTGCGTTTTCAGAATATGATTTTTTAGGGGTCGGTCGGTCGGAGTTATTTCCCGATCGGCCTTGCCGTGTCCGTTCCGGACCGGGTCTTTCCGTTGATATCCATCCGTCCCCAATTTTCTCCAATCAATTTATTGTACTGCTTTAAAAGCAATTAATTATGAAAAAACTACTCCTGCTTGCGGGTTTTGGTGCTGTTTTGTTTGGCACCGGTTGCAATACGCATCACGAAGAAGCAGAAACTGAGACCAGGTTTCTTGTTACCAGCGCTGTGCAGATGGACACAGCCATCACCAGGCAGTATGTGTGCCAGGTAAGATCCATCAGTCATATAGAACTCCGTGCATTGGAACGAGGCTATTTGAAAAAAATATTTGTGGATGAGGGCAAGTTTGTGAAGGAGGGGCAACCACTATTCCAGATAATGCCGAATCTGTATCAGGCGGAATTCCAGAAGGCCCAGGCTGAGGCGAATTTTGCAGAAATAGAATATAAGAACACCAAACGGCTGGCTGACAGCAATGTTGTGGCGCCAAACGAATTGGCAATGGCCAGGGCGAAGCTCAATAAAGCGCAGGCTGAAATGTCGTTGGCAGAGGTGCACCTGAAGTTTACCGAGATCAAAGCGCCATTCGACGGGATCATAGATCGATTCCATGTGCGACTGGGTAGTCTGGTGGGAGAGGGCGACCTGCTCACAACGCTGTCAGATAACAGGCAGTTGTGGGTGTATTTCAATGTGCCCGAAGCTGAATATCTCGACTATGCCACTCATTTGAAAAAGGACAGTGTAATACCGGTGAAGCTGCTCATGGCCAATGGGGAAGTGTTTGATCAGCCCGGGGCCGTGAAGACAATTGAAGCTGATTTTGACAATGAGACCGGTAACATCGCATTCAGGGCTACATTCCCAAACCCCGCGGGAATATTGCGGCATGGTGAGACCGGAAATATACTGATGCGTATCCCGCTGGCCGACGCGATCATTATTCCGCAAAAAGCTACGTTCGAGATCATGGACAAAAAGTATGTCTACGTGGTAACGAAGGATAACCATGTCCAATTGCGCCTGATAACAATAGGTGCGGAAATGCCGGATCTGTATGTGATAAAAGAAGGCGTAGCTGCCGGCGAACGGATATTGCTGGAAGGTGTGCGTAGGGTGCAGAACAATGATGTAATAAAATACGACTATCAGGATCCGAAGACAGTGATGTCCGGGTTGCAATTGCCTTCTGAATAGTATCTCTAACCTCAAAACGAATGTAAATGTTTGGCATATTCATAAAGAGGCCGGTCTTTGCGATAGTGATATCTCTTGTCATTATTTTCATGGGCGTTCTGGCCATAAAAACGTTACCCACATCGCAGTTCCCGTCAATTGCGCCACCACGTGTCATCGTGAGTGTGGCTTATCCGGGGGCGAGTGCCGATGTGTTGGTGAAATCTGTACTGATCCCAATGGAGAAAGCGCTGAACGGCGTACCCGGGATGAAGTATATGACAAGTGACGCCGTGAGCGCGGGGGAGGCGAACGTGCAGGTGGTCTTTGATCTGGGCACAGATCCCAATCAGGCCGTGGTGAACGTGAAGAACAGGATAGAGCAGGTGACGAACCGATTGCCTGTGCTGGTGCAAAGGGAGGGTATAATTGTGAACATACTGCAGCCCAACATGCTGATGTATGTGAACGTTTATAGTAAAGATCCCAAAGCGGATGAGAACTTCCTTTACAATTTCGCACAAGTAAATATTCTGCGCGACCTGAGCCGTGTGACGGGTATAGGCAACGCGCAGATATTGGGAAGTCGCCAGTATGCGATGCGCATATGGCTGAAGCCGGATAGGATGCGTGCTTACAATGTGTCGACAGATGAGGTAATGGAAGCGCTGGCCAACCAGAGTATCATCGGGTCGCCGGGTAGGCTGGGTCGTGCAGATGGCCAACGCTCAGAAGCGTTGGAATATGTGCTCACGTATCAGGGACGGTACAACAAACCCGAGCAGTATCAGGACGTGATAATAAGGGCCAATGCTGAAGGTGAGATACTGAAACTGAAAGACATTGCAGATGTGTCGTTGGGTAGTGAGTTCTATGACATCTATTCAAATCTCAACAATCATCCCTCTGCCGCAATTGTGTTGAAGCAGACCTACGGTAGTAACGCCAGCGAAGTGATTAAGAATATCAAAGCGAAACTCGATGAGATCAAGGCAAATTCATTCCCTCCGGGAATGGATTACGAGATAAGTTATGACGTGTCTTCGTTCCTCGACGCTTCGATAGATAAGGTGGTACACACGCTGGGCGAGGCTTTCATTTTGGTGGCAATAGTGGTGTTCCTGTTCCTTGGCGACTGGCGATCCACTCTTATTCCTACGCTGGCGGTGCCGGTGTCACTTATCGGGGCATTCTTTTTTATGCAGGTATTCGGTCTTACGATAAACCTGATCACACTATTTGCGCTGGTACTGGCTATCGGTATTGTGGTAGATGACGCGATCGTGGTGGTAGAGGCAGTGCACGCAAAGATGGAGGAAGAGCATTTGTCGCCCTATAACGCCGTAAAAAAGGTGTTAGGTGAGATAAGCGGTGCGGTTATCGCGATCACGCTTCTTATGACGGCCGTGTTTGTGCCTGTGGCGTTCATGTCGGGTCCGGTAGGTATCTTCTATCGTCAGTTCGCTATCACCATGGCTTGTTCCATTGTGCTGTCGGGTCTGGTGGCGCTGACGCTTACGCCTGTATTGTGTGCAATGATCCTGAAAAACAATCACGGAAAGCCAAGGAAAAAATCTCCGGTCGACCGTTTCCTTGATGGGTTCAACCGTTTGTTTGAGAAACTAACGGGCAGGTACACGACATTGCTCACCAAGATAGCCAACCGTCGATTGGTGACTTTTGGCATACTTGCGGTCTTTGCAGCAGGCATATTCGGCATTTCGCGCAAGTTGCCTGCAGGCTTTATACCCAATGAAGATCAGGGAATGATCTACGCCATCATTCAAACGCCGCCGGGTTCAACACTTGAACGGACCAACGATATAGCCCGTGAACTGCAGGCTATCGCAGAGAAGGTGGAAGGTATCAAATCGGTTTCGGCGCTGGCGGGATATGAGGTGTTGACTGAAGGACGCGGATCGAATGCCGGAACTTGTCTTATAAATCTGAAAGACTGGTCAAAGCGTAAGCACTCTGTAAATGAGATCATAAAAGAACTGGAGGAAAAGGCTAAGGTGATTCCGGGTGCTACGATAGAGTTCTTTGGTCCGCCTGCGGTGCCTGGTTATGGTGCGGCCGGTGGTTTTGCGCTTCGTCTGTTGGATAAGACGAACAACGATGATTATAAAGAAATGGAGAAGGTGAACGATGACTTTATGGCGGCACTCCACAAAAGGAAGGAGCTCACCGGTTTGTTCACATTTTTCAGCGCCAACTACCCGCAGTATGAACTGGAGATCGACAATCAGGCTGCGATGCAGAAAGGTGTGTCGATAGGAAAGGCGATGGATAACCTTTCAATTCTGATTGGGAGTACGTATGAGTTGGGCTTTATCCGGTTCGGCAACTTCTTTAAGGTGTATGTTCAGGCTGCACCTGAGTACAGGCGATTGCCCGAAGATCTGCTGCAGTTGTATGTAAAGAACAACCGAGACGAGATGGTCCCTTATTCCGCATTTATGAAAATAAGGAAGACACATGGTCTTAATGAGATCACGAGGTATAATATGTACACATCTTCAGCTATCAGGGGTGAGCCGGCAGCAGGATTTAGCAGTGGAGAAGCGATCCGTGCGATACAGGAGGTTGCTGATAAGACACTGCCGCGGGGATACGGAATTGACTGGGAGGGGCTTTCAAAGGATGAAGTGGCCCGCGGTAATGAAGCCTTGTATATATTCCTTATTGTTCTTGGCTTTGTGTATCTGGTACTTGCGGCCCAGTACGAGAGCTTTTGGCTGCCACTCGCGGTGGTAATGTCGCTGCCGGCGGGTGTGTTTGGTTCGTTCTTCCTTCTTAAAGTAATGGGGCTTGCCAATGATATTTATGCGCAGGTGGGTCTGGTAATGTTGGTAGGTCTCCTTGGTAAGAACGCGGTGCTTATTGTAGAGTTTGCGGCACAGAAACACCAACAGGGAATGGCGGTGTTAGATGCAGCCATAGAAGGCGCGAAAGTGCGTTTCAGGCCGATCCTTATGACCTCTTTCGCATTTATTGCGGGTCTGTTGCCATTGGTGTTCGCACATGGTCCGGGTGCATTGGGCAACCGTACCATTGGTACCTGTGCACTGGGTGGTATGTTGTTTGGTACTGTGTTCGGTGTAATCGTCGTGCCGGGGCTGTATTACATTTTTGGTACGCTCGCATCCAGAAGCAAACTCATCAAAGACGAAGACGAAAATCCGTTAACTGAAAATTATGATCACAATGCACTTCAGGAAAGCTAAATATATTAGTGTATTCGCGGCATTGGCCGTTTCGATAGGTGGCTGCAAATTGCCATCAGTGGTCGCACGTAACGAGAACCGCACCGTGCCACAGCACTATGCTGGTAGCATAAGCAGCAATACCACAGAGGTGGTGGGTTGGCGTAGTTTTTTTTCTGACCCCAATCTCATAGATCTTATCGATACCGCGCTTGCGAGAAATCAGGAACTCAATATCACCTTGCAGGAAGTGGCAATTGCCCGAAATGAAGTAAGGGTCAGAAAAGGGGAATACCTTCCATCTGTTGGGTTAGGGGTAGGTGCAGGAGTAGATAAAGTGGCACGCTACACGAACATAGGCGCAATGGAGGCAAATGCAGAAATCACTCCCGGACGGGAAATGCCTGATCCTCTTACTGATATGGCTATAGGTCTGAACGCGTCATGGGAAGTGGACATCTGGAGGAAACTGCGGAATGCCCGTCAGGCCGCATTTAATAGGTATCTCGCAACTGTGGAAGGGAAGAACTTTGTCGTTACACAACTGGTTAGTGAGATCGCGGATTCCTATTACGAATTGCTATCGCTGGACAATCAATTGGATGTGTTGAGGAAGAATATCGAGATCCAGAGTAACGCGCTCCGTGTAGTGAAGCTTCAGAAGGATGCTGCAAAGGTGACTGAACTGGCAGTAAAGAAGTTTGAAGCTGAGGTGCTTAAAACCACCAGTATGCAGTACATGATACAACAGCAGATAACCGAAACAGAGAATCGTATCAACTTTCTGCTTGGCCGTTTTCCGCAGCATATTCAGAGAAACGCGTCAACGTTCATATCAATGGCACCTGTGGTTCCGGCGTCCGGTCTGCCATCTCAGTTACTCACCAATCGTCCGGATGTGATGCAGGCCGAGCAAAACCTTGCAGCCAGCAAGCTGGATGTAAAGGTGGCAAAGGCGCAATTTTATCCGGGGCTCGGCATCAGGGCGAACTTAGGTTATCAGGCGTTCAACCCTGCGTTTATTGTGAAGCCGGAATCGATATTGTATAATCTGGCCGGAGACATGATGGCACCAATGGTGAACAGAAATGCCATAAAGGCTGCCTATATAAACGCAAATGCAAAACAGGTGCAGGCTGCCTACAATTACGAACGCACCGTTTTGAATGCATATGTTGAGGTTGCGAACCAGATGTCCCGAATGAACAACCTGACGAGCAGTTATGATCTGAAGTCGAAGCAGGTGGATGCTTTGAACCAGTCTATCCGGATATCAAATGATCTGTTCATGTCTGCCCGTGCTGATTATATGGAGATATTGATGACGCAGCGGGATGCGTTGGAAGCAAGATTTGAACTGATCGAGACGAAAAAGCAACAACTCACAACAATGGTAAATATGTACCGTGCGTTGGGTGGAGGATGGAAGTAGTTTTTGTATACAAGGTGCAGGCAGGTCGGGATATCCGGCCTGCCGTTTTGTATTCAGACCTCAGTGTGTTTCACGTGTTCTCGTGTATTTTTGTGGGGTATGTACACAAAGGAGGAAGCATCGCGGCAAAGGCAGGCGTTCTGGACGACGTTCGGACAATACATGCGTCCGGTGCTTTCGGCGGATGGTGAGCGCGTGAATTGGGTGAATTACAAGACGGGTGTGCCGTCGGTTTACTTCAGGATGGATGCGGGAACAGGTGGTGCACATATTACAATTGAGATAACGCATGGGTATCGCGGCGACAGGGTAGCATGCTTTGCAAAATTTGAGTCAATGCGGGCTGTACTGCATGAAACACTTGGCGAAGAATGGGCGTGGGCGGAGCATGTTGCAGATGGAACAGGGCGTGAAATTAGTCGGATCACCAAGGCATTGCCGGAGGTGAACATCATGCGTCAGGAAGACTGGCCGGCGCTTATCTCATTCTTCAAGCAAAGGATAATAGCTCTCGATGAATTCTGGAGTATGGCGAAATATGGATTTATATAGTATTTGGCCGGGGCAGAATTTGTGGGGTATTGACTCTTATTTGTCTGCAATTCGCTTCAATTCCCGATGTAAGTTTTCCCCTTCTATATAGCCGGTATGGCTATAGATAATACTCCCCTTGCTATCTATGATAATGGTATAAGGAAGCGCGTGAAATCGGAGGCTGCTTTTCAGCGTGTTGGTCTCGTCAAGGTAGTGAGGGAATTGCCATTTTTGTGAACGAGCATATCTAAGTTCCAGTCCGTCTATAGATTGATGATCTTCTGCAATGGTGATGAACTTGAAATCCGCTATTCTATGCCATTGAGGCAGGTTGCGGACTATGGTCTTTATCTGTCTTTTGCCGGGAAGACACCAGGTAGCCCAGAAGCAAATGAGTGTGACTTTGCCCTTTGGTGCCAGTTCGCTGAATGGCACCGATATACCTGTCCGGAGATATTTGACAGGTGATGGTGGCAGTCCCTGCGCCATTGCCACAGAGGGCAAAGACGCACAAAGAAATATAGCAAGCGAAATAAGAAGGACGCGCAACATGAGATAGCTAATGTAGGTAAACTGTGGCTTTGGAGATGTTAATACATAGCGCTTTACGGAGTATCAGATCGCAAGGATTAAACAGGGTGTCCTGTTAATTGGGGTTGCTGAATGCGGGGTTGGTGGTGAAAGTAGTGTCTGTAAGGGTCTTGAGGAAGGCTATGAGTTGTTGCTTTTCCCATTCTTCAAGTTGCAGGCCATTTGCTTTCTCGGGCAGGAGCATGATCGGGTCTAGATTGGAAACTTTATGCATGCCGTGATCGTAGAAATTGATAACGTCTTCGAGCGTTGAAAACCGGCCGTCGTGCATGAATCTGGGGCGCAACGCTACGTTGCGTAGGTTGGGTGTTCGGAATTTGCCCAGGTCGTTCGGGTTGTGTGTCACGTTGTAATAACCCTTGTCCGCCTCTTTAGTATATGCACTGTCGAGGCCTGTATTGTGCATGGCGTTGTCGGTCATGACCGGGTTGGTATGGCAGTGGAAGCAATCGCCCCGCTCGGTAAAAAACAGTTCTGCCCCTGCGCGTTCATCGGGTGTAAGTGTGATGATGCCCCGCAGAGAAAGGTCGTAACGGGAACTGCCCGATACCATGGTGCGGGCAAACTGTGCAAGCGCATATGCAAGGTTTTTGTAGGTGATGGTGGTGGTTTTGAAGTACTTTCTGAATAAGGAGCTGTATATAGGGTCTGAGTTGATGCGGTTGAGGTCGGTAGCAAAGAACTCCTGTACCTCGAAAGTCATGACGTCTTCAAGTGAGCCGGTTTTTGAGCCGTCCCACATGAAGGTGTTGTACCAGGCCATATTGACGTGGGGTAGTACCACAGTGCCGTTGAGCATAGACGGGGTGGTGAAGCCGATGGACTGGATGTGGCAGCCCGCACAACTGCGGCCATTGTTCGAGAGGCGAGTGTCGTAATAGAGCATACGACCCAATTGTGCGATCTCTTTTACCGGTTGGTTGTCGGTGGGAATGATAGGCATTGGAAAGTAGAGTGGTGTGCGGATGGTGTCCGGGGTGAGGGCTGCAGTGCTGTCTTCCGGCGTTGGGATGGGTGAGCTCTTTTTCCGGCATGATGCGGCAACCGCCAACATGAAGAGGATGGCAAGAGTGAGGGAGGCGATATTGGTTCCGGTCAATTTCATAAGAGCTTTTTGACTTGCTACATTGCGGAGAAGGCGTCTGTAGCGTTGGTACACAGTTTGCGCATCAATATCATGCTGTTCATAGAGTAGGCACCATCTCCGGCGAAGCTGTAATTGGCGGGCGCGCGGAACCACTCGTTCACGTTCATGGAGAGTGGCAGCAGTGCCGTTGTTGCATCTGTGACGTTTAACGTGCACCGACACCCCATTGATATGGCATATCCGTTGCGACCCACATGGAGCGCGTAACCATTGAGTACAGCACCATTGCGCCAGTGGCCTTCCATTTTCATGAAGTGGTAACCCCCTCCCATGTTGTCGGGCCAGCCCATGTCGGTGTTTTGGATGGTTGGCGGCAAAGTGAATGATACGTTTGCGGCGGTATCGAGACCCAGCAGAAACGAAACCGAGTCGCACTGACCTGTGGTGGCACCGGCCAGCGGAATGGTGAAAGTGCGGGTGGAGTCTATGAAGGCATCGATATACCGTATTACATTGCTCTTATGAACCAACTTGCCATTGTTGTAGAAGCGGAAGTTGCTGAGGTAGTACTGAAGTCGCTCTACTCCGTAGGTTTCACCGGCCTGGTTCTGCCACCGGACAGTGTCGGGCAGGAGGGGGGTACCATCTACAAGATGTGCCACCGTAATCCGTATCTCGCCGGTGGAAGCAAAAGGCCGGGTGGTGTCTTTCTTGCAGGCAACAAAGAATAGCACCATTAACATCACCACGAATCGCTGCCGCTTCATAATTGCACAATATGTAACGTAAAGTTACTGAAGTGCCCGGGCGGGAATTATGTTTCCGGTCATGTGTTTGGCCGGCTTGCCACTTACGATCGTCCGAACATTATTTAGGTGCGTTCATCGCTTTAAGGCACATTTCACGGTTTTCGGCAGCACCTTTATAGTCGGGGGCAATGGATAGTACTTTGTCGTAGATGATGAGGGCGTCCTGATAACGGCCGGTTGTGTAGAGTGCGTACCCTTTATAGTTGAGCATGATGGGGTTGTCGGGGAGGTGTTTCAGGCCTTTGTTGAGTATGTTGATCTCGGTTGTGTAGTCTTTTTTACGATAATAGATCTCGGCAAGTGCGAGGTAGGCGTTTCGGTTGGTTGGTTGCAGGGCAATGGTCTTTTTGTAACTAACAATTGCGTCATCGAGGCGGTTTTGCATGAGCGCCACGTAGCCAATGCTGTTTAGGATGTCGGGTGTGGGCTTGACAAAACGGGCTGCAGAATCGGCCATACTTGCTGCAAAGTTGATATCGTTGAGTGCAATGGCGGCATTTATTGCATTTACGTATGGATAGGGATAATCTTTTTTCTGACTGATTGCCTGCATGCAATAGGTGATAGCCGGTGCAGACTGACCGTGACTGTGTAAAACGAAGCCCATGTTATTGAGCGCGACATAGTTGGAAGGGTATTGTCCCAGGAGTTCGTTGGCCATAGTCTCATCGTTTTGCCAGTGACGAACGCGTGTATTGGCAAGGGTGCCGAACACAATAAGCACTGCTAATCCCAGACCGGTAGCTATGCGGGGTAGGGCTTTGACGGAGGATGCCCGCTCTATGAGTGTATTGAGCAGCGCGAGCACGGCAAAAATCAATCCGAGGTAGGAGAGGTAGGTGTAGTGATCGGCCATGGCAGACATGCCTGGTGACAGGATTTGTAGCACGAGCAGGATGTTGATGGTGAAAAAGCCGATACCGAATGTGACGTAGGGTGCAGACTTTCGAAAAAACCATGCTGCGAAAAGCAGCGCGGCGGCAGGCAACAGGTACAAGTAGTAGAGACCGGGCAGGTTGCCGTCAACGAGGGCAGGGTAAGGGTAGAATATAGACATGCCTGTGGGCCATACCAAGGAAATATAGTAGTGCACATAGGCATAGGCGGCAACTACAATTCTCTGAAGCAGGTTGTGTGACTCTTGCATGTGAGGGTATGTGCTTTGGCCATAGATAGTGACTGTGCCGATGATAACAGACAGCACAACCATGAAACCGATGGCGATGCTTTGGCCGCGGGTAGCAGATTTTCGCTGATACCACTGCAGGAGTAAGAGCACAATTGGGAATGTGACGGCTGCCGGTTTGGATAACAGACTAAGTATAAAAAGCAGGAATGTAAAAACGAGCCATTTGGTTGCTTTGTCCTGAGTATTGGTGGCGCGCAGCCACGTGAGCAGGCCGGCCAGGTAGAATGAAGTAAAGAGCACATCTTTGAATTCTGCCGCCCATGCTACCGATTCGACATGCATGGGGTGCAGGCCAAATAGTGCAGCACAAAAGAACGCAATAGTTATGTTGCGGGCAGCTAACCGATGAGTGAAAAGAAACACCAGAAATACATTGATCAGGTGCAACACCAGGGCGGCGGTGTGAAAATTACCAGGTTCGATATTGCCGGCGAGATTTGAAATGATGGCTAAAACAGAGAGGGTGACAGGTGTGTATGCACCCAAATACAAAGAGCCTGAGAAAAAATGGGATATGGCTGTGCCCAAGGGACGGGTAAGGTAGTCGTTCTCATAAAAATAGACGTTGTCATCCCAGGAGATGTAGCTGTTCTGCAGCACAGGCCACAGGGCAACTGCGGACGCGATGACCGCCAGCAGGCCGAAGAGGTATGCCGGTAGTTTGGGGGCGGAGCTGCCATTGGTAACTGCCGTTGGAGTGCTGTTCGGTGCCTGTTTGTTTTTCGCCATTTTGCTTTTATGATATACGTGGTACAAGTTATCTAAAAATCGGTTGGGTAGGAGTGGCCCGGCGGGTGTTTATTGCAGATAAGTATGTACCAGCGTAGAGGGGTGTTTGTTTACAGGCCTGCACTGTGCGCAGTTTCTCTGATTTTTTGTTTTTCACGAATTGCACAGGTTTTCATTGATTATCAATGGTCGGATGGGAAGTTCTGCTTCCCAAAACTGCGCACCTGCCTTCCGGCAGGCAGGAAAACTGCGCACTTCTTCTCACTTGCTTCCCACCGGCTTCCCACTTACTCTGAAATAAAAAAACGCCATACACACCGTTTTGCTTCGTTTTCATCAATATCAGTACAAGTTACAAAGGGTATGGCAGGAGGGCAAAAAGAATATCTATGATAGAGCGTTTTCTGTACTGTCATAAAAACCTCTCCCCGGCCCTCTCCGAGGGGAGAGGGTGAGGTCGAATGAGGGCTTTTCGGGGGGGGTGAACCCACCTACGGTCGGCAAGCCTGCCTGCGGCGGTTTGTCTGAACCTGCCAGCGGCAGGCAGGCTACGATTTTTAGGATTTCAAGATTGTAGGATGTGACTCGTCCTGAAAAAAGTTGACAGAATTCAATAGATCGTTCTGCGGAAGATTGATAAAAGTATACTTATACGGTAAGTGGTTGATTACTGATATGATCTTTTCGCGGGTTCAGGAAGGGGGGAGTGAACGAAAGGGGCTCTACACTTAGTAAAATAAAAAAGCCAGCCTGAGAACAGGCCAGCCCCTATAAACCCTATCACCATGAAAACTTTTACAAAGGTAGTCAGTTGTTTCAATCGTTATGGAACATTTGTTCCATAAGGGTATAAATTTAAATAATTACGATTGTGTGTATTATGGTTTAATGAACTCGGGTATCTAAAGATCAGCAGTTCAGATATCAAAACGAAATATGTCGATATCTGACCTGACGAAAACCACGCAGCAGGTAGTTGCCTGCTGCGTGATTGGCAATGTGCTAACGTCAAGCTATGGAGATGGGTGATACAACGTAGTCGAATGCGTAATATGAATCCTGCTTGCCATTGTATAGCATCAGCTGAAACGGCCCTATCTTGGTAATGTCTATCGCGTAAATGAGATCATCGGTGCTGATATCGTCGTAGTCGAACAGACAGACTGCACCAGCGGGCAGTCCGGGTAGGTCAGAGCCCGGCATCTGAGAAAGGGTGAAGGGTGTGCCTGGTGCTGATGTGTCTTTGGCGAAATGGAAGTTTCCTTTCCTGATGTCGTTCGGCCAACCGTTTGGTACGGGCCATAAAGTCCATGGATAGCTGGTACTGGCCGGTTTGTGGTTGTCTTCAGTAGGTTGCGGATTATTGAAATCAGGACACCATGAAATGTAGCCGTTGTCGGCAAGTTTGCGTGCTACGCGCTCATCGAAGTCGATCTTCTGAATGAGGTCCTGTACGACCTGGCTCAGGTCTACTACTTTGTCTATGATTTCGACCACGGCACATACATTGTTCTGTACGACGCATGTTAATGAAGCCCCGAGGCTTGTAACTTTTTTGGCTACCGTTAGCGCATTTTGGGCAGCCTGATCTTCGCTGATGCTTAGTGATGATGATGGCAAAAAGCAAGTAATCTGATTGAACGTGATCTGATAATTGTCCGGCATAAAATACTGTTTTAATAATTTTCTCCTACTCTTTTACATAGGGTTTTCAGATTCCCCCTTCTACTTTTTCAGCACGTAGCATGCTTTCTTTTTAACATCACAAAAGTGCATACGCCATTGTGCAGAACGTTCAGTGAAATGAGCAACTAATGATGGTATTAATACTAATTGAAAATGGGGGAAAACACTGTGTCGGGATGTGGTCAGCATCGTAGGGGGTGTTACAAATGTGCGTGCTGGCAGACAGGTTATAAGCAGGGGGGCGTAATGATCAATTCAGCGGTATACCAGTGGAGAACACTCGTAAGAATATCAGATACCAGTGAAAAACACCGGCGCCAAATGGGAGCCAGTTGAAAAGGGGTAAGAGCGGCTGATAGGTGGACAGAGAAAATCTATGCGGTAGGTAGTGGAAAAAGGTAAACTTTGTGGGGTGGCTGAGGTCGGTAGAAATCAATTTGTAATTATGAAGGTGTTCCTTATCGTTGTTCTTGTTCTTGCAGTGATCTATTCGGCTATGACTTATGCGGCAAATAAAAAGGTGGAGCGACAGAAATACAGGGTAGAGAAGACGATAGACGACATTGAGATACGCTTTTATCCGAGGGCTGTAGTGGCTACAGTGAAGTCGCCTGGGGAGCGGTATATGGACAGAAGTGACGATAATTTCCGGTTGCTGGCAGGATATATTTTTGGTGGAAATAGTTCTTCTGAGAAAATTGCGATGACGGCACCGGTGCACATGGAGGTAGATTCGGCGATGAACAGAATGAGTTTTGTAATGCCGTCGGGGTATGACCTGGATAACCTGCCGCGACCCGATAATAGTTCGGTGAGCATCAGCTACTCTAAGGAGGGGTACTATGCTGCGATAAAATTTGGCGGATTTGCGAATAACCGCAAGATTGAAGAGAAGATAGCCGAGCTGAAGACAATACTGGGGAAGCTGGGGTACAAGGCGCTGGGGGGCTATACCTATCTTGGTTACAATGCCCCATGGGATGTGGTGAACAGAGAAAATGAGGTGATCGTTGAGATCAATTATCAACCGTAGGGGGGTATATTCGAGCCTTCGGTGGAGATATCGTAATCATGCTATTGGCGGAATGAATGGGGGGGACTAATCTGCCTGACTGCATCCCAGGCGCTTCGCCACGGCATGAGGGGGGCGAGAGTGGAAAAC
Source organism: Flavipsychrobacter sp. (assembly GCA_044220845.1). Lineage (GTDB taxonomy): Bacteria > Bacteroidota > Bacteroidia > Chitinophagales > Chitinophagaceae > Nemorincola. The sequence continues at coordinate 1,039 of JBGAQG010000036.1, read as the reverse complement.
ACTCATAAGAATGGTAGACACCAGTGAAAACACTGGCGCCAAAAGGGGGGGCGTTGGTGCTAGCGAATGCCGTCGGAGACGGAGATGTATTTATACTTCCAGATGCCCTGCGGAAGATCCGGAAAAACCACTAGTATGGATGTAGGTGGTGGTGAAGAAACAGAAACAGTGCCAGACGGCTCGTTCCTTCTGCTATGTTCAAGACCACGCTTAAGGATGCCCTGCGGAGCTGTTTCTTTGTAACGCCGTCCAAAGTTTCAATTCTGAGAACCGATTTGACAACTACAGCATTAAACGCTTTCGCCTTTTTGTAAACCTCGAGGTTTTCAAAATCGAACATGGTTTAAGAGTGTGGGTGTGAGTTTGAGTAATGAAGAAAAGGTCAGAGTTCGTGGCCGGCGCACTCGCCCCCGCACACTCACTCTGACCTTTGTGCCCCGAACAGACAAAACTTCGAACCCAATAAGGAATTTATTTTATGAAATATTCAAGCTGAAATCAAGTTTGACATACTAATGTTTCACAATTGACATTGTTATTTTGCCTAAAAATTTATCTCAGAAACATGAAAAAATCCACCCTGTAAAGAGTGGATTTAGAGCATTTTTTGTCCCGATCGAGTAAAATCTAGTAATGTGCCCCTAACTTGAAATTTTCCTGTTTCATAATACTAGTGCAAATATTTATGATTTTTTCACTAATAATAGCCAATAAGGCTATTATCAACGTAAGTAACGTAATAATATCGCAAACAGTCATAATATTTGCAAATATATAGTATATTTAGGCAAGTATTATTGAAACGAAAAATGCTGATAGCTCTGCTAAAGAAAAAAACCAGCCTAAAAACATACCAGCGCATATAATCCCATAGGCTGTCTGTGCTGAGCTTGATGCTTTTACTACTGTATAGTCATTTTAGTGAATGTTAAAATATTTAGAATAATCCTTCGTTTACTTCTTTTCTTTTGAGTTTTGATATATATTAGTAAGCTAACTGTATAAAGAGGATGATCGAAAAATTAAAGAAAATTGACAT
>JBGAQG010000035.1:0-32552 GCA_044220845.1 Flavipsychrobacter sp. | reverse complement strand
GTCGAGGAGCGTGATAATATGCGCAGGCAACTTGACGTGCTCATTTCTGAAATAGACGGCATTTTGAATACACTCAATGACTAACAAAGGGAAATACCGTCTGTTGCCGGTTGTGATCTTGTATGGCGTGTTCTTTTCGTGCACTCAGGAACGACAACCTTGCCTCACTCCGAAGACTGCTATTCTCAAAATGAAGAGCGTAAAGATGGCTTCTGATGGCAAAATATTAGATACAGCGTTTAACGCCGCAGTGTTCTTTCCCATGTCACCACTGGTGAGCACCGGTACCTATTTTGCAAAAGCGTCCGGATTCACACTCTCTTTGTCACCACTATCAGATACTTGCCGTTGGCGGTTCGCCCCGGATACGGCTGCGGGTGTGTTATTTGATACATTGACCTTTGTGTATCAGCGTCAACTTACTTTCGTGTCTAACGCTTGCGGATACAGTCATTTTTTTAATCTCGATACCGTTTTCTCCACAAATCATACCGTCGATTCTGCATCAATACTCAATCGAAGTGTGACCAACAACGTAAACACAAACCATGTACAGGTATTTATTCGTCCTCGTCCTTAGTGTGTTTGCAGCTGGTGCGGTTCATGCACAGCAGGTTGATTCAGCCGATACTGATGAGCCGCCTGCCCGCAAAAAATATATAGGTGGTCACCAGCTGACCATTGGTGTAGATATATTCCATCCGGTAATGAATAACCTTCGCACTGATAGGTGGACCTATGAAGGGGAGTTGAGTTATTACCTAAAGAACGAGTACTTTCTGGTTGTAGATGGCGGCTGGGGTGGTTCTGATGTGAACTATGCCGATCTGAAGTATTCAACAACCAACTACTTTACCCGCCTCGGCTTTAACAAGAGTATTTTGTACCGCGAAAGCGCGAAAGACTGGGATATGATGTTTATTGGTTTGCGGGCAGCAGGGGCGGGGGTAACGAGAAGCAGCGCCACATACTCCACAACCGATAGTGTTTGGGGCAATGTTTCCGGTGTTTCCGGCGGACAGAGTTTTGCAGCTATTTGGGCAGAAGTGACTACCGGAATGAGAGTGGAACTGGTGCACGGATTGATGGCCGGCTGGAACCTGCGCGGTAAATTTTTGATGAACGGCCGCTCGTTCGACAACCTCGCGCCATTACACATTGCCGGATTTGGTAAAGGGGATAAGACAGCCAATTTCGACTTTAACCTCTATCTGTGTTATGCCATCCGTTGGGACAGGCGAGTGTCAGTGGCTGATGATGCCAAGAAAAAGTAGGTGCTACTGAACCGAGAGTTTGATCGTTTCTGCAGGCATTCCATCTCCGAATAAAAGCGTCACAAAATATAGCCCGGTTTTAAGATCGGAACCGCTTATTTCTATCTCATTATTGTGGATTTCAGATCGGGAAAAAACCAGGCGACCCGTAATGTCTCGTATCGCTATCGCCTCGATCATGCCTGACGATATCACTCTGAAGTCTCCGAGTGTAGGGTTGGGTCTGATGGTGTTCCTGTAGGTGTTTGCGATACCTTTTACCGAAGCGCCCCCGGGGCAAACCAAGGTGTACAAGAATTCTTTCACAAGCGAGTCTACGGTATTCAGTTTCGTTTGATCGCTATTCCACGGCACATGGGCGTCTCCTGCATACACCTTACTCCAATGGTAGATACTATTGGCGGTAAGTGCACCCTCTAACGAGCCGAGGCCGCAGAGGTTTACATCGATCAGTCCGCCCAGAGCTTTGTTACAGTTGTATGGCACCACATCATCGGCGTCTCCCTGAACATTCACGGACGGTACGTCGGTTGCGTCAATGAACGATGGAAGATTGAGTGCCCCTGCCAGATTGATCACTGCCTTTGTTTTAGTTGGGTATCCCGCATTGCCGCTATTTCCCTCAAACCCGCCATTGGCGGCCAGAACACCGGCTACGTGAGCAGGTGCTTCAGCTGAGTCAAGATAGCCTACGTGCATATACAATACAGCCCCGGCGGAGTTGCCGCCACAAAAGATGTTGTTGGTGTCTATCTTGTACGTATTTGTTGTGGCCGCATCCTTTACAAAATACCTGATCGCAGCTTTTCCGTCACCTACGGCTTTCATCACAACAGATATCGCGTTCATTGAGTCAAGTGCCATAGACAATGCATTTCCTAACCTGTAGTTGATAGATGCAGTAACATATCCACGGCGAGCGAATCGAACGCAAAGTGTGTCAACGCTCAAATCGTCGGTTTTGGATCCTCCCACAAAGCTGCCTCCATGGGCAAGTATGATCAGCGGTCGGGTAGCCTGTACGTCTCCTGCCGGTTGATAAATGTCCATTTCAAGATTGTACGGGGTAGAGTAGGTCACTGTTGATACGGTAACCCCAAACATATCGGTCAGGTAACGTCCGGCGGGGCATTGCGCTTTTGCCATCTGAATCATCGAGAAAAGCGAAATAATTGCGGTCAGCAGTGGTTTTTTCATTAGCGGGTGTTTTTTGTCGTTTGTTACAAAGTAGTCATTTTGGAAATATCTTGCAAGTCTGCGCCTTATCAGGTTGGTAATCGCTAAGGAAAATTTAACCTCGGGTGATATTTGCGCCGCATTGACCGGGAAGTTGGTTAATTCTCTGAAACGGGGTATTTTTCAACAAAATTAGCTCGATGTCAATTCGATTTTTTGTGCCGATAATGGCAGTATCAGCAGTGTTATGTTTATCGGCTTGTGGAGACAAGAAAGGTGAGTCAAAGTCTGGTTCAGGCAAAGTTTCGGAACATTATAACAAAGGAAATGATCTGGTGTTGATGGACAAACTGGAGGAGGCCGAGAAAGAATACCTCGCCTGCATCAGGGAAGACTCAAACGATTGGAGAGCATTTTATCAGTTAGGTGGTCTCTATCAGTTGCGAGGCGATTTCAGAGCAGCGATGTATTCATTCAACAGGTCTGTTGAAATCAATCCGGAGTTCACGCTCGGTTTCTTTAATAAGGCGAACCTTGAAGAAATGGTGGGTGACGAGAAAGCCAGTAAACGCGACCTGGACAGGGTGTTGACGTTGAAGAAAGACTTTTTTATGGCCTATATGGCCAGGGCAAGAAAAGCATCGGGCGGTGGCAACTTTAAGGAGGCTGTATATTATTTTGATTCAGCCATTAAACTCCGACCTGATTTTTACCTCGCCTATAGCATGCGAGGATCATGCAAATACAGGATGGGCGATTTTGAAGGTGCTGTCAAAGACTTCAGTGATGAGATCGAATTGTTTCCCGGTCACCTGATGGGCTTTGTGAATAGGGCTATGGCCTATGGCGAAATGAAAAACTATCGTGCTGCTATCAACGACCTTTCTCAGGCAATACAGATAGACCCCATGTGGTCGCAGTCATTCATATATCGCGGTGTTTTTTATCATAAGTTGAATGTTAAGGACAGCGGTTGCGGTGACTTTAGAATGGCATTTAAACTGAAGAATCCTCAAGCGGAAGCGTTCAGCAAGGAGTATTGTAAATAGAATATTTGTTTATTTGCCAGCTACGCTTTGCTTGTTTATTTCATATATAGGTTGTATTTTTAGAAAAACATCCTATATGAAAATATTATCAGCGTTACTGCTATCCGCATCTATCATTGCTTCCGGCTCTGCAGTCGGACAGATTTTCTGGACCGAGAATTTTGAAACCGGCGCCGCTACCGGACTTCAGGTCTCAAGCTATTCAAGTTCTAATGGTGCATGGTCGCTTGCGATCACAGGCACCGAAGGAGCGGATCCCAATATGTGGTATGTCAGCTGTCAGGAGGCCGGCCAGCTCGCCGGAACTTGCGGCAACACCTGTTCAGCCTCACCAGGTTTAGGTGCATCATTGCATATCGGCAGCAACTCTGCGTGGTTAGGCGACAATGGAGCAAGTTACGATGCGGGGGGATTGTGTGGTATCGTTGCATGCCCGCAAACCGATAGACGTGCAACATCTCCAACTATCAATTGCACCGGGAAATCAAACATCAGGTTGAAGTTTTATTACTTACTCAATGGGCAGGGTAGCATTGATGATGGTAGTGTCTATTACTCACCGGATAACGGAGTAACTTGGTCATTACTCCTTACCCCTCCGAAAACCACAGTCTGCCCCAGCACTCAGGGTCGTTGGGATACCATAGGCATAACACTTCCTGCTTCAGCCAATAATAACGCAACCGTCAAGATAGGTTTTCGCTGGGTAAATAATGACGATGGTGTCGGTACAGACCCGTCGTTCGCTGTCGATAGTGTTAGTCTGCGGACCCCGGTTTCAGTAGGGCCACCCATTGCATCAATGACTGTTAGTGCCACCACAGTATGTCAGGATAGCTGCATTACCGTTATTAACACAAGCACAGGCACAGTTGACAGCGCACGATGGTCTTGTGCCGGCGCTACAATAACCACAACGAGCACCTCTCCTGCAACAATTTGTTTTCCATCGGCAGGTCTGAAGATTGTTAAGCTCTATCTATACGTTGGCGGCATCAAAGTAGATTCGGCTAGTACAAGCATTACTGTAAATCCGACTCCTCATCCAACTGTTACTAAAACCGGAACCACTTATTCTGTGCCGGCTGTGTATGCTTCCTACCAATGGTATACAGTATCAATACCGCCAATACCTATTACAGGTGCCACCAATGCCACCTACACAACGACAGTCACCGGCACCTATGCGGTTTTGGTTGATTCTGCAGGGTGCAAGAATTTCGCTATTTACGGCGCTGGCTCTGCCATCGAGGATGTAGACCAAGTGACCGGAAATAACTTTTGGGTATCAGGGCTTAATAGTGGTGGTTGTATGCTGCATGCCGCGCAGGCGCTTGGACAACCTGCGCAGGTAACAGTGTTTGATGTCACGGGCAGAAGAGTTCACACGGCCGTTTGGGAAAAAGCAGCTAATGTACTGTCAGTTCAGGGTCTGTATCTGGCTCCGGGTACTTACATTATTCAAATTGCTACAGAGCGGTCGAGGGCGGTTATCAAGTGGCAAAACAATTGATAGGCAAACTATAATAAAATGAAAACGAGCATTGATTTTTCAATGCTCGTTTTCATTATTAATGCTTCTGATTATTTAGGTTCCATTAGCTTCATCAGTTCGTCCAGCTTAGGCTCCAGAATTATCTCTGTGCGCCTGTTCTGGCCACGACCCTCAGGCGTTGAGTTCGGTGCTATCGGATCATACTCGCTACGTCCGCTGGCTACAAGTTTAGCCGGTGTTACATGATACTCGTCTATCAGCACATGTGCGATAGATGTAGCACGTGCCGTGCTGAGTTCCCAGTTGTCAGCAAATTTCGCTGTGTGAATTGGAATGCTGTCTGTATGACCCTCAATGTTTATGTTGATATCAGAGCTGGTATTCAGTACTCCGGCAACCTTAGAAAGAGCGTCCTTGCCTTTGGGATTTACTACTGCGCTTCCCGATGGGAAAAGCAAGCTTTCCTGCATACTGATGTAGACTTTCCCGTTCTTCATTTTAACCGTCAACTCGCTGCTACTAAAGCCTTTGAGTGCCTCAGCAATTTTGCGGCGCAATGCCTCTGCTGCTTCCTGCTGCTGATCCAGCAATGCCTGCAACTGCTCCAAACGCTGACGTTGTGCTGCTATCTGGTCGTTGGTCGATTTCAGTTGGCGCTTGGTATTTTCTTTCTCATCGCGCAGCACATTTATCTTATTGTTCAGCTCCTTCGCAGTGGCCTCAAGAGTAGCAATACTGTCTTTGAGGCGGTTGATTCGGTCATTGAGCGCTGCAATGTTGCTTTTCATTTCAGCATTGGCGGCTGATAGCTTTTTATTTACATCCTGTTGCTCACTCAGTTGTTTGGCAAGAGCATTTTTCTCAGCTTTCTCTTTTTCTGCGCGGGCAGTTTCAGCATCATACTTCTTCTTTGATACGATGCATGAGGTGTTTGTTGTGGTCATAAGACCAACGCCAGCGAAGATGATCAGCGCTTTTTTCATTGAGTTGTGGTTTTTAATAGAGGTACAAAAACCGTACCACGTGCAAAAGTAAGCCAATTACATGCTCGTGTGTATGTAAAAGATACTCACACTAATGTGGAAAACTTAAAATATCAATTCATGTGGCCGATATTTTTCCGCTTGTCACCTACTTAAGATACGTATCGAAATAGTCGGTGATCTTCTGCATCAGATGCACGCGGTCTTTCCCACGAACGTTATGTTCATGCCCCGGATATACGAAGTAATCGGCCTGAACACCCTCGTCAACACATTTTCTGATGAAGTTGATGCTGTGCTGCCATACCACTACGTCGTCATTGGTGCCGTGAATCAACAGCAGTTTTCCTTTAAGGTTTTTTACTTTGTCCAGAAGGTTGGCATTGTCGTACCCTTTCGGGTTATTTGCCGGCAGGTCCATGTATCGTTCCGTATACATTACCTCATACATTTTCCAGTCCATTACCGGGCCACCGGCCACCGCGCATTTAAACACGTCCGGGTGCTTCAGCATCAGCGATGTGGTCATGAATCCGCCATAGCTCCAGCCATGCACGCCCATTCGTTTACTGTCAACGTAGGGAAGTGACTTCAGAAAATTAACTCCCTGCAGTTGATCCGCAATTTCCACGTCGCCCAGATGACGGAAAGTCGCTTGCTCGAATTTCAATCCACGGTTCCAGCTGCCGCGGCCATCCATGGTGAAAACTACATATCCTCGCTGGGCCATGTATTCATACCAAAGGTTGCCGCTTTCCGGGAAGGAGTTGTGCAGTAATTGTACGTTTGGACCATTGTACAAGTAAACGATCGTGGGGTATTTTTTGTTTTTATCGAAGTTGACAGGCAATATGAGCTTTCCGTATAGTGGTGTTACCCCGTCAGCTGCTGTTATCGTCACATCCATTATCTCGGGGCGGTTGTAGGCAGCAAGGGTGTTCTCTGATTTCATTATTTCATAAGATCCGGAGCCATCTGTCGCATGCACAAACGTGTTCTTGGGTATCCCTGTTGCTGAATATATGTCCAATACGTATCGAGCGTCACTGTTGCATATAGCGGTGTGCATGCCCGGCTCTTTGTCTATGCGTTTCATGGTTCCATCATCTATACTCAGTGAGTACATATGTTTCTCCATAGGTGATTCCTTTGATGTCGATATTACGAGCTTACCTTCTGCGGCATTGATCCCGGCTATCTCATTTACTACCCAGCTGCCTGTTGTTAATTGCTTTTTGAGCTTGCCGTTGGTGTTGTACAGGTACAGGTGATTGAAACCGTCTCGCTCACTCTGCCAGATAAATTCATTATTGCGTCCCTCAATAAATGTCATTGGGTGGGTGGGGTGAACGTACTTCGGATGGGTTTCTTCAAATAAAGTCTTTATTTTCTCCCCGGTTGCGGCATCGTACTGATTGAGCCACAAATGGTCTTGCTCACGGTTCAGGATGCCAACGTAGATCGACTTTTCGTCTGGGCTCCAGGTCACACAAGTGAGGTAATGGTCTCTGTTAGTCTCACCGGTCTGTAGTGTCACCGACGTCCCGTTGGCAATGTTATGAACCACCAGCGTTACTTCATGTGACTTACCGCCCGCCATCGGGTATTTTATAATGTTTGTTGCGGCAGGTGTGGCGTCCCACTTGATTATTGGGTAATCATTCACCATTGTCTGGTCCATCCTGTAGTAAGCAATGTAGGTGCTGTTGGGTGAGAAGAAGATCCCTCTATCAATTCCGAACTCATCTCGGTGCACTGCCTTGCCACATATAATGTTCTTGTCTTTTTCAGATGAGATAGCCGTGTTTTGTCCGGAATACCTGTTTCTGATAAAAAGATTGTTTTCAACCGTGTAAGCAATATTCAGACTCTTGTCAACAGTAATGTTTTCTGCATTATCTGGTAGGGTAGTAACGAGCTGCCAGCTCCACGACTTGTCGCTCAGTGTGCCAATATAAATTTTGCCTCCCTTCTGTACATAGGCGCGATCTTTGTCTATCCATTTCATGGAAGCTACATTCACGCCTGCCGGTTGCCCGTCAGCAAGGCTGATGTTAAATGAGGTGCGGGTGTTCCTGTCGTAGTCAGTCACTTTCCACTGCTCTGTGTTTCCCTCTTTTACGGTTTGCCACAGGCGTGCCGTACCTGGTTGCCATGAAGCATTTTTTATACCCTTGGTGGCCAGGGTTGTCGCCATCCCGTTTGTTGCTTCTGCAATTGTAAAGTTCTTTTTCTGTGCACGCGCTTGAACTGTCAATATAGTTGCTGACAGTAGAAGGATTTTATGGATATTACGCATAGTTGATCGTTGAGATCAACAAACATAATATAAATGGTACACAATGGGAAACAACCTTTTAGGCCAGGTTCTCAATGAGTTTGTGCTTTAAAGCGAACAGTACCAGCCCGGCTTTTGATTTGATACCAAACTTTTCAAATATCGATTGCCTGTATCCGTCCACAGTGCGGTGCTGCACCGACATAAGCTCAGCAATTTCCCGATAGGTATATTCATTCTCGTCACAGGCCAGTTTAATGAATTCTTTCTCACGTTCGGATAGCCGCTCCATTATGGTGCTTGTGTCTAATGGACCATTGGTGTTTTCTTTGGCTGTCAGTGCCAGCGACATGTGTTCATTATGGAAATAGCCTCGTGTAAAGATCTCTTCCAAAGCTTGTCTCATCATAGCCGCTGTGCAGTTTTTCTGCAGGTACCCTCTCACGCCCTGCCTGAAGAGTTTAACCAGTTTATTCTCGTCGTGGTTCAGGGTCAATATCAGCACAGGGCATTTCATACCGCGTATGTTCATTACTTCTACTACTTCGTCTCCGTCCATTTCAGGCATAGAAATGTCCATAATTATCAGGTCGGGTTGGTCGCGCAGGGGGAAAGTATTGACAAAATCTCTTCCGTTGTCATATTGGGCTACTATAGTGTATGGTCCCAGTTTTTCTATCAGTTCTTTCAGGCCGTTCCTGATGATCACATGGTCGTCAACCAGAATTATCTTTTTCATAGTATTCAAGTCGTGTTTTTATTGTGCTGCGTTTATTGTGAACAGGTAGCTGCATCCATTGCCGGGCGCAGTTTCTATCAGGCAATTCAGGCCGGCCATTTCAGCCCTTTTCATGATATTGCGCAGCCCCGATGCCTTATTTGAGTTAAAAACCAACTCCCGATCAAACCCGCGGCCATTGTCCCTCACCACCATGTTGAAGCCGTTATCGCCATTTATCTCCACAAACATCTTTTTCGCCCCTGAGTGCTTTATGGCATTGTTGAGTATCTCTTGAAAGATACGGAAAACAAGCAATTCCGTGTCTTTTGAGAATGGCGACCGGAAAGAACATTTGGCCATCTCTATTGATATCCGACGTAGGGCATTTATCCGGTTCACCTCCAATGCAATCGCCTCCATCAGTCCGGATGATTTGATGTACTCAGTATTAAACGATCTGCTGAGCAGCTTGATCTGTTCCGACGCTTCATCCAAGTATCCATCTATCGGTTGATACAATGCTGCGTTTTCTTCATTGTCTATTTTTTTGTTTTCGATAGTTATGCGCATGCAGGTCAGGATATGGCCGATGTTGTCGTGTAGTTCCAGAGCGAAACGCTCCATCATGTGTTCGCTCATTTCGGTTTCGGCGCGCCGCATCTCCTGTTCATAACTCAGCGCCATCTGGGCCATTTTAATTTCTTGCTTCAAGCGGTTTTTGCCGGATATGTATATGGAGACGAACAGGCCAGCTACCAGCAACAATAGCAGCGCTGTGGTGAAAAGGACTCCCAGCACTAAGTGGTTATTTTCCATATGCTTGCTTTTCAGAGGGTTCGTGGTATCTTTTGAACAAGTAGAATGACAATGCGATCAGAATGTACTTTATCGAATCAAGCCAGGTATTAATGTCGAGAATGTACTCAGGAGTGCTTTCGTTCATCAGATACGGTAGGGCAATGAAGAACGTAAATGTTCCGCAGTGATATAGTATCAAAGCAAAACTCAGTGTCCGCACAGGTGTCGCAAGTTTGCGATTTTCACTTGTTTCGTTCAGGAAAACTGTGTATAAATAATCGAGTGTTACACATAGTCCACCAACTGCAAATGCGAAATTCGCGAAAGTATTTATCCCGAATCGTCCGATGGAAATGACCCAAACTACAAGAAAAATGACAAGGTAAATCTTCTTTAGTTTGTACTTTATGTTTGATTTCTGCAATGAAGTTGATGCTAAAATCAGCAGAAAGGTATCTAACAACATGAAGGTGTTGAACACAACATTTGTATGGTTCGGGTTTCGTAAACCAGTGATGTCGCTCCCAATTGATATTGCTGCTTCGATCAGCAAAAGCTGTACAGACGGCGGTAACCACTTGCGGTTTATTAAACCTACAAGAACTGCCACAATAGCGCAGCACACAGGTATTATTACATAATAGTGTTGCATTAACCTAAAAAGTCTGCGAGACGAATAGCAACCTATTTATCTCGCAGACATTAAGATTTTTAATTATTAGAATGACTGTTCTGCTGGGCGGGCCATGTCAGCATTCCACAGGAAAACACCACACCTTTTTGGGCATGGTGTATTGTAGTCTGCCGCTCTGTTTGCAAAATTGCCCAATACCACATCCGAGTCATCTAGGCAGTCTGTATTGTCATATTTCAGGTACAACGTCACGCAGTGTGGATATTCTACGTATGATGTTTTTGATGGTAAAAGTGCCTTGTAGGTCGAGTGGCAAAATGTGAGACTGAATAGCTGTGCATTTGGCCTGTCAACGGCCTGATTGTCGTTGAAAAGTTTCGAGATCACACTCCATGAATAGGTCACGCTTTGAACATTTCGGCCAATAACAACCTTATTTAGTCCGTAAAATACATTATCAAAGTAGTCAACTCCGTAGCGGCTGTCAGTCGTTCCGCCAAGGCCGTTACTGCCATCCTGAGTTATCGTTCCGTTGTCATTAATCGTAAAATACACGTCACGGCTTATGAGCAGGTAGGTTTCATAGCGGCGCATAAAATCAGTGTCGGGCAACGGGCTTCCGTATATTTCACACAATTGTGCAGTTAAGAACCAACGATTGGTGAGTGCGTTATACCTGTGTATGAACTTGATGGCAAGTCGCTCCATTGGCACCGGATTGAGGTTATTAAGCTGAAGAACAGTGTTCTGAAAATCTACCCAATTTACACTCAGGTCGGTAAGGAAGCTTTGGTTGGCTCCCGTGTCGCGATAGGCATATGCAAAGTTGTATTTGCCTTCGTCGTTCATTGACTTGTTCATTACAAGCGGTCGGATATCATCTCCATGATTGTGCATGTGCTAAATTGTTTCTTGTGTGAATTGAATTTCGGAACGGGTAACACTGGTTGCCGTCTGATTGCTTCTGCAAGGTACGATTCCACTTCCGAAATTACTGCTGTTTTAGAGCATTGCTTTGATCGATACGGGAAAAATCCCGTATCTGTCATACGGTGATAATCCTGTATCCGTTATGCGTATAATCCCGTTGTGCAGGTGCAATACCTGTCGCACCTTTGCACTGGATCATTGATAAACTCAAAACGAGAAAAGTGATCAGAAAGTTGACGGCTTTATCGTTTCGAATGACCTTTTAATAATCTTAATGTGGGATATTTTCTTTCACTGTGAAAACTAACGTAAAATGATTTTACTGATTGTAGCGATCTGTTTACGGCATCTGATGAGCGAGGGGCACATAAGCAAAACCGTCAGGAATTAGACCAGACTAATTCCTCGCTTGTGTGTCCTTCGTTTTCTTTTAGAATGTATTGATTTGGATATTTCAATACCTTTGGGTGTATAACGGGTATTAAATGAAAAAGGTAATTGCAGCAGTTTGCTTTTTGGCCACCTCTTTTGTTTTTCGTAGCGGCGCTCAAATGACAGCCACTGATTTTACGATCAATGATTGTTCAGGTGTTTCGCACCATTTGTTCGGTGAGCTGGACGGCGGCAAAATAATTGTGGCGGTTTTTGTGATGCCCTGCTCAGGATGCATGATCCCGGCTATAGATGCTCAAAACGTTGTTCAAAGCTTCGCTACATCCCATCCGGGGCGTGTAGAGATGTATCTTGTAGATGATGATGGTCTTACCACCTGCACAGAATTGAACTCCTGGAGAAACTCGAACGGACTCCACATTATGCCCACTTTTTCCGATCCTGCATTTGTACAGACACAGTATGGGACACCCGGTATGCCCAAAGTAGTGGTGCTGGGCGGCACTGATCATAAAGTGTATGATAATCAGAATAATACGTTTGATATGGAGCAGCTGAGGAATGGTATTAATGCCGCGCTCGGTTTTCCCACTTCAACCCGCTCCGTTTCGAAAAATGCTCCGTTTTTTAATATTTCACCCAATCCTGCTACTACATCAGCCACAGCAACTATCAATGTTCCTGACGACCGCTTGGCTGGTTTTCAATATTTCGATAAGATGGGTAGGCTGGTCAGGACAAGAACGGCGCATTTGAAAAAGGGGGTGAACACTCTTGGTATTGACCTTTCGGGTCTTGCACCGGGCGAGTACATCATTCGTCTTTCAGCCGGAAATGATACAGGTGAGTCACGATTGATCGTGCGATAGTCCGTTAAAATGGGCTTCTAAAATACTTCTGGTCTCTATTTCACGTGGTCTGGGAAGCAAACACTTGATCCCCTTTGCTGGGCATCAACCTTTTTTCTGTTCTTGGTGAGCATATTTGTTTATTTTCCCATTAATTTGCCTACCTTTGCACCTCAAATTTTAAAATCCAAACAATTCTAATAAAATAAACAATGGCAGACCTCCGCTTACAGCGCAACTTCGGTATCGCAGCACACATTGATGCCGGTAAGACTACCACTACCGAGCGTATCCTTTATTACACAGGTGTAAACCACAAAATCGGTGAGGTGCACGAAGGTGCTGCAACCATGGACTGGATGGCACAGGAACAAGAGCGTGGTATCACGATCACATCGGCCGCTACTACCTGTTTCTGGAACTTCCCTACGATCCAGGGCAAAACGCAGCCGGATTCTAAAAAATACAAATTCAACATCATCGATACGCCCGGTCACGTGGACTTCACTATTGAGGTGGAGCGTTCTATGCGTGTACTTGATGGTCTTATGGCTTTGTTCAGTGCCGTTGATGGTGTTGAACCTCAGTCTGAGACTGTTTGGCGTCAGGCAAACCGTTACCGTGTACCACGTATCGGTTTCGTAAACAAAATGGACCGTATCGGTGCCGACTTCCTCATGGTTGTTCAGCAGATAAAAGACATGCTGGGTGCTAAATCTGTACCGCTGCAGCTGCCAATCGGTGCTGAAGACAACTTCAAAGGTGTAGTTGACCTTATTCAGATGAAAGGTATCATTTGGGAAGATGCAACTCAGGGTATGACTTACAAAGAAGTGCCTATACCTGAAGATATGAAGGAAGAGGTTGACCACTGGCGTCAGTACCTCGTTGAGGCGGTTGCTGAATACGATGATCAGCTGATGGAGAAGTTCTTCGAAGATCCAAACAGCATCAGCGAAGCTGAGATCCACGAAGCGGTACGTAAAGCTACTATCGACCTCAGCATCATCCCGATGTTGTGTGGTTCAGCATACAAGAACAAGGGTGTTCAGACAGCGTTGGATGCGATCATCCGCTACCTGCCTTCACCGGTTGACATAGAGTCGATCAAAGGAACTAACCCACACACAGGTGAAGAGATCGAGCGTAAGCCCGATGCGAAAGAGCCGTTTGCAGCTCTTGCGTTCAAGATCATGACCGATCCTTTTGTAGGTCGTCTCGCGTTCTTCCGCTGCTATTCAGGTCACCTCGACGCAGGTTCATACGTATTGAACATGCGTTCCGGTAAGAACGAGCGTATCAGCCGTATCATGCAGATGCACGCCAACAAACAGAATCCTATCGATTTCATCGAAGCAGGTGATATCGGTGCAGCGGTTGGTTTCAAAGAGATCAAAACCGGTGATACACTGTGTGATGAGAAAAACCCGATCGTTCTGGAGAACATGTTTATTCCTGAGCCGGTTATCTCTATCGCTGTTGAGCCTAAAACACAGGCCGACGTTGATAAGATGGGTATGGCTATCGCGAAGCTCGTTGAAGAAGATCCTACACTCCGCGTTAAAACGGACGAAGATACCGGTCAGACAGTATTGAGCGGTATGGGTGAGCTTCACCTCGAGATCATCGTGGACCGTATGAGGCGCGAGTTCAAGGTTGAGATCAACCAGGGTGCACCTCAGGTTGCTTACAAAGAAGCGTTCACTATCAAGGTTGAACACCGCGAAGTGTACAAGAAGCAGACAGGTGGTCGTGGTAAGTTCGCTGATATCCAGTTCGAGATCGGCCCTGCTGACGAAGAGTTCCTGAAAGAAGGTAAGGGTAACTTCCAGTTCATCAACGATATCTTCGGAGGTGCTATCCCACGTGAATTCATCGCTCCTATCCAGAAAGGTTTTGAAGCGTCAATGACCAACGGTCCTTTGGCAGGTTTCCCTGTAGAGAGCATGAGGGTTCGTATCTTCGACGGTTCGTTCCACCAGGTCGATTCTGACGGTATGTCATTCGAATTGTGTGCTAAGTCTGGTTTCCGTGAGGCTGGCCGCAAGGCTAAAACTGTGATCCTCGAGCCTATCATGAAGGTAGGTTTCGAAGCGTCAATGACCAACGGTCCTTTGGCAGGTTTCCCTGTAGAGAGCATGAGGGTTCGTATATTCGACGGTTCGTTCCACCAGGTCGATTCTGACGGTATGTCATTCGAATTGTGTGCTAAGTCTGGTTTCCGTGAGGCAGGCCGTAAAGCTAAAACTGTGATCCTCGAGCCTATCATGAAGGTAGAGGTGATCACTCCTGATCAGTACATGGGTGACGTTACAGGTGACCTTAACCGTCGTCGCGCTATGCTCGAGGGTATGGATAGCCGTAACAACCTGCAGGTGATCAAGGCAAAAGTTCCACTGAGCGAAATGTTCGGTTATGTAACTCAGCTCCGTTCACTTTCTTCTGGTCGCGCAACTTCTACAATGGAGTTCAGCCATTATTCTCCGGCTCCACGCAACATTGAAGAAGAAGTAGTTGCGAAATCAAAAGGAAAATAATATCAGATTCCTTTTTCAACTAAGTATAATCAGCGCCCGGACTAGTTCCGGGCGCTTGTTTTAAGAAGCCCACTTATCCACAAAATGCATTCAGGCTTCGGTTTGTAGCGATTGTGGGTTAAATTTGTCACCATGTTGCAGAGTGTACCAAAGGAAGATAATTACAGGCATAAAGGACTAAGAAGGCAGTTGGTGCAGCAGTTGCGTGAAAAGGGGATCACTGATGAGAAGGTACTATCCGCTATAGATGCAATACCTCGTCACTTTTTCCTGGACCCGGCATTTGAAAAACAGGCCTACGAGGATAGGGCGTTCCCAATTACTGCCGGCCAGACCATATCTCACCCATTTACCGTTGCCTACCAGACCCAGTTGCTCGACCTCAAGAAGTTCGATAAGGTGCTCGAGATCGGAACCGGTAGTGCGTATCAGGCATGTGTGCTGGCTGAACTAGGCGTAACGTTATATACAATAGAGCGGCAAAGAGCGTTGTATGACTACGTGGGTAAATTCTTCTTTCTGAATAAGTACCTCAATATCAAACGTTTCTACGGAGACGGATTTGAGGGTTTGCCTACCTATGCACCTTTTGACAAGGTATTGATAACTTGTGGAGCACCGTTTGTACCGCCTAAGTTGGTGGAGCAACTGAAGCCGGGTGGCATCATGGTGATACCGGTGGGGGAAGATGGCAAACAAAAGATGCTACGTATAAAGAAAGACGCTGCCGGCACTGTGTTGATGGATGAAATGGGCGATTTTTCTTTTGTGCCTATGTTGCAGGGAAAAAACAAATAACGCTGTTAGTTCTCCTTAGGCCCTGTATCATCAGCTTCCATTTTTTTGTTTGGGAGAATGATGGTAAACGTCGTGCCTACGCCTGCTTCACTTTCGAAAGAGATATTGCCACCGGTTTTCATGATCCCTGTGCGCACGAGATACAAGCCAACACCTGTGCCCGATGATTGTTGTGTGCCACGATTGAAGAGCTTAAATACGTTCTTTTGAAACGACTTGTCGATGCCTATTCCGTTATCAGCGATCACAATTTTTGCATAGTTGTCTCCCTGTGATATTTTGATATCGATTTGGCAGTCCTGTTTATCTAACTTGCGATATTTGATTCCATTATCAAGAAGATTCTGAAGAATTGAGTGTAGCAATGGTTGATCGAAATAGAAGTCTTTAATTGGGTCGATGCTTTCTGAGAAAGTGATTGAATTGTATCCTTCAACATACTTCAGTGAATCCTTTACGGAGTGCAGTTCTTTCGCAAAATCGATAAGTGTATAGGTGAAAGACTCTTCGTGAATGCGTAGTGTATTTGAGATGGATTTTAAGGTTGTTGTCAACGAAACAGCGCACTCTTTTATCAGGCTGCAATAGCCACGGATAGCAGCCAGATCGGTGTCTTCATCGAGCGCAAGGTCGGCTAAACCGAGGATATTGGCTATCGGGCTGCGTACATCATGAGAAATGCGATGTGATAATACCGACAGCATTTCTATTGAGTTCTTTAATTCAGTGATGTTTGATGTAGCTGATCCTACACCGTCTCCCACTTTGAAGACTTTGATCCTATTTACCTGATTGCCATAAATGCTATGGCTAATACTGTTCTCAATTACAATGGGTTCTCCGGTTTTTAGAACATGCATGTACTTCTCATACAGGCCCTTTTCTTTTATGTCTGGTGCCAGATCGGCCAGGTTGCGTCCCAAAACATCTTCCCTTTTCATATGGTAGAATTTCAGAATTGCATCGTTGGCGTCAATGACGTCAAGGTTACGGTCGAAGATCATAAAATGCATCTCGGCCCGATTGTAGAAGTCGTTGTGTAATGCAATTAGATCCTGTTGTGCCATTTCTGAGGGGTTAGTGTTTTGTGTATATCCACAAATGTAATCTTACATAAATGTACATATTATGATGGTAGATACAATGTAACATGATTGTCGTCAACTTCTTGGGTGTCAGGCATTTACCCATGATATACCCTGGATCCCGCAATGAGACCTTGGGTTATATCCAAAACCTCTGCAACGAGCATGTCGGGTTCACCGTTTACGGTTCTGATGTATTCCATAAACACCCGGTCTTCGTTGGCGGTGAGGGTAGTGTAGTGATAGTTAAGTGTGGGAAGTCTGTCGAATGCATCCTGCCACCAGAGGCGCAAGGCTGGTTTCCCGGTCACATAGCCGTTCGTTTCGGGTTGTCTGCTCTTCAACTTGGGTGAATAGTGTCTTGCCTCTTCGTGGTAAAGTGCAAGCAGGGCTTCCAGGTTGTGTGTATTAAAGGCATCAAACCATTTGCGTGCTATTGTGAGATTCTGTTCGTTGCTCATATTATAGTTTCAATCGCGGTGCTACTATTCTGACCAATGTCAGAACTTTTCAATTAATATTTATGTAAATTTATACTACAAATTTCATTTTCATAATCTGTCAAGCGCATTTGTCGTTTGCCGGGATGGAAAAATCGCAGGTTGAGTTCTAAATTCAAAAAAACTATGGCAACGAAAAAAACTAAAAAAGAAGACAAAAACATTGCTCCAAACAGCGACAATGTAACCTTGGCCAAGAAGGCGCTGAAGAGCACAATAGACAATTATAAAAAGGCTGCATCTCACCAGTTGGAGGCATCCAATTTTATGCTGGAGGCTGTTCGGCATTATGAAGCGGGCAATCTGGAGAAGGCCGCTCACAATGCTTTGCTTGCTCATGGTCATCACGCCATTGCGGGGTCGTTCCTTACCGATGAAGCTAAACACCATGCACAAGCGCAGAAGCGATCAAATTTTCACCGGTAGGTAGGGGGCAGGAGTGATGCCGTGTTATTGACGTGGGGCAATTGCTGCCGCGCAGGTTATTTTTGGGTTGACCTTACAGTTTTTTGAGGTTTTTATCCATTTCCTTATCGTACCACTCTTTGTCGTTCTTTTCCTTTTCTTCCAATTCTTTGAGTAGTTGTGCCTTAACCTTTTTTAGATCTGTTTCTTCGTTCGAGGTCTTGTGTGCAAATTTTACCCCGCTTACACGTCCATTGGTTGGTTTTCTTGTTCTCATATTCTGTCTTATAATCCAGGCCAAAGGTAACGAAAAAGCGTTTTTGTGTTGGTAACTATAGTTGCCGGGTCGAAAGGGTAGGGTTTAGACATGGCTGTCTTATCAGGGTGCGCAGACCCGGGAATTTTCTTTTCTTCCCACTCTTGGTTTAACATGTTGATTGTCAATAAAAAGGTGGGAAGTTCTGCTTCTCACTCCTTCCCGAAACTGCGCAAAAACTTCCCACTTTTGCGCACCCAATAAGTAAAGATTATTTTTAATGTAAACATTTGGACACCCATTTTCTTCAACTTTAATTCAAGTTACACCCGTGTTTGAAAACAGGCAAAAGAAAGTTTTATGATAGTGCGTTTTTGGGGGTATGATAGAAAAAAGTTGAAGAACAAAGACATGACATTGGTGGCGAGGCGTGATAAGTGGGCAGGTATTTTTACCTGTTTTTAAAAACAGGAAAATACCTGATACATTCATGGAAATATGTTTCAACTTTGTACTAATGTAGTTGGTTCTCATTTATCGCTCACCCGAAAATGCCTTAAAAATTATGAGGTTCATTTTATCGATACTCGTCGTTGCTCTTTTGGTTGAGAACACCAGTGCACAAATAATTTCGACTGTAGCTGGAAATGGCACATACGGTTTTAGTGGAGATGGGGGACCTGCAACAGCAGCCATGCTTGCACATCCCGAGGGAGTTGCAATCGATTCGGATGGGAATTTATACATCTGTGATAATAAATGTGTTAGAAAGGTCAGCCCTGCTTCCGGTGGCACCATTACCACGTTTGCCGGCGTTGGAACATCAGCAGGTTACAGTGGAGACGGTGGACCCGCTTATTTTGCGAGAGTAAATGGTGTGCATGATGTAGCTGTAGATAAGTTTGGCAATGTATTCCTTGCGGACGCTGGGAATAATCGCGTGCGTAAGGTAACGCTTGATGGAGTAATTAATACCATAGCAGGTACTGGCGTTCCCGGGTATAATGGAGATGGTATCGCAGCAACAGCTGCGCAATTAAACAGCCCATATGGGGTGGTTGTAGATGATACTGGTAATATTTACATTGCTGATTGCTACAATTATCGAATTCGAAAAGTAGATACAAGCGGAATTATCTCGACAATAGTTGGTACAGGTATTTCTGGTTATAATGGAGATGGCGGCATGGCAAATGCAGCACAAATTCATCATCCGTTATCTCTGGATATCGATGGACTTGGGAATTTGGTTTTCACAGATAGTGGACGAATTCGAAAAATAGATCTTTCGGGAACGATAAGCACTATTGCTGGGAATGGAATACCGGGGTATTCAGGAGACGGTGGATCGGCAACAGCTGCTCAAATATCTCCTGTAGCGATTGCTATTGATGATTTAGGGAATTTATTTTGTGCAGAGTTTAGTGCAAATCGTATTCGGAAAGTTAGTTCCGATGGTACAATAAATACAATTGCAGGCACGGGATTTCAGAATTACAATGGAGATGGAGTCCCTCCAATATTTGCTAATTTATGGTGGCCAAGCGGAGTCGCCTTGAATTTTTTCGGTGACATTTTTGTCGGTGATGCGGGTAATTGTCGCATCCGTGTTATCAAGGACTCAACCGATGGTGTAGGAAATACTCGAACTGAAACGGCAGAAATTAGATTGTTCCCTAATCCATCGAACGGTAAATGTAGGATAATGGTAGTTGGTATCGAAGGTAGGCATGTTCAATTAGAAGTCTCCAATATGAACGGTATAGAAGTTTTAAGACAAAAGATACCAGTCAACAAAGAAATTACTATTTCAACGCCTTGGCCGCCCGGTAGCTATATAGTAATTGCAGATGTTGACGGGCAGCAAATCAATAGCAAGTTGACAGTACGATAATATCGCCATTATCTAAAATTTAAAATCTCCACCATGAAAAAGGCAATAATCGCAGCAACATTCTGTTTGCTCGTATCATTACTCGTTGTTCCATATGTTCCGCAGGGCATCTGGAACTAATAATATACAGCCGTTCTCCGAACGGAATTCCTGTGATGTCGCTCAGATAAATACGACAGCTCCAACAGTCCCTTTCGGTTGTAGAAGTCGGCAGCACTACTATATCTGTATTCCTCTTCTTTTTCGACGATGCCTGCCCGCGCCGGGTTCTGATGAATATAATTGAGCTTTTGACGAAAGAAGTCAGCAGAGCGAATTTCCTCCGGGTGATTGCCCGGTTGCCAGAATTGAATCTCACCATTTTGCCGCAACAGCCAAAGCATCCAGTTTTTCCTACTTTCCCTCAGATTATTCTCGATCGCAGCAAATATGTTGGTTGAAGTGAATTTTTTGAAGTCGCGTAGCGTATCGCTAAGTTCAAAACCATCTCTGCAACTACATATCATGTGTAGATGATTACTCATTATTATCCATCCAAAGATCTGAAGACCCTTCTTGTTTTGGCAAAATCGTAAACTATCCAATAGAACGTCGGCATAGGTAGCGCGCGTAAATACGTCGTTCCACTGTACAACTGTTGCAGTTACAAAATGCAGCCCTTGTTGGTCGGTGATTTTATAGGCAAATCCCATGGTGAAGAATTGTTCTTGCTTCTAGATTTATGAACATCTGAACTGGTGTCAAAAAAAATGTTGCCGGAAATGGATTGTCGCGGCATCAAAATGAAGACGTTCTGAGAACGGCGGTTCGGCGGTGCTCACTATGACATTTTTAGATTTCCGGATGCCCTGCGGAACATCAGGAACAACCTGGTCACAAGCAACCCGAGGGCCACCCTTCGTACCTCGCAATGGTCCGGAATGTTTATTAGTTTATTCTTCCAAAGCCCGAACAATTTTTAATCATACCTCCAAAAACGCTCTATCATAGATCTTTCTTTCGCGGAATTCTATTTCTGAAATTATCTTTAATGTGAATGGTGTAAAATCGGGTTGCAAGGGAGGGGAGTGACAGGTGCGAAGAGTGGGAGTTTTTTGGGAGATTTCAGCCATTCGGGAGTTTTGTAGAACATTGATAATGTGGATTATAATACTGAAATCGGTTGAAATGGAGTTTTTTATAAACGGGTGTTTTTGTGGTAACAACAATCATGAACACTTCACCAATTATTTCCGGTACGTTTGATTATTTCCTGTTTGTGTAGTTCTGTTAAAAATCGAGTGATAATTAGGTGTGTCTAATTTTATGAATTAGTTTTGGCGTGAAATGAACAGGGAGGAGCACGACATATCGTTGAGTGAGGTGCATGGCCAGGTCAATCCGGCGGAAGCGGGCAGCAAGTGGAAACGTGTGTTTGCTTTCTTCGGTCCGGCTTATCTGGTGAGTGTGGGTTATATGGACCCCGGCAACTGGGCGACGGATCTGGCGGGAGGTAGTCAGTTCGGCTATTCGCTGATATGGGTATTGCTGATGAGCAATGTGATGGCACTGTTGTTACAGTCGCTAAGTGCAAGGCTGGGCATTGTGCAGGGGCGCGATCTGGCACAGTGTAACCGGGAAGTATATCCGCCGGCGGTGAATTTTGTATTGTACATTCTGGCGGAGATAGCTATTTCGGCGTGCGACCTGGCCGAGGTGTTGGGTATGGCCATTGGTCTGCAATTGCTTTTCGGGTTGCCTCTTATATGGGGTGTGGTACTTTCTTTGTTGGATACATTTCTGCTGCTGTATCTGCAGAAGCTGGGGATGCGCAAGCTGGAGGCTTTTATAGTGAGCCTTGTAGCCATAATAGGAGGGTGTTTTCTGGTGGAGATCTTTTTGGCGAAGCCTGACCTTGGTGAGGTTGTGAAAGGTTTTGCGCCTTCGTTGCCCGGCAAGGGAGCGCTCTTTATCGCAATAGGTATTATTGGCGCTACGGTGATGCCGCACAATCTATACCTGCACTCGGCGCTGGTGCAGACACGCAAAATAGGGCGCGACCACGAGTCGATAAAGAAAGCGATAAAGCTCAACAATATTGACAGCGCGATAGCGCTGAATATGGCATTCTTTGTAAATGCCGCGATACTTGTGTTGGCGGGTTCGGTGTTTTATACAGCGGGTCTGCATCATGTGGCTTCGTTGCAGGATGCACATCAGTTGCTTGCTCCGTTGCTGGGCAGCAAATGGGCGCCTATACTCTTTGCCGTGGCGCTGATAGCAGCGGGGCAGAGCTCTACGGTAACGGGCACACTTGCGGGGCAGATAGTAATGGAAGGTTATTTGCGGCTGAGGATCAATCCGGCGCTGAGGCGCCTGCTTACGAGGGTATTGGCCATAGGGCCCGCGGTGGTGGTGTTGGTTGTGTGGGGCGAACAAATGGTGGACCAGATGTTGTTGTTCAGTCAGGTGTTGCTGAGCATGCAGCTGGCGTTTGCGGTGGTGCCGCTTATTCACTTTGTGAGCGACCGTAAGAAGATGGGCGATTTTGCTATTTCAATGCGCACGAAGGTTGCTGCCTGGGTAGTAGCTGCGGTAATCATAGCACTGAACCTGAAACTATTTGGTGAAAGTGTGGCGCAGTGGCTACAAGTGACCGACCATTGGTGGGTGAAAGTGCTGGTGCTGACATTGGTGGTGCTGATAGCGATTTTGCTACTTGTTACTATCGTTTATCCATTCATTTTGCAACATAAGGAGGCGAACATCAGCGTTCATGGCAACATAGCTGCTACAGTGGGCGCGCCGGCCGAACCGTTCCGATGCATAGCGCTTGCCCTCGATTTCGGCGACAATGATGAGAAAGTACTTCGATATGGCATGCACCTGGGCAAAGACCAAGCAAGATTTGTACTTATTCATGTGGTAGAGAGCGCATCGGCACGGCTGATAGGGAATGAGGCGCATGACTATGAGACACGGAAAGATCAGGCCCACCTGGATAGTTACGTGCGGCTGATGAAGGAAGCCGGTTTTGAGGCGCAAGGGATATTGGGGTACAAAAGCCGATCGGGAGAGATAGCCAGGATAGTGAATGAGCAGAACTGTGATCTGCTTATCATTGGCAGTCATGGTCACAAAACAGCGAAGGACTTTATTTTTGGCGAGACAATAAACACAGTGCGCCACCTCATACACATCCCGGTATTTATTGCGCGCTAAGGCAAAGCAAACAGGTTCATTTTTGCCAATGTGCCCTGCCTGTGCTACTTTGCGGGTCAATTGTTTATGAGGAATAAGATTTTTGGATATTTACTGATAGTGCTTTGGAGCACGTGCGGGGCAGCTACGGCACAGCAACGAATGGTGCTTGAGAAAAACTGGGTGTGCATCAATGTGCCGGACACAAAACTATCGGCGGAAGACCTGTCGATGCCGGGGATGAAACTTACAGGCTGGATGCCTGCAATAGTGCCGGGAACTGTGCTTACCAATCTGCTGCATAACAAGCGTATTCCGGATCCGTTTTTTGGGTATAACAACAGCCTGATACCGGATATTTCGGACATAGGCCGCGACTATTACACCTATTGGTTTGTGAATGACCTGAACCTGAGTACGGTGCCGGGTGAGCACATTTGGCTAACCTTTAGAGGTGTGAATTACAGTTTTGATGTGTATGTGAACGGCAAGAAAGTAAATAAGGACCGTGAAGTGGGCATGTTTCGCCGGTTCAGTTATGATATCACCTCTTACCTGGCTACGGATGGACACAACCGTGTGGCGGTATTGGTATTCCCGCCTGTACATGTGGGCAACCCCAACGGGGGGCAGGGTGGTGATGGCACAATAGCCCGCAATGTGACCAACCAGTATGTGGCGGGATGGGACTGGATACAACCGGTACACGACCGCAACACGGGGATCTGGGACAAGGTTTTTGTGGAGCGCACCAAGATGGTGAACATTGAAGACGTGCATGTGGTGCCGCATGTACCCGGGAAGCGAACCGTTGATGGAGACCAGTTGCCCGGGTCTGTAACAGTTGATGCTACGATGGTGAATAGCGGCGACAGAGCGGTGAATGCGATGGTGATGTATGAGTTGCAAGGGCAAACCGCATCGCAACGCATTTCTTTGCAGCCGGGTGAGCGACTGAATGTAGAGCTGCCCAAGCTGGTGGTTCGCAACCCGAGGTTGTGGTGGCCAAACGGATATGGTCCGCAGCATCGTTACAGTATTAAACTAAGGGTGTTGGTAGACGGTAAAGGACTGTCGGATGAAGAGGAGGTGACCTTTGGGATGAGAGAACTGACGACTGCATGGAATGCCACGACAGAAAGCCGGGAGATACATGTGAATGGTCAGCGCATTTTTATAAAGGGTGCGAACAGGATACTATCGGATGCCATGCTGCGCTTTACAGATGAGCGCTATGATGCAGAGGTGCGCTATCACCGCGACATGAATCTGAACATGATACGTGTGTGGGGTGGGGGTATTACTGAACGACCTGAGTTTTATGACGCATGTGACAAGTATGGGCTGCTGGTAATGCAGGACCTGTGGATGACGGGCGACTGTAACGGTCGGTGGTATGATGCGACTAAAAAGGATGATACCACCACTCGCAGAGGTTACCCGGATGATCACAGGCTGTGGTTGACCTCATGCGCCGATCAGGTCCAGTTGCTGCGCAATCATCCATCGCTGGCGTTGTGGTGTGGCGGCAACGAGATCAGACCGCCGGAAGATATTCTATGTACCCTGCGTGATAGCCTGCTGCCGGCTCTGGACGGAACACGGTATTTCTTCGAATACTCCAACCACGACAGCATGTCTTACAAAGCGCATGACGGGCCGTATACCATTCAGAAGGAGGACTATTTCTGGAATCACCGTTCGTGGGGTTTTAATTCCGAAATAGGGTCGGTGGGGATAGGCGACATTGAGTCTCTGAAGCGGTTTATGCCAGAAGCGAATCTGGTGCAACCGGTTTACAATAATGAGAAGGGAAAATGGGAGGCCGACTCCATGTGGCGTTATCACAAGTATTATTCCTACGACTCGGCAGTAGAGCAGTATGGGCATCCTAAGGATGTTGCAGATTTTGCCCGAAAGGCTCAATTGGTCAACTATAATCAGTACAGGGCTCTGATGGAGGGTTTCAGGTCGCACAAATGGGAGTGGTATACGGGCGTGATGATATGGAAGACGCAGAACCCGTGGACGGCTATGGTGGGGCAGATGTATGATGTGTATCTCGATCCTAATGCCTGCATGTTCGGGCTGATGGAGGGTGCGAAACCGCTACACGTGATGTATGAACCCAAGTGGGGTGGTGTAATGGTGGTGAATAGTGACCATAAGCCGAGGCAGGTGCGCCTGTGGTATAGCATAACTAAGGGTGTAACTTCCATACAGGGTATCAATGACTCGATATACACAATTCCACCTGACACCTGTATCGCAATAGCAAAAGCTCCTGATCCGGACAGAAGGCTGGATAAGGCAGACAGCACGAGTGGCGCCTTCATGTCGCTGCGGTTGTATGAAGGAACCACCAAGAACATAATAGACGATAATACCTATTGGTTTCCGGGGGCAGACAGTACCTATAAATGGCTGTCGTATCTGAGACCTGCTTCGCTCGACGTAACAGCTACAAGAAAGGCCCCGGGTCGAATAGAGGTGTCAGTGAGGAACCGATCGGATGTAAACGTGTCATTTTTCAATCACATCACCCTTGTGGATAAGGCCACAAAAAAGCGGATATTGCCGGTTTTTTACAGCAATAATTTTGTTACTATATCTCCGGAGCGACACAAACAAATCGTCATGGAATTTGAACCACCGAAGGGTGTGGCACTGCAGGTGTGTATAGATGAATGGAACACAGGTAAGAGGTATGTGGATGTGAACTGATAACCTTGAAAGTGCGCATTGCGCTCAACGATGTTTTTGAGTACCTTGCATTATTAATATTTCGGGTTGCATGACAACCTTAAAAAAAGTAACACATGAAAAGAATAGTTGCATTATTGCTTTTGGCAGCGCCCTTCGCCTCGTTTGCCCAGGGTAGCGACCCGAACCTCGGTATCATTCCTGCGCCGGTGTCGGTGACCAAGGGCAGGGGTGAATTCAAGTTCAGTCCGGAGACGATGGTGCTGGTGGATTCGCCTGATAGCAAGCCAATGAAGTTCTTTGCCGAGTATCTGAAGAAGGCAGATCTGGCAACAGGTGTTACCGATATGTCGAGATTGGACAAAAAGCCGAAATCATTGAAGAATACAGTGGTGCTGTCTATGAACTTCAAGGGAGAGCTTCCGCCGGAGGGTTATGAGTTGAAGATAACTGATGACCATGTTGAGTTGAGGGGGCATGGTGCAGGTATGTTTTACGGAATGCAGACTTTGATCCAGCTGATCCATAAAACCTCTCCGGGTTCGGCTACTATCCCGTGTGCAACCATTAAGGATCATCCGAGGTTTCCCTATAGGGGCATGCATCTGGACGTTTCGCGTCATTTCTTTGATGTTGCATTTGTGAAAAAGTATATAGACGTAATGGCTATGTACAAGCTCAACAATTTTCACTGGCATCTTACAGATGATCAGGGTTGGCGGATAGAGATCAAGAAGTATCCTAAACTTACTGAAGTGGGCAGTATGCGTGCTCAGACAAAGGTAGGCAGAGCTGCCGGCCCGACAGCAGTGCCCGGCGCGTATGACAACACACCACACGGTGGCTTCTACACACAAGAGCAGATACGCGAAGTTGTTGAATACGCATCGTCGAAGTTCATAAATGTGATACCTGAGATAGAGATGCCGAGTCACTCGCTTGCAGCACTTGCCGCCTACCCTGAATGGAGCTGTGACCCGACAAAGACCTATAAGGTAGGTGAGACATGGGGCAGTTATGATGATGTTTTCTGCCCTACGGAAGAAACATTTAAAGCACTGTTTGAAATTCTGAGAGAGGTGATCGATATGTTTCCCGGTAAGTACATTCACATTGGCGGAGATGAGTGTAACAAGGTTGCCTGGAAAAAATCGGAGTTCTGCCGGCAGCTGATCATAGACCAGAAGTTGAAGAATGAAGAGGGATTGCAGAGTTATTTCATAGGCAGGATAGAGAAGTACCTGAATTCTCAGGGTGTGCAGATGATAGGCTGGGATGAGATTCTGGAAGGAGGTCTGGCACCGAATGCTACAGTGATGAGCTGGAGAGGAGAGAAAGGAGGGATAGCCGCAGCGCAACTGTCGCATGATGTGATCATGACACCGGGTAGCGGGGGTATGTACTTTGATCATGTGCAGAGTAAATCGCCGCAGGAACCGTTGAGCATTGGTGGATTCGCGCCACTGGAAAAGACCTACAATTATGATCCGATACCGTCTGTTCTGAATGACCAGCAGGCGAAGCGCATCTTGGGTGTTCAGGCGAACGTATGGACCGAATATATTGCAACGCCCAGCAAGGTTGAGTATATGTTGCTGCCAAGGATGCTGGCACTCTCTGAAGTGGGATGGACACCAAAGAACATTAAAGACTATCAGGATTTCGCGCAGCAGCGTATCCCGGGTCATTTGAGTAACCTGGAGAAGATAGGATACAATTACCGTGTTCCGGTGCCTATTGGTGCGGCCGATACCATGATCTCGGTGAAGGCAGCAAAATACACTATATCTCTTGCGCCGTCGGTTGCCGGTGCGAAAATATATTACACCATTGACGAATCGGAGCCGAGTGAGAATGATATGGTTTACACGACACCACTTGAGTACACGGTGCCTTCGGAAGGTACTATTCGGTTTAAGTGCATACAGGTGACACCTGCAGGTAAGAAGAGTAATGTCAGCACAATAATGATCCAAAACTAGCAACTACACCAATGGAACCATTTATCAAAACAAGCGTAGTAATAAATGCGCCCATTGCGACTGTGTGGGATGCGCTTATCAATCCGGACCGAACAGAACAATATATGTTCGGATGCAGAGTGGTGTCTGATTGGTCGGATGGGGCAACTGTGGCTTGGGTTGGAAATGTAGATGGTAACGAGGTGACATTTGTGAAGGGCTTTCTTGTTGCTTTTGTGCCGGGAAAGTCTTTGGTGTATACGGTTGTTGATCCGAATGCGCCGTATGCTGAAAATCGTGAAGATCATCTGACGGTGAGCTGCGAATTGACTGAGACGCCCGGTGGCACGCTTTTAGTTGTGTCTCAGGGGGACTACTCAAAAGTTACCGATGGTCCAACGAGGTATGGGCATGGAGTAGATGGCTGGAATCAGCTATTAGAGACTCTAAAAGTTGTTGCTGAGCGCTAAAGGTTGTTACCAGCTGCCGCCGGCGCCACCACCGTCGGTGCCACCGCCACCAAAACCTCCGAAGCCACCTCCGCCGCCCCAGTCGCCGCCACCTCCCCAATCTCCTCCGCCACCCCAGTCGCCACGACCACGGTTTAGCAGGCTGCCGATGAGCCATCCGGTTGCGAAATCGCCGGCGCCACCTCGGCTCATATATCCACCGCCACCGCCGCCACCGCGGCTCTTGATGATGATGACCAGGATAATAAAGATGATGAAGACAATGACACCTGCGGGGATACCGTTGCCTGAACCTGACCCTTCAGTGCCATCGGCAGTGTATTCCCCTTTAGTAACCGCGATGATCGCGTCAGCAACTTTATCCAGCCCTTTTGCATACTGTCCCTCGCGGAATGCAGGGCGCAGTTCGTTGCGGAAAATGCGTGAAGTTTTGGCATCGGTGAGGACCCCTTGCAAGCCGGTTCCTGTGGCAATAAAAGCCTTGCGGTCTTCAACTGCCACCAACATCAGTACGCCGTTGTTTTTACCGGCCTGACCAATTCCCCACTTATTGAACAAGCGGGTGGTGTACTCAGCGACGTCATGGCCGCCGAGGTTGGAAATAGTTACTATAGAAATCTGTGTAGAGGTAGTTCGTGCGAATTCTTCGAGTTTTCTTTCCAGACGGGATTCCTCACCCGAGTTCAGGATTCCGGCATAGTCGTTGACCAGACGGGGAGGATTGGGTTTGTCGGGGTATATATCGTCGCCGGCAAAGGAAACCAAGGCCGTAAAAAGAAATAGTACGGACATGCACACTTTAAGTATGCGGGCTGTATGGCGTTTTATGAGTGTCATTTTCCGAAGACTATTTCGTCAGGTAATTCGTTTTTCTGAATGTTTGGGTCCGGAGGGAAGTGGGTGGCTAATGCGTCGCCCAATGCGTTGATGCAACTGCACAAGCCCTCGGTGTACTGATTGTTTCGCATGTGCCCGGAAAGAGTGGCGGCTGCTTTTTGCCAGAAGTCGGGTCCGCCAGCTTTCTCATAAATAGCCTTGTCGCCGAAAAGGGCGAATTGTCTGTCGCTCCAGGCAATGTAGATGATCACCGCGTTTCGGGCGGCTGTTTTCTCCATGGCCAGTTTGGTAAAGATCTCCCGGGCACGAACCATAGGATCCATGTAGGTGCATTTAGGCTCCATGAATACGCGGATCTCTCCGCTGGTGCGCGCTTCGGCCAATTGGATGCACTCAACGACCTTGTTCTGAGCCGATTTATCAAGAAATTGCTTGCGAGAGAAGAGAGAAAACATGGCGTTGCGACCGTGGATTTTGCCGGATGGCTTGTGTTTGAAAAGTCAGGCGCCCGGTTATGGGCGCCTGACGATAACAAAAGTTAGAACTGCACTTTAGGTGCTTTTTCAGCGCCCTGTTCGGCCTGGAACATCGCCATCTCTTTGAAATGGAACATACCGGCCAGTATGTTGTTAGGGAAGTTTGTCACCTTCACATTATACACCTTCACCGCTTCGTTGAAGTCGTCGCGAGATACCTTTATGCGGTTCTCGGTACCTTCCAACTGGCTTTGCAGATCGCGGAAACTCTCGTTGGCTTTCAGTTCAGGATACTGCTCTGAAACCACCATCAAACGACCCAATGCCTGGCTGAGTTGTCCCTGAGACTGCTGGAATTGCTGCAGTTTTTCAGGAGTAAGGTCTTTAGGATCGACTTTGATTGAGGTTGCGTTGGCGCGCGCCTGAATAACCTGCGTAAGCGTTGTGGTCTCGAAATTGGCTACACCTTTCACGGTGGCTACGAGATTTGGTATGAGATCGGCACGACGTTGATAACTACTTTGCACATCGGCCCATTTTTGCTGTGCTTCTTTCTGGCTTGTGTTCATGCCATTGTAGCCGCAGCCACCCATAAATACGAGCATCAGTATGACGCCCAAGGTAATAAGAAGTCCTTTTTTCATTGGTTTTTTAATTTAGGTCAAAATTACGATGTTGTGTTCTGCTGAAACTAATGGTAATCGGCAGACGGAGTAAAAATATCGGTGATCGTTCTACAATTGAGGTGGAAAATGGCCGGATCATCGGCGGCCGGTGTTGTTCTTATTGTTGTGATTCGGTGTGACCTTCATCCGGACCTTGTTTCCGAAATAATACCTGGCGCTGAGTCCGAGGATATTATTGGGGAAGTATGTGACATCGGGCGCGTAGTTGAGAGCAGGTTTTACGTCTACAGAAACACCTAGTGGCATGTCTGAGAAGCGGTACTCTACACCAAAGACCAGATCAAGTCCGTACATAGTTTCGTTCTTACTCACGTCTTTGTAACGTATCCAGGAGCCGTAGTGTGCGCCGGCACCAAAGAATACCATTACTTGTGGTCCGATCAATGGTGTATTTACCTGGGCGAGGATGCCGGCCATGGTACTTTTCCCAGAGCTTGATGGTAACCCTGCCGGACGTCCGCCGGAAAAATTGAGTTGTCCCTCAATGGCTATCAGTTCGGATGGATGATAGCGGACAGTTGCACCGGCACCGTCGGGTGAAGCGCGTAGGCCTGCGGCATAGGGATGGTTGTGGTCCTGAGCATGAGATATGGCACTAAGCCCCAATGCCAGTAGCGTTGCGGTAGGTTTTATTTTCATATGACACTTTCTTTTGGTATCACTTCTTTCAAAGATAAGCATGATTTTCCGTAAGCGGGGTTAAATTCGGGTTTCTCGCAGCAGGTAAGTACTTTTGCACCTTTAAACGAACAACACGATGCCTGAAGTTTTTGATACGACACTTGAGTATGCCCAGACGCAAGATCAGATGGACACGTTATTCCCATTCAGGGAGCGGTTCCTGTTTCCTCAGCACAATGGTGAGGATGTGCGATATTTCTGTGGTAATTCATTAGGTCTGCAGCCCAAAAGCGTTGAGTATCTGATGAATAGAGAGCTGCGCGATTGGGCGAAACATGGAGTCGAGGGTCACTTCAGGGCAGCGAATCCATGGTTTTCGTATCATCACCTTTTCAGCGAAAGGCTGGCGAAAATTGTAGGTGCCAAGAAGGACGAGGTTGTGGCAATGAATACACTGACGGTGAATCTGCACCTGATGATGATGTCTTTCTACCGTCCTGAGGGTAAGAGATATAAGATACTTATGGAGGCCGGAGCGTTCCCGTCTGACCAGTATGCGATGGAAACGCAGGTGCGCATGTATGGGTATGACCCTAATGATGCGATCATTGAAGTGGCACCGAAGGCAGGCGAGCACCTCATTGATGATGAGGCGATAAAAGAGGCAATAGAGAAAGCCGGTGACTCACTGGCTATTGTGATGATCGGTGGGGTGAATTATTATACCGGCCAGTTTTTTGATTTGGAGGGCATCGTGAAGGCAGCTCACAAGGTGGGTGCAAAGTGTGGTTTTGATCTGGCGCATGCGGTAGGGAATATTCCTTTGAAACTGCATGATTGGAATGCCGACTTCGCGTGCTGGTGTTCTTATAAATACCTTAATTCCGGTCCCGGTGGTGTAGGTGGTGTGTTTGTTCATGAACGGCATGGCGATAATCCTGAGGTTTTCCGGTTGGCCGGCTGGTGGGGAAATGATGAGAAGTCGCGTTTCAAGATGCAGAAGGGATTTGTGCCGCAGAAAGGTGCTGCTAGCTGGCAGATGAGTAATGCCCCGGTGTTCAACATGGTTGCGCACAACGCATCTCTGGACCTTTTTGATAAGGCAGGGATAGACAATCTGCGAAAGAAGAGTGTTAAGATGACGTCTTATCTGGAATTCCTGCTCCGTCAGATAGATAATCTCGAATTTGAG
The DNA here is from genome assembly GCA_044220845.1 of Flavipsychrobacter sp. GTDB lineage: Bacteria > Bacteroidota > Bacteroidia > Chitinophagales > Chitinophagaceae > Nemorincola. Next base: position 372 of record JBGAQG010000035.1, on the reverse strand, counting down.
ATCATTACTCCGAAGGAAACTGATCGTCGCGGGGCACAGTTGTCGATGCTGTTTGGTGCCGATGGCCGGAAGGTGTTCGATCACCTTACTGAAAACGGTGTTATTGCGGATTGGAGGGAGCCTAATGTGATACGTGTGGCACCTGTTCCGATGTATAACACTTATGAGGATTGCTACAGGTTGTATGAGTTGCTTGGGGCTTTCAAGAAGTAGCGTGCTTTAGTTATGTAATTTAAACAGTAAACCCCGGCATGCCGGGGTTTATTTTTATAAGGTCAGTTCCCATAGCGAAAGGTATTATTCGAAACTAACCGTCTTTATTGGGGCCAGAATGCCCTGATATGCTCTGTTATAAATGGAATTAATGTATAT
>JBGAQG010000034.1:0-33014 GCA_044220845.1 Flavipsychrobacter sp. | reverse complement strand
AAGCTAAGCTTGATAAGTTTAAAGGATGGTAGGATTTGCTGGTAGGATACATGTTTTCGCCGGTCAGGAGGCCGGGAACCACCATGACATAGTCGGGAGACTATGCCAAGCGGACTCTAAATCCGAACTCCTAATACCCAATTCCAAACTCCCAACACCATTACCCCATAAATTAATACTTTTACCAAAAGATCAGAACCACCGTTAACATGCGCATATTTATATCAGGAGCATCCGGCCTCGTAGGCGGCAATTGCTTGAAACATTTTAAAGAAATGGGCTGCGAGGTAGTTGGCTCCTATTTCTCTTACAAGACCGACGATACCGTTTTCTATGACACGCTGAACCCGGCACACCCCGAAAACTTTGATGTGGCCGCCTTCCGTCCGGATGTCATCGTGCATTGTGGTGCCCTCACCCATGTAGATTATTGCGAGACACATGTGGAAGAAAGCTACGAAAAAACCGTGCAGAGCACCATCAATCTGGTGGCAGTTGCCAAGGCTTGCAACGCCCGCATGGTCTATATATCAACCGATTATGTGTTTGACGGCGTGGATGGCCCCTACCGCGAAGACGCGCCGGTGCACCCCATAAGCGTATATGCGGAACACAAACTGGAAGCCGAACAACTGGTGCTGCGCGAAATGAAGGACGCCCTGGTGCTGCGTGTCACCAACGTATATGGCGACGAGGTGCGCGGCAAGAACTTTGTGGCCCGCATAGTAGAGCAATGCGTAGCCAAGCAGAAACTGACATTGAAACTACCTTACGATCAGTACGCATCGCCGGCCAATGCCTGGGACATAGCCCGTGCCATGTACCTGCTGCTGCGCGATAGCAAGACCGGCATTTACCACATAGGCAGCACCGACTACCTGAACCGTGTGGAGCTGGCACTGAGGGTGCTCAGCTACTTCCCCGATGCCGAGTACGACCTCATCCCCATCAGCACCGCCGATATGAAACAACCTGCGCCCCGGCCACTGCTGGGCGGTTTTGTAAAAATGAAATTCAGCAACGAATACCCCGACTTCCTGTTCGGCAATATAGACAGCTACCTCAGAAGCAAGTTCGGTAAATAACATATATACCCTTAATAGTAAAAACACCTTATGTCAGACCGCCGCGATTTCGTCAAAAAGTCCCTGCTTTCATCAGCTGCACTGCTGACAGCTCGGTCTGCCTTCGCCCATAGCCCAGAGGTGAGCGACAAACACTACACCACCACTACGGGCACGCCCATCGTTATCTCCACCTGGGATTTTGGCAAGGAAGCCAATGCCGAGGCATGGAAAATGCTGAGCAAGAACAGCCGCGCAGTAGATGCCGTTGAATCGGGCGTGCGCGTGCCTGAGGCCGATGCTACCAACCAGACAGTGGGCCGTGGTGGCCGCCCCGACCGCGATGGCCGGGTGACACTGGATGCCAGCATTATGGACGACAAAGGAAACTGCGGATCGGTAGCCTGCCTGGAGCATGTGGTGCATGCCATATCGGTGGCGCGCATGGTCATGGACCGCACTCCACACGTTATGCTGGCGGGTGAAGGCGCATTTCGGTTCGCGATGGACAATGGTTTTAAGAAAGAGAACCTGCTGACCGAACAAAGCGAGCAGGAATGGAAAGAATGGCTGAAGGAGCACAAATATACCCCACAGGCCAATATAGAGAATAAAATGCCCGCGGGTCCCGGCAACCACGACACCATAGGTATGCTGGCCATGGACACCCACGGCAACATGGGCGGTGCCTGCACCACCAGCGGCATGGCCTACAAGATGCGGGGCCGCATAGGCGATTCGCCCATCATAGGCGCGGGCCTCTTTGTGGATAACGAAGTAGGTGCCGCCACCAGTTCGGGCCTCGGCGAAGAGGTGATCCGCACGGTGGGTTCTCACCTGGTGGTAGAGAGTATGCGCCTCGGCATGTCGCCCGAGGCGGCTTGCAGGCGCGCCATAGAACGTATTGCCGCCCACCACCCCGACAAGCCCGAAGAGATACAGGTGGGTTTCCTGGCCCTCAACAAACATGGCGAGTTCGGTGCGTTTGCCCTGCGCGATGGCTTTACCTATGCCGTGCGCAGCCACAAGGAAGAGAAGATATACAGCGCACCCTTCCTATGGAAGTAAGCGCAAAACAAAAGCCCGGCGCTGTTGTGCAACAACCTCGCCGGACCCTGTTTCTTTTGTTTTCAATGGCTAAGGGACCGCTAACGCACTATCCGCGGCACCTTCTTTAGAATGTGTACCTGATAGTAGGTACCGGGAAGAAACTTTGCTGATATACCGTTACCACCTTCTTATTGGGCGCGTCATAGTATTTCAGGAATATGTTCTGGTGATTGGTGATGTTCTGAAAATCGATGGCCAGTTCCAGGGTACTTTTCCTGTATTCTTTGCGGTAAGACACCCTGAGGTCTGAGCGGAAATAGCCCGGCAGTTTTTCAGTGAATGCCTCGTTGTCTTTGAGCACAGTGCGCATCTCTGCCACCGATCGGGTCATGTCCAGCGGCGTTGCCCAACGGCCACCCACGCTCGACACCTTGGCGTTCACGGCCAGTACACTGCCCTTGTGCCCCACCCTGAACTCCTTGCCGGCCAGCACATTGAGCACATGCCCGGTATTGAAAGCGGTATTTCTTTCTATACCATCGCTGCCCGTATAGCGGGAATTGAACAATGAGCCGGTCATCAGAAAATAGTACCCTTTGTTGAAAAAACGCTCCAGGGTCAGCTCGGCGCCATAGTTGTGGCCCTTGCCTTTGTTCACAAGGCTGTCCACATCATCGGGCCCGAAGAACGAACCCGAGTTAACCGCCGAGAACGATGTGGCCCTCGATTCCACAGGCACATTGCCCAGCAACTGGTAGTAGGCCTCCGCCTTCAGGCGCATATGCTCGGTGATGTTCCAGTCGTAGGTGACCACCGAGTGATGACTGCGGGTGAAACCAAGGTCTTTATTGGTGAGCACCGGGCCATTGGCGGTGGGTGTGTTTACGTAGTAGGTGTAGATACTTTGTGCCTGGTGGTGCAGACCATAACCCGCACTCAGCGCCTGGCGCTTGCTCAGTGCATACCTCAGGCTGGCACGTGGTTCTGCCACATACTGCTGATTGATAGTGAGGTATTGACCGTGCACACCAGCCACACCCGACAGTTTGTCGTTGAAGCGGTGCTTCCATTGCGCATAGGCTTGCATCAGGCCATAGTTGCCTTTCTTGTCTATGTACACTACTTCGGTGCCATCGGGCAGGTACTCTTTGTTCATGAAGTTGAAGCCCGTCTGGTCGAAGGTGATGCCGGCCTGCATATTGTTGCGGGCATTCATCTTGTGTGTCAGCGACCACACACCCGATACCTTGTCCGATGCCAGTCGGCCGCGGCTCTCCGGTATCGGTTGGTAGGTGGTGCGGCTCAGCGAGTCTTCCTGATACTTCTGGAACGATCCGCCATAGGCCGCTGTGAACTTGGTGGATGTCTTTTCAGACAACTGGTGCTCGTAGGTAACACCGGTGACCGATGTGCCATACCAGGCATACTCATTGGCAAACGGGTCGCCGCCATACAGTTCGGTGGTAGTGGTATCAACATCCTTGCCCAGGAACTCGATATTGCTTTTGCCGCTGATGCCCCAAAGGCTCAGTTTACCGCGCTTGCTGATGTTGGAGGTCACTTTGAAGTTGAGGTCCTGGTAGTACGGCACAGCAGCCCCCGTACCGAAACTGATGCCCATCTTCTGGAACACACCCAGCGTGGAGTAGCGGTAGTTGATCAGGTAAGACGCGCGCTTGTTGCGGCCCAGTGGCCCTTCGGCACCCAGCTCAAAGCCGTTGAAGCCCACCTGCGCCATGAACTCGTTCTTGTTGCGGTTGCCGTCGCGCAGCCTGATGTCGAACACACCGGCAGTGGCATTGCCGTATTGAGCAGGGAATGCGCTGGTCATGAAGTCGGACTTGTCAATGTTATTGTTGTTCACCATGCTGATGGGGCCTCCGGTGCTGATGGGCGAACCATAGTGGTTGGGATTGGGGATGTTCACACCTTCCAACTGCCACAGCATACCTTGAGGCGAGTTGCCACGTACCACTATGTCGTTGCGGCTGTCATTGCCCGATACCACGCCGGCAAAGTTGGCCGCCATGCGCGACGGGTCGCCGAGTGCGCCTGCATATTTGCGGGTCTCTTCCACGTTAAAGGAGCGGGCGCTCACCTGCGCCATGTCGTTGTTGGTGCGGGTCTTGTCGCGGGCCTTGCTGTAGCTGACGGTTACCGCGTCCAGGTTGTGAATGGCCTCCTGCATGGCTATGTTCAGGTTCACCTCCTTGCCGGCGGTCACTATTACGTCGTTCACTATGCGGTCTTCATACCCTGTGTACGATACCCTGAAGGAATGGCGGCCTATGGGCACACCGGTGATAGCAAACGTGCCGTCGGCCTCTGAAATACTGCCCAGCGAACGGGCGGTATCTATGAGTGCTATGACCGCGCCGGTGAGTGGTGCTTTTGATGCTTCGTCTATCACCCGGCCGCGCACATTCTGCACTGCCTGTGCATGTGCCTGCGACATGCCGGTAATGAGGAGTAGCAGCGTGATAAGGATGTTCTGTATCTTGTTCATGTCTGGTTTGGTTTTAGAAAAAGGCTCCCCGGGCACTGCCATCCGTGTGGATGACAGTGCTGAAAAAGGAAGCCTTAAAGTAGATGGTTAAAGACGTGAGATTACTGATGTGTCACTCTGCCCGAGCCGGAGATGGTGGTAGTGACAGCAGGATTGCCCCTGTAGTAAACATTGCCGGAGCCGCTGATGTTGATGTCGAGCCTGTTGCCCACATAGACTGATGTGTTGCCCGAACCGCTGGTGCGAACGGTTGCATTCTGAGCGTAGAGGTTCAGCAGGTCTATGTCGCCGCTGCCGCTGATGCGCACGTCTTCGTTCACTACGTCGCCGCTGTTCACAGCAATACGACCCGATCCGCTGATGTTGGTTGAAAGGTCAGTACCCTTCAGTGAACTCATGGTGATGTTACCCGAGCCGTTCACTTTAAGCGCCATGTTGGTTGTAGTAACGGGCGCATTTGTGAACAGATGGCCCGAACCGTTGACACCGAGGCCGTTGATGCGCGGCATAGACACCCTCACCACAATCCTGTCGTGGCGGCCTATGTGTGCAAACTTTCGGAACTGGAAACGCAACTCTCCGTTCTCAATAGGCGTCTCTATCTGGTCCAGGATGTTAGACTGACCGTAGATCTCTACTTTGTAGGTGCTGTCCTGGGTCACATATATTTCACCGTCCACGCCGGCGTTGATGGCTGTAAAGTTGGAAAGGCTATAGGATTTGGTGATAGATGGTCCCTGCCCTATTTCTTTGCGGCAAGACTGGAATGCTACTAATGCGAATGCTGATAATGCTACTAAACTCTTTTTCATTGGTTTGTGTTTTATATGATTATTGGTTTGATCTGTGTATTGTGTCTTGGATATAGTAAGGACAACCGAAGTTGCTTTTACCCCTATCTGTTTCTAAAATTTCTTTCCGTCAATGATGTCCCTGACGATCTTGCGGCTGTTGAAGTGATATTGAATACCCGCATCGATTCCTATAGAGAAGTCATGATGGAAGTTGTAGGAATCATAGGTATAGATGCTGTAGCCAACGCAGCCCACTCCCTGTATGTCTGAGGAACCGGTATAGTTGAACGACGGACCTGCGAATATCTCTATGTTACCCGCACGGAAAGAAGGCATGAACCTGGCTGACGAGCGGAAATCGGTATTGTACCAGCGATCAGTGAGCGAAGAAGCAGTGATCTCTCCGTTGAACCTGAAAGAGCGGGTCACAGGGAAGTGAGCACCTATACCAGCTTCCATACCGGTGGCGCGGTAGCCGTTCATCAGGTTGACACCGAAACCAAGGATACCGTAGAGTTTTTTGCCACCCGAGCGCAGCGCAACCATGGTGGTACCGATCTCATTGACAGTTACCCCAACGGCCTGCTCTCCGTTGCCTATGATGTTGATGAGACCAATAGGGCGATCGCTGCTGTCGGCAATGTTAATAAAACCGGCTATCTGGGTACCTTTTACCCTTCTGGCCACGTTGATAAAACCCGCTATCTGTGCGCCATTCACGGTGTCGGCCACATTAACGAAACCGGCTATCTGTGTATTGGTATTGCGGGCCACGTTCACAAAGCCTGCGACCTGCACTGTTGCTGTGTCGGCTGAGTTGAGGAACCCTGCTACCTGCGCGCCGTCTACTGAATGCGTGGCCACATTGGCAAAACCACCCAGTTGGGCACCATTGCCGCTACCTGTTATGTTCACAAAACCGGCCGACTGTACGCCCTTCACATTGCCAGCGGTTACATTTATAAACCCTGCAGACTGAAAGCCCGAAACGGAACCACCCACCACGGTGGCTACCCCACCCGCCAGGAAACCGCGTGCGCTGTCCTTCACAATACTGGCGATACCCGATGCGCAAAATGCCTCTTCAGCGCGCGACACGCCTGCCAGGCAATGAACGGAGAATACGTTTGAGTAATCGGCTGCATGTATACCGTTGGTGCTGAGGGGATAGGTAAATCCGAGATGTGCATTGCTGCGAAGACCTGTTTGACCGTGTGCTGTTGCTGCCATAAGCGCCAATCCTGCGCCCGAAACTATTGTTCTGATTGTCATAATTCGTGTATTTGAGAAGATGACAACTCAGCAATAACTTACCCCCATGCCGGGGCAAATTATTTTCCGGTCCAACCCAGCATGTACGACGGATCGAGCTGGTAGTAGGCGTATTTGCTCTTGTATTCTATGCGGCCGTTATTGACCCAATAGATAGAAGGAACAGCGGGTCCGGCAAGTTTTGTGAATGCGTCTATGTCAGACATCAGGAAGTAAGGAACATCGGCAGCATGGGTCTCTTTAAAGAAATCGGCCTTCAGGTCGGGGTGACCTGAAAGCACCATGTACACCGGCAGTTCGGGGTGCTTGCGGTGAATGATCTGAAGGAGATAGGCTGCCTTCTTGCAGTGCGGGCAGGTAAGACTCATAAATGCAATGATGTGTTTACCCTTCCTCAGATCGACCGACGGGATCGGGTCAGATTTGTACAACAGATCAAGGTCTATGGCAGCTTCATACTTGCTGGGGCCGGTACCGAGGTTCACCGGGTTCATAACAAAAGGAGTAGAGAATGCTACAAGGCATAAAGCCATTACAGCATACTCCTGAAACTTGTATGGCTTGACAGGATAGATGAACATGAGCACGACCGTCGCAGCGATCATGCCGATGTTCTTCCATATCGCTTGCATAGGGGTCATAGCCAGCTTGTCGCCAAAGCAGCCGCAATCGCCGGAGTTGCCCTGCTTCATTATCACCAGTAACAGGTAAACGATGAATACAAGCAAAACAGCAATAATAGCCTTATAGGTGAACTGCTTCAGGTAGATATGAGCAAGGAGAAACAGACCGAGCATGAACTCGAACCCTATCATCATGCGGGCTATGACGCCCGCAAACACCACACTGTTGATACCCAGATCGAGAAAGGTCCACTGGAAGTTATCGAACGCATTGTCACTGTATATCTTGCTCCAGGCGGAAAAAAAGAACGTTCCTGCCAGGGCAAGTAAAAGGGTAACCCCGATGGCTCTTTTCACATAAAAGGCGGCGTTGCGTTCTGATCGTATCTCTGTGTTCATCCCTATCGGAAAAATGATGGCAATATTAGATGACTTTATCCTAACAATATCCCAAACCCGGTTATCACTTCGCAAAAACGGAACCGGCCATCTGCCATGCTTCGTTGAACGCATCCATATTCAACGGCAGCGAAACAGCATGCTCGCGGCACCAATCCACAATATTCTCAGTGGCCATATTGCCTACCAATTCATCCTCGGCCATGGGGCAACCGCCGATACCTTTGAGTGCACTATCGAAACTGCGACAGCCAGCTGCATAGGCTGCATCCATCTTTTCGCGCCATTTATCAGGCGCCGAATGAAAGTGGGCACCGATGCGTATTTGCGGGAAGCGAGGAATGAGGTTTGAGAAAATGTAAGTGATGTTTGCAGGGTCAGCCACACCAATTGTGTCAGACATCGCAACAGTTTTGATTCCCATTGCTGCCAGTTTGCCCACCTGTTCTATTGCTATCTCAGCGTTATAGGGGTCGCCGTATGGATTGCCGAAGCCCATAGATATGTACACCACAAGTTCTTTTCCGTTCTTCACGCACAGATCCTGTATCTCCGCTACCTGCTCCATAGACTGTGCAATCGTCTTATTGGTATTGCGCAACTGAAATGTTTCAGATATCGAAAGCGGGAATCCGAGATAGCTGATCTGCGGATACTTTACTGCATCTTCGGCACCTCGCGTATTGGCGATGATGGCCAGCAACTTCGTGTTAGTGCCCGAAAGGTCCAATTTGCCAAGCACCTCAGCAGTATCGGCCAGTTGTGGTATCGCTTTAGCTGACACAAAAGAACCGAAATCCAGGATATCGAACCCTACCTTAAGCAACAGGTTGAGGTATTGCGCCTTTTCATCGGCCGGTATGTGCCGTGCCCAACCCTGCATGGCATCGCGGGGGCATTCTGTGAGAATCAGGGCGTCTTTAACTGAAGAATTGTTCTGCATATTCCAAAGCCCTCCCGCGGAAAAGAAAGGGCGCGGAAAAGTTCGCGCAAAGATACGTTTTAATAACAACCTCTATCCGAGTAGAACCGACAGGTTGTTGCTGGTGAGTGGTTTATTAAGGAATTGTTTTACTGACCGGTAATTGTGCACTTTATTGAGATCAGCCTCGTTGATAGAGGACGAAATGATATATACGGTGTAGTTTGAAGTAATTTCGGGAGGCAGCTTCTCAAACGCCTCTACAAACTCGAAGCCATTCATGATGGGCATTTGAATATCCACCAGCAAAATTGTGTGCGACTGGTCGTCGACAGGATTAGCTGCGATATGATCCAGTGCATCATGCGCTTGAAGGAACGAGCGTATAGATTCGCACTTGCCGGTGTTTCTGATGATCTTTTCGGCGATAAAGCAATCGAGCTTACTATCGTCGATCACCACGAAGTTGAGTTTCTTATTTGGTACCATGTAGATTTCCGGGTATAGTGACTTTAAATGTTGTTCCCTCATTCAATTTCGACGCCACCTCTATCTTTCCGCCCAGTTTGTTCAGCGCATCTTTCACATTATATAAACCAAGTCCGGAACCGGTGTCCTCTGAAGTGGCCCGGTAAAACATGGTAAAAATATTATTAATATAGTCTTCATGTATACCTATCCCGTTATCATGTACCTCGATCTCAGCCACATTATCGTTCATCGATATCTTCACATCAACCACCTTGTTTTTCTCAGCCTTTTTCTGAAAATTGAACGCATTCGACAAGAGGTTATTGAGGATCATCTTGATTGATATCTCATCTGAATAGAACAGCCCCCCCTGATCAACATGCCATGAGAAACTAATATCATCGTTCACCGCAACTACCCTGAATATAGCGCCAATGTCACCCATCAGCCGGTTGAAATCTATTGCTGTGAATTGCAGCGCACCACGTTTCAACTTGTAGTACTCGTGGGTGTTCTTTATATATTCGTCGATCTTTCGCACCGCCTCGGCCATCATACCCAGCAACTCACGCAACTCATTGATGTCGTCCATCTCTTTGGCCAGTTCCAGGGCACCGATCACGCTGACCAACGGACCGCGAACATCATGAGTGATGCTGTATGCGAATTTCCCTAACTCATCGTATGCCGATTGGAGTTCTTTGTTCTTTTCAACCAACATGGAATTGGTGAGGTAGAACTTATTTGCCTCTTCTATCGCTGACCTGACATCATGGTCGGTCCAGGGCTTTTTTATATAGCGAAAGATGTGGCCACGATTCACCGAGTCGATCACAGATTCAATGTCGGTGTATCCCGTTATCAGCATACGAACAGGATCAGGGTACAACTTCCTCATTTCTTCAAAAAACTGCACACCGGTCTTATCGGGCATCCTTTGGTCGCACAACACAACGCTTATGTCACTGTGATCACGAAGAAAGTCATATGCCAGTGTGGTGTTAGAGGCGATGTACACGGTGTAATCAAAACGGAACGTGGCCTTGAACCCGTTCAGATTGTTTTGTTCATCATCGATGTACAATATTTTTATTTTTTCGCCTGTCTTCACTTATGCGTTTTTTTGAATTAGTGGTAATTTAATAATAAACTCTGTTCCTTTTCCTACTTCGGTATTGACAATTATTTGACCGCTGTGTTTATTGATGGTGTTGTATGCGATAGACATACCTAAACCAGTTCCCTCACCCACATCTTTTGTTGTAAAAAACGGCTCAAACAACTTCTTCTTTGTGTGCTCATCCATCCCGGTTCCGTTATCCACCATCGAAATATACACAAAATGTTCGTCGGATGTAGTGGTAACAGAAAATTTTCCGCCCTCTTTTGAATTAAATTTCTTCTTTATCGCGTATGCGGCATTTGAAATGATGTTGAGGAAAACCTGATTCAGTTTACCCGGATAACATTCTACCAGTGGCAAATTTCCGAAGTTCTTCTCAACAATTATCTCATGGCCCAATAAATTATTGCAAATTACCAGCGTTGACTCAATTCCCTCATTGACATTCGCCTTTTTAAGATCATCCTCATCCAACCTTGAGAATACCCTCAATCCCTTCACAATCTCCTGAGTTCTGTTTGCTCCCTCCCCTATGCCGTTCAACAACATTCCTATCTCTTCTTTCAGGTATTCATAGTCTATTTCTTCTTTGTACGCTGCTATCTTCTTCTTTTTAGCGTCGACATCGTCTTCTGTAAGTCCTATCTGTTCTATCTCGTTCATGGCCTCCAGCAAAATAGAGACATCTCTGTTGAGTGGCCGAATATTGGAAGTAACAAAATTGATGGGGTTATTGATCTCATGCGCGATACCCGCTGTAAGCTGACCAAGTGACGCCATTTTCTCAGACTCCACAAGCTGGGTCTCCGCTTCTTTAAGATCAATAAGCGCCTTGTTCAATTCCTGATTCGATTGGTTGAGTTCCAGGGTCCTTTCCTTTACTTTCTGTTCCAAGACAACATTTTGTTCTCTGATGAGCTTTTCATTTTCCACAAGCAGAGCCAGCTCATTGGCACGGGCGAGATCTTTTTCTTTCCGATAAGTGTTGATCTTATCGGCAAGTGCGAACGACAGCAATGCCACCTCGAACGCAGAACCTATCAGAATAGCATTGCTTGTAAATCCGTTGTACGGCAACACCCCTGCATCCTTCAAAATGTAGACAATGACGCCCGTAAGAAAGAACGACCATGCAACGGTTAAATAAAGTGCCGGTTTGTATCCCTTCCTGTAGATGCTGATGCCCGCAAACATGATGGTGAACGACACCAGACTTGCAGTGCCCTGAATGAGTTGCTGCGCTGCAACAAACCGACCTGACAAGTTTATAGCGATTCCAACAAAATATAAAATCAGTATACCCTGAAAAACCCGGAACAATTTTGGCCGATTCTCCTTGATACCCAAAAAACGAAAAAGGAACAATATGGCCGTGATACCGGATAAAGCCAACGCAATGTTGGTCATCTGAATGGTAAGCCAGGTATTCTCGCGCCACAAAAACTTAGACGCATAACCCTTCAGACAGGCCTGCACCAATCCTACTGTAAGGATGTACAATACATAATACAGATAACTACTATCACGTACTGTAATGAAAATAAAGATGTTGTAAAAGAACATCACGCAAATGATGCCAATGTATATACCAAAGAACAACTGATCCTTATTTACCGACTCCCAAACAGAATATTCCCGAGCCACGGAGATCGGCACTTCCATCACGTTATTGCTGGAAACCCTCAGCCAGACAGTAATGGACGAGTCGTAAGGAATGTTCAGCCGGAAAACAGGAAACTGCGTATTATACTCCTTTAATGAGAAAGGTACGGCCTCGCCCGCCGCTATGCGGGTGAACCCTTGCCCGCCTGTGGCCGGCACATACAAATCAACGCTCTTAAGAATGCCGCTATGAATCTTCAGAAAAAGGTCGTCCCAATGACGATCGTTCTTCGCTTCTATTCTGAACCAATAAACAGACTCTGTGAGACCATAATTGGGAACAACATTTTTTTCTGCGGTAAAAGGTTTGTTTTCTAAACTATCAATAGTCCACACTCCGGCTTTATCCTCCGACACCGAAACAGAAGTAACAAGCCCACGGTCCACGAAGGCTGATTGTGCGGTAGCCGACGCAGCCCCCAACAACAGAACCAATGACAAACAACAAAATAATCTCGATAATGCCGTCATTCAAACTTTCATTTTATTGATAGCCTGTAATCTATGGTAACTTCCCCCTTGGGACCACTCACAACCGCCACATGGTCGGGATTTTTCATGATCTCGAAAATATGCGCCCTGTCCACATCTGTAGAGTTGCTCATCACCCCCAAGTCGTTGATCACCATAGCCGTAGCCACCAGATCCAGCTTAGGATAGTTGAAAAACCCATTATTACCGAGGTAAGTCTCTATATTGAATCCTGCATTCAGACACATATTCACTGTGACCGGAGCTGCAAGGGCAAACAATGAATCCACCTTCAAATGGTAGGCAAGTGCTATTGCTGACCTGAGAATGAAAAAACTATAACCATAGCCGGCAATTTCCTTTGCATTCCACAAACCGCATGCTTCGGCCATTCGTTTACCCCGGTGCATATTGATAACCTCATGGATCTTTTCGTCGACCTGCCCTACCGCCTTCACAATAGGTAGCGGCAATTCGTCATCGGCGATCTGCACCCGGACTCCACCCAAAGCACGCCCATCATCTGAGGCCTCCGCCAATATAACATAAGTATTTTTGTGCTGCGTCCATTGAGCAGTTGCAGACGTGATCATTGCAATGCCATACATTTCAAGAACCATCCGATGCCCGACGATGAATTTCTGGCATGATTCTTCATCATCTATGGCACGAAACGCTCTGAAAATTACAGACATTAGATTTTATTGTCAATTTGAATAATAAACGTCGTCAATATCTAATCTGATCGATTTCACAGCGGGTTCTTCGGATCTGAAGATCCTGAACATGAACAGGGGCTCTTCTGCCGTTAAAGATAAGTTAAACAGTTCAATAAAAGAATGGTGCATCGCTGCGAATTTTGCAACAATCTGTTCGCTCATGCCGCCTCCGTTGCCATGAACCATCCGTGCGAAATGAAATATGGGCGCCATTACCGGCTGCACAGCCAAACCGTGTTTTTCGGTTACCAGCCAGGCGCGCTGCATTGCCCGACCAGCGTTGATGCAACTTTCAGGAGAAAAATTGTGCCCGGAGATAAGACACACTGCAGACGCTGTTGCCATCAGATCTTTTGTCATATTTTCCAATACCGCACCAGCATCCCAATCGCTGAGTAACTGCATGGCTCTACCATCTCTTATCACCCGGAAACCGACCTGATCTTTTGGCTTAAGATCAAGCGTCTTAATGTCCAATCCATCCTTGATCTTTGCGGGGTCGTTGCCCCACCGCATTTCTTTCCTGAATAGGTCCATATGCCCCTCAGGAATGAACATCCTTAACTTATCTGATTTGCCTGCTATATCCGCAATTCGGGCGATATCTTCTTTTTCTGTGAGAAACTTCACTGATGCCACACCGGCCTTCATGGCCTCTGCCCGCACCTCGTCCAAAATAGCTCCTGCTATTGGCGTTCCATCGCCCGGCTTCCTGTTGGTATGCCTGCTTTTCAAGTAAGCAAATAACGGATCGGCTGTCCTGGCGGCATCAGCACGGACCGCGACCGCTGCTACCGGATTGAGGATTCCTGACGCCTTCAGCGGGAATAGCGCTACATCTAATACCAAACCAGCCGCAGATGCAGCTATGTCCACATTTTCTATGGCGCTACCCATAGAAAGATGGGTGATCATGTTATCGTAATTGGCGAAAGCAAAAGAACGAGCAGGATCGTCGAACAAGAGCAGGCGTTTGCCATCGTTATACCACTTCCAAGGTTGGTTATTGCCGGCCGAAGGCGCCAAAACAGCCGCGTCCATCAGTTTTCTTGTGGTTGCTGCATCAATTGCCGAACTCACCGGCACACTGGTGGGCAATTTCTCTGCAAGCGATCTTATATCGGAATATGTGATAGCAGCAGGCTCTGTCGGAAACTCAACTTCCTGCGAATGCCCATCGTTTATCAACTCGTCGATATCAATGAAATATCGTCCGGAAACGCTCAACTGACGAAGAAGGACCTTCCTGCATATGTCGGCCATTATGCCGCCCCCCATGGTTACCGCACTTGCCAACTGTGGCCAAGTATTGATTGTCTGCCCGATCTCAACAGCTGACGCTTTGAGGCGCGGCGACATGGTATCGATACCGACAATCGGCAATATGTAAGGCAATTTTTCCTCCATCGTTTTCAGGTCCCGCATCTGTCCCAGATCCAGATGATCTACATAACCATGCAAAATCGGGCGATCAGGTTCAAGATCAAAACGCTCAATGTCCACTGTACACCTATCGCTTGCCTCCATTAATACAGGAATTCCGAATTTTCTTGCCGCTACCCGGCATTTTATCTTAACATCTACGCTATCGCACTCGTCTATAAGAACATCCAGATTTCCGCCTCCGGTCAGGAAGTTTTCGATGTTATTATCATTTACCCCTTCATGAAAACAGGTCACTTTCAAAAACGGGTCGATCTCGGCGATCTCTCTGGCTACTAACACCGTTTTGTGCAGTCCCATATTGAAGACCCCGCTACGCAAACGATTGAGGTTCGTAATTTCTAACGTATCGTAGTCGGCAATACGCAACTCTCCGAAAGTACGCTCCATGGCCATCGTGAGCGATACAGACTGCCCCACCGATAGCCCTATAACCCCTACTCTTTTTTGAGCAAGTCTTGCTTCTTCCTGGTCGGTTATCTTATACTTGTTACGATTGGTACGCACATATACAAACTCCTGTTCGTCAAGTAAATGGACTAATTTTTCATTCCAGGGATAATAGACCCACACACCGTAGTCACTAGAACTAAGTCCGGCAAGGCGTTCACTTATCTTTTCGTTTATTTCAGCGCCTGATAGTGTTTTTGAGGGATGGTCAGTCTTTATCACCTCCTGCAATTGCGACAGTATCGTATCGTATACCTGTATATACGGTTTGCTTACAAGGAGCCGCTCTAAATTTGTTGCCTGTTCAGGGTCTGCAGTCCTGAAAAATAAAGGAGTATAGGTGCTTTTTGCAATCTCCGTAGCTGCTATTCTCTCAGAAATGATTTTTGCTGTCACTGTTTACATTTTAGTGGTTAATTAGAAACAATCTTGTTATCTTTACTGGACTTCACAAAAAAAGGGGGATAAATAGCTTCGTAAATATACAAAGTATGAGTAACAACAAAATAACAATTTTGTATGTTGATGATGAGATGAATAACCTGATCTCCTTTAAAGCAGTGTTCAGGATCAAGTATAACGTGCTTACTGCAATTAGTGGGGAAGAAGCAAAAAAAATATTAAAAAACAATACAGTAGATATTATAATAACTGACCAGAGAATGCCCAATATGACGGGTGTTGAATTTCTTGAATCCATTCTGGATGAATACCCCGACCCGATAAGGATCCTTCTCACAGGTTATGCCGATATGAACGCAGTCATAGATGCTGTGAACAAAGGAAAGATCTTCCATTATCTTACCAAGCCCTGGAACGAAGAGGAACTGGATATGACCATCACCCGGGCTTATGATGTGTACAAATCAAGAATGGAGGAAAAAGAAATGACACAAAAACTCAGTCTTTCCAACGAACAACTGGAATTCCTGCTGAGGCAAAAATTACTCTCCTGATGTGTCTGCCGCAGATTCATCCTTCGACACCTTTCCCATCCCTACATAGTGAGCGCGCCAGTAGTCTTCTTTCAAACTACTGATCATTACTCCCTGCGAGGTTGATGAATGCACAAAATAGTCGTTACCAAGGTAAACCCCTACGTGAGTTATCCGTTTGCCACGTTGCTTGAAGAATACGAGATCTCCTTCTTCAGCATTATCTCTTTTTTTCTGACGGCTGCTGTTTTTGTACTGCTCCTGTGCTGTTCTGGTCAGATCTATTCCATAAACATCGCTGTACAACTTTCTGGCAAATCCTGAGCAATCAATACCTTCTTCTGATTCGCCTCCCAGACGATAGTTAGTCCCATACCATTTGTCAATAAACCGGTAAAGATCAGGCGATTGGATATCCCTTTTTTCCATTCCGATCATATCAGCATATTTGGCCCCCACCAGTTTGTCTGATGTGAGATCGAAACTCTTCTCAGGTGTGACAGGTTCTTTTTTTGCTGCGACAACCTCCAGCTGAGCAGGAACAAACCTGAAAATACCCGGACGGTATAAGTGAACACATTTCCGCAAAGTTGGATGGTCGGGCGACAACGCGCGCTCTTCAATTTCCTCTACAATTGCCGGGGCAGGTACATACGCCGGATACTTGCCGGGTTCTATCGCATTCGCGGTAGATCCGGATCTTGTATGTGCATTGAGATAAAATCCTTTTATGAACTTCGGAGACTTCGCCCCACGTGCCGCCCTGGTAGAACGCTGTGCACGCGCATCAGCCGAAAGAAGAACCATCAAAATAACACCAACGACATATTTCCCTTTTTGCCTCACCATCTGCGTCGGTAACTGAGGCCGCAAATTTACGACTTAACTGCTAGGGGGACAAATGAAAACAACGTCACTACTACACGAGATTGAGTCACATAAAGATAAAGGCTACTTTAACCCTCCCATTGCGAGGACTTTTTTGTATTCGGCCTCGGTTACCGCACTCACGGACAAACGGCTCAGTCGCACCAATTGCATCTCCGCCAATCCAGGCTCGGCCTTGATAGCCGCCAGTGTCACCGGAACCGGCAAAGTCTTAACCGGCTTCAGGTCCACAACTACCCACGCTGTTTCGTCGGTTGTGGGGTCCTGATAGGCTTCCTTTACTACCTCGGCAATACCAACAATGGCAAGCCCTTCATTGCTATGATAAAACAAAACCTGGTCGCCTTTTTTCATGGAACGGAGATTGTTTCGGGCCGCATAATTACGAACTCCATCCCAAAACGTCTTCTTCTCCTTCAAAAACTGCTCCCAACTATACTTGAAAGGCTCCGATTTTACTAACCAATAGTTCATCGTAAATGAAGATTAGAACAATTGCTTTAACACATTATGAATTACCTGTGGCTTTCCGAGGGTGTAGAAGTGCAGTACCTGTACCTTGTTCTTCAGAAGATCTTTGCACTGGTGCAGCAACCATTCTGTACCCACCTGCTCGCATGCCGCATCGGTTTTGGCCTTCATCATTTCGTTATACAATTCCACCGGTACCTCTACATTGAACACACGCGGGATGGTTGTAAGTTGTTTTTTATTGGTTAGAGGCTTTAGACCGGCGATTATAGGAACATCTATTCCATTTTCACGGCAGCGACTGATATAGTCATAGTAGTGCTGGTTCTTGAAAAACAACTGAGTTACTATGTAGTTCGCACCCAGATCTATCTTACGCTTCATATAGTACAATTCAGTATCCATATTCGGCGATTCGAAGTGCTTTTCAGGATAGCCCGCAATTCCTATACAGAAATCGGTCTTGGCCCCCTCGATGATGTCATCTTCCATGTATTTGCCTGAGTTGAGCGAAGCGATCTGCTTGACCAGATCCTCGGCATAACGATGACCACTGGGATGAGGTGTAAAGAACTTTTCGTTTGCAGCAGCATCGCCCCGCAAGGCCAACACATTCTTAACACCAAGAAAATCAAGGTCGATAAGAGCGTTCTCGGTCTCTTCTTTGCTGAAACCACCACAGATGAGATGCGGGATAGCCTCTACCTTATATTTATTCATTAGCGCAGCGCATATACCGACCGTACCCGGGCGCTTGCGGATCTCTACCCTTTCAAAGTTTCCATCCTGCCGTTTTTTAAATACCTGCTCTGCCCTGTGGTAAGTGACATTAATAAAGGCAGGGTTGAACTCCATCAAAGGGTCAAGGTGCGTATAGATAGACTGGATGCTTTTCCCCTTGGTGGGTGGCAGGATCTCAAAAGAAATAATTGTCTCTTTGGCGGATGCTAAATGCTCTGTTACTTTCACACGTTTCTTAGGAGTGACAAAAATATAATTATTAACGGAAACTGTCGATACAAAAAGAGGGCGCCGTTCTGCACGGCGCCCTCCCATTTTGATTATTCCAATTTTTATGGCTTGAATACCAGACGCACCAACTGCGTACTGCCATCGTCGCCTTTGAAGCGCATCATATACACACCGGCTGCCATATCAGAAGGAAGGACAACGTCGGTACGGTTTGCGCTGATGTTGTATCTACCTACTTCCTTGCCATCGATCGTGTAAATCGTCGCTACACCCTGGATTCCTGACTCAACAGAAAGTGAACCTTGGGTCGGGTTAGGGAATACTGAGAAACGGAAAGTACCATTCGATACAACCGGCGCACCGGGCTTAGAGTCACCTCCGAGAACAGTAACTGAATGTACCTCATAATCAACGCCACAGCTTCCGTAGTAGAATAACGTTATGATCGCAGATCCGGCAGACTCACCGGTTACTACTCCTGAAGAAGAAACCGATGCAACTTCGTAATTAGAAGAAGTCCAGGAACCTCCGGTTACTCCCGCTGTAAGCGCGATCGTATCACCAACAGCTACAGTCTCAGGTCCCGTTATCTCTCCGCCAACTGCAGCGCAAGCACCGAATGAAGGCATACCGCATACCCAGTTTGACGTACAACCATTGAGCGCGAAATTATTAAGCGTCGCATGGTTTTCCGATACTGTTGCAAAGGCAGTAGAATTGCCAGGATTGCTACCCTGAACGATACCTTGGTCGAATTTTTGGTAAACCATCAGACCAGACTCGGTACCAGACAACGGCGTATGCATGTTTGCTACGATCTCTTCCTGTGTACGAGCCACGTTCCAAAGGCGAACCTCATCGATACGGCCGTTGAAGTAATTATCTGCTATGAATTGAGACTTACCTATCCAGTTGTTGATGGTTGTGCCAAGCATAGACGGGTTGTACCCAAATGAAGGATTAGTAGCTGCAAGCGCACCGTTTACATATATTTTAGCGGTATCGCCGTTGATGGTCACAGCAACGTGCGTCCATGCATATGTTGGTATCGGTGCAGAAGGGGCATCAAGGATATGTTCTCCAGCTCCGATATTCATAGCAAACCTAAGAT
The DNA here is from genome assembly GCA_044220845.1 of Flavipsychrobacter sp. Classification (GTDB taxonomy): domain Bacteria; phylum Bacteroidota; class Bacteroidia; order Chitinophagales; family Chitinophagaceae; genus Nemorincola. Next base: position 13,668 of record JBGAQG010000034.1, on the reverse strand, counting down.
ATCCCTCACAGAATGCAGATGACGACAGGAATATGGTTTGCGACGGGCCATTGCCGAAATCGAATATACGCTCCCAGCACTGGTGCTCTTTAACATATATCCAAGACTCATACGTGAATTGAGTTGCAGAAGATACATCCTGACCAAATGAGATATAGTCATTTGAACCATCAAAATCCAAACCGGCAGGCGTACCGATAGACACGGCATGAGTAGTGTAACCAGGACAAGTCGCAGACACATAATAAGTGATCGTTGCAGTGCCAACACCAGCTCCCGTCACTAATCCATCGGTACCTATTGTTGCAACTGACGTGTTTGAGCTACTCCATGTGCCACCTGATACAGAACTGCTCAATCCGAACACATCGCCAACGAGAGCAGTGTGCAATCCTGTGATTGTTCCGGCATCGGCAGGCGCGTTCACTGTAACAGTCTTCACAACAAAACAGCCTGAAGTACGTGCATAGGTGATCGACGCAACACCTGCATTCACACCTGTTACCAGACCGGTAGATGTAACAGATGCAACACTTGGATTAGAACTGCTCCATGTACCACCAGCCAGGCTATTAGTCATTGAAATGCTGCTACCTACGCAAACCGAAGATGCTCCACTAATTGCAGGAAGTGTTGGATAGTAAGTTACAGTTACCGGCGTCGGTGCACTGTTACATCCGTTCACAGTTGCTATTACAGAATATGTACGTGTCAAAGGAGTTGTTCCGGTAGTTGTGAAGTACGAGTAAACTGAATCATTGTCAGTTCCTGTTGTATACGCGCTTGACATTGCTGCATCATTGAACAGGCCTGTCACAGGAGTCCATGTTGTTGTGCCTGGTATTGTGTAAGTCACAGTGATACCCCACGACGTGAGCACACCAAGATCAGCACCGGCAAGGTCAGCACCACTAAGAGTCCATGACCCATTAGCAATACTGTATAAAGACGCAAGATTCGACACATTTGACACAAATGCTGTTGGACCAACGCCAACTACCCCATCAGGAATATACGTGCCGGTAAAAGGAGCCGAACCTGCTGAAATCGGAGTTGTAGCATCTGAACTGAAAACAGTATTTACAAAGTCGTTGCCGCTACCTCCCCTATGATTTGAAAGGTTAATCGTATTGCCGTTAGGTGCCGACAGATTGATAACCATATCGCCATCCCAAGTATGGGTCATATTAAATGTCACAGAAACACCTGTAACTACGGCACCTGCAGGAACACCTGAAACAGACAAACTTGAACTGTTCCCGGTAGAATTATCGTCTGGGAACGATACATAGATAGATCCTGAAGATACAGTCGAGCTTCCGTCTGACGATGATACGGCAGAAAGCAGCGCGTTACTACCTGAACAAATGACTGCTGATGAAGGTGCAACGGTAGGTGCTGCAGGCAGGTCATAAACCGTGAACGTACGAGTAGTGGCACAACCGGTGGTTGTCACCCGGTAAGTGATTGTTGTAGTTCCAAGGCTGAGACCACCGGCAATTCCTGAAGTAGAACCTATAGTTCCCACTGATGGGTTACTGCTGCTCCATGTACCACCTGTTCCGCTTGTAAGCGTAGATGTGGTGCCCAAACAAAGAGAGGATGCGCCTGTTATTGCGGCAGGAAGCGCCTTAACCGTAAATGTAGTGGTCCTGTAACATCCTGAATTTACAAAATATGTCATAACAACGGTACCTGCACTTACGCCAGTAACTACACCTGAACCTGCGTCAACGGTAGCCCTTGCAGTGTTGCCACTCACCCATGTTCCGCCACCCACTTCGTGAGCCAGCGTTGTGGTCTCACCCACACACACATTAGTTGTACCCGTAATAGCAACCGGCACCGCATTAACTGATACTGTAGTGATACTGAGACAGCCGGTTCCGATCTGATAAGAGATATTGGCAGTTCCGGCAGCAACGCCGGTTACGATACCTGTTGACGCACCAACTGTTGCTTTGGAAGTTGCACTGCTGCTCCAGGTGCCACCGGATGTGGCGTTGCTGAGCGCAAGTGTCTGTCCTACACACACGATATCACCACCTGTGTTTGCAGGAAGAGAACCGTTCACTGTGATATTGTAGGTGCGGCTGCAACCAAACGCATTGGTATAGCTCACTGTTGTTGATCCGACTGCTACACCATATACAGTACCTGTAGTTGAAGAAGCAGAACCTATAGTCGCAATAGAAGAGTTTGCGCTACTCCATGTCTGACCAGCTGTTGCTGAAGTAAGCGTTCCAGTGTTACCAACACATATAGTAGATGGACCGCTGATAGTTGCAGGCAATACATTTACTGTGTAGTTAAGCGTTCGGCGACATCCGGTAGACGGTAAGGTGTAGGAAATTGTGGAATTACCGGCACTTACAGCGTTCACAACACCGGTGAAGGTATCAATTACAGCTGCAGAAGTATTGCTGCTGGTCCAGAGACCACCGGTTGTTCCGCTACTCAGCGTATCGATACTTCCTACACATGTGGCTGCTCCTCCTGTAATTACATCAGGAGCCGGATTAACGGTAACCTCGCGAGAGACAAAGCAACCCGTAGATGCAGTGTACGTGATATTGGTTGTTCCACCACCTGTACCGGTCACTACCCCCGTAGTAGGCGCAACTGTGGCAACCGCAGAATCGGCGGTTGACCATGTTCCACTTCCTCCGGTCACGCTGGTGAGCGTAGTAACACCAAACTGACACAACACCGCAGTACCTGTGATAGCAGGTGGCAGATTATTAACGGTTACAATTTTAGTCTTGTAACAACCGGCACTTAAAGTATATGTGATCGTAACGGTGCCATTTGCTACACCGGTCACTACACCAGAACCTGCGTCGACAGTTGCACGGGCTGTATTACTACTGCTCCATGACCCACCTGATACTACATGATTAAGAGTGGTAGTATATCCGACACATGCACCGGACGCTCCTGTGATGGCAGGGAGTGTAGCGTTCACAGTTACGTGCTTAATAGTGTAACACGTAGGACTTGTCCTGTAAGATATCCTTGCCGTGCCGGCAGCAACTGCATTCGCAACGCCGGTAGCAGAGCCAATAGACGCAATAGTAGCAGCGCTTGAAGACCAGGTTCCTCCGGTAGATGTTGTAGTCATAGCTGTAGAACTACCTACACATAACGCAGTATCGCCGACAATGTCTGACGGAGCGGCACTCACGTTTACAGTTGCCATTCTTGAGCATCCGAGGGCTGTGTAGCTAACTACAGCAGTACCAACGCTGATACCCGTAACAACCGTAGAATTTGCCGTTGCGGCAGTACCTGTTACGGCCACGCCTGCATCTGAACTACTCCATGTTCCACCTGTGGTCGATGAACTCAACGTAGTGACACTGCCCACACAAACATTGGTAGTTCCCGTGATCACAGCCGGAGTTGTACCAACAGTGAATACAGTTGTGCGACGGCAACCCGTTGACAATGTGTAAGAAATCGTAGTTGTGCCAGCTGAAACTCCGGTAACAATGCCTGATGTTGAACCCACAGTAGCCCTTGTCGTAAGACTGCTTGCCCAAGTACCACCTGAAGGGTAACCAACAAGCGTCACACTGCTGGCCACACACGTTGCCATTGATCCTGTTACGGAATCCGGACGCGGATTCACGGTGACAGTCCTTGTTCCATAACAACCCGAAGTGAGGTAGCTGATAAGTGTGGTACCGGCATCTACACCTGTAACCACGCCGGAGGTAGCATTAATAGTTGCCTTGGAAACATCACTACTGCTCCATACACCACCCGTTGGGCTGCTTGTAAGGTTGGTAGTGCTTGCAGCACAAACAGTTGCTGTTCCACTGATAACAGGAAGGGCGCGAACTGTAAACGCAGCAGTTTTGAAACAACCGCCGGTAAGAGAATATGTAATGGTGATGGTACCGCCGGTAATGCCGGTAACAACTCCTGAGAATGTGTCAACCGTAGCCACAGCAGTGTTACTGCTAGACCAGGTTCCACCCGAAACAGGATGACCCAGCGTGCGCGTACTTCCCACACATACATTCAGGGAACCAGTGATCGCCGCAAGCGTACTGTTCACGGTAACGACTGTAATGGCCTGGCACCCCATGCCCGGTAATTTGTAAGTGATATTCGCAGTTCCGGTTGCAACGGGAGTCACAAGCCCCGTAGTGGCACCAACTGTCGCCTTAGTAGTATTACTGCTGCTCCATGTACCGCCCGCGGTCGCATTTGACAGCAATGATGTGCTACCCATACAAATAGTAGCAACGCCTGTATTTGCGCCCGGAACGTTGTTCACCGTAACAACCGCTGATGCGGCACAGCCGCTACCATTTACATAACTTACTGTAGACGTACCCGCTGCGATAGCTGTAAATACTCCGGTTGAGGCAGAAATAGTTCCCACAGAAGTAGCTGATGAACTCCATGTGCCACCGCCCGGCGATGAGGTAAGCGCTGTTGTGCTACCCACACATGCCGTTAAAGTTCCTGTAATCGTTGCCGGAGCGGAATTGATTGTGACCGATTTAATTGAGCGGCAACCTGAAGGAAGCATGTAAGTAATGGTTGTTGCACCTGCACTAACTGCAGTCAAAATACCACTACCAGAGTTGATTGTTGCAGCGCTGGTATTGCTACTCGACCAGGTTCCGCCGGAAGGCGTACATGTGAAAGATGAATCTATGACACCCGGACAAATGAATGTATTTCCTGAGATTGCTGCCGGTGACTCATTAACTGAGATCACCTTGGTAGCAAAACATGAGCCCGTGCTTGTATATGTAATGATTGCAGTGCCTATGGTATTACCTGAAACCACACCTGTAGTGGTATCAACCGATGCAACTGACGGATTACTGCTCGTCCATGTACCGCTTCCGCCCACAACACCTGTATATGTTGTGAACGAACCGACACAAACACTGTTACTACCGGTAATTGGAGATGGAGCAACAACAACATTCATGGTTATGGTCCTAAAGCATCCGCTGCTCACAGTGTACGTAACTACGCATGTACCCAGTGTGACACCAGTAACAACACCGGTTCCTGCGTCTACTGTAGCCTTTGTGGTGTCCTGACTAGACCAAGTGCCACCGCCGGACGGATGGCTGAGTGCCGAGGTATTTCCCTGACAAACCGTAGTATTTCCGGTAATCGGTGCCGGCACAGTATTCACAGTCAGGTGAGTGGTCGCATAACAATGAGAAGACATTATATAGTATATGTTAGCAGTACCGGGAGCTATTGCATATACATGACCTGTTGCGGAACCGACGGTAGCAACAAAGAGATTATTGCTCGCCCAGTACCCTCCTGCGGTTGGGTTTGTAAGATCCGACCAACCTCCGTCACATATAAGATCATCGCCGACGTTTGCTGTAACTGCAGGGTTCACGGTCACTTGCTCGGCCCTAACGCATCCGCTCACGCCATGAGTATAACTTATCAATGCCACACCCGTACCAACACCTGTCACTACTCCGCCGGCTGAAACCGTCGCAATCGAAGTATTAGAACTAGACCAGGTTCCCCCGGTTGATGTTGTTTCCAGTTCAGACGCATTGCCTACGCAAAGTGTGTGATCTCCGGTAAACGCGGGAGAAGAGTTACCTACTGAGAGCGTCAATGTGCTTACACATCCTGAAGCTGTACTATATGAAATTACTGCAGTACCACCTATAACCGCCGTAACCAATCCGGAAGATGCATCCACTGTGGCAACGGCTGTATTTGAGCTACTCCAGGTTCCGCCTGCAGGAGAAACAGTGAACGTCATAGTATCACCCGCACACATTGTTGTTACTCCGGTGATTGCCGATGGTGTTTCGTTTACAGTTTGAACCCGATTAACAAAACAACCGTAGTAGGCGAAAGTGATTGTTGTCGTTCCCGGTGCAACACCCGTGATCGCTCCCGATCCAACGTTTATTGTCGCCACGGTAGTATCGCTGCTGGTCCATACGGCACCCGCACCGATCATGCTTGAAAGACCGGCAGTCTGCCCCACACATATCGGATTAACACCAGATATCGGAGGGGGAATCAAATTAGACTGGACATTAATAACTGTGTAACAACCCGGCACAAGTGTATAAGAAATGTAAGTATTACCGACTGATACGGCCGTAACTACTCCGGTAGACGAAACAGATGCAATCGTAGGATCTGCACTGCTCCAAGTGCCACCACCCATCGGGTGTGTGAACTGGCGCGACCCGCCGCCAATACACAAATAAATATATCCGCTGATAGCTGGGATCGTTGTATTAACAGTCACTGTGGCAACTTTGGTACAACCTGAAGACACAGTGTAGGTAATATTTGCAGTACCGCCGGCAATACCTGTAACTACACCCGTAGTCAGGTTCACAGTCGCTATTGCAGTATTACTGCTTGCCCAGGTTCCCCCGCCGATAGCGTGGCTAAGCGTTGACGATGTACCAACGCAAATATTCAATTGTCCGATCACGGTATCCATTGCAGGGTTTACCGTAACCTGAGTAACGGCAATACAACCATGCGCAGTAACAGAGTAGGTGATATTGGCTGTTCCAACCGCAATACCTGACACAACACCGGTGCTTGAATTCACGGTAGCGTTTGAGTTGCTGCTACTCCAGGTACCCCCCGGCTCTGCATTACTCAAAGTAACTGTCTCACCTACACATACGAGAGGGTCTCCGGTGTTTGGACCGGTGCTCACCGTAACTACAGTTGTTGCAGAACAGCCGTTAGAATGGGTGTAGCTGATTGTTGCAGTTCCGGTATTTACACCATAAACAACACCTGTTGATGAGTTCACAGTGGCAACGGCAGTGTTACCGCTTGACCATGTATGCCCGGTTGGGGTAGAAGAAAGTGTGCTTGTCTGATTATAACACACAATATGATTTCCGGTAATAGCGGTTGGTGTAACGCCAACTGTCACTGTTGCGGACCTAAAACAACCTCCCTGCGTGTAGGTAATGTTTGCAGTACCTAATGCAGTACCCGATACAACACCCAAAGACGAAACCGGGGCTATCGCAGGTGCGCTACTTGTCCATACGCCACCTGACGGTGAAGACGTCAAAGTTGAAGTACTACCCTGACATACCAACAAAGAACCACTAAACACTGCAGGACGAGGATTAACCGTAAACTGCTGCGTAACCAGACATCCGGTTGATGACAGACGATAGGTTATAAGTGTAGTTCCGGCAGACAGACCTGTTACGGCGCCTGTACTTGAGTTAATAGTACCGACTGCCGTGTTACTGCTGGCCCAGGTTCCTCCACCTGTAGAATTGGTAAGCGTCGTTGAGGACGCTTCACAAACCGAGAATGTACCACCAATCGCATTGGGAAGCGGATTAACAGTTACAATGGTTGTTTTAGTACATCCTGAACTAACTGCATAGGTCACAACCGATGTGCCTGCTGTTACCCCGGTGATCACACCTGTAGACCCCACAACGGTCACATTTCCATTGCTGCTTGACCATGCTCCGCCTGATACCGAATTCGACAACGTAGTTGTAGTACCAACGCAAACCGTTGCCGTACCTGTATTGTTTGGCATTGCCGCATTAACGGTTACTTGCGTCACACTGCGGCACGCCGCCGGTGAAGTAGTTGTATATGTAATGTTCGCATTTCCTATAGAAACAGCAGAAACCACGCCGGTTCCGCTATTAACTGTGGCAATTCCGGTAGCACCGGATGTCCACGCTCCACCACTTGTAGCATTTGCAAGAGTCGTTGTTTGCCCCATGCACAATAGTGCATTTCCGGTATTAGGTGTCATAGCTCCTGTAACTGTGACTGTAACTACTCTCGAACAGCCCGAAGCGTTTGTATAGCTGATGGCAGCTGTACCTGCAGATACCCCTGTTACGGTTGCATTAGTGGCATCTAAGGATCCAACAGTCGCAACTGCAATATTAGAACTAGACCACGTCTGACTTGCAGTTGCCGAGTTCAGATTCGTTGTACTTCCCTGGCACACAGTTGTAGTACCGGTAATGTTAGCCGGAGTGTTCACCACACTAACGGCCGTAAGTAGGCGACATCCGTTTGTTGCGGTATAGCTGACATTGGTTGTACCGGCAGTGGAACCAGTAAAAACACCGGTTGTGCTTCCGATAGTACCAACACCTATATTACTGCTGGCCCATGTTCCGCCCGATGGCGCACCGATGCAGGTTTGTGATACACCCGCACAAATGGTTGCATTCACAGTAACTGTGGGTATAGCATTCACTGTCTGCACTGACGTGATATAACAGTCTGCTGCCCCATGCCTGTAAGAAACAATTGTGGTACCGGCCGACAAACCAGCGAGGTTTCCGCCTGTATTGATCGTTCCTACAGCAAGGTCGCTGCTACTCCAGTTGTTACCGCTGGTGGGCGTTGCCGTATAAGTGGTGAAACTTCCAACACATGTTGGCGCAGTTCCTACAGAAACACCGATACTCATATTCACTCCTACTACAGTTACCGTTGTTGTAAAAACCGTACTAGGGGGAATATTATAACTTATGGCTGCAGTACCTGCTGCCACACCTGTAACCACACCCGTAGAGGGGTCTATTGTGGCTACTCCGGTATTACCACTACTCCAGGTTCCACCTGTTGTGTTGATCGTCAGCGTGGTTCGGGAACCTCCCAAACAAACTCTAAGGTGACCGCTGATTGTTTGGGCCGTCGCTGTACCGACGGAACCAAGTAACATGAGGGCGGCAAAAAAGTACTGCAGTTTTCTCATTTCTGTGTTTTTACTTTAGTGATATTGAAACAAATGAATACAAATAACCATTACCCGCAATATGCGGATTTTGATAGGTTTTACAGAATTATGCCAGTAAGCGGGAGAGTTGTGAGCTACCTGCAAAACGAGATTTTCACATTCTTTTTGCAAATAGAAATGGACTTCAAAACTAATTCGTTAATCTAATCAATCATAGCTAAAAATCACTAAACGTATGTTAATGCAAACAAACATCCACAATAATTTTACTATTTTTTTGCAGTTTTATTTTAAATGAATATCATAAACAATTGAATTTCTTTTGTTTGAAATTAAAACGTAAACTTCATTATTCATGAATATGAGTTGGAGAAATCGTCCGGTCAGCAAGACTATTTTGGCGGGAACAGATCGACCTTTTTCTCTCGTCGGTCAACATCGACTTTTACGCTGCAAAATGTTGAATTTTGCCATCGCCTGCCTCACAATCACGTTAGTGTATTTCAAATTTATAGCTGCAGTATGCGTCAGAAATGGCAGAAAAAACTTAATAAACTAACAATCAACACTTTATAAAACAAACAAAGAGTATGTAAATGAAAATTTGAAAAATAATAAGATAGTAGAAATAATCGACACGTGATAAACAAAACCAGCCATAATAGCAATGCTATTATCAACTTTCACAGTAATATGAAAGCAGTATCCCATGAGTGAGTAGAGTGAATAGAATACCGGGCGTATGGACAAATGCTCTGGGAAAGGACAAAAAGGATAAGGGCAAATACAGCTATGCCATATTTGCCCTTTTCAAGTAGTCCCAGTTGGAATATTCTCGAACCTTTTTATTAATGATTTGAAGAAACTAGTGGATATTTTTGAGGTATTGGATATTATTGCAAATCGGCATTAAATGTCATGCTATTTGCATATTGTGGGAATACTATCAAAAAGCATGAACGCAAACATTATTGCATATAGTCCTCATCCCCATAAATAAGTGGCAGGACGTGAACGTAGTAGACAAATAGTACATTACCCTATTTCTCAGTACTTTGTTCGCAGCCTTGATTTACCTGCATATTACTCTCGCCTTTGCAACCACGGAAATATTACTTTAGCAACAAGGAAAGCATATACGATAAGGAAGGCTACCCAGCCTAGCCTGAAAGCATATTTGTGACCATTCCTTATACCAATCGAATTAGCCAAAACATAAGTTGCAACGGGAATCAGATAGACTATGATGACAGCGATGACTGTAATAAAACGCATAATAAATATATCTAAATGTAAAAAATGTTTATATATGTAAAATGTTATTGATATTTTATACAAAATATATTTCCTATAAAATATAGTATGTTTACTTATTGAATAGGTGTATTGGCCCGATCACTTTGTCTATTTGCTCGTCCATCCAGTCACCTGCAACTAACCTAGCCAAACCATAAATTGCAGCTCCAATTGCTACAAAGGGGGCAGCGGTTACAACGGCGACACTTGTCGTGGCTAATGCTGCGACAACAGCAAAACCTGTAAAGCCTGTTGTAACTACCCAATCGACAAAGTGAGAAGTTTTTAGTTCGCCAGTTTCTGCTATTTCCGATAATACAGCCATTGTATTTAAGGTCCACCCAGCCACAGCCAACCCGAGACCAACCCCTTCAGCTATATCGGAAAGCCCCTTCGATAACCCTTTTATTTTAAAAAATCCGGTTATTTTCTTATTTGTTAAAAAATCAATGGCTGTGCTAAAGGGATATGAAACATTCGAGAATGTATTGCCCCAGGCCCGAATAATTTCTGTGTTTGTTCTTTTGGCCGTAATTGTAACGTCAGGTAGCATCCCGCCGTAAAACATTTGCTCGACAATATCCCATAACATTTTTGCAGCTTGTTCCCCGTCAGGATCTATAAATCTAACAGGATTTGCATAACAGTATTCATAGCTTGCAGCTGTCAATTCAATAAAGTGCTGTTCTTTCTCTTCCTCATCCATTTCTTTATTTTCATTTATCCTCTTTTTTGCCTTTCGGAAGCAATATAATTTGTTGTACAACGGCTCGCATGCTATCCATCGAGCTAACCATGGTGCATAATACCTTGCACCATGATAATTTAGCCCAGTTTCTTCATCACGTTCTTTCCCAGTATATCTATACCGCTTCAAAGAACATTCCGCTACACTTCTGCCACCTTGATAACTTGTGTTGCCGTATGGGTAGTATTCTTCGTAAGTGATTACTGCTGCATTTTCATCCAGCTCTAAAGAAGCAGTATTAATATTATTGCTGTACTGATAGCGTAATAGTTGTGCCTCCCCTGTACTAAGCGTATCAACTGTAGGCGTATCTATCAGCGCAATTCGCTTCTGATCATCTTCAACGTGTAAAGTTTCGCGTTCCAAGACTACCGCATTGGTTCCTGTATCTATCTTCTGATAGACCTCCCAATTGCCCACATATTTCCTTACTTGCCTGATAGCAGCGGAAGTGTTGGTGATGACCTTCCTCACCCGTTGTCCGTCATTGTCGTATTGATAACAGGCTGTTTGGCTACTATTTATTTCTACTTGCTCTAACCTGTTCTCCTCGTTATAGGTCATTGACAGCAGGTGGTTCATCCCATCCACCATGTTGCCACGGTTATCGTAGTCATAAGACTCACTACCTGTTCCGTCACTTCCTATACTGCTTTCCATAAGCCGGTTAGTAGTGCCGCTAATAACAAAATTCCTTGTCCAGTTACCCGTTCCGCCCGTAGTAGTATGCTTCATTTGCAGCATATTACCCACCTCGTCATATTTGTAGTACTGTACATACAGCCGCATTGCTGAAGCGTCTGATGGTAAAGGTGCCTTTCCAATGCGGGTGCTATCATTGTAGCTTATAGGCGCATTGCTGCCTGCATGTTCCCGCCCTGCGCACCTGATCAACCGATACAGTGCATCGTACGTATAATCGTTTTTGGGGTCTGCTACGGTGTTATCATAAAACACGCTTTGCTGTGCATCATCTGTTTGCAGGGTAATGTTGCCTACAGGGTCATACCAGTAGTTCAGGTCTTGCAGCACTGCACTATCGCTGCTCCGGGTTGTCCTGATCCTCGTTACCCTGAAGCTATCAGGGTCATAAGCATAAGTTGAAGTTGCGCCATTTTCGAACTTTACCTTCAACCTCTGTCCTTTGGCATTGTAAAAAACCTCATTGATAATTTCAGTATCTAGGCTATGCACATTATCAACCCGCACGCTAAACAGTAATCCCGTTCTCTCATAGGTATAGGTTGTAACTCCATCGTCAGTTGTTGTGTTGGTTATAATCCGTTCAAAGGCATCGTAGGTGGTTTCTGTGGTGTAATCCACACTTTCCATGGCCACACTTCCAATTGATGTCCAATCAGGATGCATTGTAAAGTCCTCAACATATGTACGTATTACTGAAAGTGCCTTTTGACCAAAATCATAATCAGTAAACTCTAGCAAGCCTGCGCCATCATAAATTTTATGTACTTGCCCTCTCAGGTTGCGCAACGTATCGTCTGTAATGCCCTCTCCGTATTGAGTTACTTCCAGCACTTTGGTACTCCCCCCATCTGGTGTCACCTCTTTTGTAAGCTGGCGTCGTAGCTCATCATAGCTAAAGCGAAACTGTCTCTCGTCAGCATCCCAGCCATACAAGGGATGCCCCATGGCATCGGACAGGATATGCTGCAACCCACTGTCCATACTTTTTTGCTGGACTACCACCTTGAGCAGGCTATAGCTATACATTTGTGGCGTGAGCAAACGTGCATCGTGTATGGCTAGCCGTTCCCCACGGATATCCAGTTCCGTCCAGCTTGGATAATAAAAGTCTGTCCATGTCGTTGGGTCAGGATAACGGTCATGAAGGATCGTATAAAACTCACGCCCGAGTGTATCCAAATGGCCTACAGTTGGAGTATTATAATGTTTGTGTGCCTTGTTGGCAGCATCTTGTTGTTCCGTAGTTCCAGCCAGGGATGCTATGTACCATGCGCTATCATCCACGGTGTCATTCGCATCATACTGCGCCATTTTCCATGCATCCCACTCGGTTTTGCTGAACGTGCCATCAGGCATATCCGTCCGCTTCACCCTGCCCAGCGCATCATAATGTAGCTTCGGGCTTACGCCATGTGTAGCGGCATATTCAGCAAGATCGAATAATGGTGTATCGGTAAAGTAAGGCTCATATTGCATTACCTCCTTGCCCTTATTGTTGTATATCACCTTGCCACTGCCTATCCAGCGCACATCTGTACTTCCCTCGGCTGGCGCTGCCTGTACTTTTTTCATGGCAATTCGCCCCATACCGTCTGTATAGGTGAGGTTCACCAGCATTGGGCTTACCGCCAGCTCGCTGTAGTGCCGCTCACGGGCGATCATGCCCACAGCTACCGGGCTGGTGGAAAGGTCGTATACACAACGCCAAGTAGCTCCCTTAAGTAAGTCGGCAGCCACGCTCTCAGGATCGGTAAAAAATGTAGCCTGATTGGCTATATCGGTAACATCATCAGGGTCAATACCTGCCAGTGTGTCTCCAATAGTGCTGCCATCCTTATCCATCATGGCGGCAGCCACCGGCATACCTAATGCATCATATAAAGTATGCCCTTCATTATTGTTAATATCTGTAATGCGAGTGGGCTGAAGGTTGTACCAGTTGTAGGCATTGACCGTAGTCACATTGCCTACGGCATCTGTAGTGGTGTGGGGCAGCAGGTAGTAATTAGTGCCGCTGTTATTCCAGTAGGTTATGGTTGTAGCATTGCCCCATGGGTCATAAAAAACCGTCTGCGTGTAAAAATGTGTGGTGTCAGTATTTTGGGTGCCGCCCGGCAGCCACCATTTTGTCATATCGGTGCTGCCAAAACCCGGGATAGAGTCCTCACGCAGATAGCCACCGACACTCAGCATGGCTCCT
>JBGAQG010000033.1:0-39403 GCA_044220845.1 Flavipsychrobacter sp. | reverse complement strand
ACCAGATTCCTTATTTTATCATAATATGGGATAAGAACATCGGCATATACATCTATCAACTTGTCAGTATTCCTCGTTGTACTGTCACTGAGCATTATTGTGGTATTTTTCACCTTCCTGAAATGAATGCCGGCAAAAGCAGAGTTGGTGTTGGAAACACCTACCGCGGTGAAATAATCTCCTGCAGGCTTACGTATATAAACATAAGCAGGATTTTTCTCCAGAACAGGCAATTTGTATGCTCCGTCGGCTGATGCGTAGAAATAATCGTCCCGAGAGTCATCATTCACAACTATCTGGCGTCTGTGGGTAATATGGCCTGCACGCACTCCCAACATCCGCCGAACTTTTGAAGGTACCTTTATGTAATAGTTGATTTGCACATTACCTGATTGTCGTGTTCTTGTTATTACCCTTACATTGGCATCAAACGCATCGTTGATCACAAAGAAAGCACCACCGGCCTCCGTCAGCATTTGGTTCTTCATGCCGCCAACAGCCACAGGAGCATTCTCATATCCCGTCCCTATCCCGGCTTCACCTATCCAGGTGTTGGTCACCTTTCCCCATAACATGACATTTTCCGTTACAACCGACTCAAGTCGAAGTGCGGATGCCAATCCGGTTTTAGTGCCAACTCCGATAACAAAAGGATCTACGATCAACGACGAGCGTTTATAGAAGGGATACGCATTGACGATGGAGTAATAAGTTTTCGGTTTTTCATCGTCTGTTGTCGATTTCTTCTTAGTCTCAAACGGATCTCTGGGTTTGTATTTCTCGTTTGTTTGCGCATTTCCGGATAAGGATGCAGCCATAATGACTAAAACAGGCAAGAGTATGTTTTTCATTTTCGGGTTTGTTTAACTACAATAATAACGTCCGGGTTTTGCAATTGCAAGTAAATCAACTCAAACTCTAAGTAAAACCCCAGTTTGCCGTAGGTTGCACCTACGGCAACTCCGGATGCCGGTATCCGACCGGCTGTATTTCATCGGGCGTGCTCGCAGTTCATTTCACCGCACCGCACCCTCAGCCAATTTTATTGACACCACTCAATCTGCTATATCACAAGTAGCTGGCTGCATATCATAGATCTTGCTTTTGCCCTGTTCCATATCTGTTAGTAACTTGAAGTAAAGTGAAAAAGAAATGGGGGAGAAGAGCGCATTCAACGGTTTTGTTTACTTTTTAGCAGGTAATTGCCTGCGCAGGTTCTGCGCAGAGGGTGAGAAGAAGTGCGCAGGTTTTGGGAAGCAAGTGGGAAGTTTTCCGTCCCATCTGGCAAGTAAATTGTGGGCTAAAACCGCCATTTTGCGCACAAAATCATTGATTATCAATGAAAAGGTGGGAAGCGGTGGTAAGAACAAAAAAATATCCGGGAAACAACAACATTTTTCTGCGCGGTTTATTTCGTTCCCGTCATCAGCAGTGCTTTGTATCTTTATAAATTATCCTCAATATGGTCAACGAAAGTGTAGATTTCCTTTTGCCACCCGAGATGGCCTTGCAGGCCGAGACCGTGGGCGTAAACAAAGCGCGCATGAGCGCGGTGCGCACACTCGTGCTGGCCATGCTGGCGGGGGCGTTCATAGCGCTGGGCAGTGTCTTCTTCACCACCCATGCTGGCGGGGGCGTTCATAGCGCTGGGCAGTGTCTTCTTCACCACCTTTGTCAAGATGAAGCCCGTCGGAGACGGAGTTATGTTTATTGTTCGCGATGCCCTACGGAACATTACGAACAATAGCTAGCAGATTCGAATCCAACCTTGATAAGGTTAATTGAACGAAGCAAGATTTTTGTTGCGGGAAATCATTTATTTGTGATTAATCGACTAGAAAATTGGACATTTTATGCAAAAAAAATGTTTAGTGCTTGTGGGATTAGTTCTTAAGGTATATTTGAGAGTGTTTTTAGTTACCGTGAGTTTCGAATTTTGGTCAGATGTGGTTTTAGGTTTCAATTCCATTCATCCGAAGACATTTTGGCGAATAATAAATAAATTTGTTCCATGGCGAGGTTGAAAGTAAAGAACGTTGGTCCAATTAAAGCTGGTGTTGATACTCCCGATGGCTTTCTTGACTTTAAAGGAGTTACAGTATTTATTGGCAATCAGGGTAGCGGTAAAAGCACTGTTGCAAAGATCTTTTCGACATTGAGTTGGATTGAGAAGGCGTTAGTTCGCGGAGATTTTACTGAGGACTACATTATGCGTTATAATCGATTTAAGAAGCAGTTGGCATATCAAAACATTCATAATTATCTGAGCGATTTGTCTTTGATAGAATATATAGGTGATTCCTATACATTGAGGTACGAAAATAGTAACTTTTCAGTTCAGAAAACTTCTGTGGATCTTTATGGAAATATTCCCCAAAAGGAATATTTCTTCCCCAAAATAATGTACGTGCCAGCTGAAAGGAATTTTGTTAGTTCTGTTGATAGGCCCGATTTAATTAAACGCCTCCCTTTACCATTATACACATTCATGGATGAATATGAAGACGCAAAACAAAGTATAAAGGAAAGTGAAAAATTACCTGTTGGAGATATATCATTCATTTATAAGAAACAAAACAAAAAGGCATTGCTTGTTGGAACTGGCTTTGAAGTTGAATTACTTGAGGCATCAAGTGGTTTCCAGTCGTTGGTACCTTTGATTCTTGTAACACGATACTTGTCTGAAGTAATTAAAAACAAGTCAAGTGAGACGAGGAAAGAAATAAACAGAGAGGATGAGGAAAAGATTCGCAAAGCCGTTTCAAAAGCTTTCGAAAATAATACCATTTCTGAAGACGTATTCAGAATTGTGTTAGAGAAGTTGTCTGGCAGGTTTAAGTATGAATGTTTTCTGAATATTGTTGAAGAGCCCGAGCAAAATTTGTTTCCTGAATCACAGAAGAATGTACTTAACGAACTTCTTCTTTATAGAAATGAGAATCCAAATAATAAGTTGGTTATCACAACTCATAGTCCATTTATTATTAATTTTCTCAGTCTGGCTGTACAGGGGAAGATGATTGAGAAAGTGATTGAAGAAAAGGGGCGCAAATCAATGCTGGAAAGGCTTTCTTCGGTAGTTCCCATTAAGTCAGGAATTTCAGGTGATGATGTAGTTGTGTACCAGTTGTTGGATGGACAGATTAAGGAACTTCCTACCCCTAACGGTTTTCCAAGTAGCAGGAATTTTTTAAACATGTCGATCGCTGAGGGAAATATTCTATTCGATCAATTGCTTGAAATTGAACAGGAGTTATTATGATTGATTTCTTTTATGTGAATTGTCAAATGTCGGGAATTTTAGCAACTCGATTTGGTCTATGTGATGACCAGAATGGACGAGCGGCTTATGTTGATTTTCACAATGACCAAATTTGGATTGCAACGGTTATTAATAACAGTGGTTCGGCTGTAACATTTACAGCAATTGACAAATGTGTTTTAAATGACGAGCAATTTATAGGGAGAGGTAGGTGTGACTGTATGCTTACAACGGAAACTCACCTCCATTTAATTGAGTTAAAGGAGAAAGACCCTCCATGGATTTCGCATTCACTCGAACAATTGGAGTCAACAATTCAGTTTTTGTTCGATAATCATGATTTGTCTCAATTCAAGGTCAGAAAAATACATGCTTGTAATAAAAGGTCTGAAAGGTTCTTTGTATTTGATAATGATGAAAATACTGAATTTTTAAGACGAACGACTTTCAGAAGGGATGTTCAATCGACTGTCGTAATCGTATAGTGAAAGTGGCATAATGGGCGTAGGCCCCAGTTTGCCGTAGGTTGCAACCTACGGCAGTACCGGGTGCCGGTATCCGACCGGCTGTATCTCACCGGGCGCGCTCGCACTTCCTTTCACCGCGCCGCACACAAAGCTAATTGTATTGATACCACTCAATCCGCTATATCATAAGTGGCTGGCTGCATATCATAGATCTTTCTCTTGCCCTGTTCCGTATCTGTTTGTAACTTGAAGTAAAGTGAAAAGAAATGGGGGGGAAGAGTACAATTAGTAGTTTTTTTCTTCGAAACAGACAACTGCCAAACATGCGGGCCTGTCCCGACAGCATTCGGGATGAGAAGAAGTGGGAAGCAGGTGGGAAGAAAATGGGAAGCAGCTGCGCAGAAGTGGGAAGTTTTTGCGCAGTTTTGGGAAGTTCAACACCTTAAAAAGTGACGTGGCTTTCCACAAAGTCATTGATTATCAATGAAAAGGTGGGAAGCGGTGGTAAGAACAAAAAAATATCCGGGAAACAACAACATTTTTCTGCGCGGTTTATTTCCTTCCCGTCATGAGCAGTGCTTTGTATCTTTATAAAATATCCTCAATATGGTCAACGAAAGTGGAAATTTCCTTTTGCCACCCGAGATGGCCTTGCAGGCCGAGACCGTGGGCGTAAACAAAGCGCGCATGAGCGCGGTGCGCACACTCGTGCTGGCCATGCTGGCGGGGGCGTTCATAGCGCTGGGCAGTGTCTTCTTCACCACCGTTACGGCCGGCAGCACCTTGCCGCCCGGCATCACCCGCCTCGTGGGTGGGGTAGCGTTCAGCCTCGGGCTTATATTAGTTATTATAGGTGGGGCCGAGCTCTTCACCGGCAACAACCTCATCATTATGGCCTGGGCCAACAAAAAGGTGAGCACCCTGGCTGTGCTGCGCAACTGGCTCCTCGTCTTCACCGGCAACATGGTGGGGGCGCTGGGTGTGGCGGTCCTGTTGTTCTTTTCCCGCCAATACCTGTTTGCGCAGGGCGCCGTAGGGCAGAACATACTTAACGTTGCCCGTGCCAAGTGTCAGTTGCAGTTTGGTCAGGCAGTGGCATTGGGCATTCTGTGCAATGTGTTGGTGTGCCTGGCAGTGTGGCTGTGTTTCAGTGTGCGGTCATCAACCGGCAAGGTCCTGTGTATCCTTTTTCCCATCACGGCATTCGTCACCTGCGGGTTCGAGCACAGCATTGCCAACATGTACTTCATCCCTGTGGCAATCGCTGTAAAAGACTATGGAGATCCCGCGCTGTTCACCCTCATCAACGCCACCCCGCAAGATTATAGCATGGTCACCTGGTCCAATTTCCTGCTCGTAAATCTGCTGCCTGTCACCATAGGTAACATCATTGGCGGTGCCGGGCTTGTGGGTATGGTCTATTGGTTTGTGTACCTCAGAAAGACCGGCGAGCAAAAGACACCGTAGCAGGGTTTACTCAGCAGTTTTTTTAGCCGTACCAAATACCGCGTCAGGTATCCCCTTATTTATGGTATAGTTCAGATACTTAATCTCTATCGTGCCCTTCTGCTTCTTGGCTGTTTTTTCCTTGTCGGTTTTCTCCAGCACATCATTATAGTCCATCGTCACACCCTTTGGCAGTTTGTACTCCTTCAGGTCCATAAAGATCTTCACCTTGTCAGGCAGACCATATTTATTGTAGTTCTTATAATCCAGATCCATGATCACCGTGCCATCGTTAAATGTTGTTGTTTCGGTATGCGTCACCAGTAGTTCTTTCTCATCCAGCCACATCTTGGTCAGCACTATGCCGTTGTTGTCCTCGTCGGGCACCACCTTCAGCAGGCGCAGTTTTTTGTCCTTCAGTGTGGTGTTACCCATGTCTATCACGGTCACTTTGCCGGTAGGTATCAGGTTGCTCAGGGTCATGTTTATGTTCTTGCGCGGCAGTATCGATATACCCCCGTTGCGTTCCAGTTTCATTTTGTCGGGTGCTTTGTAGTAAAGCTTTCCCTTCAGCATGGGTACCTGCATAAACGCCACGTCTATCTTCATATTCACATCGGCCACATAGTCTTTTACCTGCAGCACCTTGGTGCGCACGGTGGCAAAGAGCTCATCTGCTGTTTGTCCCTGTAGGGTAGTAGCCAGTGTCAGCATTGCCAGCACGGTCATTAGTTTCTTTCGCATCACGACTGTATGTCTTTCTTGTTAAAGTAGAGAATGGTGGCCAGCAACAGACCAACGGTGTATGACAGCAATACCCCCGCCGACCGTGTTATGGCAGCATAGGGCACGGGGTCGTCAAAGAAGCCCTTCCAGCCTATCATATGGGTGGTAAAGAGGTAGGGTTTGATGAGGTTGAACAGTGGCAGTTCCAGATTACTGAGTATGGTCAGCACCACCACTATACCCATGGTGGCCACTATGGGGCCTATGGCGTTCTCTGCAAATGCTGACAGGAACATGGCCAGAGATACGATAGAAGACATGGCCAGCGATGCAAACCCGAATGCCGCCAGGTACCGCCAGGGAATGTCGTTCTTTAGCAGCAGTATGAAGGTCTCGCTCTTCATATTGATCATATCGCCCGTCCCGAACATCACTATGGACAGCAGCAAGGCCACAGCCGCCAGCCATATGATCAGTAGCAGCGAATAGATGATGCTCGCCATAAACTTGACAAGTACCAGCTCGCTGCGGCTCACGGGTCGGGTCAGCACCAGTCGCAGGGTGCCCATATTGGCCTCACCGGCAAGTGTGTCGCCTGCCACCAGGGCTATCAGCAACGGAATGTGTATCAGCAGCGATTGCAGTATCAGGTAGGCTACCAGGTAGCCGTTCAGTATGTTGCCATTCACATCAAACTGCTCGGTAATGCCCTGCATACCAAACGACAGGAAGTCCTTACCGCCTGCTGTCATCGCCAGTTGTATGACCAGCGCGATAGCCGTCACCAACCCGAAGCTGATGAAGGTGCGCGGGCGTTTGAAGATCTTGTATAACTCTAACGAAAGCAGCTTAATCATTGGTCAGGGTTAAGAAGTAATTTTCTAATGAGTGTTTGGCATGTATTCGGGTCACCTGCACGCCATTGTGTACAAGGTATTCGTTGATGGCAGGTACTTGTTTGTTGTTTACACGGAAGGTGATTTGAGCGGGCGTAGCAGCGGTTACATGCTGCTTCCATACAGAGGTCGCCAGCATTGCGGGTGCCGCGGCATTGTGGACAATGTCTATCTCCACTATCGTCTCATCCGGATCGATCAGTTCTTTGACAGGCCCTTCGGTTATCTTCCTGCCCTTGTGCAGTATCAGCATATGGGTGGCCATTTGTTCCACCTCATAAAGCAGGTGAGAGGAGAGTAGGATAGTCTTGCCCTGCTCCATGCTCAGCATCTGTATCAGCTTGCGTATCTCGGCTATACCTTGCGGGTCCAGGCCGTTCGTGGGTTCGTCCAGTATCAATAGTTCCGGGTCATGTATCAGCGCCACTGCTATACCCAGGCGTTGTTTCATACCCAACGAGTAGGTCTTTACCTTGTCTTTCTCGCGGCCCCGCAGACCCACCATTTCCAGCACCTCGTGCAGCCGGGTGTTGGGTATGTTCTGTTTGCTAAGTGCCGCGAAAATGCGCAGATTGTCCCAGCCGCTCAGGTAGTTGTACAGGTCCGGGCGTTCTATGATGGCACCCACATGAGCCAGCAGGTGGCGGCTGCGTGGCGTGAAATGGCTTCCGTTGATGTACACCTCACCCTGGTCGGGGAAAATGAGACCCAGCAACATACGGATGAGTGTGCTTTTGCCGGCACCATTCTGTCCCAGCAGTCCATATACCTGTCCCCGGTTTATGGTCAGGTTCAGGTCATTCACGGCAACACGCTCCCCGAATTTCTTAGTTAAGCCCCTTGCCTCAAGAATCGCGCTCATTAGTAGTTGTTTTTACCCCGGGGCGCAGGTCGAATGGGTATTCTTTGCCGGCACTTTCAGAGAGTATGGCGCAAAGGTAGTCCATACAGGTGTTCATTTTGTTTAAAATTATTGATTAGTTGTTAAACAAAATAAAATATTCAGGTTGCCGGGTCCGCAACATGCTTTTAGCCCTGACGGGTATCATGTTTTTTCTGTTTGCCGCAAATTAGTATTGCGGTCCGGCAGTGTAGAAGCTGCCACGATACGCATATGGCAATATTGAATCCGATCAACCTAATGAAATGGGTTGAAGAAAACAGAGAACTACTGAAGCCGCCCGTTGGCAACAAAGTAGTTTATAAAGACACAGACTTCATCATAATGGTAGTTGGCGGCCCCAACTGTCGTAAAGACTTCCATTACAACGAGGGCGAGGAGTTCTTCTATCAGTTGGTGGGCGATATGGAGTTACCCATCATAGAAGATGGCAAGGTCAGGAAGATCACCATCAAGGAGGGCGAGATCTTCATGCTGCCGCCACGTGTGCCGCATTCGCCACAGCGCAAGGCCAATACGGTAGGGCTGGTAGTAGAGCGCCGCAGAACGGCATCAGAGTCCGACTCCTGCATGTGGTTCTGTGAGAATTGTAGCAATCTGCTGGACAAAGCCACTTTTCACCTCGACGATATTGTGGGGCAGTTACCGCTCCTCATGCAGTCATTTTACGACGATCTGTCTCTGCGTACCTGCAATAAGTGCGGTGCAGTTATGGAAGTACCTGTTCTAGAAAACAACGAAAGCAAATGAAACAAGCAATGATAGTAGGGAGCGGATTAGTGGGTTCCCTGTGGGCGGTGTACCTGTCTAAAGCCGGATATAAAGTAAACGTATATGAGCGCCGTCCCGATATGCGCAAAAGTGCCATGTCGGCCGGAAAGTCCATCAATCTGGCCACCTCATACCGCGGCTGGAAAGCACTGGATGCAGTGGGTCTTGGCGACAAGGTTCGTAAGATTGCCATTCCTATGTATGGCCGTACCATGCACCTTGCCGATGGTTCTACCAACTATCAGCAATATGGAAAAGACGGTGAGGCTATCTATTCAGTATCCCGTGGCGGGATCAACAGTATCCTCATGGACGAAGCCGAAATGGCAGGCGCCATTCATTTCAATGAGGAGTGTACTGGTGCAGATACGGCTACCGGCACTGCCACCTTCAGGAACACTCAGACCGGCGCTGTAACCGAGGTAAATGCTGATGTGGTCTTTGCAACTGATGGTGCATTCTCGGCCGTGCGCTACAATGCCATGCAGCGTATGGACAGATTCTCCTACAGCCAGAATTACATAGAGGATGGCTATAAAGAGATCCTCCTTCCTGCCAATGCCGATGGCACTTACAAAATGGCAAAGAACACGCTGCACATCTGGCCGCGTGGAAGGTTCATGCTAATAGCATTGCCCAATTTCGATGGTTCATTTACCTGCACTTTGTTCATGCCGGTTGATGGTCATGAATATTGTTTCAACAACCTTTCGTCCAAAGACAAGATCATAGATTTCTTCAAAAATACCTTTGCTGACTTTTATGAGATGATGCCCGAAGTAGCCGATACCTGGAACGATCACCCGTTGTCGTCGCTGGCTATTATCAGGTGTTACCCTTGGCACTTTGGCAAGACCGTGCTTATGGGCGATGCTGCCCACGCCACTGTTCCATTCTTTGGTCAGGGCATGAACTGTGGCTTTGAAGATTGTACAGTCATGTCGTCGCTAATGGATAAGCATGGTCACGACTGGGATATCGTCTTCAGAGAATACGAGCAGATGCGCAAGCCTGAAGGAGACGCGGTACAAGACCTGTCGTTGCAGAATTATCTGGTTATGCGCGACAAGGTCGCTGACCCCGAATACCTGTTTCACAGAAGTATTGAGCGCCGCATAGCCGAGCTTTATCCGGGCGATTACTTCCCGCTGTATTCAATGGTATCGTTCACGGATGTTAACTATAGTACAGCCTTTCGCAAGGGAAATGAACAGGAACAAATGGTGCGCGATTTCATATCAGATCACGGAATAGATGCCGCAACTACTGCCGACAGGGTTGATAATTATATACACTTGAGATTTAGCAAGTCTCATTAAAACTCCTAAAATGAACAAGCGCGAAGAAATATTAGGCAGACTTGAGGACAAACTTACCGCAATCGGTCAGGATACAGATGTGCATCTGGAGGGCTTGGTGTGGGCAAAACCTATCACCTATTGGGACTACATCCAGACCGATGTGCTCCTGAATCTGCAGGTGCAACGCACCATCTTGCCCGACGAGATGATTTTCATAATGTATCATCAGGTAAACGAGCTGTTGTTCAAAATGACACTTTGGGAAGCCAACCAACTAACGGCCACACCACAGACCAGCGCCGCGGTTTTTGCTGAGAAGATAGGCCGTATGAGTCGTTACTTCGATGTCCTTTCGTCTTCGTTTACTATCATGAGTCAGGGAATGGAATATGAGCAGTACCTGAAATTCAGGAATACGCTTACGCCGGCCAGCGGTTTTCAGAGCGCCCAGTATCGTATGGTGGAGTTCGCATCGACCAATGTTGAACTTCTCGCCGATGCTCGTTTCAGGCATAGTATTAATAAAGACACTCCCGTTGAAGAGGCATACGAGCATTTATACTGGCATGCGGCGGGTAAGGATTACACTACCGGCAAGAAGAGTACACTTATCCGTTTGTTTGAAGAGCGTTACAAACCGGAGTTTCTTCGCAAGATAGAAGAGTACCGTGGCACAAACATATGGGCGCGTTATCAGGCA
Organism: Flavipsychrobacter sp.; assembly: GCA_044220845.1. GTDB lineage: Bacteria > Bacteroidota > Bacteroidia > Chitinophagales > Chitinophagaceae > Nemorincola. Next base: position 28,933 of record JBGAQG010000033.1, on the reverse strand, counting down.
ATGCCCGAGGCTGAGAAGAACGACCCGACACTCATTGCTGCCATGAGGCATTATGACCATACCGTAAACATTTCGTGGGTTATGGCGCATTATCATGCGGCAGCATCTTATCTCGATAAGGAAAACAAGAAGGAAGTTGAAGGGACCGGTGGCAGCGACTGGAAGAAATACATGCACCCACGTTATCAGCGGCGCATTTTCTTCCCGGGTCTTTGGTCGGAGCAGGAGTTGGCCGATTGGGGAACCAACGTATGATCTGTAAATTGTATGGAGAGACACCTCGCCTTTTCAGTAGGGTGTTTTTTTCGTGCCAAACATAATGGGGTAATATTTGTGTGTATAGACATGCTTTTCAAACTTCTGAAGTACATTTGCTGCCGATATAGAAACTTTGAAAAATATGAAATTGCATATATTGGCTATTGCAGCACACCCTGATGATCTGGAACTTGGTTGCGCCGGCACTATCATCAACCACACACGTGCAGGACAGGCAGTAGGCATTATTGATCTCACAGAAGGGGAGTTGAGTACACGCGGAACCGTATCAACCCGCTACGAAGAGGCGCGTAAAGCAGCAGAAGCAATGGGGGTAGTAGTGCGTGAGAACGCAAAGATGGCCGATGGTTTTTTCAGGAACGACGAAGAACATCAGCGCAAACTCATCACCTTTATCCGGCATTACCGTCCCGAGATCGTTATTGCAAATGCCCTCAGCGATCGCCATCCCGACCACGGAAAGGGTGGGCGTCTCATTGCCGATTCCTGCTTTCTTTCGGGTTTGGCACGTATATCCACTCAGCGCGATGGGGTAGAGCAGGAGCCCTGGAGGCCGAAAAGGGTGTTTCATATGATTCAGGACCGTCCTCTGGAACCAACGTTTATTGTAGATATTTCTGATAGCTTCGAGCAGAAGATGAATGCGATAAAATGTTATGAGAGTCAGTTTTATAGCCCCGGTGCTGGCGGTCCCGTTACCTACATATCTACCGGAAATTTCCTGCAGGAGTTGGCCGGTAGAGATTCGATAATGGGTAAGCGCATCGGAACAAGGTATGGTGAAGGCTTTGTTTGCGAGAATCTGCCCGGCATTTCCAATCTGGATGCCCTGATATTGCCACAATTGCCCTAATTTTAGAAATAAACACTATATTTGTGTTGGTAACGTGTGTATTTCGCTGAAAACAGGGCGAAAAAATTATTTTTTATTTTTTATTCTTAATTTTTACACTTACCTTTGCAGTCCCAAAAAAATAATAAATCATGGCTCGCGTTTGTCAGGTAACAGGTAGGAAACCAGTAGTAGGACACAAAGTTTCGTTCTCTAACAAAAAAGCAAAGCGTCGTTTTCTGCCTAATCTGCAGACTAAGCGCTTCTACCTTCCGGAAGAAGATCGTTGGGTTACTCTGAAGCTCACTACTGACGCTATCCGTACTATTAATAAGAACGGATTGCTCAGCACAGTTAAAGAGCTTCGCGAAAAAGGTGTAACCATCTAATTTCTAAAGTAAAGTAAACTTATAAAAATGGCTAAGAAAGGAAATCGCGTTCAGGTAATTATGGAATGCACCGAGCATAAAAACAGTGGTATGCCCGGTACCAGCCGCTATATTACTACCAAGAACAAGAAAAATACAACTGAGCGTCTCGAGCTGAAGAAATACAATCCGATCCTGAAACGCGTTACGGTTCACAAAGAAATTAAATAATCCATTAAAATATTTAAGAAATGGCAAAAGCAGCTAAGACCGCGATCAAGAAAGACCCTAAACTGGCAGCGGAAGCTAAAAACTACACGAAAGTGATCAAGGCTGTACGCAGCCCTAAATCTGGCGCATACACTTTTAAAGAAGGTATGGTGCATAAAGACAAAGTGAAGGATTTCCTCGCTAGCGTTAAATAACCAAGCCCCTTAAGCCTAAGTCACAAAAACCCTTAGGACTTATAAACGTACTATATACTAAAAGCAAGCCATCCGAACCGGATGGCTTTTTTAGCAGATATATGCTCAAACTCCTTCTTTTCTTCCTTCCATTTCTCACTGCGTTCACTGCCTGGGCTACTGCATGGGTGCTTATTGGTCTGGTCATCCATCCTTTGCGCCCACGTCGCGTGTTGGGAGTTACCGTTCATGGATTCCTCCTGTCGCATCAGGACGAAATAGCGACAACAGTTGCTGGCGCATTTGCTTCACAGCTTGGTTCCGGAAAGATCCAGGTTATAGATCAGCGCGCACTAGACAATTTGCGCCCTTTAATTGAGCAGCATCTCGATACGTTTCTTCGTGTAAAGATAAAAGAGAAGTTGCCGGTCATCGCCACATTCATTGGCGAGAGTACTATAGTGAAACTCAAAGAAGGAATGCTGGAGGAAATAGAGATACTATTGCCCGAGGTCATCACGCGGTATACGTCATCGCTTTCCACTGATCCTTCCGTTACGGGCAAGATATCGGGAGTGATAGCGTCCTATCCTCCGGAGGCTATCGAAGAGATGTTGGGGCCCAAACTGGCATCAGTAAGAAAAAAAGTTCCTGTTATTTTCGCCTTTGCAGGTCTTATAATCGGCATCATTATCTCCCTGCTCGCTCTTTTGCTGCACCCAATTATGTAAGACAAAGAAGCCTACATTTTCTCAGGCATCCTTATTCCCAGCAATCCCATGCCATGGCGCAGTATCGCCGCAGTGTGTACGATCATCATCAGGCGAAGCTCTTTTTTCTCGTCACTTTCGGCTTTAGAGATACTGTGCACATCGTAGAATGTATTAAACAGCTGTGCCAACTGGAAGCAGTAGTTACATAGTGCCGACGGATTGAACTCTGCAGCAGCATCAGCCAATACGGCCCCATATTGTTCCTGCATCAGGATCATTTCTTTCTCCAGCTTCAGCAGATCGGTTTGAGCATGCCATGCCTGGAATCTGCTTGCATCGGGGTGGAGTGATACATTCTCTTTGCGTAAAATGGAGCAGATACGCGCATGGGCATATTGTATAAAAGTGGCTGTAAACCCATGCAGGTCTATAGACTCTTTCGGGTTGAAGATCATCTTCTTTTTAGGATCCACACGCAGGAGGTAGAACTTAAGTGCTCCCATACCAATGGTCTCGTACAGCCAATCCAGTTCCGCTGCAGTAAATCCCTCTGTTTTGCCCGACTGTTCTGTTTGTTCACGCGACAGATTCACCATCTCGTCCATCATGTCATCGGCATCAACTACTGTACCTTCACGGCTCTTCATCTTGCCGGTAGGCAGTTCCACCATGCCATACGACAAGTGATAGATGCCGTCAGCACATGGTTCGCCTATTTTCTTCAGTATCAGTTTCAGGACCTGAATGTGGTAGTTCTGTTCGTCAGCTATTACGTATACCGATTGATCCAACTTGTAATCGTCATACTTCAGTTTTGCGGTGCCGAGGTCCTGGGTCATGTATACGGAGGTACCGTCGCCACGCAGCAACAATTTTTCATCCAGCCCATCTTCCTTGAGGTCTATCCAAACCGAGCCATCTTCTTTTTTGAAAAGCACTCCCTTGTTCAGTCCATCCTCTACTATTTTCTTTCCAAGCAGGTAAGTGTCACTTTCATAATACATCTTATCGAAAGACACGCCGAGTTTCTTGTAGGAAACATCAAAGCCCTCGTACACCCATCCGTTCATGGTCTTCCACAGCTCCCGTGTTTCGGCGTCGCCGGCTTCCCACTTGCGCAAAAGTTCCTGCGCAGCTTTCATGATAGGCGCCTCTTTCTCGGCCTGCTTCTCGTCCATTCCAGCTTTTATCAGACCGGCAATTTCCTGTTTGTAAACATCGTTGAACTTCACATAGTAGTCGCCCACAAGGTGGTCGCCTTTTACGCCCGCTGAAGCTGGTGTAGCGCCGTTGGCATACCACATCCACGCTATCATCGATTTGCATATATGGATGCCCCTGTCATTGATCAGATTGGCTTTGATAACCTGCTTCCCGTCGGCTTTCAGTATCTCAGATACAGCCGCACCCAAAAAGATGTTGCGCATGTGGCCGAAATGCAGTGGCTTATTAGTATTCGGCGAAGAATATTCCACCATCACACGGTCACTGCTTTTCTGCTGCCTGCTGAAATCGGTTTTTGAGAAATTGTTCAACAGGAATGACGTACAATATTCGTCTTTTACGGTGAGGTTCAGGAATCCGCTTACGATCTGATATGCCGAGAATAGTCCTGATGTAGTCAGTAGGTGTTCGCCTAGTTTGTTCCCAAGTTCGTCGGGTTTCATGCGCAGCAGTTTCACAAATGGGAAGAGAACCACTGTATAATCACCTGTGAACTCAGGTTTCGTCTGGTTCACAGTTATCATAGAAAGGTCGGTCTGAGCATCGGGGTACAAATGTTTCAGTGCGTCAAAAGCAGCGTGTTTTACCTGTGCGGCAAGCGTCATCGTAAGTGTATTTGCCGCAAAAATAGTTCATAATTGTCGTCTTGGTGGCCTTGTTTTACAATGCTGGGTGCCACAACGTCATAGTGCTTTCTGTATCAGGCTTCGCAGTGTAGCATTGCTGCCGGCGGCAAAGACCACATCCAGCATTCCGGGAAAGGCGGCCAGCAACTTCCTCGATCGCAGATGCAGGCGCAGTTCGCTGCCAAGTTTCTGGTCCAGGGCCCTGTCGTACCCTTGCATAAAACCCGCCGAAAGATCGGAGCGCTCAAAGCAGGATATTGCTTGGTTTGCCGCCAGCATACCACTGACCATAGCGTTGCCGATGCCATCGCCCGACATGGGGTCAATGATGGATGCGGCATCACCGGCTAACATGAAGCCGTCGCCCGATAGAGGGACTCTTCGTCCTCCGAGTGGCAAACCGAACCCCTCCAATGGACCATCTTGCACCGCGGCATTCAATCGCGCCTTCAACCGGGGCGACTGGTCAATAAATTCGTAAAACAACTTTTTAAGGTCCAGCCTGCGACGCGATATTTCTGCCGTCAGCATCCCGAATCCGACGTTGGCCCTGTTGCCCGGCAGCGGAAAAACCCACATATAACTCGGCAGGAAGTTTTTAAGGAAATACACCTCTGTTGTATCCGGTCGCAGTGTGGTTACGTTGTTATAGTACGCTCTTACCGAGCCTACATGATTTGTCTTGTCCGTTACCCTCGCAGCCAATTGACGTGCAGTTACACCATTAGCACCGTCTGCGCCTATCAGCAGTCTAGAGCGGAAAATCTTGCCCGTTTTCGTCTTCAAAGTGAAGACATCATCCTGTCTGCTCACTTGCGTCACCTGCTCGCCGGTGAAAACATCTATGCCGGTAGCGGCTGCTTTTTCAAATAGAAAATAGTCAAAGTCCATTCTCGCGCAGGTGTACGCTTCTCCTTTCCACTCAAACGCCAACTCCCGTTTATTGTAAAACAACCGGGTACTCTTTGTTAGTAGCTTGGGTGCATATTCCCTGAAGGACGATTCATATTCAGGTCCCAGTTGTCGCAGTACCTTCACTGCCCGACCGGGTATGGCATCGCCACATACTTTGTCTCTTGGAAATACAGCCCGGTCTATCAATGCCACTTTCAGGCCACTGTTGCGCAGTGCTATGGCACATGTGCTGCCTGCCGGGCCTGCACCCGATATTATGATATCATAGACGTTTTCCGGTGCTGACATAAAGTACGGTAAATGTACTTATTGGCACCCATTCAACACTACTTTGATCGTCTTTATTCTGAAGTCGTATCGGCAATGTCTTTCAGACCCGTGGTCGTCATGATGTACTCGGTATTATTATCAAAATCCATGTCGTCATTGTCCGACCAGTGACGCGACCTGTAAACTCCGTTGCCGTTTACATTGATCGTATACCAGCTATATTCGTTGATGGCTTCACTCACTTTCAGCGTCTTGCCCACAGGCACTTCTACTGTTATCAGCACCTGTTGATTGCAGAACTTATCCCGGCTGTTCACTACGAACCCGCGTGGAAGTGTCAGAATGCTGTCCAGCTGGGTGACAACAAATGATATCTTGTTTGCCTTCGCGCTTGCTTCCTGTGATGATCTGCCACGGCTCGACCTGGTTTCATATACATGGAATAGGGTATCCTCACTTCGTTCGATGTTTAGTTTTACATTATTCAGCCACAGCGTATTACGGTCCATCAACTTGAACTCATCATTGTCTTCGTTCATATCGTTGAACCACCTATTATACTTCATGCTTTTAGTAGGTAATAGCGCGTCATCTACTTTCACAAACAGTCTGCCGGTGCTTGGTTGTGCTATCTGAAGTTCTTCTTCGATAGTGCCGGTGTTGCTGAAGTTGGCGGCTATCTTGCTGCCTGTCGTAGCAACAATAATGACACCTATTATCCACAGAGCCGAAAATACATAGGCAAGGTAGTGCCTGCGCGAGCGTGTTCCCGTCATTCTGCGAATAAGCCATACCGCCATCGCCAGCAACGGCATGCCCATTGCAAGACCAATGCCTAACCATGCTAATGAATACGCTTGCGTGTCACTAAGGAAAAATGCTGCATAGGGACTGATCGCAGTGCCAGCGACAATAAGCCCAATAAGGCCTGCGAACAAGCCGAGAGCTATGGAACCGGCAACTAACAGCAGGAACGATTTCATGAGTATAGCAATGAGGCGGCCAATGCTGCTACCGAAACTGTTTGTGGCTTTGGCGGCAGCCGTGGTGCGTGCCTGAGTAGTGGCTTTGATAGAATTGATGTCAATCTTCTCGCCCCGCAATTCCATTTTCTCTGTGCCTGATGTGGCATAGGGTAGTGCTATCCATAAAATAACGTATAGAAGGAACAGCGTGCTGCCAAAGGAGCCGAGGAATATACCCGGTGCCAATCCTACATGCCATGTGAAGATGCTCATACTTTTAAAGAACACACTGATGATGAGCGGCAGTAGGAATATCGCACGCACTTTCCAGCTGTCCAGTTTGAAGTAGACCGCCATACCACCACATACACCGGCTATCACCTTGTCGTCAGGGTTTCGGTACAGCCTGTGGGTAGTATTGGTCTCTAAACTTTGCATTGGCACTATCAGCCACAGCAGTATATAGATCCAGAACAGCGCACCGAACAGGAATACGAAAAGGATACGCACGATCACAGGGTCCATATTCAGACGGGCTGCGATACCGCTGCACACGCCGGCTATGATCTTGTCGTCGGCATTTCTGAACAGACGAGAATTGTCCGGTCTTGGGGCCTGGTTCTCGGCCTTGCTGTTTTTGTTGCTATTTTTTTCCCGGCTCTCTTCTTCGCCATCAGCAGCCATCAGGTCTTCTATGCGACCTATGTTGTCAATAACTGCATTCATATCTGCGCTATTGATGCAGGCTGCCCCTTGCTTCAGCCTCGCTGTCAGCAATTCGGCTATACGGTTCTCTATGTCATTGATGATCTCTTCGCCGCTTTCCTCGTTGGCGAAGTGGCGGCGCAGACTGTCGGTATATTGTTTCAGGTGGTTATAGGCCGTTTCTTCTATCGGAATGACGCGCCCCTGAAAGTTGATGTTGATTACCTTTTCCATATTATTGTTTTATGCGGTGTGTGTCGGATTTTTTATAACTGTGGTTGTTCTTCAGTTTCCGGGCTTTGTTCTTGCACCTGCGCGGCAGTTTCTTCTGTTACCGGTTTCAGAGATTCCTCTTTGTTCTTTAGTTTGTTCACGGCGTTGGCCAGTTCGTTCCAGGTGCCTTCCAGTTGTTTGTAGAATGTTTCACCCTGGTCTGTCAGCGAGAAATATTTGCGTGGTGGTCCCGAATTGCTTTCTACCCATCTGTAGGTGAGCATACCAGCATTTTTCAGTCGGGTCAGCAGTGGGTACAATGTTCCTTCCAGAACCTGCAGTTTCGACTCTTTCATTTCCTCAACAATATCGCTGGGATACGCCTCGCCGCGCCTTATCACCGACAGTATGCAGAACTCCAGTATTCCCCGGCGCATCTGGCTTTGTGAGTTCTCTATATTCATCTTGTTTTCCATAACAGGAACTATTTACCACACAAAAGTATGCACAATATGGTACTTTGTAACACATAGTACTGTATGTTTTATTTTGTTTATCGAAAGAATTTGATTATCAGTATTTGTTATGGATATTTATATTCGTTAGAAATCAAAAAAGCACCTTGTTTTTGAGAACAAGGTGCTTTCGACCAATGAATTTTCTGACTAATGTTGTACTGAAACAGTAATTACTCTGGTTCCCGACTCGTTTATCAGTTTTACCGTGTACAGACCGTTTGGAAGATCCGCAGTGTGCAATGTGGTCCGGGTGGTTCCGGGTATTGACACAGCGGTTTTTACCGCACGTCCTACTGCGTCGTACAGAGTAATAGTGCATGCACTATTTAAGTCGTCATGCGCGCCGTTCATAGGGCACGCATTGTCATAATACTTGATAAAAAACGTATGCAGGCCATGTGGCGCCGTAGTTCCGTTCCACGAAAATGTGCTCACAGGAGTTGGAGTACCGTTTCCGGTAATGCTCAAAGTTGCACCGGCCGGCACGCCGAATGGCACAAGGGTGATGCTGTCTGCTGGATCCGCATCAATAGCAGGTATGGTGGCTGAAAAACTGCCTGTGGTGTCGCATACAAGAATTGTGGTGGTGTCCACCAGCGTACATCCCGAGGGTGATGTAAAATATCCGCCTGGCAAATGATTGCTTGTCGAATTAACGAGGATTGTCAGTTCGCGTTGCAGGGAACCTATCAGTACACCGCTGCGGTATTCTTTGATATTGTACAAAGCAGCAGCGCGTTGCAATACATTCGGGTAAAAGGAAAGCTGTCCTGAGAATGTATTGAATGAAAAAGTGCCCGGAGCGGTCAGTAGTGGGGCGGTGCCCGATAAACCTCCCCCATAGGTAGGAGGTGTAGAATAAGTGCAGGCGGATATTGCAGAACCGTTTGATATGTCGATCAGGTTATACACCAGACTATCCCCCTCAGCGTCAATGGCCACCGGGTTATAGTTATGAAACATGTTTACAGCATAGTAGGGCAGAGGAATCACATTCAGTACCGGGCTCGTGTTATGGCCCGATGTGTTATCCAGTTTTGCTGAAAGCGCCATCACAGTGGAGCCTGCTGACGTAATATTTGTGATTGCCATGGCTCTTCCGGCAGATCCACTCGTGCCAAGGTATCCCACATATCTGAATTCCCATTTCGCAGAAGTTCCGGGTAATGTGTAGTCTGCTGTGTACTCAAATAGTGTTACCCCTGGAATTGGTGATGCTGACGAGTCGCATTGAGATAACGAGCCGGGGCAAAGTGGTGGGGTGACTTCAGTGCCTGTGGTAATTCCGGTATTGCTAAGGAAGAATACGTGGACCTGGGTGGTATCATTATAAAGACAGATCTGGGGTGTGGCGGAAGGTAGGGCGGAAAATGCACCTGCGCTCGCTGGTCCGCAATCCGCATATAAAGTCAGGCGCACCCTGTAGGTATTTCCTGAAACCCACGAATAGGTAAGGTCGCTACCCACAATGTGCGAGGCAAACGAAGAGGATGATGTAAAGGCAAGAAGGCATAAGCATACTGCGAGCCTAAGTAGGTTAGGTGTCTTTTTCATAAAGGTTTTTTTGTGGGTATAATGATTGGTTAAAATATTGCAAAAATAATGCCACTCTTTCGATGCTCCGGGTTGGATTGGTTCGAACTCCGTTTATCGGTCCTGTATTTGCATGCCGTCTATAATATAAAGCACTTCGTTGGCACGGCCTCCACGGAAGTTGAGCCCCGCGCCCAACTGGTTTTGATACACCCCCGGCACCATAGTAGTGATCACATTACACAGATCTGTGTACGGCATGGTGGCGAGGGTAGATGGCATTTGCACGATCTTAATTTCCTGTGTTGGTGCGGGGGCTGGTTCAGGCACTGGTAAATGAGGTACGGTGATTTCCAGTGGAGCCAGATCAAAACGGGTATATGTTGGAGCCGCATTTCCATGCCTGCAGCAAATCAGGAGCAGAACTACTATCAGGTGTTTCATAGTATCGTTTTTATGTAAGACGGTCAAAAACGCTGAAAGATTGGGTTAATTGAAAATTAGTTCCCAAAACCGGTTTATTTCCATCTGACTGAATCTTTCCTCATCGGTCGCAATTCTATGAAATACGCTGTCATCAGGTAGTCGGCATATTGAACGTCGGTCATTATCTCTTTCAAACGGTCGTCCAGTTTCTGGAAGTTGGCGAACCTTTGTTCTGTGGTGATTCCGGGTAAGGATCTCATGGAATCTCTGCTGTTGCGGTAATTCAGAATCGCCTGCAGAACTTGTTTTTCCTGGGTATTCGTCAGGGAGAGAATGCTCTTGTACTGGGTTGCATACCACTTCGCTACTTCCTTGTTGCTCATAGTGTCTTCTCCGGGCGGGTGCAATTGTAGTTGCGCACTGCATTGAAAGGACATTATAATAGCCAGTAATGCCGACAGGTGATGCTTCATGACTTCTAAAGTTAATGAAAATAAACGTTGACGGGTCTCATTGCATCTAAATTTCTCATGATATTGTTCATCCGTCAGTCGCACGGCAATCTGCACAACCCATATCTTTGTTGCAGAATCTATTGTATGAAACACCTGATTATCGTGGCTTCCCTGTTTTTTGTTGCGGTTTCATCGTGCCGAAAGCCCGAGACCGTTAATGTCAAATCAAACAGTCCTTACAAATTCAATTTTCTGCTCGACGGGAATGGCTATCAACTGAAAGCAACGGAATACAAATACATGTCCATAGGCACCAATGAGGTGGGTGCCTATTTTCCATCCAATTCCGAATCATTTGTACCTTCCGCCACTTACCCGGTGCTGGGATTAGTTTATAGCTGGCCGGTTGGCCACAAGGTCACAGAGGCAGACCTGATGGGTTTAGCAAAAAAGAACCTCAATTTTGGCGACAACTCCGTGCGTCCAGAGATCATCTTCAAGCCCTCAGCAACTTCACTCGAGAACTGGACAGCGATCGACACCGGCTATTTTGCCATTACGCTCAGTAGTATTCAGTTTCTGAAAAGAGATACCATTGGCGGTACCCCTCTAAAGTGTTACACTGTGTCCGGAAACACTACGACTGTATTGTGGTACAATACGCGTTTTCAGACATTCAACAATGCCGAATTCAACATGGTACTGTTGATGCACGAGTAGCGCCGTCACTATTTAATTGGAGATCTCAGCCCGCTGATCATAAGGCCCAATGATGCTATACCAAGCACCAGGCAAAAGATGACCAGTCCGTTCACTTCATGAAACTGTTTCCATAAGTCCGATGATTCCTTCAGGAATCCGTAGGTAAATACGCCGCCCACTATCGTTTTCCAGTTCTTGAAATTGCGTTGCATATACCCAAACATACGAAATAGGAGAGGTTTGGGTCGTGCCGGGTCCCCCTTACGACACCAGGTACCGGTCGGATTAAATCGATGAATGGTGTATTTATGGTCGTAGTAATGTGATCGATCCTGATTCCCCAACACCAATTCCCGATTCCCGCCATGCCTATGCTTCAAATTGCTTACCTTTGCAGCCCCAAACAGGGGACGGATGCCGCCGGGCTGCATATAACTTGCTCAGACGCATCCACAAGTACCATATTTTATGATTTCAGTAAGTAATTTATCGTTGCGCTACGGCAAGCGCGTGTTGTTCGAAGACGTGAATATCAAATTCACTGAGGGCAACTGTTATGGTATCATCGGTGCCAATGGTGCCGGTAAATCCACATTCCTAAAGATCATCTCAGGCGAGATAGACCCTACTACCGGCCGTGTGGAAATAAGCAAGGGCATGCGTATGAGTGTGCTGAAGCAGAACCACTACGAGTTTGACGAAGTTCCTGTACTCGAAACGGTGATCCGCGGTAACAGTGTTCTTTACGAGGTAATGAAGGCAAAAGACGCTATTTATGCCAAGGAAGATTTCAGTGAAGAAGACGGTATCAAGGCTGGTGATCTGGAGGCTCAGTTTGCAGAGATGGACGGATGGAACGCCGAGAGCGATGCAGCAACGTTGCTCAGCAAAAGAAGAATTTCACTACAAGTTGGTAAAAGAACTGGACGGTAATCAGAAGGTGCGTGTGCTCCTGGCTCAGGCACTGTTCGGCCATCCTGATATCCTCCTGTTGGACGAACCTACCAACGACCTTGACCTCGAGACCATCAACTGGCTCGAAGACTTCCTGGCTGGTTACGACAAGATAGTTTTGGTTGTATCGCACGATCGTCACTTCCTCGATACGGTGTGTACACACGTTGCCGATATCGACTTTGGCAAGATCAACATCTTCACCGGTAACTATACCTTCTGGTACGAGTCAAGCCAGCTCCTGTTGAAACAGCGTAGCGACCAGAACAAGAAAGCCGAAGACAAGATCGCCGAACTGAAAGAGTTCATTGCGCGATTCTCGGCGAACGCGTCTAAGTCTAAACAGGCTACCAGCCGTAAGAAAGCACTCGACAAGATCAAGCTCGACGAGATGCGCCCATCCAATCGCAAGTACCCTGCTATCCTGTTCAACAACCAGGTACGCGAGGCCGGCGATCAGATACTGGAGGTGAAGAACCTCGGCAAGGCCCTTTCGGGCGAAGTGCTTTTCAAGAACATCAGCTTCGATCTGAAGCGTGGACAAAAAGTTGCGGTACTGTCAAGTAACTCATTGGCAACCAAGGCTTTTTATGAGATACTGGCAGGTGAAGACAAAGAGTTTGATGGCATGTTCAAGTGGGGGGTGACAGTAACCACAACTTACCTGCCGGGCGATAACACCAAGTACTTCAAAGACAACGACGACAACCTGGTCGACTGGTTGCGTCAATATTCCGAAGAGAAAGACGAGACGTTCATCCGTGGTTTCCTTGGTCGCATGTTGTTCAGCGGCGAAGAGACGCTGAAGAAAAGCAGTGTACTGAGCGGAGGTGAAAAAATGCGTTGTATGCTCAGCCGCATGATGATGCTGAAAGGCAATGTGTTGATGATGGACGAGCCTACCAACCACCTTGACCTCGAAAGTATCACCGCCCTCAACAATGGTATGAAGGACTTTAAAGGTACCATCCTGTTCACCACACGCGACCACGAGTTGGCCAACACGGTTGCCGACCGCGTTCTGGAACTGACACCAAGCGGACTCATCGATCGCGAAATGACCTTCGACGAATACGTTACCAACGACAGGGTTAAGGCTGTGAAAGCCGAAATGTATGGCCTGCCAGTGAAAGGGTAAATGAATTGCGTTTCAATATGAATGTAGAAAGGAAGTGGGTATCTCACTTCCTTTTTATTTTTCAGCTTTGCATCCTTGCAGGTGAATTGTATTTTCATAATTCAATTCCATCTCATGAAATCTCGCAGATCTGTCTATCCACCGGCACTGACGTTATTGGCTGTGTGTGTGGTGCTTTTATACTCCTGTCGCCCGCGCATCACAGCTATTTTTCCTATGTCCGGGCCGCCGGGAACGCTTGTTCATGTAACCGGTATCGACCTGTTTGGCGGATTGATCAGGTGGGATGCCGGTAGCGCCGCGGAGCGTAGCATACCGGGTGGCTTCCTTACGGCTTCCTTTTTCACAGTGCCGATGGATGCAACCATGGGACCACACCAGGTCCGTATTCAGGGGCTGGAACGCCTGTCCGATCCGGTCACTTTTACTGTCACTGCAGGACATATCCGCCCACCGGCACGCATTGACGACATTACCGTGCGCAATTTCACCATCAACAGGCAGGGTATGGCTTCGTTCTATCTGCTCATTCACTGCGCAAACATTGACGCCGGGGCACAGGTTGAAATTGATGGCGTTTTGCATCAGGGCTACCTCTGGCGGGCTCTTTCCAACGACCGAAATATGCAGGCAACGCAACCTGTAACACTTGGCTACCCCATATTTCATTATGGAACCTTGTTATGTCCCATAACGAATGTGCGCGCTGGCTCGATGTTACAACGTATCAGGGTCCGCAATCTGGATGGACAGATGTCGTGGAATTCAGATTCGTTTAAAGTTGCAAGAAACATGAAGGAGTTGGATAGTGATGGTGACGGTCTTGCAGATGTGTGGGAGACGAATGGCTACGATGCCGACGGCGATGGTACCGTTGACGTGAACCTGCCGGCATTTGGAGCTGATCCGCTTCGTAAAGACCTTTTTGTAGAGGTCGACTGGATGCCCGGTCGCGACCCTCAGCCTGAAGTCTGGGATTACTCTGAACGCCTTTTTGCAAATGCGCCCATCCTTAATTCAGATGGCTCAAGTGGCATATCTCTTCATATTGACCGTGGACAACGTGGAGCCGGAGGAGGTGGGGGATCCATCATTCCCTACCACTACGGTCTGCTTCTGCGCCCCATGCCCTGTTATCCATTCAACAGGCCCGGAGAGCGTACCTGTGGTGATTTTGTAGCATTAAAGCAGGCCAATTTCGATCCCGCTCGTTTACGTATCTACCGCTATTGCATTTTCGGAGTAGACAATGCTAACGGCAGTGTGGCAGGTGAGGCCGAGGGCAGCCCTGCCAACGATTTTATGGTTACGATAGGTACGGTAACGACCGCCAGATCAGCGATCGCAGTTGCACAGACACACAATTTCCTGCACGAATTGGGGCATACATTGGGGTGGTATCATGGCGGTAACGATGGCCTGATGTACAAACCCAATTACAACAGTATAATGAGCTACCTGTATGACAATGAGGGTGTCGATACAGACTGCAACCCCTCCACCGAAAGCCGGGTGTTCGACTATTCCCAGGGCATGAGAAGGCCGCTTGACGAAACCTGTCTTGATGAACCCGAAGGAATATGCGACAGACGTCCGGTCGATTGGAATAGAGACGGTCGGGCCGATGGCAGATGTATTCAGGCAAATATTGATCGGGACCAACCCAACCGTGTTCTTCGCGATTTCCCCGACTGGGCTACACTAAAATATGACTTCACCATCGATACCTTCTGGCGTCGTAATTGATCACTGAAAACAATTTCGTTTTATGGTACGATGTATAAAGTTATCTTCATTGCTGGCAATATTATTGCTGGCCACCGGCTGTGCCAATAATGCCAACAGAACATCATTTCAGGGACTCGATCAACTTCCCCCACCGAAAACAGAATATGCGCAGAGGGATTATCCCGGCCCTTCGGTGAACCCCGTTGATGACGGTTCATTTGTTCATCCGTCTACGAATAGCTTTGTATTCCTCCGCAACAATAAACCAATATCAGGGAATGTACAGTTCAGCGGTAAGGTCACCGAGGTGCTTCCGGGAAAGATAGTAGTCATTGAATCCTCATCCGTGGCTACCTCTCTGCTATACAATTTGCCCGATGGGCTTTCATTACCCTTTGCCATTGGTGATCAGGTAGATATTACTTTCACTCATGATAAAGAATGGGTGAATGGGTTTTCGATCGAGATACTGCAGAACGGACAATTGCTGTATGCTTCGGGAAGGGTTTTCGGTTCGTTTCCTGTTACAGTATTGCTTTCGACTAATATATACTTCCGGCAGAAGGAAAATTCCCCTGTCGGGCTGGTGCCTGTTCTCGTGGGATATGGCAACCAAAGTGTGCCCGTTGACGATAAAGGCGCTGCAGCTCTTTCCGTATCAGGAGTTACCTATCGTACACAGGTATTGGTGAGTATGCTTCGTGAGATGGATACTACAGGTCGTTCAGGGTTGGAGGGACTTCCATATACACTTGAATACTATGCCGTTTCAGGTGGTGTTGAAGCTCAATCCGGAAAATAAGTAGCGCCTACCGCAAACCCGCATTCACTGCACCCAGCGCGCTGTTGCCGGGGCATAGTTCCTTTTCGGTAAGGCGGTTCAGTGGGGTAGTAGTGGTGTTAATGATGGAATGCAGGTCTTTAGTGTCCGGGTCTATAAATAGAAGCCCCGTGAGTATCTCATGTTCGGCCGCCGCTTTCTTTATGGCGTTCATTGCGCTTAGTCTGTCCTTAGGGTTCCAGTCCCGGGCTAGTTTGTGCAGTTGCAGAGCCGAGCCATCGTGCAATTCAACCGTCTCGGTGCTGCCCTCGGCATAGTCGGTCGTTATCTCACCGGCTGCCGGTACAAAGTCTATTGTGCCTGTGGCCTCTACGTGTTGGCGCACATAGTCGTATGACTTGGTAGATCCAACATTGTTGTTGAATGTGACACAGGGCGATATGACATTGATATATGCGAAGCCCGGGTGTTTCATAGCAGCCTTTATCAGCGGAACCAGTTGGGCCTTGTCGCCCGAGAAACTCTGTGCTACAAACGATGCGCCCAGTTCTATGGCAAGGCTCGCTAGGTCTATATTGTCAAACAGGTTCACATGGCCCGACTTGTTCTTCGAGCCCCTGTCTGCCGTGGCACTGTCCTGGCCCTTGGTCAGGCCATAGCAGCCATTGTTCATCACTATGTACACCATATTCAGGTTGCGGCGAATGACGTGTACAAACTGCCCCATACCTATTGATGCCGTATCTCCATCGCCAGATACGCCGAAGTAGATCAGGTCGCGATTGGCAAGGTTAGCGCCGGTGGCTACAGATGGCATGCGACCATGCACCGAATTGAAACCATGCGAATTGCTGAGGAAGTAGGTGGGCGTTTTGGAGGAGCACCCTATACCCGATAGTTTGGCCAGCTTGTGTGGTTCTATATTCATCTCGTATGCCGACTGCACAATGGCTGCGCTGATGGAGTCGTGGCCACAGCCGGCGCACAGGGTGGAGAGCGCTCCTTCGTAGTAGGCCATTGTATATCCAAGATCGTTCTTGGGTAATGCCGGATGGCGGAATTTGGGACGTACGTATGTCATGATACAACGATTTTAAAACCCCTGCCGCAATCGCGGCACAATGAATGAATAAGAACTAAGGCTTATGAAAGATAAGGTGTTTTTATGTATAAACAAAACTTTGTAAGCATTATTGTGGCTCCGTCCTTAAAACGAACGAACGCACACGGTTGGTATCGTGTGCGTTCGACTAGAATAGAGTTGGGTTGATATTAGATGCCTCCAAACCTCAGACCAACAGTGATTGGGCGCTGGTCAATTCCGTTCTGATACATAGATCCAAGCTGGTAGCTGCCGTAGAACCTCAGTACACCTTCTATACCGAACTCAGCAGTTACGCAGGTGTTGAAATCCTGCAGGTCGAAGTTGCCGTGCGTTTTGATCTTGCCACGCTCGTCAGATACTTGTTTGTTCCATGAAGAAACGCGGTAGCCTGCTTGCACGCCTGCGCCATATACCAGCCATGTGTCTTTATGCAACCTTGTTTTCGCGGTCATCATCAGTGGCACTGTCAGGTAGTTCACTGCCAGTTTGTTCTTCTGGAAGCTGATGGTATCCATGATGACGCCTGCCGGATTTTTTGTGTAGCTGATATCTTTATCAAACCTGAAGTTATATACCTGGAAACCAAGACCGGTAGCAAGATATAGCCTCTGGTTCTTTGTTTTCACTATAGGCAGTTTCACCATCAGCGGGTAGATATTCACGTTCATTGACTTGCCGTTTTTCAGATCGAACAGGTTGGCGTTGCGGTCTGCTGCAGGCACGTTCAGGTAGGTTGCCAGGGTAGGGTCGCTGTAGTTGGTGGCATCGTTCAGCATATTGAAGCCAAGGTCGAACATAGCGAATGTCAAATGTGGCTTACCAACTTTTTCTTTATCGGTTTTTACAGGCTTTTTAGACTTTGCTGTGTCGTTTGTTTCATCGTAAAAAGTGATGCCCTTGTTCGATATGGACAGCGACATGGTATTTTTCTTCTTAGCTGTGCTGTCTTGTGCGAATAGTGTGTTGGTAAAAAGGAGAGCAGTAAGGGTAGCGGCTGCAATAAATATGCGTTTCATAAAATTGAGTGTTTTAGATTTTTTAGTTTTTTTAGAATGATATTACCAGTTTTCTTTTTTCAATTTTTAAGGAGATAGCGGATCCGGAGATCTCCTCGCGAAGTGCATGTACCTTGTTGTAACCGGTGGCCACCGCGGATGCAACGTGTTCCATGCCTTTCTTTTTCAGTTCATCGATCGGCAGTTTGTCTATTATCGAGTTAGTGCCTTTCTCATCCCCTTCATGCATATATATCGAAGCAGGTGGCACATTTGTTACAAAAACTTCAGAAAAATTTTCCTGATTTTTCCATGCTATCATTTCTGCAGGTACTACAGGGTTTATCTGCTCAGTTGCAACAGTATTGTTAGCTGCAACTGCCGTTTCATGGGTAGTATTCTTTACTCCGTTCACACGATCCACATGCTTCACGCGGTCATGTTTTGTTGTGTTGGCTGCCAGCATTGTCTTTTGCTGTGGTGCTCGTGTTTCGGTGGTGTTGGTAGTAGCCGGAGTTGTGTTATTGTTATTTTTTGTGTTTTGTGCAGGTATGTTGTTTTCTGTCGGGTTCTCTGTTGGAGTAACAGGTGTTATCGCAGCCGGTGGGTTGGTTACAGCAGCAACTGTCGTTACTTCTTCAGTTGAGCCGGTGTGTAGTTTCCAGTATGAAACCAAGAAGATCGCTGCTACACCTGCTGCTACGGCATACTTCCTCCACACCGGGAAGGCGATCACTTTTTTTCCCTCTACGGGCTGCATCAGGGCGTCTTTCTTTTCAAAAACGATATCCGTGTCCGGTATCATCTTTGTCATAGAGAAAGCCGTAAGCTCGCTCTGCAACTCCGGATGCTCATACAGGAAATTCATCAGCTCCTGCTCCTCAGACGGCGATAGCTCGCCATCGGCGTGCATCACCATATACTCTTCATAATTCTCCAGGTTGATCATCTTATATAATATTTTCAACGCTAACCAGATATTCTTTTAATGTCTTCCGCGCACGGAAAAGGTACACCTTCACCTGCGACTCATTCAGATCAGTGATCCTTCCTATTTCTTCATAACTGTAGCCTTCATAGTCTTTCAGCAGCACCAGCGCGCGCGACCGTTCGTCCAGTTGTGCCAGCGCACGCTCCAGCACCTTCTTCAGGTCGGGGTTGGCGGGCGAGTACGATTCCTCAGGCGCTTCCTTGAATGCGATCTTGGAACGCTTGCGGAAGTTATCAACCGACTGGCGGTAGGCTACCTGAAACAGGAAGGCCTTTGCTTTCTCCGGCAGTACTTCGTCGCGCTTCGCCCACAGTACCTCAAAGGCCCCCTGCACTACATCATGCGCATCGCTGGCCTGGCCGGTGCACTTCACCGCAAAGCGGAAAAGAGCATCAGACCATTCCTTGACACAGCTATTGTATTGTTGGGCGTCCATGTGTATAGTTTATCGGTGCAGCAGCGAAAAAGTTACAGTTGGTGATAATTTTTTTCAAAATTATCATTCTTGCCTGATAATCTTAATATGTGTTTTCTCTTGCCCTACGTTCCCAAAAAACGATTCCCCACCGCAAAGGGTGGGGAAGTGTATTGAAAGTCAATAGTTTATGATCTTATTCGCCCTGTGCCGCATCTGTTTCTTTCGGCTTTTTCATAATGGCATATACCTCTACCGCAAAGCCGGCCATAATAACCAGTGGTGCCAGCGTAAGGCGGCGGAAGCCATACAGCTCGTCATACTTGAAGTCGGCGGGGTTCTCGGCCTTACCACCCGAAAGCAGCAGGAAGCCGATGAGCAGCAATACAATACCACCTATCATCCACATATAGTTCTGCTTATCAAACAGGAAAGCAGGCTGTGGCTTGTTGTTATTGTTGCGGGCGGCAGTAGCTGTCAGCGACGGACGCGGTGTTTGTTTGCTTGGTGTTGACATTGTATCTCTTACTTATGATTGCAAATATAGATTTTTCCTACCGTTCTCAAAACCCGGCTGTTAGTACAGGTCGTCCACGTGCATCTTCAGGTATTTTACTACCGAGCGGTGCGTACTGATCATCGATATCAGGATACCCAATATCAGCATACTGAGGATGAGCATGGTAATGAGGAAAGGATCATTCAGCAGGTCCAGCACCGGCAGCTGCGACTTGGCAAACGACATCACCATCCACAGACCTATCACGGCTATCACACCGCTGGTCAGCCCGTTCAATAGCGCACGCTGGTCAAACGGACGGGTGATGAACGACTGTGTGGCGCCCACCATCTGCATGGTCTTTATCAGGAAGCGGTTGCTGAACATGGCCAGGCGCACGGTATTATCTATCAGGAAGATAACCACTATCAGCAACAGCGCGGTGATGACACCCAGAATGATGCCGATCTTGCGGAAGTTGTTGTTCATCTGGTCAACCACCATGCTGGGCCAGGTCACATCGCGCACCACATTGCTCTGCATAATGAACTGCCTGATGCGGCTCAGGCTGTCGCGGTTCACATAACCTTCGCCCATCTTCAGCGATATAGACGCAAACAGCGGATTGTACCCCAGGAACTCTACTATATTGCTACCCTCCACCTGGCTCTGCATGGCCGCGGCCTCGGCCTTGGTGATGATGCGCGACTTGCGCACAAACGGTTGTTTGTCCAGTATGGCTTTCATCTTCGCCACATTCTCGTCGCTCACATTATCATGAAAATCCACGTTCACTTCCATGTCCTCTTTGAACGCACGCGACAGCGCGCGGCCGTTGATGACCAGCCAGCCCAGTATGCCCATAAGGAACAGTACCAGTGCCACACCCATAATGGCGTTGACGTATGATGGTTTTGCTTTTTTGCCTGTTGCCATGTTGTTCCAAAAGTATAAAATAATACGGGTATTCGGGGCACATAAATACCGTTTCTCACTCGTTTTTAACAATCACCTTCTTAGCCCGGCCCCCGGCCCCGTTTTGCCCATGTGTGTGGATAACTACTTTGCCGCTCCCACCCATTGTTCCGTTCGTTTTTCTGTACTTTTAACTCCGTTAATCTGCTACCTCCGTATGAACGACCTGCACTTCTTCCTCGACGAGACCCACTTTATAGATTCCAAACCCGAACATTATTACGAGTCCAGCCAACTGGGTGCCGGCATAGCCTGTTTCACGCAGCCCGGCTTCAGTATAGACGATGCCGACATAGTGCTGGTGGGCTGTGCCGACTGGACCGGTGTGGACAAGTCTATGCCGCAGGGCAACGGACCCGACGCCGTGCGCGAGCAGCTCTACAAAATGTACTACTGGCACACCGACATCCGCATTGCCGACCTCGGCAACATACGTCAGGGAGCCACACCTGCCGATACCCGCGCCGCATTGCAGCAGGTGCTGCACGAGCTGCACCTGGCCGGCAAGATAGCCCTGGTGCTGGGTGGCGGTCACGACCTGATGCTGCAACAGTATGAGGCGTTCCGCAAATCCGAGCAGATGGTGGTGGCATCGGTGGCCGATATGCTCATAGACCTCGACGAGACCGAGGAGGTAAATGCTTCCGGCTTCCTGCTGGAGATGCTCACAGCCTCTCCCAACTTCATATCACACTACAGCCATATAGGTTTTCAGAGCTACTACGCTCACCCGCAAATGCTGGAAACGCTGGATAAGCTGCGTTTCGACTTCTACCGTCTGGGCAAGGTGCGCGAGCATATAGAAGATATCGAACCCGTGCTGCGCATCAGCAACCTCTTTGGGCTGGATATGAGCGTGGTGCGCTTCAGCGATGCCCCTGCCAATGTGAACGGATCGCCGAACGGACTGACAGGCGAGGAGGTGTGTATGCTGACCCGCTATGCAGGTATGAGCGAGGCCCTCACCTCTTTTGGCATATATGGTTTCGACGAACGACACGATGTGCACAACATGACCGCCCGGCAGATAGCCCAGATGATCTGGTACTTTGTGGATGGCTACCTGGTGCGCAAGTCGGAGGCACAACTGACCGACCGCGACGAGTTTGTGATGTTCAATGTGGTGTTCTCTGACATGGATACCCTGTTTCTGAAGAGCAAGCGCACCAACCGCTGGTGGATGAAACTACCCGAAGGTTCGTTTGTGCCCTGCTCGCTGAAGGACTACCAAATAGCCAGTGGCGGCGACATACCCGAGCGCTGGCTGCGCGAGCAGGAAAGGCTTTCGTAGAGCGTGGGCGACCTCTCCCCGGCCCTCTCCAAAGGAGAGGGTGGGGTCGAATGAGCGGCGTGTAGTACTGATGTTTTTTTTGTTTTCATCTGTAAAAATTGTTGTTATGGACCAGCTCAGGAAGGAAAAGCTAACCTATATAGGCGCTATTATTGCGGTGAACGTGGTATTTCTGTACCTGCGCACCCGTGTAGCGCCCGGCGAGCAAAAACTCATCACCGGCATGCACGTTTTCTTTGGTGGGTTGCAGGCGGTGTACCTGCTGCCCAAAATTTTCCGGAATAAGTGGTAGTCCCCCATTTATGTTATGGTGACCCGTCGGGCGGTGTAACCGTGACCGTTTGTAACGCTCAGGTCACTTTGTGCACTGTCGCAACGCAAGTTGCTGCGCAATTTTTTCTTTTGCGCACTCCTGCCTGCCGGCAGGCAGGTTTTACGTACTTCATTGATTATCAATAAAAAGGTGGGAAGCGGGTGCGCACTTTGCTTCCCAAAACTGCGCAAAAACTTCCCACTTCTGCGCAATTCTGCACACCTGAGAAGTAGTGTATTTTCATCATGTATGCCACTTTGCACCATTTTCTTCAACTTCTAATCAAGTTACACCCGTGTTTGAAAACAGGCAAAAGAAAGTTTTATGATAGTGCGTTTTCTGCAGTGTGGTAGAAAGTTGTCTCGGGGTAAGGTTTATGAAAAAGATTATTGCTAACGTAAGTGTCTAATTTCCGAATTCAATTTTTCTTCGGATGTAATAGTTTATATTGACCAAGTTTGGACTGTTTTGTCGGAATTCCTTCATTATTTCTGTTTCAAATTCTGCGAGTTGAATGAAATACTCTTTTTCCAGATCTAAGTCGCCAGAGATCCTCCAAATTAGTGAGCTGTGTTTGTAAAGATTTAATAAGTCTGGAATGCGCTTCTCGCGAGTGCAATATATCCAAAGTGCTTTGTGGCAATTCTTGAAAAGATTATCAAGGCGTTGTGCATAGAGGTAGGAGTATGATCTACTTAAAAGAATAAGATCACTTGTTGAAATAAGATCGTCAGTGGATGTGAGAATGTTCAATGATATTTTGACAATCGCTCTAACTTTATTGTAGTCACCATCACCTGTCTCGATTATTTTCCTTAACCGTTTCTCATTGTTTGTCAAGTCAGTCTCGAGAGTGACAATTTCCAGAGAAAGATTATTTGCCAGTTTGGTGAATCCACTTTTAGTCGCTTGTGTTTCATATTTCTTCAGTTTTTTTAATAGTTCCTCCTTATCCGATGTACAACTTGCAGAAATACATTTAGCTTGAAGGCTTGCCAATCCATTTGGTCGAGCAGTTTTTTCTATTTCTTTTACGCAAGCCAAAGCTTGAGCGAAATCATGCGTCGAAACATACATCAGTCCAAGTGAATAGTGAATTGCGTTAATGTCATCGTTAGAAAAACCACTATCCGAAATTTCAAGTGCTTCCTTCAACATCTGACCAGATCTCTCGCGATTTCCAGCCATACGAAGTGCCTCGCCAAGTAGTTTTGTATTCCTAGCATGTAATCGATTGAATTTTCCGTTTTTTAATATTGTATAAAGTTCCTCCGTTATGTTTATCGTGTTTCTATAATCCCCGTGCTTTCTCGCATATGAGGAGAATGCAATTGCTAAATTGATTGCTCTTTTTAGTTCGGGTTCTTTTTCATTTTTTCTCGCAATCGATATGAGTCCATTAATTACGATGTGACAATTGTCAACATTGAAAAACTTTGATTCTCCGAAAACAGGCGTATGTGCATAAATATCTTTGTATACACCGTTACGCCATTTTCCACCAAAGTACATATCACATGCATGGTTTATTATTTGTTTTCGTTCATCGTCCGTAATGATTGTATTGATGTAATCTCGTATGTGTCGAGGCGTGCGGATAATTTTTATCTGTTGACCTGAACTTCCAGAAACTTTTGACAGAATTTTAGTCGTCGTGATGACTTCTACAACCGATAATTGCTCAAGTTCGTTTGCATTATCTATGTATATCGGTTCTGTCGGTTCAAATTTTTTTAAGTTGGTAATTGTCTCTCCATATTCTAGTATAGTAAGTATTTTAAGAAGCTTAAAACTCCTGGTTTTGATTCTATCGGTTGCATTTGCAAGATTACTTATCGTTTGCCGTAGGGATTTCGGGACCTCACTAACATCGGTTGTGTCAATTTCTTTTTCCTTTTCAGATTCCAAAATTTCTTCGAATGATGCTATCCGAAGCTTTTCAACTATCCGGTTTATGTGTTTCGGTAAACCGTTTGTAATTTCTAACAGTTTGAAGAAATTATCTGCCAACTCAAGTTCGCTCAAATCAAAAGAGTATCCTTTGATGTAATTCTTTACTTCTGATGAGTCTAATGGAGATAATTTTACATATTTTTTGGCGTCAAGAAGCTGAGGTGATAGGCGGCAAATTATTATAACGTGTATTTCAGGACAAAAATCGATTATTGAATCAATAATGCTGATGAATTTATGATACGTTTGAGAGGGGGAATAAAGTGAAGAATTTACATGGTTCAGTACAAGCAGGGCGTCTGAAACGCCTATCACTATGTTACAGAAACGTTGCAACGCCATTTCAAATTGATCTTCGAAAGACGAAAGAAATTCATCGATTGTATTCAGGTCTTCACAGTTTAAAATGAATGCATTTTTCAACCGATCAGCAGAGAAGTTTGCAGCAACACTACCGATGAATCCAGTTTCATCAAGCCCCCAGTCAGTTACCAACCAAACAAATCTATCTTCTTGAAGAATTTTGGTGAAATTTTGTTGTTCGACTAAGCGAATATTCAAATGTTGAGGTAAACTGAAATAGCTTGCTCTGGGAATTCGGTCTAAGTCAGTACTTTGCTCGCGATCCTGTTTGAAACTTAGGACATTTCCTGGATTGGATACCATTTGTAAGGAAGCAGTTGTTTTTTCTGGTTTACCGGACGTTTTTAATGAAAGAGAATGAGATTTTTCAATGTATGCCTGCCCTTCTAAATTAAATCCGTTATCAGCCGCAATTCCGAAACTCCCATCATATCGTTTTGTCGCCTTTCGTGGGTAGAATCGTTCGGAAATTGTTTGGTTGTTGTCATTGATGACATAGAATCCCCCGACATAACCATGAATTCTTTCTGTTGTGTCATTAACTTTTTCAAGACCAAACAATGATGGAGCTATTTGTAGTCGGCGAAGGCCCGATCCTAACAGCCCGTATTCATAAGTTTTGGGTTCATGTAGGTGCCCACAAATGTGATTGTGAAATGTGTTAGTTGGGTTGATATCATTATTGTAATAGTCGCGCGAGGGCCTATCTAGCCAATCAATATCGTGGTGAGTCATCAAAATGGAAATGTCAGAAGACTCTATCCAATTGAAAAAATCCCCAGACGTTAAAGAATGCAGTTGAAGAGGATTAATAATCAGTTTTTCTTTATAATCGCCAGAGCCTAACTCCAGAAATGCTGTATTTAAACCTATGATTTTGAGATTGATGTCATTAAGAGTAATGGAAAGTGAAATATCTCCGGGGACTAATCCTGTTTTGTAGTCGGGTTTCGGTAAGTCAACGTTTCGATACCATTCGGTAAAATTCAAAAAGCAATTATCTATAAGTTCATAATACTCATTTTTTTCAGATAGTCCAGACCAGAATGATTCTTGGAAATCTCTATCTAGATGATAATTATGAAGGACTCGTGCTGCAGCTTTGTTAAGGTCAGGTCTAAGCAGGTCGTGATTACCAGGAATAGCAATTAAATAAGGATTTGAGCCCAACTTATTAAAATGCTCCCAGATCATCTTCAAATAATCAGTTAGCGCATCAAATTCCTCACGTGCACCCTTTTGCGTTAAGTCTCCAGTAAAAAACACTACATCAATGTTTCCTAATTCCCCATGCAAATAGTCAAGATCTTTAAGTAAGTCTTTTGCAATTTTAGGTAGTAGTGTTTTTTGACTATTCTGACCAAAGTGTAAATCACTAAAATGTAGCCAAGATAATTTTTTTGCCATGTTTAGTTGGTGTTATGAGTTTTTTTACTAGACAGCCCCGATCGAATCTGGAAATGTAATCAGTTTGGAAGATTGAAACGCACGGCTAGGATAGATATTTTCATGAATAAAATGGGCTTTGATACCACTAAAATAAGTTGTTAGTCTCTAATGTCAAAGTACATAGGTAAATCAATTGCACCTCAGTGTTGTTCCCCATGTTCCGCAGGGCATCCGGAACACAAAATAGAACACGTTCTCTGAACGTATTCATTTCGTTTCGGCCCTTTAACCATTACTCTGCCTTTTTTTATCTATCATACACCCAAAATCGCACTATCATAAAACTTTCTTTTGCCTGTATTCTTTCATGGGTGTAACTTGAATTGAAGTTGAAGAAAATGAGGTAAATGTATTTATGTGCGATTATACTACATGTATCAATTGCGCAGTTCTAAGGAAGCACCTGCGCAGAAGTGGGTCCCGAAAGCATTCGGGATGCGCTGTTTTTGGAAGCATACTGCGGAGTCACTTCCCACTTTTTTATTGACAATCAATTAGTTGTCTTTAAAACGGGAAAAAGAAAAAATACTGCGCAGTGGGAAGCGGATAGTCGGGCGCGGTGGGGCAGGGCAGCTTGCTGACATAAAAAAACCGACCCTTGTTGAGGGTCGGTTGGTAATATGTTGTTGTGTGGTAAGTTTAGTAATTGGTCCAGCGGGTGTAGTTCTGCTGCAGCGAGCGGTACACCGTCACGCAGCGGTCTTTCACGACTATCTTGTCGCCCTCGTTCACTTCCACCTCTCCGCAGCCGGTTATAATATAGCAGCCGTTGTTGCTGCCCGGTATAGTGAGCGAGGCTGAGGTGTAGTTCTCAAACTTTACTTGTTTGTACTCTCCGTCTATTTTCACCTTCATTATATAGCCCTTGTGGTCCTGGTTCTCGTATTGCACGGTAACGGCACAGAATGCAGTAGTAGCAAGGATGGAGAAGGCTGCCGAAAGGAAGAATTTCTTCATATAGCGGTTGTTTTTAGAACAGGTCAATGACCAAATGTAGTGAAAAAATGGTAGTACACAAATACCGGACAGGGGTTTTGGTCATAACCGGGTATGACGGCAGTCATTGCGGCGGGCTTAAAATGGGGGCACTTTTGCGGTCACAAATCGAACAGCGAGATGAAGACCATCATAGAGCCATTTAAGATAAAGTCGGTAGAGCCGATCAATTTTAATACCCCCGAAGAGCGCCGGCAGATACTGAAAGACGCCTTTTACAATCTGTTCCTCGTCAAGTCCGACGATGTGCTCATAGACCTGCTTACCGATAGCGGCACCAGCGCCATGAGCAGCGATCAGTGGGCGGGCATCATGCGCGGCGATGAGTCTTATGCGGGCAGTCCCAGCTTCTTCAGGTTTAAAGACGTGATAGAAGACATAACGGGTATGCCGCAGGTGATACCCACACACCAGGGGCGTGCTGCCGAAAAGATCCTGTTCAGCATTCTGGGCGGCAAGGGCAAGTATTTTGTAAGCAATACGCTGTTTGATACTACCCGTGCCAACATAGAGTTCTCGGGTGCCGAAGGGGTGGACCTGCTGTGTGCCGAGGGCAAGCAGCCATCGGTGCCGGCCCCGTTCAAGGGCAATATGGATGTGGAGGCGCTAAAGCAGTTCATAGAGGCAAAGGGCGCGGCTAATATCCCGTTGTGCATCATCACGGTCACCAACAACTCGGGTGGCGGGCAGCCGGTGAGCATGCAGAACATTAAGGATGTGCGTGCGGTGTGTACCCAACATGGCATTCCCCTGTTTATAGACGCGTGCCGCTTTGCCGAGAACGCCTACTTTATAAAGCTGAGGGAGGCGGCCTATGCCAACACATCGGTAAAGGCGATAGCGCAGGAGATGTTCTCCTATGCCGACGGAGCCACCATGAGTGCCAAGAAAGACGCTTTTGCCAACATAGGCGGTTTTCTGGCGGTGCGCGATGGCGCATTGGCGCAGGAGTGCCGCAACTTGCTGGTCATCACCGAGGGTTTCCCTACTTATGGTGGGCTTGCCGGCCGCGACCTGGAGGCAATAGCCATAGGGCTGCAGGAGGTGATGGAAGAGTCGTATCTGCAGTACCGTATACGCAGCATAGAGTACCTTACCAACAAGCTCATAGCGGCCGGTGTGCCGGTGATGCAGCCGGCGGGTGGCCATGCGGTATATCTGGATGCCAAGGCATTTCTGCCGCACATTCCGCCGCACGAGTTCCCGGGTCAGGCACTGGCAGGTGCACTCTATGAGGTGGGCGGCGTGCGCGGTGTGGAGATAGGCTCGCTGATGTTTGGTAAATATGACGAAAATGGCGCACCTGTGGCCGCAGCGCTCGAATTGGTGCGGCTGGCCATACCGCGCAGGGTGTATACACAGAGCCATATCGACTATGTTTCTGAAGTTGTTATTGAAGTATTTGAAAAGCGTAACGATATTTGCGGTCTGCGAATAGTAGAAGAAGCACCACTTTTGCGCCACTTTACAGCAAAACTGGCACCGGTGAGGTAGCTACTGCACGCAGTTAAAGAAGAAGGACATGATGACGATTTTCAGGCAATTCACATTCGATTCGGCTCATTTTCTGCCCTATGTGGCGGAAGACCACAAATGCAGGCAGATGCACGGACACACCTACCGGCTGACCATTTATATGACCGCCGAACCCGATGAACAACTGGGCTGGGTAATGGACTTTGCCGACGTGAAGAAGGTGATGACGCCTATACTGGATATAGTGGACCACAAAACGCTGAACAATGTGCCCGGGCTGGAAAACCCCACCTGCGAGTTGCTGGCCAAGTGGTTGTGGGACAAGATAAAAAAAGAGATACCTATCCTCAGCAAGATAGAACT
>JBGAQG010000032.1:0-38960 GCA_044220845.1 Flavipsychrobacter sp. | reverse complement strand
TATTTTTCATGCATGTACTCATCAACGGCTTTGGCGTTGGTGATCTGTAACTCTTGTGTAGCCAGATCTCTTTCTGCCATGTTTTTACGTATTTGAGCAGCGATGATCTGTTTTTCTATCTGGATGATCTCCTTAGCTGCACTTTCTGCCTGAAACTGCCAATCATCTCGTCTGCGCTCATAACCAGCCTCTGTTACAGCTTTGCTTGCCTGATTATTTTTAATACTAGCCTTCATGGACTGTATGGTACTCAAGGCGCTGAATACTGCGCTCAACTCCCTTCCTCCGAAACTCGGGCCGATGGACATAGGTACCTGGGCGTTAAATTCAGGTATAATTGCTACAACAGATGCAACGGCATTCAGGATACTTGCTGCATTCTGGTGCCGCTGTGCCTGATCCAACAATGCAAGGTGTTCAATTTCTCTAGCATTTTTATAAACCCTTGTACTGTAATAGGTAAGGCGTAGCTGCGCAACGTCCTTAGATTTCACCAACGCCTCAATGTTTGCCGAAGCCTCTTCTATAGCTACCTGTTTCATGCGCTTCATGCTTTCCAGAACAGCTATTTCATGTCCGGAACGCAACAGCGCCAATTCTTCGGCATCTTTTTTCTCTAATGCAGACAATAACGCAGCACCAAACGCCTTGACGTCATTACAAAGCTCATTGGCTTTTTGCAACATGACAGTGAAACGGTAGGGCATTGGAGGGGTGCTCAGGTCGTCCAGTACACTGCTGGCATCAATACCTGCTGCCGCAGCCCTTACCAACAAAGCGGGATCTATAGGCGCATCAAATAATGGTAATTCCCGAACCTGACCGTTTATATTGCGGCAGTTACGGATATTGAATAACCTGCTGGCAATAATATCCCAATAGGCCAATAGTTTCGGATTGTTCGGCAGGCAATAGTAGAATAACTTGATCAATGGAGGTGTATCTCCCTTCACGGGTCCGCCACCAGTTCCTGTAACAAAAAGTGGACCGGAGTTAGGATCAATGTAATTTTCAACGCCAACCATAGCATTCGAGAAGGCATCCAGACCGGCTGCCGCCAGCTCGCTGAATGTTCTTGGTCCGGTAGTTAAACGCTTCGGTACTTCCTGCGGCCTCTCTCCAAGGATATTTGCAACTACTATGTACAGATTGGTAGCCTTATTGATGGATTCAAGTGTATCCTGTCTGTATAGCTGGTCTGCCCAAGCTATCAGATTGTCCATGTAGCACATCACGACATTCTTCATGTATGCCAAAATGCGCATACGTGCAATAACATGTGGCTTGAAAGGATTATCCATCCACGTATATAGCTGATCTAACGCTGCTGCATTGCCGGAATGGATCTGCGCCAGTAGGTCATCAACACTTGATATGGCAGCACCTGCAGCATCGTAAAATGGACGGAATCTCCAGAATCTTTGTTTGGAATGGGATATGCTGCCGTTAGCATCCACATTGCAGGTGGGATCAAAAATGTAATGGTACCATTTACGGGCATCTTCATACTGCTGGTTATCGCTCAATCGCTTGGCTATCAGCAATGGCATATGGAAAAATAGTTCCCAGTTGTACCCTCCATAGGCAGAGTCAAACGCAAAATCTACCTTGTTGGTCGGCACCCTTGAGCCATAAACAATTGACGTTGGGCTATAGGAAGGGAAATTAAGAATGTCATTCTGATCCTGAGTACTGATATCCAGGAAACCACTCACCCCTCCGCTATTGAGTTTCGACATAAAATCATTCACCCTGCCGTGAAAAAACGACTGAAAGTAGAATTGCTGAGTGGAGTAAACTCCTGTCAGTGAGATAGTCCCTGCATAAAAAGAGGAATATTTTATGCCCGAATAATAATAGGCTGCTGCGGTCTCTGCTGCTGCTGCAAGTGACAAAGCTCCACCAGCACCGGATATCTGTACCGGCTGTGCAAAGAAGGTGTTTTTATCATCATGATAGAAGAAACCTTTTTGCAGCACATACCGCATATTGCGGATCGTATCCGAGTAGCCAAAGACATTATACTGACCATTAGGCGATTTAAGCAATATCTGGTAGCCGCTGTACCTCATCGGAAGGTTTAGCGTACCGTAATTAGCTTCTGCGGGATAACAATACGGAGTGACGGGCGTAGGTCCGAGATTATTAGCCCAAAGTATTTCGTTGAAAGATCCATCAGACTGCTTTGGATAGTAATTGATGAATTTATTATTCCTGTACGCAGTTCGGCTAGGCGCATTATACCTTCCACCAAACCAAGAATTCCAGACCTGTACGCCCCTGTCTTTAGAGAACACGAAAGTGTGCATATTATCTCCGTATTCCCCGATACCCGAGCTGAACTCATTGGTCATCTGTATGAAAAGGAATATGACGCTGCCGTCGCCAGCTTCTGTGGAAGAATGCACCGACAACTTGGACATTACCAACTCAGCTACATTTAACGAACGGTTTTTTGTAAGGTAGTTATAATATTTTAAGGCATCACCCGTAAACGGCAATCCACTAACCGCAGTGCCAGAAGGCCCGTCCGCCGGGAACATCTTCTTGTAATACTCGTTGATGATCGGGTTGAGGTCAAGTGTCATCTTCTCTTTGCCGATCTGTTGCTCCTGCCATTGACCATCCTTGTACTCGCTCCAGTTGACCGTGATCTCGATCTGCTTGATATACATTGGGCTAGCCTCGTTGACACTGGTATCCGAGTTGGGTTTTCCAAGGTCATGATAGAACCACTTACTCTTGCTAAACCCATTATTTGCCATTACGTAGTTGACTATACTGGCCCTGCCGGGTACTTGTTTTTCACGCATGGTTAACCAGAACAGGTACAATTGATTGCGCCATACGATCATCGTCAGGTGATTACCCTTTACTTCTATATTCAATGGCTCCCAAGGTGTCCATTGTCCATAGACCATTCGACGATAGAAGTATTTGTGAGGCTCTTCAAAGGTACGAGCGACCACATGCGTAATGATTTTTGCGGTGATCGGATCCTTGGTATTGCAAACGGCCATGGGTTCGAGCTTGGCTACTTCCTGTAGCTTACGCAGATAGTCAAATAAGGCATCTTCTGCTCTGCTATCGGTTACATCGCTTTGGAAGAGCTTATCCTCCATTTCCTTAAAAAAGACAGATTTATCGTCTCGGAGTTCAGGTTCGATCCAGTTTTCTGGGTAAAGGAATACCTTACGGTTAGCCTCCCATATACGATACCAGGAACGCCACTGCTCCCATTGATATTTCATTTTTGGAGGCATGGTGATACGGTTTGCAGTATTTCCATTCCTATACTCCAAACCCAACAGAACACGGTCAACATACAATTGGGCACTGCTGATCGCTTGCTTGATGCGTGAAGTTTTCATGCAAGATTCCATTTCCACGTCTATGAGCATAAATGCATACAGGTCGTTTTCGTTGCGCCATTTTTGCACGTTCAGCAAATTTGCAGGGTCGGGTCTTGCTACGACAAAACCGACCAGCGCATCACGTTGTTGTTTTCTAAGTGTGTCTCTGAGCGGCTTGGCTATAGCTGCCCATTCTTCCTCCGTTTGTTTGCCTTTAGCAGCTAAAATAACCTGATGTGAATCTGCCATAATCAGCCCTTGCATCAAGGTGGCCTGTAAGGTTACAGGTTTTAAGCCAGTACGCAGACAGCCTGCCATAAGGGCGATCATACCCCATAATTTACTGATGCTGGCGGGTGTTGACGGAACAAAATCCTCCGGGAAACGTGCGTTCAGAAGTCCTGCTGGCGTAGATGCGACAATAAGTGTTGGGTCACCTATCAGGTCAATAAGCATATTACCCCACTGATCCCTATTGATTATTCCCTGCCATGCTGCCATACTTACATTCACATCCCCGGCTTCATCAATGGCAGCTTTCAGTAATTGTACAAACTGATCTTCAATCAACGATAACCTGTCACGTACATTGATCCAGCGTGACAGCTGCAACAAGCCACGGAAAAGACTACCTACTGTAGGTTGAGGCTCCAAACCCGCTACAGGCAAATTAGCGAAATTGAAGCCAACTGTTGTCGGTTGTGTGTACAGATACTGGAATTCAGGTGTATTGAGCCTGAATTTTGCAGTAATAAATGCCATTTTATAGGCCAATTTATACATCGGGTATACGTATATTGAGACCGTCGGCTCTTGAGGTGTCAATGGGACAGTCGACGTAACAAAAAGGGAACTGATCAGGTAAGAGATGTCAGAAAGTTGCATTGAAGTGGCTACCCATTCAGACGGTACATTAAACTCTTTACTGAAACTCTGGTAGATAATATTCACCAGCTTATTATAGGCCGTAGTTTCTTCAGCTCCTACCGGGGGAATGGTTCCAGTGTAAACGGGGAACTTCTGCAATTCATTACGGAGTTTCTCAAAAAATGCCTGAATATTTAGTGGCGCAGGTGCTGAAGGTCCCTGTTCATCAAAGTTTTCAACGAGATAATCAATTTCTGCAAGTGTCAGGCTAGAGCTGTTTATTGCATCTATTGCTGTTAAAATGCTGCCGAGGTTATCGAGCCTTGCCGATATGTCGGTCTGGCTTGATACAGGAAGCTCAATATCAATATCCAACAGATACAACACTTTCAGCATATCACTTACCTGATAACCTGTTTTACGGCATAACGTAGAAAAACTATAGATCGCGCTCAGTTCATCCAGCGTTACCGCATAGGTAAACATATCCGTGATGCCCATGTAAGTAAGGATCAGCAGCAGGTCGGTTTCCCTGATATTATTAGCAGCAGCTATTGCAGCGGTGAATCCATTATAATACGGCGGTAAATTACCCGGAGGGATACTTGCTGGGTCTAAGCCTCCTAGATCGTGAAACTCAGGTAGCGGCAAGTTAAGGACTGCTCGGTTCCTGTACAACATATCGTATACTGACGGCCGCTTGCTTTGTAACTCACTGGCATAATCTACATACTGATGAATATCCATGTAGTACCACCACCCTGCAAGCTCAGTAGGGCGCATCCGTAATTTTTCAGCAAATTGAAGTACACGTCCGATAAGATTGAATTCGGTGATGTTCAGACTGGTAATCATTAACGAAGTAAATATCTTATCCCAATCAGCTACCGACATTTTACCTGTGCGCCACAGGCGAATAAAACGGTGCAGTTTATTAAAAAATACTGCTGGCGTTGCTGGTGGCGCAAACACAAGTTTCAGCTTACTCAGATCGCAGGTGTCAGGTCTTGCAGGGTCTGTAGAGGTAACAGTAATCAGTCTCGTTCCACTAACCCGCTTATTAAGGAAGTCGGAAGTTAAGAATTGAAGGAATTCTTTATAGGTTACTTGCAGCTGCTGGATAAGTATATCCATCCTGCCACCAAGAAGGTCACTCCACAGTCCACTGATCAATGGAGCGGACATATCCGCCGGATCGATAAAATTGGTAACCGCTGACGAGGTAAAGCCATAAAACAACCATGTGTTCGCACTCAAGGAATGAGTGTCAGAGACAATCTTTGATTCCTCAGCTGTTAAGCCAAGCAGCTCGCTATATATGTCAAAATCTGAGATGGCGGTCGGTAGGTAGTAAGGTTGGAATAGCCGCATCATTTCATATCTTGTGTATCCTAGATAACCAAGGAAAGTACGTGTCTCAGCGGCAGGCAGGCTGAAAGGGAGGTTGAAAGGATAAACAACATTCGATAGATTTTTATTATTGGAACCATAGCTAAGCGGATCATAGGCTTTGACATAGTCCGGAAAATCAAGGTATTGCCATGTATACACGCCACCAACCGTTGACGCTTGCTTATAAACGTGTTCTGGATGGGCAGCTAGTTCCAAGGCTGTACCGCTCGTTTGATAGGATGGAGGAACAGCGACGGACGGTTGTGAGAAACGTTTCAGTATGATACCTTCCAATAGCTCGATCACCAGATCAATGTAGGGCATTAGCGTGTTGGTATTTTTACAGGTCATGTCTATGTGCTCCAGGTCTGGACGACGGCGAATAAGTTCGCTGTAGACATTGGGTGTCACTCCCGGAAGTCCTGCCTTCAGAAAGTTCATAATATCCGTGAAGTAAGCAGCCGGACTGTATACAGATAGACATTGCTCACATGCGCAATAACTTGTGCTGCCAAATAGATTCTTTATGTTTGGGTCCACATGCACTACCGGAGGGTTTGAGTTATGCGGCCAGGCAAATACGCCGATCTGCTGCTGCGCCGATGACTGATACATGCCTGTAAACGTTCCCATCGCAGTTGCAGCAAGCATAGTACCTTTAGCATGAGCAGCGTATGCAGCATCCCTACTACCCAGCAGTGAGGCATAAGATGTAGCAAAATCATCGGAGGGAACTGCACTTATAGCAGCATAAGTATGCAGGCTATCGATGATAAGCTTTGCGGATGCATCAGGATTACCCCCAATCAAACGGAACATACGTTGTATTGGTGCCATAGCCTGCTGAACATCTTCCACATCCTGAATGCCTGTCATGTTCACATTCGGATTGTCGGTGTTTATATCATATACATTATTTATCCTGAGATCGAACAAAGGGTTATTTGTAATGAAAGTTACTGCTTGCTGACGGATGCCTGCATCAGGTATCAGCTGTGAGCCCGACTGCTGATCCTGCAACAAAACTTTAAACCCTGTTAGTGGAAATTTATCCTGTGCCAGAGAACGAAGCTTTTTCGCATACAGCGTTTTAATTTCTGTTTCGTCTGTCAGATCACCGATGATTGCTTGAGGTACACACAGTTTCTGCGCCTGCGTACTTACATCGGAAATATAATCAAACCAATCAGTTTGGCTCCATTCGGAGATCGTGTACATCCCCTGTGCAGTATCTGTCATCAGGCTAGCGATCATTTCCGGCTGAAAGCCAGTAAGCGTTGCCAGTTGTAGTCCCCGGTTTGCCAATTCTGCTTTTGTTGGCGCAATGGTAAAATACTCATCCCAGAAAATATCGATGTCATTTTGTTTTACCCCATACAACTGAAGAAATTGCGTTGTGTCAGCTTCCGGGTTCTGTCCGCCGAAAATGCTGTTTAGTACCGTCCCTATCGTGTATTGTTCCTCAGTAATGAGTATATTCTTGGTTGCAGTGATTTGAAAATCAACAACTCCCGTAACAAAGTCATCAATTTCCTGTGACGTTTTATCTGATATCGTATTATTTTCAATCGCCTGAGCGATGGTAGTCCGCATTTCGTCTTCCAGCATTACGGTAGCAGGGTTGGCACTTACTTCCCTTGTGGTTGTCAAAGCATACATCATATCATGCGCCACATCGCACATTTGAGCAAACTGAAGAGAACGAGTGATTTGCTGCACATCCAACAAGGAACAACCAGCTGCCCTTGCTACATAATCTAACTCACCGTTGCCATTTCCGTATCCCTTTGATAAATATTCTTTGTCCAATGGCAAACCAACTGTATCATCTGGAGCTACGGGAGTATTGTCAAAGTCAACATTTTCGGCAAAATCGCTGAAAGTCGTGCCATTGATGACGTAGGTAATTTTATTGATTAAAGTATCAAAGACCGGAGCTGGCGTGTAGTTTTGGGTGTCCAACGTAAGGTTGACCTGGAGTTGATCTGTTCCGTCGAGGTAAACCACTTCAGAACTTCCTAATTTGTTATTCTGGTTCGTTACATTTATGATAATACCCCGGCTATCCAACACTGCCGCATGGCCTATATTACGCATGTTTACTTTAACTGAGTACTCACCGTTGAGATCAGTAACTGCTTGCGCCAAAAGGGTCTCGGAACGAAACTCCTGTTCATAAACATCAACCGTCAAAAACGTCGCTGCAACGCCACTTTCTGCTGTTATTTTTCCCCAAACTTTGAGGTAAGTGGCAATTTCTTGCGTGTCAAAATCCTGTACTGCAGTATCAAATGCAGCCTCTGATATGGTGAGCACAGTGATGTTTTGTTGAATAGCCGGACTGTTTGCTACTTCTTTATTATTGTAAAAGGTTTTATATTGCGGGACAATCGTAGCATTGTTAATCAGGTCTGAGATCGGGCTATTGAAATAGGCCCTAAACGCACCAGCTTTATCAGTATAAGCGGTACCTATCAACCCATATGTGCCCGCATTATCCCAAATCTCGACACGAGTTTGTTCGAGGGTCAGGGTGTTAGGGCTGAATTGTACTTTTCCGTTAATGATGAGTTGGGTGTTTGGCATAGCAATAAATTTTAAGGCTAAGTTACTTGGTCCCTTAGAAATAAAATACCGTATTTTCCCCGTTTTTTTATTCAAATTTACTTCTTATATCGGCATTTATGGTCGTGTTCGACAAGAACCATCAATTAGCCAGTTATGAACCATTAATAATCATTAGGAATGGTTAATACCCCATCAAATCGCCAGCAGTTCCCAGGTAGCCTGCCAACAAAAGCCCAGCAGATTACCTTGTATAGCCCACATGCCATTTTCGCCTCATTCTTGCGTATTTTTGGACAAAACGAGCCTAGGCATGTACGATACTTTTACCGATCAATATGATAAATTACTATCCAGATACATCGCTCAAATCGAACGTACCATCAAGGAACGTTTGACAGATGCGAGGGATAAAGAAGCAATATTCGAGGAAATTGGTAGTGAACTAGCAAATGTCAACAGGCTAATGTCGGCTACACCTAAAGCAGCAGAACTGCTCGGTGATTTTATTCAACAATATAAAAGTGGCGTAACAATCGATGAGATATTAGAAGATCTTAAACGTCGCTACGGCTATGATGACGAGGCCTTTGCAGGGCATATAAATAAGCAAAAGAACTTGACAATATATTACGCAAATGATGAAGATAGGCGTTTTTCCCTCCTAGCTTCCGACAAAGGCAAACTATTAAAGTTTATTGTTCAGTATATGGCTATACTACAAATCAAAGAAAGGTTGTCATCGCTGTCAATAAGGGGCGATAAAACCTCACACGCAGAAAATATCACATTATATCCAGTGATCTGGACAGGTAGCCGAAATAATAACAACGAGTTTGTTCAGCTGATATATGGGTTGCACCAGGCAGGTTATCTCAATGAGGGTAATGGTGAGATCACGAAAATCGTAGAAAGCCTTGCCTCCATCCTGAAAATTTCTCTTGGCAAAGGCTGGCAAAGCAATTTGTCTTCTAGTATACACAAATCGAAAAAGGATTACGAACCTCCTGTTTTCGAGAAAATAAAGCAGGCTTATTTGCGCTACGCTGACGATCTGATCATGGCAAAGAAGACAAACAAATGAGTTAAAAGTAATTAATACTAACAAAAGGCAGTCTAATCGGCTGCCTTTTGTCGTTTTTGAAAATGCAGCACCGGTGGGCATTTCACATTTTTCTGCCCCAACCTCAACTCCAAGTTGGAGGATTACTCCGTTTTGCCATGCTAATTTTATTCGACAAAACGGTGGGATCTATGCAAGAACAATGGCGCAAAGTGGCGGACAAATTGGATAATATTGAAAGGCTGTTACTGCAAATAGTCAGGCAAGGAGCTGAAAAAGATGTTGGCGATGGTGACACTGCTCTGTTAACACTGAAACAGGCAGCGGAATTTCTGCATTTGTCAACATCGAGCATTTATAAGTTAATATACAAGAAAAACATCACGCCGGTTCAGCGGACAGCGAAGAGCAGAATCTTGTTTACGAAAGAACACTTGATCAATTATCTGAAACAAAAAACAGCAACTAAAAATCGAACTATATGGCGTTTATCAAAGAACCCTATTCGGAAAGCCGGGTAGAGATGATTTCTGAATTTTTAAAGAAGGAGGCATCAATTGGCAACTCTAAAGACTATGAAATTAAGATTGACGAATTGAAGGTGGTCAGCCGGAACAATAATCCCGACAGGTTTTACGAGTATGAGGAATTTGTTATGCCTGAGAGCCGGAACATTACAATCATCATTCATGACAAGTCGCATACCAATACAAAGTATATCCTGTTACTGCAACAAGAAGTTCCCAATAGTGAGGAGCTATCTGGCATAGAAAAGAACCTGCATATAAAGATGCAGCATGAAAAGTCTAAATGGGCGTATAATCAGCTCCAACGGGATTGCACGAACTTGAAGCAGCAGCTAAAGGAGTGTGAGGATTATTGCAATCAGCTAAAGGACAAGAATCATGAACTGGAGGTAGAAAAAAGTAAATCGTCGGGCAAGCTCACGGAAACCGTTCTTGGTTTAGCCGGAACTTATTTTGCGAATAACCCAGATGCTCTTGGGCGTATTCCCATTATCGGCAATATTTTGGGAGGAGGAATGCACAAAGCGTTATCAGGAACCGATCGGGTGAACTGCTCTTGTTCCGAAGCACCAAAAGAGTTTACCGGAAAGGTTTACGAACAGGATGCTGTACGGTTGAAAAAGGCGTTCATTCCTTTCTTTCCACCAGAATACATAGAAAAAGCAATGGAAGTAGTAGTGCTATTTTTCAATGACAATCGTTTTATTGACCAAACAAAAGCAGGAGTTGAAAAGCTTATTGCCGAAAACAGGAAAAAGCAGAAGAGTGCGGCGTAAGAGCCCTATGTCAGAAACACAAGAACAATAACATAAAACTAATAAAATTAAAAGAGTTATGGCTTTTATGAAGGAGATGTATTCGGTAAGCGGAATAAATAGAATTTATCAGCTACTGAAGAATGAGGCAGCAAGTGGCTGTCCTAAGGATTATGATATAAAAGTGGATGCTATGAAGGTGGTTAGCAGAAACAATGACCCGGAGCGTTTTTTTGAACATGAACAGTTCCTAGTGGCCAGCAGCAAGAGTATTGTCGTCAATATTTATGACGGAGCATCGCCACGCTGCATGAAATACACCTTATTGCTCGAACCCGAACGATCAACTGAGCATGAATTGTCCGGTATTGAAAAGTCGTTTAACACAAGGATGCACCAGGAAAAGAAAAGCTGGGAGTACGACAGGCTAAAATCAGAGAACAATGAACTAAGGGAAGAGCTTGATGAAAAGGCTAAGTATGTGTCGCAATTGGAAGCACTTATTAATACGATGAGGGCTGAAAAAGAACAGATGCCTGGTAAGGTAACCAATGCGTTGATTTCTCTTGCAGGGCTATTTCTATCAAATAAAAATGGTCAGGAAGACACATCCATGCTTGCTGGTTTGTTAAGCCCTTCAGCAACAGAAGACGATGGTACAGAAAATATGGTAGCTACTTTTAGACGCTCAGACAATATAGAAACGGCATCCAAAGAAAAGGAGTCCCCGGATTTTCGTAACGAAGACCTGCAATACACTGGCACTGCTACAGAAGAAGATTTTACCAGATTGGAAAGATCACTTATTCCATTATTTGCGCAGGAGCACAGGGAAACGGTATCAACTGTTGTGAGTGTCATGTACCACAATAACAACCTGATACCTGAAATAGCAGAGTTGTTGGAGAATGACGATCCAGAACAACAGCAGGCA
Source organism: Flavipsychrobacter sp. (assembly GCA_044220845.1). Taxonomy (GTDB): domain Bacteria; phylum Bacteroidota; class Bacteroidia; order Chitinophagales; family Chitinophagaceae; genus Nemorincola. The sequence goes on along the minus strand of JBGAQG010000032.1, from coordinate 27,504 downwards.
GCGTAAACCGAATTTTTCATCAATAAACAAGAACTAAAATGAACAAAATTTACGATGTAACAGTAGGAATTGAAGCAGAAAGCAGGAAGGAAGCAGAGCAAAAATTGCTACAAATACAGCAGTTAGCTGTTGACCATAGTGAAGGGAGCGACGTCAAGCAACAAGTGGCTACTTACGAGGCTGAATTATCCCCGGTTAAGGCGGCAATGGGCATTTTGGCAATTATCGGTTTAAGTTGGGTAAGCGACAAACTGAAACCAAACTTAAAACAAGGCGTAAGTACCGACCCGTTAATCGATATAAAGATGCGCAAAAACAAATGGCAAAGGGAGCGGCGAAAACGAAAACAGGAGGAAGAAAGAGCGAAAGTTTTTGCATTTTTGGATAACACAACGCATCCTTGATGTGATAAAATTGTTCGTTTGGGGAAAAGCACTACATAGGAACAAACGTTCTGCCTCTATTTTATAAATTGGGTTAAAATCGTGCCTGAAACTTGGCACGATAATTGATAATCAATATATTATGAGCAATGAAAAATAGATATAAAAAGAATAAACTGCCTTTTTATGAAAACAAGGTAACAACAGAAGTCGTGATAGAGAACAAAGTATCAATAGCTGTTTGCCGAAAAATTTTGAAAGAAAAAGCAAAAAGTTATACCGACTATCAAATAGAACAAATAAGAGATTTTTTTTACAAGCTGGCAGCAATTACCTACGAGGAATACGAACAACGAAAAGCAACCATTATTATACCATTGACAGAAAACAAAACCGACAATGAAGAAAGCCATTATTTACGTGCGAGTTAGTACGGACGAGCAAAGCGAAAAAGGATATAGCCTTGCCCATCAGGAAGAAAGGCTAAGGAACTATTGCAAATTACAAAATATCGAGGTAGTTGGCTTTTATAAAGAAGATCATTCAGCCAAGACCTTTGATCGTCCTGCATTCACTCAACTGTTGAGTTTTCTTAAGAAAAACAAGCAAGCGGTTGACCTGCTGTTATTCTTAAAGTGGGATAGATTCAGTCGTAATGCAGGGGATGCTTACGGAATGATTAACCAGCTCAACAAGCTCGGAGTAGAGCCACAGGCTATGGAGCAGCCACTTGACCTGAATGTTCCCGAAAACAAGATCATGTTGGCTTTCTATCTTGCTGCTCCTGAAGTGGAGAATGACAGGCGTTCATTGAACGTTATTGCAGGAACAAGACGGGCGATGAAAGAAGGTAGGCATTGTACTTGGGCACCAATAGGGTATAAGAATATCAGGACAGAAGATAACCGGCCCATTATTGTACCCGGCAATGACGCACTATTGGTACGCTGGCTATTCGAAGAAGTAGCCAAGCAGGAGAACAACGTGATGGATATTTGGCGTGAAGCATCGAAAAAGGGACTAAGGGTTAGTAAAAGTAATGTCTTTCTTATGTTGCGTAATCCCATTTACATGGGTAAGATCAAGATTGGCGCATATAAGGACGAACCTGCAACCGTAGTAAAAGGTATTCATGAGCCAATCATATCGGAAGGATTGTTCTACATTGTTCAGGAAATACTCGATGGCAGAAGGCCTAGTCACCCTACGGTTCATGCTGGTAAAGATGAGTTACCCTTAAGGGGCTTCTTAAAATGTCCTAAGTGTGGCACCAAACTAACAGGCAGTGCATCGAAGGGAAGGAGCAGCAGGTATTTTTATTACCACTGTACGAGCAAATGCGGAGAACGTCACAAAGCAGAGGTCCTTAATAAGGAGTTTTTGAAGGAACTCAAGAAGATAACGCCGGACGAACAGGATATACTGCTATTTGAAACAATAGCTACGGACTACTATAAAAAAGCAGGTAGTGCCAAATCCGTTAATGTAAAGGAGATTGATGAAGCAATAGAAAAGCATCGGGTACGAATAACGAATGCTCTGCGTCGTATGTCTGATGAAGAAATAAGTCCGGCGGAATACCGGGACATTAAGAACCTGTATGAACCAGAAATAGAAAAGCTGCTTCAAAAAAAACAGGATGTAAGCAAGACAGACGATAATCTGATGAACTACATAGCTACGGTTACTAAAGGACTAAGAAACCTGCCAAAGTATTACCAGACGGCGACTTTAGCCACCAAACAGCGTATAATCGGTTCGATCTATCCCGAAATGCTGATTTTTGAAAATAATACATATCGAACCGGCAGAATTAATGAAGCAGTCAGGCTGATATGCAAGCCAGAAAAGGTTTTTAAGGAATATAAAAAAGGAATGGCTCTCAAAAATGAGAGCCATTCCAACTGCGTAGTTCCATCTGGATTCGAACCAGAACAAACAGAACCAAAATCTGTTGTGCTACCGTTACACCATGGAACTAAATGGTATCCGGTTGGGGTTGCAAATGTAGAATTGCTTTCTAAAAAAAACAAGATTTTTTTAGGCGCAAACGAATATTTTTTTGGACATTGACTGACCGATGCGACGCACCGGTTTGATAGACTATTCTACCTCTGCCAGCGACTTCTTAAGGAAATCTATCACTTTCACTTCCGTCGCATCCATACCCCTCAGCTCTGCCAGAAAAACAGACACCCAATCGGTCAGGTGAATGAGGTAGAAAATCTTCTCCCAATAGGTCTTTCCTTCAGAAAAAATGTCGATCTGAGTAGGTCCGTACTTTTTGAATATCTTTTTGCCTATCTCTATGCGGGCCTGCACACGCTTGTAGTCGTCCTCGTTACGAAGCACGATCACCGCCTTATCCGAAGCGTCATCGCGCCAACCCACCAATTCGTTATGGTTCATTTCCGGTACTGCCCCACTCCAGGAAAGCACCTTGCTGTTTTCGTTCAGCTGTTGGCGAAAACGGATGGCAACACCTTCGATCATCGAAGATGAATAAACGATAGGAAGCTTGCCGTGAACTTTTTTGGCAATTGCCATTGCTTTTTTCTGAATGTCGTTACCGGCAGCCTTCAACTGCTTGATAGATCCCTTTATCTCGCGCTCATAACTGTTACCTATGAGGTTGAAATGATGTAACACACGCAGTATCTGAATTAGTGAATATCCAAGACAAGCCCTTGGTGGCATACCGGCCGGTACAAGGATGCAGTCCAATTTCTTTGCCCCTGCAAATTCGGCTATTTTTCCACCGGACGTGATACACAAAATAGTAGCACGGCGCCTTTTTGCTTCCTGGAGTGCCATTACCGTCTCCTCCGTATTTCCCGAATAGGAACAGACCAGCACCAGCGTCTTTTTGCCCACGAATGCCGGCAAGAAGTAGTCCTTGTTGACCACAAATGGTATTTTCAGCTTGTCAAATACGTAATTCTGCACAATAGACGCTCCTATTCCACTACCTCCCAGACCCGTAACTACCACATTATCAAAATTCCCCGGAGGGGTAATGAACTTGTGATTCTTTCCTATTATAAGCGCTTCCTGTAACTGAAGCGGAAAATCCATTACTAATTGTTTCATCATAATATTTGCTTTTTCTTCTTCCTGTATCAGATACCCGATCGGAAAATGGCCAAAAAGAAGCCGGTTTTATACGGTTAATCGGTATATTTAAATTTCAATGGCCAAACATAGTAAAATTGGGATAAAAGGCGAACAAATCGCTGCAGACTTTTTGCAAAATAAAGGTTATAAAATTCTCCATTGTAACTGGCGCTCCGGAAAAAAGGAGGTGGACATTATTGCTGCCAACGACGATCTTCTTGTATTTGTGGAAGTAAAGACCAGATCTTCGGCAACATTGCTCTTTCCTGAAGAGACCGTAAACCGAAAAAAGCAGACCAATCTCCTGGGGGCGGCGGAAGCGTTTTTAGCGACCAACCGAGATTATAGAAATGTGCGATTTGATATTGTGTCTGTGCTCTTGGCAGGTGAACACGTAAAAGAAATTATTCACTTTGAGGAGGCCTTCTGATTCTGACCAACTCCACGTTATGCGGCCGCAACAAACCTAAAGCAAAACTTTAAGAAGCCTATCTAATTCCAAGGAATTCAATACTTATCTTCTTATCTGAATCTATTTCTGACTTCAAATCTTCTAAACTATTGAATTTCATTTCGTTGCGAATCTTATTTTCTATATAAACTTCAATAGTTTCACCATAAATATCTTTGGCAAAATCGAAGATATTCACCTCAATTTTCAACTCTTCCGTATCAGACACGGTAGGATTTTTACCCACACTCATCATCCCGCCATATACCTGTCCGTTCCACCTTACACGCACGGTATACACCCCCATACCCGGAACCACCTGGTCTGCATCGGTCATAATAAGATTGGCTGTAGGATAACCCAATTGCCTGCCAAGCTGCCTGCCGTGCACCACCCTGCCCGCAAATGAATAGGGTCTCCCTAACATTGAAGCAGCCTCCAAAGCATTTCCGGACATCACAGCATTCCTGATCTTTGTAGAACTTACCGCCGCCTGATCTATCAACTGAGCGGGGATCTCAAGAACTTGATACCCTAATTGTGGTGCCAACTCCTGCAACAACGAAATGTTCCCTGTACGGTCGTGACCGAATCTGTGATCGTAACCGATAATGATGGTATGAGGAGAAAAATGACGTACCAGAAACTCTTCAATATACCCACGCGCAGACAACGTAGCGAACTCATGGGTAAAAGGAACCACTACAACATGTTGAATACCAATAGACTGCACTAATTCCAACTTCTGAGCGAGCGGAGTGATGATACCGAGCGACTCATTAGGGAAAAGTAACTTACGCGGATGAGGGTCAAACGTGATCAGGATGCTTTCACCACCTACAGAAGCCGCTTTTTCTGCCACATTCTGCAAAATAGCACGATGACCTTTGTGCACACCATCGAAAGTGCCGATTGTAACTACTGCGCTTTTAAATGAAGGCAATCCTCCTGTACCGTGATAAACAGCCATATATCCTCAGCAAATGTACACCTTAACGGAACATTGTGGTAGCGGTATTCACTCAATACCGGTATAAACCATTGTAATTTAATTGATGTTTTATCAGTAATTTTATCAAAAACCAAACCCACCTTATAATGAGGGTATTTATATTCTTTACGCTGCTAATTCTGTTCAATACTTCATTTGGCCAGAAATCCGAACGTTTTTCACGGGCGAAGATTCATTTAGACAAAGACCACACCATATCCGGACTGGCACAACTGGGGCTGGCCGTTGACCATGGCGAACACAAAAAGAATACCTTCTTCATATCAGACTTTTCCGAGAATGAACTGACGTCTGCCCGCAATGCAGGGTTCAAAGTTGAGATCGTTATCGACGATGTACAGCAGCACTATCGGGATCAGAATAAAAAAAAAGTCGCCGAAAAAAGCACAGCGGTAAGTTGCGGAAATGATATTAACATAAATACGCCAACTCATTTTCATTTAGGCAGTTATGGCGGTTACTTCACCTATTATGAAGCACTGGACATACTCGATTCAATGCGTCTTCTCTACCCTTCACTCATCAGCGCCAAACAACCTATCGGTTCCTACCTGACTATCGAAGGTCGTCCCATCTACTGGGTGCGCATTTCCAACAACCCGGATACGGCACAACCCCTGAGACCGCAAATGCTCACAACATCGATACACCATGCACGCGAACCCGGCAGCCTGTCATCGAACATATTTTACCTTTGGTACCTGCTGGAAAACTACGCCACCGACCCGCAGATCAAAAAGATCATTGACAATACCGAGTTGTATTTTGTACCTGTCGTGAATCCGGACGGCTACCTGCGTAACATAGCTACCGACCCCGCAGGCGGCGGATTATGGAGAAAAAACCTCAGAAACAACCTTGATGGCACCTTTGGAGTGGACCTGAACCGCAACTACGGTCTCACGTTTGCCTACGACAATATCGGCTCCAGCCCGGTAACCAGCTCCCAAACTTACAGGGGCACGGCTGCATTCTCGGAACCCGAAACACAGGCCATTAGGTATCTGGCTCAAAATCACAACTTTACATTCAACCTGAATTTTCATACCTATAACAATGCTCTGATCTACCCGTGGGGGCACGTTCCGTCGTTACTTACGCCGGACTCAACAAAATTTATTGCGTTTGGCTCTTATATGACCGAGTACAACCATTACCGCTATGGCACGTGCGACCAAACGCTTAGTTACGTATCCAACGGAGGTTCTGACGACTGGATGTATGGCGAAACGACAACGAAGAACAAAGTTTTCGCCTTTACACCTGAGGTAGGCGATGACGAATACGGGTTCTACGGACCGGCAACAAACATTGAACACGACTGCAAGAACAACCTGGCAATGAACGTAAAAACGGCAGCCTTGCTGCTACCCTACGCCGAAGTGACCAACCAGGACGACAAGATACTTGTGGCTCCTTCAGGCTACTTGCACTACAATATTCGCAGATTGGGCATACCGGACGGTGCCACTTTTACGGTGAGTATCACCCCGTTAGACAGTTGGCTAACAGTACCGTCTACGCCCAAAACATATCCGGGACTCGCCCTGCTGCAGGAAGTGAACGACTCCTTCAGCTACACCATAGCTGCAGCGACGCCCAATGGCCAGCAGATCGGATACGTGCTCAAAACCAACAACGGACTTTACGACATCTATGACACCGTTCGCTTCTACTATGGCAAGAAGTATAACATCACAACTCCCTCTACATCAGCGCTATCCGAATACTCGTCTTCCGACTGGAGTGTATGTACCGACCAATACCATTCTGCTCCTTCTTCTTTGAAAAGCAGCGCCTCATGTGGCAATTATTCCGATGGTACAACGGCCACACTTCAGCTCACCACTCCGGTAGACCTTACCTATTCCACCGAAGCATGGCTGCGTTTTTGGGGGCGTTGGGGCATAGAATCGAAGTATGACTATTTTTCGGTTCAGGCAACACCTGAAGGATTCTTTGACTGGCAACCGCTTTGCGGCTCACGAACACGCCGCGGCACCATGTACCAGCTGTACGACAAACCGGTCTACGACGCACAACAACCTGAGTGGGTCAAAGAACACCTTAACCTCAACGACTATCTGGGGCAAAAGGTATTGCTGAAATTCGAATTGGTAAGTGATGCAGCCAACAACTACGATGGCGTATCGTTGGACGACATCGAGATCCGGTCAATACAGGACACACCAAGTTACGTGGACCGTGTCAACCGGACCACCGCTCGTGTTGTAGTTTACCCCAATCCGGCCGGTAACACCGTTACCCTTTGCCTGCCCTCTTCCTATAATAACGTAACTACCCCTGCACAAATCACTGACTGTCTCGGACGGGAGGTATTATCCTTCAATCTGAATAACAACTTACCTTACCGACTGGACATATCTCAACTACCCGAGGGAATTTATATGTTGAAGGTAATACCGAACGGCTCCTCTATGCCCGATGTGCAGAAGATCGTTATTCGCAGGTAACTGTGCCTACCAATATCAGCGCCAACGGATGATTTTATGTGTATATTTACTTTAGCTACATAATGTCGTCTGTCATGAAAATTTTCTCTGCTGCCCAGATCAAAGCATGCGATGCTTACACCATTCAGGCATCCGGCATGCGCTCCATCGACCTGATGGAACGCGCTGCCCTGACGTGTGTCAACTGGCTGACGGATAATCTACCAAGGGAATCGCTGTTTGTGGTGTTGTGCGGGGGAGGTAACAACGGAGGTGACGGGTTGGCGATAGCACGTCTGCTGCATAGGCGCGGACTGGGAGTAAAAGCTTTCCTGCTCGATTTGGGCACAGACCGTTCTGCCGACTGCGAAAGCAACCTACAGGCAGTGCAACAACTAAACAAAGACCTTGTTGGCTTTGTTGCGACCAATACGTTTATTACAGACATCCCTTCCAACATTGTCATTATCGACGCCATACTGGGCACCGGCACTAACCGCCCCCTATCGGGTTGGCTGGCGTCTTTCGTTAAACAAGTGAACAGCCTGCCCAACCGTAAAGTGGCTATTGACATGCCCACAGGTCTGTCTGCCGACAATGCGCCATCACCGGGCGAGGTGGTATTTGAGGCCGAAGACACTTTGAGCTTCCAGTTCCGGAAAAGAGTATTTCTCCATCCTGAGTCTGAACCATTTACCGGCAATGTTCATATACTCGACATAGGCCTTGATCCTACTTTTATAGCCGGCACGCACACACATTACAGTACCACTGGTCATGACGAAGCCAGGAAACTGTACAAGCCACGACCCGACTTTGCCCACAAAGGAACCATGGGGCACGCCTGTCTGGTGGGTGGCAGTTACGGGAAGATCGGAGCTATGGTGCTTGCTGCATCTGCCGCATTGCGAACGGGTGCAGGCTTGGTCACAACCTGTATTCCCTCCTGCGGCTACAATATTCTGCAGACCTCTGTGCCTGAAGCTATGTGCAGTACCAGCGGCACCGATTTCATCGTTGGCATACACCCTCCTGCAAACACAGGCGCCATTGGCATAGGCCCCGGCCTTGGCACTGATGCCAAAGCTGTTAATGCACTCAGTGTTTTTCTCGAAACGTGGTCGCGCCCGGTAGTTTTAGATGCCGACGCGCTCAATATAATAGCTGCCCATCCGGACCTGCTCTCACGCATTCCGGCCGGTTCCGTCATTACGCCACACCCCAAAGAGTTTGCACGCATCTTCGGCGAAAACACGAACAGCATGGTGCAGGTCGACCATGCCCGAATCCAGGCCATGAGGTATAACATAAACATCGTTCTCAAAGGGCATTTTACTGCCGTAATAGATCCTGATGGAAATTGCCGCTACAACACCTCGGGCAACTCAGGCATGGCAACAGGCGGCTGCGGCGATGTGCTCACAGGCATCATTACCGCACTCATTGCCAACGGATATACGCCCGACAACGCTGCGGTGCTTGGCGTTTATCTGCATGGCCATGCTGCCGACCTCGCTGCTGCCGACCTTTCCAAAGAAGCACTGATCGCTTCGGACATTGTGAAGTACCTAGGAAGGGCATTCCTCTCATTCGCATAAATATTACGTCTCCGCCAACAGAGTAAAAACACCTGAAAAAACAGGTGTTTTTACTCTGTTTTTTTGAAATACCCCTCTATAGATTTGCATAAGAAGTTTTTCAAATAACTATCAATCTTGGGTATCATGAACCACTTTTCACGTGTTTTAGCCGTCCTGCTACTTTATGTTTCGGCCGGCAATGCCTTTGCTCAGAACGATTCCGTTATGAGAGCGCACTTTATCAATGTGGGACAAGGTGCAGCAGCTTTACTCGAGTTCCCATGTGGAGTCGTTATGATTGACGCGGGCGCGCAGGACGACGAGTATCAGACAAAACTAATGGACTACCTGGCCCGATTCTTCAAGCGTAGAAAAGACCTCAATAACACCATAGACCTGGTAATGGTCACGCACCCGCACGTAGACCACAATCAGGCCTTGATGCAGTTGGCACAGACATACCGTGTGGACAGGTACATAGACAATGGTATGAGAACGGGCTCGGGAAAAACTAATCAGAAGTGGTTGCAGGATAATGCCGCCGGGGCAGATATTCTCTACGAAAACATAACCTTCGAAAAAGTAACAAAAAACGGAAGCAAAAAAGGCCTTACTGACTCTATCATTGATCCTATCAACTGCCCCACCGGCAACCCCGCTATCGTCATGTACTCCGGTCAGTTTATCAACCAACCCGACGACTGGAGCAAAACTGCCTTTGGTAATGCTAACAACCATAGTCTGGTAGTAAAAGTCACATTCGGAAAATCTTCAATGCTCTTTACCGGCGACCTGGAAACCGAGGGAATTGAAACGCTCCTTGGTTACTATTCAGGCACGAAAGCACTCGATGCCGATGTATTGCTGGTGGGCCACCACGGCGCCAAAAATGCTACCACTGAAGACTACCTGCAAACAGTGACACCTAACATTGCAGTTATATCATGCGGTCCCTGGGATTATGGAAAAAATGACGGATCCGGATTCAACACCTACTCTTATGGCCACCCGCGTATTTCTACATTGAATATGCTCGACTACTATATCCCGGGTCGCAGGTCCGAAACGATCACCGTACAAGCTGCCGAGGGAGCGCGCGATTTCAGACCCTATACAGTTGATAAAAAGATATACGCTACTCCCTGGGACGACCACATCGTTGTTCGTGCAGACCTGAAGGGCAAGTATACCGTTACCACTACAGATTGACACGATTTCATCTCACCATTTATAACAACATAAACAAACTCACCTATGTCTAACGCAATTTATTACATGTTCCTCGGAGCTTTCTCCGTCATTGTCGTGCTGCTTGCAAAAAAGACCAACATGCTTCGCGACACCAATTCTGCCGACATTAGCACTGCAGACGACCCGGACCAGAAAGACGGGACAGACGCCCCTCTGGTAGCAACACCTCCTGCGAAAACCAAGTCACCCGACCCCGCACCGTTCAGCCTGGCGCGCTCTCAGTTCGCATTTTGGACCATTATCATCTTTAGCTCGTTCCTGTACATACTCTTCAAGCACGATTATCAAATACCGGCCATAAATACGGTGAACCTCATACTGCTCGGAATTGTCGTATCAACCAGCGCATCAGCGAAGCTGATTGACGAAAGCCAGAAGAAAAATGGCAATCTCAATTCCGACTTTCCTTCCGAAGGATTTATCCTTGACATCCTATCAGACAAAAAAGGAGTATCTATTCACCGGCTCCAGAACGTGCTTTGGACTCTGGCGGTTGGACTTATATATATCCATTACGTAGCTAATGAAAGCACGCTGCCGGATGAGACGGTAATATCAGACAATCTTTTATTGTTGATGGGAATTAGCACGGGTGCATACCTCGGGGTGAAGACCACAGAAAACAACAAGTAGAAAAAGAATAGTCCTACTGCACTACCCACGCTCGCATGCCATTGCACTCGCGAAACTCAGGTGCCAGCCACAAGTAAAAGGTTGGCACCTTTTCTGTTACCCATCCCTGTACTTTGTTCTGCTTTTTCTGCTCCAGTGCAACTTGTTGTATCTTACCGTAGTCCTCTTTCAGATTGGCTTTGTGAGGAGATGTGCGGGTGCGCAGATAAACGATTCGGCAAGACTTCTCACGTTGTTCGTTCACAAACACATGAGGAGCTGAAAAACCACCGGGTTTCAATGTATCGAGCAACAACACCATTACAGGGTCCAGCTTAGTGATGTCGAGGTCCGAACCACCGGTCTGAGGGTCATTGACCATACCACCGGTACGTTTCGCTGCTTCATCGGTAGAGAATTTACCTACCGCTTCCTGAAATGACATTTTACCGCTGGTCACCAGTTTGTGCACACTGTCCAGTTTAGCCAATGCCTTATTCACATCAGATGTAGTAATAGTAGGCTTTATTAGTATATGCCGCAGATCACACTCATCGCCCCTGCGGCTGATCATCTGAATTATGTGGTATCCGAATTTTGTTTTGACGATAGGAGAGATCTCACCGTTCTGCAATTTGAACGCCGCACTCAAAAACTCAGGTACCCACGGTCCGTTTCTGGTCACTCCGTCATACCGACCACCATTATCGCGACTGCCGGGATCTTCGCTGTACGATCCGGCGGCAGCTTCAAAACTCATCCTGCCTTCAATTATCTTCTTGCGTATATCTTCAATGTTATCGTGAGCGTAGTCTTCCATCTCTTGGCTCACCTTCGGATCTATGACAATTTGACCCACTTCCACAGTTGCGGGGAAAAACGGCAGGCTGTCTACAGGTATCTTTTTATAAAAAGCTTCCACCTCCGCAGGTGTGATCTTCACATTCTCAAATATCTTCTCGGTTATCTTCTGGGCCAGCATCTGCTCGCGTATCACATCTCTGTATTCTTCTTTCAGCTGAAATACGGTTTTACCCGATACCTGCTCCAATTTTTCCTTAGAACCATACATCTGGGTAAAATAACGCAGACGGTTATCCAGCTGCCCCTCCACATCATCATCGCTCACAGTCACACTATCCCTGTCGGCCTGTTCCATCATCATCTTCTGCGACACCATCTGCTGCAATACAAAGCAGCGTGCATTGGCGGTGTCAAAGCCTGGCTCCTGCATGGCAGCCTGTGCTATCTGAGACTCAAGTTCAGACTGCAGAATGATGCGGTTTTTGCCTATGATGGCAATTATCTTGTCAAGGCTCTTTTGCGCCATACACACAGGCGCAACGGCTATCATGGCCACAGCCGCAAGAAACCTTCCTTTATTTGAAAAACTCATGAAAACTAAAATGAATAGATGCTGACTGGCAAATTTAACCTTTTTGTGCCCCTATCGCCAACACAGGGTATATTTTAACTTTTATATAGTCTTTACCACTTTTTGAAGATCACATATACAGCAAGCACAATAAGCCCGAATCCCACGAGATGATTCCATTCAAACTTTTGCTTGAACACAATAGCTGAGAACGCCATGAACACAACAAGGGTTATCGCCTCCTGAATAGTTTTAAGTTCCACAAGGCTGAAGGGACCACCCTGCCCTTTGAAACCAATGCGATTAGCGGGCACCTGAAATACATATTCAAAAAATGCCATCCCCCAACTTAGAAGGATCACCGTGAACAGCCCGGGATTCCTAAGCCATTCTATTTCCTTGAATTTCAAGTGACCATACCACGCAAAAGTCATGAATGTATTGGATATCAGCAGTAAAAATATCGTTGTTAGTGCTTTCATATCACGCAAAGGTACCTGCTACAGTTAAATGTCAAATGAGGCGACCTGCGGCATGAAACATTTATTGCACTTCACTGTTACATTTGGGCTACTTATGCCCTCGATCAGTTACCTTTGCACGGTTTTTAGCAATATTATTAATGTCTGAAATTAAACCATATTTAAGGCTTAGCGGACTGGAACCGCTGGTAGTGCGTCCCGAAACGAACTTCGTAAATGTAGGAGAACGGACAAACGTTACGGGTTCCAAAAAGTTCGCGCGGCTCATACGTGAAAACCAGTACGAAGAGGCACTCTCCGTGGCACGCCAGCAGGTGGAAAACGGAGCGCAGATACTCGACATAAACATGGACGATGCGCTTCTGGACGGCGTTCAGGCAATGACCACATTCGTCAACCTTTTACAGGCCGAACCGGATATTGCACGTATCCCCATCATGCTCGACTCTTCCAAGTTTGCGATCATCGAGGCCGGACTCAAGTGCATTCAGGGCAAATGTATTGTTAACTCCATCTCCATGAAGGAGGGAGAAGAAAAGTTCATAGAGCAGGCGATCACCTGCCTTAGTTACGGAGCTTCGGTGATTGTTATGGCGTTCGACGAGCAAGGCCAGGCCGACACGCTGCAACGCAGGGTGGATATATGCGAACGCGCCTACAGGATCCTTACCGAAAAAGTAGGCTTTCACCCGCAGGATATCATCTTCGACCCCAATATTTTTGCGATTGCCACTGGTATAGAAGAACACAACAATTACGGGGTAGACTTCATCGAGGCAACACGCATCATCAAACAAAAAATGCCGCTCACCCGTGTCAGCGGTGGCGTCAGCAATATTTCCTTCTCCTTCCGCGGCAACGATGTGGTACGCGAGGCTATGCATAGTGTGTTCCTCTACCATGCCATCAAAGCAGGTATGGATATGGGCATTGTGAATGCCGGCGCACTGGTGGTGTATGATGAAATAGAACCCAAACTGCGCGAACTGTGCGAAGATGTGGTCCTGAACCGCCACCCGGACGCAACCGAAAAACTGGTGACTTTTGCCGAAACAGTAAAAGCCAAAGGCAAAGAAGAGAAAAAAGACGATGCCTGGAGGGCCGGTGCTGTTGAAGACCGCCTGAAACACGCACTCGTGAACGGTATCACCGACTTCATAGATGCCGACACTGAAGAAGCCAGATTGAAGTATCCCAAGCCGCTTGATGTTATTGAAGGACCTTTGATGGACGGAATGAACGTAGTGGGCGACCTCTTCGGTAGCGGAAAAATGTTCCTGCCACAGGTAGTAAAAAGTGCCCGTGTCATGAAAAAGAGCGTAGCCTACCTATTCCCATTCATTGAGGCGGAAAAGGAAGAACGACGCAAGGCGCACTTGGCAGCGGGAACCACGAACGAAGAAGCTGCAGGAGCCGCTAAGATCCTGATGGCGACCGTGAAAGGTGATGTACACGATATTGGAAAGAACATTGTAGGTGTGGTGCTTGGCTGTAATGGTTATGAAGTGATAGATCTGGGTGTAATGGTGCCTGCCGACAAGATCCTGGACACAGCCCAGAAAGAGAATGTAGATATCATTGGTCTGAGCGGACTTATCACACCATCGCTCGACGAGATGGTACATGTTGCTAAAGAAATGAAACGCAGGGGCATGAAGCAACCGCTGCTCATTGGTGGCGCCACCACCAGCCGCATGCACACCGCTGTGAAGATTGCCCCGCAATACGACAACGGAGTGGTTTATGTGCTGGACGCCAGCCGAAGCGTGACGGTAGCCGGCAACCTGCTGAATAAAGACCAGAAGCAGACCTTCCTCAGCGGCATCAATACTGAATATACAAAGCTGCGCGACGACTTTGAGAATAAAAAGACAGTTAAGCAATACATCTCATTTGCCGAGGCTCAGGCCAACCCTGTAGCCATCAATTGGGACAGCTACACACCGCCACGCCCGGCAGAGATGGGTGTAAAAGTGTTTGCTGATTACGACCTGACCGAGATACGCAAATATATAGACTGGGGACCATTCTTCATTTCGTGGGAAATGAAGGGAAAATTCCCGGAAATACTGAATGATGCTACCATCGGTGCCGAAGCCACAAAACTATACAACGATGCCAACGCGATGCTCGACAAGATCGTCGCTGAAAAATGGCTCACTGCCAAAGGCGTAGTAGGATTTTGGGAAGCAGACAAGATAGCCCCGGATACCATTGTTGTAAAGAACGAACAAGGAGGCGAACTGACCACATTGGAAATGTTGCGTCAGCAGATCAAAAAAGCTGACGGACAACCCAGCTACTCACTGGCAGACTTCGTACGACCATACGACCCGCATTCCGGTGTAAAAGACTACATGGGCGCATTCGCGGTCAGCATACATGGCATAGAGCCGCACATTCAGCGTTTTATGGCCGACCATGATGATTACAGCAAGATCATGCTGCAGGCGATTGCCGACAGGCTGGCCGAAGCATTTGCTGAAGTGCTGCACAAACGCACACGCACCTCGTTTTGGGGCTACATACCCGATGAGCGTATTGCAATAGAAGAACTGGTGAAAGAAAAATACCAGGGTATTCGCCCGGCACCGGGCTACCCTGCCTGTCCCGACCACACTGAAAAGATCAAACTTTTTAACCTGCTGAACGCCACCGAGAATGCCGGTATCACCCTTACCGAATCTTTGGCCATGTACCCTGCCGCGTCTGTTTGCGGTTGGTACTTCAGCCACCCGGAAAGCACTTATTTTGGAATTAATAAAATAACTGACGACCAATTGCATGACTATGCACACCGCAAAGGCATGAGTGTGGAAGAGATCAGCAAATGGTTATCTCCTATATTGGAGTGAGTTGTTTAAGATATATACCTTTTCGAAATTAATAATGATATAAAATGGAAACGAAGCACTTATCTTATTTCAAGGTTGAAAATTTCAAGCGATTCAGTAATCTGGAGATAAATGAAATAGGGCAATTTAACCTGATAGTTGGCGACAACAATGTGGGAAAAACTACATTATTGGAAGCTTTATTGGTTGATGATGATAAAACAAAATTGTTAGTCAATTTATATCAATGTTTAGTTGGGAAAAAGATAGTCGTATATCAAAATACGGACCAAGATTTTTTAGATTTAGATTTTTTCATAAAAGACAAAACAAAGCCCATGACATTTTCTTACGCATACGAAAATGTCATGCATTCTGTATCCCTGCAGAGAAAATCCATCTCTGAAGTTGACAGAAGTTCCTCCACTACTTTAACTGACTTCCTAATCGCACAAGTCGCAAATAATAGATTATTGCAACGCGGGATTATTGAATTTACCATTGACGATGAAATTAGCTATGAACTCATGTCATTACCCAAGTACGAATTATCTCTTTTTTATATGCCGTACGTGAGTTTTGGAGCTTTGTACGGGGGTGATTTGGTGACATTCTTCTCTCAATTATCAATAAATAATGCAAAGCTAGAGAGTATTAAAAAAGAGTTCTCATATTTTGTCCCTTCTTTATTGTCTATAGAAATCAACAATGCATTAGTACCAAATTTACCGTCAATTGCGATAAGAGAAACTGACAAAGATCTAATGTTGTTGTCCCAATACGGAGACGGCACTAACAAGCTATTTAGGTATCTTCTTGAGTTGGAATTATGCGAAAACAAGCGCTTGATGATTGATGAAATAGATGCAGGCATACACTACAGCAGAATGAAAAGTTTTGTCAAAAACATCTTACAAATTGCAAAAAACAAAAACGTTCAAATCTTTGCCACCACTCACTCTAAGGAGTTAATCCAGTGCTATTCCGATGCGTTAAAAGAGCTTGGGTTCGAAAAAGATGGCAGAATTATTAAAATAGCGGAAACTAAAACAGGTATTAAGACTTACACTTCAAATTTTGAACAATTTGAAAATGCACTAATTGCTGAAAGCGAAATAAGGTAAGACGATGGTGGAATTCAAGATTTTTACAGAGAGCCCAGCTGATGTTAAGTTCATCCGCGATTATATACTTGAGATTTTCAATGTTTCACTGAATGATGACGATTTTGACACCTTGGCGTCTTGGTCCGGTTATAAAGCGGGAGGAGGCCTCATTGAATCAATAAGGAGGAATCATGATAATAAAAAAGAAACAATACTTATTCTGGATGCTGATAATGACTTTGTCAATCGAAAAACCGAAGTATCAAAAGACCTCGAACGTCAAAATATTAATTTCGACTTGTTTCTTTTTCCAAACAATTCTTCGAACGGAAATTTAGAAATTTTGCTCACAGAAATAGCCAAAGAAAGATCATTGATAGACTGCTTCCGTGCCTACGAGGGATGTGTACGGGAATATAATCCTCCTTTGGACAAATCAAGAATTTACGCCTACCTTGACGCTCTGCTCCCAAAGGGAGAAAAAAACAATCCAAAAAATGATCCGAGATTGGAAAAAAACCGCAACTATCGTGATAACCGCCATTGGAATTTACACCATGAATATTTAAAACCTTTGTTTGCTTTTTTTGAACCACGTTTTCGAAATAATTAATGAACGGATCGTCCGAGAATACAAGCAATACCGAAACAGCGATCAGCAAGTCTCCTGTCGCCACCGGGTTTGCAAATATCATTTCAGTAATCTGCCACCCGGTATTCATGCCGCTGGTTATGTCTGTAGTTCTGTGGAAGTTGGCACCGGTGGGGTTCACAGGCATGAGCAGTAAACAACTGATGTTGCTTTTCGTCAGTATCGGGGTGTCTACGGCCTTCTTCCCCATGTTTGCTATACTGCTCATGAAACCGCTGGGGTTCATCGGCAGCTACAAAATGCCATCCGCCCGCGAGCGCACCATCCCGCTCATGGCCTCCATGATCTTCTACTTCTGGATCAGCCACGTACTCAACAACATGGCCGGTGCAGTTCCTCAGATTCTCAAGATCCTCATGTTGGGCAACTTCTGGGGTATCATCCTGATATTCATTGCCAATATATTCACCCGCGTTAGCATGCATACAGCGGCTGCGGGCGGCATCATTGGCATAATCATAGTTCTCATGATCAGTAGCTCCGTCAACATGATCTTGCCCCTTTTCGCCGCCATTCTGCTGGCGGGTATCATCGGATCAGCAAGGCTTTACCTCGGCGCCCATCAACGTGGTGACGTCTGGCTCGGCTATGTTATTGGCATAATTGTGCAACTCGGTGCTTATATTTACATAAACATCTGATAATTAAAGTCTATTTACGAATAGTTATTCACCCCTTCTACTGTTTTAATTTTCTCATTGTTACTTAAATTTGTGCATGCTTACAGGTAAAGAACTTATTCTGGCAACCAAACCGTTTGCGAAAGAGATCCGCTGGAAAAGTTGGTATTACACCATTACTTCATTCCTTCTTCTCATTGGCACCACTGCAGGTGCAGGTTACTTTGACAACATCTGGCTTCGCTTATTATGCAGCTTTGGTGCTGCTATGCTGCTGGCCAGGGTATTTATCATCTTCCACGATTACCAACACCACACTATTCTACGCGGATCCGTGATCGCTGATGTCATGTTCACCGTGTTCGGTATATACATGATCACTCCGCCAAACATCTGGAAACGGTCTCATGACCACCACCATGCGCACAACGCCAAGTTGTTCAGCGCGAGCATTGGTTCGTATCCAATTATGACCCGCCAGAAATTCCTCGAAGCAACAAAAGCTGAGCGGTTCGGCTATCTGGCTGTAAGGCATCCTATAAATATGTTCTTCGCCTATTTCACCACATTCTCATACGGCATGTGCATCCAGTCGTTCCTTAGCAGCCCGCGCCGCCACTGGGACTCATTGGCCACGCTGCTGCTGCATTATACAATTGCTGTTTTCCTCATCATAAAGTTTGGCTGGCTCACGTGGTTCCTCACTTTCTTCCTGCCCTTCTTTATCTCGCATATGCTGGGGGCATACCTGTTCTATGCACAGCACAATTTCCCCGGAGTTATATTCCGCAAAAATGCTGACTGGAACTACAGCTCTGCAGCACTTGAGTCTTCAAGCTTCATGGACCTCAACCCGTTCATGCAGTGGGTTACTGCCAACATCGGATTCCATCACATTCATCACCTAAACGCCAAGATCCCATTCTACCGCCTACCTGAAGCTATGGCCGCCATACCCGAACTACAAACGGCAAAAGTGACCACGCTCAAACCTTCAGACATTGTCGCTTGTCTGCGCCTCAAAGTTTGGGATGCCGACAAGAACAAAATGATCGGCTGGGACGAAATGACGGCAGCATAATTAACATCAATAATATTACTGACGTCTATCACCGGGCTTAACGAAACTTATACGTACATTTGCATTAAATAATATTTGTTCTTTTTGCGAAAATTAGTGCTACATATCATCATTGTCTTCACTGCACTGAACATAGTGACACTTAACAACTTTTCGCGCCTACCTGTCATCTTCATTCACTTTGCAGAACACCTGGAGAAAAACCATGCGATCACACTGGTTGGCTTCCTCACCATGCACTACGCCGGCTCTGATGCAGTAGATTCCGACAACGAAAAGGACAAACAACTTCCGTTCAAGAGCCCTACATCCGGCCATTTCGCAAGCTTCATGTCGCCTGCACATGTCGCTATTGAAGTATCCGGACATCACATTCCCATGCCTGTGATCCTGGCCGAATTTGTGCCGTCTTTCGTACCCAAAGAAGTACACACCTCTCTTTTGCGGCCTCCCATTGCTTAGTACTCCTTTCCGATAGATACACGGTCTGATCACTTGCGTAGTGGCAGTACCGATTTACTTCCATTCAAACTATCAAAGTACTATGCTGGATAAGATCATTCAATTCTCTATCAAGAATAAACTGATCGTGTTCCTATTTGTCGCCGGCCTTATTGGCTGGGGAGCAATTGAGGTAACACGACTACCAATAGATGCCGTACCCGACATCACCGACAATCAGGTCCAGATCATCACCGTGTCCCCTTCTCTGGGCGCACCCGATATCGAGCGCCTCATCACCTTCCCGGTAGAGCAGGCATGTAGTTCCATACCGGGACTGAAGCAGATGCGCAGCTTCTCCCGGTTCGGACTGTCGCTGGTCACTGTCGTCTTCCATGACGATGTCGATATCTACCGTGCCCGCCAGATGGTAAGCGAACAATTGCAGAAAGTTCGCCAGGACCTCCCCAATGGCGTGGGCAACCCCGAGTTGGCACCGGTCACCACGGGCCTAGGTGAGATATACCAGTACGTGCTGCGCCCTGCCAAAGGTTACGAAAAGAAATACGACGCCATGGCACTGCGCACCCTGCAAGACTGGGTCGTACGCAGGCAATTGCTGGGCACTCCCGGAGTAGCAGAAGTATCAAGCTTTGGCGGCAAACTGAAACAGTACGAGATCGCCGTCAATCAGGATCAACTCAATTCGCACCAACTCACCATCAGCGATATCTTCTCAGCACTAGAAAAGAACAACCAGAATACCGGCGGTGCCTACATTGAGAAAGGTCCTACCGTACTCTACATCCGCAGCGAAGGTCTCACTAAGTCGCTGGAAGACATCGGTCAGATCGTAGTAAAATCGCTGCCCGATGGTACGCCTGTCCTGATCCGCGATGTGGCTACCGTGCAATTCGGTAATGCTATCCGCTACGGCGCCATGACCTACAACGATCAGGGCGAGGTGGCCGGTGCCGTAGTGATGATGCTGAAGGGCGAAAACTCATCGGCTGTCATCAAAAAGGTAAAGGCGCGCATAGTGGAGATACAGAAAATGTTGCCACCGGGCGTCATCCTCGAACCCTTCCTCGACCGCACCAAGATGGTGAACAACGCCATCAAAACTGTAGAGACCAACCTGTTGGAAGGTGCCCTTATCGTCATCTTCGTGCTGGTTTTCTTCCTTGGCAACCTGCGTGCAGGACTCATAGTTTCGTCTGTCATACCGCTATCCATGCTGTTTGCCATCATCCTTATGAACATGTTTGGTGTGGGTGGTAATCTCATGTCGCTCGGCGCTATAGACTTCGGACTCATCGTAGATGGCTCAGTGATTGTCGTCGAGGCCATCTTGCACAGGTTTGCACACGGGCGGCATTTCCGCAACATCTCCTCCATAGATCAGAAGCAGATGGACGAAGAAGTAGGTCACTCTACAGGCAGCATGATCACTTCGGCGGTTTTCAGCCAGATCATCATCCTCATCGTGTACCTGCCCATATTGTCGCTGCAAGGCATAGAAGGCAAGATGTTCCGGCCCATGGCATACACCATAGCGTTTGCCATATTGGGCGCCTTCCTGCTCTCAATCACATATGTGCCCATGATGTCGGCATTGGTTCTCAGCAAAAAACTGAACCACAAAGACACGATCACCGACAGGCTCATCACCTGGCTCGACCGCAAGTACCTGCCCATATTGCGCAAGGTACTTACCATACCCAAACTGGCCATAGCAGCTGCACTCACCCTGTTTGCAGCATCTATAGTATTGCTCATGAGCCTTGGTGGCGAGTTCATCCCCCAGCTGGAGGAAGGCGACTTCGCCGTAGAGACACGCCTGCTCACCGGTAGCAACCTCTCCAACACCATCAGGTCCACTCAGCAAGCCTCGGGCATATTATTGAAGAAGTTCCCCGAGGTAACCAAAGTAGTCACCAAGATCGGTAGCTCAGAAGTACCCACCGACCCGATGCCGCTCGAAGCTGCCGACATGATACTGGTACTCAAAGACAAGAAGGAATGGACATCAGCCAAGACCTTTGCCGAACTGAGCGAGAAAATGACCAAAGAGCTTGAAGCTGTTCCCGGCATATCCGTCGGTTTTCAGTTCCCGGTACAGATGCGCTTCAACGAGCTGATGACCGGAGCCCGTCAGGACGTGGTCTGCAAGATCTTTGGCGAGAACCTCGATACGCTGGCACATTATGCGCACCATCTTGCCAACATTGCCCGCACCATAGACGGCGCCACAAACGTCTATGAAGAAAAGGTCACCGGTATGCCACAGGTCATTATCAGCTACAACCGGGAGGCGATGGCCAAGTACGGCCTCAACGTGCAAGACGTGAACGACGTGGTGAACGCCGGCTTTGCGGGTCAGGTTGCCGGACAGGTCTACGAAGGGGAAAAACGCTTCGACATGGTGGTGCGACTGGCCGGAGATGCCCGCAATAAGGTGGCCGACATTCGCAACCTGCGTATCAGCACGCCAACAGGCCTGCAGATACCATTGCAACAGGTAGCCACCATAACCGAGGTAGCCGGAGTGAACCAGGTGCAACGTGAGCAGACCCGCCGCCGCATCATCGTAGGCTTCAACATCAGCGGGCGCGATGTACAGACCATTGTACACGAGCTGCAGCAGAAAGTGGACAAACAACTCAACCTGCCCCGCGAGTACTCCATTACCTACGGTGGCACATTCGAGAACATGACCGCCGCCGCCGAGCGACTGACCATTGTGGTGCCCATTGCGTTGCTGCTCATCTTCCTGCTGCTCTACTTTGCGTTCGGCTCGGTGAAGCAAGGGCTGCTCATTTACAGCGCCATCCCCCTCTCTGCCACAGGCGGCATCTTCGCGCTGTGGGCGCGTGGCATGCCGTTCAGCATATCGGCAGGTGTGGGCTTCATTGCACTCTTCGGTGTGGCCGTACTCAATGGCATCCTGCTCGTATCCGAGTTCAACCGATTGAAGAAAGAAGGATGGACCGACGTAAACCGTATCATCATGCACGCCACCAAATCAAAACTGCGCGCTGTGTTGATGACGGCCCTCGTACCATCGCTTGGCTTCATCCCCATGGCCATCAGCACAGGTGCCGGTGGCGAGGTGCAGAAACCGCTGGCCACTGTGGTCATCGGCGGACTCATCATCTCTACATTCCTCACGCTCTTCCTGCTGCCGGTTCTGTACAGGCTTACAGAAAGAGAAAGCAAAAAGAAAAAGCACATGAACAAGTCTATCGCTGCCATTGTGCTGCTTTGCGCAATGGCGCTCACCACTCAGGCGCAGCAGCCCGTTCGCCTCGCCGATGCGCTGGATAGTGCCGCCCGCAACAACTACACGCTGCAGGCAGCAGCATCAGAGGTGGCCTACTTCAAGACCCTCCGCAAGACCGGCTGGGACCTCGACAAGACCACCGTTTTGGGTGAGTATGGCAGCTACAACAGCCTGGCGCGAGACAACCGCTTTGCCATCTCTCAGGCAGTGCAGTTCCCATCAGTCTATACCCGTCAGAAGCAGGTGCTCAACCTCTCGGCCGCCATCAGCGAGACGGGGCTCGCTCAGAAGAAGATAGAGGTGCGCACCCGCATCAAACAGGTATTCTCCCGCCTGCTGGTACTGCAACAAAAGAGAACGCTGTTGCTCGAAACAGACAGCATCTACAGCCAGGTGCTGGACAAATACCAGCAGCGCTACCGCCTCGGCGACGTGGATGCCATAGAACTCTCATCGGCACAGAACCAACGCTGGCAGATAGCCACACAGCTACAATCCCTGGAGACCGACTATGACGTACTGCTCACCCAACTGCGCGTGCTCATGAACGCCCGCACTGCCGTGGCCCCGGTATCCGACTCTGTTGCCTACCATCCGCTCCGGTTGCCGGCATCTGCCACCGATGTAGACAACCCTTACATCAGGGCATTTCAGCAGCGGCTGGCACTGTCCGAGAAGGAGCGCAAACTCGAAAGTGCACGCCTGCTCCCCTCCCTCAGCGCCGGTTACAACAACACCTCTATCAAGGGTTGGCAGCGATCAAGCATGGACCCCGAGCAGTATTTCGACTACAGCAAGCGGTTCACCAGCGTGAACATGGGTGTGGGTATCCCCCTGTTCTACGGTGCGCAAAAGGCACGCATCCATGCAGCAGCCCGAGCCATAGATCAACGGCAACTGGAACTTACCGCCGCCACACAAGAGCTTTCGGCCTCTTTGCAGAACGCCGTAAAGACCTATACGCAACGCAAGGCGGCTGTGGCCACCTACCGAACCACCCTGCTACCCAATGCGGCAACCATCATCACCGCGGCCAACAGCAAGCTGGCACTCGGCGAGATCAGCTACCTTAACTGGGCCATACTCATCAACCAGGCCGTAACGGTGCGCAACGAGTATTTTGACATGATAGAACAAATGAACGAAGCGGCTATAGAAATAGAACGCCTTTCTGCCATCAATTAAAAAAACAAAAATGAACAGATACATCATAATCATATTGTCCATCGCCACGGGCCTTATCTCGTCGTGCGGTACCAAAGAAGCACCACAGAAGGAAACACCCGCAGCAACTACGGCTGCACTCGCGGCTGAAACAGCCGATGTTGTTACCCTCACACCCGAGCAGGCCACCAATGCGGGCATAGCCCTGGGCCGTGCCGAAAAGCGCAGCATTCACACCAATCTCAAGGTAAACGGCACCATAGATGTCGTGCCCGAGAATGTGGTATCGGTGAGCATACCACTGGGAGGCTATGTGCGCCGCACCACGCTCATGCCCGGCGAGCGGGTGGCCAAGGGTGCCGTGCTCGCTACCATCGAAGACCAGCAGTACATACAGTTGCAGCAAGACTACCTTACCGCTCAGAGCCGCCTCACCTACCTCGAGGCCGAATACAAGCGCCAGCAACAACTCAACAGCACGCATGCCACCAGCGACAAAGTATATCAGCAGGCACTGGCCGACTACGAAGGGCAGCGCATCCTGTTTGCGGCACTCGCCGAAAAGCTCAGGCTCATCGGTATAGAACCGTCAAGGCTCACCGAAAAGTCACTCACACGCACCATCAACCTCTATGCCCCCATCAGCGGCTACATAACCAAGGTTAATGTGAACCCCGGCAAGTACGCCAGCCCTACCGATGTACTTTTCGAGTTGGTGAACACCTCTACCCTGCACCTCGCGCTTACCGTGTTCGAGAACAACGCGGGCAGCATCAAAGAGGGGCAGATAGTTACCTGCTACTCCAACATCAACCCGGCCAGAAAGTACAAGGCCAAGGTGCACCTCATAACGCCCAGCATAGACAAAGACCGCGCCACCGGTGTGCATTGCGACTTTATAGATGCCGACAAAGACCTCATCCCCGGCTTGTACATGAATGCCGAGATAGAAATGGAAAATGCCGAGCGCGACTGCCTGCCCGAGGGGGCTGTGGTTACCTGGGAAAACGAGAACTACATCTTCGTAGAAACAGGCAAAGACAGTTACAAAATGACCAAGGTGCAGATAGGCACGCCCGATGAGGGTTTTGTGCCGGTGATCTCCCCATTACCCGCCGGACAGATAGTGACGGTGAACGCTTATGCGCTCCTGTCAAAACTCAAGAACAGTTCAGAAGAATAACCGCCCTTATAAGGCCAGATAACCCACTATTGCCGCATCGCCAAAGGCTTCCTTGATGCGGTGGTAGTGGGTGTCTGTCAGTAACACCTGCCCCACCCCTTCGCCGCATATAATGCGAAGCAGCGCCTCCATGCGTTGCTGGTCCAGCTTCTCAAACACATCGTCCAGCAGCAATATGGGCATATGTCCCAGTGCCTTTGTGAGCCAGGCATACTGTGCCAGCTTCAGCGCAAATAGGAAACTCTTCTTCTGCCCCTGCGAGCCGAACTGCTTCAGGGCCATCCCGTTCAGCAGAAACTCCCAGTCGTCCTTGTGTATGCCGCGCAGTGTGCGCTGGTAGCGTAGGTCATATTGCAGGTTCTGGTCCAGCCATGTCTTCAGCGGCATCTCGCCCAGGTCGCTCTGGTAGCGCACATCCAGCGGCTCGTTGCCGCCCGAAAGGCGATGGTAATAGTCGCTGAGCAGCGGCAGGAACTCGGCAAGAAACACCTTGCGGCGCTCATATATATAGGTGCCGTCGGCATCCATACAGGCATTGTAATAATCCAGCTCCGTGTTGTCGGCCGATGGTTTGAAGGCCTGCTGCTTCAGCCACGCATTGCGTTGCTGCAATATGCGCTGGTAGCGCATCAGCCGTTCCAGGTAGCCCCTGTCGGCCTGTCCCAGAATGCCATCCACCCATTTGCGCCGCAGCTCGCTGTGTTCGTTGATCAGTTCGGTATCATCGGGCGCTATCATCACCGCCGAGAAAGCCCCAATATGGTCCGTCACCTTTTCATACTCCACCTCGTTGCGGCTTATCTCCTTCTTGCCCTGCAGCCACTTGCAGCTTATGGTCTCCTGCCCCCCGTCACTATCAAAAACACCCGTCACCCTGAAGCCGTCCTTGCCGTTCTGCACAGTGTTCTGCTGGTAGGCGCTGAAGTAACTTTTGGTATAGCAGAGGTAGTAAACAGCATCCAGCAGATTGGTTTTGCCGCTGCCGTTGGCACCCGTGATACAAGTGATCCGGTTCGGGAACGCGAACGTAGCCGATGAATAATTCCTGAACTGTATGATCGATATCTTACTTACCCGCTTCAACCGGCATCAAAAATAACCTTTGTCGTCCATCTGCTATCGCCGATTTATTCACAACCATCTGCGCGACCCTCTTTGCTTTGCTTCCCACTGCGCATTTTTTTCTTTTTTGCGCACTCCTGCCTGCCGGCAGGCAGGTTTGACCACTGTCATTGATTATCAATGGCAAAGTGGGAAGTTTTGCTTCCCGGTGCTTCCCAAAACTTCCCAAAACCTGCGCACTTCTTCTCACCTTCTTCCCCCGAATTGCGCAGGCGAGACGTTATTTAGCATTGTTATATGAGCTAATTTACCTCACCATCTTCAAATTCTATTCAAGTTAAACCAGTATGATTTATCCTGCAAAAGAAATATCTATGATACTGCGTTTTTGGTAGTATGATAGAAAAAAGTTGGACATTTACGAGAGTGAACAACTCTTGTGAAAACGTTAGACACAAGTCAAAAAGACTATTGCCAAATTGGGGCTCCAAGAAGGTATGATCTATATTTTAGTCATTGAATTATGGAATTCATTAAGCTTAATACTCGAAAGATTTTATTTATATTTTTTCTTTGTTTTTTGCTAGTTGGTGGGCTATTTGGAGTTGCATATTTATATTCAAATAGAATACATAATCCTCGAGTTGATTTTATTGAAGAAAAATTAAATTTAATATATATAGCAACGACAATATCATTAGCTTTTTTCTTGACGTACTTTTTTGGGGGTATGTATAACTTTTATAGAGCACGTAAGCTACTATCATTTGTTACGTCACTTGACTTATTTGACAATGGAATATATCTCAAGGAATATAAAGTCAACAGATCACTACTTTTTTTTAATGGTGAATGGATTTTTGGAGATATTTTAGGTTATCCCGTTATAATATCAGTATCAAATCATATAACTGACTATTCAGTATCATCAGTTGTTCTTTCTATTTGCGTTACAAAATTTAATCAATCCGAAATTGAAAATGTTTTCTTTTCACTAAAATACGGACGACTTCCAGAAACATTTATAGATGATGTCAAAGTTCATATTTCTCAATTAATGTCAAAAGGGTATGAAAAAGGAAATATGGTGGAAGGCAAGAGAAAAGTTAGAGAGAAAATATAGTGTTCCCTCCACTCAACTCGTCCTCGTTTGCAACTGCGTGTCTCGATGATTTCAGGAAAGATGCCGCGGTGTGGCGTCCACTCGCCCTCGTTTGCAAACGAGGACGAGTGGAGGACGAGTCGAGCACTCATTTTTTCCAAGCATTGGCGTTAACGCTAGAATTAGGGCGGATACAATCATATTTCAATATCTTCCTTCTTCTCATGATTTCTTCTTGATTATAGTTGTATAGACAGGACATA
>JBGAQG010000031.1:0-43491 GCA_044220845.1 Flavipsychrobacter sp. | reverse complement strand
GCGATGTTCATGCAGCGCAAATCAACTGCAATAAACCTGGTGGTTCCCGGTCCGAAGGGACAAACATACACGCTGGAACTGGCTCGTTACGACTTCATGTCGAATGATTTTGAGGTGCATGAATTGGCAGGTACCGTTGATAAGAAGGTTGACTACACACCCGGTCTGTACTACAGGGGCGTTGTTCAGGGTGTTCCCGGATCGGTAGTTGCGTTCTCTTTCTTTAATAATGAGATGTATGGTATCTTCTCAATACCTGATGAAGGTAACTATGTGCTGGTGCCGAATACGCTTGTTGGTAAAGAATATGACAGCAACCCACACTACATTGTTTACAACGACAACGACCTGAAATTCAAAGAAAATGCACCTAAATGTGGTGCTGATGAGTTGCCCGAACGTATGCAGATGACGTGGCAGGCAAAGACCACAACAACACTTGGTAGTAAGGAGTATGTGAACTGTAAGGAGGTACGTACGTTTATGGTAGCAGACTATTTTATGTACGTGAAGAAAGGGAACAGTTCTACCAATTGTACGAATTACATGACGTCTTTGTACAACAACATGAGTACGTTGTATAAGAACGAAGGTATTATGACTGTGCTCAAGTACGTACAGGTCAATTCAGCTGCTGATCAGTATCAGACGCTGCCGAATAACTCAGCACGTTGGTTGACAAAGTTCGGTTGGGTGACCCAAAGCACCATGCATGGATGTGATCTTGCAATGTTGCTGACCACTAAGAACGCAGGAATGGGTGGTATCGCATGGCTGGGAGTTATGTGCGCATTTTACAACGCAACAGATTCAATGGGACCGTATGCGTTTGTGAACATTGATAACAGCGCGAGCAGCTCTGTTCCTACGGTACTTACCTATAGTTGGGATGTTGACGCATCTACACATGAAATGGGGCACAACCTTGGTTCTCCGCATACGCACCGCTGCTGCTGGAACCCACCTGCAAGAAACACTGCAATTGACAAGTGCTATACATTGGAAGGTAGCTGCGGGAATCCGTCTCCACTGTATCCGAGCGGAGGTGGAACGATCATGAGTTATTGTCATTTGGTATCGGGGGTTGGTAAGAACTTCTCGAAAGGATTCGGGCAACAACCGGGTGATACAGTACGATTCTACCTGAAGAGCACAGGCAGTTCCTGCGGTAATATTTATAATCCGGACAGTACGCTGACACTTCCTAACAGGACTGTTGTTGCTAATAATGAATGTACCGATCTTACTACGGGTATCACATATTACTGGAAGGACGGAAATACCGCAAAGCATTCTGACGATACCCTTGTGTTGATGATCCAGAAGAACGGAAACAACATAGGCGGTCTGAATTCTACCGGTTTTAATGTAAGTCAGACCACACTTGCTGCATATGGAGGTGGTGCAGGCGTAAGCATATCTTTCCCATCGGGAACGGGTGGCATTGCGACACCGGGTAATAATTACGCAATGCGTCGCTACTTCAGTGTGACACCAGTGGGATCTACCACGCTCACGACGCCGGTGAAAATCGGTCTGCCTATCACACCGGCTGATACAAATGACGTAAATGGCAGTGTGCCGGGTCCTACTGCACCCTTTACGAACTTCAGGACATACATTGCGAAGAGTCCGATAGATGCGAATCCATCGGTAGGTTTCCCTTCTGCATCTGCTTCCGACATATCTGTGTGCAGCTACAGTACAGGCACACCGTCGACGGGAAAATGGTATAAATACACTTCTACCGGCAACTGTACTATTGCTATGATGCAAGTGACCAAACTTGGTGGTGGCGGTGCTTTCTATGCAAACGGTACTGTTTCGGGTGTGGGTAACATCAATGAGATGGAAGGTGTAGATATCTTCCCAAATCCTACCAACACGGTGTGGAACATTGTATTGCCTGAAAGCAGCGAACAGACACTGAGCTTCCAGCTGTATTCTGCAGATGGCCGTATGGTTCAGTCGCAGGTATTGCACACAGGAACAATCAATGCTGTGCATGCGGGCGAACTGCCAACCGGTATGTACTTCTTCCGCATGGTAAGCGGTGGTAAGGTGTATACAGGAAACCTGATGAAATACTAGCAAATAGCTAAGCTATAAAATCAGAAGGGATGCCGGTCGGCATCCCTTCTGATTTATGTGAAGTACCGGAGGTACTAGAATTCTGCATTCTTGGGTGTGCGTGGGAAAGGAATCACGTCGCGGATGTTGGTCATGCCAGTTACGAACAAAACCATACGCTCGAAGCCAAGTCCGAATCCGGCATGTGGCACAGTACCGAAGCGGCGTGTGTCGAGATACCAGTATAGTTCTTCGGCAGGGATGTGCATCTCTTCCATACGCTTCATCAGCATATCGAGGCGTTCTTCCCTTTGAGAGCCACCTACTATCTCACCGATGCCGGGAGCGAGGATGTCCATAGCGGCTACGGTCTTTCCGTCGTCATTCATGCGCATATAGAACGCCTTAATGTCCTTGGGGTATCCCGTTACTATCACCGGCTTTTTGAAGTGTTTTTCAACCAGGTAGCGTTCGTGTTCGCTCTGCAGGTCGATGCCCCATTTCACATCGTATTGGAATTTCTTCTTCTTATATGCAGGTGAATCGAGCAGAATATTGATAGCATCAGTGTAGGTGATGCGCTCAAATTTATTGTCAACGACAAAGGTCAGTTTTTCAATTAGGCCCATTTCGCTGCGCTCGTTCATCGGCTTTTGTTTTTCCTCATCGGCCAGGCGCTGAGCGAGGAAGTCGAGGTCTTCGCGATTGTTGTCCAGCACGTATTTGATGAGGTAGCGGATGAAGTCTTCAGCGAGATCCATATTATCGTTGATATCGTTGAAGGCAACTTCGGGTTCTATCATCCAGAATTCGGCCAGGTGGCGCGCTGTATTAGAGTTCTCTGCACGGAATGTGGGGCCAAAGGTGTATACCTCGCCAAAAGCAGTAGCACCCAATTCAGCCTCCAGCTGACCACTTACTGTGAGGTTGGTACTACGGCCGAAGAAGTCTTCTTTGAAGTCGATAACTCCGTCTTCGGTGCGTGGAGGATTATCGAAAGGCAGGGTAGTGACCCTGAACATTTCGCCTGCACCCTCGGCATCCGACGCAGTGACGATAGGTGTGTGCATGTACACAAAGCCGCGATCGTTGTAGAATTTATGAATGGCATAGGCGAGAGCATGGCGCACACGGAACACGGCACCAAAAGTATTGGTGCGGAAACGAAGGTGCGCAATCTCACGGAGGTATTCGAGACTTGGGCGGTTTTTAAGTTGCAGCGGGAATTTTTCAGGATCACATTCGCCCAGGATAGTCACTGAGTCTGCTTTGACTTCTACACGCTGGCCTTTACCCTGAGATGCCACAACAGTGCCGTCCACACTGATAGACGCGCCATTGGTGATCTTCTTAACGATATTCTCGTCGGTGCCCAGATCGATGACAACCTGCACATTGGCGAGGCATGAACCATCGTTGAGGGCGATGAACTGGTTATTGCGGAATGAGCGGACCCATCCTTTTACATTTACTTTATAATCGGCTTCTTCGCGGCTGAGAATGTCTTTGATCTTGGTGCGCATATAAGGAAATACTGCCCACGCGGGCGTTTTTGAACGTGCAAAATTACAGGTTATTTGTCGAAAAAGAGATATTTGAGCGATACCAGCAGCAGGAATACCCCGAACACCTTTTTAATGATGTTATCCGGGAGGTCCAGTACGATCTTGCTGCCCAGAAAGCTGCCCGCCACGAAGGCAACAATAAGTACACCGGCGACTTTGAGGTCCACAAAGCCGGCTTTGTAGTAATTGATGACGGCAAATATGCCCACCGGTGGCAATAAAAGCGCCAATGAAGTGCCTTGTGCTGATTTTTGGCTCATGGCGAAAAAGTAAACAAGGACCGGTACAATGAGTATGCCACCACCAATGCCTACCATGCTACTGAGCACGCCTGCAGCTACCCCCAGCAGCAACAGGCCTAATAAAGTTGCGATCGTCATTTTCATCAGATTTAGCTGGTACTAAAGTACCATAGGCAGTGCGGCCTACCAAATATCGGAACATCAAAATGTTGTGAGTGAACCTATTTTTATACGTGTACAATGACATATATTTGTTTCAGAGAAAAATACCCGATGAGAGCTACCTATACCCCGGGCCTTCACATATTGGCTACGTTCACTGCAGGAAATGAACTGCTGCAGGATATGCTGCGTTGCCGTGAGTTGTTTGATCGGCTTATCGCACAGTTGTCTCTGCAAAAAGTGGGGGAGACGTACCATTCATTTGAGGGGGCAGGCTATACGGCCACTGTGTGCCTTACTGAATCGCATGTGGCTATCCACACGTGGCCGGAATTCGGCAAGGCGACCTTTGACGTTTTTCTTTCGAATTACAATAACGATAACAGTGAAAAGGTGAGGCAGTTCTATGCCGGTGTAGTGGCGTTTTTTGGTGCAACAGATATTCAGAAATTTGAACTCACCAGATAGTATGAGCACGCTTACAACAACAGAATTGATGAACAACGGCAGGGTGAAATGCCCGTCGTGCGGGTGTGACGTTTTGTGCAACGACACAGCGAACAGCACCTATTTCTGTTGTGTGATGTGTGACACCTATTTCAAAAAGGAAGGTGATAAGGATGCTGAGAAAATAGACGTTTTTCCAAGGAATCTCATTTACCAGCCGCTTTTGCCACTTGGTTCGAAGTGCACTTTTGACGGACGAGATTTCTTTGTAACTGCATTTTTGGTGAAGAAGGACAATGCATCGGGCGTGGTTTGGCGAGAGTATCTTCTGCGTTGCGAGGGGCAGACCTGGTATACCACGCTTGCTGAGTTTAACGGGCATTGGAGCATAATAGATCAGGTGGAACGCGATAACTACAAGTGTTATCGTAATCGTTATGACGGTACATTTTCGGTGTGGCAGAGTGAACCATTCAAGAAGTTCAAACAATATACTACCTACCGATACAGGATAGAGGCGTTGCGTGGTGAGTTTGACTGGGACATTGTTGATGAACAGGAACATATGTTTGTGGAGGAGTACATCAATCCGCCCGAGATCATAACGATGGAATCTTACCGGGATACAGACGTGACCTGGTACAAAGGACGCTATTTGGAACGTGATGAACTTGCTGCCGGTTTCAATATCAATATTGACGACGTTCCGAGGAGTTCGGGGCTTGGTGCCATTCAGGTGCATCCATTAGACAATCAGT
Source organism: Flavipsychrobacter sp. (assembly GCA_044220845.1). Classification (GTDB taxonomy): domain Bacteria; phylum Bacteroidota; class Bacteroidia; order Chitinophagales; family Chitinophagaceae; genus Nemorincola. The sequence continues at coordinate 38,247 of JBGAQG010000031.1, read as the reverse complement.
GGCCGGCAATAAGGACATTGTCTTTGCTGATGGTGGGCTTGATCTTCCTTACACAGTTTATGGTTGGTTTGGCACGACCATCGAAGGTTGTGTTGAATGAATCGTACACAACGACTGCCGACACGGGTGCGTGGGGCGGTAACTATGCCCCCATAAGAACCGGTTCCTTTCAGATAAAACAGTCGGGACCAGTGAATGTAAATGTGCGTGCGGATGTATCGAATGAGTGGATGGAGATACCTGTGTCTATGGTAAATGAAAAGACGGGGAAAGAATATGAGTTTACGAAAGTAGCTGAGTCTTACTTCGGGTATGAGGACGGGGAAAGCTGGAGTGAGGGGAGCGGTGAGATAGAGGCCGTTTTTTCTGCAGTGCCTGCAGGAACTTATCATATCAATATGTACCCGTATAGTGAAAGCAAAAAGGAACACAATATAAGTATCAATGTAGAGTCTAACACAACACTATATTCAAACATGTGGTGGTTGTTGCTGTTGGTGTGCGGGTATTGGTTTGTGCAGTATCAGCGAAAGGTATTGGTAGACACTGAGCGTTTTTCATAGGTAAATGCAAGAACATGAACATAACAAGCATTTTGAAACAGATATGGTCAATTAAGTGGCAGGCATTGCCACTGGTGGCTTGTTACTTTGTATATGTGTGGCTGGCATGGGGAGGGATAAGACTGACAGGAGACGATAACGATATAAGAAACGCACCGGCTGGCAGAGCGGCGCGCACAGGAAATCATTTTTATCATAAATAATAATACCGGGTAAGTATGGAAATGATCAATATGAAATACGTAGTAGCATCGGTGGTATATTCTTTTTTGGGTATTGCCGTGCTGGTGATCAGTTTTGTAGTGGTGGAGAAGATCACCCCGCAGAACATGTGGAAGGAGATTGTTGAAAAACAAAATACGGCATTGGCAATAATGGCTGCAGCATTTATGATCGCAATTGCTATGATCATCAGTTCGGCGATACATGGATAAAGGGACAGATGATGTGACACAACTGCAGCAAAGGAAGCAGGGGCAAGGATTGCTCCTCTTTTCTGTTTTTGTGATCGCTACCTGCGGACTGATCTATGAGTTGGTAGCAGGTACAATGGCCAGCTATCTGCTTGGTGATTCGGTGACCCAATTTTCGACTGTGATCGGGGTGTACCTGTTTTCTATGGGTATAGGGTCATGGCTTTCGGGGCAGGTGGAGGGCGATCTTCTGAAGTGGTTCATCCGTATTGAAATACTTGTAGGTTTGGTTGGCGGTTGCAGTGCTCCGTCTATGTTCCTGCTCTTTGAGCACGTAACTTATTTTCGCATTGTTCTTTATTCATTTGTTGTTCTTACCGGCATTCTTGTGGGTCTTGAGATTCCTATACTGATGCGCATTTTGAAGTCGGGGATAGAATTCAAAGACCTTGTTGCACGGGTTTTTACTTTCGATTATATAGGCGCGTTGCTTGCATCGCTCATTTTTCCGCTGTTACTGGTGCCATATCTCGGGTTGATACGCACATCGCTTGTCTTCGGAATTTTTAATATTGCTGTCGCTGCTTATCTGCTGTATTATTTCGAAGAGACTTTGAGATATCGGCGCAGGCTGCTTGTTCCTGTTTTGGTGAGTGTAGCCGTGTTGCTTGCGGGGTTTGTGTATGCTGAGCGCATCATGTCGTATAGTGAGACTTTGGCATTTCAGGATAAGGTGATATACAGCAAGAGTACACATTACCAACGGATGGTGCTCACCCGCAACAACAGAGAGTTGAAGTTGTTTTTGAATGGAAATCTGCAGTTCAGTTCGTTGGATGAATATCGCTATCATGAAGCCTTGGTACATCCCGGGTTGCACGTGCTGAAAGGGAGTAAGAAAGTCCTAGTATTGGGCGGGGGAGATGGTTTGGCGGTAAGAGAGGTGTTGCGCTATCCGGACGTTATTTCTGTGACATTGGTAGATCTGGATCCGGCTATGACACAGCTTTTCAGAAGTAATGAGATGCTGCTGGAGTTGAATAAACGATCGTTGCTGTCGCCGAAGGTGAAGGTGGTGAATGATGATGCATTTAACTGGGTGAGAAGAGACACAGCACGGTTCGATTTTATCATCATAGACTTTCCCGATCCGTCGAACTACTCATTAGGTAAGCTTTATTCGAGTAAGTTCTATGAAGAGTTGCAGCATGTGCTCAGCGATAGCGGGATCATTGTAGTGCAGGCCACGTCTCCGTTAATAGCACGGAAATCATATTGGTGTGTGGGTCACACAATGGAGGCCGCGGGGTTTGTGATCGTTCCCTACCATATTTACGTGCCATCATTCGGCGAATGGGGGTACATAATGGGCATGAGAAATTTTGGTTGGCATACAGGTGCTCAATTACCTCCCGGTCTTAGGTTTGTAGATAAGGACGTGTTAAAGAGTATGTTGTTGTTCCCACCTGACATGAGTGAGGTGGCTACAGAGGTAAATAAACTGAACAATCAGGCATTGGTAAACTATTTTGAAGATGAGTGGGCGCCATATGTTCATTGATGGAGCCGGCAGTACTGAACGCAGGCGATTTCTGAAGCAGGTGCTGGCACTTGCGGGTGTATCATTTGCGGGAAGGTATGTTTCAGGGTGTGGAGAAGGCAGTCATGACAGGGTAATTCCGGGCGATATTGTCGGAAGCGGATCATCGATAGGGCACATGATAAGGGATGGTAAGGCAATTCCGTCTCCGACTGAGGAAATTCGTACCGGCATTCTGATAGTAGGAGGTGGTATTTCCGGATTGTCTGCAGCGCGATGGTTGCACAAGAAAGGAGCAGAAAATGTAATGATGGTAGAGATGGGTGAGGAGACCGGAGGAAATTCTGTCTTCGGAAAAAATAAAGTTTCCGCCTATCCGTGGGCGGCACACTATTTGCCCATACCCGACGCTGCCAATGCAGATCTTATTGAATTTTTGAAGGACATTGGTGTCATAACCGGGTTTGTTGATGATGAGCCTACTTACAATGATTATTATTTGTGCCACGACCCTGAGGAACGACTTTATATAGATGGATACTGGCAGGAAGGATTGATACCTAAATTCGGTATCACGCGTGAGGATGACGCGCAGATAGCAAGATTCATGAAGCAAGCAGAGGATTACCGAGCAGCTATAGGAGTTGATGGAAAGTACGCTTTCTCCATCCCGTTGGATACTTCATCTGCTGACGAGCAATTCAGAAAGCTTGATCAGATTTCTTTCCGTCAGCTTTTGAAAGACAATGGATATAATTCAAAGCCACTTTTGTGGTATCTCGAATATTGTTGCAAAGACGATTATGGCGCCGGTCTGGACAGGACATCGGCATGGGCCGGGCTGCATTATTTCGCTTCACGCAGGGGTAAAGCCACTAATGCCAATTCATCAGCGGTATTGACATGGCCCGAGGGCAATGGATTTCTGATGCAGGCTTTGCGTAAATACAATTCGTATCCGGTTCGCACAGGTTTGGCTGCCTTCAAAATTGAAAATGCAGAAAATGGTGTGCGTGTAGATTGTTATGATGCTGGCAGGAAAAGTACGGTGCGTATAGTTGCGGAGAAGGTGTTATTATGTACACCGCAACACGTGAACAAATATCTCTTGAAGTTTTTAGTGCCTGAACGTGACATCTATGATAAGGTACAATATGCACCTTGGGTAGTTGCAAATGTAACTTGTGGTGGTGTGCCTGAAGGGAAGGGTACTGCGCTTTGCTGGGATAATGTGGTGTATGGCAGGCAGTCGGTTGGTTATGTGTTTGCCAATCATCAGGACCTTGTGCGGAAGAATGAGGGCGTGCTGACGTGGTATCTGCCATTTACAGAGGGTACTCCCAAGGAAGCGAGAAAGGCTATTTATAACAAGACTATTGAAGACTGGAAGAAACTTGTGGTGGAAGATCTTGCATATGCTCATCCTGGGATCGAGTCGCTGATAACGCGTATAGATGTGAAAGTGTGGGGGCATGGCATGATACAACCTGTGCCCGGATATGTGTGGGGCAAAGAAAGAAGAGAGGCAATGCGTACGATTGACGGAAGAATATTTTTTGCTCATTCTGACCTGAGCGGTATCTCTATTTTTGAGGAAGCATTCAGTCAGGGTATCAGAGCGGCTGAAGAAGTATTGCGGGCATGACAAAAGGAGCAACATCATATCGGCAGCCGTGGTTGCGCAGCGCATTCTTCGATAGTGTTTTCATTCTTTTGCCCGGACTGTTGGCATTGATGTTCACGGTTTTTCTTCCATCGGCATACAAGTATACGGACGTGATGCCAACGTGGGGTTGGGTAGTGCTGGTATTGTTGGTTGATGTTGCCCATGTGTACAGTACGTTGTTCAGAACCTATTTTAATAAGGAGCGTTTCGCGAGGCACAGGGTGCTGTATACCGCCATACCAGTTGCCTGTCTTGTGGCCGGAGTGTTGTTGTACTCAATGAGTGCGTTGGCCTTCTGGAGGTCTTTGGCTTATCTGGCAGTCTTTCATTTTGTTCGGCAACAGTATGGTTTCATGAGGTTGTATTCGCGGATGGAAGACAGGAAACCTTACAGGAAGTATATCGATGCTACAACGATATATGCCGCGACAATTTATCCACTTGTCTACTGGCATTGCAGCCCGGGCCGCAATTTCAGTTGGTTTGTGCAAGGTGATTTTGTTGTTGCCGATATTCCGATGATCAGAACGGTGGCTTTCTACATTTACCTCGTAGTTGTTGCTGTGTATTGTACTTTTGAGGTAGGAGACATTATTAAACTACGAAAGTTCAATTTCCCCCGAAATGTATTGTTATTCGGTACGTTGGCGTCGTGGTATGCGGGTATCGTATATTTTAACGGAGACATGGCTTTTACCATGCTGAATGTGGTCGCGCATGGAATCCCGTACATGGCGCTCATCTGGTTGCTTAAAGAAAAGGAGGGTGTTGAGAAAGGTAATCACTCTGTTTCTGTTGCCCGGTATCTGCGAAGTGCAACGATCTTCATTGTTGTCATTGTTTTGTTTTCTTACCTGGAGGAGGGTTTGTGGGATGGCCTAGTATGGAGGGAACATACTTCTGTTTTTCCTCTATTCTCATTTCTGCCACATCTGACCTCGAAGGAGGTTCTATCGGTGTTGGTGCCATTGTTGTCCTTGCCGCAGTCAACGCACTATGTGTTGGATGGGTTTATATGGAAACGTGGTCATAGCTGATCATTCGATCGTTTGTTCGTACCGGTAATACCTTGTGAAGAATATCGATACAGACAGTGTACCGGCGAGTAATGCAAACCACCAAAGCCCGAATGATGCGACAAACAGTAGTGAAGAGAAGAACGATATCGCTACATATGATATGTAGCGCTCCGTTGTGAGTTTTGGCAGGTATTGCAAAGAGGTGTAAAGTAGGGATGCGGCTATCGCTGAAGTGTAAAGAGAGCATATCACTTGCATGGTGAGCGCGTGATGAACGTTTATTGACAGGAACAGTATTTCGGGTAAGAAGATAACACTGAAGGTGAACAGGTAGTTTGCGAGATGGCGTGACCGACTGACGGGCATGTTGCGCTGAAACGACATCTGCTGTTCAGAGAAACGAACGTAGTATGCAGGCAACATTGCATGTGCGGCTATAAGGAATAGAATGAGGAAGGAGAATGACTCCCGGTTGGGTTCTGTTCTGTTTGCCGCCACCATTGCCTGAAGTAATAATAACGAGAAGAGCTTTAAGCCGGCAAAGGTTGTTTTCCTGTCATTAATAGAATAGAGTAACAAATGCCATCGCTGTCCGAAGTTGAATCTTCTGTTCGGTAGGTTTATTGTAACTCGCTTTTCATTCCAGGTATTGTTGATAGTGTGGAGCGGGAAAACTCCGGCAGTAAACAGTGTGACCTGTAATATCAAAAACAGGGTGGGGTATAGTATGTTGCCGTGAAAGTACCCTACCGTGGCTGCTATGGTACCGTAAACAGTGAGCGGTACCATCATCAGAAATTGAAGCATGACGAACAGCGTTTTTTGTCGGTTGTCGCTTAGGGTCTGCATGGTGTAAAGAAAGGCACCTGAGGGGTCTTTCAGCGTTCTAGTGGTGAAGGTTAAGCACTTAATGGTATATGCTGTCCAGACCAACGACGCAACCGCGAAAAACGATAACGAGCTGTTGATGCCAAGCATGATCTGGTGGTGCATGTCGATGACGGCTTTCCCATTCATCAGCCCAAATAGCAGAATGAAAACTGTAAGAAAGAACCCGCTGTTGATGCGGTAGAATTGTATCACTATGGTTTTGACGAGTACATTCCTCATGGTTGCAACAGTGTTTTGTTCAGAACCTCCAATGTGCTCATTGGTACGTCTGTCAGTCCAATATCCTGATGGGAGGTAATAAGAAATGAAACGCCTTCAGTCAGTTTTTGTTTTATGATAGCGCGAAGACTTTCGACGGTTGCTGTATCTAGCGTGATGAGTGGCTCATCAAGCAGGATGATTTTCGGTGAGCCCATAAAAGCCAGTACCAGCGATAGCTTCTTTGTCATGCCGCTGCTGTAGGTTGCTATTCTGTTGGCGGAGAATAGGTTGGTGCCGAATGTGTTGGTGAGGTAGTTGATGTTCTCCTCTGGCGTAGGTTTTGTCTCCTTGTAAAATGCTACCAGGTCGTTACCGGTAAGAAAGCCCGGGTATATTGGTTCTGCCTCGGCATAGTTGACGGAAGAGGTATATCTCATTCTGTCTTCCCGGATCGATACACCACCAACCTCTATGATGCCATCGAATGGAACCATGCCTGCGATCGATCGCATCAGGGTGGTTTTTCCTGAGCCGTTGGTGCCTTTCAGCCAATAGATGCCCGGTTGAAGTTGCAGTTCGTTGATAGATATTATTTCGGTTGTGCCGTAGGCCTTTCTGAAATGTTTTAAATGGAGCATAGTGTCGGTCAAAAATATTGTAGCGATAGTTATGGGGCACTTAAGGATATGTTATAAAAAAAAGTGGCAGGCGTTTCGGCCTGCCACTTTAACATTTGCTTGTTGTTGGTCTACTGCTCCATCACGAAGTGGAACACTTTCTGTTCTGTTCCGCTGCGGAGTGTGAGGATGTACATACCGTTGGCAAGTGTGCCATCCAGTTTGATCTGTGTTTCCAGATGTCCCTGTTTAGTGCTCACTGCTCCACGGTACACTACCTGACCCAGCATATCTGTTACATCGATGTTCACATCCTCGTTGCCGGTACCCAGTGTGCCGCGCACCGTGAAGATGCCCTTGTTCGGGTTAGGCAACAACCTGATGTCAGATGGTGTGGTACCTGTTGTCTGCGCACCGAGGATAGTTGTGGTGATGAATATCCAGTCGTGTGTACCGATGTTGGCACATACGCCGCTGCTGGTAACCTGACAAGAGATAGAATCATAGTCGTTGAAGATGGCTGTGTAGCTGTCGTTAGTAGCACCGGCAATAGCATATCCATTCACTTTCCACTGGAACTTAGGATTCGGACCTGCGTCAGTTGCTGATGCGTGGAGTGTAACCGGCTTACCTGCTGTTACAGTTGTTCCCGGATCTGCCCATACAGTTACGTTAGGTATCAGCACTGAGTCTACGCTGAGTGCCACATCTCCGCTGGTCACTGTGTTCGCTGTGCGGCAACGGTAGTCGCTCGTCATGCGCAGGTTCACCACATCACCGTCTACCGGTATGTAGCTGTACGTGCTGCCTGTACCTACCACTACGCCGTTCACCAACCACTGGTACACCGGTGTTGCACCACCGTAAGAAGGTGCAGCTGTGAACGTAACAGGGTTGAACTGGCAGATGGTATCGTTTGGTGTAGTGAGCACGCCTGCTACCGGTGTTGCCGTCGGCAGCACTGTGAGTGTCCTCACGCCTGTTGCAGTTGTTGTTGCCAGACAGTCTTCGTTGCTGGTCATGGTCACTGTTACCACGTCTCCGTGAGCAGGTACAAAGGCGTAGCTGCCTGCTGTGCTCACACTCACTCCGTTAACCTTCCACAGGTAGGTTGGAGCTGTTCCACCATTCGTTGGTACAGCAGTCAGGGTAACTGACTGACCCGGACAAACACTGTCGTACGGACTGATACCTATTGATACTGCAGGAGTGACAAGCGGGTTGATCACCACATTGGCGCTGCCGCTCATGTTGCGCTGACAGCCGCTGGTCACATCTGTAGCCAGTACAGTGTACACACCTGCTGCGGTATGCAGTCCGAAGTTGAGACCGAAGCCTGTGCCCGGCATAAATCCGGTTACTGATGTGCCGCGGTACAGTTCATAGCTGACACCCGGCTGAGAACCTCCCAAACCGATGGTGACACCAGTGCCACCTGCGCAGTAGTCGCCACCGCCTGTCACGTTATATACGTTAGGCAGCGGATCAACACTTACGGTCTTTGTAGCCATACAACCTGTTACAGGGAGTACGTAGCTGATTGTTACCACACCCAGGGATACTGAAGTAGCCACGCCTGTTGCCGGATCAATGTTAGCTACTGCAGGATTGCTGCTGAACCATGAACCACCCGCCATTGCGTTGGTGAAGGTATTGGCTGAACCCATACAGATGTGCGGGTTGCCCGTGATAGTAGGAGGTGTAACGTTCACCGTTACCTGTACCCTTGTCAGACAGCCCGTAGCACCGAGTATGTAGCTGATGTTGGTATGACCTGCGGCGATACCTGTAACCACACCAGACAGATAACCAACTGTGGCTGCTGCCGTGGTGTCGCTTACCCAGATGCCACCCGGAGTTGGGGTACTTGCCAGTGTGATGGTCGATCCTTCACACACCTGCAGTGGTCCTGTTATCGGTGTAGGCAGTGCGTTCACCGTGATGGTGCGAACATTGAAGCAACCTGTGCTCACCGAGTAGGTGATCACTGCTGTTCCTGCCGAGATACCATGTATCATACCTGTGAGCGGGTCTACTGTAGCGCGGGCAGAGTTGCTGCTGCTCCAGGTACCACCTGCTGTAGGGTGTGTCATTACTATTGAGTCATTCACACATACCTGTGATGGGCCGCCTACAACTGCAGGCAGTGTGATCACTGTCACTTCGTTCACCGCGCGGCAACCGCTGCCCAGTGTGTAGGTAACAGGGATGATACCAGCTGTGATACCACTCACCACACCTGTGAGTGTATGGATGGTACCATATACCATTGATGTCGGGTTCTGACTCCATGTGCCACCAGCAGGGCTGCTCATGAGGTTGGTTGCGAAGCCTGCGCACACGCTCAGAGTACCTGAGATAGGAGCAGGGTTGTCGTGAACCTGCAGCGGACGTGTAGCCACACAAGCTGATGGTAATACATATGAGATTATAGTGTTTCCTCCGCTGATACCACCTGCGAGACCTGTTACGCCATCGATGGTGCCGAAAGCAGGGTTGCTGCTCACCCAGCCACCACCTGGTGTTGAGTTGTAGAACATTGCTACATCACCCACACAGATGTCGGTAGGACCTGTGATCGGGTTCGGCAGTGGGTTCACTGTCATATTTGTTGTTCTGAAGCAACCGGTAGGGAGGGTGTAGGTGATAATGGTAACCCCAGTACCCAGCACACCCGGAGTCATTGCAGACATACCAGTTATCGATCCTGTCAGTGCGACAACATCGGCTACTCCCGGATCGTGCGAGCTCCATAGACCACCCGTTGATGTTGTAGCGACATTAACCGAACTACCTTCACATACCTGGTTAGGACCTGTGATCGTGTCAGGCAATGGGTTAACTGTAATGGTGAACATTGCGTTACATCCTGAACCTAAAGTATAGGTTACTGTAACCACGCCTTGAGATAGTGCTGTAAGGACGCCGGTGCCGACGTCGATAGTTGCTTTTGTTGTGTCGCTGCTGCTCCATGTACCACCCGGAGTTGAGTTACTGTAGTTTGCTGTATTGCCAACACAAACCTGTATAGGACCACTTGTACCTACAGGTATCGGGTTTACAGTTATGCTGTGGGTAGATTGGCAACCCGTTGAAAGTACATAGGTGATTGTGCCGGTTCCAAGGTTATTACCCATTACAATGCCCGTTGATGCTCCAACTGATGCGATGAAAGGATCGCTACTGCTCCAAACACCACCTGAGATCACATTGCTCAGTGTTCTAGTTTGACCTAAACACATGTCATGCGGGCCTGTGATAGGATAAGGTGCGAGGATCAGGAATACATCTTTAGTAGTCTTACAGCCGGTAGGTAATGTGTAAGTAATGGTAGCCGTGTCCACGTTCACACCTGTTGCCAAACCCGATATCGGATCGATAGTAAGGATGGTTGTGTCGTCGCTGGTCCAAGTACCGCCACCGGGGCTGCTCAGATACATAGTTGAACTCAGGTTACAGAAGCCTGAGCTACCTGTAATGGTTGTAGGCAGCGGTTGCACGGTAGCTATCACTGAACGTGAGCAGCCGGTTACGGCAAGTGTGTAAGAGATGTTTGCAGTTCCCAAAGCCACACCTGAGACTACTCCCGCTGCATCGACAGGGGCAATAGAAGGATTGCTGCTGCTCCATGTACCACCTGTGCTTGCAGTTGCAAGAGTTTGAGTCAAACCGATACAAACGTTCAGGTTGCCTGATATTGTAGCCGGTTGTGGGTTCACCGTAACGGTTGTTGTTCGCACGCAGCCAATGCCGAATGTGTAGCTGATGGTTGCAGTTCCGGCTGATACACCGGTAACTGTTCCAGAAACAGGATTCACTGACACCTCCGCGTTAGTGCTGCTCCATATACCACCGGCAGGACTACTGCTTAGAGTGATGGTACTGTTCTCACATACCCACATCGGAGCCGGGCCTGTTATTGCCGCAGGCAATGCGTGTACTGTGAGTGTAGCAGTGCGAGAACAGCCTGTGCTGTATGTATAAGATATTGTGGTTGTACCTGCGGTGATACCTGTAGCCACACCGGTTGTTGACGATATTGTCGCAATACTTGTTGAAGAACTGCTCCATGTGCCGGGTAGCGGACCACTGAAGCTAGTGGTTGTTTGACCTACACACACTTGCAATGGTCCGGTTATTGGATCCGGTATTGCATTTACTGTTGCAACTGCGGTTACCGAGCAACCTGTGCCCAGCGTATAGGTTACAGTAGTTGTGCCGGTTGTTATACCTGTAATAGCACCGGTCATTGCGTCAACGGTTCCAACCGCAGGGTTTGATGAAGCCCATGTGCCGCCCGGTGTTGTAGTTGTCAATGTTCCTGTAGAACCCTGACATACCTGTAATGAACCGCCGATGGCAGATGGAAGTGCATATACTGTTACGATCTGTGTAACACGGCAAGTTGTTGGTAATGTGTAGCTCACAATTGTTGTGCCCGCTGTAACACCGCAGAGCGATGCTGTGGCAGTGTTGATAGAACCGATAGCCGGTGTGCTGCTACTCCAGGTTCCACCTGGTGTGGTGCTACCCAGTGTTGTACACTGACCCACACATGTTGTAGGTGTGCCTGTGATAGCTGACGGCAACGGATTTACTGTTATTGTACGTGTACTGAAACATCCTGCACCTGCAGTGTAGGTCACATCGGCAGTGCCTGCTGTAATGCCTGATACGATTCCGGTTGTCAGACCGATAGTTGCTGCAGAACCTGACATTGTCCATGTTCCGCCGGAAGGAGTACAGCTGAGTGTAGTTGTTCCGCCTACACACACGTTGGCTGCACCTGTTATCAGACCCGGCAGCGCATTGATGGTTACTACGGCTGTTTTGCGGCAACCTGTAGGTAATGTGTAAGAGATGGTTGCTGTGCCGTTGATGAGGCCGTTGATCACACCTGTAGTGCTTCCGATACTCTGCAGGTAGTTCCTGATATAGACCAGGTACCTGTTGCCGGAGTGCAGCTTACAGTTGTTGTTTGTCCCACACAAACTGAGAGTACACCTGTAATAGCGCCCGGAAGCGGGTTCACTGTTATCGGTGATGAAACCAATGAACAACCTGTTGCCAGCGTATAAGTAACGTTACAAGTACCTGCACTGATGCCGGCATAAGTGCCCGATCCCGTTGCTATGGTGCCGATGGTTGGGCAGGAAGCACTCCATGTACCACCTGAAGGTGAACCTGTCATGGTGATTGTGCTGCCCTCACAAACTTGTGCACTTGCCGGTGTGATCGATGTTGGCAGTCCGTTCACCAGCATTACTGTGGTGCGCGCACAACCTGTACTTAATGTATAAGAAACTGTTGTAGTACCTGCACCCACGCCGCAGAATACGCCTGTAGCCGGGTTGATGGTTCCAACCGCAGCTGATACGCTGCTCCATATACCACCTGCAGGTGTACTGTTCAGTGTGGTGCACTGACCGGCACAGATACTTGTAGTACCTGTTATTGCAGTAGGCAACGGATTCACAGTTACCACTGCTGTCCTGCGGCAACCTGTGCTTAATGTATAAGATATAGTAGCAGTACCTGACGTTGCTCCTGTAGTGATGATGCCCGTACCCACGCCTATAGACGCAGTGGTCGGGTTATCACTGAGCCATGTGCCAAAACCCGGTGTGCTTGAGACAGTTGTTGTTCCGCCCTGGCAGAGGCTGAGTGAACCACTGATAGCGCCCGGAAGCGCATTCACGGTAACTATTGTGGTTGTGATACAGCCTGAGCCAAGCGAATAAGTAATGGTGCTTGTTCCCGAAGCCACACCGCAGAACAGACCTGTGGTAGCGTCAATGGTAGCTACAGCAGGGTTGCTGCTGCTCCACGTACCGCCGCCTGCCGAGTTGGTCAGGGTATTACACTGACCAACACAAGCTGTAAGCGTACCACCGATTGTGCCGGGCAGCGTGTTCACTGTTACGTTTAGTGTAGAGAAGCAACCTGTTGCACCTACGAGGTAGGTGATGGTGGTAGTACCTGCAGAAGAACCGCAGAGGTAACCGGGACTAAGCATAGCAGCTACCGACGGAGTACTGCTACTCCAGGTACCACCGGTGGTTGAAACTGTGTATGTATTGCATGCGCCCACACACATAGCCAATGGTCCGGTTATGGCAGAAGGGCCGGGATTAACAGTTATTGTTTTAGTGACAAAACAACCGGAGCCCAAAGCATAAGTTATGTCGGCTGTGCCCACTGCTACCCCGAACACATCACCTGTGCCTGATACAGTAGCGACCGTCGGGTCAGAGCTGCTCCATGCACCGGCCACAGAAGCGCTGGCAAGTGTTATTGTTTGGCTGATACAAACCGATGAAGGCCCTGTGATGGCAGCGGGTGCCAGATTCACGGTCACATCGGCAGTAGTGATACAGCCTGTTGGTGCCGTGTACGTAATGGTCGAAGTGCCGCCGGTAAGTGCGGTCCATGTGCCGGTTGACAGATCGATCGAAGCGACCGTGCCGGTGCCCGATGTCCATGTGCCGGATGGGGTAGCGCTACTAAGGGTAGCCGAAGTCCCCTGACACAAAGCGAGTGTTCCGGTTATAGCTCCCGGTGCTCCGTTGACGGTAACGACTGCAGTAGCGATACAGCCTGAAGGCAGCGTGTAGGTAACGGTACAAGTACCGGCTCCCACGGCTGTTACAAGTCCGGTCGAAATGCCAACAGTTGCGATAGTAGGGCAGGCCATGCTCCATGTACCACCCGCCGTACTGTGGGTTAAAGTATTCGTTTGACCAACGCATAGTGGAATGTTGCTTCCAATAGCTGAAGGTGTTGGTGTAACGGTGATAACACGAGTTGTGGTACAACCTGCACTCAATGAATAGGTAACAATACATGTACCCGATGATATACCAGTCACAACGCCGGTAGACGATCCGACACTTGCGATCCCAATGCAAACGCATTGCCATGTTCCGCCTGTTGACGGGTTCGTCAAAGTAATCGTTGAACCGGCACAGACAGTGGTAGGTCCAACGATTGGAGCTGCTGCAGTAACAACCGTCACAACAAAAGTAGCAGCACATCCGCCCACGGTGTAACGTATTGTCACAGTGCCCGGGTTAACACCGGTTACGATACCGGTAGTAGGGCCAACAGTAGCTATTGTAACCGCAGTGCTACTCCAGATACCGCCGGGGGTGGTGCTGGATAGTGGCGTTGTTGCACCTACACATACAGAACCTGAACCGGAGATTGCTGCCGGGAACGGATTTACAGTTATACTCTTGGTGACATAACAACCTCCTCCCATATCATATGTAATAATACAAGGACCGACTGCGATACCCGTGACTACTCCTGTGGATGATCCAACGGAAGCAATTGTAGGGCACGCGCATGACCATGAACCACCCGCCACCGAGTTTGAGAGCGTGATTGTAGTTCCGATACAAACGGTTGAAAGTCCGGTTATCGCTGCCGGTGTGGTTGTAACTGTCACCACTTTTAATGCCAGACATCCTAAAACAGAATAAGATATTGTGGCAGTTCCTGGTGAAACACCAGTTACGATACCCGACGAAGTACCTACAGTCGCAACAGACGGGTTACCACTGGTCCAAACACCACCGGTAGTAGCATTGGCCAATGTAGTAGTGAAACCTGTACAAACAAAACCACTTCCGGTTATCGGAGTGGATAGTGAGAAGATCGTGACAGTGACCGGTATTCGCGTACTGGGGCAACCTGCAACAACCTGAGATACATACCATGTCGTTGTACCTACTGTAGCTGTTGAAGGCGTGGGGGCAGTTGTACTACCAACGCCCCCCGTGGGTGTTGTCCACCAGTATATGGTACCGATTCCCGATGCCGTGAGTGGAGGGGCTGTTGATCCCAGACAATAAGATAGAGGTGTCGTAGTTGTTGGTGGTGGCGTCGATCCGGGAGGCATAACGGTAAGAAGGAACGTTTTGCCTGAGCATCCGGAAATAGTAGTGGTTCCGGTGATTGTGTAAGTGATCGGAGTTGTGATAGAACTAACAGAAATGGTATTTGTAAGGCCGGTTGTAGCAGCCAAATAAGTAGAAGGAGCCCATGTCCAGGTGCTACCTGTCCAGTCTGCTGTCGAGCCGTTTATAATGCTACATGCGAGCGTGCTTCCTGTAAATGAGCACGAGGTAACTGTGTCGGTTGTGTCTCGTGCGATGCCGTTTACAACAAGTTGTGGATTTGCCACAGCGCTATCGATACCTGTCAGACCGTTAAAGATGTATGTATAATTGATCTCAGTACTGTCACCAGCGGCGATATTGCCAAGGTTGAAGAGTAACCCGATAGCAACATCGGAAGTGATCGTTCCGCTGAATGTGTATCCGCCACCTCCCGATGCCCAAAGGGTAGCGAGGTTAGTGCCTGTGGAACTGGGCCATCCTGAATGGATGAAACACTTAGCGCGGCAATCCTTTGTTGCCAAAGAAAGTGTCTGTGATGTATAGAATGTACCGGTGCCGGTAACCATTACACGGTGGTAATAATCGTTCTGGTAGTTGATGGTGTTCACAGTTGTGAAAGGCCCGCCCGCCATAACGTCATTATCAGGGTCGGTTTCACGCACATAGTAAACGCCAGTTAGGGTTGCGCCACTTGTGTTCTTGAACTTCACATTCATGTTTACCCAGGATGCGTTTGTGTCGAGGGTCGTTGTCTGGGTTATCTGAAGAGGGCCACCCGCACCGGCGGTACCGTTCCATACACCAATTGTTTTACCCGAAGGGTTCAAATAGGCGGTATTGTTACCGGTGAGACTCGCTCCTCCAGCAAACCCCGACGCACCTGACGCAAGATAATACTGCGCCTGGGCCTCACTATGTGCTCCTGCAATTTGTATACCCCATCCTTCATAGGGTGTTCCGGGCATTGAATAATCTCCGAAAAACGCTGGTGTTCCGACAGTAAATCCATCATGGCCTGCATCGTATACCATCATCAGGCGTTGGTTGGATGCACCTGTGAATGCACCCAGTCCCGGATCCCAGAAATTGAAGGTAGGCGAGTTACAGTTGTACATACCTGCCGGTGGGAGGCGGGTTGATCCCAATGACCCGTTTGGCGCAACTCCGACCTGCACCCATTTTCCTTTCAAAAAGATCTGATCACCAACCATCTGTGCTACAGATGAATTGTGTTGGGTGAACAGTACAAATGCGAGAAAGAAGATGAATTTAGTAGTTAATTTTTTCATTACTATTCCGTCGTTTGAACTCGTTATACAAGCTAGCTTTAAAAATACCTATAAATCACTCTAAATTTGTAATCTGAATCGTTTTTTTTCTTCAGAGGATATTCACTTATTAACCTTTGGTTAATCATTTTGTGACATATTTCCATGTGTACATTACTGTAAGACACGCACTTGCCGCAAATTAGTTGGCTCGTAACTGCACCTTTTGTTAGGCGCATTTTCCAACGAAAATGTTAGCGGATGTCAATAGAATTATACAATGCAAAAAGCCCGATCGAGATCGGGCTTTTTATATAAAAATTACATGTAAAACTACTTAATGAACATATTCACGATCCAGAAGCAAATTCCAGCCAGGGCGGCACTGACAGGGATGGTAAGGATCCACGCCCACAACAGATTGATAGTTACGCCCCAACGAACGGCTGACAGGCGTTTTGTGGCGCCAACGCCGATGATGGATCCGGTAATTGTATGGGTGGTACTAACGGGAATTTTCAGATTCTCGGTCAAAAACAGGGTGATTGCGCCTGCGGTCTCGGCAGCAACACCCTCAAAAGGTGTCACTTTTGTGATACGTGTCCCCATCGTCTTAATGATCTTCCAGCCGCCGCTCATGGTTCCGAGGGCAATTGCCGAATAACAGGCAAGCGGCACCCAGGCAGGCATTTGGTCGTGGGAGGTAATATTTCCTTCACACATTAATGCTGCGGTGATGATACCCATAACTTTCTGTGCGTCGTTCCCACCATGGCCGATGCTGAAAATTGCGGAAGACACAAGTTGAAATCGTTTTAGATATAATGTTGCTCTTGCCGTATTCAAAGATCCCAGTACCATGGTAAATATTGCCATGACTGCCATGATCAGGCCAAGCAGGAGCCACTTAAGGTTTTTACTTTCAA
Source organism: Flavipsychrobacter sp. (assembly GCA_044220845.1). Taxonomy (GTDB): domain Bacteria; phylum Bacteroidota; class Bacteroidia; order Chitinophagales; family Chitinophagaceae; genus Nemorincola. The sequence continues at coordinate 21,239 of JBGAQG010000031.1, read as the reverse complement.
GAAGTACGTTAGCGATATAACTCTCATGATAGTTTTTTAGTTTTGATGGGTCGGTTTCAATGTTGTTATGCAGTAACAGCATCACCAGGATCAGAACTAAAATTGAGAGGATCTTTGGCCCTAATCCTTTCTTAAAGGAATGTATAAACCAAAGAGATATTATGAACGCCATGATCATACCGACCAGGGGGGCAAGAACAATAAAGCTAACCGTCTTGATAATTGGTTCTGAACTGATAGCCCCCAAGCCACCGTGTGCTATGGCGGCTCCCGCAAAACCTCCTATCAGTGTGTGTGACGAACTGGATGGTATACCAAACCACCATGTAAGCAGGTTCCAGGATATGGCTGCAACAAGCCCTGAGAATATAACGGGAAGTGTAATGAACTCTTCGTGAACGGTTTTGGCAACGGTTTTAGCTACTCCGTGATCTTTGAATATAAAGAACGCGACGAAGTTGAACAACGCGGCCCACATTACAGCCTGAAAAGGCGTGAGTACCTTAGTCGAGACTACTGTTGCGATGGAATTGGCGGCATCGTGGAAACCGTTGATATAATCAAACAATAGCGCCAGGAATAGAATAACGAGAAGTAAGGCCGACATGTCCTGGCTGGTATTAAGCGTATTTAATGATAATTGATTCCACAACGTTTGCAGCGTCTTCACATTTGTCTGTCACCACCTCAAGCATCTGGAAGATGTCTTTTTGTTTAATGAGTTCGACAGCGCTGATGTTGGATGAGAACAGGCGCATCATAGTTGTGTCGAGCAGGTCGTCCGCTGCATTCTCAAGGCTGTTAACAGTAACGCATGCAGCAGTTATCGCTCTTAAATCTTTCATGTCGCGAAGCGCATGAATGGCGGTATTTATCGCTTTGATCGCTTTGCAGATGATCTCCGCGTAGGCTTCCAGTGTGTTGTGCTGGTCATCTATCTGGTAGTTGACCACGCGCTTTGCGGCTCCCCAGATGTAGTCGGCAATATCATCGAGTGACGTAGCGAGGTAATGGATATCTTCCCGATCTAGTGGAGTTATGAAATTACTTCCCAATTCAATGAAGATGCGATGGGTTGTTTCATCATTTTTGTGCTCCAGTTCCTCAAGGCTCTTCAGCAGTGCGTCGCGTTTAACCAGATCTTTTTCGTTGAGGGCACTTTTAAACGTGTCGCCCATTTGAACGAGGGTTATTGCTACTTCCTCAAACAAACTGAAAAAAACTTTGTCCTTTGGAAGGAAGATCTTAATGATGGAACTGAATGACATAGGAGAAATGTTGATCCGATTTTATAATGTTGCAAAGCTATATCGCAATTTCCCGATTTCCTTGTTGGTAACGTGGACTTAATATAAACTTAACATTGGAAAGTCACGAAATTAAATTAAATGCGTTCATTGTCCTAACAACATTTACCTATTGCCGCATTTTGTTAGTGTTTTGTGCAAAAAAAAGAGGAACAGCAACTGTCCCTCTTTCGATTTAAATTTTTGATCAGAATCCTATGCGCTTTCGAGCACTTTTGGTGCAGCTGAGCGAATCTCATCATTAGCTTTGTCGGCGTATTTAGCAAAGTTGTTTACGAACAATTTAGCTAGTTCATTTGCTTTTTTGTCATAAGCTTCTTTGTCGGCCCAAGTGTTGCGTGGATTCAATATTTCTGTTGGAACTTCAGGCACTGCAGAAGGCATCAGTACTCCGAATACAGAGTGCGCGTCGAAACTTACGTTATCCAACTGGCCATTCATAGCAGCAGTGATCATTGCACGGGTATAGCGCAGTTTCATGCGGCTACCGGTACCATATGCACCTCCGCTCCAGCCGGTGTTTACCAACCATACGTTCACGTCAGTGTGCTGCTCCAGTTTCGCTCCCAGTAGTTCAGCGTATTTAGCAGGGTGCAGTGGGAGGAATACACGACCAAAACATGCAGAGAAAGTTGTCTGAGGTTCTGTAACACCTACTTCGGTTCCGGCAACTTTTGCGGTGTAACCACTGATGAAGTGGTACATTGCCTGTGCCTTAGTCAGTTTCGAGATGGGAGGCAGAATTCCGAACGCGTCGCACGTGAGGAAGAATATATTCTTAGGCTGTCCGCCGTAAGAAGGATTTTTCGCATTTTCGATGTGGTCGATAGGGTAGGCAGCGCGGGTATTTTCGGTGATGCTCGCATCGGCATAGTCAACTGTATTAGTACCTGCAAAGAACTTGATGTTCTCCAACAAAGCACCCGGCTTAATAGCACGGAAGATCTGTGGTTCTTTTTCTTCGCTGAGGTCGATACATTTTGCATAACAACCGCCTTCAAAGTTGAATACTGATTCTTCTGACCAGCCATGCTCGTCATCGCCTATCAGTGCGCGCTCCGGGTCTGCGCTGAGCGTCGTTTTTCCTGTTCCGCTAAGACCGAAGAACAGAGCAACATCGCCGTTCTTACCTTCGTTCGCCGAGCAGTGCATGCTCAGTACTTTGTGGTTGTGTGGCAGCAGGAAATTAAGAACACCGAAGATGCCTTTTTTCATTTCGCCGGTATAACCCGAGCCACCGATCAGAATGATGCGGCGAGTAAAGTTCACGATCGTGAAGTTAGCCTGGCGTGTGCCATCCGTTGCAGGATCGGCCTGGAAACCGGGCGCCTGAAGTATCAACCAGTCATGGTTCTGAGTTGCGATCTCAGCTTCGGTAGGGCGCAGGAAAAGGTCGTTGCAGAAAAGGTTCGCCCATGGAGTTTCGTTCACAACACGGATGTTGAGACGGTAAGTAGGGTCTGCGCAGGCATACGCATCACGCACCCATACTTCTTTACCGGCCATGTAAGAACATACTTTGTCGTACAGTTTATCGAATGCTTCAGGCGAGAATGGAATATTCACATCACCCCAGTCAACGCTGTCTTGAGTGATGGCGTCCTTTACAGTAAATTTATCTTTCGGAGAGCGGCCGGTGAATTTACCGGTACTTACGCATAAAGCACCTGTATCATTTAACACGCCCTGACCAAGTTCAAGTGTTTTTTTAGTGAGTTCTTCCGGAGAAAGGTTCCAGTGGGCAATTCCAACATTTAATCCGAGGTCAGACAGATTTACTGACGGATTTTTTCTACCAAATTCCTGCATAGATTAAGTTTTTATTAAGAATTTTTCAGGCGACAAAAGTAATACATAAAGACGGAAATCGGTGTATTAAATTTTGCTGCGAGATCATAACTAGGCAATTAAATATTTGAACGGGTATGTATGGGTTGAATCATTTTAAGGCATGAGTAATACCTTTTTCAGCTGATGTCATTGATTTTCAATGATGCGAGTTTGATTTCTGCAAAACAGTATCGAAAATCAGATGTGCATAATGTGGTATTTGCTTCTGAAGGCTGTGGCATGCTGCTGCGTATTTCGAATGATCTTTATCCCGGCAGGTGCGGAAAATACAGTTCAAATGTGGCACCTTCATCCGGTTCTCCTTCTCCTATTATATATCCTTCATGGTTTGCCATAATGCGTTGACATATTGCCAGCCCGATTCCTTTACCCTCATATTGCGACTGGTCGCCATGCAGTCTCCTGAATATTCTGAAAATATTATCTATGTGTTGGTTGTCAAATCCGATCCCGTTGTCGGTGATAGATATACGTTTGAATTGCTGGGTAGCCTGAGCTGCGTTGATATCCTTTAACTTGCTTCCTTTGGCAATATCGTATCGTACATAGATTTTCGGGGGAATGCCTTGCCTTGAGAACTTAAGACTGTTGTCGATGATCGCCTGAAAGAGGATCCTCATCTGGTTTTCATACGCATCAACTGTAGGCAGCTTTTGAGTGAAAATGAGCGCTTTCTTTCTGTTGATCTCTCCGGAAAGGTCTTTCTGGACATCGGCAAGGATCTCGTTAAGGTCACATTTTGTTCTGTTTTCATTTGTTTGCGACAAATTTGTCAGGCTAACGAGGTTGGCGATAAGCACCTGCATCTTTGAAGCAGAATTATTGATGCGCTCCAGGGTATTCACTGTTTTTTCATTGCCGACTGATGCTCCACGAACTGCAAGCATATTTGCAAAAACCTGAATTTTTCTGATCGGTTCCTGAAGGTCGTGGGAGATGGCATATGCAATATCCTGAAGTTCATCGTGCGAGCGTTTCAGATCAAGAAGCTTTCCTTGTAATTCTTCCTGGAATACCATGCCCGACCTAAGCAATTTCATCAAGAGAAGGAACAGGATCAAGGTGATAAAGCAGAATATGAATAGAAGTGAGATCAGAGTGTTGCCCGTGAGTTCTTCATATTGCTGCTGCTTTTTGTATCGTTCCGCATACGATTTGTCTTCAATGTCATGCATCAGCGAAATGATACCATTTGAGGCCAACATATATTTACGGCCATCATGGTAGTTTGTACCCGGCTCAATTTTTGGTGTATTTGCTGCCGAACGGATGCTGTTTGCTGAAAATTGCAGTCGGGAGTTGATGTTTTTTCTCAGGAAAATAATGTTCTTGGTTTGAAGCGGATCATCGATCACCAGTCTGCTAAGAATATCCAGCGAACCGTTCAGGCTATCGATGGTGCTATTGTATGTTCGCAGGTAGCTGGTGTCGCCAGTCAAAAGAAAGCCTCTTTCCCATCGGTCTATGTCTTTGAGATAAACCTCTGTTTTGTAGAGCATTTTTATCACCAGATTGCTGTGTGTGACTTTGTCGGAATGCTCGGTAAAAGTTGAGTAACGTTGTATTGAAAAGAAAGAAAGGAGCACCATGATGATGAATGATGCACTGAAAGCCAAAAATATCAGAGGTAGTTTTCCTTTCATTTGTTATTGCCGGAATCAAAGCTATGATTTTGAAAGCGGATTGCTGCACATTTATTAACAGTTTCATCGGGTGTGGCAGCCCTATATTCAGTAATTTGCGCAAAAGAATTCCCTTGATGTATCGGTTTTTGGTGATCTGTGCCATTTCTATTCTTGCGTCTGTTGTTTCTCAGGCGATCGACGCAACTGTTACCCGATCTGTGTCGTTTGCGTCGGGAGATAATGGCGTCAAATATCGCCCCTACCTGGAGGTAAGTTGGCAGGTGAACCCGAGATCGGTGCATTTTTCGAAAATGCCAGATGGGAAAATATCCGGCCGGATCCGGACTGATATCGTAGTAAAAGATGATAAAGGAATTGTCAACGAAGAACATTTTATTTCGCAGACCAGTCCTCGCGCAACGCCCGAAGAGCTGGAAACGCTCACGATCATTGATGCCAGAAGATTACGAATTGCAGAAGGCAAGCTGCGTCTTATATTTCATCTTACAGACATAAATGATAGTAGTGCTCATTTCGATTATACCGACAGTTTTGAAGTATCTATTCCCCCCGGGGCACCGTATTACAGTGATGTGCAGCTATTGGATACATTTTTTAAGCTCGATTCAAAGACGCCATTCGAACGAAACGGGCGACAACACATTCCGATGTGTGCAGATTTTCTTGGAGACAACAAACGGAACCTTCATTATTACGCCGAGCTGAATAATCTTCGAAGCGTCTCTGCTGAACTCTACCCGTTGGTACATCGGGTACGTTTGGCAAAAAAGAAAAACGAAGCCTTTCTTGCAGAGCCGGCATTGGCTGATACACTTTTAAATGAACGTGTTCCACTCATTCTCGGCACGTTTCCTGTGGGCAAGCTTACTTCCGGTAACTACTATATCGTTTTGACCCTGGAGGACCGCACCGGACGTGTACTATGCACTCAAAGCCGTTTTTTTCAACGCATGAATCTGCACCCGGACGTTTCTGAGACTCCTAAAAAGGCAATCAAAGAGGTGTTGGCTGATACAGCAATGGAAAAGATCACAGTCCTGGATCTTGACAAGACCTTTCTTTCGAAATACAATATGGCGCAGATCAAGGCGATGTTGAAAATGCTATTGCCTCAGAGCGATCCTATGCAGACCAGTACTATCAACAATTTCCTTAAGAACCCGGACGAGATGTACATGAGGTACTACCTGCATAACTACTTTCAGTCTCTCAATTCAAAGGATCCTGGTAAAGCATGGAAAGAATACTCTGAGAAAGTGATGGCGGTTAATAAGAAGTTCTCAGCACAGGGTACAGCAGGCTATGAAACTGAACGCGGCTTCATCTATCTTCGCTATGGCCCGCCAACAGATATTGTGACCGTCACCAACGAGACAGGAGCGTTGCCCTACGAGATATGGCAGTATAATACACTTACGCAGTTCTCTAACAAAAAGGAACTGGCAAATGCACTCTTTTTGTTTTACAAACCGGGGCAAATGATAGGAGACTATCGTTTGTTACATTCTACGGTGCCGGGCGAAATGATGAACTCTGCCTGGCGAATGTATCTGTTTGCAACAAACAATGCGTCCACATCGGCGGGAGTAAATATGAACTCACGTGCAGAGCAATATTTTAGTAACAGATGATCCCCTCTTTGGGGGTAAAATTGCCCTTAACGACCAAAGGACGATCATTGATTCCACAATAACCCGTAATTTGACTCCACTTTTAAATGTAAAATCTGAATTATGAAGGTCGCATCAATTTGTACCACATTATTATTGACTGGCATGATAACACAAGCGCAACAGTCGGCTTTCACCGGGCAGTATCCGTCCACAAAAAAAGTCGCACATACTGATGAGTATTTCGGAACAAAGGTTCAGGATCCTTATCGCTGGCTGGAAGATGACATGTCTGAAGAGACGAAACAATGGGTCGTTTCCCAAAACAAGGTTACTAACGAGTACCTGGCAAAGATCCCTTTCCGTGATGCCATAAAAAAGCGCCTGACGCAACTCTGGAATTATGAAAAATATAGTGCGCCGTTTAAAGAAGGCGACTACACTTATTTCTATAAGAATGACGGTCTGCAGAATCAGAGCATTCTGTATCGCCAGAAGGGTAACGGAAAACCAGAGGTGTTTCTGGATCCAAATAAGTTCTCTGCAGACGGAACATCTTCATTGCAGGGCATCAGTTTCACTAAGGACGGAAGTCTTGCTGCCTTCCAGATCAGCGAAGGTGGCTCCGACTGGCGTAAGGTGGTAGTTATTGAAACTAAGACCGGAAAAAAAGTTGATGATACATTGCTGGATGTGAAATTCAGTGGTACGTCCTGGTACAAAAACGAAGGTTTTTACTATAGTAGCTACGACAAGCCAAAGGGTAGTCAGTTATCAAAAAAAACTCAGATCCACAAACTGTATTATCACAAACTGGGTACACCTCAAAATCAGGATAAACTCATTTTCGGCGGTGACACTACACCACGCAGGTACATTGGCGGAGGTGTAACCGAAGACGAGCGCTTCCTGGTCATTTCGGCGGCAAATGCTACTTACGGAAATGAACTGTACCTGCAGGATCTTTCAAAGCCGGGATCTCCGATAGTACCTGTAGTTACCGGATTTGAATTCGAGCAGGATGTGGTCTATAACGATGGTTCTAAACTTTATATCCTTACCAATCAAGGCGCGCCGAATAAGAGATTGGTGACTGTTGATGCGTCAAATCCGGCAAAGGAAAACTGGAAGACGATCATTTCCGAAGGGAAGTTCCCACTCAGCATATCGAGTTGTGGCCGGAAATTATTCGCGTCTTACATTGAGGACGCCGTATCGAAAGTGTATCAGGTGGATCTTAACGGTAAACGCGAGAAAGAGATCATTTTGCCGGGGCTGGGAACGGCAGGTGGTTTTGGTGGCAAAATGGACGAGACCGAGACCTACTACACCTACACGTCATATGTTTATCCACCCACAATTTTCAAGTACAATATCAAGACCGGAAAGTCTGAGGTATATAAAGTATCAGGGGTGAAGTTCGATCCATCATTGTATGAAAGCAAGCAGGTGTTTTATGATGCTGAAGATGGTGAACGCATCCCTATGATCATCACTTACAAAAAGGGAATGCAGCTCAATGGTAAAAACCCTGTGTTGCTTTATGGATATGGTTGGTTCAGTGTAAGCCTGACTCCGTCTTTCAGTGTGAGCAATCTCGTATTCATGGAGAACGGTGGCATATACGCGGTGGCTAATTTGCGTGGTGGTGGTGAGTATGGCGACAAGTGGCATGATGCCGGGACAAAAATGAACAAACAGAATGTGTTCAGTGATTTTATACGTGCCGGAGAATTCCTGATCAGCGAGAAATATACGTCAAGGGATTATCTGGCAATAGCGGGCGGGTCTAACGGTGGTTTGTTGGTTGGCGCATGTCTCACTCAGCGCCCCGATCTGTTTAAAGTGTGTTTCCCGGCCGTAGGTGTACTGGACATGTTGCGTTATAACAAATTCACAGCTGGTGCCGGTTGGTCATACGACTACGGTACTGCCGAGGATAGCAAAGAAATGTTCGAATATCTATATAAATATTCTCCTGTACACAACGTAAGGAAGCAAGCTTATCCTGCAACCATGGTGACCACAGGCGACCATGATGATAGGGTAGTGCCTGCACACTCGTTCAAGTTTGCAGCCGCGCTACAGGAAGGACAGACCGCGAACAATCCAACCCTGATCAGAATTGAGACAAAGGCAGGTCACGGCGCGGGTAAGCCTACTGACATGATAATCGCTGAGCAAGCGGATAAGTGGTCGTTCCTTTTGTGGAATATGGGGCTTACTTACAAGGGTTGATAAGCTTAGATACGATATAAATAAAAGAGACCGCTCATATATGGGCGGTCTCTTTTTATTTGTCTTTGTTTGTTGATTATTGCATGCTCTTTGCGTCTTTCAGGAACTGCTCCAGTCCAAGGTCCGTAAGCGGATGTTTCAGAAGGCCCAGGATAGAACTAAGTGGACACGTACAAACGTCTGCACCGGCCTCGGCACAACGAACAATGTGAAGCGGGTTGCGGATAGACGCAGCCAGAACTTCTGTCATGTAACCTTGAGAGTTATATATATTAACGATCTGCTCGATCAGCTGAACCCCATCCCAACTGCTGTCGTCAATGCGGCCAATGAATGGAGATACAAATGTTGCCCCTGCTTTTGCTGCAAGTATTGCCTGGCCGGCAGAAAATACCAGCGTGCAATTTGTTTTGATGCCGTTATCGGTGAACCACTTTATAGCCTTGATGCCGTCCTTTATCATCGGCACTTTCACTACAATGTTTGGGTGAATAGCTGCAAGTTTCTTGCCCTCTTCCACTATTTCGGCAAATGAAGTACTCAATACTTCAGCACTTACCGGGCCGTCAACCATCTCGCATATGGTTTTGTAGTGGGCCATAATAGCATCGTGTCCTTTGATGCCCTCTTTTGCCATGAGAGATGGGTTTGTAGTTACTCCATCGAGTATGCCAAGGTCGTTGGCTTCCTGGATCTGTGCAAGATTCGCAGTGTCAATAAAAAATTTCATGTATTTGTAATTTTCAGCGTCAAAAATAGACAATAACAGGGATAAATCTGAGAACAGTCAGTCGGAAAGATCACATTGATTTTTCGTTTTTCACAAATATGCCCTTCATCATAAAGTACAGTCCGACAATTGTCCATAAAATGGTGGCCGCAATTGCGTTTTTGGGCACAGCCGGAGCATGAAACGCGATATACAGACCGCGTACACCCAATATTGTCAAAATTGTACCTACAATTGTCCGCCAGTTCATACTACAAAGATGAACTGATTTTCTCAGAAAATGACCTGCATTGATGAAATGTTGCAAGTGCAGAGTGTGCTGTAGTGCCGTACAATGTGATTATTCCCATCGTTTTAACAAAGTAAGGTGTATTTTTGTCCTTTGTGTTAAATAACCAATAACTAAGTTCAGGCATTAATGGCAATATTAGGAAATCTGATATCTCGCTCTATTCAACTTCGTAAGAAATTCAACCTACCGGTTGCTAGTCCGCAGACATACCAAAAACACACCCTTAGGCAGTTGCTCGACAGAGGGCAATACACGGCTTTTGGCAAACATTATGGATTCGGAGAGATATTGAGTAAGGAGATCGACCTGGTTACTGCATTCCGCGAAAGGGTGCCGATCCATACATATTCAGATATGTATGCGCAGTGGTGGAGCCGCTGCCAGGCTGGTGAGGAGAATGTATCGTGGCCGGGCAAGGTCAAATACTTTGCGCTTAGTTCGGGTACGTCCGAATCGGCAAGTAAGCATATTCCGGTAACGCAGGACATGATCAAGTCGATCAAGAAAGTTGGTTTCAAGCAGCTCTACAGCATGGCCAACTACAAAATAAAACCTGTTACTTTCGGAAAGGGGGTCTTGATGTTGGGGGGTACAACTTCTTTGTTTGAAAAGGGTGAGTACTACGAAGGGGACATGAGTGGCATCAGTGCCAAGAACATGCCACGATGGATATCGTCCCTTTTGTACAAGCCTGGTCAGAAGATCTCGCGCAGGCCACACTGGGAGGAGAGGATAAAACTGATAGTGGAAAATGCCCGTACATGGGATGTAGGCATCGTGTGTGGGGTGCCGGCATGGGTGCAGATCGTTATCGAAAGGGTCATTGCACATCACGGTGTAAAACACATACATGAAATATGGCCAAACCTGAATGTGTACATTCATGGAGGGGTTTCAATTGAGCCTTATCGACAGAGTTTCAAGAAGTTATGGGGCAAACCGGTGACTTTTATTGAGACATACATGGCCTCTGAGGGTTCTTTCGGTTTTCAGGCGCGCCCGGGAGCCGGTATCAAATTGGTGCTCAACGCCGGTATTTTTTATGAATTTGTACCTTTCACAAGCGAGAACTTTGACGACGAAGGCAACATAAAAAAGACCGCTAAAACGGTGACGATCTCTGAAGTAGAGGAAGGGGTAGAGTATGCAGTGCTATTGAGTACTTGCTCAGGAGCATGGCGTTACCTTATAGGAGACGTCTTGCGGTTCACAAATGCAAAAGAATACGAGATAGCCATCGTAGGGCGTACCAAACAATTCCTAAGTCTTTGTGGTGAACACATGTCGGTTGATAACATGAACAAAGCTATCGAGACTGTTTCCAAACAGTTGAATGTTACAATCAGGGAGTTTGCCGTTTCTGGAATGAAGTATGATAACCTGTTTGCCCACAAATGGTATATCGGTTGTGATAGTGATGTCGATCCGGAGCAGGTGAAAAAACTTCTCGATGAGACGCTGTGTAAGTTGAATGATGATTATCTCGTGGAGCGTACGTCTGCCCTGAAAGAAGTGTTTGTGCAAGTACTACCCAATGATGCATTTATCGGCTATCTCAGAGATAAAGGAAAAGAGGGGGCGATGAGCAAGTTTCCACGAGTTCTCAAAGGAGCACAACTTCAGGATTGGGAACAGTTTCTGACAAAGTACCGGGTTTCTGAGTCAATGCCGGCATAGATTAGTTCATAGTTTTCATTGTAAGATTCAGCATAAAGTAAATAATTAGTGTTTTATGGCATCTCCTTTTTTGATGTACTCCGATGGCGCAGGGAAAATTTTTGAGGACACGTCTCTGTATGTGGTCGGACGTACCGGATGGGATGCACTACCAATTCCTGAGGAAGATTGGATTGAGTTGCCGGATGGTGGTAACTTGTATGAGTTGCCTGGCCGCCGCGGCATTGGCATTGATGTGAAAACCGGAGAGATGCGCCTGTGCGAGAAAGGGTGGGCTGTAGCAGCGTTTATACCACCTGCTCACACCGGCTTTTACCTTGCGGCATACGAGACAATGCCCGATGCTCCCACGCTTCCCCTGTTCTGTTATACTGCTGCAGGCTGGCTGAATGACAAATTTTACGTTCCTGCGGTTCGAATCGAGCGTGATATCAGGCAGGAATGCAGCGGATACGATCAGAATAAGGTGAACACTGGTGTAGCAGCACTTGTGAAGGAATATCCGCACAACCGACTGGTGAAGCATTTGGCTGACAATTGCGCACTCACATATCACTGCCCGGCTGCCCGCAATTACTTTTTGGGAAGATGGGAGTGTCCGGTGCCTACGTCGCCCGCCTGTAATGCCAACTGTTTGGGTTGTATTTCCTTCCAGCCCGAGGAAGAGACTATTGTTTCTACTCAAGACAGATTACAGTTCAAGCCGACAGCTGCAGAGATCGTTGAGTTTACCGTACCGCATCTCGAAACTGCGCCTTATCCGCTGATAAGTTTTGGCCAGGGTTGCGAGGGCGAGCCACTGCTTATGTGGGAGACAATTCGCGAAGCTATTATTGAGATACGCAAGCATACGTCAAAAGGTAGCATCAACATTAACACAAACGGAAGTAAGCCGGCAGCAGTAGAGGCGCTGATGCAGGCCGGTCTTAATAGCATCAGGGTGAGTCTGAATTCGGCTCGTCCCGACATTTATACGAAGTATTATCAGCCGAACAACTACAAGTTTGAGGATCTCATAGAAAGCCTTCGGGTGGTGAGAAAGTACAATGGTTGGTCGTCTATCAATTATTTCGTGTTTCCGGGCATGACCGATAGCATTGCCGAATATGATGCTTTGTGTGAACTAATCCGCGCCACCGACATCAACATGATCCAATGGCGGAATTTCAACATTGATCCCGACTGGTATCTTGGCAAAATAGGTGTAACAGACACCGGCGAATTCATGGGCATACGCCAGATGATGGATCTCATTCACGACGAATTCCCGAACGTTAAGTTTGGGTATTTCAACCCACCGGCAGAGAGAATGAAAAACTTCGATGTTGATTTTGCGCATTGATCAACATCGAAGTCATTTTTGTCTTTACAATAAAGGGTATTCTGTTAAAACTACCTATTCATTTTCCATTTGCTAAAGGAGCGGGTGCCATTCCCTGCAGCAGACACGGACGCTTTGGCTGTGCCGTTCTTCTCCCATACAATTGAAGAAAGCAGTGCCGCAACTTCGTCGGCATCATCGTTCGATTCTGACAGGAGCTCGGGCTTGAAGTACTTCTCAATGAACTTCGTGTCGTAGTTTCCCGTGCGGAATGCCTCTGCGTTCACGGCCCATTTGCCGAATTGCAGAGTGGTTTTAATACCCTTTACATAGTATTCGTCAATTGCCCGGCGCAGACGGTCAATAGCTTCGTCGCGTGTGGAGCCGTGTGCGATAAGCTTGGCTATCATGGGGTCATAGAATATCGGGATGTCCATGCCTTCTTCGTAGCCGTCATCCACTCGCACACCGGGACCTTTGGGAGGTTGGTACATTTCGAGTCTACCGGTATCAGGAAGGAAGTTGTTTAACGGATCTTCTGCGCAAACCCTCAATTCAATAGCATGTCCATGAATTTTTAGATCGTCTTGTGTGAAAGACAGTTTCTGACCACGCGCCACATTGATCTGTTCTTTTACCAGGTCGATTCCAGTGATCATCTCGGTGACGCAATGTTCTACCTGAAGACGTGTGTTCATTTCAAGGAAGTAGAAATTGAGGTTTTCGTCAACCAGAAATTCTACTGTTCCTGCACCATAATAGTTGCATGAGCGTGCGGCAGCAATAGCGCATTCGCCCATAGCTTTGCGGATATCGGGCGTGAGGCAACTGCTGGGCGCTTCTTCTACCAGCTTCTGGTGTCGGCGTTGCACACTGCATTCGCGCTCAAAAAGGTACACATAGTTACCGTGCTGGTCGCCCATCAATTGTATCTCGATGTGTTTTGGCGAGCCGACGTACTTTTCAATAAAAACATCGTCGTTGCTGAAGGAGTTGAGCGCTTCACTTTTTGCCGCGCGGATCTGCTCCTCGAATTCATCGTCGCTATTCACCACACGCATACCTTTGCCACCACCGCCTGCAGACGCTTTTACAAGTATAGGATAACCTATCTGCTGTGCAATTTTCCTTGCTTCGGCAACGTCTTTTACCGGCTCTTCGGTACCAGGCACCATTGGTACATTAAATTTCTTAGCGGCTTGTTTGGCTCCGATCTTGCTCCCCATCACTTCGATGGAGTGCGCCGACGGACCAATAAAGATCAGACCGGCGTCTGTCACTGCTTTAGAGAATGAAGCGTTCTCGCTGAGAAAGCCGTATCCCGGATGGATAGCGTCAGCTCCGGTTTCTTTAGCTACCGCTATCAGTTTATCTGCACGCAGATAACTCTGTGAAGACGGCGCCGGGCCTATGCAAACTGCCTCGTCGGCATATCTTACGAATGGCATGTTACGGTCTGCCTCAGAGAAAACAGCAACAGTGTTTATACCCATTTCGCGTGCAGTGCGCATCACACGCATAGCGATCTCGCCACGATTAGCGATAAGAATTTTCTTCATATTAATTTTAGATTCATCCCGTTTGACTAAAGCAAGCATGTGGACATTCAGTAACACGCAGACGAGAGACCGCTAAGTTAGCAAGAAATGAATAAAGAAACGCTGAAAAGACCGAGTGTTTACTGATGGTTACATCTTGCTGTAGATGCTCCAGCTCGCTTTGCTTGTAGTAGGTTCACGAAGCGTCATTTCTTCGAATGAGATTTTCTCAATCACGCGCTTGCCATTGGCAAGAAGCCCACGGTCATTTGTGTTCTCAATAGTGAGATCAGTGCCGTCAACTGAATAAAGGAAGCGAGTATTGTCTGAAACAACCCTACCGGTAGTGTCTTTAAATATTGTAAAAAACATGCCGTTACGGTCGCGCTCAAAAAGAAATGTATTTTGGGGCACAGGGTTACTCATCTTCACTATTTCGTCAGCATCCATAGTGCCATTGCCATTGTTGTCAACAGCAACTTTTTTCAATTTCCACGAACCAAGGAGCGCCTCAAAAGTTTCACTCTTTTTTTTCTTGCACGAAACGGTAAGCAGGCAAGCGAAAGAAAGCAACAAAATTGTGTTGAGGCTTGATCTCATAAGTAGGATTATTATATCGCTGTAAATTTACTTCTTTTCCAAGATATTTGGGAATATTCATCTAAAATTATCAGATAGGCGCTTTTCAATTGTCTACCTGAAAGAAAAATAGTGATTTATATGTGTGACGAAAATGAATAGAAGGGCGAAATTCTATGATGAGTACCACGGGCTATAAAAAGCCGACACGAAACGAAAGACGTTGGATAAAGAAACTACGCAGGCAGAATTAACGTGAATTTGCTACCCTTGCCCGGCTCACTTTCAACCAAAATCTGGCCGCGATTTGCAATAGCAAATTGGTGACAAATAAGCAACCCCAACCCTATACCTCGTTCGCCATTGGTTCCGGCGGTACTTTTTGTTGGTGAAATTGAGAACAGATTTTTGATCTTTTCCGCATTTATCCCTACGCCATTATCTATGATAGACAGGGATGAGTTGTTACCTTCTCTGCTACCTTGTATCCGTATTTCTCCGCCTTGCCCGGTAAATTTCACAGCATTGGAAATGAGGTTCCTTATAATGATATCAACGTTTCCGTAATCACCTTTTGCCGTAAGCTCATCGGGTAGTGAAACGGACATAGTAATGTTTTTCTCATCTGCCGATGCTTTAAGTAGAGATATATTCTGTTTCACCAGCTCAGTCAAATTCAGTTCGTGCGTTTGTATCGCGGACTTTCCGGCCATATTGGCCATAGACCATTTAAGCAGATTGTCCAGCAGTGTGTTTACGGAACTCATTTGCTGCTGCAATAGTTTGGTGATCTCACTAAACTGATCGGGCGTTATTGCATTTTCATCCAATAACGAAAGTGTACTCTGAATTGATCCAAGTGGGCTACGCAGATCGTGGGACAGAATCGAAAGTACTTTGTCTTTGTAATTGTTCAGTTCGGACAGCTCTTGCGCCTGTTTGATGATCACAGATTTTGATTCCTGTAATCGCTTTTTGCCACGTAGTATTACGGCAACGGTCACAAGAAGAGATAGCAACCCTATTATAAGTGCAATGTTCAGAATTGTCTGTTTTTCCGAGCGGGCTCTTATGACGGATTCGTCTTTGAGCAGCAGGTTTATTTTATCCTCTTTTCTTTGAATATCCAATTCATATTGGAGATTGGCTGCTTTTCGTGCAGATTCTTCTGTTATGATACTATCATTCCATTTGGTGAATTCGGCCATAGAGCGATAGGCATTTTCATAGTCCTTACCAGACGCGTAAATGCCTGCAAGATCTTTCAAAGAGATCGCGTAATGGTCGATCATTTCATTTGAAAGGAAGATGTCCATTGCCGATTTTATTTCAGATATGGCTTTCTTATAGTTGCCGTCATTTGCATGCACACGACCTATGCCACGAAGAATGAGGGCGTTTACTGCAGGGCTGTTTGTTTCAGGTGAGTTTGCCTGACATTTATTATACAGCTCTTTAGCTTTCGTGAAGTTGCCTTTCTGAAGGTATGCCTCGGCGGTATTGGCCATTATGCGGTTAACCTCTGAAGGCAGTGAATTTGAGTCTGCCAGGCTCAATGCATTTTCAAGTACAGCTATAGCCCTGGCTGTATCTTTCACTGTCATGAATACCGTGCCGGCATTTTCATAGGTAGATATCTTCAGGTTTTTGGGAAGATTATCTATGCGCGACAGGCATTTTTCAGTGTATTCCAGAGCTTTGGCCGGGTTGCTGAGGCTGGCATACACACGGCCTATGTTGCCCATGCTGCCAATAACTGCCGCTTCGTTTCCTGTCTTCTCTCTTATCTCAAGCGCTTTCAGGTAGTATTTCAGTGATTCCGAAAAGATGCCGAGGGTACTATAGGTTACACCCAGGTTGTCGTATGCGCCACTTAGTAGTTCAAGGTCGGTGGAATTACGAAGTACGATGGATGTTTTTCTATAATATTTAATCGCGTCGTTGAAGCGGGCAGTATTATAATAGGCAGCACCAATGTAATAAAATGGGGTTGCCATCGACTCACTGTCACCCAGTTTTTGGTAGTAACTAACAGCCTGATTGGCTTTTGTTATGGCAGAATCAAAATTTCCTGACAGCAGCTCAGCCAATGTGAATGTTACCGCACATCCGGCCTTGCCTCGTGTGAAATTGAGCTTATTGGACAAAGCAAGCCCTTTTTCAGTGTACCATATTACGGAGTCAGGGCCGGAAAAGCGATGGGCATTTGCCAATGCGATATACAGAGAAACTTTGCCGGTATCGTCTTTCTTGTAGGATGACAACTTGCCGAGCAAACTGTCTGTTTCACCCCCAAGCACCACGAAAGGGGCGAGAAGTATACAAACCACGATGGCTCGAAGCCCCATCGGGAGTGTATTTTTCAAGATGTTGGAGTGGGTTTTCAGCACGCTGCAAAGATAACAAAAGCGAACTCTCTTTACTATCTAGTGCACCTACTATTATTAGCAGGTGTTTGAAAGTGTGTTCATTTAAATATGTTAGCGCCGAATTAGTTTATCGGTGGTTGCCAGTTGCCCGGATCTGTACGCCACGTCGCCAAAACTTCTTTGTCTTCAGGTCGAACGATATGCTGCTCTTCTGCTACTTCCATCAAAGCGGTATAGTTGCTGATGGTGTACAAAGGCAGTCCGGCTTTTTCGAAAGCCTCGTCAGCCACAGGGAACCCGTAGGTGAACAATCCGCACATGCCCAAGACCTCAGCACCTTGTGCACGAAGCACATCAACCACTTGCAGGCTGCTCTTACCGGTAGATATGAGATCTTCAACCACCACAACTTTCTGGCCGGGTGTCAGCACACCTTCTACCTGATTGCCCATGCCGTGCTTCTTAGGTTCAGAGCGCACGTAAACAAAAGGTAGTTTCAGCAGATCAGCGGCCATCACTCCGTGAGCAATTCCGGCTGTAGCTACACCTGCAATGCAATCAGCCTCCGGAAACTTATCCAATATCATATTTGCAAGTTCGCTCTTTACAAAATCGCGTACGTAGGGATAAGACAAAACCTTACGGTTGTCGCAATAAACAGGTGAACGCCAACCTGACGCCCAGGTATAAGGAGTTTGCAGGTTGACCTGCAATGCTTTAATTTGCAGTAGTTTTTCAGCGAATTGTTTTGGAGTGCTCATATGCTGACCCAAACCTACGCCAAATCTGTAAGTTGCCAAAATAACGCTATGATTTTCTCCCGTAAGATATATTACAACGACAAGCCACTGGTGCTGGTAACGGACCTTGAGGCGTACCTTGATGCAAACCCTGTTGCGGAAATGTATCAGTTCTTTTCGGGAGCAACTGTGAAGAGTTTTTCGCAGGCGTTGCAACTGCTGGACAGGCCCGGCGCGCCGGGTGCCATTATAGAAGATGTGTCCGAAGCGGCGCTGGAGGAACAACTCTCTGCGATGTACACACCTATCACTGCCGGCGGTGGACTGGTGTTTAATGAAGATGGGGCATTGTTGATGATATACAGAAGGGGGAAATGGGATATACCGAAAGGGAAACTTGATGAGGGAGAGGATATTGCTGAGTGCGCTCTGCGCGAGGTGCGTGAGGAGACGGGGTTGGTATCTCTGGCTGGTGAGGGGAAGTTGGGTGATAGTTTTCATATATATAGTCAGGATGGGGTGGCTTATCTGAAGCATACTGTATGGTACCGAATGAGGGGTACCGTTAATGATAAGCTGTTGCCGCAGAAAGAAGAAAATATTCTCGAAGCGAAATGGGTGCCGGAGAAGGAGATCGGCTACTATGCTGCACGCACCTATGAAGCTGTGCGCGATGTGCTGAAGGTGGCTGGACTGCGCTGGTAGTCTACAATTTCTTGATGCTTAATTTTCTATTTCTCTTTTCTTCCCGACCATTAGAAAGTAATGGTAAGCGAGGTGGTAACCGTAACATCATTTCGAGAAGGATCTTTTCTGGTAACGAAAATGGCATCGGGGGCCGAGAGCATTTTAGATTCCACACGCCAGATAGCATATTTATTTATTTTGTAGTCTACATTCAGTGAGCCACCAACCGCTGCCAGTCCATCGGGATGGCCAATATTCACGATCACGCTGTCGCGGTCTGAAAAGTACTCTGTGCGGGCAGCTGCCGCAAGTTTTTCGGTGAACTTATACCGTGCTATCAGGACCGCGCCATACCAAGGATGCCAGGTGGTGCTGTTCTTTTGGGGCTGTTGTAATCCATAGTCGGCACCTGCAAAGACCGTGAGGCGGGAAGAGGCTGAAATGGTTGCAAACAGGTTATGAAAATGCCGCCAGCGACGAACACTGTCGGGAAAGTCGCTGCCAACAAATGTGCTGTAATTAACAGACAGCTTTCGTGATGGTGTATATGTGACCTGCGTGCCTGCATTGGTAGCATTGCTGCCCGGCACACGCTGTACCCGCTGCCAGCCATTGAGTACCAAAGCAGCCAGAAACCACTTGCCTGATAATGATGTAGACGAAAGGCGCACACCTGTTTCGTAATAGGGAGAATTCTCGGCAACAATACTTCTTGTGAGGGTTGCATTTACTGTATTGAGTGCTCCTTCGAGGCCGATGTGAGAGGGTAGTACACCTGCATCAAGCCATACTTCCCGTTTGCGCAGGAGTTTGATACCTGTATTGGCCTCATAGGTATTGCGAAATACGCCGGGAGCACTCGCATAATTGACATTCATGTATGTGCCGGTACCAAAAGCTATATTGGCACGTAGGTTAGCTGTTGCAAATGCTGCTTTTATGTATGCCAGATTGATATCGACCTCGTTGTGATGGTGGTGTGAATAAACGAAGGCGGGGTAGTCGTTGCCGGCTTCCCGGTTAAAATCGTACGAGTAATAGGTTTCAACGGCACCGGAGAATGTGAGCTGAGGGGTAGTGGTTGCGCTGTCTTGTGCTGCTACCCTTAAGTAGCAGCAGGGAAACAATGCGAGGACTGTAATTAGTTTTTTCATTCGGGGTTGAAAGTATATATATCTGATGAAAAAGAGAATGACCTTGGTTGGTCTACTTTAGCCGGGCGGGTGACCAGCTGCGTGGGAGCCGTGCCGCTGCTATTTTTTTTTATTTTTCTCATTTTGCCTGTTTTCATTGATTATCAATGGACATGTGGGAAGTTTTGCTTCGCACCTGCCTAGTCGGCAGGCAGGCTGCTTCCTAAAACTGCGCAAAAACTTCTCACTTCTGCGCACTCGCTTCCCAACCGCTTCCCACTTTATCTGGTTTAAAGAACGTGTTACATGCCATTTTGCTTGATTTCTGTACAAGTTACAAAGGGTGTGTTGGCCTGGCAAAAAGAATATCTATGGTAGTGCGTTTTCTGTAGTATGGTAGAAAGTTGTTGGTGATTAAATGATCATGAGGATAATATGATTGGGCGTAAGGAACTCAATAGCGAGCATTCGACGATCAGTAGATCGGCCAACACTGTGATATTGTCAGGAGCCTATGCCACGCACAGTATTGATCACAAAGGAACACTTCCCTTGGCCGGGCGTTGCAAACGCCTCACCGCCGCATACCCGTTACAAACGGGTACGAGTGGGATTACTTACCCTTACTGTTCAAAAATCACCATCCACTCAATTCCATATATATCTCGGAACATACCAAAGAAGGTGCCATCGGGGCCCTCTTCAAATGGCACTTCTACCGTTCCGCCTTCAGATAGCCCGTTATACAGTTTGTATGCTTCTTCTTTGCTTTCCGCATTTATGGAGATCTTGCTCCTGTTCTCCTGCTCGTTCACTTTACCCATAAATTCAGGAACATCATTTGCCATTAGCATATTGCAGTGACCGATAGGCAGTGCAATGTGCATTATCTTGTTCTCCTCAGTTTGTGGTATTGGCATTTCAGGGCCGGAAATGTCTTTGAAGCGAACGATCTTGGAGAATTCTCCGCCAAACACCGATCTGTAGAACAAGAATGCTTCTTCGGCGTTGCCATTGAAGTTTATGTGTGGGTTAATAACTGCCATTGCTTTGTTTTTGTTATCCAAAAGTAACGCCCGTGTCAATATCAATGGGGTGGAGAAACGTCAAATATGCGTCTTTTTTTGCGTCCATTCTTGACGCCGTGGACTCCTAGTGACTGTTAACGGTTAATTGTAGGAAACGTGGTGTCGGTACAGAAAAGGAGCACTCTCGTGTTCCTTTTTGTAGTGAGGACATCCCGAAGTAATCGGGAGAACCTATGATCCCGACATACATCGGGAGTACTGAGCCCGACGAGCATAAAAAAAGGCAACCATTTTCATGATTGCCTTTCGCGGATGTAGCGAGGACATCCCGAAAGCAATCGGGAGAACCTATGATCCCGACATTCGTCGGGAGTAATGAGCCCGACGAGCTGAAATATTAAAAAAGAAAAAAGGAATCCGATATGGATTCCATTTCTTTCGTAGCGAGGACATCCCGAAGCAATCGGGAGAACCTATGATCCCGACATGCGTC
>JBGAQG010000030.1:0-47950 GCA_044220845.1 Flavipsychrobacter sp. | reverse complement strand
CGATATCAGCAGCAATTTATACTACGTCTACCTACTGCGCACTGGGCATAAAAAAGCCCTGATGCTATTACTATCAGGGCTTTTTTCAAGTAGCACGTACGGGAATCGAACCCGTCATTCCTCCGTGAAAGGGAGGCGTCTTAGCCGATTGACCAACGCGCCATCCGTGGAATTGGAGTGCAAATATACGGCAGGATTTTTTTTCACCAAAAAATTCTACCAATATTTTTAATTAGCAGGTATCGCTGCAACGATGGCTAAAAACTCTTCAGCCTTAAGGGCAGCGCCACCTATGAGCCCCCCATCAACATCAGGACAAGCAAAAAGCTCTGCAGCGTTTGATGGTTTACAGCTTCCTCCGTAGAGTATAGAAATAGACGCTGCAACATCGGCACCATATTGTGCGCTGATGACACTTCTGATGTGCGCATGCATATCCTGAGCCTGAGACGATGATGCTGTGCGACCCGTACCTATTGCCCAAATGGGTTCATAGGCTATAACCACACTCGCCAGATGCTCTGCGTTCAAGTGAAACAATCCTTCCTCGATCTGCTTTCCAACGTAGCTATTCTCCGTGCCGGCGTCACGTATCTCAAGTGGTTCACCGCAGCAGAAAATGACTTTCATTCCATTAGCGAGTACCTGATTCACCTTCTTCGCGAGCATTGTTCCGTCTTCTAAAAAATACTGCCTTCTTTCAGAATGTCCGAGAATGACATATTCAACCTCTGCACTCTTCAGCATTGATGCTGAAACCTCTCCGGTATATGCGCCTGCAGCCTCGTGATGACAGTTCTGTGCACCAAGATGCACATGGTCCATATTGGCCAGTTGACTGGCAGCCTGTGTAAGATGAATGAAGGGCGGAGCGATAACAATCTCCTTATTCTTACCCAACGCCGGGGCTCCATTATAGATCTCATTGATCAGTTCCAGTCCCTCAGGCAAATTCAGATTCATTTTCCAATTGCCTGCTACTATTTTTCTACGCATTTATATCTGGTATTTACTTTTTAAACATAAAATAAGCCGTCCCGATGTCAAGGGACGGCACAAAGGTAATATTTGGTGACTTTCTTTTCCCTATGATAAAAGTCACAACACCCTGTCTCGATTTCAGACAATTTGCGCCGGCGTTACTTATTGCATACCTTTTTAAACTCAGCTTCGATCAGACTTCCTTTCGGCAACGTTGACCACGCACGGTCATCTTCGTCATACTCTGCCTTTTCAATCACTTTACCATTTAGTTCATAGTAGGTGATTTCCATTATCCTGTATTTTTTTGCCTGACAACTGTACTGGACCTTCCTCCTGTAGTAACCAAGCCTGTCGAATCCTTCTGTTGCGGTTTCTTTATCTGCGGTCTTTTTCGCATTGTGGCGGAATTCCTGAAGTTTCCCGTCGGCCGGTTTCAGGCGATCGAAAACGACAAGTGAATTGGTGCTTCTGTTGGACGTAACTGACATGATGTACAGCTCCTCAACTCCATCGGCAGAGGTAGCGAGAAAATAGTTCTGGCCGAATGACACATTTGCACAGACAATAGTCATCATAATAAATAAAATATTTTTCATATAGATTGGTTTGAACACAAACATACAAAAAATGACTTTTTTCATCCTAACAACTCCCAACCAAAATAGTAAATCAATAACAAAAACAATATTGACTCTCACAATAATGATGCATAGGTTTGAAAAAGAAAAAAACATCTAAAGAACATACGTATGTCAGTTGTGCTAACAGATTTTGAAAGAGCGTTGTTGAACAGAGTTATTCCAACCTACACACTTAATGACTCTAAAGGTGTGCAAATAGCTCTCAGAAACTTCATTGGAGACGAGCGGGAACAAATAATGGCGGAACAGGGTATCGACGAACGCTCATTCAGAGCC
Source organism: Flavipsychrobacter sp. (assembly GCA_044220845.1). Lineage (GTDB taxonomy): Bacteria > Bacteroidota > Bacteroidia > Chitinophagales > Chitinophagaceae > Nemorincola. The sequence goes on along the minus strand of JBGAQG010000030.1, from coordinate 46,049 downwards.
CTGCAAAGCCAAACCGTTAAGAATATTATCGACTACCTGAAAGCAAACGACTACATTGCCGAGCGAGAGGGAGGTGTCACCTTTTTGACAGAAAAAGGGAAGATTCTTCGCAGACAAGGTTCCCTGGAGAAATATGATGAGTGGCAAAAAGAAACCAGGGCGAAGAATAAGGTGATCATCCGCACGATAGAAACCCGTGGGTATCTTGATCAGGACGAAATAATAAGGAACAGGAGGTCGTTGATGTACAAACGGATCAGGAAATTTGTTGTTTTTCCTTTACTAGGGGTCATTTTGTTGTTTTTGATCTTAATGGCAATTCATAAAAACGGAGCCGATAAGAACATCCCGATAATCAGAAATCTTTTCCAAAACGAAAAAAGCCAGGGTCAGAAAAACGAAGAGAACTCATCAGACGGCAAACAGCCAACAAAGAAAAAAAGCAAACACCACAAATAGTGAAGAGTGACCTTGAGCAACCTGATCGAAAGCTGGCCGATGGGATATTTTGCGCGGCAATAACAACAAGGGCTTTTTTTTTGTATGTTTACAGCGGATTTTACCCGTTGATCACAACTTCACAGCTATGAATACAAAGCGGACTTTTCTGGTTTTACTGGCCTTTACAGTGGTTACAATTGTTATTTTCAGTTGTGCCCCGCGACGCAGGTGGTATTCAACCTATGTTGATAAAAATGGCGACACACAAACCGAACATTACAACCAATATCACCGCAGGTGGTACAGACGCAATTTCAACAATCGTAATATCTGGAAGTGATTTTCTCCAAAACAACGTTACTGTGTCTCGCATTGCTGGGTAGCGTTGTCGTTACACAGCCGGTGTTCGGTATAAACGACCCGAAATTACGCGCAGACAGCAGCAATTTGAATGAAGCCGGAGGGATTAATGAGGTAAGCGATACCATTTTCTCTGATTGGCAGAACCTTTCGAGGCCATCCATTAAAAATCATTTCTGTTCCTTTTACAGGTTTGGCTTTTCGGGTGGTCAATATTTCCTTGATCTAAAAGTCTCGGTGGGAGGCGTTAAGTTCATCGTAGCACGAAATGCGATGCTGGAAATAGAAATGGAATGTGGCGATACGGTAAAGCTATTCACTACCAAATATGAAAAAAGCTGCAGGGGTTGCGGTGCTGTTTGGAAGGAATCGGATGTACATGGTGTGACACTGCGATTCCCAATGACTGTCGACGACCTTCATACCCTGGCTCACGATTACCCCGGACATATCAGATTACAGCTGCCAGACAACGTAGTCGGAAGCTATTTTACAATACGCCGCACTGAACTATTCAAGGGTGAGATAGATAGGTTCATGGCGCAGGTTGGTTTGCGTTGATCTCGAGTGAATCCCTGACGATACGGAATACAGTTATGCCGCTTTCGGCATCCTCTAAAACGACCGGTAGATTGATCACATCGGTGCTATCCCTCAAATTCTCGTAAAACAGGTCGTAGAATCCCGGGTTCATCAATTTCCCGCTGGTTTTCTCCGCGTGCAGGTAATACCCTACCCTGTAGCGCACCAATTCCTTCTCAAGAACGTCTGTATTTTCCAGTTTCATTTTAGATAGATCAACAACTCCCGTATCTACCTTTTGTTTATTGATCACATAAAAACTATTGTGCGAAAAGAATGCGATCTTGGACAATAACCTTGGATGTAAATTACTTATAAAGCCAACTTCTGTTAGCCCTGCCGACGTGAGCTTCTGCGCAAATCGGTACTCTTTCTCTCCCTCTTTGAACAATTTCTTCAAACTCAGTAAGGGGAAAACAACAAAACTCAGCGCCCATAGAATCACGAAAAACCTGACTCTGCGCTCATTGCCTTCACACCTTCTTTCGATAAAATTTACACCAGCGATCATCCCCATCGGAACCATATACCATAAATACCTCGACTCCAGATGCACCATTATGTATCCAACCGGTAAAAGAAGAAATGTGAGGTAAATTATCTTCTCACTCTGCATCAGGTGACCATACTTCTTTTGCAGTAATACACGCACCAAAACATAGCCCCACACCACAGGGAAAAATACCGACAATTCCAACAGACAAACAACGAATGAAAGCACATTGTACCCAACCCTAAGCACAAGGCGAAAAGCGAGATACCAGGAATCCCAGAAATGAGAGAGATGCCCGTTAACAACATAGGGATCCTCCCAATAATAGGTGCTGTTCGGATACACAGGTGGCAAAAGAATATCAATGCTATCTTTCCACTCAGGGTGACCTACAAGGTACCAGGACATATTCAATCCGCCTGCTGTAGAGGTGGTCCAGATGCCGTACTTTGAATGTAATGCTGCTATCCACGGGAAAGAGAAAAGTAACATGACACTGCCCGAAACAGCCATGACCTTAAAGGTCTGTTTCAAATTACCCTTTGTCAGCACATAGACGCATGCAGTGGTACTTAGGGCAAAAAACGGGATCGAGTATGCCTTGGCAAAATATGATAACGCACCGACTGATCCCGCCAAAACCCATAAACGAGGCTTGACAGTAAAATCAGTGATGAGCAAAATACGCAGTACTGCAGCAAGGAAGAAACACTGCCAAAGATCGTCGAACGTTTGCCAAAAAACAGCAAACACAATAAACGTGGCGAAAACGGCATTCAGTAGCCATTGTGTTCGACGGTTGATCTGAAACCGCAGAAACAACGAGTGTGAAACGAAATGGAATCCGGCGCCCCCTACAGCATTTACAAAAATGGCGGCGGGTATTGCAGCAAAGCCTGCTTTTATCAAAATAGCAGTGAGCCAACAAGCCCACGGTCCCCAAAGTCCATTCACTGCTCGGCTGAAGTCACCAACAGCATAACGCGCTGAAATGGTCAGATATGCCGTAGCATCAGGGTCAATGTAAAATTTATAATACGGAAATATCAACACCAGTACTGCCCACATACAGGCAGATGTAACTATAAAAGGCAGAATTTTCCGTAATTGCTCTTTCATTTATCGCAGCCAGTCCTAAAAATACTAATTACCTGCAACGAAGAGCATTCTATCGTTACCAAACATGTCCTTTCGCAATTCTGCGATCTTAAAACCATGATCCATAAAAAGATCTCTAGTCTCAATAGCATGCCCGTTGTCGATCTCAAAGAACATAACACCACCTTTTTTTAAATGCGTCTCTGCAAATGAGGCTGTTGCATCATAAAAAACCAATGCATCGTCATGCGGTACAAAAAGAGCAGTAGCCGGCTCATATTCGCGCACATTTATATGCAACCGTTCCCGCTCACTGACAGGTATATAAGGCGGATTTGAAACAATGATATCATAATTCCCAAGGTCGTTCCAGGTCGTTTTATTCAAAAAATCCAATAGAACAAAGTCGACATCAACTCCTATTGATTCAGCATTTTTCCGCGCAACCTGCAACGCTGCAGCACTCACATCGCAAGAGGTAACCGAAGCTGCCGGTAGTTTTTCTTTTAGAGAGATGGGGATACAACCCGAACCGGTACCGATCTCAAGAACTTTTAGACTTTCGCCTTTATCTGCGGTGTGTAACGCGTACTCGACCACCCAAAGTACAAGTTCCTCGGTCTCGGGTCGAGGGATGAGGACCGCCGGGTCAACATAATATTTATTCCCGAGAAACCAGGCTGAGTTTGTGACATACTGCAACGGCTTTCCTGACACCAACGCTTCTGTCGCACTATTGAAATCATGCTCCTCACGCTCAGATAACGGCAGATCCTTTTTAACTAATCGGTCGGTTCTGTTCATTCCGGTAATGTGCTCCAGCACCTCATGAGCAATAGCTGCAGCTTCTCTCTCGTCATACAATACAATCAACTCCGCCTTAAGCTGATAAAATGCCTCACCTATACTTAGCATTTTGTAAAGATACCGGCATTATGATATCCGCAGATGCATTTATGGTTAGTTTCCACGGGTTATGTATGTTTGCATAGTTCATTACAAAACAAATCTGCACGAATGGCATGGCTTACTAATCCTGAAATATGGATTTCATTGATCACACTTACTGTCCTTGAAATAGTACTCGGCATAGACAATATTGTCTTTATCTCAATACTTACGGGAAAACTACCGCATCACCAGCAGGAAAAGGCCCGTAAGGTGGGTATGGGATTGGCCATGTTCACCCGTATTTTGCTGCTTTTGTCTATCAACTGGGTAATGCGCCTGAAAGGCTCGTTATTCAATATTGGCGCAATGGTGGGTGTTGAAAGTGAGAAGATGCTTGAAACACTTGATATTTCCGGCAGAGACCTCATATTGATTATCGGCGGCCTGTTCCTGATCTATAAAAGCACTTCCGAGATCCACGAAAAACTGGAAGGAGACGAACATCATGACAAAAAAGCCAAAGCACAGTCTTTTGCTAATGTCATCACGCAAATATTAATACTGGACATCGTATTTTCTCTTGACTCAGTAATTACCGCTGTAGGTATGGCGAGTCACGTGGAGGTAATGATCGCTGCGGTAGTGATATCTGTGGGAATAATGTTGTTCGCTTCAGGCAGCGTTGCAAAATTTGTAAATAAACACCCTACCGTAAAGATGCTTGCACTCTCCTTTCTCTTACTGATCGGTGTCTCGCTGATCGCGGAAGGTTTTGAAAGCGGCATCCCTAAAGGATACATTTACTTTGCAATGGCATTTTCCGTTCTTGTGGAGATGCTTAACCTCCGTGCAGGAAAAAAAAGCCAAAAAGACTAATCGGCATGCCCGCTCAGGGCATGCCGATTATTGAATCTATTTCACGTATTTCTCAGGGCGCGCAAGGAAAGCTGTTTTGCAGTTCTCACTGCAGAAACGTATCGTGTCACCCTGATAAACAGTAAATTCTACCCAGGCATTATCCCACTCCATTTCGCAGATAGGATCCATTTTAGCGCCCTTTGTGTACTTCGGAGCCTCGGTCGGAGCCATTGGCGCACCCGGCAACTCAGTTGAGGCGGTGTTCGCCGCATCCCCGCATGAAGAAAAAAGCACTGTGAGCAGGATTCCTGCAAATGATAGTTTTGACATAAAATAAGCTTTGAATGTTGAAAAAATTATACCACATCTGGTTAACCATTACATTATCAGAATCGGCTCAGGAGCAAAAGTTTACACCAAACAGCTGATGACATTGCTAATGATTGACACAGCATTAACAGACTACAAAGGTACAGAATAACAAGGCGTGTGATGGACGTTACGCAGAAATGTTTGACAGCGCAAATATGTGGTCGATCTGGGTGCCACTTTTTGTGCGCATCCTTAGAAAAAATTAACTTTGAGTATGGACGAGTACATTTCATTTGAGCAGATTCCTTTCGGCAGCGATAATTTTGCCGATAACCCCGAACCACGCTGCCCGTGTGTGTTGTTGCTTGACACATCGGGATCAATGAGTGGAATGCCACTCATGCAATTGAATGAAGGTGTAAGAACGTTTAAAGATGAACTATTAAGCGATCCGTTGGCAAGAAAACGGGTAGAAGTCGCTGTTGTCACATTTGGCCCTGTAACTGTCGAGTCTGAATTTCATACTGTCCCTAATTTCTTCCCCCGCGAACTAGAGCCAACCGGCGATACGCCAATGGGTGATGCTATTCGCACGGGCATAGATCTGGTTACTCGCCGAAAAAAAGAATATAAAGAAAACGGTATCGCGTACTATAAACCATGGATAATACTCATAACTGATGGCGCACCTACAGATGAATGGAACCGCGCTGCCGAGGCGGTTCATGCCGGTGAAGCTGCAAAATCATTTGCCTTTTTCGCTATTGGTGTAGAAGGAGCAAATATGGAAATACTTAAGCAGATCTCGGTAAGGTCACCTTTAAAGCTAAAAGGACTAATGTTCCGCGAATTCTTCATCTGGCTGTCAGCATCAATGAAAATGGTATCTGCAAAAACACCCGGGGCTACAATAAATCTGCTTCCACCCAGCGGCTGGTCTGAATTATGAGATGGAATTGTATTGGCCGTAGCGTCGCCGGAAGTTCGCATTTATCGTCCGGGCGTGCCTGTGACGACGCCTTACAATATAAGATCATCGATACAATACAACCGAACGATACATTGATCGTATGCGCTTGCGACGGTGCGGGAAGCGCAGAATATGGTGCAGTGGCTGCAGAAACCGTTGCTAATAGCATGACAGCGCTACTTTCAGAGCAGATCACCCGAGGCACTCCAATAACAGAAGGGCTCATACATTCGGCAGCTGCTGCAGTTCGCCACGAGCTGGAAACCTTGGCGAACGAAAGTGAAACAGACATCACTGAATATGCCTGCACCCTTTTAGGTGCTGTATTGCAGCCTGACTTTACAGCTTTCTTTCAGATCGGAGATGGTGCCATTGTACGGTACGATACCAACGGGAGCTATGTGCCGGTATGGTGGCCGGACAACGGCGAATATCTGAACACAACCAACTTCCTGATAGATGACCCTGCACTAACGAACCTGAAAATAGCAGTCGCAGAAACCGGGCAAACTCAGATCGCGCTCTTTACGGATGGTTTACAGATGCTGGCACTCAATAACGAGCTGAGAACAGGCCACACACCATTTTTTGCGGGTTTATTTCCATCCGTTTTGGCAGCCGATACACCTGACAAAGAAGCAATTCTGAACAATAAACTCGCTGAATATCTTCAGTCGGAAATAATTAATGAGCGTACCGACGACGATAAGACCTTATTTCTTGGTACCTGTTGCTCCAAATGACCTACTACGGACAACATAATGAACAATACATCACATCGCGGGAGATAGGTCGCGGAGGAGAAGGTTGTGTATTTGAGTTAGCGTCTCACGGAGATCTTGTACTAAAAGTATATAATGAGCCGCCTGCCGATAACAGGCAACGGAAATTACAGCACATGGTAGACATGCGCTCGAAAGACATTGAAGCATATGCTGCGTGGCCGGTAGATCTTGTAAAAGATGCCGGGGGAACTATAGTTGGATTCGTGATGCGGAAACTGCAGGGTTACCTGCCACTACATCATGTTTTTAGCCCCATGGACCGAAAGAAAATGTTTCAGGACCGAGGCTATAATTTTCTGGTGCATGTGGCACGAAATGTTGCTACCGCGTTTCACAAACTTCATGACGCCGGATTAGTAGTGGGCGATGTGAACGAAGGGAACGTATTGATGAATAAAGCGGGTATGGTAGCCTTTATTGACTGCGATTCTTTTCAGGTACATGCCGATGGGCAATACTTCTTTTGTGAAGTGGGCGTTCCGCGCTATACCCCACCCGAGCTACTGAAACGCGCAACATTCGAGAATGTCATAAGAACTGCGAATACAGACAATTTCTCTCTGGCGGTCCTGCTTTTCCAATTGCTTTTTTTAGGGCGTCACCCATTCGCGGGCAGACATAGGGGAAATGCGGATATAGACGAAGAAACCGCCATCAGGCAACGTCAGTTCGCATATTCGCTCACCAACGCCAAAAAGAAGCTTTCCCCGCCACCCGACACTATCAGTATTTCAGATCTCCCAGACGATGTTGTTAAGTTGTTTCACCAGGCCTTTGAAACAGATACGCGTCCCAATGCTGTCGAGTGGATTACTGCGCTCGATGCATTACTAAAGTCTATGCAGACATGTACGGTTTCGGCATTACACACCTTCCCGGCACAAATGGCAGAATGTCCATGGTGTTGGTTCAGGAAACATCGCGGCATCATGTATTTTCTTGACGATAGCTACCTGCAGGCCAACATGGTGCTGGGCGACATTGAACAATTTGTGAACGGGTTCAGGCCCGAGCCGATAACTTTAAAACAGCTTTCGCCCGAAAGTGTACCCGCTCACTTACCTCCCACTCACATGCCGGTACGCGTAGTAAAGGCTGCCAAGATCAGAACATATCTGAGTATCTGTTTGGGAATAGCAGGCATAGCGCTACTTACCGTTTCACCATATTCCATTCTGCTAGCCGGATTTCTTGTTGTTTACGTATTGCGCTGGTCAGTATGGGCAAACAGAATAAAAGCCGAAGTTGTATCCAGAAACGAACGATTTCAGTCCCTTCAAAAGAAACTGCAGCAGGTGCTTAGGGAATACAATGCTCCTGCCGATATGGTTGCTTATCAGCACGGGCTTGAATCGCTGAATAAATTGACCTTTCAGTTTCGCCGCTTACCCGAGGAATTAGACAGAAAACGCAAGGCGATGGAAGAAGCATTATACAATGAACAACTTAACGATTACCTGCGCAGGTTCGACATAGAAGATCATCAGATCCCATCTATCGGGCCCGCCAAAAAAAGGGCCCTGTATAATGCCGGCATTCGTCATGCGGCCCACATCGCAAACCTACCAGCAACCAAAGTTCCGGGAATAGGGCCTGCCATGGAACAGATACTGATGTCCTGGCGTCGTCAGATGTCAGCCGATTTCGTATACATTCCCGATCAATTGAGTCTAAACGCCGGCATGCAAAAGGTAAATGAAGAAATGGCTCAACTACGGCTAAAACTCGAGTCCGCTATCAGACGAGAATACCAACATCTGAATTTTCTTAAAGCCAACATCCGCACACGGGCAGAACTGTTGGAACATCAGTTTTTAAATGTAACGGCGCAAATGAAACAAGCGCAAAGCGATGTGCAGGCAATAAGAAAATATGCCGCTTGACAATGATACTATCAACGGAAATCTGAACAGCCTATCTTTACAGCAGAAACAATAAAGTAATGAGCAGAACAATACTTATCACAGGTGCAACATCCGGTTTTGGAAAAGCGATAGCAGAAAAGTTCGCGCAAGGCGGGTACACAGTTTGTATCACCGGCCGACGCGCCGACAGGCTTGCTGCTGTCAAAAATGAACTTGAAACAAGATATGGGGCCACTGTTTTCACCGCCTGTTTTGACGTTAGAAACAACACGCAAGTAGAAGGCGCTATGAACGAGTTGAAAAAGCACGTAAAGAGGATTGATATCCTTGTAAATAATGCCGGTCTTGCCGCGGGACTATCAACTATCGATGAAGGCAGTTTGGACGACTGGGAAACAATGATAGACACCAATGTGAAAGGCTTGCTCTACATGACCCGACAGGTGCTGCCTATGATGCGCGAACAAGCAAGTGGACACGTCATAAATATTGGTTCTACTGCAGGCAAGGGTGTATACAAAAATGGCAACGTTTATTGCGCCACCAAGTATGCAGTTGACGCTCTGAGTCAGGCTATCAGGATAGATATGCTTCCATATGGCATCAAAGTCACTGCCATCAATCCCGGAATGGCTGAGACAGAATTCTCGCTTGTACGCTTTAAAGGAGATGAAGAACGTGCAAAGAACATGTATGCAGGCGTAAATGCACTGCAAGCTGAAGACATTGCCGATATTGCTTGGTATTGCGCTACCCTTCCGCCGCACGTCTGCATCAACGATCTTACTGTAACGTGCCTTACTCAGGTGAATAGCGTTTACAACATTAAAGAGGCAGACAGAGTGAAACCAAAGGAGCTATGAGTGAAGTATTGATCCGTCCTATTGTTGAAACCGACAATAAGACTATCGCCGCCATCATTCGGTCTGTACTGACAGAGTTTGGTGCAAACAAACCGGGTACGGTTTATTACGACCCTACTACTGACGACCTTTTTTCATTATTCAAAGCCAAAGACGCTGCCTACTTCATTTTGGAAGTTGACAGGGAAATATGCGGTGGTGCCGGCATCTTTCCCACTGTTGGCCTACCCGATGGATGTACAGAGATCGTGAAACTATATATTTTGCCGCATGTACGCGGAAAAGGACTTGGAAGGACGCTTATTGAGAACTGTTTCCAAATTGCCGGGCAGCTGGGCTACAAACAGGTGTATCTGGAAACGTTACCCGAACTAAAGATGGCAGTGGGGCTTTACGAAAATTGCGGCTTCAGATACCTTGACAACCCATTGGGTAATTCAGGGCATTTCGGTTGTGACCTGTGGATGTTGAAAGACCTTTGATTCAACGATACCGCGGATGGTATTTTTCCAGTGTGGAACGAAGATACGCTCTATCCAAATGGGTGTAGATCTCTGTTGTAGTGATGCTTCTGTGTCCCATCATCTCCTGTACGGCACGAAGGTCAGCCCCTCCCTCCACCAGGTGGGTGGCGAATGAGTGACGTAATGTATGAGGATGGATATTGGTAGTGATCCCCGCCTTTTTTGCCAGGTCTTTCAAAAACAGGAACACCATCACCCGCGATAAAGATGAACCGCGTCTGTTTAGAAACACAAAATCTTCCTGCCCCTGCTTTACCGGCACATGAACCCTGACGTATTGCTTGTATAGGGAAACTTGTTTCGATGCTTCATCACCAATCGGCACGAGTCGCTCCTTATTACCCTTCCCAATTACCTTCACAAAACCAACATCCAGAAAAAGACCTGAAAGTTTCAGCGTTATCAATTCACTTACCCTAAGACCACAACTATACATCACCTCCAGCATAGCCCTGTTTCGCTGGCCTTCCGGCGTACTATGGTCTATCGCGGCAAATAATCTTCCCATTTCGTTCACCGACAACACACTGGGTAATGTTCGTTTCAGCTTTGGTGCTTCGAGCAGTTCAGTGGGGTCTTTCTTGATCACGTCCTCCAGAACCAGGTATCCAAAGAATGATTTGATACCGCTGAGCACCCTTGCTTGTGTTGCTACCGATAACTCCATTTCTGTGATCCACTTCAGTAGGGAGTGTAAATGATGCATCTCTACCCTCTCTACTCCCAAGCCTGGAAATTCAGTCGCTATATGATCGCGCAGCATTGCTATGTCATGCAGGTAGGCATCGACGGTATTGTCGGACATTGACCTTTCGAGTTGCAGATATGACTTGAATCCCTTTATGTACGCATCCCACATATTCATGTCAAATCTAGCTGATTCACATCAATATCAGTTAATACTGTGTATTTACTGTTTAATTTTGCCGTACAATACGACGCGACATGGACGACCTGAAAGGCAGAACGGAAATACAGATACTCGTTGATACGTTTTACGACCGTGCAAGGAAAGATGACCTAATTGGCCCGGTGTTTAACGAAATCATCGGGAGTAATTGGGATCATCACCTTCCTGTAATGTATGACTTCTGGAACATGGTCATTTTTGCTGCACCGGGCTACAGTGGACAACCGGTTCGCAATCACATTGATGTCGATAAAAGGATGCATTTAGACCAACCTCACTTCGATCGTTGGCTGCAGCTTTGGACAGAAACAGTAGATAGCTTGTATGCCGGAGAATATGCAGATATTGCAAAAAACAAGGCGATGCTTATGGCCAATATGATAAACATGAAGATCCAGATGAGCAGAAGCGGATTTAACACCTTAAACTGATCATTATGCACGTCTCTGGACAATTTGTAGATATTTTCAACCGACGTATTTACCCCGCTGATATTCAGATTGAAAATGGTACGATCTCGGCTATTAACGAGATTGCGACGGCACCCGACAGATACATTATGCCCGGTTTCGTGGACGCACACATTCATATTGAAAGCTCTATGCTGGTCCCGTCGGCATTTGCGGGTCTGGCAGTACTTCATGGAACGGTTGCTACCGTTTCAGACCCACACGAGATCGCAAACGTTTGTGGTGTGGAAGGTGTCAGGTATATGGTAGAGAACAGTAAAACGATACCATTCAAATTCTTCTTCGGTGCACCATCATGCGTACCGGCAACCGGATTTGAAACCGCTGGCGCATCGCTAAATGCCGATACCGTTGCCGACCTTCTGGCTGATAAGGATATTTGGTATCTCTCCGAAATGATGAACTATCCAGGCGTTCTGTATAACGACCCGGAAGTAATGGCCAAGATTAAAGCTGCGCAAAAACTTGGCAAACCGGTGGATGGTCACGCACCCGGACTGCGGGGCGACACTGCAGCAGCATATGCAAGTGCAGGCATCTCTACCGACCACGAATGTTTCTCATTAGAAGAAGCATTGGAAAAGATTGCGCTGGGAATGCATATTCTCATTCGCGAGGGAAGTGCCGCAAAAAACTATGAAGCACTCTGCGAGCTGCTTCGGCTACACCCCGAACGAGTAATGTTCTGCAGCGACGATAAACATCCCGATGAGCTGGTGGTGAACCACATCAACAGCCTTGTCTCCAGGTCATTGGCCAAGGGATACGATCTGTATGATGTTTTGCAAGCTGCCTGTGTCAATCCTGTTTTACATTATAAGTTGCCCGTCGGCCTGTTACGCATTGGTGAACCTGCAGATTTCATTGTCGTTGAAAACCTGTCGGGATTGAAGATCCTTGAGACATGGATCGACGGCAAACCGGAAGCAATAAATGGAGTAGCACAGTTCGGCGATGTGCCGGTACCTGTCATCAACAACTTCAATACCAATACACGGAAACGTTCTGACTTTGCAGTGAAAGCCGACAAAAATGACTGCCTGATCCGTGTGATTGAGGCAATTGAAGGTCAGTTGATCACAAACTGTATAGAATTGCCGGCGAAGGTTGTTGACGGCGAGGTTGTGAGCGACACCACTCGTGACATACTGAAAATTGTAGTGGTGAACAGGTACCAACCCTATTTGCCGGTATCTGTCGGGTTTATAAAGAACATAGGAATAAAGAAAGGAGCAATGGCATCGACCGTAGGCCACGACTGCCATAACATAATTGCCGTTGGTGTAGATGACAAGTCAATCTGTGATGCCGTGAATGCGTTGATTGCCGTGAAGGGTGGTATATCGGTGGTTGAGGATGAAAATAACATTTCCTGTATGCCTTTACCCGTTGGGGGACTTATGTCCGATAAAGATGGCTGGCAAACCACAAAAGACTACACAGAAATAGATAGGAAGGCAAAAGAACTGGGCACTCCACTCAAAGCACCGTTCATGACATTATCATTCATGGCACTATTGGTGATCCCATCGTTAAAGCTTAGCGACAAAGGTTTGTTTGATGGGAGTACTTTCAGGTTCACTGATCTGATAGTAGATAATTAGCCTGCAACCTACTTTTTCCGGGCAATGAAGTTGAGTCCGAAAAACAGATATTCTCGTCTGAAGCCGGGCTTAGATTGAATGTCACGCTCCTTCTGTAAAAGCTTCTCTGGATCCGCATTTTTGTATTGCATAGGCAGAAAATAGCGCACATACTGAACGCTGTCGTCTTCTATGTTGAAGTTATTTCCTTCAAACAAAGACCGCCATCCGGCCAGACTGCGGATATTCTCGTTACCGATCAGGATATCCTTCTGCAATTTTTCGTCCCAAATGGTAATAATACGCTTGTTGCCGCGGTACTTGTAGAGCTTGATGCGCTGGATAATATTATTTCCGTTTTCCTCCACCGACAAAACCCTTCCCCCTGGTTTAAGGCTTTCGTTGAAGATGGTTAATGCGTCATTTATTGGCTCCAGATGATGCAGCGTATCCTGCACAATTATCCAGTCGTACGTTGCCGGCTGTGGTTTGTTATCAAAGAGATTCTCATAGGTACAGGTAAAGAGGGAAGTGTCACCATACCGGCTCCAGTATTCTTTCCTTTTCACAACAGTATCATAGTAAAACTCCAGCGTGGTGCCATGTGTAGCTATCCCGTTCATTGCCAGAAACAGGCATGTGGTACCGTAACCACATCCACAATCCCATATCGCAGGTGTGCTTCCGTCCGAATGACCGTTGACAATGTGTTTTTCTATGTATCGCAAGCGCTCCAGGAAGTAATTCCTTCGAAAATGCCACGATGAGGCGTCACCCAGAAACTTGTAATAGGGTTGCATCTCGGTGTGAATTTCCAGTTCTTTCATCATCAGTTCAAAGAACTGTTCGGGAGACATCATCGCGGTTATTTTTCGTTCTGTTTTCGCTATTGCGCCGATCAAAGTCCGACAAGGCAATTCTTTTTCAGGATCACTTTTTTGTCAAGGTTCTGAACACATCTTCAAGTGTTTCAGTTTGCGCCTGCATAGCACTTATATTAATATTATTATCCAACGCCCACTGCATCACTTCTCTTCGCATTCCTTCTGGATCGTCGGTTACCAGTTTCCACTTGTTATCTCCAAGCTCCTCGGTCTTCTTCGCCATTTTCAGCTTGCTTATCACAGCTGCCGCAACAACAGTTTCGGTAGAAATGAAGAACATCCTGCCGGGTATTTACCGTCTGCAAGTGACCAATCGAGTCATCGGCTACTATTTTCCCGTTATTGATAATGATCACACGGCTACACATTGCCTGAACCTCCTGCATGATGTGCGTGGAGAGCAACACAGTCTTATCAGCACCTATCCTCTTTATCAGATCCCTTATCTCAACGATCTGGTTAGGGTCGAGGCCTGACGTAGGTTCGTCGAGAATAAGCACCTCAGGATCATGCAACATGGCCTGAGCAAGCCCCACACGCTGCTTGTACCCTTTAGAAAGTGCCCCTATCTTTTTATGAGCCTCCTTCAAAAGACCGGTCATTTCTATCATTTCCTCAATCCGCTTGCCCTTGTCGGCTCCGATCTTGTGAATCCCTGCACTAAACTCGAGGTATTCCCGAACGTACATTTCAAAATACAAAGGATTAGCCTCAGGCAGGTATCCCACCCGTTTACGAACCTCCATTGGTTTCTCAACCACATCAAACCCACACACCGTGGCAGTACCGGAAGTTGGTGGCAGGTATCCGGTTATCATTTTCATTGTCGTAGATTTCCCGGCACCGTTAGGGCCCAAAAAACCTGCGATCTCCCCCTTTTTCACTTCAAATGATATGCCGTCCACAGCTTTCTGTGTGTCATATAATTTGGTTAGACCTGAAACTTGTATCGACATGACTTAATTAGAAGAGACGAAGTTAGCGGATAAACAAATGCAGATACAACCGGCGTGCAACCAAATTGTATCTGCAGGAAATATTATCAGTGAATTACTTCTTAACAACCTTTGTGCCAACAAACTGGCAGCTATTCTGAACAGTATCAACCGCCTCAGTATAGTCGCGTTCATACTGATGTAATTTCAGACTTTTGTCAGACTGCAGCGTGATATCAAATACACGGAGGTAGTTGATCGATCCGACTTTTGAACTATCATTGTTAGTGATCACGATTGAGTAGGTGCTTTCGTTGCTACGAACAAATCCCTGAAGAACTTTCGGATAAATACTCTTGAAATAAACATCCACAGAAAGGATACCACGGTTTGCAGGTGTCACAATCACGGTGTCAATTGTAGCTGCTCCGCTGTTGCAGGTTGTGAATCCGGCATAGGTACCTAAATAGCGGGTAATTGATTTAGTTCCGCACTGGGCATCTTCATATCCGGCAGGACAAGTACATTTTCCATGGCCACAAGAACCACCATTATAACATGTTATACCATCACATGCATTTTTTTCACACGATGTAAAAACAGAACTGCCACCTATTACGGCCGCAAACAGGGTTACCGTCAACAAAATTTGTTTACCAAACTTCATGAGAAAATATTTGAGTCCAAGATACAAAAAAATACAGTTGCACCAAAAAACACGGCATATTTATGCAAATGCGTTCCAGCCTTGTGCGGTGATCTGATGCTTGTTACCGCTTTTCGTGATCAGATTTGCTCCTTCTTCCTTTTCAGTCACATACCCAATTACGCTAATGTTTACATTGCGTGATATTGTTTCATAATCTTCCTGCCTTACGGTAAAGAGAAGCTCATAATCTTCGCCACCACTCAATGCACAGGTCGTGACAGAAACCTCGAATTGCATGGCAATGTTGCGGGCGTCATCATGAACTGGTATCTTTTCTTCGTAGATCACACAACCCACCTCACTGCTTTTACATATATGCAATATTTCCGAGCTTAAACCGTCGCTCACATCGATCATTGACGTCGGCATGATACCCTTTTCATTCAGCCATTCTACGACTTCAGCCTGTGGTTCAGGCTTTAGTATTCTGCCAAAAAGGTACGCCTGCTGCTGAAGGTCAGGCTGCACGCCAGGATTTTCCAGAAATATCTTCTTTTCCCGCTCCAGCAATTGCAAACCCAGATAGGCTGCACCAAGATCACCGGTAACACAAATAAGATCACCCTTACGTGCTCCCGACCTTGTAACGTACCTATCCGGCGCTACCTCCCCTATCGCCGTTATACTGATAACGAAACCTGATTTGGAACTCGTTGTATCGCCGCCTATAAGATCTACATTGTATTTCTCGCAGGCAGCATAGACACCTTCGTAAAATTCCTCCAATGCCTCAACCGATATCTTATTGGAAATGGCAAGGCTGACGGTTATCTGTGTGGGTGTTGCCATCATCGCGTACAGGTCAGAAAGGTTCACAACAACCGCCTTATAGCCAAGATGTTTCAAGGGCGTGTACATGAAATCGAAATGAATACCCTCCACCAAAAGATCAGTGGTGACCACGCCCTGACGCCCGAACTGATCAATAATGGCCGCATCATCACCCACACTCACTATCGTACCTGCGTTTCTGGTCTCATTGTTTCTTGTCAGATGATCGATCAACCCGAACTCGCCAAGGGAAGCAATTTCTGTCCTCATTTCCATATATTACCTAAAATTCAATTTTTAATCCTGTCAAAGGTACAACGTTTAAGATGCATAAACAGATCCACGTTCCTTTGCAATCAACAGGTTGTCGCAGATTACGTACAGCAATGCCGGCATCAGTTGGTGCATAAGTCGGTTCTGCGATGTGAACAAGTGCCATTTGAGATCCTCAACCGTGATCACATAGACCATAAAGTAAGCGACAAAACACACTAACACCAATAAGAATCGCTTATCGGCACGCGCCCTTCCAAAAAGCAGAGAAAGCAAAAAGACGATCCCGAACCACTTGATATACCTGAAATGATCGTTGATATTCTTGACGAATGAGTACCATATCATTGTGTATCTATTACCATCCGTTAGCTGTGCCAGTGTATTTGCTGACTGCTCTGCGATCATGCCATTGGGCGGCGCGAATACTGTTTTGTACCAAATGAGCGTCAGCAAAGGAATAGATATCCCCAACAGTGAATATTTCCACCTACCACCAAACACCATTTCCCTGACGTTGAAAAGCACGAAAAGAGATACAAGTATCATGCCCTCATTCTTTGTCCAAAGGCAACAACCTAAACTACAGGCAGCAAGAAGTACATATTTCATATGATCCTCTGCATATTTTACAGCCACAAGCCCGCACAAAAAGAAAAAAGCCAATGCCGTGTCAGCATACTGTGATACACCTTCTGCCAAAAATGAATTGTTGCCTAATAGGAGAAAATATGCCGCACTCCCCAAAAAAACACTTCGGGGCGCAATCTCCAGGAAAATCAAGACAGGAATAAAAAGTGATGTGGTAAAACTGAAAACAAAGGACATGAGTTCAAGAGAATCAACAGAGATCAAGCGGGCAAAGAAGCCTGCAAAACCTGGAACCAACATCGGATAATCAGGGTGGCAAATACGATACCAAGTTAACTTTTGCCAATTTTCAGGGTGAGCCAAAAATCGCGCATGATAGTTCCAAATGGACCACGCATCCCAACCACCGTATTTTTCGCCGTGCGGATATACACTTACCACAAAATAAACTATTCCAAACCCCAGTATCAGGTGTCTGAAACGGGATATTGATTCAACACCGTCGTCATCCTTGACGTGTTTGAAAACACCCCACCCCACCAGCAGTGCAACTGCACCAACAGTTGCAGCAATGGCATAGAACGGCAGTCCCGTCATCAATAAGAGGAAATACATCGTGCTCACGAACCCTGCCGATACCCCTGCGAATATGATATGTATGCTACCTTTCTGCATCCTCATTTATTTATTACGGGTCAGAAAATAACTGTACAAACTATCCTTGCCCGACCACATAATTACCTTACCAGATGTAAATTCCTGCGATGCGCTATCAATGGCCGTTACCGGACAGATCACGAGAGTTGTATCGGGGTATACGGCAGGCTTGTAAGGCACATAACGGGGCGCAAGCAAATAACGAGTCCATAGAAATACTTCTGTCTTTACGCCACGGAGGTCACAGCCCATGGTAGCACTTTCCGGGATCAACTTCGCAACTGGTTCCAATGATCTGCTTAACTGAAGTAATTCGATGTTATTGGGTTCGGTTGGTGGCTTATCTACATAGCGTATTGCTGCCGTCATAATGGCTGCTGCTACCATAGCCCATAAAACCCAACTTTTCATACCCAAAGATATATCGCTATCGCTCACCTTGTTCTGTTGTAATGCAATTGAACCAGCCCTGACGGATATGTGACACAGTCAACAAGAGAAACATTCACCTGAGAAAAACCCGATTGAAAGAGCCTGATACCGCTACCCAACATCACCGGTATAATAGAAATAATAAAATGATCAATTAGATCATTTTTCAGCATTTCCAGCACCAATTCGCTACCTCCGTCTACATAAATGTTGGTACCCGGCGATTGTCTGATCTCATTTATCAGTGAAGAAACATCACCGTTGTAAAACAAAACATCATCGGTTTTCCCGGATAATGATCTTGACAAAACGTAGGTCTTGCGTCCCTTGTGCGGAAATTCTATGCCGAACGACATTACCTTATCGTATGTTTTCCTACCTATGACCACTGTATCAACGGTGGCGACAAATTGGTTATACCCGTAGTCTTCACCTTCTGTAGCCACCATATCTAACCACTCCAGTCCACCCGATTCTGTAGCGATGTAGCCATCAAGACTTTGAGCAATGTACAAGACAACTTCTCTTTTCTGATTATTAAACATGGCTTATAGATTTATCCACGCAATTTAATGATGGTTCTCTTTCATAGCACACGTCTTCAAAAAAATTACGTGGCACCACCGGTTTCCACACCATGTTATAAACTATTATCGTTGGAATCGACTCCACCTGTTTATATTGTATTCAGTTTTTAAAGATAGCCATGGCAAGCACCTGTAAGTCAGAACTGATATTACTCTTTACGCTACTCCTGCAATTGGATGTAGCGGCTCAGCCCGGTTTCAAAGCCGGATTCAAGACCTACACCCCGTCTGCCATCATTCATGAACACATTTATCGTTACGTCCCAACCGACAGTACGCGACTGTATCTCATTGACAGTAACAAGACTTTTGTTACTGCAGACAGCACAGTTGTCATGACAGAAGCCTACAAAGACAAAGCACAATGGAAAACAGTGCGTTATTTCAATTCTAAACGCCAGCAGGTAAAATTGGAAGAGTATAAAGACGAGGCACTTCAAGAGGTAAATGAGTGGCGCTATGATGAGAAAAACAGAAAGACTCATCACTTTCGGGATAACAGAGTGAACGGTAGCCTCTACCGGAAACAATATGATTATGCAACTGATAAAAAAAGTGGGGAAACGGTTGTAACGGAAAGCTCATTTTTCAACAACAAAATTGAGTTCTACACCAAAATGTACTACGACAAGAATAATGTTCTCTACAAAGAGGTTCGGATGAACGACAATAACAAAGATATTGTTCACGTAGAAACATTTACCTACGGAGAAAATGGTAAAGTCAAAGAACGTTCGGTATACTTCCCTGAATTCAAGGTAACCAAAAAATTTCCGGAGCCCGCAGGCGAATGCCCTTTAAAATGTACTGCACTTTTACCGGCAGGCGTCGCAGATAAATTCAATCCGGCGACCAAAACCGGTTATATAAAGAGGGTGTTGTTTAAGAATGCCGCAAAAATAAATGACCCCGACTGCAAAGAATATGAATACACCTTCTCTAACAATACTAATTGTGCAGTGACCGTAACCGCATCAAAAGCACAAAAGTTGGTCAAGTTCCGCTACAAAGAGAAGTTGTAAGCACGTTATAAAGAAAGCAGTGCCGCATTTGTTGCCAAAAAATAGATCAGTTCACCAACACCTGCCATCATTGCAATTGTAGCCAACCTATCGGCTCTGCATCCACGGGTCATACCAATTATTCCCAACAAAATTGCTATGATACTCATGGCTGGCACAAACAATCCGGCAATCGCCGCCGCAAGTGTTGCATACCCCACCCAGCTCACCCTATTAAAAAAGCTACGTGTGGCTACCCGCTTGGGACTCTTTACTGTAGTGGTTTTTGCAACACCCTGAGAAAGAGTTGATAAACTCTTCTCGCCGGCATGTAAAGGCTTTATTACAAAACCTGCTTTGACGGGGGCTACCCACGCCAGCAATAAAACCGACAGAAACAGTACAAAATACCGCATATATCTTACCTGTTAAACAATCATTTCAATCTCTCACTACCCGAGCCACAATGCACCCGATACACTGTCCCGTGAAGCTCCCGTCACACTACTCAATACATTCACTTCCTCCCGCCACCTTAGCGTACCTATCAGTGCCATTACCAGCGCCTCTTTATACTTAACAACGTCAGCTTCAGGCACAACCACTTCAATACCACTCTGACTCAACTTGGCTCGTAGCACCTCCAACAGGTAAGTGTTGAATGCGCCCCCACCTGTTACCAACATCTGTCCGGATTTTTCGTTGGCACCGTTTTGGTTAATCGCTGCAACCAACTGGTCAGCAATGTGGTGACATGCTGTGTTAAGGAGATCAGCATCTTTGCAACTTGCATTGCGAATCAATTTTGCTCCTATAGCCATTGCCATCTCATTGCTCAATGACTTGGGAGCGCGAGTGGTGTAATAGGGATGGTCTGCTAATTGTGTTAACAGATCTTCCAGCAACTGACCACCTGAGGCTATAGCTCCGTTTTCGTCCATTTCCCTTCCCGAGCGCCTCGCCAGCTCGTTAAGGATCTGATTTGCCGGGCAAACATCAAAAGCAACTGCGCTTTCGCTGTTTTCCTGTATTGTCAGATTAGCAATTCCGCCTATATTCAGCAAATACTTATACTCTCCAAACAACAATCGGTCGCCGATAGGAACAATTGGTGCCCCTTGTCCTCCCAAGGCCATATCAGTCGCTCTTAGGTCATTAATCACGGGCAAACCGGTGATTGCTGCAATTGCTGCACCATTACCAATTTGCCCGGTTGTAGCTGTAGATGGGCTGTGATATACAGTGTGGCCATGCGACGCAATGAAATGCACTTTATGATCCAGACTATGCTTTGCCATAAAGGCATTTACAGAATTTCCTAAGTATTTTCCGTAATCGGTGTCAAGTTCAAGAAACTCGGGCACAGTTGCAGAAGTTGCGTTTGCTAACCTATTCCTCCATTCTTCAGAATATGGGACACATTCAGCTGCCAGTATCTGGTATTCCCACTTGCCCCTTACTTCATCCAATTGCACATACGCAATGTCTAAACCATCCAGTGAACTTCCAGACATCAACCCGATAACCTTATAAATCATGCAACAAAAGTAGCGTTTTGGGCGGGTACATTCCTCGAAAACAGGCTGAAAATGACCAATATATTGATATTGGCAATGGCGAGGCAAACCGACTTCCTGCTATCAGCCAATATCTGCCTACATTTGCCGCCGTCATGAAGAAGGCATTGATTCAAATGCACCTCGCGGTGCTCCTATGGGGATTCACAGGCGTGCTCGGAAGAGCCATCTCACTCGATGCCCCGATTCTGGTATGGTATCGTATGCTGCTTACCGCAATTTTCGTTGCCGTCATAATTTATGTGCGTAAAGAATGGGTAACTATCCCCCGAAAACACCTGATGCTAATGGCACTCATCGGCATCCTGATGGGCTTGCATTGGGTGGCATTTTACGGATCCATAAAACTTGCCAATGTTTCAATAGCGTTGGTTTGCTTATCAACCGCCAGCATCTTCACCCCACTGGTCGACCCAATCATCAATCGTGGCAAACACGACTTTAAGGAACTACTACTCGGCTCACTCGCCATCATCGGCGTTTATCTCATCTATCGTTTTCAACAGTTTTACGGCTGGGGAATCCTGGCGGGAATAATAGCTGCGCTGCTTAGCTCGGTCTTCACGGTTTTCAATAAACAGATCGCAGCGAAATACCCCGCCCGCACAATGGTGTTTTACGAAATGTCTACCGGCTGGGCCTTTATTACTTTGCTTATCCCGATCTACCTTCGTTACAAACCCGAAACAAGTATCATTCCGATGGTCAACTCCGATTTGGTTCATAACGACTGGATATGGTTAGTCGTATTGAGCCTTTGCTGCACAGTCTGGGCACAATCGTTGTCCTTGAATGCACTCAAGAAACTGTCTTCATTTACGGCAACGTTATCAGTAAACCTTGAACCGGTTTACGGCATTATACTTGCATTTATTTTCTACAATGAAAACAGGGAGATCATCTTTATTGACGGCACGGAAAAACTCAACGGCGGGTTTCTGGCCGGCATGGGTCTTATCCTTCTGTCTGTGGTGTTGCAGATGCTCCGTGTATTGCTACCCGGATATCTGCCTTCAAAAAATAAGGAGCTAAAAAACTAATCTACCCAGTCACAAATAAAGACGTTCGTATCACGGTTTCCACCGTTATTTCGGTTGGAACTGAAGATCAGCTTTTTGCCATCAGGCGAGAACATAGGAAACGCATCGAAACTGCCGTCGTTAGAAATGCGCTCAAGCCCGGTTCCGTCAATATTTATAAGATAGAGATTAAATGGAAATCCTCGCTCATGCTCATGATTTGATGCAAAGATCAAACGCTTGCCATCAGGCGCAAAAGAGGGTGCCCAGTTGGCACGACCAAGATTGGTTACCTGACGAATGTTGCTGCCATCTGCATTTGCTACAAACAGCTCCATTTTTGTAGGCATAACCAATCCTTGTGCCAAAAGGTCCTTGTACTCCATTTTTTCTTCTTCCGTTACCGGACGAGACGCGCGCCAGGTGATCATCTTGCTATCGGGCGAAAAACAAGCGCCACCATCGTACCCCAGCGTATTCGTGATCTGCTTCACGTCCGACCCGTCAATATTCATTGTGTAGAGATCCATGTCACCATTCCTCATGCTCGTGAAGATGATTTTTTTGCCGTCAGGCGACACAGTCCCTTCAGCGTCATAACCCGGCGACTTAGTCAACTGCCCTGTGATGTTTCCCTTCAGATCCGCAACGTATATATCATATCCCTCGTAAATAGGCCAAACATATTTCTTCACCTTGCTCCTGTCAGGCACCGGTGGGCAAGTAGTAGAAGCCTCGTGTGTGGATGCGTACAAAATGTGCTTCATATCTGGCAAGAGGTAGGCGCATGTTGTTCTCCCCTTTCCCGTACTTACGAGGTCAAACTTGAAATCCTTCTTCTTTTTGCCGGGTATAGCCCCGTAAAATATTTGATCACATTCAACCCCATCAGAAGCACTGGTACGTTGAAATGTAATATGTTCATTATCAAAACCAAAATAGGCTTCCGCATTATCTCCTCCAAAAGTCAGCTGACGCATATTCTTGAAATGACGCTCGTCGGCATATTCCAACTTACCGTCTGTCGCACCCTTGCTTGCGCTTGCATGCGAATGCTGTGCAAGAATAATTGATGGATTCAGAAAAGGCAGAGATAGCAGTAAAAGAAAATATTTTGATTTCATGGCCGCAAATCTAGTCTTTACAGCGTTTCAGGGGCATTGATCACAATCCGTTTATTGTCAGGTTATTGTAAAATGCCCGTCACAACTCATATACCTTCTCTTTTTAAACAGTTTCTGACCCTCGGAATGCAACCTGAATGTAACCGAGGACCGGCAATACAATCGTATTTACATACCTTTACAGACTAACAAAATACCAACAATGAAGAAATCAATCATCGTGTGTGCAGTGCTTCTCAGTTCTGGTTTTCACTCATTTGCACAGTCTGCCGACGAAGTAATAAACAAACATATTGCAGCGATGGGGGGCGAAAAGGCGCTCAGCCAGATAAAAACGCTGAAAATGTCGGGTAGCATAAATGCTCAAGGCATGGAGTTTCCGACATCGCAAACGATGGTCGACAATCAAGGCATGAGAATGGATTTTTCTATCATGGGGATGGATTGTTACGTAATTGTAACTCAAAAAGAAGGCTGGATGTACATTCCCGTTCAACCGGGAATGGATAAGGTGACAGCCATGCCCGAGGAGCAGCTAAAACAGGCAAAGTCAAAACTAAATATCCGAAATATGTGGTTAACCGACCGGTCTATGATCAAAAAGGCTGAACTGGACGGAAAAGACACGGTCAATTCGATTCCATGTGTGAGGCTGAAAGTAACTGACAAAGATGGATTTGAACAAATTGCACATTTCGATGAATCTACATATTATCTGATCCGCACTGAATTGAACGTACAGGCCGGAGAAGAATCCAGAGATATTTCAGTAACATTTAGCAATTTCGAAAAACAGCCCGATGGTATTGTGATACCGATGAAAAGGTCGGACCCAATGATGGGCGGTGAGGTGGTCTACAAAACTGTTGAGATAAACAAGGCAGTGCCTGAGACTATCTTTAAGCCCGATGCACCGTCAAAAGGAAATGACGGATCGGGAAAGGCAAAACAGTAGCCGGGTTTTTATACTTCAACGCCCTTCCACTTTAACATTAATAATTCCCTACGATATTCTATATTCGCAATCTAATCTACTATATATCAATGTTACAGACAGACTACATCCACGTGCCGTATGGCAGAACAGTTCACGGAGAAGAAGAAATCGATGCTGTAGTAAACGTATTGCGTACGAGCACCCAGATGGGTAAAAATGTGCGTGAAATGGAAAGCCGCGTTGCGGAGCTTTACAGCAAGAAATATGGTATTATGGTCAACAGCGGCTCTTCTGCCCTGTACCTGGCCGCTGACCTTATGAATTACGAACCCGGAAGCGAGATCATCACGCCCGCACTTACATTCAGCACAACCGTTGCCCCGTTGGTAAAAAAAGGCTGGGTACCGGCGTTTGTTGACGTTGAAGAAGGCACATACAACATAGACGCAGCTAAAGTGGAAGAGATGATCACGCCAAAAACCAAGGCGATGGTGATCCCAAACCTGATGGGAAATCTTCCTGACTGGAAGCGTCTGCGTGAAATTGCTGACAAACACAATCTCTTTGTTCTCGAAGATTCTGCCGATACACTCGGTGCTGAGATCGGTGGTGCTTCATCAGGACGTTTCACCGACATGAGTACCACAAGCTTTTACGGCTCACACATCATCAACTGTGCAGGCAATGGTGGTATGTTGTGTGTCAACACTGAAGCATTCTACGATCGTGGCCGTCTGTTACGTAGCTGGGGCCGCAGCTCTTCCCTCTTCGTTGAGTCGGAGAAAATTGAAAATCGCTTCAACGTTGAGGTTGATGGTATCCCATACGATGCGAAATTCGTTTTTGAAGAGCCCGGATACAATATTGAACCATCAGAAATGGGTGCAGCATTCGGCATTGTTCAATTGAACAAACTGGCTCAAAACATAGATACGCGTACTGCCAACTACGTACGTATGAGAGAGTTCTTTAGCCAGTATGAAGAATTCTTCATACTCCCGAAACAATTACCTGATTCACGTACCGGTTGGTTGGCATACGCATCAACAATCCGCGAATCGGCGCCATTTATACGCCGCGACCTCCAGATCTTCCTTGAAAAAAGGAATATCCAGACGCGTACGGTGTTCACCGGCAACATCCTCCGTCAACCGGGCTTCAAAAATGTGGCACACAAGGCGTCAAAAGACGGGTATCTGCAGTCCGATCGCGTAATGCGCGGCGGTATGTTGCTTGCGTGCCACCACGGCCTTACAGAACCTCAGATCGCTCACGTTATGGAAAGCGTTACTGAGTTCATGAAAAACATTTAAACTGATGTTTGAAATTATATTACTGACATATCTTTCTTTCAGAAACAGCGTTAGGGCCCGCATAAAGGGCCTTAACGTCTGGTTCTGGGGAGTTGTCACCGCTGTGTCGTTCATTTCCGCGCTTTGTGTTGGTTGTATGGTAGTTGTTTTCAACTTCCTTGCCGATACCGTTAACATCAACGACCTGTCATCTACCGACCTCGAAGTAAGGTCGAAAGTCACAAAACAACTTGTTGAAGCGCTGAACGCCAATCCATTGCATGTACTTACTATCGAGCTTTTCGGAATTGGCGGATACCTTTTGATCAGATACATTCTGGAAAAAAAGCCCAACAAGAAAGAGCCGGAGATTCACTGGATGGATCGTCTTGGCGAGAACAGATGATCTCATGAGGGCCTACCATCCCAACAGACCCTTCAACTTTGCCATTCCCGTCTTACTCACAGTAACTTTTGCGCCACACTGCAGCAACGCGATGTGACTCTCTTTTTCATAGGGTTCTATCCGTAAAAGCTGCGACACAGGTATCAGGTAAGAACGATGTACCCGGACAAACTGCTGCGGATCCAGAGTCTGCTCCAAATGGGCCAATGTACTCTTCTTCAGATATGTTCCTGCCTTGGTAACAATACGTACGTAGTCGTCGTCTGCTTCAAGATAGTGGATCTCATTTGCCGGGATGATACGTATCAGACCATTGTCCTTTACGACAATACGGTGCTGATAGCCCTCATATACATTATTCTCAAGAATCGGAGAAAGATCAGGTGCTACTTTGGTAGGCACACTACCTTTCCATTTTTCTATTGCTTTCGAAAACCTTTCTTTTACCACCGGCTTCAGCAGATAGTCAATCGCATGAGCCTCAAACGCTTTCAACGCAAACTCATCAAAAGCCGTAGTAAAGATCACAGACGGACGATTATCAATCAATTCAAGCATTTCAAACCCATTAAGACGTGGCATCTGAATGTCGAGAAACACAAGATCGGGTTTATGCTCCTGTATGGCTTTGAACCCCTCAAAACCATCGGCACATTCAGCCACTACTTCCATGTCGGGATACGTGGCCAGGTAAGAACGTATCAATTGACGGGCCAGAGGTTCATCATCGATCAGGATTACTTTGTACATATTGCTGCGGTATTTTCAGTGTGGTAGTAAATGTAGTATTGTCTTTTTGGGTATCCAACAGGTCTGTTCGCCCATACACAAGATACAACCTTCGTCTGATGCCTGAAAGCCCGAAACCTGTGCCTCTTGGGGGTTGCATATCCGGATCATATGGATTAACAACCGTAAGGATCAGCATACCGGCCTGCACTGCCATGTGGATGTCTATCTGAACTTTCCCTGTCTTGCCATAAAGCCCGAATTTGATAGCATTCTCCAATATTGGCTGGAGCAGGAAAGGAGGAATGGTTGCATGCTCAGTGTTCTCGTGCGTAAAATTCACAACCAGTCTATCTCCGAATCTGACGGATTCTATGTCCAGGTATGACTGTATATAGGTCAGTTCTTCTGAGATCGGAATAGTGTCGTCAGATTCTCTTTTCACTGAACTGCGTAAAAATTCAGACAGTTTACCCACCATACTCTGCGCCCTTTCGGGAGAAATAAGGATCAGCGCGTTGATAGAATTTAGACTATTATACAGAAAGTGAGGTTGTAATTGCTGCCTGAGCTTGAATAATTCAGCGTCACGCAACAATGCCGCAGCATCAGTCTGTTGCTGAAATCGGGCATCGAGCGCTGCCATATTTTTTCGAAACGCACTGATGGTTGCCGCCCAGGTCGAGAATATCCAAACTACAAGGAACCGTACCGGCAGCGTCTGCAACAACCAGTCAGTGTAATAACGCGTTGCGGGAGTGCTCACCCACCACTTTATGGCCTCATATTCTGCAGCAACGGTAGCCGCACTCATAAACAGACCGATGAAAAGCGCGTATAGTGTCACTGCCGCCGTGGTGGGATAGGCACGTATCAGCATAACAATGCCCCATATCGAAATAGAGATCACCAAAGTACTTATGATGCCATCCGCAAGCACCAATTCCCAACCAAATCCAAAGACATTATGTAGAATAAAAACATGCGCGGCGAGCACAATCAGCATCAATCCGATTATGACCCAGTGAATATTTTTCCTAAGCGTTCGCACGATCATCAAATGTAGCCGAAATCACGAAAACACAAACATAAATCGGAGGACATAGCCATTATTAATTGATCAAAATTTTCGCTGCCTTCACAACCTTTTACCAATTTCCGGCATTACTATCACTGAGCTTTGCCATGTGGTTAGCGAAATATTGCTTTTTACGTTTACACCTGAGATCAAGACTACTCAGACACGCCCGGTATCGCCCCGAGACTGAAAAAATTGAGACGAACAAATAAATATTAGCTATTATTGTAAACAGAAAAATAAAAAAACGAGATGAAAAAGATAATGATCAGCCTGGTGTGCCTTACAGTATGGACAGCAGCAGTTCACGCACAAGACAAATCAAAACCAGTACCTCCTACCCCACCACCACCTCCTGCTCAGGCAAGTGTTGATCCTGATGCCGGTAAGTTCAAGTTCAAAGAGGAGACTCACGATTACGGTGATGTACCGGAAGGTCCAAAGGCGGAATGTGACTTCGAATTCAAGAATGTAGGCAAAAAGCCAATTGTGATCAGTGAAGCACACGGCTCGTGCGGCTGCACAGTACCTGAATGGCCCAAAGAACCAATTTTGCCTGGCAAAAAAGGAAAGATCCACGTGATCTACAACACAGAACACCGCCCCGGACCAATTTCTAAGGACGTGACAATTAACTCAAATGCGCAGCAGTCACCAATGGTATTGCATATAAAGGGCAATGTAAAACCTAAGCCTGCCGAGACTACACCAGCAGCTCACTAATTTTCGTCAATATCAAAAGGCCTCCTGCGAATGCCGGAGGCCTTTTGTATTTTCCGATGCCGGAATTGTCGTCTAAAAGAAAATGCTACTTAAAGTGTTTTCACTAATGCTGCAACAATAGCAGCCATCTTGGGCGCCGCCGCATTTGCAGCTTCCAGTACTTCCTCATGCGTAATGGTCACTGGTACATCGCTGATGCCAATATCCGTGATCACGCTCATGGCAAACACGCGCATGCCACCATGCCGTGCAACAATAACTTCCGGCACAGTGCTCATTCCCACTGCGTCCCCACCGATCACGTGTAACCAACGATACTCTGCCGGTGTTTCAAAAGTCGGCCCCTGAAGTCCGACATATACACCTGTCTTAACGTCTACGCCAAGGTGAGCGGCAATGCTGCGGGCCTGGTCGATGAGCGAAAGATCATATGGTTGGCTCATATCAGGGAATCTCGTTCCGAGTCGCTCGTCATTGGCACCGCGCAGAGGATGTTCAGGAAACAAATTGATGTGATCGTTGATGATCATGAGATCTCCAATAACAAAATTCTTATTCATGCCTCCTGCGGCATTAGAAACTATCAGCGTGTCAACTCCTATCGCCTTCATTACACGGATCGGGAATGTAACCATTTCCATGCTGTATCCTTCATAATAATGAAATCGCCCTGACATGAGAACAACATCAGTTGTCCCGATTTTCCCGAAGACCAACTCACCTCCATGCCCTTTAACAGTTGACACAGGGAAATTTGGTATCTCAGAATATGGTATCACTGTTGCGCCTTCAATGATGTCGGTAAGCCCTCCCAGACCACTGCCCAGTACAATACCTGCTACCGGTTTATGAGGTATCCGTGAGTTGATAAAAGCTGCCGTTTCTTCGATCTTTTCAAAAAGACTCTTCATGATTTTTGATTGTTCGCGCAAATGTAGGAAATCACTTTAAACGCGGTTTTATATTTTATCGCCTGACCTCACTTCAATTCGATATATCCTTCAGGCGACGCATAATCGCTCATCGCTCTTATCTCGCTCCGAACCCTGTCGCGCCATTGGGCATTCACTTCCAGAATAGATTGATTCTTCCCTGTCAACTTGATGGTCTGTCGGTCAAATTCTGCCTGCAGATCATTCAATTGCTGATAATACTGCTCAAATCCCGGCGATATCTGGTTAGTGAGATCACCTCCCGCATCGTCAACAAAACTATTTTTTAGTGTCTCTGCAAGCAGCTTTCTCATCTTGCGGGCATATAATTCGAAAATGTCAAAATGGATCTGCTCGTGCGCAAGGATGTCATTTGACCTCACCAGCATCCACGACTCATTTTTACTGAAAAGTGCAGAGATATTGTAATACCAGATCGATTCGTTGACCTGATAGATCACCGGTTGTATAGTTACGACCGATGCAGCCGGAGAATCAATAACGACCGAGAATGCGAACCCTGAATCAAAAATAGCATCCGGAAAATCTGCCGAACTGCCACCGTTACCCTCAAGGTATCGCTCCACATTACTGTACCAGGTGGTGTCTTCCACATCCGTAATTCCCGAAGTCTTCTCTGAAAGCATTTTGTAGAAGGCCCTGTAGTCAGGGTAAACTGCCTTCAGATCTACTGAGTCTTTGGTCGAAAAGAACTTGTTGGCAGTTCCTTTATTGTACCGAAAATCGTCGTAGTCAAGCCTATGGCCGTCGCTCCAAACTGTGTAGAATGTTCGGTCCAGTTCGCGTCGGTTCTCTGATGGGATGAATTCCCGGATTTTGACCTGCACATCTTCCGGTTTTCTTTCTGGCTTTGCAGTTGGTGCTGCTTTCTTTCTATGCGCAACTTTCGGCTGCAGTCCCCTCATTCGACCAATGCGCACCTGTGCTGATGCGCCTTGCCAGATAAGGCAACAAATTATACCGGCAATTACACTGCGCGCGATCACTCCCATACCATATCAAAACACAAAATGGTGTGCTACAAAATAAACGTACAGGTTAGAAAAATGGATAGCTGTGACAAAATTCAGATTTACCTGCGTCCCTCCATAAATTTAATGCTTCCCTGCGGCTTTTCCCATCTTTGCAAGGTATCCATCTGCTTTTTCAGATTCCGCTCCCAGATCAACTGCATATTCGGGAGCTTGCCCCCGTGAGTTTCTTTGTCATACAACACATGGTATTTTGCATGGTCGTAATAAAGCTCATTCAGCTTTATCTTCACCATATTATAACTTTCATTATCCAAACGAGTAACATGCAACCAGCGGCGCATACGACGTGCATATATCTCGCCGATGTCAAAATGAAGGCGCTCATGACCAAGACGGGTTGAATCGTAGATCCACGACAGATACCTGAAGAACACAGCATTTATATCATAGCTAAATGCCGTATCATCCTTTCTGAATTCGGGCACATTCATTTTGATGTCCAACAATGAACTTGCCTTGTTGATGTATTCACCTTTGAGTTGAGCGGAATCAATGGGGTGCTTAAAGTCCTTCAAAGTCAGTGGACTGAGTAGTGACCACACTTTGATGCTGTCAACCTTTGGTTGGGCATAGGCAGAATATGTAAAAAGCAGAAAAACTGCACAAAACAAGGGAAGCCTGATGATCGGGGTGGTACTAGGGGTAAAATTCATTGCGTATTCGATGAGGAACGCAAAACTAATTATTATTATCTAAATAAGTAATCCGGAGCTCAAAATATATTCGCAGTTAAAATCGAGTTAAACTGTATTTATATATTTTGATACGAATACCAGTGCCCTATTTTTGTACCTTTGCACACTTTTCGCAATCAACATTAATGAGCATTCCCGAATCAATTGATCGCAGCAGGTTGCCGCAACACATCGCTATCATCATGGATGGTAACGGGCGCTGGGCGAAGGAACGCGGCGAGGACAGAGTATACGGCCATTATGAAGGTGTTGTGAGTGTGCGTACCATTGTTGACGCATGTGGTGAACTGGGTATCGGATACCTGACCCTCTATGCTTTTTCTGCCGAAAACTGGAACAGACCCAAGGCCGAGGTAGACGCCTTGATGGAATTATTGGTCAATACCATCCGAAAAGAGGTTGACGACCTGAAAAAAAATAATGTACGCCTCCATGTCATCGGCGACTTCGCAAGTCTCCCGGAAATCTGTCAGCAGGAGCTGAACGAAGCAATGGAAATGACATCGAACAATAGCGGACTTAATCTGATATTGGCACTTAGTTATAGCTCACGCGATGAAATTGCCAGAGCGGCAAGACTAGTTGCTGAAAAAGTAGCAGCCGGCCATATCAATTCCGCGGATGTGACCGATGACCTCATTCGCCAACACCTCTACACCGCGCAATTTCCTGACCCAGAGCTAATGATTAGAACAAGTGGTGAATGCAGGATCAGCAATTTCTTGCTCTACCAACTAGCATACGCCGAACTCTACTTCACAAATGTTCATTGGCCCGACTTCCGCAAGCCTGACTTATACGAAGCTTTGACTAACTATCAACATAGAGAAAGAAGATTCGGCAAAACCAGCGAACAGATTCAAACGAACAAACCCGAGCACACACAGGTAAATGAGCAATAACTCAAAAAGATCAATCATAACAACTAAGGCGATGCTCCGCACACCAGGGAAGATGTTGCTCGTGTCCTGCACGGGACTGGCAATATTTGGCACTCTACTTGCATCCTCTCAGAAAGTTCTTGCACAACTGGGCGGCGGAAACAGGTCGGGACTTAATACCTTCAAGGGCGCAGACTACAACCGCCCTAAGGAATATGAGCTGGCAGGTATCACTGTATCAGGTACACAATATCTCGATCAGGATCTTCTCATTTCAGTTTCCAATCTGCTGGTCGGACAAAAGATCCGAGTACCTAACGACGAAGGCATAGCAAAAGCGATACGTGCACTCTGGAAACAGGAGCTATTCTCGAATGTTGACATCACCCTTACAAAAGTCATCGATGACAAGGCGTTCATTAATATCGCAGTGGAAGAGCGACCTCGCTTGAGCAAGTTCAATTTCAAGAACATCAAGAACGGCGAGGCTAAAGAACTTAAATCGAAAGTGTCTTTGGTTGCTAACAAGGTTGTTACTGCTGCCACGAAAAAAGAGGCTACCGAACGTATCAAAAAGTACTATGTTGACAAGGGTTACGGCAGAGTAAGCATCTCATCGACCGAAACCAAAGACACACTATCGTCAAACAAAGTGATCCTGACATTCTATATTGATAGAGGATCGAAAACGCATATCAATAGAGTTAATTTCTCGGGTACCGACAATGCCAACGAGGCAAGGTTGAAAAGGACACTGAAATCAACCAAGGAAATGAGTCTTATCACCCTTCACCCGGACAAGACCCCTCCTGCATACCCTACTTCTCCAAGAAAATTCAGCAACTACATCAAAGACTTTGGCTTTCTGTCATTGTCAAAAACACTGGACGCAATAGACCCCTATTTTAGGTTCAAGCTTTTTGCGTCATCAAAATATAACCAGACCAAATACGAAGAAGATAAGCAAGCTCTTGTTGCCTATTACAACACACTCGGATTCAGGGATGCAGTTGTCGAAGCCGACACGATCTACCCTGTGTCAAATGGCAATGTGAATGTAGATATCAAGGTGCGTGAGGGCCGCAAGTACTATTTCGGAGATATTACTTGGAAAGGGAATACAAAATACACCTCAGAAACACTCTCGAAAGTTCTTGGCATCAAGAAGGGGGATGTCTACAATCTGCAGCAACTGGAAACGAGAATGGGTCGTCAGCTCAACCCCGAAGGCGGAGAAGACGTAAGTAGTTTGTACATGGACGATGGCTATCTGTTTTTCAATATAGAACCGGTTGAAACTTCTATAAATGGCGATACGATCAACTTCGAAATGCGTATTGCTGAAGGTGCCCAGGCTACCATCCGTGACATCACTATCGCCGGGAACGATCGGACGAATGAGCACGTTATTCGCCGCGAGCTTCGCACGCTGCCCGGCAATAAGTTCAGCCGTACCGACCTCATAAGATCTAACAGAGAGATTGCAAACCTGCAATTCTTCGATCAGGAAAAGATCGGCATTCAACCAAAACCACATCCCGAAGACGGAACAGTTGATATCGATTATACCGTGGTTGAGAAATCAAGTGATCAGCTACAGCTATCTGCCGGCTTTGGCGGAGGTTTGGGCTTCTACGGCAACGTGGGCATTACTTTCAACAATTTCTCCGCCCGCAACATCTTAAAACCAAGTCAATGGGACCCTTTACCTGTAGGCGACGGACAGAAGTTCTCTGTGAACTATTCTTCATCCGGTAGACTATTTAATTCTCTCAATACATCTTTCACAGAACCATGGGTTGGCGGTAAAAAGCCCAATTCACTGACTGCCAATATGATTTATACCTGGAGGTCAGGATCATCAGACTTTACCCAACCGAAATTATCCTTCCTTCGGATTATTGGTGGCGGTCTCTCGATGGGCAAGCGTTTGACGTGGCCTGATAACTTCTTCATCTTCAACTTTGGTATGTTCTACAACAACTACCGGTTGAAGAACTTCGCCATCGTACCACAATTCAGCGATGGTTACAGTAACGATCTTAACTTCAAATTCATTCTTTCCCGCAACTCGTTGGAAAGCCCGCTGTATCCCCGTGGTGGATCGAACGTGTCATTTACTTTCCAGTTCACGCCACCATACAGTATGTTTAGTGGGCGCGACTACTCGTCTATCTCAACAGCCGAGCGTTACAAGTGGCTTGAATACCATAAATACAGGTTCGTTTCAGAGTGGTACCAGAAGATCCACGGTAACCTTGTGCTGAAGCTATCGGCCAAGATGGGCTTCATGGGTTATTACAACAAAGATATCGGGTACTCACCTTTCGGTCGTTACCAATTGGGTGGCGACGGTATGACCATGGGTAACTTCTTCATTGGAAATGAGATCATCAGCCAACGAGGTTACGAGGTATACGGTACAGCAGCAACAATCTTCAATAAATACGTTGCCGAAGTACGCTACCCGTTCTCTCTCAGCCCCACTGCAACCATATATGGTCTCGTGTTTGCCGATGCTGCAAATGCTTGGGGAAGCTTCAAAGAATATAATCCAACAAGGTTGAATCGTGATGCCGGTGTGGGTATAAGGGTATTCCTGCCAATGTTCGGACTGTTAGGACTTGACTATGGCGTAGGTTTTGACCGCTATAATCCGGCAAACGATGTTACCGGCCTGAAAGGAATGGCCAAATTTACCTTCATGCTTGGCTTTGAACCGGATTAATAGAAACTGGTTCGACTGTATTTGTGATCAGAACAAAAATTTAAATAACTTTATAATACATAAAATCAAAACTGTATGAAAAAAGCGCTCTTGAGTATGGTATTCCTGGCTTTTGCCGCTTTTGCAAATGCCCAGCAGAAATACTGTTTCATTGATTCGAAGTATATACTTGAGAAAGTATCGGACTACAAAGACGCCCAGGTAAAACTTGATAATCTTTCAAAAACCTGGCAGGACGAAATTGACGCTAAGATGGTCGAGGTAGAAAAGATGTACAAGGGTTACCAGGCAGAAAAACCTATGCTATCCGAAGAAATGCGAAACAGGCGTCAGGACGAGATAGTTGCCAAGGAAAAAGAAGCAAAAGATCTTCAGAAGCAGCGTTTTGGATACGAAGGCGACCTTTTTAAGAAACGTCAGGAACTGGTGAAACCAATTCAGGATCGTGTGTTCAATTCTGTTCAGAAAATGGCCGCATCCAAAGGTTACGACATGGTGTTCGACAAGGCCGGTGGCGTTACAGTATTCTACGCCGATCCGAAACTTGATCGCTCAGACGATGTCCTTAAATTACTTGGAATAAACAAATAATGCACTTTACTTTGCAATCGTGTGACATCCACCTTATAGATTAAGAATTATTCAACTACAAAACAAAAAATGAAAAAAGTAATCTTGTTCCTCGCCTGTGGGTTAATGATAGGCAATGTGGTAAAAGCTCAAAGCAACACAGGCTTGAAAATTGCATACATCAACTCTGCAGTATTGCTCCAGTCAATGCCGGAAAGGATAAATGCTGATTCCGCCCTCGCAAAATACACTCGTTCGTTTCAGGAACAGATCGAGATCATGACAAAAGAATTCCAGACTAAACTTCAGGCTTTTCAGGCAGGTGAAAAAACCATGACCGAGGCTATGAAAGAAGTGAAAACAAAGGAACTTCAGGATCTGCAGACGCGTATAGAAAGTACGCAACAAAGTGCACAAGAGAAAATTCAGACTAAGAAACAAGACCTCTACACTCCTATTCTTGAAAAGGCTGATAAAGCGATTAAAGACGTGGCCAAGGAAAAGAACTACGACTATATATTCGATGTTAACAGCCAGGGTGGAATTGTATTCAGCAAAGAAGAATATGACATTACACCGGTTGTGAAAGCAAAAATGGGTATTAAGTAACCGATTGTCCAATAAAATTAGTAGGGCCGGTCAGAAGGTATTTCCATCTGATCGGCCCTTGTAGTTTAAATTATAGTTCTTATTAAATAGTTCCCTGCGACACGCATGTCACACCACACAACTTGTTGACTGATGCCAGCTTCATGTCAATTGAAGTGATTCCCAACAATATCTTGTTGACCAACGGACTGAATGGCTTCATGTTGGAAGTTGCTTCCTTATTTTTTTTCATGTTATCCAGTTTCCGAGCGGTCCAAACCATCGGGAAAAGACTGCCGTAAAGGTAATAGGTGTTGGCTATCGAATACTTCGCTTCATTCAGCACCTTGTTCAGGCTATCAACCTTGTAGCGCCTGTAATGCCCCAGATAAACATCATGACCACTCCAAAGGGATGTAAAGGCCGGCACTGTGATAAAATAGTGGTTGTTATCTCCCACACTGTTCGTTTTAATGTTCTTTAGCATCAGCAGGTCGTCTTCAAGGTGTTCCAACACATCCATCAGAATCACCAGTCCGTTCTCTATTTTGTCGGGGATAACAAGGGTCTTTTCAATTTTCTTGCCGCGGGTTGCTTCAATTTCCTCCGGCGTGTAATTGATATCCACTAAATATACTTTCCTGATCTTGTCACCGAATGCACGCTCAAGACTGATAGCAAAAAAACCGGAACCTGAGCCAACGTCAACGATGGTTAGCTGGTCGGTTTTATTTAATAATATCTTTGCATATGCTATCAGTGGTTGAATTTTACTCTGGTAATACCAGTGTATCTCCGGGTTTATTCCATTTTCTAATTCTTTAAGATCCATTAAGCAGTTTTTAGCATGAGATGAGGCTGTAAATTTAGCAAATTTAATTACTTTTGAAACGTGCATTAATGCACGTCCTCTACCGAAATTATGCGTTTTCAGGTGCAGTTCGTTGCATTTATTTTTCTTAGCAAATAATATTGTCTTAGTCTTCATGAATCGTTCCATAACAAACGCCATCAGATATGTGATGGATAACTGGTTACCACCATCAATACGGGATTCCAACTGGTTTATGTATCCTTTCTTTCATATCTGGTTCAAGGGTAAGAATGTCCGTTTGTATATGGATTTCAAAGATATTGCCTATACCCTCACAGAGGAGGAGTTTTCTGAAGTTTACCGCAATTTGGATTGCCTGGCCTACGACCGCCCTACCGACATGAATATGCCAAGCATAAAATATCTGGT
Organism: Flavipsychrobacter sp.; assembly: GCA_044220845.1. Lineage (GTDB taxonomy): Bacteria > Bacteroidota > Bacteroidia > Chitinophagales > Chitinophagaceae > Nemorincola. The sequence continues at coordinate 8,627 of JBGAQG010000030.1, read as the reverse complement.
CGATTCTATTCATAAAGACGCCCGTTCCTTGCTTGACGTGGGTTGCGGCCGTGGTTTTCTCCTGAACTACATTGGAGACAATACCAATCTGGAAACAACAGGCTGTGATCTTTACGACAATATCCCGACGCTCAAGAAGGCCGCATACAAAAGGGGTACCATCTACAAATTGCCATTTGAAGATAAATCGTTTGATGTGGTGACGTGCTCACATACTATCGAACACCTCAGAGACGTGCAACCTGCTATAGAGGAACTGAAGCGCGTGGCCAGAAAACAAGTGATTATTGTGACTCCATGTCAGAGGTACTATTATTACACAATGGACCTTCACCTGAATTTTTATCCCATCGCGGCTTACCTCCAAAAAGAGATCAACATCAAAGACAACGTTTGTACAAATATCCAGGGCGACTGGGTGTACATTGGCAACGTGAATTAATAACATTCCCACGGCAATGAAACAAACCCAGACGACAAATACAAATAATAGTTCCAATTCCGTGACACGAGACTTCCTGCTTTCACTGGTTATTCCATGTTATAATGAATCGGCAAGGGTTGACATCATGCTCCAGGGAATAGCTGATTTTGAAAGCAAATGGAAGGGAAATTATGAAGTGATCGTTGTTGACGATGGAAGTAAAGATGATACGGTTCAGAAAATTGAATCATCAGTAGCAGCCAAATATTCCTTCTTAAAAGACAAGCTGCGCATAGAGAAAGTGATCCCGAACGGTGGCAAAGGCGCTGCGCTGAAACGCGGGGTCAGTGTATCAAAGGGCGACTATGTGCTGACGCTTGACGCCGATATGTCAACCCGGCCATCTGATCTAATCCAATGGGAAAAGAAAGAAAAGAACCTTTTTTCAGGGGAAAGATCCGTTTACATAGGCTCTCGTAAACATGAAGAGGGTAATGTGAAAGCGCTGAAAAAAAGAAAGTTGATAGGCGGTGTATTTAATAGCATTGTTCAGATCTGCACTACACTGCAACTGCGTGACACACAATGTGGTTTTAAATTGTATCCACGCGATGTAGCCGACTTCCTTTTCGGCAATATGCAAAGCACTGGTTGGGAGCACGACGTAGAACTACTATATCAAGCAGATCTAAACGACATCAGGATTGTTGAAATGCCGGTCAATTGGGAGAATATGCCCGACAGCAAAGTAAACATGCTGAGAGATTCAATAAAAATGTTCTTCGGTGTGCTCGGAATATCTCTACGGACATGGATATATAATACATTCCGCCTTCCGTTCAATACTCCGGCTATCCTGATGATCGCCATGCCTGCTTTGAGTTTTCAATATTCTGTGTCCGGTGACGAACATTGGCATTTCGACTACGGTAACAGCATCTATAATTACTTCTTCAACGGCGACACCGAAGCACAGATATCTACCACAGGTATACAGTACTATGGTGGTATTTTCGACTTCATCACGGCATTTGTGTTCAATGTGTTCCACCCCTGGGACCACTACACCACCATGCATTTCATCAATGCAATTGTTGGCGCCATAGGCATCATTTATGCAGGCAAGCTGGCTAAATTTTTATCAGGATGGAATGCTGCATTACTTACCGTTGTTTTCCTCGCGTTATCCCCCAGCTGGTTTGGGCACAACTTTGCTAACCCGAAGGATATTCCGTTCTCTGTTGGATACACAGCTGGCATTTACTTCATTCTTCAATTCCTTAAAGCGTTCCCCAACCCAACTGCACGCCACATTCTCGGGCTTATAGGCAGTATCGGCTGGGCAATGGGCGTCCGCATCGGGGGATTCCTGCTCATAGCCTACCTCTTGCTGTTCCTGCTCGTATATGCAGTCCTCACCAAGCAGGTTAAGGCTGCATTGAACGGCAAGACCATCAAGCAGTTTGCAATAGTTTCGGCTGCCGGTTACCTCATTGCGGTACTGTTCTGGCCATACGCCCACTTGGGTATTGTCAGCAAACCGTTGGAAGCATTGAAGATCATGTCAAACTTCTTTGTGAACATCGGAATGTTGTATGACGGCAATAAGATCCAAAGCAATCAGGTGCCCTGGTTCTACATCCCAAAGTACATTCTCTATACTGCACCAATTGTCGTGTTGATCGGTAGTGCGATGGGACTGGCTGTCGTAGGTACGCTTGCCAAAAAGCATCGTGATACGTTCATTTTCTCACTGTTTTTAATATTCACGATAGTATTCCCTATCGCATATGCAGTGCACAAAAATTCATCTTTGTACGATGGGTGGAGGCACTTCCTCTTTGTATATCCTCCGATCGTGGTCATCGCTGCTATGGGTTGGAACTGGCTGGTGGGCTCCAAACAAGCTGCGCTAAAATACACGGGCCTTGTACTGGTTATCGCAGGATTGGCACTACCTGCAAAGTTTGTTGCTGCCAATCACCCCTACGAATCATTGTATTACAACGAAATAGCGGGGGGACTGAAAGACATGTACGGAAAGTATGAGACCGACTATTACATGATAGGTGTGAAAGAAGCAACCAACTGGTTATTGGAGCATGAACACATCGCTGACAAAAAGGTTGTCATCGGCACCAATACCACCTACCCCATGATAGCTGCACTATACCAGGCCAATCGTAAAAACCTGCCTTCAAAGTATGCCGGCATGTACGAACGATACGCCGATTTCAGGCAGGACGATGTATACAAAGCCTTTGCTGCTCAGCATCCGGACTTCAAAGAACCATTTGCACCAAGTCCGTCTTACATTCGCTTCTACGATCGTTACAGTAAAGACTGGGATTATTGCATCATATTCTCACGCTTCGTAGACGCGGCTCAGCTCAACAGCGGCAACTGGCCACCGGAAGAGACCATACACACGGTAAAAGTGGACGGTGTGCCAATAGTTGCAATATTGAAACGTAAGACCAAAAAGGACCTTGCTGGCTTTGAACTGATGAAGGAAAAGAAATACGCTGAGGCGAAAGCGATGTTCCTTGAGTCGTTACAGGAGTACCCCGGCAATGAGTTGGTTTGGGCTGAAATGATGAGATTGTATGAAGCCGAAGGAAAGAATGATTCTGCGATCTATGCGGGCAATCAGGCGCTCAAAAAGCACCCGGCGGATATCAATGTATACCAGACAATTGGCGGAATATTAATCAAAGAAAGAAAGGTAGAAGAAGCAATGAAGCTTTACAAGGGGCTTGAAAAATTCAATCCTTCATTCAGTCACTTCTTCCTTGCCTATACTTACGCAATGACCGGCAATGCAAACGCTGCATACGGCGAGATAGATCAGGCAATAGCGGCAGACCCGTATAATGATCAACCGTACCGCCTCGCAATTCAGATAGCACAGCAGACCCGCGACATGGGTCGCGCTGAAGAATACAATGCGAAATTCGAGAAAGCATTCCCGAAGCCAGCCGAGGAGTAATCAGAACAAGTCACCGTCGGATTAGAAGAACGATACAAAACTAAAAAGTATTGGATCGTGCTGACTCAACGGTTAGCAACGGTTCCTGCTCCGTTAGTCTATTCTCTGCGTCAGGATAGTATAATAGCCGCGTATACAAATGACCGTCTTCTTCAGACGTGTACACGGTTGCTATTTTGTGCGCGGCTACATATCGCTGCTCATCAGCTGTCAGTAGCCGCGATTCGTCGATAGCCAAAGTGTACGCTTCAAAGCTGTCGAATATATTTACAGACAACTTCTCTTTTCCGTACATTTCAAGCAGATCCTTTGCGATGTCCTTGCAATACGTCTTATAGTTATCCTTCTCAGGGTCCATCTCTCTAACAATAACGCTACATTGTTTCACAACAGATCTTCCTTCAAGATGATTGCATGTGTGCAACTCGAAACCTATGAGCGACGCGCTGTCGTCTGTACTGTATATGGTTTTGTATATCGTCTTCTCAGCTAGAGGCTTTGATTCTGCCAGGGTAACAGGGTGCTTGCGAATGAGGGAAGGAAATCCGATCAGGGTGAAGAACAGGACCACTGTTATTAGCGCTGTCCATTTAGCAAATTTGTATTTGTTTTTTGCGGTCGTCATGTGTTGGCTTTTGAGCAAATTAATTGATCAGTGAGTTGCATCTATGCCGTATACACATATAGTTATGTTAAAATAGGAACGGACCGGAAAACCGGCCCGTTCCTATTAACTTCAAGCTAATTATTTATGCAAGCTTCTTGATCAGATTTTCGTTCAGTGCGTCAAGGAACTCCTCAGTGTACAGGTAATGTTCTCCATGGTTCACTTTGTTACCATGGATGCACACTGCCAGATCCTTAGTCATCTTGCCACTTTCTACAGTCTCGATACACACCTGCTCCAATGCGTTTGCAAAGTTGATGAGATCATTATTACCATCAAGCTTGCCGCGGAACGCCAGACCACGCGTCCATGCAAAGATGGATGCGATCGGGTTGGTAGATGTTGGGCGGCCTTTCTGGTATTCACGGTAGTGACGTGTTACGGTACCATGTGCTGCCTCTGCCTCCATGGTCTGTCCGTCAGGAGTAACCAATACCGAGGTCATAAGCCCGAGTGAACCGAAGCCCTGTGCAACTGTATCGCTCTGCACGTCACCGTCATAGTTCTTACACGCCCAAACAAAATTTCCGTTCCATTTCAATGCACTCGCAACCATATCGTCGATAAGGCGATGTTCATAAACGAGGTTCTCCTTATCGAAAGCAGCTTTGAACTCCTTCTGATAGATGTCTTCAAATATATCTTTGAAACGTCCGTCATATTTCTTGAGGATGGTATTCTTAGTTGACAGATACAAAGGCCATTTCTTCTGCAATGCCAGGTTGAAGCACGCACGCGCGAAACCGGTTATTGATTCGTCGGTATTGTACATCGCTAATGCCACACCATCATCTTTGAAGTTATACACTTCATGCTCGATGGTAGTACCGTCTTCGCCCTCAAATTTGATGGTGAGCTTGCCCTTTCCCTTTACCACGAAGTCGGTGGCGCGGTACTGGTCACCAAAAGCGTGACGACCGATGCAGATAGGTGCTGTCCAGTTTGGAACCAAACGTGGTACATTGTTCATAACGATGGGCTCACGGAACACAGTACCATCAAGAATGTTGCGGATAGTGCCGTTCGGGCTTTTCCACATCTGCTTCAGTCCGAATTCAGTAACCCTTGCTTCGTCAGGGGTAATAGTAGCACATTTGATACCAACACCGTATTGTTTGATCGCGTTAGCCGCATCAATGGTCACCTGGTCGTTTGTCTGGTCGCGATATTCAAGACCCAGATCGTAGTACTTTATATCGATATCCAGATATGGGAGGATGAGTTTCTCTTTAATGTATTTCCATATTATTCGGGTCATTTCATCTCCGTCGAGTTCCACAACCGGATTTGCTACTTTGATCTTTGCCATGTTTATTATTTTATTGTATAGTTACTGTTTCACTTGTTGAGTTCCACCTTACAGCGCCTCAACGGACTCAAATGTATAAATAATCTTCAGAGAATCATATCAGGCATCCCTGAGGGTACTACTGCTATTGAGCATCGTAATAATACCCTGCCAAACCTATCTGGGTTTTTGCGGTAATTTGTAATTTTCCGCCATCCAGCCGGATGATCTTGTAAAAAAATGCATCACCCGTATTATACTCTATTTTCAGAGTTTGCTCCGCATTAATGTACCACGTAAAGGGCAGATCCGGTGACCCGGTACTTGTCTCCAAACCAGTACTATCCTTGTTAAAGTCCAGCGTGTTCACCACAGCTGAATTCGCATTCCTGAACTCCCAGCTATCGAGCAAGCCGTTTGCGTTATCGTCTGTCGCGAATTTCACTTTTTTCCACTTTCCGAGTATCCTAACTGATGGCGAACCGATCGGAGCCTTGGTGCATGAACCTCCAAACAGGGCAACCATCAACATTAACAGCATTATTCGGTAAGGGCGTGTCCGGTTCATAATGGATCCAGGTCTTTTAAACAATGAGCAACCTGAGCGTGCTCTATTCAAATTTACCGAAAATATCACAAACCAACACCCGGCTACTAATAATCGCCATAGCTGGTTTCACCTAACTGTGACAAAGCCTCTTCAAGTTGTTTGTCATTCGGTGCAATACCGTGCCACTCGTGGGTGCCTTCCATAAAACTGATGCCCTTGCCCATTGCGGTATGCATCAGCACACATACAGGCTTGCCTTTTCCGGTAGCCGCTTTCGCTTCAGCCATCACCTTCAGCACATCAGCCATATCGTTACCATTCATTTCAAGTACAGCCCAACCAAATGCTTCAAACTTCTGGCGCAACGAACCGAGATTCATCACATCGTTAGTAGGACCATCGATCTGTTGACCGTTAAAGTCAATAGTGGCTATCAGGTTGTCAACTTTGTGGTGTGCGGCAAACATGATCGCTTCCCAGTTCTGTCCTTCCTGCAACTCACCATCGCCATGAAGTGAGTACACGATATGATTGTCTTTGTTAAGTTTTTTGGTCAGCGCCGCACCTGCAGCCACACTCAATCCCTGACCCAACGACCCGCTGGCAATGCGCACACCCGGCAGATGCTCGTGAGTCGCAGGATGTCCCTGTAACCTCGAATTCAGATGACGGAACGTAGCCAACTCTGCTACAGGGAAGTATCCTGAACGTGCCAGAACACTGTAGAACACCGGGGAAATATGACCATTTGACAGGAAGAACACATCCTCTCCTACTCCATCCATATCAAAACCGGGCTTGCGGTCCATGATCTTGAAGTATAAGGCTGTAAGGAACTCGGTACAACCCAGCGAGCCGCCGGGGTGGCCGCTCTGCACCTTGTGTACCATCCTTACAATATCGCGGCGCACCTGCGTGGCCATTTCTTTAAGTTGCTCTGTTGTCATTTGGCAGTATTACTTGCTGCAAAAGTAGCGGTTATCATGGGATATTTAAGGGTATTTTTGGCGCTGTTGAATACGTGTGAAAACGCAGGGTTCGATGCTGAATCTACTTTGGGACGGATGACCCGACAACGGCCGAAAGGTGTATTTTGCGGCCAATGGCAAAGAAGCAAAACGAACATCGGTTCTTTACCCGAAACCTCCTTGACTGGCACCACACGGTCAACGACCGTCAACTACCATGGAAGGAGGAGCGAGATCCTTACCGGATATGGCTGTCGGAAGTGATTTTGCAGCAAACCCGTGCGCAGCAGGGGCTTCCCTACTACATGCGGTTCATTAAAGCCTACCCTACCGTGACCGATCTTGCTGCTGCCGCCGAGGACGATGTCTTCAGACTGTGGCAGGGACTGGGCTATTATAGTCGCTGCAAGAATATGCTGGCGACCGCCCGCATCATAGCCACGGAATACAACGGCGCATTCCCCGATGCCTACGAAGGGCTTCTGAAGCTTAAAGGCATTGGCCCGTACACCGCAGCGGCTATTGCCTCCTTCGCTTTCAACAGGCCGGTAGCCGTTGTTGACGGCAATGTTTACCGTGTTCTATCGCGCTATATGGGCATTGCAACACCCACAGACAGCACCGAGGGCAAGAAGCAGTTCGCCAAATTGGCCAACGACCTGCTTGATGGTGGCCGCAGCGCCGCCTACAATCAAGCCATCATGGATTTCGGCGCCACCATGTGCACACCTGCCGGACCTCGCTGTGCAGACTGTGTGCTGGCCTCGCAATGTGTGGCCAACCGACAACAGACGGTGGACCTGCTGCCGGTAAAAGCCAAGAAGATAAAAGTGAAGGAACGGCATTTCACCTTCATCCTGCTGCACCACCGTGGCCGCACCTGGATAGGCAAACGCGGCCCCGGAGACATATGGGAGAACCTGCATCAACCGCTTCTTTACGAGTCAGAGGGAGCACCTTCTGTAAATGACCTCGCCCTATTTGTTGCAGATTGCGGTTTAACAGTGCCTGCAAATGAGATTGTTTTTATGACACGTACCAAACAGCGACTAACCCATCAACTTATACACTCAGAATTATATACGATAGAAATAAACTCCGACATTGCTCCTACAATTACCGGGGGTAGCTGGCTGAGTAACAGCGAAATAAAAAAGTTAGCCTTTCCTAAAACACTTATTTCTTTTTTACAGAATTATTTATACTTTTAAGAGGAATTATGTAGTACATTTTTTTTCTTAGAGCCAAAATGATAATATTATGAGAGGCGTCAACAGGGTAGTTTTGATTGGTAATCTGGGCCGTGAACCCGATCTGCAGCATCTGGAAGGGAATATAGCAGTAGCAAAGTTTCCGTTGGCAACAACCGAGACATATAAAGACAAAAATGGTACACTTATTTCGCAGACCGAATGGCACACCGTAGTGTTGTGGCGCGGACTGGCAGAACTGGCACAGAAGTATCTGCACAAAGGCAGCCTCATATATCTGGAAGGGCGTATCCGCACCCGATCATGGGAGGACAAAGACAAGAACCGCCGATTCAGTACTGAGATCATAGGTGACAATCTGGTAATGCTTGACAAAAGAAAAGAGCACAGCGAACTACCTTCTGTTGAAGGTCTTTCGGGAGATGTGCCGGGTTTCAATGATATGAATTTTGACGCAGGTGCCGGAACACCAAGTGCACCAAAAGACGATCTTCCGTTCTAACGAGATCTCCGATCATATTAAATCAAGG
>JBGAQG010000029.1:0-49100 GCA_044220845.1 Flavipsychrobacter sp. | reverse complement strand
CGCAGTATGTCTTTTGGTTCCTGGTACAAAGCATCCGTCAACACCACCCTTGATTCATGATGTTACCGATCCACCAACTTGATCCCGGGTTCATAATAACTTGCTTGCTTCTATTTGGGTAATTATGCGGTCGGCGGCACCGGTTTTTTCTGCCATGAACTGTGTTAGATCGCCCTTCACCATGTCTCTCTGTTCGATATTGGTAGCTAACACTGATAGGAGATTTTTGAGATCAACTTCATCTTTGGCCACAAATGCCGCCTTTCTGTTTACCAATTCTACGGCTTCAACAAATTTTCTATATACTGGTCCCATGATTACGGGCAGTCCAAAAATTGCCGGCTCGAGCGTGTTATGTATGCCTCCCTTTTGGAATCCTCCACCAACGTATGCAATGTCTCCGTAGGCATACAGGCTGGATAGCATACCAATGTTGTCAATAATGAGGATGCGTTTATTATAGTTGTCAATATCTGCTTCAAGTCTCGAGAATCTCGTCGCGGCACCACCAAAAGTAGATTCGATCTGTAAGATATGTTTCTCGTCTATCTCGTGCGGTGCAATTATTATTTTCCAATCCGGCGGAAGCGCACCAATGCTTTTGGTAATTATTGCTTCATCAGATGGCCATGTACTGCCACATACAAGTACTTTCTCGTTGCCTTTGAATTTTTCGGCTTGAGCAATGGGGCGTAAGCTCGCAGAGATAGCCGTTACTCGGTCGTATCGGGTGTCTCCCGTGATGTAAACATTTTTACTAATGCCAATTGTCGCCAGTAGATCGACCGAAGCATTATCCTGCACATGGATCTGAGTAAAACTGCCAAGCATTCTTCGGAAGAATCGGCCATACCAGCTAAAGAAGATCTGCTCCTTTCTGAATGTCGCCGAGGTTAGTAGGGTAGGGATGTTGCGGCGTTTTAGTTCATTTAGGAAGTAATGCCAGAACTCGTACTTGATAAATATAGCCATAGACGGGTTAGCAATATCTAAAAAGGCCGTTGCGTTAGCGCGTCCGTCAAGTGGTAGGTAAACTATCTCGTCGGCTCCCTTGAAATTCTTACAGGTTTCGAATCCCGATGGAGAAAAGAATGTAAGTAGAATTCTGTGGTCAGGCCACGTTTTTCTCATCAATTCAATAAGCGGCCGTCCTTGTTCAAACTCGCCTAGCGATGCACAGTGGATCCATATTCTCTTGTTACCCTGCGATATCAGCTCTCTGTAGCGCGATCGCCAGTTTTTTCTACCTGCGATCCATAAACGTGCCTTCTCGTTGTAGGTAGCAGATAGCCCGATAGCAGATCGGTAAAGAAGCAGGAAGAAATTGTAAAGTAACAATGTCTGGCTTGTTGTTTGTTTACAAATTAATGAAGTGTATACTTCTGGTTTAAATTGAATTTTCCAGATACTCCTGCAGCATAATTACCGCCGCAACAGCATCGATAAGTTCTTTTTTTTCTCGTTCTTTCTTTTTTAGCCCCATCCCGGCGATTTCAGCAGATGCCATTTTAGATGTCATTCTTTCATCGGTTTTGATCACCGGCATATCCGGAAATACATTGCCGAATTTTGTGATGAACTTCTCAACAATTGGTGTCGCATCAGTAGGCGTGTCGTCAAAGTTGAGTGGGTACCCAACCACCACCTTATCAACCGGTTCGTTCTGAATGTACTTCTTCAGGTAGCCTATCAATTCTCCGGTAGCAACGGTTGCATGCGCTGTTGCTATTATCTGCAGGGGGTCTGTAACGGCTATCCCGGTTCGTTTTTTCCCTATATCCAGCGCTATTATTCTGCCCACGAGGAATTTAGTATTTACAACAAATGTACGCTGTGATCGGTAATAACATACAATGGTGTCGATTGGTGTGTATCGGTCATTTATTGGTATATTTACGAGGACGAATACACTAAACAACTTTTCTCTGATGTTCCTGCAATTTGACACCAATAACGCCGATTCTGTTAACGCCGATAAACGCCAGCTAATTGATGAACTCAGTTCTCCCTTGCATCGAATTATGTGGGTTTATAATGCTGATGAGCCCAACAGAAGGATATTCGAAAACAACATTTCCGCATTTCATATCGGTAAGGGGTATTTTTTGAGTGTTGCCCATAATCTGAGGCTACAGCAGGGATACTTCAGATCCATTGACGTCGCCACCTACCGTCAGGAGATATTCTCTATCCTTGACGGGTCACAGAGTCGTTTCATGGAGCAGCATTACGAAACAGATGAGTATACGCAGAAGAAGTACCTGGCTACGAATGATCCCGGTGCGTTGCAGAATATAGCTGCAATATTGAAACAAAAGCGTTTTGATACTCGTTGGGTCACTCTTTCTGAGAAAAAGATATGCACGCCACATCTCATTTTCCAGTTTCGTGGGCAGGATTTCTATGGCGACATTAACCTAAGTCAGTTGTTCGATCCGTCTATGCGCCTGTTTGATGCCGACGCTGGAAAGCATACATTTCTTGTACCGGTAGAGCTTGTTGAAGCTTTCTATCAGGAAGATATCGCATTGTACCGTATCGTAGGTGTTCCGGCTGAAATAATTGACAGGATACCGGTAGCTGATCTGAACTTTGATTTCATTGAGGATGATGAACAGCCACTTTATTGTTTGCAGAGTTCACCAAGCGGGCCGGCAGGACGCTTGTTAAATACTGCAAAGATTGAGGGAATGCTCGATCATTTTGGGATATTCCCCGATGACATTGGCGGGAATTATCGTTTTGAAGGGTATAGATACCTTATTAAGGGGTACTTCCGTTTTGGTTCTTCCGGATCGCCATATTTCTTTTACGATAGGGCAAAGGGAAGGTATGTAGCCAATGCCATTCAGAGCGAGGCAAGTGGAATTCAGCTATCAATAAAAAATGACAGGGACGGGAACTTTCAATATGTGAATGCTATTGCGTCGCCCCTATACATCGTAAAGGAACGGTTGTTGTCGCTTACAGCATTGGGTTGACGCCGGTGTTATGTCCCGAATATCATGCCGGGCAGTACTCCGAAGGCTGCTAATGTATAACCAGGGAAGTACCCTTCTTCGATGTGGATCGTTTCTGCTTTTAACGCAAGATTGTCTTTGGTAAATATCAATAGTCCGTTTTGGCCGTCAACTGTGATCACCTGTCCGGGTCTGTAGCCGGTAGTGTCGCCTGTAAGGTTCACAAGCGTAGCATAGCATATTCCCAGGTTCCATCCGTTCACAGATGTTGGTGTGCCAGATCTGCTTATCGGGTTCATTGAATTGATAAGTGCAATGATCTCCCGTGAACTCATAGTGGTCCAGTTGATAGTAAGTTGTTGCGGACTTAATGCAGGGTAGTAACAACTCACGGTTTCATTCTGTGCGATTGAAGTTATGCTTTGTTGGGCTTGGATCTGAGTTAGTGTTGTCAGTGCCATCTCGGCTCCTGTATGGGCGAGCTTCGCTGATAGCATTCCGTAAGTAAAGTGAGCCGGTAGCGGGAATTCTTCTCTTTTTACAATTGGCCCCGTGTCAAACGATCCGTCCATCACGTGAATGGTAGCTCCGGCTTTGTTCTTTTGTTGCCTGATGCTTTCGAACACCGGGTCGGGACCACGCATTTCCGGCAGGAGGCCAAAGTGTAGATTTAAGAATCCAAATGCGGGCAATGACAACACTTCCTCCGGTATCCTGAAAGAAAATGTAGCAACCAACACAATTTCCGGTTGAATGATATTGATCCATTCTATCATTTGGTTCTTGATATTCCCCCTCGACATCCTTTTTACTTCGATGCCGAGGCCATTCGTAACATGTTGAAGTATGTGTTGTATTTCTATTCCCTTTTCGGGTATACCTATCCCCACCACATCATGATGTTTCATAAGCAATTGCACAGTTGGCATTGCAATATGGTTGCTGCAAAGAATACCGATCCTCATTTCTTGTTTTTAGTTCCTTTGTCTATGGTTGTTTAATCGAGACATCCGTAACAGTTGAACCAGGAAGTGTTTCCGTTCTCTAGTAGTGCAGATTCTGTTCTCAATTTATTGTAGTTCATTTTTACAATATTTTCAGGTATTTCCTCTTCAATAGCCAAACGACAGGTGCCATTGTCTTCGTTGCGAACAATTGTCCCCTGATACAATGGTGTTATTGCTTCCAGCGTGTTTGGGTCAAAGTGAAGCGTTCCTCTGGGGGTTGAGAATGAACTTGTTTTTATGGCTGTTATCTGTGCTGATAGGTTCGCGTGTTTCACAGCTTCTGCTACTATCAGTCCTGCCTCCCAGCCCAACAGGGAAAATAAGTTCGGTGTTCTTCCTTTTTCGGTCATTTTGGTTGCGAAAATATCATTCTCTGGGTTGTTGAGTTGTCGCCCCCAGGGTACTATTACAGATATCGTGGCATTCGGAAACGTCATTCGCGAAAGCCAGGTTTCCTCAGCCGTGAATGAGCTGGCAAACCATGGCACATCAATGAATGCTGAACTTACAGCCGCTGCTTCAAACAGATCTTTCGTCATATCGGCGCATGTGGCAGAGAAGATTGCTGTGTCTTTGTTATTTGTGATAAACGAAGTCAGAGGCTCGATTGTGAATTCGCTGCTTTTAAGCTTTGTTGTGTGATTGAAAACGATCTGACAATTGTTTTCATCCGATCCGTTAAATAACCCAAAAGGGATGCGATAGCCTGCGTCATAGAATGAACAGGTGAATGCGAACTTTTTTGCCCCACGCTTTGCGGCTATCAACGGAGTTATGCGTGCAGCAAGTGTTCCGTGTAGCGAAACTGTAAATGTGTTCTGTGGCGTTTGTCCGGACGGCGGTAAATGGTATCCTGCATCCAAAGATATCATTAGCGTGTTTGATGCCTTCATGAGAGGCTCCAGTGTTGTTACGGTTGAGGGGTTGATGTATCCAACAATTATTGAAGCTCCGTTAAGTATCAGTTGCTCAACTGCGGTGTAGATCTCTTTGTTATTTCCACCATGCCCGATGCCGGCTGTTTTAAGTTCATAGTTGTTTGCACCTGACTCGTTCAATGCGCTTTTGAACCCGTCTACGAGGTCGAAAGTCATCGTAGGAAATACTCCGGATCTGGGAAGTAGAATGCCGATCTGTTTCATTTATTTTTTTTTGAATGGTTTGCTTCAAAAAAGAGCCGTTCCTGCTTATAGGAACAGCTCTTTTTTATTTGTTTCCATGATTAGTTTCTTGCAGGAAATATCCCTTCGATACATATGTTATAATACATAGCGAGGTACGGATTTTGTATGTTTACCGGCTGATTGTTCCCTGTCGGCGCAGCAGTAATACTTTGCATATTCATATTGGTGCCGTCACTTGCAGCGTCGTAGATCGCTGTGCTTCCTCCGCCAAAAAATGCGTTTGCAGGGTCGTTGGTCGATGAGGAAAACGAATTTGCATGTACACTTATCTGGTGAGTATGTGGTGGTAGCTGACTTGTTGTGAGCGTTATGGTCGTATTTCCCTGAGCCTCTCCAACCATGTAGTCAGGCAGTCCGGGGCCTTGACCCTGACCTATAATTGCTCTTCCGCGTAGGTCTGGCAGGCAAAATGTGTTGACACCATCACCTCCATAGTAGGTTCCTACCAGTGCAAAAAGTGCAGAGTAGTTTCCAATTGGAAGTTGTTGCCCCTCGCATGACATCCATCCAACCGGTGCGTAGCTTATAGCCATTGGGATGATTGATCCTATATATGCTTCCATTTTTTTTGTCTGTTTTTTTATTGTTATGAGATCAGTTTCTTGATGGGAAAAGTCCGGTTGTATTGATGCAATAATACATTGGCAAGATCGGATTGGTTAGCGGAACCGGAACGGCGGATCCTGCCGTACCGGTTAAAACCGTGCCGGGATTCATTAGCGTATTATCCTGGGTTGCGTCATATGTTGCCGGTCCTCCTCCTCCAAAATAGGCATTGTTTGGATCGCCTGTTGACGCGGCCATTGCATTGCATTTTACGCTGATGGCGTGTGTGTGGGCTGGTATCTGTGTTGTGAGTAACGTGGTTTGGTACTGGCCACTTTTCTCGCCCATCGTATAGAAGTGTCCGGTAGTGGATTGCCCCTGACCCACTATCACCCTGCCGCGCAGGTCGGGTAGGGCAAATGTTTGGACACCATCCCCGCCGTATGTTGTACCGATAAGCGAAAAGAGAGCCTGATTTTGACTTATGGGCAGTAATTGGCCCTGGCATGATGTCCATCCGCGAGGTGCAAAGTTAAATGCAACGGGCATGATCGTTCCTATATATGCTTCCATGATTTTGTGTGTTTTTTAGTTTCGTGAAGGAAAAATGCCCTGAGTCGCAATGTTGTAGTACATGGCCACATAGGGGTTAAGAATTGAAAATGGCTGACTGCCGCCCGTCGGTGATGCCGTCATGCATGCAGGGTTCATTGTACTTGCGTTGTCCCATGCAGTATCATAGATAGACGGACCGCCACCGCCAAAGAATGCGTTCGCAGGGTCGCCGGTTGTTGCGCCGAATGAGTTTGCTTTAGCCACAACCTGATGGGTGTGTGCGGGGATCTGAGTCACAGTGAGTGTTGTTTGTGCTGCGCCACCAGACTGCCCAACCTGGTAAATGGGGAGTCCGGGTCCCTGTCCTTGCCCGATCACCATTCGCCCTCTCAGGTCCGGCAGGCAGAAGGTGGTCTGTCCATTGCCGCCATACTTTGTTCCCAGTAGGGAGAATAGTGCAGTGTTCTGCGCTATTTGCATTGTTTGCCCCTCACATGAGGCCCATCCGCGCGGCGCGAACGGGAATGCCATTGGTAGAATTGATCCTAAGAATACCTCCATTTTTTTGCGTATTTGATGGTGAGAAAAATTGTTCGTACAAACTTATTCTTCAATGAATTTATCATGTCGGGTTAAAAAACCAGTTTTTTAAAAAAGGTGTTTTTAACAGATCCAAACAACGGTCGATTAAAAAAATTTTATGTTAAAAAAAAATTGCCGGTTTGAAATGGATATAAAATAGGAATCACTGTTTGTACACACTATTGTATGGTGTGATTTAGATAAAAAATTGAAAACGAAAACTCGTATGATCATGGTCTCAAAATTCCGCTCAGGCATATTGCCCCTTCTCGCACATTTTATGGTGCTATTTTCGGCCTTTACGGCAAAAGCCCAAACAACGCTTACTTATGGCGATGTGCTTTGTACAGGCTATAATTCGGTAGTTACAGGTTCCGTTAAGTACTATCAGTTTGTATTGGCTAAAGCTGCTTCTCCTGGTACGTTTTTTAAGATGTCTAACACATCGTTTTACAGCACTTCAAATGCAAATGCCTCAAGCAATTCCTTCATTGTTTCCACCGGTATTACCAAATGGGAAAACACAACCGGTACTACATTGCCAATTGGAACGGTGATCACGTTTACATTCACACCTTCAGTTTCTGTGGCATGTGATGTGGGTACTGCATCAAATCTTAGCACCACCTGTGGATGTGGTCCATTTAATAACGGAGGGTACAATAACAATACATCCGCCAGCAAAATGTTTATCTATTCGGCATCGTCTTCTTCTGAAAATACTTCAACCAATTTCTCTGCCGGTACCAGTCCAGCAACTTTTAACGGGTCTCCTATATCAATGATCGGATTTCAGGGTCTGACTTCCGGGTATACTAATTGGCTCAGTTCCGGCTCGCCAACCAACAATCTAAGTTATCTGCCCGGAGATCTGTCTTCCTATAATTTGTTTTTTGCCGGGAAAAACGGAGGTGTATACTCGGGAAGTCGTACATTTTCAACGGTCGCCGCAATGCGCGCTGCAATTCTGAATACAGCAAACTGGACCACAACTGCATCACCATCTTCCAGTCCGATGGTTGTTACAGGGTCTGCAGGGAATTTTACAATAGGTTCTGTGCTGACTGCAGCATTAGGTGGCCAGACAAATGTGAGCTGCTTTGGCGGTACCAATGGTACAGCAACAGTGACACCGACTGGTGGTACTACACCTTACAGCTATTCATGGGTTCCGTCTGGAGGGTCGTCATCAGTTGCTACCGGTCTTGCAGCCGGTACTTACACATGTACTGTTTCCGACGCGGCTTCAGGTACAGCAACAGTGTCTGTGACCATCACACAACCAACGGCTATCTCTACTTCAGTTTCTTCTTCTACAAATGTTTCTTGCAATGGCGGAACCAATGGTGCAGCTTCGATATCCGCTTCAGGTGGAACTGGTAGCCTTACCTATGCATGGTCACCGTCCGGGGGAACAGCGGCTTCTGCAACGGGGTTGGGCGCAGGTACCTACACTTGTACGGTAACAGATGCCAACAGCTGCACCAAACAGCAATCTGTGACTATAACCCAGCCTGCGGTGATCTCAACGTCTGTTTCCTCGGTGACAAACGTGAGTTGTAACGGTGGTTCGAACGGAGCTGCAACAATTTCTGCATCCGGTGGTACGGGCACATTAACGTATTCCTGGTTGCCTTCAGGAGGAAGCGCCGCAACTATTTCAGGAAGAAGTGCAGGAACTTATACGTGTACAGTTACAGATGCTAATTCTTGTACAAAAACCCAGACAGTCACGATCACGCAGCCGTCTGCTATTTCTACGAGTGTATCTGCCCTTACAAATGTTACGTGCAACAGTGAAGCGACGGGGGCGGCAACTATTACGGCAAGCGGAGGGACTGGTGGTCTTTCTTACTCTTGGGCGCCATCAGGAGGAAGTGCTGCATCGGCAACCGCACTTGTTGCCGGGAGTTACACTTGTACCGTTACAGATGCAAATAGTTGTACCAAGACCCAGGTAGTGACCATCACTCAGCCGTCTGCCATTTCGACTTCGGTTTCGTCTGTGACAAATGTGACATGTAACGGTGGTTCAAACGGTGCAGCCACGATCTCAGCATCGGGTGGGGTGCCCGGTTATACCTATTCCTGGAGTCCTCCATCAGGTACTGCAGCGTCTATCTCCGGCAAAGTTGCCGGAACATATCTTTGTACGGTTACAGATGCTAACTCTTGTACTAAATCGCAGTCTGTTACCATCACACAACCCGCCGCTGTTACAATTTCTCTCGGTGCAAGTCCGTCTGTTTCATCCGGCACAACGAGTGCATCACTTCCATTTACTGCAACCACAGGGAGCCCCACACTTTATAGCATTACATTTAGTAGTGCGGCCATTACCGCCGGATTTTCAAATGTGTCAGGTGCCACACTGCCATCATCCCCTATTTCTATTACAGTTCCTGCAGCTTCGCCAGTTGCAGTTTATTCTGCAACGCTTACCCCCTCCAATGCAAGTTGCACAGGTGCTCCTGTTGCATTCACTGTTACGGTTTCTGCTGCAGCGCTTTCGGCATCCACTTCGCAGACTAATGTCAGTTGCAATGGAGGATCAAACGGTACGGCTACGGTTTCCGTGTCAGGTGGTCAGTCTCCGTACACATATTCGTGGAGCCCTTCCGGAGGCTCTGGAGCTACAGCTACCGGTCTTGTAGCGGGAGCGTACACATGCACTATCACTGACGCACTTAGTGCCACCATAACAAGGACAGTGACAGTCTCGCAGCCTTCCGCTCCGGTTGGCGGAAGCACTGTTGTTACTAATGTAAGTTGTCAGGGCGGTAGCAACGGTGCGATAAACCTCACACCGACAGGCGGAGTTTCTCCTTATACTTTCAATTGGGGAAGTGGTGTCACTACAGAGGACAGAACCGGTTTAGTCGCCGGCGCATACTCGTGTGTGGTTACTGATAATAACGGATGCACTGCTACTGTTTCAGCGACTGTGACACAACCATCTTCTGTAGTGGGTGGAAGTACATCTGTTACAAACGTAGCGTGCAATGGAGGGGCAACAGGCTCCATCGATCTCACGCCGTCGGGAGGTACGCCTTCGTATACATTTAATTGGGGTGGCGGTATTGTCACAGAAGATCGTACAGGTCTTTCAGCCGGGTCATACTCTTGTGTGGTTACGGATAATAACGGATGTACTGCCACTGTTACAGCTACAGTAACCCAGCCGTCTACACTAAGTGGGGCTACATCTGTTACCAACGTAAGTTGTTTTTCGGGAACAAATGGAGCGATAGATCTCACTCCAAGTGGAGGAACACCGGGGTACACCTACAATTGGGGCGGTGGTATTACAACTCAGGACAGAACGGGGCTTGCTGCAGGGGCATATACATGTGTTGTAACGGATGCCAATAGTTGTACGACAACTGTCAATGCAACAGTTGCACAGCCTGCCTCGCCTGTTGGTGGTACTACTGCTGTTACCAACGTCAGCTGTGCCGGTGGAACTAACGGCGCAATCGACTTGACCCCGTCAGGCGGTACACCTGCCTATACCTATAATTGGGGTGGTGGGGTCACAACACAAGATCGGACAGGCCTTTCTGCTGGTTCATACTCATGTGTGGTTACTGATGCTTCCGGATGTACAGGCAGTGTTATCGCTACTGTAACTCAACCTACAGGGCTTTCCGCTACAATTACGGGCACTAATATCACTTGTTTTGGGTTAACTAACGGAGCAGCAACTGTCTCCGCGTCCGGAGGAACCGGAACATTAAGTTATTCCTGGGCGCCATCAGGCGGTTCGCTGGCTTCGGCAGGCGGTCTTTCTGCAGGCACATACACATGTACTGTGTCGGACGCCAGCAGTTGTAGTCTTAACAAAGTAGTTACGATCACGGCACCATCGCAATTGACAATTGCTTCTGTCGGAAATAGCGGACCCGTTTGTACCGGTTCCACGCTATCTTTAAGTACGTCCGTTTCAGGGGGCACATCACCATATTCGTTCTCATGGTCCGGGCCTTCTTCTTATACATCTTCTGTTCAGAATCCATCTGTTCCATCTGTGACTGCGTCTTCCGCCGGCGTGTATACGTTGACGCTAACAGATGCGAATGGTTGCTCATTTTCCGGCAGTAACACAACAACGGTGGTGGTAAATAATAGTCCTGTTGCATTTATGGCTCTTTCTCCTAATCCCTCAGTTGTTGGTTTGCCCGTGACTTACAGTAGCACCACCACAGGGGTTTCAGGGTATTTTTGGACGTTTGGTGATGGCGGAACATCCACGCTTTCATCTTCTTCCCGGTCATACACAGCGGCCGGTACCTACACAACCAGCCTTTCTGTTGTTGACACAAATGGATGTGTTGATACCGCTTTTTCGGTTATAACAGTTAATTCAACGATGGGACCTATTGCCGGCAATCCTTCTTTTTGTATTGGAGATGCTCCGATCGCGTTAACGCATCCGATTTCAGGCGGTACCTGGTCAAGTAGTAATCCGGCAACTGCATCTATTGGTTCCGCTACCGGTTTAGTTACCGGTGTATCTCCGGGGACCTGTACTATTACTTACAATCTTGGTGGTGGTTTTGTTCAGACGAAGACAGCCTTTGTATATCCGCTGCCTGTACCAATTACTGGTCTGGCGTACACCTGTGAAGGATTTACATCAGGGCTTACTAATACGAGTGTTGGTTCCGGTACATGGAGCAGCAGTAATACGGCTATCGCAACTATTGGAACAGGTTCCGGTGTAGTCTCCGGTAATTCTGTGGGAACTACAACTATCACCTACACCGCTTATTCCGGCTGTTTCACTACACGCACGCATACGGTGCACGCTTCCCCATCTATTCCATCCGGTCCGTCATTTCTCTGCGCCAGCGATACCGCTACGTTCCTTAGTTCGCCTGCAGGTGGGGTTTGGTCATCGTCAAATACCGGGGTGGTAACTATTAACTCATCTACAGGTTTGGTGTCTGGCGTAGCCGGCGGTACCAGCACCATAAGTTATACGATGCCTACGGGTTGTGGCAGAGGAACAGTGATCACTGCTGGCCCATTGCCTGCTGCAATTTCCGGTATTGTTAGCCTTTGCCCCGGCGGGTCCGTTACTGTTACTTCTGCCACATCGGGTGGTACGTGGAGCAGCGGCACCACATCTGTTGCCACCATTGGTTCAACCGGAGTAATTACAGCAATCGCGCCGGGAACGTCAGTAATCACATATTCGCTTGCGTCCGGTTGCCGGCGTACGGCTGTGATAACTGTCAACGCTGCACCTTCTGCCAGCACGGGTACTTTTGAGTTGTGCGTGGGCGGTTCTGCAACTTTGTCGAATTCAACTTCCGGTGGCACATGGAGCTCCAGTAGTTCTTCAATAGCTACTGTTGGTAGTTTATCCGGTATTGTCAATGGTGTGGGAGCAGGTACGGTCAACGTTACCTATCGGGTTGCAGGTCCGGGCTGTTTCAGTGTCACTGAGGTAACTGTTAATGCTGCTCCGGCAGCAATATCCGGTACTACAAATGCTTGTGTGGGTTCTACGTCTACATTAAGTCATCCTTCTTCCGGCGGCACATGGGCAAGTAGCAATACTGCAATAGCTACAATAAATGGTTCCACCGGAGTGGTTACTGGCGTTTCAGCCGGTACCGCAGTGATCACATACAATGTTTCAGCAACTTGTTTTAAAACTACTTCATTCACAGTTAAGGCACTCCCGGCACCTATCAGTGGTTCATTTTCGATCTGCATGGGGGCGAATACCACACTCAGTAGTAGCCCGTCGGGAGGTGTGTGGGAGAGTTCGGCAGATAGTGTTTCAATTGTCAATGCGATAAATGGTACAGCCTATGGTGTTTCGATAGGCAATGCGACAATTACCTACACTGCATTGAATGGCTGTCACCGAATAGCTGACATTAGTGTAAATCCGCTACCGGCGGCCATCTCTGGTGGAGGTGCGGTTTGTGTCGGTAGTACCCTGAGTCTTTCCAATGCTACTGCAGGAGGTACATGGCTCTCGGGCAATGTGGGGCGTGCTACTGTCGATACATTTAGTGGGGTAGTGGCAGGCGTCAGTGCGGGTACGGTCACTATTTCATATGTTCTCGGAACCGGTTGTCGAAGCTTTACCGTTGTTACTGTCGGCACTATGCCATCGGCTATAGCAGGTACACTTACAGTTTGTGAAGGTAATTCGACAACCCTTAACTCTACCACAGCCGGCGGTACATGGAGTAGTTCTGCAACTTCAGTGGCAACCACGGGGACATCGGTTTCCAATACATCCATCGTGAGTGGGCTGACATCTGGTACTGCCGACATTAGTTATACCGTGACGGGTTGTACCCAGATTGCCACTGTTACGGTAAATGCCGGTCCGGGAGCAATAAGTGGTAGTTCAGCACTTTGTGTTGGCAGCAGCAGTACGCTCGGTGTTTCGACAGGTGGGGGCACTTGGTCCAGCGGCTCTCCTGCAATTGCAGCAATCGGAAGTATCACAGGTTTAGTTACGGGCACTACCTCTGGCGTTGCGGTAATTACCTATCGCACTAGTCCTACATGTTTCAGCACATATACCGTTACCGTCAACAGTACTCCGGCTGCAATTGACGGAGCTACCGGAGTTTGCGTGGGTTTTACAACAACTTTAAGTCACCCGGTTTCAGGTGGTAGTTGGAGCAGCGGTAACACTGCAGTTGCTACCATTGACGGCTCTACAGGAGTGGTTTCGGGTGTGGCTCCGGGCTCAACAATTGTCACCTATGTTATTGGTTCAGGTTGTTACAAGACCGCGACTGTCACAGTTTACGGTCTTCCGCCTGCTATTGGTGGCACTGCCGTGCTTTGTCAATCCTCAGCAACTACGCTAACCAATTCACTTGGCGGGGGAGTGTGGTCCAGCAGTAATACAGCGGTGGCGGCCGTTGGTACTTCATCGGGAATCGTTACAGGTGTGGGTGATGGTACTGCTGTTATTACCTATACGCTTTCATCATCAGGCTGTTACAACACTCGAACTGTGACCGTTGATCCTTTACCCTCTGTCATTTCAGGGGTGTCGTCAATTTGCGTTGGTGCGCCGGATACATTGACCAATACTGTATCAGGCGGTACGTGGACAAGCAGTGCATCTTCAGTTGTTGCAATAGGATCGGCAACGGGCCTTGCGTCGGGTGTCAATGCCGGAAATGCCATCATCAGTTATACATTGTCAACCGGTTGCCGCAGGACTTTCACTATCACAGTCAACGCACTTCCTGCTCCGATATCCGGGTCTACTCTTACTTGTTTTGGTTCTAACATTTCCCTTACGTCAACAACAGCAGGGCAAACCTGGAGTAGTTCAAATACGTCGGTTGCAACAGTAGGGTCGACGTCTTCGACAATGGCATTGGTGACACCGGTCTCTGTTGGAACAGCAATCATTAGTTATACAAATTCGTTCGGGTGTTACAGGACAGCTGTTGTAACGATAAATGCTGCTCTGCCTGCCAATATCGGAGACAGCATTGTCTGTGTCGGGCAGTCTATATCACTGTCAAATTCAGTTTCCGGCGGAACCTGGACCAGTAGTGCGGCCACAAAGGCAAGTGTGGGTATCAGTTCCGGGGTGGTAAATGGTGTGGCGGTGGGCACAGCCAACATTACCTACAATAAGGGTGGTGGTTGCCTTTCGGTGTCAAGGGTGACTGTGAATGCAACAGTTGCAACTATTACAGGTACTTTGAGTGTTTGTGCAGGGCAGACTGTCGCGCTTTATAATACGACATCGGGTGGAGTGTGGAGTTCAGGAACCCCAGGTAAAGCTGTTATCGACGGTTCAACAGGGGTGGCAACCGGGGTCAGTGCCGGTGTGGCTTCGATAACCTATTCTTTGGGTTCAGGTTGTTTCAAAACAACATCGTTGACGGTAAAAGCCACTCCGGCTGCAATCAGCGGTCCCACAACTGTTGCGGTTGGTTCTTCTGTTACACTGTCGAATAGTTCTCCAACAGGTACGTGGTCAAGTAGCACTACTTCTATTGCTACTGTAGGTTCAGCAACAGGTGTGGTCTTCGGAGTTAACTCAGGCTCTGTGACAATTACGTATAGAGTACCATCCACAGGTTGTTTCTCCACTTTGGCAATGTCGGTAACAGCACCTAAGCCTGGTACCGGCAATGAAATGTCAACCGGTTTTGAGTTCAATATTTACCCTAATCCCTCTTCCGGATCGCTCAATGTCAATACATCAGGTTCCGGAATGTTCTTTTTAATTGGCATGGACGGTAAAGTTGTCGCCAGTCAATTTATGCCTGCGGGTGTTAATAAATTCAATGTCGATCCTGGTATAGCTTCAGGTGTATATTTATGTTCCTTCAGGGCAAATGATGGTTCAGAACAAACATCCCGTTTGGTGCTCGAGCGTTAATTCGTCTGATTCGCTATAATTAAAAGGCCCCTTGGATTCGTTCAAGGGGCTTTTTATTTATCGAAGATTCAATTTACAGTTGCTGTTTATTAACCGACGTTTCTATCAGTAAGTATTGCCAGTAGCTGTCCGATTTCATCGGCTTTACTTTCCTGATGCTGATAACGGTAGCATTGGCGTAGTTCCTCCAGCATTTTTTGTATCACAACCTTTACAGATAAACGAACAAAGTACTTTTCGGTATCGTGTGCATTTATTTTTCGCAGATACATATCTATGTCTTTCTGAGTGTAAGCCATTCCTCCCAATGGATCAATATAAAACTGAATCTGCTCTATCCCTAACGGGTCACTGCTGAAAAAACTATGAAGGGTATCGAAGTATGCAAGAATGAACTGCCTCGGAATATCAACAGCAAACACCGGCACATCCAGCACATCGCACAGTGCAAGATAAAGTACACCTAGTGAGAATGGGTTTCCTTTTTTGCTTTCAAGAACGTTATTGATAAAGAAGTATTGAGCGTTCCGTTCGGTAAGCTCGTATCCTTCCATTTTGTAGTAATTATAAATAATGCTGTTGATCACATTTACCTGTTCCAGGGGAGTAAGGTAGTTATTAAGTTCCAGCCATACATTCCTGCGGATCTGGTCGTATTGATGCAGCAGTGCGGGTACATTCAGGTCGGGGTAGTGATACTTTGCAATCAATATTGCACCGGTCAGAATATCCGGTCGTTTTGCTTCCGACCATGTTTTAAATTCTTCCTGAAGGTCATTGAAATACACCCTGTGTATCAGCAGTTCCATTCGCTCTTGTAACAGCGTATCCGCTGTGTTTTCCCACAAATGCTCCAGATTAGGTATGATCTCGCGTCCGTAGTTGATCAATCGGTCAGCTACGGTATTGAAAACGTCATCATCCGGGTCGTCGGCAAGCACCAACAAGGCTTCTATTTCTCTGTCTGCTAACATGGTCTTAATTCGTCTTGGTCGAAATTACGCTTCAAAACAATAAGCCGGTCAGATCGTCTGATCTTACCGGCTTATTATTCACACAGTATCAACTATATTATTTTTTCTTTCGCGCTACTTTTTTAGGGGGATTGGCTTTTACATCTTCTATGATAGCTTTCACGTCTTCCAAAGTCAGTTCTTCCGGCTTTTCGGTTTTTTCTTTTGGTATCTTGTAGTTTCTCAATCCCTGTTTGATGTAGGGACCATACGGTCCGCGTAAGATCCTGATCTTTTCTTTTTCAAAGACTTTGATCTCACTCTCGGCCTTTGCTTTGCGCTTTTCTTCTATCAGTGGAGCAATTTCATCAAGTCCCACAGTGTATGGATCCATTTCCTTTTTCAGAGAGTAGAACTGGCTTGCGTGTTGTGCGTATGGACCAAATCGACCTATGTTCACAACTACATCACTGTCCTCGAACATCCCCAGATTCCGCGGAAGCCTGAACAACTCAAGCGCCTCCTCAAGTGATATTGTCTCAATACTTTGGTTGGTGCGCAATTTCGCGAAACGTGGCTTCTCTTCGCTTTCAGCAGCCCCTATTTGTACCATTGGGCCAAACCTGCCCAGGCGGGCAACAACAGGTTTGCCGCTCTCCGGATCTACACCCAATTCGCGTTCGCCTTTTGCTCGGCCTGCATTTTCCATGGTGTGTTCTACACTTTCATGGAATGGATGATAGAATTCATCCAGCATTTTGTTCCACTGTTGCTTTCCTTCTGCAATGTGGTCAAACTTTGCTTCTATACTGGCGGTAAAGTCATAATCCATTACCGTTTTGAAATGTTCTCTCAGGAAGTCGGTCACCACCATGCCTAGGTCGGTTGGGAAAAGTTTGCTCTTCTCTGCCCCTACATTTTCACTCTCAGAAGTTCTTGTAACAGCATCACTTTTTAATGTGAGTACCGTATATGCCCGTTTGGTGCCGTCTTTGTCTTTTTTCTCTACATATCCCCGTGCCTGTATGGTGCTGATAGTTGGTGCATATGTTGATGGACGCCCTATGCCCAACTCCTCCAGTTTTTTTACCAGAGAAGCTTCCGTGTAGCGCGGCAAAGGCCTTGTATACCTTTCTGTAGCTACCATTCGCTGTAGGTCAGGTTGCTGGCCGGGTACAAGTGGTGGAAGCATTCCTTCATTGTTTTCTTCTCCATCTTCTTCGTCTTTTCCCTCACTATATACTTTGAGGAATCCGTCAAAACGAAGTACTTCTCCGGTCGCTGTCAATTGAGTATCTGCAACTGTTGAGATTCCTATTTTTGCTATCGTTCGTTCCAGTTGTGCGTCTGACATCTGGCTGGCCATTGTCCTTTTCCAGATCAGTTCATACAACCTTGTAGTATCCGCATCTCCGGCCGTTGTGACGTTCATATCGGTAGGCCTGATGGCTTCGTGCGCTTCCTGCGCCGATTCATTCTTATTTTTGAACGTGCGGGTCTGGTGGTATTTTTCACCGTACTGGGATGTGATGGCCTGGCGTGCACTTTCCAATGCTGTTTCCGACAAGTTCACCGAGTCAGTACGCATGTAGGTGATATGACCGTTCTCGTAAAGTTTCTGCGCCAACAGCATTGTCTTTGATACACTGTATCCAAGTTTTCTGCTTGCCTCCTGTTGAAGGGTAGAGGTAGTGAACGGTGCCGATGGTGATTTCTTAGCCGGCTTGACCTGAATGTCATTCACAGTATATGTGGCACCCTTGCATTTGGCGAGGAATGCCTCAGCGGTATCAGCATCTTTCAGTTTATCCGGCCCCTCAGCCTTAAAAGTTACTTTCTTTTTGTTTATGTCATCTGCAGCAAAATATGCTTCAACCTTGTAGGAGCTGGTAGCATTGAACTGGTTGATCTCTCTTTCGCGTTCAACGATCAATCGAACGGCCACAGATTGTACTCGGCCTGCAGATAGGTTATTGCGCATGCTCATTTTGCGCCACAATACCGGCGACAATTCGAAGCCAACAATCCGGTCAAGAATTCGTCGTGCCTGCTGTGCGTTCACCAGATTCATGTTCACGTTCCTTGGTGTCTTCACGGCTTTTTGGATTGCTGGCTTTGTGATCTCATGGAAGACGATCCTTTTTGTTGTGTATGGATCAAGTCCAAGTACTTCGCATAAGTGCCAGGATATAGCTTCTCCTTCACGGTCCTCATCCGTTGCCAGCCATACATCTTCCGATTTTTTTGCCAGCGACTTCAGTTCTTTTACTACTTTTTGTTTGTCTTCAGACACCACATACTTCGGCTTATAGCCGTCCTTAATGTCGATGCCCATGTCTTCCTTTTCAAGGTCTCGTATGTGCCCGTAGCACGACTTGACCTCAAAATCACTCCCCAGTATTTTCTCAATGGTCTTGGCTTTTGCCGGAGACTCCACTATCAACAGATTTTTTGCCATTCAGGTGTTCGTTAGTTGCCACATTTTCGCAGCAAGAGTGTGCAATAATAGAATATTGTTTTGAAAAACAAAAAATCAAGTGTTAGAGAGGCTTGGTTTGTTACACTATGCCTCGGGAAAGATTTCTTTGAGACTTGTCATATCTATAATAGCATTTTTACGGTAAAGAGCCTGTTTTGGGCACAGTTACCGGATATGTTCGCTGCATTTCATGTAGGTACGAAAAATAAGAGAGGCAATGGATAACCATTGCCTCTCTATATATCCAATCAAAGGAAATTAGTGTGCAACTACTACGCGACCTGTTGTGCGGTTGCCATTAGCAATTACAGCGTAATTGTAAAGGCCTGCAGGCAGGTTTTCGGTATTGAATGTAGCGGTTCCTTTAGAAACACTGTTCATGCTCTTAGTCGCAACAACCTGACCAAGCAGGTTGCTCAATGTAACTGTTACATCAGCAGTAGCGTCGAGTGTGAACGGAATGTTCACCTCGTCGTTTGCCGGGTTAGGATAAGCATTTACTTTGTTGATGTTTGCAACGTTTGCAACTGATACAGTTGGACCTACAACACCACAAGTAGTACATGTTACGTGGAAGCTAACCTCAGGGAACTGAAGGATAGAAGCACCTGAAGTAGTTCCAGATGAAGACCAAGCCCAAGTTGGAACATATTGTCCGGCCCAACCGAGGATACCTGGCATCCTTTTGAACAGACCTACGTTGCTGTCAGCTTTTGGATCTGGAGCAGCGTAGTATGGAGCCCACTGTACATCACCAGCAGCATCAGAAGCATAGCCAACGATAGGCAGGAAGATGTTGTGGTTAGCTGAATTGGTTACAGCGTTGAATACCATTGTACCTGATGGGATAGACTCACCAGATTTGTATGTGATCGACATACCAACCATTCCATTAGCAGAAACGCTGATCGGTGTGTTCAGTTTGATCGCACCACCCCAGATACCGTTTGATGATGTATCAGCCCAAGCAGGAGACGCACCAGTGTTTACCAGAACGATGTCCTGGATCATTGGTGTAGGAGTTCCAACAGCAACTGTGCCTGAGCGAGCTGTGTTGCGAAGGCTGTCGTGACGCATATTAACGAATGTAGCTGCACCATAGTGACCACCGCCACCAAGAGCACCACCAAAAATGTCATCAGATGAAGCAGCTCCACCGTTTCCTTTTACGAAAGCAAGACGGATTGTATCCACGATAGACGCTTTAGCTGAATTGCCTTTGTAAACACCGAAAACTGCAATTGAGTCAACTACATAAGCATCAGTAGGACCTACTGCCATTGCGCCGGGGTAGTAATCATTATTGTTGAAGCCAACAGATGATGGATCGAAAATTGTACCGATCGACAGCATGTTGATGTTAGCCGGTCCAGATGTGTAGTTTACCTGGTGAACGGTGTCATCCCATATCAGCATAGAAGAGAAACCTGCTTCCTGCGTTACAGTTGCTGTAAGCATGTCGTTCAAGTAGCTGTTGTAGCTGTACCACCTTTCGCCGCCTGCTGTACCTTTCTTAGCAGTAACGTTAGTTTGTGGACGCTGAATATCGCTCGATTTGAACGTCCTCATTTTGTCCTT
This sequence comes from Flavipsychrobacter sp., assembly GCA_044220845.1. Lineage (GTDB taxonomy): Bacteria > Bacteroidota > Bacteroidia > Chitinophagales > Chitinophagaceae > Nemorincola. The sequence continues at coordinate 28,870 of JBGAQG010000029.1, read as the reverse complement.
CTGTTCGAAGTTCATTGTGCGCTGCTGCGCCACGCTCGTCAGAGCGATAGAGCCCGAGGCCAAGAGTAAAAAAAACTTTTTCATTTTCTGTTTGTTTTTGTGATAAAAAAATGGTTGCCTGTAAAGTTATACAAAATTGAATTTCAAAACACTTTTTTGTGAAAAATTGAACTGAGCGATTTGCCTCGTCCAACCTTCTGTAAAATCCGTTGCAAAAACCGTGCCTGAAATTACAACTCTATACTAATCATGTATTTATTTCTACGTTTTCCTGAAATTCCTGTTCCGGTTGTTACTACCTGCGCCATTTCCACGGGGGCGTGGAGCGATTGCATTTGGTCTTGCCACTACATCTTTGTTTTTTGGCGGTCTTATCTGCACCAACCCCTGCGACTCTGAAGGGTAGGGGTGGTTGTCAACTACGGGTATTTGCTTGCCGATAAGCTTGATAATGTTTCGCCAGTCCGCTTTTTCCTCTTCGTCACAGAAAGAGAGAGCAATACCGCTCGCCCCGGCTCTGCCCGTGCGTCCGATTCGGTGTACGTAAGTCTCGGGTACTTCCGGTATCTCAAAATTTATTACGTGCGACAGCATATCAACGTCGATGCCTCTGGCCGCAATATCGGTAGCCACCAGCACCCGTATCTTCCCATCCTTGAAGTTGTTCAGGGCTCGTTGACGTGCATTCTGCGATTTGTTACCATGTATCGCTTCTGCGGTAACCCCATGTTTATTCAGGTCTTTTACAACTTTGTCAGCCCCGTGTTTCGTTCTGGTGAACACCAGTACACGTCCTATTTTTTTGTCTTCTAAAACGTATTCCAGAAGCTTTTTCTTATCCTTTTTATCAACAAAGTACACCGATTGCGTTACCGTATCTGCCGTGGAAGAAACGGGTGTTACCTCCACTTTTTCCGGATTTACCAGAATACTGTTGGCCAGCTTTTGAATCTCCGGGGGCATGGTAGCGCTAAAAAACAGGGTCTGGCGTTTCTGTGGTAACAATGCTACTACGCGCCTCACGTCATGTATGAATCCCATGTCAAGCATTCGGTCTGCTTCATCCAGGACGAAAATGCCGATGTCCTTCAGACTTATGTATCGCTGACCGATAAGGTCCAACAGGCGTCCGGGTGTGGCTACCAGGATATCAACGCCGCGCTGCAAGGTTTGGATCTGTGCTCCCTGTGGTACACCTCCAAAAATAACCGTATGCTTCAGCGAGAGGTTACGGCCATAAGCCGCAAAACTATCTGCTATCTGTATGGCAAGTTCCCTTGTTGGTGTAAGCACCAATACTTTTATTGCTTTGTGATTACGTTCAGCATGTGCGGCATCCAGCAACTGTAATATCGGTATCGCAAATGCCGCTGTTTTGCCGGTACCTGTTTGCGCACAGCCCAAAAGGTCTTTGCCCTGTAACAAAATTGGTATGGATTGTTCTTGAATAGGGGTTGGGTTTTTGTATCCCTCCGTTTCCAATGCTTTAAGGATCGGGGATATCAAATTTAATTCGTTAAATGTCATTAAAATTATTTATTATGTGAATGTCCTGTAAGTGCTATAACAAACTCCGGGATGACGGGAGAAGAACTGCCAGCTATAAGATTTGGTCTGGCACCAAAAGGATGAAACAAAAGTGTTTCAATGCAAACTTACGAATTAAATATCAATAAACGATATTATCTGACATTGTTTAATTTGTTCGCTAAACAGAAAAAGCCCCCGAATTACTCCGGGGGCTTCCTAAATTTCGACAAGATTATTACTTAACAGTTTTTTCGATTACTGCAACTTTTACTTCTGTTGCGGCTTGCTTCAGTGTAGCTGCCGGTGTTGGAACTTTAGCAATGGTTGGAGCGATAACTAATGCAACGATTGACATCAGTTTGATCAAGATGTTCATAGATGGACCAGATGTATCTTTAAACGGATCACCCACAGTGTCACCGGTTACCGATGCCTTGTGTGGCTCCGACTTTTTATAGTAGATCTCACCGTTGATCTCTACACCTTTCTCAAATGATTTCTTGGCGTTATCCCATGCTCCACCTGCGTTGTTCTGGAACATTCCCATCAAAACACCGCTCACCGTAGCGCCGGCAAGGAAGCCTCCAAGCGCTTCAGGGCCCATCAGGAAACCAATAACAAGCGGAGATATAATTGTAATTGCGCCTGGTAAAACCATTTTGCGTATTGACGCCTCGGTAGAGATGGCAACACATTTGTCGTACTCAGGTTTGCCGGTTCCTTCCATGATGCCCGGAATCGTACGGAACTGGCGACGAACTTCCTCTACCATGCTCATAGCCGCCTCACCTACAGCTCGTATCGCCAGCGACGAGAAAATGAATGGGATCATACCGCCCACAAAAAGACAAGCCAGCACATCTGCTTTGTAGATATCGATACCGTCAATATGTGCAACACCCACAAATGCCGCGAAAAGCGCCAATGCAGTAAGCGCAGCAGACGCGATCGCAAAGCCCTTACCGGTAGCAGCAGTAGTATTGCCCACAGCATCAAGAATATCTGTTTTTTCACGCACTTCTTTTGGTAACTCGCTCATTTCAGCGATACCACCTGCGTTATCAGCAATCGGACCGAAAGCATCTATCGCCAGCTGCATTGCAGTCGTCGCCATCATGCCCGCAGCAGCAATAGCCACACCGTAGAGACCTGCACATTGATAAGAACCCCAAATGCCACCTGCAAGTACAAGTATAGGCAATGTTGTCGACTCCATGCCAACTGCCAGCCCTCCGATGATATTCGTCGCATGACCGGTAGAAGACTGCCTGATGATGCTAAGCACCGGGCGTTTACCCATAGCAGTATAATACTCAGTGATCATACTCATTAATGTACCAACAACCAGACCAACGATAATGGCACCGAAAACACCATTGCGCGTGAATTGATGATCGCGAAGTGACATCGTTTCAGGAAGAATATTATTTACTAGGAAGTAACATGCTATCGCTGTCAGAACAATTGATCCCCAGTTGCCCAGATTCAGAGCCTTCTGCACCGCAGCAGTGCTGTTACCAACACCGTCAGATATGCGCACAAACAGTGTGCCTACAATAGAAAGCACGATACCGATACCCGCAATAAGCATAGGTAAAAGGATTGGTGCCATTCCACCGAAATTGTCACCGGCGGAGGTTGTTTCACGACCCAGAACCATTGTGGCAAGCACTGTAGCAACGTAAGATCCGAAAAGGTCAGCTCCCATGCCGGCTACGTCACCTACGTTGTCACCCACGTTGTCCGCAATTGTGGCAGGATTGCGTGGGTCATCTTCAGGGATACCAGCTTCTACTTTACCAACAAGGTCAGCACCAACGTCGGCGGCTTTGGTATAAATACCACCACCAACGCGGGCAAACAAGGCAATGCTTTCTGCACCAAGAGAGAATCCTGTGAGCACTTCGATTGTGCGCTCCATTTCCTCAGAATTCACAGCAGCATTTGGTGCAAATATCATTTTCAAAATGATAAAGAGACTTCCCAGACCTAAAACAGCAAGCCCGGCTACCCCAAGACCCATTACAGAGCCACCTCCAAAAGAAACACTCAGCGCTTTAGACAGGCTTGTTCTCGCAGCTTCTGCGGTGCGAACGTTTGCCTTGGTAGCTATTCGCATACCAATATAACCTGCAAGTGCGCTGAACACCGCACCAATAACGAACGCGAGGGCAATAACCGGACTTGACTTAGGGTTGCTGTAGCCCATGAAGGCAAGAAGCAAACCAGCGATGATCACGAAATACGTAAGGATCTTGTATTCTGCTTTTAGAAATGCCATAGCACCCTCAGCTATGTATTTCGAAATTTCCGTCATTCGCTCATTGCCTGCGTCCTGTTTGGATACCCATGCACTTTTTACAAAGGTGTACAGCAGTGCCAATACACCGAAGGCTGGTACTAAATAGAAAAGAGTCATAATTACTGATGTGTGTTAAATTTTGTTAAAGTCCGCAAATATATGCGTTTGCCGATAAAAAACATATTATTCATCGGCTACGTCTTACCCGGTGTGGATATCAAAATGAAAGATTAGAATGGGTAGCCTATAGAAATGTTTAATATTACGTTGTCTTTCCTCCAGGTAGGGTTGCTGAAGTCCACGTCCCTGAGGACCCAGCCGCTGTTTTCGGTTATAGACGGTTTTTTTACCGGTACTGCTACATCCACCCTGAAAGTTAAGAATGATGCAATATCAAACCGGGAGCCGACGCCCAGATCCATTGCCAGATCCTGCCCCAATTTACTGAATGCGAATTCACCTCCGGGATAGTCTTTGTTGGCGCGTGAAAGCCACATATTACCAACATCGGCAAAAAGTGCGCCGTTCAATTTTACTGCGCCAGCAAACAAGGGCGCTACCGGGAATCTGTACTCTGAGTTCAGTTCAAGTTTGATATCTCCGGTCCTGTCCACCAGGTTTGGTAATCGGTTTAAGGTATCCCTGAAGCTGCCCGGGCCCAATGTCCTGATTCGCCATCCACGCATGCTATAGGGGCCACCCACAAAGTACTGTTTGATGTAGGGCAGAGATTCAGAAAGGCCATATGGTAATCCCACGCCGCCATAGAACCGGAATGCAAATACGGAATGCTTCACCGTCAGGTAATGTCTGCCGTCAAAATCAAATTTGGTGTACTGCGCATAAGGGATGGTATCGAATCCGTAAACCGCAGCACCGAATTTATTTACTGCGCCCACAATTCCTCCCGCTTCTTCAAACGAAAGTCTTAGGTAGGAGTAGTTAATGCCGTGTTTCTTAACGTTGTTGTCGATCTTATAAGTAATACTTTCCCCTTCAATGAACGTTTTTCGGTAACTGTTTTTCAGGTATTGATTGGAGTCCAAAATGTTCTGGAACAAAGGTGAAATATAGGGTACCCTGATCACGTTCACGAACGCGGGGGCAAAACTCCATGTTTTAATGTCTGTCTCGTGCCAGTTATAAGAGAAGTGGGCACTGGTGTTCAACAGTTTGAAATAATCGACCCTATCTATTACATTCTCACCTAAACTGAATATTGTATGCGGTAGATTGCTTCTTGAGAATAACGACTTGGGTACGGGGGCAAGGAACTTCGGGAAATCAATGCTGGCATTTAAACCGTAATACATTGTAAGTAGGCTGAAGCGTTTGAATATGTCCCCGGCAGCAGCATCGTTATAGTTGGTTTCCAAACCTCCATTGGCTCCTATGGAAAGCAGGTTCGCTCCTTTCAGGAAGTTCTTGTTCATGTAATTCAAACTCAACGAGTTTCCTAAGAAATAGGTAGTACCGTTAGATATCTCATAATTCGTCGTGAAGTCGTGTTTTGGCGCTTTGGTGAGGAAGATGTTGTATTCAACACTGTCTCTCGTTATTCGGTTCTCTCTTGGTTGTACTCGTACATTCTGAAAAATGCCCAGTTCCCCGAGTTTTGCACTCGTCTTGTCTTCATTCTCCTTTGAATATAGGTTGCCCGGATTCATGAAAATGTGCTCATACAGAACCTTTGGATGTACATATTCATTGTAATATCGGAATTCTATGCCGCCAAGTTTTTTTATGATCTTGGGGGTGTCATTTTTGTTTCCCGATCCTGTCGCGGCGTCAGGATAAACCGAGATAGCATTGATGTAAAAGATGTTATAAGCCAACGTGTCGTCGACCTTTCTCACAATCACGTCAATGTCTATGGTGCTCTTCTTATTGCTTTTAGATTGGGCAATAAAGTTCACGGCATTTTCAAACGGACTACTGGCCACCCGGAACATTGATTTTTCCATTGTGTCGATCTTGAACGTGATGTTCTCCAACGTGAACCTGCGATAGCCATGGTTGTTGATGATAGCCGTAAGTCTGCTGCGCTCAGATTCCAGTTGCCCATAGGTGAACTCTTTACCTGTTTCGATAGAAGCTCCTTTTTGATGACTCACTATAACCGACTTAATGCCGCTATCATCTACTTTGTAGTTGATCTTGTTAATGATATAGTTGGAACCTGCGTCTATCTTGTATGATACGATCGCCTTTTTCTTCTTGTATGTTATTGTATCAGATACTCTGGCATAAAAGTAACCCTGATTGAACAGGTAAGCTTTCATGTTCTGCGCAGATTTTCCGATGGTGTTCGTGTCCAGCAACACTGGTCTTTCCACTGATTTGGGTAAAAGAGAATCTGGGCGAGTACTCAGCTTTTTATACCTGCGGTTATATCGCCATAGTTTCATGGGAACTTTCACCGGCGAAAGGTCTAGATAGTTGCTATTAGGTTTCTGGGCAATGATACTTTCAAGGTTGTCTTTTATCTCGCCCTTGTTCAGCATTACTTTGTCGGTACGCAGTTCAAGTTTGTTTTTCCAAAGTAGATACTCATTTTCCTTAAGGTGCTTGGTAGACCTGCAGGCAGACAATATGGCCAAGACCGTCAAAACCGGCACTATATACCATCCCGTCTTTTTATAATTAGGTCTTCTCCCCATATACGGGTCGCAACAATTGACTAAATTCGCACAATATGCTTTCTAAAGCGCAAAATAAGCACATTCGCTCATTAACACAGCAGAAATTCCGCAATGAGTATCGACAATTTGTTGCAGAAGGACATAAAATTGCCTTAGAATGGCTGCAGAGTGCATGGCAATTGAAGACGATTGTTGCCACAGAAAATTGGATCGCTATTCACCGCGACGACATCCGTCGACACCCTGAAGCAGAACTGATTGTCGCAACGGAATCTGAGATCGCTTCAGTTTCTTCCTTGCAGGCCCCGGGGGAGGTTTTGGTTGTTGCGGTACTGCCGGAGTCACCCGCAATTGGTGATAACATTTCATGGTGGATAGCCCTCGATGGAATTCAGGATCCCGGTAACATGGGTACGATTATACGTATTGCAGATTGGTTCGGAGTTACTGATCTGGTCTGCTCGCCTGGTTGTGTTGATGTGTACAACCCCAAGGTCGTACAGAGTGCGATGGGTGGGCATTTAAGGGTGCGCATTCATCACAGAGATCTGGTTAGTTTTTTACCCCCATTGAAAATACCTGTCTACGCCGCTGTGTTGGGCGGAGCAGATGTTTATGAGGTAGGGCGGCCGTCATCAGGTGTACTGGTGATTGGAAATGAGTCTCGGGGAATATCATCCGATGTGATGGATATTGCTACTCATCTTGTCACTATTCCGCGAAAGGGTGGAGCAGAATCGCTCAATGCGGGGGTCTCTGCAGGTATTCTTTGTGCATTGATGTTGCCCCGTTAAATATTTTATAAAGTCGAATTTTAGGTGAGATTGTGGATTGTTTGGCCCGCATTTTGGTACTTCTCATCTAATTTTGAATCTTAAAACACCATCGTCTATGAAGTATTTTGCTTTTGTTGCGGGTTTATTATTCATGCTACTTGGAAAAGTGCACGCGCAATCACAATTAAAGATCAGGTTGGCCGATAACGGACGCTTTAATGTGTCGGTAAATGGGAGATACTTCGATAGACGTGGAACATCTGTAACTGTGGGCGACTTGCCACCGGGGCGCCATAAAGTGAAGATCTACCGAATGACTTATGATAGGTGGGGGCGTTCGTTCAATAATCTGGTATATACTGGCTGGGTCAACACTGACTACAAAATGGTCACTTACCTGACCTACGATCCCTACATTCGTGCGGCAAGAATCAGAGAAGTCCCTTTTGGCGACGGTTCACGAAACGATATGGCCCGTGAGCCCGATAGTCGATATAATGAAGGTTACCCGGAACCGGACCAGGATGTGAAAGGCAATGTTGCTACTGCCGAAAAGCCTGCGGAAAAGCCACAAAACGATGCGGCGGCCTCTCCGGTGCCTACCGGTAGTCTTACAGACGATAAAGTCCAGGCGATAAAAAGCAAAGTGACAAACAAGAAAACTGACACGGAGAAGTTCAATCTTATTCGATCGGAACTAGCCGGGGCTACCTATACTACCATTCAGGTCTGCGTGCTCATGGATTGTTTCCTTTTTGAATCAACCAAGGTCGATTTTGCAAAATGGGCATACAAAAACACTGCCGACAAAGAATTTTTCTCGGACGTTATTGCCAAACTCTCGCTCAAAGAGTCGAAAGACGAAATGAACAGATTTCTAAAGAAATAGCGGACGTTAGTTGAGTAGCAGGATGTTCACACTTCGCTGAAGGATGTTGAATGCTATCTCAGCCATCATATTCTCTTTGTCAAGTGTTGGGTTTACCTCGGCCACTTCAAAACAGCAGATCTTATGGTGCTGCATAAAAGAAGCGAGCAGATCCTCTGCTTCTCTTTCTTTCAGACCGTTGCTCACAGGTGTTCCTGTACCTCGCGAAATGGAGCTGTCAAGGCTATCAACGTCAAAAGATACATAGATGTCATCGCAGTTGGATAAGTGCAGAAACGTTTGTCGAACCACATTTTCAACACCCTTTCTCCTTATTTCCGCAACCGGTATTACCTTGATGTTTCCTTTGCGGATGATGGCTTCCTCTTCTTTCTCAAAGTCGCGCAGCGCAATGAATACAATATCTTCAGGAAGGATCTTCGGTTCTATCTTTCCAAGGTTTTTCAATTTATTCCACATCTCTACAGTTTGTGGATCCGGAGTGTGGAGCTGGCTTTCCATGTTGTCGTCAGCAAGAGACACTGCCAGTGGCATGCCATGCATGTTGCCCGATGGGGTGGTATACGGAGAATGAAGGTCTGCATGTGCGTCTATCCAAACTACGCCCAGGCGTCGCTTGGGTTTGGCCATTTTTAGGCCGGCAATAGTTGCGCCGGCAGTGCTGTGGTCGCCCGCTAGTACCAGCGGGAACAACCCCGATTTTACTGTGTCATGTACCGCCTTCGATACCCGCTCGTACATGGTGTTGATACCCTGAATACGTTTCGCATAGGGCGATGCTACCGGTTCATAGAGTAGGCGATTTTCTGTTTCAACGACCTCTGACGGAAAGTTTACGAATAGATTGCTCATAAAGTCAAGTGCCGCGATCTTGATCGCGTCCACTCCCAGACTGGCACCACGTGTACCGGCTCCTATCTCTGACCTTACTTCAAGTATTTTTATATTACGCATGACACTCAAAGATAAAGGAATTTTCGCCAATGACTTTTCGGTAGCTATCCCTTCGTTTTCGTCATTGTTTCATTTTTAATTAACGGGTAAAATGGTCCGGAATTCTATTGAGATCGATACGGTTCCACTTTCCCGACCCAAATTCTTACCTTCGCCATTCGAAATAAAATACAATAAGATGCCAACAAGAGTTTATGACAATATCTTACAGACAATCGGCAATACACCGCTCGTTCGACTGAACCGCGTGGTAGCCGATCTTCCATGCACCGTATATGCCAAAGTGGAGACTTTCAATCCCGGCAACAGTATTAAAGACCGCATGGCGTTGAAAATGCTGGAGGTGGCTGAAAAGGAAGGAAAGATCAAACCTGGTGGCACTATCATTGAAGGTACGAGTGGTAACACCGGAATGGGTCTGGCACTTGCTGCTATTATAAAGGGTTATAAATGCATATTTGCAACAACCGACAAGCAGAGCAAAGAAAAGGTAGATATACTCAAGGCTCACGGTGCAGAGGTAATTGTTTGCCCTACTAATGTTGATCCGGAAGATCCACGCAGTTATTATCAGGTTGCTCGCCGTTTGCAGACAGAGATCCCTAACAGCTGGTACGTGAATCAGTACGATAATCTGGCCAACAGGCTCGCACATTACGAACAGACAGGTCCTGAGATATGGGAGCAGACCGAGGGTAGAGTAACGCACCTGGTCGTGGCGTCGGGCACTGGTGGTGCCGTCGTAGGAACAGGTAAGTTCTTGAAAGAGAAAAATCCAAACGTACAGGTTTGGGCCATAGATACTTATGGTAGCTTACTTAAAAAATGGTTCGACACAGGTGAATTGGACATGGGCGAAGTTCACCCGTACATATCAGAAGGTTTTGGTGAGGATTTCCTCCCCGAGAACTATGACCGTAATGCAATAGACCATTTTGAGAAGGTAACTGATAAGGATGGCGCTGTGATGGCACGCCGTATCACTCGCGAAGAAGGGATTTTCGTTGGGTACTCTGCCGGTTCTGTTATCGCCGGACTTCGTCAGATGAAGGATAAACTGAAAAAAGACGATGTTGTTGTAGTGATATTCCACGACCACGGCAGCCGCTATGTAGCTAAGGTGTATAACGACGAATGGATGCTGGATCGCGGCTTCCTTGAGGTAGACACTGTTGGCGACCTAATGAACGGATTGGGTCGTCGTAGGTTGGTTACTATTGATCAGGATGCAAAGGTCATGGACGCGTTAGATCTGATGAAGAAATATGACATTGAACACGTTCCTGTGATGCAGGGTGTTGAAATGACAGGTAGTATTTCCCAAGGTAGCCTTTTCAAAAAGCTCATCGAACAGGCCGACGTGAGGGATATGCTAGTTGCTGATGTTATGGATAAACCGCTTCCGGTTGTTAGCCGCGACACTCCGCTAGAGAGGCTGACAAGCTATATAAACAAAGATAACGGTGCGGTACTCACGCGCGACGATAGTGGTCAATATTCTATCCTGACCAAATACGACATTCTTAACGCCTTTTCAAAGGGCTAGCTTACACTTTTTACGGTTGCTTGCTAACATTCTATCGTGGCAAGCGACCGTGATATATTTTATGAGAGACCTTAAGACTTTTGTTACAGATGTAGCGCGCAAGCCGCCTATGATCATGCCGTATGTTGGCATTGCCCACTTGTTATGGCTAGTATGGACTGTAGTGCAGTGCGCTCGGCTCCCGGTCGGCGTTGAATGGTTACAATTGTTGTGGATGGCCGGTTACGCCGTTTCATGGATCGCAGCTTGTGATCTCAGAAAGTGGGGAGCCCTTGTATACATGGGTTTGACACTCACAAATGCCATTATTTTTCTTGCAGTGAAGAACGTTTATCTTCGTGATATGTATATGAGCAGTATATTTCTCATAGACGGCATCTTCAGCTTTTATCTGTTATTTTTCTTCAAAAGGTTTACTAACTGATTCAACTGCCGGTCACCGGCATTTCTTGTTTGTTGGTGCCGCGTTAGGCTATTTCATCAGCCCCGTATTGGACATGAATATCTTCACCGCAATTGCCAGCAGTATAACTCCGAAGAATTTACGCACCACCAGTATTCCCGAGGGTCCCAGAAGTCGCTCCAATAAGTTAACTGACCGGAGTGTGATGTAGATAATTATGAGATTGATGAAGATGGCTATCAGGATATTGTAGGAGTTATAGGCAGCCTTTAATGACATTACGGTGGTAAGTGTTCCAGATCCTGCAATAAGCGGAAATGCGATCGGTACCACTGTGCTCGCTTTTGCATCCTGATCAGGTTTGAAAAATTCCAGTCCCAACACCATTTCCAGTCCCAAGATAAATATGACTATAGAGCCGGCTATTGCGAAAGATCGTATATCAAGTCCCATGAATTGCAGCATCTGCTCACCAACAAGAAAGAATAACAACATTAGTCCCCCGGATACCAAGGTTGCTTGCATAGCGTTTATATCGCCCGCTTTTTTCTTGATGCTGATGATGATGGGGATTGAACCAAGCATGTCTATCACGGCAAACAAGGTAAAGCTTACCGTCACTATCTGAGAAATATCCACCTTGCTCAATACAAATCCTTCCATACAAACTACAAGATACTTACTTTTGGGCGACAAAAATAGAACAATGGCACTTCATAATTACGAGCATTCAGTAGCAGGCAGATTCATGCGATATGTACAGATAGACACGCAAAGCGATCCTACGTCGCCATCGCAGCCATCAACTGAAAAGCAGAAAGACCTCAGTCGCATACTGGTTGAAGAGTTGCATGCAATAGGCGTAGTGGATGCTGAGCTCGATGAACATGGCTACGTTTATGCAACTATTCCGGCAACTACAACTAAGGAAGTGCCGGTTCTGTGTTTTTGTTCGCACGTAGATACCGCACCTGACTGTAGCGGAACAGGTGTAAAGCCAAGGTTGCACTCGGCTTACGACGGTTCTGATATCTCTTACCCCGATGACGCTACACTGGTTTTGTCCACTAAGGACCATCCATATCTTCTGCAGCGCATTGGTGACGACATTATTACTGCTTCCGGCACAACGCTGCTCGGCGCCGACGATAAAGCCGGCGTTGCCATCATTATGGACCTCGCCGCTTATCTCATCACCCACCCGGAAGTTGAGCATGGAAAGATCAGGATATTATTCACCCCCGATGAAGAAGTGGGTAGGGGAGTAGCCGCGGTGGATATGCAGAAGTTGGGTGCCCATTTTGGATACACACTTGACGGCGGTGAGCGTGGTCATCTGGAAGGGGAGACATTCTCTGCCGATTCTGCAACCGTAACATTCTACGGCGTTAGCGCCCACCCCGGATACGCAAAGGGAAAAATGGTGCATGCCATAAAGGTTGCCTCCGCCTTTGTTGATATGTTACCCAAAGATCAATGGTGTCCGGAAGTGACTGAAGGAATGGAGGGTTTCGTTCATCCCGTCGCTATAGAGGGCGGACTGGAGAAAGCCAGTGTCCAGTTCATAGTCCGCGACTTTGATACCGCTAAGCTTGCCGAACACGAGGCTCGTTTGAAGGAATTGGCTCAACTCGCGATTTCCGAATTTCCGGGGTCAACAATGAATTTTGTTGTAAAAGAGCAGTACCGTAACATGAAAGAGATCCTGGATGTTTGTCCTCATGTCATGGACTATGCCGAAGAGGCAATGAAACGAGCCGGCATAGAAGTTCAGCGTATGAGCATAAGGGGAGGTACCGATGGGTCACGTCTTTCGTTCATGGGACTTCCTTGCCCAAACATCTTCACCGGTGAGATGGGCATCCACTCCCGCCAGGAATATGTGAGTGTGCAGGACATGGAGAAAGCAGTGGAAACGCTGGTTCATTTGTGCGGCATCTGGACAGAGAAGGCCGGCGCATGACCAACCCGTTAATTCAATAATTGATATAGCCGCACGGTTTCTACCGCCTCTTTCACATCGTGTACCCTCAGTATGTCAGCGCCGTTCATTAGCGCAGCCATATTGAGTGCGGTGGTGCCGTTCAATGCGTTTTCAGGAGATATTTTCAGCGGCTTACATATCATCGACTTCCTTGAAAGGCCTGCTAGGATCGGTCTGTCTGTAAGTTTGAAGGTTCCCAGCATGCTCAGTAGTTCAAAATTGTGGGCTACTGTTTTCCCGAAACCAAAGCCTGGATCAATAATTATCTGGTTGATACCTGCCAATTCGCACCGCTGTATCGCATGGCGCAGTTGTCGCAGCACCTCCGCAACCACATTTTGATACGTCGGCGATATTTGCATGTTTTCGGGTGTGCCTTGAATGTGCATTGCAATGTAAGGAACGTTCATGCTGGCAACTACATTCAGCATTTCTTTGTCGATCATGCCTGCACTGATATCATTAATAATATCCGCACCTGCTTCGATTGCTGCTTTTGCCACTGATGAGTTATAGGTGTCAACTGATATCCAGACATCAGGAAATTGCTTTCGTACTGCTTCAATCACCGGAAGGATCCTTCTTTTTTCAGTTTCCGGGTCAATCAGGGGTTCTCCAAGTTTGCTGCTGGCGCCGCCAATGTCCAGTAGTTCTGCTCCGTCTTTTAGCATTCGTTCTGCCAGTGCTAACAAACTGTCTTTGTCCGACATCTCTCCCTTATTGTAGAAACTGTTTGGCGTAGCATTCAGTATGCCCATCACAACGGGAGTTGCCAGATCTAATGTCTTATTATGGAATGTTATTTTTTTCAAAATTTTTACGTTAGTGGGGTAATTGTGTGTACCAACATTTTTGTCAATTAGACCCTATGCTGTATGTTTGACAAGAATATGAAAAGGAAATGACAAGCTCAAGTTTTCTTTAAGTTAAAAAATTAGTTATTATTGCACTTTATTTAAAAAAATAATTTGTTTTACCTATTCAATCATTAACAACACAACATGAAGATTATTCTCTGGATTTTACGGGTGGCTGTTGGCCTGCTGTTCATTTTCTCGGGTCTTGTTAAAGCGAACGATCCGCTCGGACTTACCTACAAGATGAATGAGTTTTTTGAGGTTTGGGGTATGACCTTTATGATCGACTATAGCCTCGGTCTCTCAATTCTGATGATCGGGTTCGAGGTTATTTCCGGCCTTGCAATGATTGTCGGAAACTACTTTCGTTTATATGTAACGTTGTTATTGTTGCTCAACATCTTCTTCACGTTCCTCACGGGTTACGCCTTGTATTCAGGCAAGATCAAGGAGTGCGGTTGTTTCGGCGATTGTATCAAAATATCGAACACCGCTACGTTCTATAAAGATGTTGTATTGACTGCAGCGGTTCTGATCCTGTTTATATTCCGTTACCGGGTATTCCCCATCTTTAATAAGGGAGCTATCAATGCCACCATCGTGGCGTTGGGTGCAGTTTTTGTTTTCGGTGCTCAGTGGTGGGTGCTCCATCACCTCCCTTATCACGATTGTTTGCCATACAAAGTGGGAAACAACATCTGGGAAAAAATGCAACCCGCTCCGGATGCGAAAGAAGCTGTATTTGCAACCACCTTCGTTTACGAGAAGAATGGTGTGAAACAGGAATTCACTTCAGAGAATTATCCGTGGAAGGACCCGAGCTGGAAATTCGTTTCAAGCAAATCTGTTGAAATCGCTCCTGCTACCGGTCTTTCTGAGATACACGACTTCGCCCTTACCGATTCTGATAACGTTGATCAAACGAAGGCAATACTTACTGCCAAAGGTTATGTGTATATATGGTTCCTTCGTCAACCGGATATCGCTCATAAAGATAATTTGGATGTGCTTCGTGCGTTGATGGACAAAGCAAAGGCAAAGGGTATACCATTCTATGTTGCCTGTTCAGCCGGTCGGGACATCTGCAAGGTCTATCAGGAGGCATGGAATATGAAAGATATTCCGTTCTTCACCATAGATGGTACTGTCAATAAGACAGTCATGCGTACCAATCCCGGGCTTATGCTTCTGAAAGATGGAGTGGTAGTGAACAAGTGGAGTTACCTTGACTATCCAAAGGAAACTCCTCAGTAGTTTTGATCGTCAGAGAGATTGCGGTTGCGCGCTCGCAATTTAATCGAATAAAAAACTGATGGGAGGCAATTGCCTCCCATCAGTTTTTTATTGTACCAGCACGTAAATATTTGTCTGCCATTTTCTGGCGTCACGTTCGTTGCCGGGGTACACTACATATTCTTCTATTGTTATCCATCGGCTGAGTCCCTTTTTGGCCACATATTCATCCAATAATTTGTGGATCTTTTTGGCGGTTTCGTAGCTCCCCTTGTGCACTGCTTTAAATGCCCTTGTTTGTGGCAACTCGGAGAATATTATCCCATTCACGGGTATGTCGGTATCGGTAACAGGATATCCGGCAAATACATCCGCCTTCCTTCTTATAGTGTCCCAATCATAGAACATCCCTATGGGCGAGCCTTTTAGCTTGCTTGAAGGTGTCTTTATAAAAAGGCTATACGTGTCACCAAAAAAGGTTTCCATATCATCCCAGGTCAGTGTATCTCTTATACCCGCCAATATGCCGCCCGGATATTGCACCTCTTCTATCTCCACAGCCGGCTCTGCATCCCTTTCAACATATTCCTTCAGTTTCGCCAGACTGTGCATCATGTCGCCCCCCATGTATCTTTCCAGGTCAAAAACTATAAGCGCCGCGTTTGCAGGGAACGGGAAATGCTTATGAAACGTCCATGTTACCTTCACCATTTCGCCGGTATCTGTTACTGAAAACACACCGTCAGCTTCCATTGTACCGGGCTTCGTAACCGAAAAAGAGTAACTCATTTTGGTCTTGTCAATCCCCGTATTTTTAATGATGCCCTCACCAGTTATTCCATGGTCTCCCTTCCACTCCAACGTGCTGCCTGCCTCACCCGCATTTCCGTTATAGGTTATTTTCAACGATGTGTCGTTCTCTAGCAGTGTACTCCAGTGTTGCCAGTTGGTAAGATTCTTTATTTGGGCAAACGTTGTTTCCCGGTTCGATCTAATGGTCACCGAACGTGTTACTGTCACATCATGTGGTTCCAGAAAAGCAAGAATCAGTACACCGGCGGCTGCGATCAGCACAAGCATTATGGTAAAACGCAGGAATTTATTCATGCCTTAAAATTAGATAATTGCCTTGAGTTCCTGATGTTGAAATGTATAAATAATAACGTTAATATTTAAAGGTGGTTTCTTTTGATCACACTTTTCTTGGTTATTCTCAGCTGCATTACAATCTATTGGTTCGTTTTCCGTTATTTGCAGTAAAATAAAAGGTGGCGCGGAAATTGCGATAATTCATCATTGCATTTCAGGTTCAGATCATGAAGGTTTCGGTCATTATCGTCAATTATAACGTAAAGTACTTCCTCGAGGTGTGCGTGCATTCTGTGTTGCGTGCGGCACAGGGGCTTGAAACCGAGGTTATTGTCGTCGATAACAATTCCTCCGACGGTAGTTGCGATTTTGTCCGACAACGCTTCCCCTCAGTTACACTCATACAAAACAAGGAGAATGTCGGCTTTTCACGGGCCAACAATCAGGCGGTTGCGGTAGCGAAAGGAGAGTATATACTTTTCCTCAATCCCGATACCGTGATGCCGGAGGGGTTTCTGAAGACCACAATAGCTTACATGGACCAACACCCCGAAGCGGGTGCACTCGGCCCCAGACTCATAGATGGCAAAGGGCAATTTGCGCCCGACTCAAAGAAGTCTTTCCCGTCTTTATCAGTGGCGATTTTTAAGACCACTGGTCTGAATAAGATCTTTTCACGGTCGGCATATATTAACAAGTATTATGCGGTGCACGTAGCTGAGCGCGAAATAGCCGAGGTTGATGTACTGTCAGGCTGCTGTATGTTGGTACGTAAGGAGGCCATGGAAAAGTCGGGCGGACCGTTTGACGAAGATTATTTTATGTATTGCGAGGATGTGGATCTATCTTACCGGATACAGAAAGCCGGATACAAGAATATCTATTATCCCGAGGTGGACCTCATTCACTACAAAGGTGAGAGCACCCGCAAGATGACACTATCATATGTGCGTATTTTCAACGAGGCGTTGGTCACCTTTGTCAAAAAGCACTACACAAAAAATCAGGCAGGGCTTTTTATTTTGTTCATAAATGCGGGTATCGTCCTGCGCGCTATTCTTGGCACTGTAAAGCGTGCCCTTAAGGTGCTGCACATGCCATTGTTTGATGCGCTCATCATGTTGCTAACGCTTTTTGGTATCAAGGAGTTTTGGGTAAATGAAGTGAAGAACGTCGCTACGATCAGTACCGAAATGGTATACGCTACCTTTCCTGCTTACATTATTCTGTGGCTGCTTTCATTATACTTCAATGGTGCTTACGATCAGCCCTATCGCGCGCTGAAGGTGGTTAGGGGAATGTTATTAGGAACTATTATCATTTTGGCATACTACGGCCTTCTTCCGCCCGAATACCGTTACTCGCGTGCCATTATCATCTTCAGTGGCATGGCAGGTACAGCAATGCTCATTGGCTTGCACGAGGTGTTGTATAGAATGGGGGTTCTGAAGTTTGTTCCATACGATGCCCTTCCACATAAAGCGGTTATCGTGGCCGATGAAATGGCGTTCAAACAAACAGCCGATGTGCTGCGGCAGGTCAATTATGCGCCTGAATTGGCAGGGCGTATCAACCCTGGGCCAACTGCAGGTTCTGCGCTCGGAGCCATTTCTGAAATGAAGCCCCTGCTTTATGTCACAAACGTCAATGAGGTGATCTTCTGTATCAACGGGCTTACCTATGCCGAGGTGTTTGCCAAAATGCAGGAATGTGGCGACAGGTACGAATACAAGATCCATCTGCCGGGTGGTGAGAGTTTTGTGGGCAGCAATTCCAGCGCCACATCCGGCGACCTGTATACGCTCGACAGGAGATTTAACCTGTCTTCGTTTGCGCAAATGCGCAACAAACGGATGATCGATATTGCAGCTTCGATCGTGTTTCTGGCTTTAGCGCCTTTAATGATCTTTCTTGTAAAGGCACCCGGTACATTTATTGGTAATTGTTTTCGTGTTTTGTCAGGGCGGCGCACCTGGGTCGGGTATGTGTCTGTCCCCGAAAAGTTAGCTGGGCTGCCGCCTTTAAGAAAGGGTGTAATAGTGCCATGCAATATCATACCCGGCTATGAACCCGGCGATGAAGTGAAATACAATATCGATCTCGTTTACGCCCGCCAGTATTCACCCGGCATTGATATTAACCTCCTGCTTAACAATCTCAGGTTTCTGGGCAGGTAACCCTGGGCATTGAATTTCTTCCATGTGGGGGTACGCTTTTGCCTTTATCGACGATATCTGCACGAAATTTTGAATTATGGTGTTCCCTACCTAACTTCACCCTAAATAAGTTGTTTTTTGCATGAAACTCCGTTCCACTGTTTTGCTTTTTGTTGCTGTTCTGAGTGTTATCTCTGTATCTTCTTGTGTTAAGAAATACACTTGTCGCTGCTTGGTTAAGTACTCAGGCGCACCCGGAATGCCCGATAGTACTTACAACGAGTATGAAGTTTACAACAATAAGAAGGGTGCTGAGTCCGTTTGCAAAGAAGCTTCTTTTACCAAAGAACAAGACGGAATAACACTTACTGAGACTTGTAAGTTATACTAAGAAGTGAAAAAATACGTGAAGGCTGCGTCTCCTTCTCTTAGGGTTGATGCAATTTTTTAGTAGCTTTTTTCGTTTTAGTTTCGGTTTCATTTCTATCATTCATTTCCAGGCCGATGCGCGCTAAATTACCGCTTCTATCGCTTTTGTTTGTCGCTGCCATCGCGTTTCTGATGGCACCATCCTGCCGGAAAGAAAAGAAGATACTCACGGTTGGCGGCGACTTGCGTTTCTCAGATGATACGCTGAAGTTCGACACTGTATTTACCTCAGCCGGAAGCTTTACTACCGGGATACTCATATTCAATCCGCAGAATCAGGAGATTGTACTCAGCTCTGTGAGAATGCTAAATGCCAATTCTTATTTCAAGCTAAATGTTGACGGTTTTCAGGGAAATAATGTTACTGATATTCGTATTGCACCCCGCGATAGCGTATATGTGTTCGCTACCGTGAACATCGATCCAAACGATGAACGCACACCTTTTCTTGTAACCGATTCACTTGTGGCAACACTCAACGGCAAACAATTTTATGTTCCTTTCACGGCATATGGCCAGAATGCCCGGTATATACAGGATAGCGTCATTTCTGTCAATTCTGTATGGGACACCACACTGCCCTATGTCATAATAAATAGTGCGGCGGTTGCTCCGGGAGTAACGCTCACCCTTAATCCCGGATGTAGGATTTACATGCACCAGAACTCAGGTCTTGTGGTCTTTGGTCGTCTTCTGGCAAACGGTACAGCAAAAGACTCCGTCATTTTTCAGGGCGATCGCCTTGATCGGCGGTATTTCGGGTACGAGGGATATCCGGGAGAGTGGGGTGGTATCTACTTCCATTCCTACAGCAACGGTAGCCGGCTCAGGTACACACGCATAGAAAACGGCGGCAATGGCGCATTGGGCAATCCGGCCGCTATTTGGGTTCATATAGATTCTAATGTTTCGGGTAGCTTGCCTCAATTGCGTATGGAGAACTGCGTGCTGAAAAACTCTATCGGTACCGGCATTTA
Source organism: Flavipsychrobacter sp. (assembly GCA_044220845.1). Lineage (GTDB taxonomy): Bacteria > Bacteroidota > Bacteroidia > Chitinophagales > Chitinophagaceae > Nemorincola. The sequence continues at coordinate 9,103 of JBGAQG010000029.1, read as the reverse complement.
CAGCAGGCAAGGTACCATTACAGCAACGAATTGTCTCTTCCATTCAACAGGTGGTTATGCGCTTGCGGTCATTCAGGGTGGGCGCGACACGTTCACAAATTGCACATTCGCTAATTATGGTGGTACAGGGTTGTCGCACGCCAACCAGGGTACACTTGCTGTGCTCAATTATTACAAACCAGACCAGAACACCATCTACTACGGCGATCTCAATGCTGCTTTCCGAAATTGTATCGTTTACGGTTCGCTCGATAGTGAGGTAGTTTTCAGTTCAGTACCCGAAGCTGCGGCCAATCTGGTGGTAGATCATTGCCTCCTGCGAATGGGTAAGGTGCGTGAGCCTTTTGTCAACTTCATAGATTGTATTTATAACGAAGATCCCTTGTTCAAGGAGAAAGACAAAGGAGATTACAGGCTGAAGGAAGGCTCTCCGGCAGTTGGCAAGGGAAATGCCACCTATCTCCCGCTTATAGATATTGAAGGGAAATCGCGCGACGGTAAGGCCGATATCGGTTGTTATCGCTTCGAATAGATCAGAGTCCTTTTTGTGCAAGTTCAGCTTCCATGTATTCTTTGGCAATCTTCTCAGAAAAGTGGTATTCCTCTTCTTTTAGCAGTGCTGCGTGTCCGCTCCTCACACTTCCGGCCCATGCATGGTCGGCTAGCCCGGTGATATCGAAATTTCTTACAGAATACCCCATATTCAGCACATCATTAAACCACCTGGTCCCAATGTCCAGACCGAAAAATGCACCGAATGGAACAGCTTTGCCTAAGGGCATTGTCACCTGTCTGGCTATTTTCATGTTTATCAATGCAGTCCATTCATTTAGTCTGCATTCCGGCAACGGCCAGGGTCTGCTTTTTGTCGGCACGTCACCATAGTCCTTTTCTCTACTCCCGGGGTACTGCTTCATCAGCGCCTTGAGGTCGGCATAGTTTGGACGGTAATTAGTGTATGTGTCAGGTGTACAACGGCCGGCAAAATGGGCAGAACAGTTCCAGCATTGTCCCACAGGTCCGATACCTATATTGTCGCCTGCCATTCGCAGCATTTCACCCACCAGGTCTTTCCTATACAATACATCGTTGTGCGTAATGAAAAGGAAGTCTTTGTTTGTCTGCTCCCATCCCCACTGATACCTGACAGATTTACGAAAGGCCGGCCACTTAAACACCCACCGACTCCGGAACGGACGCACCCATAACCATAACTTCGGCGTATAACACACGAGTTTGTTGGCGAAAGCCTCCTTAATGAAATCAAATTCGGCATCATGCGGTTGTTTTCGTTCTTCAATGAAATAGATCTTGTCTATCCATTGGCCGCTCTCTTTCAAAAGGCTATACAGCGTTACTGCGGTATTGTATGGCTTCCCGTATACATTTATCACAACATCAGTAACGGGAGCCTTTTGAGCTCCCGTTCTGTCGTTGATCATGTTTTTGATCGCTTCAATGTAAGCAGCGCGTATGTCCATTTCATTAGTAGTCAAAGTCAACCCCCGTATAGTTGTGCGGAGTGATCGCTTTCAATTCCTTTTTAACTTTCGCAGTTACTTTCAGCGTATCTATAAACTCGTGAATGTCTTTTTTGGTAATGCTCGATTTGCCCCTTGTCAGCGCTTTAAGCGCCTCATATGGCTGTGGGTAGTTTTCTCTGCGCAGTATAGTCTGTATAGCCTCGGCTACAACCGCCCAGTTCTTTTCCAGGTCTTCTTGCATCTTTTCTTTGTTCAGCAATAGCTTGTTAAGTCCCTTTTCAAGCGATTTTAACGCAAGGAAGCTATGCGACAGTGGAATGCCTATATTGCGTAACACAGTACTGTCGGTCAGGTCGCGCTGCAATCTGCTGATTGGCAATTTGGCACTCAGGTGTTCAAAAAATGCATTTGCAATCCCGAGATTACCTTCAGCATTTTCAAAATCAATCGGATTTACCTTGTGCGGCATAGCACTGCTACCCACTTCCCCAGTCTTCACCTTTTGCTTGAAGTACTCCATACTAATGTATTGCCAAACATCACGACATAGGTCAATAAGGATCGTATTGATGCGTTTAAGAGCATCAAACTGTGCAGCAAAACTGTCATAGTGCTCTATCTGGGTAGTATATTGCATTCGGTCCAGACCCAGTTTTTTCTCTACAAAGTCATTCCCGAATTTCACCCAGTCAATTGTTGGAAATGCCACTTTATGTGCGTTGAAGTTTCCGGTTGCACCACCAAACTTCGCAGCGAAAGGTATGTTCAGCAATTGGTCTATCTGTCCCTCCAGTCGCTCCACAAACACCATCCATTCTTTTCCAAGTGTCGTTGGCGACGCCGGCTGCCCATGTGTACGTGCCAGCATAGGTATTCCCTTCCACTCCTGTGCCAGGTGGTACAGGTGCAGGTGCGTGTTGAGCAATAATGGCAGATATTCTTCCTCAAGTGCTTCTTTCCACGACAATGGCACCGCAGTGTTGTTGATGTCCTGCGACGTCAGCCCGAAATGTACCCACTCCAAACTGTCTCCAGCACCCATTGCTTCAAGTTTCTCCTTCAGAAAATACTCAACCGCCTTTACATCATGGTTAGTGGTTTTTTCAATATTCTTGATCTTCAATGCATCCTCTTCGTTGAATTGCTCGTAGATACTCCTCAGTTTCGCTGGTTTCACTTTTGCCGGCAATTTGATCACCTTTTTTTCAGCAAGAAAAAGGAAGTATTCAACTTCCACCCGAACACGGTACTTGATAAGGCCGAATTCCGAAAAGTAAGGTGCAAAGACTGCCACTTGCGCCCTGTATCTGCCGTCAATCGGGCTGATCGCTGTTAGTGAGTTCAATTCCATGGTGCAAAGATAGGTGCGTCCAATTAATCATTCTAACTTAATAGGACTTGCATTGGATTTTTGCTATTTTTATGGCGGTAACAATTCGTTACCATACTATCCTTTAATTAACCATAAAAAACAAACCAAATGAGTAACGAAAACAACAATTTCAAGACCACCTATCCCGTTCCCGTAGCAACCGCCGCCGCCGATACTGCCGCATGGCGCACTTTCATTGCAGGTGTCACCCAAGACCCCAACTACCTCATCAATGCCTTCTTTATCCCTATAGGAGACATTTCCAACACTATCCAATACGCTGCAAACGGCTTCAGGGCTTACATGGGTATGCGTGAGGATGGTACTTTGCATGTTTATTGGGTTGCTGTCGACGCAAACGGAAATGACGTTCTTGAAGATAGCAACAGCAATAGTCTGGTGTTTGATTCTAGTGTCCCATGTCCAACCCTTTGTGGCCAGAGTAATGCTTTAAATTCTACGCAATAGTTATAAAAACTTTCTATAAAGTTTGATAAAAGATTGGCCCTTGTTCTATTTGGGTGTGGTCGTTCCGGCCTCTGTCGTTATCCCGTTCATTCCGGCGGTGACAAGGTATTCTGTGTTTCCGCAGGAGCTTAAGGTATTGAGTTGGTTTCTACTAATAGACTTTGTAGCAAATGGCATAAATTCAGTACTTGCGTACAATGGAATCAACAATATGCCGGTAATGCATACCTATACTTTTATTGAATTTGCAATTCTTGCTGTTTTTTATCGGGCTGTTTTTGCTGATAAAAAGATGTCAAGGGTTATTAATTGGCTCATACCTACTTTCTTTTCTATTTGTGTGTTGAATGTGCTTTTCTTTCAAGATATATTCACCTTCTGCACTTATACAAAGTCAATTGAAGCGTTATTGATGGTGATTTTGGCAATACTGCTTTTCATGCGCGACCTCGACAGTATAGGTGGAGACAAGAACAAGAGTGTGGTGCTTGCATATGCAAATACAGGAATATTGATATATTTCAGTGGTTCCTTTTTGTGGTTTGCTGTCTGTAATATTGTGCCCGGTAGAAGTGTATTAGGCTTGATCATGTGGCCATTGCATGGAACGCTTTTGATTGTGTTTTACATTCTTACAGCGATAACACTATGGAAATACAAAAAATAGACGATAGTATTCATGTTATCGTCATAATAGCTACAGTAGGTGTGCTTACCCTGACGTTTGGTATTGTCTTCTTTTTCATAAGGTACCGAAGAAAACTCCTACGCCAGCACCGCGAAATGATGTTACGGGAACTTGAGTACCAACAAAAGCTTCTCGTTGCATCAATTCAATCGCAGGAAAACGAACGCAAACGGATAAGTCAGGACCTCCACGACCATGTAGGCGGTGCACTGTCAGGTCTTCGATATGTCATTTCCGGCATCACAGGTGCTGGAAATGACAGTCAGACCGTCAATAATATCGCTCAGAAGGCGCGCACTGGAATTGACGACATTATCAATGACGTCAGAAATATATCTCACAGTCTTTCGCCGGCAGGTTTGGAGCTTTGGGGGTTTCACGAAGCGTTGTATGAGTACACTGATAAAACTGCTGCGTCATCCGGTGTGCCGATCGAAGTTACCGATCGTACAAATGGTTTGTTGCAACAATTGGGGTTCGACGACGCTTTGTCGTTGTTCAGAATCATTCAGGAGCTCATTACCAACACCTTGAAACATGCACATGCATCGCGCATCAGCATCGTCTCTGATATCCTTGACGATAAGATCACGCTCGTTTATGCCGATGACGGTGTAGGTGTCCAAATGCCTGATGATCAAAACAACGGCATCGGTTTATACAATATCGAAAGTCGGTTGAGCTTGCTGGGTGCGTCATACAAGGTTAGTTCTGCGCCCGGCACGGGCTATTCGTTTACAATTTCTATCCCTGCTTCCATATTAACAGAAAACAAAAAACATGGGAAAAATTAAAGTTGCATTGGTAGAGGATCAAAGACTATTCCGTGACGGTCTTTTCTCCTTGCTGAACGCCAGTCCAGAATTTGAAATGATAGGTGTAGCTGACAACGGCCTGCAATTCTTGTCCATGCTCGAGAAAGGGAAGGTGCCCGACGTTGCACTTATTGACATGAACATGCCTCAGCTAAACGGTTTTGAGCTTGTGGAGATACTTGTAAAACGTTATCCCCTCATCAGATCCATTATCCTGACAATACATAATCAGGAAAGATTCATTGCCAAAATGGTGGAGGCCGGAGTTGCAGGTTATCTCGTGAAAAACTGCGATTTCGAAGAAGTAAAAGCAGCCGTCGCATCGGCATATACCACCGGTTTTTATTTCAATGAGGCAACTATCAAGGCTATGCGGACCATAAATAAACACAAAAATGGTCCGGTACGTTCATTTGCCGATATCCCTATAGTGTTGTCAGATCGGGAGACACAGATATTGCGGTTGATCTGCCGGGAAAATACAAACGCCGAGATTGCAGAAATTCTTAACCTTAGTCCCCGCACCGTTGATGGCCATCGTAATAACCTGCTGGCAAAAGTAGGTTGCAAGAACACAGCCGGCCTGGTATTGTTCGCGCTCAAGCACAATATCTTCGAATCCGATTCATTTTAAGAATAAATATCATGCACCAGGTAAAAATACCTGTTTTTAAAAACAGGTATTTTTACCTGTTTTTGTTCCCGAGGGTTGTAGTTCTTTTGTGTCGTTGATTTAGCAATAAAAATGACCTACTACCGGAAAAACAAAATACTCTACGTGGTGAATTGACCATTTTGACAGCCCTTTTACTTATCACCACCTAAACCTCTAAAGCGTCTCTCCGTCGGGACGCTTTTTTGTTTTTGTTACTATGTCCTTAAAATACAACAGGCTTCCCGCGGGAAGCCTGTTGTATTTTAATACACCTGTGAAATATTAAGCGATCGTGATCGACTTATCCAGATATACGTCCTGTATAGTGTTCAACAAAGCAACACCTTCATTCATTGGTTTCTGGAATGCCTTGCGACCGCTTATCAGGCCCATACCACCCGCGCGTTTGTTTACAACGGCGGTCATTACTGCTTCAGCCATATCGGTAGCACCTTTAGACTCACCACCTGAGTTGATCAGACCCACACGACCCATGTAGCAGTTAGCTACCTGGTAGCGGCACAGGTCTATCGGATGGTCCGTAGTCAGCTTGTCATAAACCAGCTTGCTGGTTTTGCCGAAGTTGATCGCATTGTAACCGCCATTGTTAGTAGGGAGTTTTTGTTTGATGATGTCTGCCTGGATAGTAACACCAAGATGATTTGCCTGACCGGTAAGGTCAGCTGCTGTGTGGTAGTCAACACCGTCTTTTTTGAAGCTGCCGTTACGCAGGTAGCACCACAGAACAGTTGCCATACCCAACTCATGTGCGTATTCAAATGCCTTTGCAACTTCAACTATCTGACGCGCGCTCTCGTCGCTGCCAAAGTAGATCGTCGCTCCCACAGCTACAGCTCCCATGTTCCACGCATCTTTAATCGTGCCGAACATGATCTGGTCGAACTTATTAGGATAGGATATGAATTCGTTATGGTTCACTTTTACTATGAACGGGATCTTGTGAGCATACTTACGTGCCACAGAGCCGAGTACGCCATAGGTAGATGCCACTGCGTTACAACCGCCTTCAACTGCAAGTTTCACAATGTTCTCAGGGTCAAAGTAGATCGGGTTTGGTGCGAATGATGCACCACCGCTGTGCTCAATTCCCTGGTCCACCGGAAGGATTGAAACATACCCGCTTCCTGCAAGACGACCATGATTCATTATTGTATTGATACTTCTTACAGTCTGCACATTACGGTTCGACTGTGTCCAAACCGTATCCAGATGGTCGGCAGACGGAACATAGATCGAATCTTTGCTGATGGTGTTGCAGGTGTGGTCCAGATAATAGCTGGCTTTGTCCCCTAATAGTTCGTGAATTTTGTTCAGTGACATATATTGGTTATTTTTTTAGTAATCGGCTGCAAAGGTATTTTAAAATGCCAAAAGTAAAAATTTGACTTCCAAAACTAATCGTTTTAACTGTGTCCGCACTTTGCTAGCCTTTTTCAGGTTGAGATTGACACATTTTTTTATTTTTTCCTCCTGATACCTTGATTGTCAAATTGTTTGGTATAGTTTTTGCTTCTTGAATTTTAACTTTAAGTTAGCGTTCATCCATTCATTGTTTCACCCTACAAAAAATCAGCAAAAATGAAAAAACTACTATTATTATTTGCGGCAGGCGCCATCGCTTCCACGTCCTTCGCACAGGAAAGGCTACTCACTTTCGGAAATGACCTCCCTGTGGGCACAAAGAGCGCATCGTCGCTGCGCAATGTTATCAGAACAGAGGTCGATAACAACAAGCACCAGCAAAAGACCACTGCTGCGCCACGTTGGTACAGTTATGCCAGCAATTTCGACACTACAGAAAAAGAGATCGGCAACGGTGCAGCCATTGCTGCGCACTATCTATGGAAAGATACCATGGCAGTAATGCCATATGGTACTTTGTCAGCCCCCACTTGGTCTCACAATCGTTTAGTGTCTGTAGGTGCGGTTACCGATCCATCCTACTCAGGTTTCAACAGGTTCGACCTTTATCCCGGCGAAATGAGAATAAGTGCTGAGAACGCCTATGTAGTTGATTCTCTCAGGTTCTTTGGCATCTACGGCTTCAATGTTGCCAACACTTATGTTGATACTTTACGGGTTGCATTTGTTTACGGCGACGGCAGCCGTGGAAACGGTACAACTGGCCCCGACGTATATCTTGCAAAGACCGGCAATCCCGCGGTGCTCACCACATACGGTTCATCCGATTCAATGGATACTTACAGGATACACTTTGACGCAAACACCGGTCACGCAAAAGGTACTGCTGTTATTGTAAAAGATATTATTCTTGACAACACCGGCGCTTCACCTGCCTGGGGCGATACACTTTCTGATGGCACCTACATGGGACGCATCGGTTTCCCTGATGTGAACGTTCCTGCCGGTAACCTTATCGGTGCTACCATCTCATTCATCAGCGGTAGCCCCACTTTCACTCCTCATGACACGGTGTTTATGGCTTCAGGATACAAGCATAATATGTTCAGACCTTACAGCATTTTTAAAGGATCGGGAACAACACCTATGTACGCAACATATAGTGCAGCTAACCGCAACAGCGGGATGTATAAAACTCTCCCCGATACTTCACTGGGCTGGGGCGGACAATACATCCCTCTTTGGTTCTGGTCGTCAAGTGGTGGTGCCAGCACTTACCAGTATCCATATGTTGACTTCCATGTAAAGTGTCCATCTTGTGGCGTGATTGTAGGGGTGCAGGACATCGCTCGTATACAGGAAGCATCAGTTTTCCCTAATCCTGCCGACGATCAGTTGAGCGTTCCTTTTACTTTGGGACAAAAAGCTGACGTAACCGTATCTCTCAGCAACGTACTGGGTCAGGTCGTTGAATTGCGTTCCTACAAGGGTGTTGAGAAAGGAATGGCTGTCTTCAATACTGCTTCACTGCCGTCAGGTGTTTACCAATACACCGTAGCCGCTAACGGAGAAAAGCTTTCCGGTAAAGTGATCATCACACACTAAAATTTGATCTTGACTTTCTTAAAAAGGGGGCTGGCATCAGTCCCCTTTTAATTTTATGGTGATTGTTGGCAACCTGTTCGGATATGTCGGTAAATACAATAATCCTCACGAATTGTCGTTTGAAACCCGTTGAGTGACAATCAAAATAACTTAGGAAATTATCGTTCTACTGTCTATTTTTGACTGTAGAACGATAATTATTTGATTTGTCGCGCATGTGACACCCGATCACTCCTTGGGTATGTGAGATTCACATAGTTGTTGTTTTATTAATATTTTCATTCTTATGCAGATTGATCTGAAAAAATTCAAACAAGACATACTTGTAATTGTTGGTTTTGCACTGCTTGCTTTGTTGTACTGTTATCCGCAGTTACAGGGTAAAAAGTTGAACCAACACGATAACATTTCGTGGCAAGGGATGGCACAGGAGGCGAAAAGCTACCATGAGACTACAGGAAAAGATGCCCTATGGTCCAATAGCATGTTTGGTGGCATGCCCACCTACACAACCTATGTTGGTGCTGCCAATACGAATTACACAGGTTATGTTCAGACCGTTCTTCAATCTGTTGGCAAGCCTGCCTACTTCTTTTTTATTGCCATGTTGTGCTTCTATCTGCTCATGAGGGT
>JBGAQG010000060.1:0-7022 GCA_044220845.1 Flavipsychrobacter sp. | reverse complement strand
ACCGCTGTACCAACGTTTACATATGTAAGGATACCTGTTGACGAACCTATTGTGGCAACCGCTGTGTTGCTGCTGCTCCATGTACCACCCGGCACTGTGATGCTCAGCGTATCAGGTGCGTCCGCCGAACACAATGGTGGCATATAACCTGTAATAGGTGGCACCGGTGAAACTACCACCACAGCCGTATCTGATGAAGAACAACCAAAGCTGTTCGTTACTGTAAGGGTTGGAATGAATGTACCAGACGTAGCATAAGCCTTAGTCGGAGCCATGGTTGTTGATGATGTGGCATCGCCGAAGTTCCAGGTGTAAGACGACAGTGATGTGTTAGATACTGTAAAGGTTACCGGAAGACCCGCAATTGTGGGCTGCGGCGTATATGATCCAATAACGTTAGTTGGAAGTGGATTAACCGTAACCACCTTGGTCGCAGTATTTACACAGCCGTTTGCATCTGTTCCAGTAACTGTATAAGTTGTAAGAGAGGTAGGAGATGCCGTAACCGAAGAACCCGTAGTTGCAGAAAGGCTGCTACCAGGCGCCCATGTATAGGTAGATGCACCTGTTGCTGAAAGCGTGGTGCTGCTGCCTGTACAGATGGCAACACCCGACCCTGCGTTTACAGATGGCAACGCGTTTACAGATACTACCTTAGTTGCAGTGTTCACGCAGCCGTTTGCATCTGTGCCGGTTACTGTATATGTTGTAAGCGATGTAGGAGATGCAGTAACAGAAGAACCCGTAGTTGCAGAAAGGCTGCTGCCCGGCGCCCATGTATATGTAGATGCACCAGTTGCTGAAATAGAGGTGCTGCTACCTGTGCATATAGCCACGCCCGAACCTGCACCTATAGAAGGCAGTGCGTTTACGGTAACAACAGTTGTGTTAGTTGCATTACAAGTAATATAAGAGATAACAGCAGTGCCGCCCGCAACGCCGGTAACTACACCTGTTGCGGAACCAACTGTAGCAATAGAACCATTGCTGCTTGACCATGTACCACCAGTTACTGAGTTGCTGAGAGTAGTAGTGTTGCCAACGCATACAGTAGCTGTACCCGTATTGGCTGCAGAGACTGTTATGCTGTTGCAGGTAGCGATAGCACCGGTAACGAAGTTAGATGAGCTACCGGATAGTGCCATATTATAAATGGTACCGCAGTTGTTATTGCCGCTATAATCAGTAACCTTAGAAATGGAGGTATTTGTTCCTCCTGCAGTACCTTCATTAAAGCGGTAATACAATTTCAATGCTGAAGACGCTGCTACGTCACAATCTTTGTTCGTGGAGATCTGTGTACCCGTGCGGATTGTATTCCATACGCGCACTTCATCGATGTTACCTGTAAAGCTTTGGTAACCGGTTGTTATATCAGATCCACCTGCTACTACCAGCGGCGTTGCCTGATTTACAACGGTCATCGTAAAATTCCTTACAAACGCTCCATCATAATATATAGATGATCCGTTAGTTACCCCACTTTGGAACGTCATGGCCACGTGGTGCCAGTTACCGTCGTTAGGGTAAATTCCCGTTGAGATATTAGAACCAATATTCCAATCGTAAGCAACCAATTCGTTGTCGTAAAGAAACAGACCATAAGCCCACTGCTTTGTAACAATTCCCCGCCATGAACTACCGGCGTTTGATGTTTTAAACCAAGCCTCAACGGTACCGGAACTCAACTGAGTTGCAGCATTGTTAGACGCTATAATAATATCATTCGAGCCATCAAAGTTCATAGCTTCTCTCTTTGGAGGAGCTGTTACAATCACATATCCATTACCCGAATTATAGCCTTGTGTGTGGGTAACACCAGTAGCCAGCGTTGCATGTGTGAACGAACTTCCGCCGCCACCGCCATAAAATTGATCGACACCACCGCCATAATAACCACCACCACCTGCGCCTGTAGCTTGAAACGATCCGCCAGTAGATGCACCCAAGCCAAGAGAACCGGAAACCCAACCAAAACCTCCTGCGGTTTGGGTTCCCCCAGTAGTACCTCCGCCTACGGTACCACCACCATCAAATCCATTTGAGTTCCAACCAGCACCACCGCCGCCACCAGCAACCACTACCCGATTGGATAATGCAGTCCCTCCAATGCGAATATCCGAGGCACCGCCACCACCACCACCGGCATAGCAACATGAAGACCAATTCGACCCGGATCCACCGCCATTAAACCCTCCAGCGACTACCGAAATGTCGGATGATGCCGTTTGCCCCATACCTCCTACGTAGATATTTAACACCTGACCGGATGTAACCGCCAAAGAACAAACAACTCTTCCTCCATTTCCTCCGTTCGATGAAGTACCATAACCATAATTATTTCCACCCTTGGCTCCTGCCATATCTATGAGCAGTGTACCGGTGCTCGTTGCAGTGTAGGTCTGCGAAGAGCCGGTGTTGCACACAGTAGTGTAGCCGCTTTCCTGAGCAGGCTACCCGATGGCGGAGCTGAAAACAACCGCCCGATGGCATTTCTGCCCATCTGTAGTAGTGTAGTTTTTGAAGTCATATAAGGGGGGTTTGTATTAGCTCTTTGTTTAGCAGGTCGATACTTATTCCAAATCGTTTCGGACATAACTCGATCACTAACCACTAAAAGTAGTAGGTAGAATACAAAAGCACTAAAAAATGTGCTGAATGGTAGGAATTCTGTTGTGAACGGTAGGAATTCTGATGTGAACGGTTCGAGGACATAGCCGCCGAAGATGTAAAAAAAGACACACAAAGGCTACTAACCGATACGCAAACGGCGCAACAACTCGTCGCGCAGAGGGCGGGACACGGGTATTTCGATGCCACCAGCAATGATGGTCTGTGTGTTGATGCGCTCTATCCATTTAAGATTGACCACATAACTGCGGTGTACTTTCATGAACAAGGCAGGATCGAAGTTGTCCAGATATTCCTGCATCGTACTGCGCACCAGATATTTCTTTTGTTGCGTATGTATTGTGACATATACATGCTCGCTACTGAGGTACACAATGTCGTCAAACCGAACCTTATTGAAAAATTCGCCATCACGTACAAACAAGGCATCTGTCACCAGCTTAGATGATGGGATCTCTCTTTCTAGTTTGCGTTCGTTATGGAAATTGTAGAGTGCGATCTCTATTGCTGTGTATATATCGGCTTTTTGAAAAGGTTTGACCAGATAAGCAGAAGGACGAAATTCGCGCGCAGACGCTACAGTCTCAGGATCACTGTTGGCGGTAAGAAAAATAAACGGTTTGTTGAGTTTCTCGGTTATGTATTTTGCTACCCTCAATCCATCAGGGCGGCCGGAAAGGTTGATATCCACCAGGACAATGTCAGGCTCAAAACTGTGCAACATAGCCACAGCAGTTTCATAGTTGGCCGCTGGCTCAGGGCACAGATAGCCCATTTCCTCTAACAGAGCAGCCAAATCGTCTGCAATTATCGCCTCATCCTCTACAATTCCGATCTTTATCATGCATTCGTCCTCCAAAGGGTACTGTAAATGTCTAAAATTGACATTAGAAATACAATAGTCTGATAAATTTTATTTAACCAGATGCCCATATAAAACACGATAATATGCGTGGTCGTTTATCCTTTTACAAACTCAATGACACACACCAGACCATTGTTATTGCGGTAAGAAACGCGTGCCTCTATTTGCATACAAAGTCTGGAAATAAGCTTCAGGCCAAGGGTGACGGGTGCAGCTGTTAACAGAGCCTCGGGCAAGCCCGGTCCGTTGTCGGAATATTCCAGGATCGTCCGGCCTTCCGACACTGTAATCGAAAGCGATATCATGGGCTTTTCATTCCCCGAGAATGCGTACTTGTATGAGTTGGTAAACAGTTCGTTGAGTATCAACGCCAATGGAACAGCCCTGTCAATATCAAAAAAACAGATCGGTATCTTGTTGACAAGTGTTACGTGCGGCTGGCTGCTATTAAAAACACCTTCCAGATGATGGTAAAGATCATCTACGAATTTTGAGAATTCTACCTTATCAAGGTCTTCGTTCTGATAGAGTTTCTGGTGTATCAGCGCAATACTGGCAACACGGTTCTGCCCTTCTATCAGCGCGTCGCGTGCTCCCTGATCTTCCAATGAGCGCGCCTGTAGTCGAAGCAGGCTACTGATAACCTGCAAATTATTTTTCACCCTATGGTGTATCTCTTTGAGCAACAGATCCTTTTGGTTTAGCGAACGCTGCAGATCATCTGTTTTTTCCTTCACCACCCTATCAAGCCGTGTGTTCTCTTTAGCAAGCCTATCTACACGCCAGCGATAAATGACAACAATAACAGTTATGATCAGTAGCGTTATCAACACGCCAAACCAAGGTTGCAGATATACGGGCTTGGCAACAAAAATGTTTATGCTCAGCTCGTTTCGGCTCCAGTTGCCGTTGGCCTCCTGAGCCTTGATATGCAGCGTGCTCTTGCCATAGGGTAGCCGGCTTAGACGTATGGTCCTATCGAGCTGTACGTTCCACCCTGTATCGGCCTCATCAATTTTCCAATAGTACAGTGTTCCCTTCTGGTGAAAGTTCAGTAACGCAAACTCGAGTGTAAAGAATCTATCCTGGGGACGAAGGAGAATACTATTGCTGACCAGAAGATCTGCGGTTTTATCGATAAGGGTGTTCTGCTCACCATCAAACTGCATAAAAGATGTGATAGCAAGTGGATAACTCTCCTTACTATTATCAATAGTTACCGGAAAATCATCTGGATTGAACGCCGTGACACCGGCAAGAGAGCCAAAATAAATGTTACCGGCAGAATCGCGCGTGTGGGAGATGCGATTGAATTCATTATCTGTAATACCATCGTCGACGAGAAAGGATAAGACACTGCCATTGCTTTTTTTGAACTGCATGATACCATAGTCGCTACTCAACCAAAGCCGGTCGCGTGTATCCTCATAAACAGCGTAAATATTGTTGTTACTTAACCCGTCAGATCTGGTGAAAAGCCGGGTTGTTCCTTTGTTATAGTCCCATTTTATCAATCCGGAAGTAGTGGCAACCCAATAAACTCCCTGATTGTCGTGATGGACATGCTGGACCTCGATCGCAGGCAGATAATTTCGCCCAGTATCGGCAGGGGAATACCTTGCAATTATACCTGAACGCTTGCTGTATCTGTACAGTCCTTTATTGGTGCATAACAATAATTCATCGCTTCCATCAGGTACAATTTCCAATACATACGCTTTTTCGAGATCAGGAAACTTTCTGTATTCTGTGAATGGTGTTACCCGACTCGCTGAAACATCCAACCACATAAGACCTTCCTCGAGACCTATCAACACTTTACCGTTTTCTACTTCGTGTAAGGCCCAGCAATTGGTGTGCTTTCCGATCGGTATCTCGTGGACTTTCGTCTCGCCAGTTACCGGGTTAGTTTCATAAATAGAACTACGCCTTCCGCAAAGGAGATTGCCGCTGTTTAGTTTTATGAGGTCCGTGTATGCATCGAAGTACTTATATCTGTATAAACGCCTTACATCACGAGGGCGACCGAGGACCTTACATGCATAGATACCTGAGTCCTCAACTGAAGTGTATAATGTGTCCCCAATAACTCTCAACCCCCTGAAAGCATACTTCCTGTTTGAATCATAACCCTTATCAAAGTAGTGCCTGAACTTGTTTGGGGTGATATTAACGTGGTAGAATCCGAAACTTGCTGTATACCAGACGTTTCCGTCTTTTGCATACACTATGCCGGGCGGAGGCCTATGATTCTCCACACCTTCCCTCCTCAGATCACGAATCAATCCGCTCGTCAGGCTCCATATCTTACCCTGACGCCATACAACATCATCGATACCGGTATAGAAGAAGACGTCGAAGATGCCCGGTACCCGTGGCGGTAGTTGTTTTGTAATGTCATGGATATTGAGAAAAGTATCAACATAGTATATCGACGCCTTGGATGAATCACCGAAGTAATTACCCCAACCGGGCTTGTATCCATACACCATACGTTCATGTAGTGTCTCAGGTAATATTGCGTTCCTCAGTTTCTTTCCTGAGAAATCACGCTCTACTATCTCTGTGTTATTCTTCATAGACCACACAGTGTTTCTCTCTGTGATATTGAGAAACAACTCATCAGTCGGAAGCGTAACAATCGGGTTCAAGGCATACTCCTTTCCCCTGATGGTGTAGAACATGTTCCGCCAATACCCCATCACAAAGCTGCTGTCGGGAAGTGTTCCATTTTTCACAGAGGCCGAAAATGAGGCCTCGGAATAAACCTGGATCTTATTTGTTGTTTTGTTGATCTTGGCGAGATAAGATGTTGTGCGCGCCTTCACCCATATATTGCCCAAGGTATCTTCGATCATGTCGCCTATATCGTTGAAGGCAAGGCTATCCTTTTCACGAGTGAACCATCTGAAATTATACCCGTCAAATCGGTTCAGCCCACTAAATGTACCTACCCAGATGAATCCACGGGAATCAGGTAAAATCCGGGTAGTAAACCGATGGCTCAAACCGTCTTCTACGCCCCAGTGATCTACAGACACTACATAGCGTTGAGCCCATGCCGGATGAGTAGAAGTAAGGAACAATAAAATGAGCAGTTGTCGCATGGTATTGTAAATGTAAACATGATAGAACAAAATATAGTTCTACGCTAATTTTTTTGACGTAAAAGAGATAGCCCCGGTAAGTCGGGGCTATCTCTTTTACTGAATGTTACCATTAACTATTATCGTTGCAGTACCATGCGTACCTGCTGCGTGCTGCCATCGGTGCCGGTGAACTGGCACATGTACGCACCCGCAGCAAGGTCGGATGACAACTGTATCGTGTTGCTGCCTGCTGTCAGCTCGTAGCTGCCTACTGTACGTCCATCGATCGTCATCACCGTCATACGACCGCCAACTTCTGTGTTGATCGTCAGTGAGCCGACTGTCGGGTTAGGATACAGGCTGAACGCTGTAACCGTACCATTTGTCATACCAGGCTTGCTCTCGCTCGCGTTCATCACGTAGATGCCCCATGAGCC
>JBGAQG010000059.1:0-7192 GCA_044220845.1 Flavipsychrobacter sp. | reverse complement strand
GTTCAAAGAATGGTTGAAGTCTGCTATACAGTTCCTGTGGCATGTTTACCGTCTTTTTCTCCTTCGGGTCATAGAACACCAGCGTGGTCACACCCTTGTTCAGCAGTTCTCCTGCCTCGTTATACAGCTCCGAGTGGAACTGTATCTTGCTGCTGCCGTTCAGCTCCTTCAGTATGGTCTTCACCGTTATCAGGTCATCATACAGCGCCGGGCGGAAGTAGCGTGCGTTCAGCTCTGCCACCGGCATCATCACGCCCATCTCTTCCAGTTGGCGGTAGGTAAATCCCAATTGCCTGATGGCCTCGGCACGGCCCACTTCATAATACAACGCATAGTTGCCATAGTAGAGATAGCCCATTTGGTCGGTCTCGCCATAGCGCACTCTTATCTGTGTGGTTGCTGCATACATATCTGTGTCAAAATTACTCCAATTGATTTAATGCCCTGTTATTTCTGTTGTCTTCATCCGGGGCTGCTTATCCTCCCTTTTATTAACTATTTTTGACCTGTCACCCGCAAACCACAACTACCTCACAACAGCCGTCTATGAAACGACTATTACTTGGTGCTCTTTTACTGACCGCCGCCCCCGGCAGGGCGCAATACAACCTTGGCGTTGCCACCGGCAACTGGGGCGCTATGAATACCATGTACCTCAATCCCGCCAATATTGCCGAGTGCCGCGAGAAGAAGGTACTGAACCTCATGAGCTTTTCCATGGGCGTTGACAACAACGTGGGGCCGCTCAATGTGGCCAAGGGGCTTGTGGTGGCTGTGGGCGATGGTAAGTCCAACAATATGTTCACCTACACCAACAACAGCAAGGTAAGCATGCATGCCCCCATGGTGGACATCACCGGCCCGGGCGTGCTTATAAAGGTAGATCCCAAACACACCATCGCTTTCTCCACCCGCTTGCGCGGCATCAATCAGTTCAGCGGGTTCGATCAGACGCTCTTCCATACCTTCAACGACCCCAAGTTCCGCACTACCGAGAACATTCTGGCCACTCCGCGCGACTTTACCTATACCGTACACCTGTGGAGCGAGATCGGCTTTACCTATGGCGGTGTCTTCTTCGACAACGGGGTGCACAAGATAAAGGCCGGTGGCACCGTGCGCTACCTGGGCGGCATTGCCTATGTGGGCCTGGAGGGCCGTGCCATGGATGTCAACTTCACCGCCGGCAAGGATACCTTCTATGCCGGCAATGTGGATCTCCGCTACTCCAGCAACATACTCAATACCCGCAGCTCGGCCGGCGACAACATCTCGCAGAACTTCTTCAGCCTGCTATACAAGGGCAAGTTTGGCCATGGCATAGGTGCCGACCTCGGGCTGGTATATGAGTACAAACCCACGCAGGAGGTGCTGGAGAAGAACATCCCTCAGGAAGACCGCAACAAGAACGGCAAACCCAAGAAAAAGATAGCAAAAGAGGTAGGCTACCGCGCCCGCTTCTCGCTGGCCCTCTGCGACATAGGCACTGTGCACTACAACAAGAGCAAGAACGCATCCGAGTACTTTACCGGCAGCGGCTATGTTACCGGACCCGGCATACTGGACAAGGTGAAGAACCTCGACGACATCCGCCAGTACACCACCAAGCGTGGCTTCAAAGCCGATATCCGCCAGGAGGCGGCAGCCCTCTACATGCCCATGCGCCTTGTGGTGGGTGGCGACTATCATGTGCAGAAACACTACTACATCAATACCACTTTTTTCATCAACCTGGCCAATCGCGACCGCCTCGGCAACTCTTTCTATAACCAGTTCTCCGTTACGCCGCGCTACGAGCACAAGAAGGTCACCATCGGGCTGCCACTCACCTACAACACACTCTCCAACCGCTTCAAGGCGGGGCTTGGCCTCATGGCCGGTGGCTTCTTTATAGGCAGCGACGATATGCTGGGGTTTGCCCTCAAGAGCGAGTATGGTGTTAGTTTCTATACCGGCCTCAACGTACCCATTTATAAATAACAACACGCCCCATGGCCGATACCCAAAAGAACAATCCGCTGCACGGCATCACGCTGCAAATGATGCTGGAACACTTGGTGCGCACCTATGGCTGGGAAGAAATGGACCGCCGTGTACGCATCAACTGTTTTCACGACAACCCCAGTATCAGCTCCAGCCTCAAGTTCCTCCGCAAGACCGACTGGGCCCGCAAAAAAGTAGAAGAACTTTACCTGAACAGTCTGGAACAGTGATGTAGCCGCTATCTATTTCCCCGCATTACATATAACCTTAAGCAAATGTCACCGTATGCAATGTTGAACCGTGTCGTACCGCTCACGTTCCGCGCCCTCAGGGTTACATTGTAACCTTCCGATTCAACTTGAGAAAATGCACGGATCCTATCTTACAATCTTTTAATCTTATCAATCTTAGTTCGGACAAACAACCTCACATACAACCGTAAACTTTTATCACCGTCAGCCTGTCCGGCGGCCGCCTGGCGCCAACTTTCTGCGCAATTTTTTTCTTTTGCGCACTCCTGCCTGCCGGCAGGCAGGTTTTACGTACTTCATTGATTATCAATAAAAAGGTGGGAAGAAGGTGCGCAATCTGCTTCCCAAAACTGCGCAAAACCTGCGCTCTTCTGCGGACCTGAGAAGTAAAGCTATTTTGTAATGTGAGCATCCGGGAACCCATTTTCTTCAACTTCCATTCAAGTTACATCCATGCTTGAAAACAGGCAAAAGAAAGTTTTATGATACCGCGATTTTAGTAGTATGGTAAAAAAAAGTGGGCAGCGGAACGGTTATGGGACGGCATCAAGGTGAAGACGTTCTGAGAACGGTGATTCATTTGCAGTTCCGGGTGTGCTACGCCATATCCGGAATAACAGGTTCGGGTGACTAATCTTATTCAACAATGTCCGGCATTTCCGGAAGTGAAGGTGGAAATTGTGGGGCGTTAGAAAATCGCACCTTTCGCAGTGTTAGGTTAGGATTGTTAATATAACCAACCTGGCCTTTTTCCTGATAAATCTCAACACTGGCTCTTCGTCCCCGGGAAGGCTCGAAGCACACGCCAACTGTCATTGAGTCAACTGCTCCAAAAAACTCATATACAGGAAACATTTCGCCTCCATCAATTAATTCATCATCGGCCATTGACGGATCGAGGCCGACATTCTGACAAAAACCAGTGTCAGACAAATTCCATATACAACCATTTCTCAGGTTGATTGAACGAATGCAATAGCAAGCATATCCAAGCTTATAGTAATAGACGTACAGATCCTGAATTAACGTATCAGACCTATACGCATAGTGGTCATATAGCGTTGTATCAAAACTCGTAAAGCTCATCTTCTCTATACAAATTCTTCTCCTCACACTTTTCTGTACTTGATTGTCACAAGCGAATAAGCCAATAAAAAGCAATAGGATTATGTATGTTTTATTCATTACTTCGGTTTTAACTTAGGGTCTTCGATATGCTACACAAACATCAGTAATCGGTAGGTGCTTTTCATTCTAAGCTCAAGGAGAAATTATTCGTTACGATATAGGAAAATGTGGGAGACTCGCCCTCGTTCATTAAAATTCACTTGTATGTAAGGGTTGCTATCGTCGTTTGTTGTATAATAATATATCATTACATATACGTGAACACGATCGTATTCTCTTGCAATACTATCATTTGGAAAACCCATTACTGTAACAACTTCTGATTTAGTCATCCCTATTCGCAACTTTTTGGAATTGCTTATGTTTCTTTTTGCTGACTTTGCCCTTTCACTCAAATTCCGATCATAGTCGTCCCAGAGCCATAATGCCGCCATTAGACCAAGCACAATAATGATCAAATATTTTACGCGATTTGACATCTTGCAAGGCTATTAAATGTTATCAGGTTCCGAAATCAATATTAACTACTTTCTTATCACTGTTAGAAAATGTTACGTGATAATGATCCGACGCACCCAATTCGTTGTTAAGATAGTAGTACCCAATACAAGAATTATTACCAATGGAATAAGTGCCAATCCGATATGGATCGCCCATAACGGAACGAACTTGTAACATGCTCATCTCTGGTTTTATTCGCTGAATGTTTTTGGCATTCTTATCTTTCCTGGAGAATATTAACACCAGCAAAAGTAATGATGTGGTACCTATAAATAGTTTCTTCATCAGTATTATGGGATTTTAGTTGCACGATGTGAATGCTTCAAAGTCTCACCCCCGTTTTCTTATCATGTGAACATTTTGTTTGATTTTGCGTAACGGCTATCGTACATCAATTGATTGAACTAAGGTGTCTGAGAAAATCAGATGTCGTTTCTTCTTCGAATACAGGTTATATATGAAAGTAACGTGAGTAGAACCATATTTGCAGGGAAATTTGTAAACCGTTGAATTAAAATAAATGACTTTGTGAATTTTGTCTGATTGCAACGTATCAGTGTTTCTAGGATTTGAACTTGAATTTGATATTATAACATCACCCTTCATGTTTAACGGGTCAGGCATTATCGCCAGGTAGAGGCTCGCGGTATCACCCGCACGATACTGTTCCTCTCCACTCATGCAGAAAATTGGATGTCCATTAAAACTATCTACTTTTCCATTCGCGTCAAAATACAGAACAAATCCATGGTCATCTATCTCCGGTAGGACAGCCGGCTTGAAAATAAAGCCGAGGTTCATGATGTTTCCGCTTGTGTCATACCAGTAAGTCTCTCCAACAAAGCTTCCCTGGAAACATTGAAACTTACCTTGAATGTTTCCGTTATTGTGGTACCGTATAATTGGGCCATGAAGCTTACCATCTTTGAAATTTACCCGCTTTTCGATGTTGCCATTTACATAATAAAAAATCGACTCTCCATCTTCAATCGTATCAGAACCCTCTTTAAGAAACGATTCAGAGCAAATTAAAACGTGGTTTTTTGTGAAAGTCTTTTTAATTATGTGGTCGCCGCTTAATTGGTAGGTCTCTGTACGTGGCTCACTTCTACAAGAGACAATGATGCTACTTAATAGCAGTAGAATAAACCTAGCTCCCGTCAAATTTAACCTATTCATAAGCTCCCGTTTAAGGCAGATTTCTCGCCGCTCTTTCTGCGCCACATGCGCCCACGCTCATTCACCGAAAATGAGAGCTGTAGTTGATCTGTTGTTGTAGTGGCCGATGGCATGGTGCAGGAACAGTTTTGTAGCTAAATTTAGGTAATTCAGTGCTGGTGTCAAAAGAAATGTGCCACGGGAGGTGGATAGGGGAGGGCTCGAGATGAAGACGTCTGCAGAATGGTTATGGTTCAGGGGGCTACATGTGTTGTGGAAAAGCAGGAGTCCCTAAGGATAAGTCTTTTACTTTTGTGAACTATCTGCGCCATGCTCTCTTAGGAATTTAAGCACGCGCTGTGCGGCAGAGTCCTTTCCCGAGTTCGTTTTATATCCTCCGTCTTTTATTTCGTCTATGGCATATATAGTATCTGTCTCGTTGAAATAAACAGGTTTTCTATAATCGGCGCCTTTTAAAATTAAGTATTCAGCAATCTCAATATGCCAATTGGACAATGCCACTGAAAGTGGTGTTCGTAAATGGTTTGTGTCGTAGTTAATGTAAAGCCCGGCATTTTCTAAAACCATTACGTTTTCCAGAGAAGTACGTGCTGCTATTTCCATTAACGTGACATAATAGTTGCTTATACTTCTTGACTTACGAGATAAGTCAACGTTGTACAAAAGAAGTAATCGCAAATAATTTGCGGTCGTTTCTTTTTCACATGCATAGTTTACAGGTGTACCGTCATTATACATTGGCCTATTAGGGTCTGATCCTAATTTTAATAACGTTTTTGCCGAAAAATACCGGTCATTTATCACGGCCCAACACAGTAGCGTCATTCCATATTTCTGCTCCTGAAAGTAAATTGCTTCACTGTTTAATTTGTGTTGTTTTTCAATTTCCAACGTATCCTGTTCATACACTGCTATTGCCATTTTCCATGCAGACGACCTTTTAAATAGTTCTATGTCCGTTCCAAGCAATTCTCCAAAATTGAAGATCTTTGTTTCGTACTTGTACAAAATATACTCATCGCCTGTAGCATATTTCCCCTTTGGCTGCACGTCAAAATTGCATGACACTAGGAAAAAGGAAATTATGGCAACAAGAATTGCGCGTTCAATTTGCATCCTATAGAATTTCATCGACAACTTTTGTTTGCTTACCAAGTAGGCTTGACCGCTCTTTCTGCGCCGCATATGCATACACTCATTTACCGAAAATGATAGCTGTTGTCGGTCTGTTGTTGTAGCGGCTGATACCATGGTGCAGGAACAGTTTTGTAGCTAAATTTAAGTAATTCATTACTGGTGTCAAAAGAAATGTGCCGTGATGTGCGCCGTCCACTCACAACCATTTTTTAGCTTTACGCTCAGTCAATCTTCCTCCATCGTATCTTTCTTACTTGGAATAAGCGTTTGGTTTCAGGGTCTTCCAGATCTATTGGCGGCGAAAAAGCATCTAGTCTGGTCTTCCTCTTCCTGGGCGTCAATTCTACGCTTCCCCGTTCATTGATGTTGTGTGGCGCCGTTGTTGGTTGGGTCCAATGATGGATGATCACCTTAGATACATACGGAGTGTCAGCCGAGAAGTCAACAAATATTGAATCATAACGTCCAAAAATGTCTTGCCTGAAACAGATGGTTCTGTTGTTTACGGAGTAGCTATGCAAGGTTGGGACATTGGTACCAACTTTTCCAAAGCAATACCTGCACGTCAAGACCGCATTATGGTAATAACTCACCTTCCTCTTGTAGCTGTACACTAACAGCGGAGATGCCGACGCTTCGGTTTCATAAAGAACAACTACATAATCTCCGAGTGGTTTTTTGTCAAGCAATATGGTGTCTATAACATCATATGCCTTTCCGGAAAGAGTTACTGATCGCCCCTGTCCGACGCAAAAAAGAGGGATCATGTAGGCCACGAACAAAATAACCGATTTCAATTGAATGAGTTTACCCAATTGGTTCTGCGACATCGAATTAGTTTTCACAGTATGTCAAATTTATGCAATTCGGTCTATAAGAATTATATGACACCAATTAATCATGTTTATTCCTGATGTTCCGCAAGGCATTCGAAACTCAATAAAGTGTCATGCTGAGCCGCGTCGCACTACCATTCGCAGCTTGGCGTAGTCTTCGCCTGCGTCATTGCGGCA
>JBGAQG010000028.1:0-53138 GCA_044220845.1 Flavipsychrobacter sp. | reverse complement strand
AAATGCGGGAACAGGTTAACTGGCAGTGCATCTACTGGAAGGAACGGTAAATACTTCTATTATCATTGTACGAGTAAATGTGGTGAAAGATATAAGGCAGAAGAAGCCAATGACCACTTTTTTTCGGAACTGCAAAAATTCAGCACCTATGAAGAAGAGATTTCACTTTTCGAGGGTATTGCCGCCGATTATTATAAAAAGGGGGGGAAGCATAAGAGTATTAGCTTAAAGGAAATAGACGAAGCCATAGAGAAGAACCAAGCGAGGATAACCAACGCCTTGCGTAAAATGTCAGACGATGAAATAACCTCTTTGGATTACAGGGAGATTAAAAACCTCTACGAACCCGAAATAGAGAAGCTAACTAAGAAGAAATATGACTTGAGTAAGGTGGATGATAACCTGATGGCTTACATAACAACAGCTACAAAGGTACTGCGTGACTTGCCGAGCTACTATGAGAATGCAACGCTATCTACTAGGCAAAAGCTGATTGGTTCGATGTACCCTGAGAAATTGGTTTACGAAAATAAATCTTATCGAACCACAAGAATTAACGAGGCTGCCCGTGTAATATGCAACCCTGACGGGCTTTTAGAAGGACTAAAAAAAGGACAGGCTTCCGAAATTGGAAGCCTGTCCGAACAGGTGATCCGGATTGGATTCGAACCAATGACCCCAAGCCCTACCTATCGGTAGGCAGGTTAGAAGGTTTGTGCTCTACCCTTCATTTTTCTTAAATAAAAAAGCCCCGCAAATGCGAGGCTTTCGTGAACCCGTTAGGACATTTCTCGAACCTTTTCATTGAAGATTTGAAAAAATTGGTAGATATAGTAGTGGCAGTTTGACATGGCGTGAATGCTAAATTCCCCCTAAACACAATCAATAAATTGCATAATAGATTAGACCAAAAACATTAAAAATCAGATTTAGAGTCAATATCTTTTCTTTCAGATTCACTGAAATTTTCGACATTCCCGTCAACTGGTTCGATGGACTCGGTAGGATTATCGTTCGAGTTTTCCATATCAATAACTTCTGATCTATCTTTCAATTGATCGACGGTATCATTTGGAATATCGTTTGCATCATCTGTTTCAACAACATCGGATAATTCTTCTAACTTGTCAATTTTCTCATTAGGGACATCATTTTCGTTTCCTGCTTCACCTACAATCAATCTTTCACCTAACTCATCAATTGTATCATTATGAGTGTCAATGATGTTTCCCGATTCAACTATTTCTTTTAACTCATCAATCTGATCACCAGGTTCATTGGGGGTATCCTTTTCTTGTGGATAGGAATCAGTGTAGTCGTTAGTGGGCATTGACGAGTTCATATACTCTTCCAAATATGGGTCTTTGTCTCGCTTTTCACTTGCTTCTGATGCATTTAATAACGTTTCTCCTAAATCCTCTGGATCGGCATAAGCCGCATTATCTAACTTTTTCTTTTGATAGTCAGCATCTTTTAACTGTTCGTTAAATTCATAATCGCTCCTCTCCGTATTTCCAATTCTTCTTTCTGTTTGCTCCAGATTTATCGGCTTTAATCCATTTTTTTCAAGCAAATCATCTACTATTTTTTGATTGTTTAATCTATCTTCTTCCATGATGTTTATTTTTCTTTAAAATTATTCATTTTTACCAAAATCGGCTTATCTAGTTGTTCTTCAAACACAAGTGCTTCTCCTTGTTGCAACGTAGTAGCATAGCGGCTTTGCTGCTCATCCATATTCATAGCTTCCCCTAAATAATCACGGTCACTTTTATTAGTAAGACGGTGCATGATTTTTAAATTCGTATTTTTTATTGCATCGGCGACTAATTTTGTGGGACTTTGTTCTATGATGTATATAGCCTCATTTTTTGCCCTAATTTCGGCAAGCATATCAATAAACAGACTAATTGTTTTTGATCCGCTATCCTGAGATAGGGAAGCGCCCTCCCCGCTACCAGAAGATTTCATTGATGAATTACTTAATAGTCTATGAGCTTCCTCAATTATTGTAACATGCAATTTGTTTGACGGGTGATGGGATGGACGCATTTGTCTGTTTTCAAATAAAAAAGTGAGGATAAATGCCATCATTAGTGCTTTATCTTCATTTTCAGGAAGACTTTCTAATTCTATAACACAAGATTTATTAAGGATGACATCTAAGTTATCGGGAATGTTAGAAGCAAGTTTGTCTGGATTACGCCAATTTTCGGGGCAAAACACTTGTCCTAAAAGCCCTTTCGTTAGTTTAATGAATCTCCTGTTTAATCCTCCTTCTAATTCAGCCTTCATTTTATTGTCAAAGAGCCTGTCGTTTTCTTTCAGATATGTACTAATATAGCTACTGAAAAGTTTTATTGTTCTGTAGTCGTTATTAAATTCAGATCTATTTCCCTTATCTGATTTCTCAACCCAAAAAGGAATAGACTTTGACGGATTAAAGAACTCATTTTCAAGTAGCCCTTTTCCATATTTGCTTTCATTTCCTTCAATATTTTTTTTAAAATACTCATAAAGGCAATCCTCCAAAATGAGCGGCATTATACCGTACATAGGAAATGCAGCCATAAAACAACTCTTTATATAAGAAAGATGTTGTATTGTCGTAACTCCCTTTTGAGGTATGAATGGATTAAAACGCAAAAAATTAGGGTTTATTTGACCATTGTCCAGTCTTGGGTTTTTAAATTGAAAGCGATGCAAAATTTCTCCTTTTTCTTTTAGTAATGGAGCTATCTGATCATAATATTCTGATTTCACAGGCTCGATTAATAAAAACGGGATGTCATTTTTAACCAATTCCTTTACAAAATTTAAGGTTGTATTCGTTTTCCCCGAGCCAGTTGCACCAACTATTAAACCATGTTTTGTTAAATTGGAAATAGGTAGTTTGTATGCTAATGTACTTTTTGTATTAGATGACGTTATAATTTTCCCAAGATCTATTTCTATTTCTTTGCCCTGTTCTTTAGGATTAGGTTGGTAAAAAGGCTTTATAGATTTAGCAATCATTCCAGGTAATCCTTTTGCATCTGCGATTGGCAGTCTAAATACGGCCATCGCCTCACTACCGTCACTCAAATAGGGCATTCTCAAAATAAATGACTTGATTGTTTCATCAATGTCGTCTTTAAAGCCTAAAAGATTCAATTTATTATCGTAAAAATAATGATTACAATTCTCCCAATCCTGTTCTTGGTCTTTAATTTCTATTCCATATTTTTTCAAAGAAAAACACTCCAAATTTGTTTGGGCTTTTATTTCTCCGTACGAGAGTTGACCACAAAAAGCATTGCCTACCGACATGGCAGTTACCTCGTTATTGGCTGCTACTTGTATTTTTAAAGAAAACAGCTCTTTTGAACCAATGTATTTAGAAAAAGCATTAATATTCGCATTTATTTCGGGAGTAGCAATCGAACCATAAGTAGTTTTTAACATACTGTGGTACTCTAACGCAATATTTTTTTCAAACTCAAAAACCCTATTTGCTCCAATTGAGATTCTGATTTGTACAGGCTCTGTAGCATTTTGAAGTAATTTATAAAGATTTGATAAATTATAAGTTTTAGGTTCAATATAGCTTGTACATGGTATGTGATATTTTGTTCTGGTATCCCATTCTACTAGATTTCGCGCTGCAATGCCAAAACTTTCTTCTTGAAAAAAAGACCCAACTGATAGAAGATTTGATTTTTTTCTAATTTCAATTAGACTTCTGTTATTTAATTTTAGAATATTTTTAATTTCTTCTGTACACAATGGAGTTAGAATATAGTCATCTGGTATTAAGCTTTTGAATTCTTCTTGTAATCGGTATGGGTTGTATTCATGGGAAATAGATGTATTTATTAGACGTAAAAGAAGGTAACAATTAACAATTTTCTTTTCAATGTCATTGGCCAGCCGTAGTTCTAAATATCCAGTGAGATTATTAGTGGAATTAAAAAAAATATTGTTAACAGTGTCAATAAGCGTTTTTTGCCTCAAAAGTGCTTCATGATAATTTTTTTCTGCAAAATTGTCTTGCAGTTCGTTAAACTCTGGTATCTCTTTTAGTGCGTAGCCAATAATAATATGTTTACATTTTTCAATTGCACATTTAGGACAAGATTCATCCTCTTGCTGTTCCCAGCAATAATAAGTAGATGGCATAAATTCAACTTGCTGCATAAGTTGCGGTATTTTGACCTGTGTGAACTTAGGATTCAAGAAGTGACAGTAGAGTATCTCTTGCAATCATTTGATATGCTTCTTCGGTTCTCTCTTCCCGCTCAGTATTCCATTTTTCTGTTAATTTTTTATAGAAGGTATCAAATGATATTTTATTTTCGGCTAAAAATATAGTAGAGGAGCTAATCAATTCTCTTGCTTCATTCTCATTATAGTTTTGTCGTTTGCTGGTAATTATGGCTGAGGCAATTTCTTTAGATGCATTTACAAGATTTTGGTCAATGGTAATTTTTTCATTTCCTTCAGACAGCCGAAGCATATCTTTAGCTTGTTCTATGTTAGCTTTAGTGGGGGTAGTTCTTATTTCTTTAATAAGCTCCATCCATTCTTTGGCTGCCTTAAATGGCAAGCCAGGAGTTTCAAGGCGTTTAGAAATTGCTGTTAGAACAATTTCTTTTTCTCTTTGCATAGCATTTCTCTCCTCTTCTTCGATTTTAAACGTAATGTCTTGTTCTTTTCTAGCAGTTTCTTGATGATGTGCCCTAATTTTCTCCTCAAAATATTCTTTCGCAGTATCCTGGGTTATGCTACATGTAATTTTAAAAATATCTTTTCCTATAAATTTATCAATTTCATATTTAATTTCATTTTGTATTGATAAATCTAATTTAATAGCGTTGATTTCTTCATATATATTTTTAAATTTATCGTTCCATTCCTGTGTTGATGCTCTTGGATTACTAACGAAATAAGTATTAAGTAAGTCGTATTTCTTTTTCACTTCATCTTTAATATCATTTTGATTGATTGCCAGATATATGATGTCTGTCAAATTTTCTTTTTTTGTTAGGGTATTTAAATTTAGCACCGTTTCATATGAAGTTGTTTTAGGAAATATATCTAAGGTTGGAATTTTTGGACCTACCATTTCAAAATAAAAATGAATATTACCAATTGAGCTATTTAGAAGTTCAACATCTGGAATATGATGGCTGAGATCACTAAGTTTAAAAATGTACGTTTCTGTAAATGAGAGATTTACGTCACTATTACAAGGACTAAAATCCCATATAATTTTATTGTTTCTATTTTGAACGTAGGCTATTTGATTGTCCGATAATCGTATTAACATCGTTTTATTTCTATTGTCCAAACTTCCTTGAAGTTCTGGCATAACAGGATTTTGGGGATAAGCAATATTCCATCCAGCAGTACCAATAAAAAATAATAGAATTCCTATACTGAATGTACCCGCAGGTATAGAATTTCCTTTAATCATCTCAATTAATATTTCATAAAGACAGTAGATTAGTGAGAGCGCAATTATAATTTTAAAGCAATTAATCATTACCGTTGCCTTCTTATTCTTTTTGTAAAAAAAATCAGCAATATATTGGTAGGAAATAATTTCTCCCAGCCAACGTGTAAAGTTTGACTTATAATAAATCGCTAAACCAATACAAGTCGTAATTACATGGGCGTAAAAAACTGGCCATGTTCCCACTTGATATAACCCACGCTCCCAAGGTTGTGGTGAATACGATGAGGAATATTTCCCGATAAGTATATTTATTATTGACAGTTGACTATTAGTACTTATAAACCAATAAGGGCATACGGATAAAAAAATAAGAATACTTACCCCTAAAGTAAATTTGTTGAATTTTTTTGGTGCATTTGCTACATTATTCATGTTATAAATTTAAATAATTTTTAATTGCCGTTATTGCAAACAACAAAAACTCACGACCAATATTATACTGATTTATATTTTTCAAAGGCATATTAAATCCGACCTTCGTTGTTCAGAAATATACAAATAAATATCTTGAGCATCTATTTTTTTTAAGCGTTCATGTCTCATAATTCTCCTTATTCAAAATGCCCCCGATGGCGTTGCCAACTACTGATTTTTCTTAAAATTCTCTGCTTGTTCAAAAATCTCTACATACACTTCGTCTCGCTCCACTGGCGGATAGCCAAATTCATCAAGTAAAAGTATAAGTCCAACTTTTAAGGCAGATTTTATGTCATCCCGCTTATTCCAATCAGGGAACTTGGCTTGTCCGTCAACAAGGTCTTTGACGGCTTTCGCCAATTCAATCATCTTATCATCCGGGTATTTGAAGTCATATTTTATGCACAATTCTTTCAGGATATCATAAAATGCTTTCTCCTGAAAATCGATGCCCAACTCATCACCTGCTGAAAATTCTTTGTGAACTTCCCAAATCAGATCGGTCAGGGCATTTGCCATTTCCTCATAAACTTCGCTCCTTAAAATGTCGTTTGCATCACGGTTGTTATAACGCTCAACAAGGGCTTGCATCTTTTTAGTGAAGTCAATCCCCTTTACCCGGTTTACTTTTCTGATTTCTCCAATGACTTTTGCCAACAACTGTTGCAGCAGTTTGATTTTGGTGTTTGGCAGTTTGATTTTGTCAATCTTTGCCAAATAATCTTCGTCAAAAATGTCTTGCTCAGTTTCTTCGTTATCGCCGAGTTTGAATATTTCTTCTACACCGTCACTTTGCAGGGCTTCTTTTATCATTTCTCTCACCCTTGCATTCATTTGCGCAGTATCGGGCGCATTGCCCTTAGTGAGCTTAAAAACAATAGAGCGAACGGCTAAATAAAAATGAGTGTAGTCTCGTTCTAGCTGGGTTAATTGCTCACTGCCTGCACAAATATCATAGGCGGCTTTTAGTCGCTTTACTAGTCCCATAAAACGTGTTTCAACGTCTTTGGTCTGTTGCACATGCTCAGCCGCTAAGTTTAATGTGTTTAGCTGTTGTATAGTTGTGCCGGTAAAATATTTAGTGTTGTCGAAGGTGTGAAACAGTTTAGCCAGCAGGTCTAAGTGATTTCTTACAATGATTAAAGATTCAGCAATATCTTCAAAATTGTCCTTATCACCTTCGCTGTACTGCTTCAAGGCAAGGTTCATTTGTGTTTTGATGCCGATATAATCTATCACCAAGCCTTTGTTCTTGCCTTCAAACTTTCGGTTTACCCTTGAAATGGTTTGAATTAAATTGTGGCGTTGTATCGGTTTATCAATGTAAATGCTATCCAGAAACGGCACATCAAATCCCGTAAGCCACATATCCACTACCATGGCAATTTTGAAATTCGATTTTTCGTTTTTGAATTGACGGTCTAATTCTTTGCGGTAGTCCTTTGTACCTAATAAATCGTAGAGGATTTTGTCATCGTCTTGCCCTCTGGTCATTATCATTTTAATGCGCTCTATAGGTTTTAGTTCCCGCTTGTCTTTATCTGTCAGTTCTGCCCCGGCATCTGCTGCCAATACTTCGTTCCATTCAGGTTTTAGGGCAATAATGTTTTTATATAACTCATAAGCAATTTCACGGGTGCTGCACACAAACATCGCTTTGCCCTTTACAGTAGAACCTTCGGAAACTCTTTTCTCATAATGCTTCACAAAATCGGCTGCAACTTCTTTCAGGCGGTCGGGATCTCCAATAATGGCATACATCTGTGCCATTTCATTTTTACTTTGCTCTATCTGATTTTCATTGCTTCCTATCTCGGCACACTTGGCATAATAATCTTCAATCTCTTTGAGTTTAGTATTGTTCAATAGCACTTTAGCAGCCCTGCCTTCATACACAATTCTTACAGTGATTTCATCTTTCACGGATTCGGTCATAGTGTAGGCATCTACTACTTTACCGAATACATCGAGTGTGGCATCTATTGGTGTGCCGGTAAAGCCTACAAATGTGGCATGTGGTAACGAATCATGCAGGTATTTAGCAAAGCCGAACGTTTTGGTAACGCCTTTGTCGGTTACTTTTACTTTTTGGTCAAGGTTTACCTGACTTCGGTGAGCCTCGTCTGAAATACAGATTACATTGGTTCTGTTGGTTAGCAATTCGGTATCTTCGGTAAACTTGTGAATAGTGGTCAAGAAAACGCCGCCGCTTTGCCGACCTTGCAATAATTCTCGTAGGTGTTCCCTGCTTTCTACGCTTAGTACCGTATTGTCGCCGATGAAATTTTTGGCATTGGTAAACTGTCCCGAAAGCTGGTCGTCTAAGTCGGTACGGTCGGTAATCAGCACAATTGTTGGACTTTCAAAGTATTCGCTTTTCATCAACAACCGGGTGAGATAGAGCATTGTAAAGCTCTTTCCACAGCCTGTAGCACCAAAGTAGGTGCCGCCCTTTCCATTTCCTTCGGGTTTTTGAGCGTCTTTTATATTGTCATATAATGCTCTAGCAGCATAATACTGCGGGTAGCGGCATACAATTTTCTCGTTTTTCTTTGAACTGTCGGGTATATAAATGAAGTTGCGGACAATATCACGCAAGCGGCTTTTATGAAACATTCCCTGAATGAGTGTAAACATGCTGTCGATACCATCCACCTCTTTTGCCAGCCCTGCAACCCTGCGCCATGCATAGAAAAACTCATAAGGCGCAAAGAATGAACCTGCTTTATTGTTTACGCCGTCACTGATAACACAAAAAGCATTGTATTTAAACAGTTCAGGAATGTCCCTGCTGTAACGAACTGTTAATTGCTTGAAAGCATCATAAACCGTAGCTTCTTCACGAATGGCACTCTTAAATTCAAATACCACCAGCGGCAGGCCATTAATGTAAACTATGCCGTCAGGTATGCGTTTTTCTGAACCAAATATCTCCAGTTGATTTACAAACTTGTATATATTGTTGTCTACACCGTATTCTGCCGGGTCTTCGGCTACTATTGAAATGAGTTGTTCTTCTGTAGGTTGGCGATGTTTATTTAGTCCTGCATAATTAATCAACTGAATGTATATATCCTTCTGGCTGCGGTCTTCTCTTTTCAGGATAAAACCGTCTGAAAGCATCTGTAAGAATTTTTTATTGCTTTCGTACAGGTCGGAAGCGGAAAGAGATTTGAGTCGAAGGATTATAGATCGAGTTTCGTTTACGGTAATCCCCTGAATGGAGTATTGATCGAGTAAGAAGTTTTGCAAATCCTCTTCTATCAATACGTCCTCTGGCCGCCGGGCAATTGTAATACCGAGGTGATGGGGAAATCCTTCCAGCCCCAGTAACTCTGTAAACGCACGTTCTAATTTTTCTTCAGTGAATTTCATGGCTTATCTTCAATTTTTATTGTCCAAGAAATAGTTTTCAATCTTTCTTGAATTCTTTTTAAGCTATCCAATACATCTTTATCATTAGGAAAATCTCCATATACCAGGTTTTTAAAATCACCGCTATAAACTGTTTTTATTTCAACCCATACATTTTCCAGATTTTTGAAAATGAGCGCCTCATTAGGGTGGTGATTTAGCCACTTATTATTGTTTCTAAAACTCGCCACATCATTTGCTACTTTCAGCAGCATTTCATCAAAAGCGGGTGAATTGAAAAAATCAGAAAATTCTTTTTCTTTAAGCAACTGGTGTAAATCGTAAGTATGCCTGATCTTTTTCTTTAAATCACCTATCGGATCTTCGCCATAGGAAAAGCGAACCAAGCTCATTATCTTTTCACAAATGGTTCTTGTGGGTTCTAATGCCAGCAAGTTGAAAGGAAGTAATCCGTTTTCATTCGCTATTTCGGCTTGTCCATTATTGAGCATCATATTGCCAACAAATGAAATGATGCTTTTGGTCGAGTATGGTTCATAGTACCCCAACCAAGTTGATTCTAATACAATCACATCTCTTACCTGTCCGTAATTGCCTTCAAATGTTTTGTTATAAGCGTGTGCCGTTTTTCGGTTCATCCCCATTTTGTGAGTAACTCCCTCAATAGCTACCTCCGGCAATGCGACTTCTACTACTGTGCTTACCGCTTTTAACTTAGACTTTAGTTTACTGTCCTTTTCTCCTTCACGCCTCAATACCACTAAATCTATATCTTCCGAAAATCGTTCGATCATATTATAGCACTTGGATAGTGCTGTCCCTCCTTTAAATACGGTGTCTTTGCCAATTTCATTGTTGAAAATGGTAAACAAAGCATAAGTAACCCAGTAGTCCTTTTCTACAAATTCCGGAGGTATATTCATTTGTTGAGCCGTTACACGAATGGCATCCCTAAACAAATTTTTGTTTTCGTGCAGCTTCATTCTATGTTCCAGTTTTTAATGGTGGGCAAATCTGTTTTTTTTAACCCCAATTTTATTGTTGATAGTGGATTCAGGCTTTGTTTAAGTTTAGCTATGTTCGATTGCACATTTAGATTTTCAAGCATAGCACCTAACAATGCCCGCACCCTTGGTGGATAGAGTAGCGCATATTTAATCAGGTCTGCTATTTGCTTTTCATTTAAGGTCTTTATTTTGCCGGACAGGACCTTCACCGCTTGGCTTACCGGGCAATCAGGAATTCGTTTACTGTCTTTGATGGCATCTAAATACCCTAATAGCTCGTAATTAGCATCTGTTACTTCTGTATAGCTTTTTACGGCATCTGCTTTTAAAGCACCCCGGTTTATAGAAATACGTTTACCCCTGCTGGCTATTTTGATACGAAAAGCCATTTGGGTGGTTAAGCCCATTCGGTTATACAACGAAAACCCTGTTTCGTAGGCTACCCGCTTGCCGTTTTCAAACAAATAAGGGCGTAGCTGCTCGCTGTAATCTGGTTTAAGTTCCCCGAAAACCGTTTGTTCTGGCTTGTAGAATATTCCTTTCGATACTTTTTTAATATTGCCATCGGATTGTAAGCGTTCCAATGCCTTGGCGGCAGTTTGGTATTCTTCTTTGGCAATACCCAAATCGGCATACCCAAAGGTTTTGCCTTCGGGCAGCTTCTTTATTCGGGTTCGTATTTGCGATGCCAACGTCATATTGCAAAGGTAGCTATAATTTCAAAATGTCAAGTTTTTGGAGCGAAAAACTTGACATTTTATCTTGTTGAAAGAACTCAGTAAACGCAAAATCTAATTTCACATCCTGTATTTTATTTAAACTAAAGTCTTTAAAAATCTTGAAATAGCTCTCGCTTTATAGTCGCCCCAAGGCATCAATCGCTTTTTTGGGTATGTAACAAACAAAAATCTTTTAGCTCTGGTAAAGGCGACATATGTATTATTTTTTTCTTGTTGCAATTCTTCTCCCCCGTTGTTTACCGCTCTAAAATCAGGAAATGTACCGTCATCCATACCTATTAAAAAGACAATTTCGCTTTCTTGTCCTTTCATTGTATGTACTGTGCTTAGGCAAACACCAATTGCTCTGATATTAGAGTTGTTTGTCAATCCCAACGCAATCGCAGATTTGAAACCATCTAGTGTTGGCTTTAAATTTAGCTTTTTATACTGAAGGAATTGGTTTGCAAAATCGTCTAATTCATCTAATGTTAATTTCTTCTCGTCGTCGTCAGTTATTGATACATTGAATAATTTCTTTAACGAATCAATTTTCAAATGGAGGTTATCAATTGAAGATTCATTTATAATTTCCTTAATGCTCGCAGAAATGGGGTACTGAGAATTTTGAAGTTTATCTGGATTAAAAGCATCATCAACCTTCAAGATGTCTTCTAATTTCATTTGATGTAGCTTATCAAGCGGATTAATCTTTATTCTAAAAAACAGATCAAAAATCTTCATTGAAATAGAGCTGAATTTAATCCCTACATTTCCCGATTTATAGTAGTAAGGTATACCAGTCTCATTGAGTTGATGTTCAATGTGCTTGAATACAAATTTATTTCTTGCTAAAATAGAAATCTTATCATAAGTTATTTCCCCCTCAATATCAATATGTGATTTTAGATTTACTAACTCTTTTATTTTATTTACGACAAATTCAGCTTCAGCAAGTTCAGACTCAGCAGGCAGGATTTGAAAAATGCCGTCAATCACATAGTTGATAGCTTCGACATTTAAGTCCATTAGGGTATTTGACGCTTCAATTACAGATTTTGAACAACGATAGTTTTCATCAAGTGATATTTTTTGTGCCTGAAAATCTGACACGAAGTCGTTTTGCATAAACGAAGGTGCAGAACCGTTAAAACCATAGATTGATTGATTCGGATCACCAACCATCATAACATTATTGATAACTTTGCCACATAATGATTTCAAAAGAAAATATTGAAGTTTATTTAAGTCTTGGCATTCATCAATACAAATGAAAGAATACGCCTTCCGGTACAGGTTTGCAACAGATTCATTATTTGTAAACAACTCATAAACCAGCCTGATTATATCGTCGAAATCAATAGCATTATTTGACTTTAATATGTCTTGATAAGTTTCAAATATGTATTTATATTCCCTATAATCCGAATTTTCAGCCAAGTCTTCGGGAGAAATAAGTTCTCTCTTTACTGTCGAGATAAATTGTAATGTATTATAGGTGTATTCATTCTTTTTTTTAGGGTCCAAGGCACTGTATATCTCTTCAAAAAATGGAACGGATTTAATTGCCTGTTTAATTAACTCTAGTCGATCTGAATCATCCTCAAAAATATGTGGCATTCTTGTATATCCTAAAAGCTTAAATCGCAATTCTAGGATTGACTGACAAAAACTGTGAAATGTTCCTACAAATACATTCTTTGT
Source organism: Flavipsychrobacter sp. (assembly GCA_044220845.1). Lineage (GTDB taxonomy): Bacteria > Bacteroidota > Bacteroidia > Chitinophagales > Chitinophagaceae > Nemorincola. The sequence continues at coordinate 40,419 of JBGAQG010000028.1, read as the reverse complement.
TATTTTTTCGGATGTACCCAGTCTTTCTCTGATTTCTGATGCTGCTTTGTTGGTGAAAGTAATCGCCAATATTTTACTGCTAGTTGAATTTGATAACCGCTTAATCCTTTCAGTTAAAACCCTCGTTTTACCACTACCCGCACTTGCTAATACCAAATATGCCCCCTGATCGAGACTTACTATTTCTTCCTGTTTTGGAGATAAGTTTATTTTAGTCATTGATAACTGGATTTAATATTGATTGAATCCTTTGAAATAGCAGGAGTAATTTCGGAGGAAGGGCTTTATTAGAATTATACATTAGTTCTGATAATAAACTTGAATATTTAGTTTTATTTTGGGATAATAAGTCATTTAGAGCAGTTAATCTGCCATCGGCGCCATTATAGTCTCTTAGGTCGTCCTCAAAAATGTGCTGGTTGCAAGTTCCACAAATATTGTCTGTTTTGACCCTTCCTTTTGAAGTCCCATTTTTATTTGCAATTACTTCGTCTAAGTCTTCAACATTTAAAATATGTTTCAAGCAATTCTCTATTTCTTCTAAAAATCCGTTCTTTATAATGTATGATTCAAAATCATCTTCACTATCAAAATGAACAATATTATCTGGCAAAACAATTTCACTTATACTCACTTCTGATCCTGTTAATTTCTTATAATCTTTTTTTAACTTCTTAATTATGTTTGATTCACCGTCACTTAAAATGAACCACTTCAAATGAAGTTTTTCAGCAAAGTATATAAACGGAAAATAATTGCCGCCGCCATCTATTCCTACAATATCAACACCAAGTTCAATAGTGCTTTTATGAAAATGTTTTTTCACCAATAAAGGCAGTGCTTGTTCCTCCGTTTCTCCTTCACAAAGTATTATTACTTTCGAAAAATATAATTCCCCTCTTGTATTAATTACCTGACGATAAATTTTTCTGATTTCTTCAGGATTTAAATCAGTTTCTATTATTCTTCCGACCTTTGTTGTGCTATCGGCTTTAACTATACTTCTAATCTCTTTTAATTTAGCACTGCCAGCAATATAGCTAGAATGAGTTGCGACTATTTTTTGACCAACTATATTGTTTATTTGAGAGTACAGTTTCTTCTGAGCATTTGGGTGTAAATGCGATTCTGGCTCTTCAATTGCAACTACTGGATAATATGCAACCTGGCTCTGATTTGCTAAATTCATATTCTGTAATATGAATGCTTTTAATACCAAAAGTGAAGACCAACTTCTTGTCCCCATCCCGTGATATTCCATTGAGAACTGAGAATAATTGATTTTTACACCTTTATTTAAATCCCTCAGTTTTTTAGTAAAAGGAGTAATATCTACAGTATTGTTGGGATTATCCATAGCGGTATCTAATTCCTCCAACGTACTATGCAAATTTGTTAGGATTGCACTTCTTTCAATTGTTTCTTTGTTTAATTCTTTGATCAGGTTCTCAATTAATTCTTTGTCACCATCTTCATAACTTATGGACGAAAGAATTTTTCCTAGAAAAGAGACCTTATTTTTCAAATCATCTAATATGTCTCTATTAGCATCTAAATAGAAAAATGGAATTTCGTCAAAGTAAAAGCCCAGTTCTTTTTCATATTCTTTTTGATACCAGTATCCATCTACATCACTATGAAAAACGCTCCAATCATCAATAACAAATTGTTTTTTGGTAAAAGTCTTCCTGATTAGATTTTCGTTAATTAGAGTACGAAATGCTAAGAATTGATTTCCGGCTTGGTCAATTGAGATTCTATTTTCAGTAAAAACTGTTGCCCATTTATCTTCAAACTCTTGTGACTGACTACCGTCATCATTAATACTAATGAACAGTAGGTCAATGATAATTTTATCTCTTATCACATTTTCTGAAAAGAAAAAATCATCATCTGTTATTTGAAATGAATTTGACAACGCTAGCTGTAGCGATTTCAGTATGGTTGTTTTACCTGCATTGTTTGTGCCGACAAGTACAGTTGTTGTCTCAAAATCTATTTCGAGATTATCTAGCCCCCTGAATCCGTGAACTCTCAATTGTTTTAGTAATATTCCCATATTAATTTTCTATAGTCGCTAATTTAGAAAGTAGCAAGTTTTTAAGTTCGGATAGTTTTTGATTTTGATTGACAATATTCAAAATATAGCCATACACAGGTTTTATTCTTTCGCCATATTTTTTAATTGTGTCATTATCAGGCTCAATTAACATTTGGCTGTCAAAATCTTTGGTTACTAATGCTGCAAATACTGCTCCTACAGCTTCATTCTTGAGTTTTGCTATTGCCGAAAGTGTAATTTGATGTGTGAAGTATTGGTTCATTCCTTTTGTTCCAGTTATCGCATAGCAACTTTGGTTCATTGTCATTTCGCAGCCTGCAATTGCAATAGCACCAACTGTACCCCTCGCTGTTAAAAAAACAGTATTCATCGGATATAATTTTGTGCTACTGTTTTTTAGCCCCAATTCTGTAACATGCTTTTCTGTGCAAATTGAATAATAACTATCCACAACATCCGCAGGTGTAAAAAAAGGAATATCGCCGTTCCAGAACTTTTCATTATTTGTATCAGGTGTTCCCCCTCCGCTAAGTTTAACGATTTCAGTGAATGGTTTCAACGCCCAACCCTCTGGTATCTCCTTACCCAATTCCTCGTACCAAGCCATTTCCCCGCCATTACTTTTATACGGCTGTCCGTTTTCATCGGGGAATTCAAACTCCACAAACCATCGTTTATAAACCGCCTGTGCAGTTTCTTCCAGTTTTTGTATCAGTTGCTCGTTGAGTTTTATGCGGTTTTGGATGGCGTTGTATTCTTTTACTATTTCTCTTTGTTTGGTGATGGTGGGAACTGGTATTAATGTTTCGCATAATTCATCCCATTCATAACCACCTCTTATCGCAGCATCACATTTAAATGTAGCATATCTGTCGAACTCAGGTCTGCGAAACCACATCATCAAATATTCAGGGTCTAGCTCATTCCTGTCTCTGATTTCAAATACAGGATAGGCTGGAGAAACTAAATTTGGTACATCATCCAACTTTAAAACAACAGGTAATTTATTAACCCGTATTGGCGACATAAAATCACAAGCAAATTGATATTTGCTCATCACTCTATAAACCGACATATCAGTACCAACAATATTTGAAGTGGTTTCTCTAAACTCTTTGGTCATACTTAAACCTAAAAGGCGTGTAACTTTCAAATCACGGTTTCGGTGTTCGACCTTCTGAATATAGTTCCCAATAGGCTTATAACTTGATTTCATAACCCAATTCTTTAAATACGGTTAGTAAATCATTTTTAGAAGCGGCTTCAGCTTTCAGCAGGTCAGCAAAATCGGTTTGTAGAGCCAACATCTTCTCATCAAAATCAATATTCTCATCCCGGTTCACAAACTCTATGTACTTGCTTGGTACGAGTGAGAAATCTTTCTTTTCGATTTCTTTAAATTTTGCTGAAGAACAAAATTCTGGAATGTTGTCAATTTCCTTTGTTTGCCATTGGTGGTAAATGCTTGTTACTTTTTGAATGTCGGCATCGGAAAACTGTGTATACTTCTTTTCAAAAGGTTCGCCCATTTGCCGCAAGTCCATAAACAAGATTTCTTTTTCCCGCTCCCTGTAGTTTCGGGCTTCGTCGCCTACTTTCTTGTTTTGTGCTTTTTTGTTTTTGTTTACAATCCATAAGGTAACACTGATGTCGGTGGTGTAAAACAAATTGCGTGGTAATACCAAAATGGCTTCCACTAAATTATTTTCAATCAGCTTTCTGCGTATCTTATATTCTTCGCCACCGCCACTTAGCGCACCGTTTGCCAATATAAACCCGGCAACGCCATTGTCGCTTAGTTTGCTCACCATATTCAGTATCCAGCCATAGTTGGCATTGCTTTTGGGTGGTACATCGTAACCACGCCAGCGTGGGTCGTCCACTAATTCAGTATCTGCCCGCCAATCTTTCTGGTTAAACGGCGGGTTAGCCATAATGTAATCGGCTTTCAGGTCTTTATGCTGGTCGTCGGCAAAAGTATCGGCTGCTTTTTCGCCCAGGTTGCCGCTGATGCCCCTTATAGCAAGGTTCATCTTTGCCAGTTTGTAGGTGGTGTTGGTGTATTCCTGTCCGTAAATAGAAATTTCCTTTTTATTACCGTGGTGTGCTTCTATAAACTTGATGCTTTGCACAAACATGCCGCCACTGCCACAGGCGGGATCATAGATAATGCCCTTGTAAGGCTCTATCATTTCGGCAATCAGGTTTACAATGCTTTTGGGAGTGTAGAATTCCCCCTTGCCTTTACCCTCAGCCAGAGCAAATTTGGAGAGGAAGTATTCATAAACCTTGCCAACCACATCTTGTTTGGGATCTTTGGTGGTGTCTATATCATTGATGGTATCCAGCAGAGAAGCCAGTTTCGTAACATCCAATCCCAACCGGGAAAAATAATTGTCGGGCAGGGCACCTTTCAGCGATTTGTTGTTTTTCTCTATCGTATGCAGGGCGGTGTCTATTAGCAGGGCAATGTCGTTTTGCTTCGATTTTTTGATGAGATAACTCCAGCGGCTGGTTTCTTCCAGAAAAAACACATTGCTCATATTATAGAAGTCTGCCAGCTCTATGTATTTTTCTTTGCCTTCGGCCAACAGCTTCGCTCTATGATCTTCAAATTTGTCGCTGGCAAACTTCAGAAATATCAATCCCAGTACAACATGCTTATACTCGGCAGGCTCTACACTACCTCTCAATTTATTTGCGGCTTCCCACAGGGTTACTTCAATTGCCTTTTCTTTTACTTCTTTTTTAGCCATTTCAGCGTATGTTATTTTAATATGTAGCCTGAAATTAATTTTCACTTGCTATTACACTCAACCAGCAATAGTATTGCTTCTAAGCTAATGCAGCGGTCACTAAATCTATTTTTCGTGCTGTTTTCGCACATTTTACGTGAAAGTCAAATGTAATCGAAAATCAGCTCATTGTATAGCCCCCGTGTATATGCCGCCTTCATATCAGGTTGATTGTTCAGCTACAAGTTGGCAACTATTTTCAATGTCGGGCGATTAGTTTTCAACTCGTATTCATATAGTTGGCGAATAGTGCAAATTGTCAGATCCGTGTTCATGTCCGTTTTTTAATATTTTTGCTATATGGAAGACAAAAGTCAACTTAACCCTCACCGGGAAGAATTTGCTCACCTGCTGGCAAAGAAATTTTGGAATGACTATCTGGAAGTGCTATCCCGTTATACTCACGCTGAGAAAATTGAAATAACTGAGCATCTCATGCTTATTTTCCAGTTGGCTTCCGGCTATATCAAGACAGGCAACGAGAAGTTTACGGAGTTGATTGAAACATATGAAGACGATCTGCTCACAAAGTACCGTAGCCGTTTAGTGGCTTATTTCAGCAAAGGATTTATTAAATATCTCTTATCTGAGAATGTTGTGAGCGAATTGAATCTGGTAACTAAAGAGGAGTTTGATGCTATGTCACCGGCGGAGCAGGAGTTTAATTCGGAAGATAGAGAGGAATTTTTACTTATGTCTCAGAATGCGCTTTCCCATGCAAGAAAGTTGCTTTATTTACATGATAAGGGTGATATAGTCCCAACTATTACCATAGAAGAAACAACCATAATAACAGACGAGCCGGACAAGGACATGACCAAAGCCCGGCAACTGCTTGCCATTTACTACTTTTTGAAAGCTTCTTTAGGCATAGAAGGCCGGGATGGGAGTTCTACAAGTGGAATAGCCCGGTTTATTCATCTGCTAACTGGTACTAAGTTTACTACCGTTCAGAACTCTGATATTTATAAGAAATACCTGCAAATGCCAAATTACAAAAAGGACAGCCAGCTTATTACTGATTTAAAGTTTATCCGTCCTTATTTTGTTGACTTAGCGTTAGACAGTGCAGTAAAAATGATCGATGAAGAAATAAAACGAGCCATTAAAGAACTGCCCTTTGCGGAACGAAAGAAATATAAAAGTGATAATGAGTAGTGCTTTTTTATCGTTTAACGGTTGACCCGTTTAACGTAAGTGATATATCAGCCGACTGTAAAAGGTCGGCTTTTCCATGCTATTACGCTATAAAATCAGTGTTATAGCGTTTTTTAGCGTTTACCGTTTGTGCCGTTTAACGTAATACCGTTACCGTTTATCCTTAAAAATATGTTCAGCCGTCTGTAAAAGGGCGGCTTTTTTGTTGCCAAAAAATTCTCAAAAGATAGGTACACCAATAGGGGCATCCCACCGTAAAAATACGTCTGACCTTTGTTCAAAATTTTAAAGGATATGCAGCAAAACGTAACGCAAGCCAAGTCTCACACCGTACCTGTGGACGTATTAATGGATGTATTGGGCATCCTGTTTAACAATGACATTCCCTTCCTGGTAGATGGGATTAATGAGCATGAAAACACATTGCTTATCAGGACAACTACCAATGCCAAATTAACCCGGCATAAGAAAGCATTGGAGAACCTGAAAACCCTCGTGTCGGACTATAGCTACTACAGGCGAGAATCTGAAAGTGGCAACTTCCATAATGTAGAAACCGCAGACGGGGATTATGAAGATGATGATGAATAAAATGGTCACACCAAAAAAACTTCAAAAATGACTGACATTAAAAGAAATTGTTTGCATTGTGGAACACCGATGCAAACCCAAAGAAGCACGAAAAAATACTGCTCTGATACCTGCAAGCAGGCAGCCTTTTACAACAGGAATACACAACCACTACTTACGTTAAACGATAAGGAAACGATAAAGGCTATCGAGTTTGAGGGCGAAGAATTGGACGAAGATCACATGGATGGTCCAAATACAATTCAGCGAGAATCATCAAGTGATGAACAATTACCGGATAAGATACCGTTTAACGCAAGCCGGAGCGTAAGAAACTATGATGACACTGAACCACCATTACCGTTTAACGTTAGAAAACCCACCTGCCAACAAACCATACCAGAGCCATACCACGCAAAACGTAGGGAAGAAGATAACACCAATGTACGGTCGAAACGCTACCATGATACAGAGGTGGAAGAAGAGCCTTATGAATGGGTTCGCTCAGAATTGCTTGATGACATTGCCGACTATGTTCAGGATAATTACAGGACTACCGAGATGTTTCAATATCCGAAGAAATACTGGTATGGTTCAGATCTTGAGAAGGTAAAATGGGTAAGCTTGAGGTTTCTGTGCATCATTGAAAATCTTCTTCACTTCAATAATTCAACTGTTGAACGGAGAACATTTGTGCTACTCAACAAAGCCGTTAAGGCAATGATGGATTCATGGAATTACAAGTATATGCCATACAATTACCCATTAAAAAATGAAATCAGGCAGCAGCAACAAACAATAGAGAAAATCGCAAAATCCGGTGATCGGAGTTTCCGGTTTGCCCTCAAAAAGGAAACTAAAGTTAAGCTAATTGCTCTCCGTTTTCAGTTGGCAGATTTCGTGCCGAGGGTGAAATTTAAGAACCTTGACTTCTCAAAATAAGAAGCAGCATGAACAATAGAATAAGAGATCACCCTGATTAGCATTATGAACAGAATAGCGAGAACTGAAATTACAAACTTTAAAAAGCAAAAAAAATGAACACAGTAATTGTAAAGAAGGAATTAGAAATACCAGTTGGCTTATTGCTAGATGTAGCTGACATACTCATTGAAAATGAAATATCGCATGAGATAACTGGAACGGATGCGGAAAATGACTGCATTACGCTGGAAGTTACTTATGACAAGGAACAAAGAGACACTATCCATGAAATTGAAGACCTCATAGATGACTATGAGGAAGAAGATGAAGATGAGGACGATGATGAACACAACTAAATATTCGTATCAAAAATGCTTGGCGCAAACGGGCAAAAGCCCGTCCGCAGTCCATGCAAATTTGTGGCGAATAAAAAGTTAAAAAAGCCTATTCGAAAAAAATATAGGCACATTGATAATCAACTAGTTGTAACTTAGCTATGAGAAAAAAGGACATAAATAAAATCATTCCATTCAGAGGAAAAACTGACGAAATTGGGATAGACGTGGAAGATCAAATGCCTTTAGGAAAGTGCAGGGAATTGCTAAAAAGCAAGAGCAAGAAATACACGGACGAAGAAATACTATTGATAAGGGATTGGTTTTATAAACTTGTTCAAATTACCTACGATGAATACTTTGTTAATCAGCAACCTTGTGTTACAATTCCACTAACAGAAAACCAAAATGATGACAATGAGGAACGCCATTATTTACGTGCGGGTTAGCACAGAAGAACAATCAGAAAAGGGTTACAGCCTTGCACATCAGGAAGAAAGACTGCGGAATTACTGCAAGCAGCACAACATAACCGTAGTTGGCTTTTACAAAGAAGACCATTCAGCCAAGACTTTTGAGCGGCCTGCTTTTAATGAACTTTTATCCTACCTTAAAAAGAACAAAAAAGCCGTTGACCTGCTGTTGTTCTTGAAATGGGATAGGTTTAGCCGTAATGCAGGGGATGCCTATGGGATGATCAATACGCTGCACAAGCTTGGTGTAGAACCACAGGCTATGGAGCAGCCGCTGGACTTATCCGTACCCGAAAACAAAATAATGCTTGCGTTCTATCTTGCCGCACCCGAAGTTGAAAATGACCGCCGTTCACTAAATGTTATTGCAGGAATGCGCAGGGCTATGAAGGACGGCAGGTATTGTACCACTGCACCAAAAGGTTATAAAAATGCACGCAATGACATGAACAGGCCTATTATTGTGCCGGGCAATGATGCCCATTTGGTGCGATGGCTTTTCGAAGAAGTAGCAAGTGGCATCAATAACGTAAAAGACCTTTGGAGGGTAGCGGTCAAAAAAGGGCTAAAGGTGGGTAGAAGCAATATTTTCTACCTACTTCGCAACCCTGTTTACATGGGCAAGCTTTATGTTCCTGCCTACAAGGATGAGGAAGCAATGATGGTAAAAGGGATACATGAGCCGTTAATTTCCGAAGGGCTGTTTTATGAGGCGCAGGATGTATTAGATGGCAAGAAAAGAAAACAGGCATCCGTACAAACGGGTAAAGCTGAATTGCCATTGAGAGGCTTTTTAATCTGCCGTAAATGCGGGAACAGGTTAACTGGCAGTGCATCTACTGGAAGGAACGGTAAATACTTCTATTATCATTGTACGAGTAAATGTGGTGAAAGATATAAGGCAGAAGAAGCCAATGACCACTTTTTTTCGGAACTGCAAAAATTAAATGCGGGAACAGGTTAACTGGCAGTGCATCTACTGGAAGGAACGGTAAATACTTCTATTATCATTGTACGAGTAAATGTGGTGAAAGATATAAGGCAGAAGAAGCCAATGACCACTTTTTTTCGGAACTGCAAAAATTTAGCACCTACGAAGAAGAGATTTCACTTTTCGAGGGTATTGCTGCCGATTATTATAAAAAGGCGGGGAAGCATAAGAGTATTAGCTTAAAAGAAATAGACGAAGCCATAGAGAAGAACCAAGCGAGGATAACCAACGCATTGCGTAAAATGTCGGATGACGAAATAACCTCGCTTGATTATAGGGAGATTAAAAACCTCTATGAACCCGAAATTGAGAAGCTAACTAAGAAGAAATATGACTTGAGTAAGGTGGATGATAACCTGATGGCTTACATAACCACAGCTACAAAGGTACTGCGTGACTTGCCGAACTACTATGAGAATGCAACGTTATCTACTAAGCAAAAGCTGATTGGTTCGATGTACCCTGAGAAATTGGTTTATGAAAATAAATCTTATCGAACCACAAGAATTAACGAAGCTGCCCGTGTAATATGCAACCCTGACGGGCTTTTAGAAGGATTAAAAAAAGGACAGGCTTCCGAAATTGGAAGCCTGTCCGAACAGGTGATCCGGATTGGATTCGAACCAATGACCCCAAGCTTAGAAGGCTTGTGCTCTATCCAACTGAGCTACCGGACCAGTAACAGTTGGTTTTTTTTGAACAGAACTAACGTTCTGTGTACTTCTTTTTAATGAACTCCTTCCCTATTCCGGACTTCAAATATACTTCTCTTTCGCACGCCTAGATTCTTGTTTGATATCCTTCGGTAAAGAATAACTCCCAAGGTCTGTGTGCCTTTGTGGAACGGTTGGCTCCGTTGTTGTGCTGACCGATTCTTTTCGGGATATCGATCGTCATTCCCACATAAAAGTTGCCGTTAACGCAACTCCTCAAAACATATACAAAGAACATAGGCACTCGTTTTCATGATCCGGATCGGTTTCGAACCAATAACCCCAAGCCCTGCCTGCCGGCAGGCAGGTTAGAAGGCTTGTGCTCCCTGCCTATCGGCAGGCAGGTATCCAACTGAGCTACCGGACCAGTAACAGTTGGTTTTATTTGAACAGAACTAACGTTCTGTATAATTCAAAGTGTTTCCTCTTTTTCGGCGGCAGAACGTAGCATCCTATCGATCGCTCAGCAACTAAAAGTTCCTGTAAAAGGGCTGCAAATGTACATAAAAAAGTTATTCGCCACCCGGAGCCTGGCCGTCCTGCAAAACTGTAATGTCTACAAGGTCGCGTTTCAGGTTCCACATGTCGTTTGCCCAGTAGAGGCCGTCGTACTGGCCGCTGGGTACATAGGTGTATTTGCGGTTGGGGTCGTTGCTGACCGAGGTGAGTTTGTCGAAAACGATCATTTGTCGCTCCTGATCCCAGTTCATAGATGCAGATACGTCCTTTTTGTACTCGAGCACAAACCTTTTGATGGGTGTCTTGGGGAAGTTGTGCGACCCTATGCCGAACACGGGCGCACCAAATGTGACACCACTGCCGGTGGGGCTGAAGGTCATAGGATCTATGACCTTGCGGTTGCTAAGCATGCCACCGGAATTGAGCCCGAAGAGGAAGTGTACTTTTTGTCCCTTTACCTCGCGGGTCATGATGCGGTAATATAGTGCGCCGAACCACTTGCCGCCCGATATGGTGCTGTCTTCAAGACCTTTGTCGAGCTGCTCGCTGTAATCGTTAAGCCCTATGAGCTTGAGTTGCGGTTGCATGAGCTGGATGGCGCCATAGTAGCGGCGGGTGATCTTGGCCGGCTCTATGACCCAGTTGAATATGCGGAATGAGTTATCGTCGGAATTGAGAATGTTGATGAGCTTCTGTAGGGAGTCGAAGGTATATAGATAGGAGTTGGGGATCTTGAGTGTGCGCACCAGCTGGCGGGCAAAACGCTCGCTGTACATGACACGTGTATCGGGCAGAAAGGCTTCGTACATCGAGTCGGCAGAAACGACCAATGAATCCTCCATTTTTTTGAATTTCTCCATATCCTGCGGAGTAATTCCCTGTGCGGCCGTGCGGCCTGCCGTAAACGACAACAATGCAATGGCAATGAAAAGTAATTTCCTGTTCATGGGCACAATGAATTTCAAAGGCATCAAACCTAAAGAATATTTCGTTAAAGATACGTTGAATAGTCATTGGTCGGATACATACCGATAGCATGCAACGGGCATTGTGCCGGTTGCAAATACTAATAAGCAGAGATCTGGGTGCAACTATGCTCTGTAGCTGGTTCTGTCGCCGTCGTCGCCACCAACGATGAGGTTGATGACCAGTGCCAGAATGAAGGCGCCGACGGTAGCACAGATGATAGTGTTGATGAGGGGGCTACTGGTAAAAGCAAGAAGGTCCTTGAAAAGGATCTTGCCCAACCAACCACCTACAATACCTATGAGCACCGTGGCGATGGCGCCGAAGCCACGGCCTGGTGTGAGGAGCTGTGCCAGAAAGCCAGCGATGCCGCCGATGAGAATGGTAGCAATGAGCCCTTGCCAGTCGTGGAGTTCATTGGTGATGGAAAAAAGCAGTAAATAGGACATGTTATTTGTTTTCATGAAAAATAGAAAAAGGAAATACTACTGAATTGTTATTAACAAAACAGTTGCTAACGAAAAGTTATGAAATAAATTGAAACCTGCAAAACAGGAAAACATATTTATGAAATATTTTACATCAAAAGTGATGGTTTGTAAAGCTATTTATCGTTTAATAGTTTATTTTTGGCGGCCCGAACCAACACACTTGGGTTTATTTCCGTCTTAAGCGGAAACAATCGAGAGCGCAATATGAATCGACTTACAATGGTTGCCCTGCTGGTATTCGGTATGGCAGTAAATGGAGTTGCACGTGACGGCTACCATGTAACCCTAAAAATGCCGGCTGTGAAAGACAGTCTGGTTTATCTTGTACACTACTACGGCAAACCGTTGCCTACCATCTACAAACGGGATTCGGCAAAACTGGATAAAAAAGGTGTAGCTGTTTTTGATAGTAACGACCCAGACTTTATTGGCGGCATATACATGGTGTTGCTTTCAGATAGAAAGACCTATTTCGAGTTCCTGCTGGATAAGGGTGCCGATATGACCATAACGGCCGATATTGCCAAACTTCCGCAGGGGGTAACCTTCAAAAACTCGCCGGAGAATGAACACTTTCAGGAGTATGTGAACTTTCTGAAAGACTATAGTACCAAACAACAGGACCTGCAAAAAGAATATGCCGCAGCACGCACTGCCGAAGACACTATTGCACTGCGCAAGAAATCGGCTGCAACATCGCGCGAGCTGACAAAGTATCGCCGTGAGCAGGCCGATAAATATCCGGGGACGCTTCTTTCGGCTATCTTTCATTCGCTTGAAGTGCCGATAGTACCTGAGGGGTCACGTTTTCTGGAAGACGGAAAAACAAAGGACTCAACTTTCGCTTACCGCTATTACAAAAGCCACTACTGGGACAGCTACGACCTGAAGGACGACCGCCTGATACACACGCCGATATTTGATGCCAAGCTGGAAGAGTATTTCAACAAGCTGGTGATGCCTTGGCCGGACAGCATGATAAAGGAAAGCACGGACCTGCTGACTAAAACCCGCGGATCGAAAGAAACCTTTAAGTATGCGCTGTGGTGGCTGACCCGCAATGCCGAGAACAGCAAGATCATGGGCATGGACGAGGTGTTTGTATACCTGGTGGAGAACTACTACATGAAGGGCGACGCAACGTGGCTGAGCAGCGACGAGCTGAATAAGTACATAGACAGGGCCATGAAGATAGCCCCTAACGTAATAGGTAACCTGGCCCCGGAGGTGCGCCTGCCCAACCTGGAAACGGGTAAGGAAGAAAGCCTGAGCGGGATGAAGGCAAAATATACGTTGATAGTGTATTATGCACCTACCTGCGGCCACTGCAAAGAAGAGATACCAAAAATAGATTCGCTGTACAGGACATCGCTGAAGGCGAAGGGCATGAAGATATACGCAGTGAGTACGGAAGGCGATGAAGCGGCAGCAAAAGACTTTGTGAAGCGCTATAAGCTGGACGACTGGACGACGACCTGGGACCCGGAACATGTGGGCGACTGGCGTTCTAAATATGACGTTTACAGCACACCAACCATCTACCTGCTGGATGAGAAAAAGATCATCAGGGGGAAAAGGCTGGATCACAGCAACATAGCCGGACTGGTGGATATGCTGGAAAGGAAAGAGAAAAATAAATAACCGAAAAAACAGGATATAAAAATGCGAAAACTGGTTTTATCATGCATGGCTGCCGGTCTGGTCACTTCAGGCTACGCACAGGCATTGTTCACTTATGGACCGAATTCTGTGGCCAAGGATGAATTTCTGAGGGTTTACAAGAAAAACAGCATCAACAAGAAGCCCGACATGTCTGAGAAGGAACTTAGAAGTTACCTTGACCTGTATTCACTGTTCAGAATGAAAGTAGCGGAGGCAGAGAAACAACGCCTGGACACGGTTCCGAGCATTGACAAAGAACTGACCAACTACCGCAAACAGCTGGCCAAAAACTACCTTACCGACGACCAGATAACAAACAAACTGATACGCGAGGCATATGACCGTATGAAGGAGAATGTGCGTGTCGCACACATTCTGGTATCGTGCCCTCCCGGCACTGACACTGCTGCACCGCGCAAAAAAATAGATAGCATCTACAACGTAATAGAAACAAAGGGGCAGACGTTTGAAGCTATGGCTATGGCGCTGTCGGACGACCGCGGCTCGAAAGATAAAGGTGGTGAGATAGGTTATATGTCTTCGCTGCAGTATGTGTATCCTTTCGAGAATGCAGCGTACAACACTCCGAAAGGAAAAGTATCTGCTCCTTTTAAGTCGCAGTTCGGTTACCACATTGTGAAGGTGCTTGATCGTCGTGCAGACCGTGGTGAAGTGAAGGTGGCTCAGATCCTGATACAGACACAGAAATCGCGCGGTGAAGAAGGCATTAAAGATGCCCGCAAACGCGCCGACTCGGTAATGGCAATGCTGAAAGGTGGCGCACGTTTCGCAGACCTGGTAATGAAGTACTCTGACGACAAATTCACCATCAACGACAGCGGCGTAATGAAGCCATTCACATCGGGCCGCATGGTGCAGGTGTTTGAGGACGCTGCATTCGGCATCAAGAAAGTAGGTGATGTTGCAGGGCCGGTTCAGACAGAGTTCGGATTCCACATCATCAAGTTGCTGGGCAAAAACAGCCTGAAACCATACGACACCCTTTACACCCAACTGAAGCGCAAGGTGGAGAATGACGCTCGTGCACAGTCGGCAAAAGACATCTATTTCGAAAAAGTAAAGGCACAGAACGGCTTTAAAGAGAATGCCGAAGCATACAAGGAAGTATACGAAAAGCTGATGGCGATACCTGACACCGGTGCTGACGCTAAGAGTATTAAGCCGGATGACTTCAGGAACATGTCTAAGCCGGTGATGTCAATGGCAGGTAAGTCGTACACACAGAGCGACTTTGCAGCGTTCCTGTACAATATGACCCGTGGCAAACTGAACGGACCTCGTGCCACTACCATCCGCGATGCATACAGTCTGTTTGTGAACAATATGCTTACGGATTTCCAGGAGCGTAAACTGGTTGAAGAGAATCCTGAATTCAGGCTGTTGATGAATGAGTACAAAGACGGCATTATGTTGTTTGAACTGATGGACCGCAACGTGTGGAGCAAGGCATCGAAAGACAGCGCCGGCCTGAAGGCTTTCTTTGAGACCCGCAAAAACAAATACATGTGGGAAGCAGGATTTGAGGGAGCGGTTTACAAATTCAAGACCAAGGCTGCATATGATACAGGCATGATCATGATCCGCCAGAGGAAGTTTACAGAAGAAGAGATAGCGAAAGTGATCAACAGTACTGAAAAGCCTGACGCGGTAACTGTTCAGCGCGGCCGTTATGAATTCTCAAGGTTCAAGGAAGCAACCCTGGCCGACCTACAAGCTGACAACATTAAAGTAATAAACGGAGAAAACGAGACGTATACTGTGGTTGCAGCCAAACAGGTATTTGCACAACCGGTTGCAAAAACACTGGAAGAAGCACGCGGCTATGTAGTTGCTGAATACCAGGACTTCCTGGAAAAGCAGTGGAACGAAAAGATGCGCCAGGACTATCCGGTTAAGGTAAACGAGACAGTATTCAAGTCGATGGTGAAGAAATAATTCGTACTACTGATAAGCAACAAAAAAGCTCCGCAAAACGGAGCTTTTTTATTGTCGGTGACTATCGCGACGAGTCAGATCAAAAACAGGATCAAACGGCGGCTATAAGTTGCTTTACAGCGGCTACCCACTGTGATTGTATGTTCATGCAAGGAATGTATTCGTAGGTCTGACCACCAGCTTCCATAAAGTTCTCTTTCTCCCTTATGGCAATCTCTTCGAGTGTCTCCAGACAATCGCTGACAAACGAAGGGCATATCACCAACAGGTCCTTAATACCCTCGGCAGGTAGCTGACCCATACGGGCGGTAGTGGCCGGCGTCAGCCATGCACTGCGACCCAACTTGGACTGGAAGGCTACACTGTAGCGTTCTGAGGGCAAACCGAGCTTTGCTGCTACCAGCTTTGTTGTCTCGTAGCACTGATGGCGGTAACAGTATTTATGAGCTTCGGAGTTTACATTGCAACAATCGGTACGATTCAGACAGTGGCTGCCGGTGACATCGCTCTTTTTTATGTGGCGTTCCGGAATGCTGTGATAAGAAAACAGAATGTGTGTATTGTTTCCTGAAACGTATAACCTCATACTCTCTGCAAGTGCATCAATGTAAACAGGGTCGTTGTAGAACGGAGGAACCACCTTTAATGAAAAACGGTAGCCCGACTTTGCATGCACCGTCTGCGCATGTACCACCGCTGTCTCGTAGCTGGACATGGCATAGTGCGGATATAGTGGCACCAGCACCACTTCTTCCACATCGGGGTCGAGGCGCAGCAATTCGTCATAAGCCTCCTTCATTGCAGGACGGCCATAGCGCATGGCTATCACAACCGGTTCATCGGTAAGTGGCTGCAAGTGCTGCTGCAGCTGACGCGTGATGTGCACTAACGGAGACCCGTCTTTGGTCCAGATGGATTCGTAAGCCTCGGCCGATTTTGGCGCACGAAACGGGGTGATAATGCCCTTAACCAGAATGGACCTGATAAGAAACGGCGAGTCTATGACCCGTTCGTCCATCAGAAACTCATCCAGATACCTCCTCACGTCCTTTACGGCTGTCGAATCCGGTGATCCGAGGTTCATCAACACAATTCCACGTTTTTTGCTATTGCCCATGCCTGATCGTAATTGACTGCAAAGAAACACACTCTTTTGCCTTTCGCAAGCAATAAGCGCCGCTGACAACCATCAAAATGACCGCCTTATGACATGCATTTTTGCTACCCTACTCTACTACCAATTTGGTGCGCATGGTGCCCTTTTCGGTACCTATCTCGCAGATGTAGAAGCCGGCAGGTACGTTTTCGAGTGCCACGCCCAATTTACCGGCATTATCCACTATACCACCATTAAGGCTAATAGCACGTCCGTCTGTAGCTATAAGGCGCACAGAAACCTGTGTATTCCTGAAAGTGGCCCCCGGTGTTTCGATGGTGAATGCACCGCGACATGGATTGGGAGATACTGTAATGCGCTGCAAAAGCCCTGAGATATGCTTTACACCCACGAATGGCGTAATATCAGCCTTACCACTCTTCCACATACCTCGCCCATAAGTTGCGGCGTATATCTCGTTGGTGGTGTGATTGATATTGAGATCGGTGACCTGAACACTTGGCAGATTGCTGTTGTAAAGAGCCCAAGAAGTCATCTCCTTTGTTTTGTAGAAAACAGCCACCTCGGTCCCTACGTACTTGGTCATAGAGAAAGTATCAATTGCCATACAATTTACCGGGAGTGCCGGGAGTCCAGTTCCTTCGTTTGTCCACGTGCTGGTGGTGAGATCGTAACTATATACTTTGGCAGCAGTAAATCCTCCGAGTGTAACGTAGAATTTCTTTTCGTTCTTTGGATCCACAACGATGTCGGAAATAAAGGCAGAGAACGGAACCACAATATCAAGCCAGGTAGTGCCGCCATTTGTGGTATAGTGAATACGCGAGACACTTCCCGCGTCGCGGACAGCGTAAATATAATCCGGGTTGGATAAGGAAATATCCATGAACTCAATATTTGCCCCTGAACTGAATATGGGTGAAATAGGCTCCCACGATCCACCTCCGTCAGTTGTTCGAAATATCTGCTTGTAACCGATATACAAAATGTTTGGATTCCCGGGATGCTGGATATAGGGAGTGATCCATGCACCGGGTGTTGGCAGATCTTCGGTAATGCTGTTAAAGTTTGAACCTCCGTCGTAGGTCACATTCACGTGTCCATACTGGGTTGCGGTATAAAAGATATTTGCAGGATCGGCATTACTGATGAGACAATGCATGCCATCGCCGCCTGTGAGATCGTTATAAACACCGCCGGCAAGTTTCTTCGTTCCATTGTCCTGTGCACCACCGATACAGTAACTGGCATCGTTATGGACGGCATTGCGATAGAACTGTGTGATGCCTAGTCCGTTGCTGATATCCCTCCATCTGTTTATAACCGGGTTGTACGTTTTGTAGATACCTCCATCGCAACCCAAATAAATTGCCCTATTGAGCGGATTATATGCCAGCCAATGTTTATCAGCGTGTACCACCTGCACACCCGAACCGGTGTTGTACCAGTTGTTACAGATATCCCAGCTGAGACCACCATCTACAGAGTAAAAGTTATTGATGCCCCCGATAATTACCTTGTTCGCGTCGAACGGGTCTATAGCGATGCACAGATCGTACCAACCCTGCCCGCCACAGTTGGTAGTGGGCAATTCATTTTCTCCGTTCAGCATATTATTGGTGCATGACACGTTGTCTGAAGTAACTTCAACTACCGTGCCCCCATAATCGTTGGAACGATAAACCCCTCGCAATCCGCTGGAGCTGTTACATGCGATGCCCATAATTACACCCGGCGCCGCGGGAGACACAGCTATATTCATGCGTGATGAACCGGTAATAGATGTGATCGCATTCCACGTGTAGCCGCCGTTTGTCGACTTATATATCTGAGCACCGCTTGAAATAGTTGCAGCTGCATAAACCACGGCAGTATCATTGGGGCAATATAAAACCTGTCGCACATTGAACGTAGCGGTTCTAAACCACGTTGCTCCCCCATCGGAAGATTTGTAGAGGCCGTTGGAAGTACCCAGGATAAGTTTATTTGTGTCTACCGGATTGATGATCAGCGACCGCGCCATGCGGAAGGAATCAAGCGTCCATGTTGACGGGCCGATGTTAGCCCAATTTGCACCTCCATCATACGATTTCAGCACACCGATACTGTAGTCAGAACCACCATTCGCGTCACCTGTAGCTACATATACTGTATTGCCGTTAACGGGATTCACCGCTACATCACTGACACACAGCGACACAAAATTGTTGTACAGAGGGGTCCATGAAGTTCCACCATTGGTAGTTTTCCAGGTACTGCCCCCGGCGCTGCCCACATAAATAATGTTTGAATCAGTTGGATGGAACGCAACGACATTTATCCGTCCGATACCGGAATAACCACCGTTCGATCTGTCAGGACCTATAAACGACCAGTTGTCAGTTGCTGTGCCTTTAGCAGCTTTACGCCCTATGCCATTGCTCCGTTTATAATCTTCCCATGCCTGCGCAGTCCTGAAACCGGGAACCAGATATCCGGCTGAGTCCAGATGATTTTTCCAGTACCAGCTCCAGCGTCCAAAGTGGTATTTTTCATCTTCTTCAAGCACACCTCCGGCCCGCTCTACCACATCCTTCTCAATCTCTTCCTGACCAACCTGTGTGCGATACGCTTCAACGATCTCTGCATAGGTACGCTTCACATTGTCTTTCGGCATCCACGGCTGTGCCTTCACATTTATTGTACCTAAAACCAGTGCACTGAAAAATAGATATTTCTTCATCTTGACTAAAAAAGGGGGTTACGGCATTGCTACTGCCTTCTTCTTAATGATATTTTTTACGCTTGTGGCCGACCATTTTCCACCGGACCTGACATATATTGTATTGCGACCACCCCGCATAACCGATGACGGAGCTTTTTCTATGACACCTTTCATCGCTGAGACCATTACCGTATCTCCTGAAACGATAGACAACTGTGAGTTTCGCTCAAAGAAATAATCAATGCCTTCAGGCATGTCGCGGGGACGTTCTACAACCTTGTGAGCCTTCTCAATTCTGCACTGCACAACATCTGAAGCCCCTTTCCAATAGATCAACTCAGGAGCTACTTTACCTGTCCATTTGAGTATAAATTTCAGGTCAGTTGACCCGCTTCCGCCCGGCATACCCGAGAGTTTTTCCTGAGAATAGGACTCGATCAACTTGTGATCTGTAGGTTTGCGGGAAATTGACTGCGCGCTACAATTTGTGTTTATAAACAACAAGGGCACAAAAAATCTGAATAGGGTTCCTGAGGTCATTTTAACAAAGATACTGAATAAATCAACAAATATAACGTCCTCACAATCTATGGGATAGCCAGTTTGAATGACCCTTTGGAAGCTACAATCGAGTCGGCATTAAAATAGAATGTACCTGACAAGACTTTGTTAGAATCGGATTGAATGTTGACGGAACCGGAGGTGGCATAGTACCGATGATTATCGGCATAATAGGTAATGGTATTGATCGGCGGATTTACCGGATAATCCTTTAGTCCGCTATAGCCGGTGAGATTGATGTTGAGCGTAGAAACCTTACCATCTTTGGCATGTGTGGCAATGACCATGAAATTATAGGTACCACTGTCGTTTGAGGAATTCTCGACTTTGTAACTATACACAGAATCGGTGGACCATGCTACACCATTGACAGACATTTTGATAGTAACGAGGGAATCCACACTGTTGTCCGTTTGCGCACTGCGCACACTTGCGGGTCCTTTCGCCTTTTTGCAGGCAATAAAGGGCACCCCACCCATCAAAATGAAAAATATGAGTTTTTTCATAACGTTACTTCACTGTAACAATAACGCAAATTACAGCCGGATATTATGTATCTGAAAATCAGGGCTGTGCGACAGTGAATTTGCCGTTTGTTACCGCAACACCGTCGTCAGTGTTAAAAGAGAAGTAACCTGAAACCGTTGTAGTAGTGATCTCAGTAACTGAAACCACCCCACCCGTTGCTGTGCCCTTGGCCGTGCCGTGATAATATACCGCTCCTGCAAATCCTTGAACAATAGAAAAAACGCCTGTCTTTTGCTTGAAATTGGATATGGAAAGAATGATGCGATCGTATGGAGCGACACGATCTGATGAATTACCGGTAATAACAAGAGTTGTAGAAGTGTCTACCACCTGAGTATCGATAGTGGCCGGAACTACTGTTGACGCCACAAATTTGAATTTGCCTACGTCAGCGGTCATTGAAGGGTTTGCAGTAACTACGTATGGCCTGTTTTTGATGCAGCCAACGAATGCAGTACCCGCCGCAGCAACAAGAAACAATGATACAAGGACTTTCTTCATACTCTTTTATTTCCGCTAAGATAACTCAATTTATTTTTAAAAATCAACTACACCCTACCCTCGTCTCAGGTGGCACAACGTATTTGAGTCCCCAACCATAGGTTATCCTTTTTGCTGAATCAGAAATAATTAATCAAACGTTTGTTTAATTTTAAACAGTTGTTTAATTTTGTGGCAGAATTATAGAAAGCAATGGAATTCAACGATAAACAACTGACCATCCTCACCGCAGCCGAAAAACTGTTCTCTACAATGGGTTTTGACGGGACCTCGGTAAGAGATATTGCTACTGAGGCAGGTGTGAATGTTGCCATGATCTCCTACTATTTCGGGTCGAAGGAAAAGCTGATGGAGGCCATTTTTGAGCGTAACACATACAAAATGCGCCTGAAAATGGAAACCATGCTGCAAAACGATAAGATGACCAACCACGAAAAGGTGAACGAACTCATTGAGGACTATGTAGAGAAATTCCTTAGCAAACCTCAGTTTCATAAACTGATGCTAAGGGAGCAGCTGGACGACAAACCCGGTGGTGTGACCGGTATGATCAATGAACTGAAAATGAGAAACTATGGCCAGATCAGGAAACTGATACATGAAGGCCAGAAAAACGGTGAATTCAGGAAAAACATCGACATAACACTGATGATGGCGACCATGGTTGGAACCGTCAGTCAGATGATCATATCGGAGAGATTTTACAGGGCTGCTAATAATCTGGAGGCACTGCCGCAAGAAGAATTCAATACATATATGCGAAAAAAATTAAACAATCATCTCAAGAACCTTTTCAAATTAATACTTACAAATGAAGCGAAGTAGAATGAATATCACAGGTATTGCCATTGCCGCGGCTCTTTTTCTGGCCTTGGGAGCTAAGGCACAACCTGCTATGCGCCTTTCTCTGGAGCAAGCTATCAGCCTTAGTCTGCAGAATAGCGGAAAACTAAAGATCGCCAATGCAAAGGTTGAAGAAGCTGTAGCTGCAAGCCACGAAGCCCGCGACCACAGACTGCCGGACGTAAAAATGTCGGGGTCGTACCTGAGATTGAATAACCCCACTGTGGATCTGAAAGTAAAAACAGGTAGCGGCACAGGCGGCAGCGGTGGCATGAAAGTAGAACAAGCTGTGTATGGTATGGCAAATGTGAGCATGCCCCTTTTTGCTGGTTTTAAAATAAAACATGGCATAGAGTCGGCCCGATTTCTGGAGCAGGCAACAAGGCTTGACGCTGAAAAAGACCACGACGAAGTAGTGCAGAATGCAATAGGTGCCTACTGCAACCTATACAAGGCAAAGAGGTCGGTGGAGCTGGTAAAGGAAACTCTGGAGCGCGAAGAACAGCGTGTGAAAGACTTTACGAATCTGGAGAAAAACGGATTGCTGGCCCGCAACGACCTGCTGAAAGCACAGTTGCAGCAGTCGAATGTGGAACTGGCACTTCTGGAAGCTGAAAGCAACCTTAAAATAACAACGGTGAATATGGCGTTGTTGCTGGGACTGCCAGAAGGCACGCAGCTGACACCTGACTCAACAGGTATGGAACCGGTAACTGACGCCGGAACATTGACCAAGTGGGAGGATGCAGCATTGGTGCAACGAAAAGACCGTGCAGCACTGAATGCGCGCATAGGCGCTACAAACGCGTCTATTATGGCCATGAAAGGTGACTACTACCCGGCACTGGCAATAACCGGCGGCTATATAGCGGCAGATGTACCCAACCTGCTGACACTGACAAATGCCGTGAACATCGGATTGGGACTACAATACAATCTGGGTTCAATATGGAAGACCGGAGCAAAAATTGATGCCGCCAAAGCACGCCTGCATCAGGCACAAGCCACTGAGGGCATACTTGCAGACCAGATAAGACTGGAGGTGAACAACGCCTATCAGCAGTACCTGCTTAGTCTGAAAAAGATAACCGTTTATCAGAAATCGGTGGAGCAAACAAACGAGAACTACAGAATAACCAAGAATAAGTATGACAACAACCTGGTGACCACAACCGAATTGCTGGACGCGGACGTAGCTCAGCTACAGGCAAATTTGAACTATGCGTTCTCGAAAGCTGATGCATTGGTTGCCTACAAGAAACTACAACAGGTAACAGGCATGTTGAAATAATAAGTGAAATAAAAATCAAACAATCATAACAGAACAATAAAATAAGATCATGAGTAACAAACATAATTCCGAAAACGAAGCACCAAAGAAGGTTAACACCCGTTTCCTTATTATACTCGCTGTATTAGTAATAGGTGGCGGCGGCTTTGGTGTAACAAAATACCTGCACGCACAGCACCACGAAGAAACTGACGACGCCCAGGTAGAGGCCAGCATCAGCCCGGTGATACCAAGAGTATCGGGCTACGTGACTGAGGTACGCGTAAAAGATAACCAACTGGTGAAACGCGGAGACACACTTGTAGTGCTGGACAACAGGGCCGAGCTGATACAGGTTGCGCAGGCTGAAGCGGCATTGAAAGCGGTAGAAAACAATCTGGGAGTGGCGCAGGCAAGCACCAACGCTTCTCGGGCGACTGTATTCACGTATGAGGCAAACATCGCTACGGCCGACGCGCAGATAGAAGCAGCGAAGGTGACCCTGAAACGTGCCTCTCAAGACTACGAACGCTATGCCAACCTGATCAAAGATCACTCAATAACCCAACAACAGTTTGAGCAGGCAGAAGCAGCGAAACAATCAGCAGAGCGTCAACTACAGGTTCTGACGGACATGAAGAATGCGGCCATCAGGCAGGCAAGCGCTGCAAAATCGCAGAGCAATGCGACCGCACAGCAAAGCAATGTGGTGAACGCAAACATAGAGCAGAAGAAAGCTGACCTGGAACACGCCAAACTCAATCTATCCTACACGGTGATCACCGCCCCACAAGACGGACGCGTATCAAAGATCAATGTTCAGCTGGGGCAGTTGCTTCAGGCCGGGCAGTCGCTTTTCAGCGTGGTTCTTGACACTAAACCATGGATTGTTGCCAATTTCAAGGAAACACAGATATCCAGAATGCATGCAGGTCAACCGGTAACTGTGAAAGTGGATGCATTCCCCGGACACGAGTTCAAAGCTAAACTGGCTTCTTTCTCCCCTGCAACCGGCTCCCGTTTCGCCCTGCTTCCTCCTGATAACGCTTCGGGCAACTTTGTGAAAGTAGTGCAGCGCCTGCCTGTGAAAATCGAGTTCGGCGAGGGTGACGAGTTTGTGAAAGAACTGCGCCCGGGCATGAACGTGAACGTAGATGTACACATCAACTAAGAAAACAACAGAATGACACAGGAATCTCTTGTAGAATATGGCTCGCGTAGGGTCATAATAACCATCACAGCTATCTTTTGCGCCCTGCTCGAGATCGTGGATACCACTATAGTTAACGTGGCACTCAACGACATGAAAGGCAACATGGGTGCTACCCTGAGCGAGATAGGCTGGGTGATAACAGCATACGCAATCGGTAACGTGATCATTGTACCGATGACGAGCTGGCTATCGGCACAGTTCGGAAGGCGCAACTATTTCGCGGCCTCCATCATCATCTTCACCGTGTTCTCCTTCCTATGCGGAAATGCAGATTCCATATGGGAACTCGTTCTGTATCGTTTCGCGCAGGGGCTAGGCGGTGGAGCCCTCCTGGTGACCTCACAAACGATCATCACTGAAAGTTACCCGCCCGAAAAGAGAAGTATGGCCCAGGCTATATATGGCCTTGGTGTGATCATAGGCCCTACGCTTGGCCCGCCATTGGGCGGATATATTGTAGAGCACTACTCATGGCCTTACATTTTTTACATCAACATTCCCATTGGGATCATAGCAGCCCTCCTTACACTGGAATTTGTGCGTAGCCCAAAATATGCCGAGAAAAAATCGATGAAGGAGGTGGACTGGGTCGGTATAGGGCTGCTGGCTATCTCTGTAGGATCATTGCAGTACGTACTGGAACGCGGACAGGAAGACGATTGGTTCGCCAGTCCGGTCATCACACTGCTGATCATAGTCGCTGTTCTGGGCTTTCTGTTTTTTGTGTGGCGGGAACTTACTGCTAAGAACCCGATCGTGGAACTGAGAGTATTGAGCAACGGCAACCTGAGGGTGGGTACCATTCTGTCCTTCATTCTTGGCTTCGGGCTGTACGGATCAACATTTATCATTCCATTGTACACACAAAGCACTTTGGGCTGGACTGCACAGCAATCGGGAGCGTTGATGATACCTGCCGCTGTCACCACAGCCTTCATGATGCCAATAATTGGTAAGATGCTGCAAAAAGGAGCCAAGCAACAACTGCTGGTGGCCATAGGCATGCTCATCTTCTTCGTCTACAGCTTCTGGGGATATAAGATACTGACACCGGATACCAGCAAAGAGGCTTTCTTCTGGATGCTGATCTTCAGGGGGATTGGTATGGGTATGCTGTTCATACCTATCACCGCACTTTCATTATCTACGTTAAAGGGGCAACAGATAGGCCAGGGAGCTTCATTTACGGGTATGATGCGACAACTGGGTGGTTCATTCGGCATTGCACTCATCACCACGTTTATGGCTCATCAAAATACAGTACACCGCAGCGATCTGGTATCTTACCTTTCGGTGAACGACCCTATGGTGCAGCAACGTATACAGGGCATGCAACGAAACTACATCGCGAAAGGCATGGCGCCCGATGTGGCATTGCAGAGTGCCTACAAATCTATGGACTACATGGTGATGAAACAGGCATCGGTGATGTCTTATATGGATGTGTTCCTGTACATAGGACTCATGTTCCTTTTCTGCATCCCCTTTGTACTGATGGTGAAAGCAAAAAAAGCCGCTCCGATAGATATGTCGGAGGCAATGCACTAAGTAAAAGTTCTTTATTTGTACTGAGCGGCTATGATCTTATAGGTGGTGCAGGTTTTTCCTGTCTGGTTGTCAACACAACCTCCACAACCTACAAAACGGGTTTCGCCTGCAGCAAGATTGTCGATCAGTACAGACTTCTTGCTCATGCGACCGCCAAATGTCATGATGACATCTACACGGGCCATCAATGACCTGTCGGTAGAGCGGTTAGTGATTCCCACCGACTTCATTCCGTTGGCGCAGTCGCCCTTGGCATCTACTATGGCTACCATACGTCCTGCGTTACCTTTTATGGTGTCGGTGCGCATCTGCGCCGGGCGTGCCGGTGGCTGCGGTTTCGCCTGCTGTGGCACAGCCTCGCCTGCGGTTGCCGATTGTGGTGTCTCGGGTTTCGGCTCTTCCTGTGCCCGGGCACCAACGGCGATCAGAATCGAAAATGCAAAAAGTGTAATGACCTTTTTCATATAAACAGCAATTTGATATCAAATCTAATAATTAAATGTCTGATATTATAATCAGGCTCAGACATACAAGAAAAGCAGGCTCCTTCCGGAGCCTGCTTTATTTATCGCAACCATTACACCTCTACAAAAACATCTGAAAGACTTCTTTCCTTTACCCGGTGTTCTGTAAGACTATCCGGGAATACTGCCAACGACACTCCAGGCGCACGCCACCAGTCACTCTCCAGCAGTTTGGAGAAATGAATAATACCTGTGATATGGCACCTACGCTCGGTGCTCACCCACTCTTCTACCCGCTCAAACTGCTCGTGCGGAACATGTAACAGACTTTTGAAACTCACACATACACGCAAACAGAAATCACTGCTGAGCTGCACCTCTTCTGCCTGCTGCAGTTTTTTATACTCGTACCGGTAATTGTAACGTAGCGCTGAAAGATCACTTAGAACAGCAGATGCGGTTGGGAACCCTCCCGCTCCTTTGCCGTAAAAGAATTGCTTATCCGCGAGGTTGCTTTCTATTTCTACGCCATTATACTCATTCCTCACGTCATAGAACTTTCCTGATGATCTTTCAAAAGATGGCAGTACGTAGGCAGCCACCTTACCGTCAGATAGCTTTCGTGCTGCTGCTACCAACTTCACCATGTAACCTTTCTCACGTGCATAGGCTGTGTCCCCAGCCTGAATGGAAGTGATACCCGCATGCAAAATAGCTGACGGATGGACAATGACGCCGTAGGCATGAGTAAGAAGAATACTGAGTTTATTTACAGCATCCTGACCAGATATATCCAGTGTAGGATCTGTCTCGGCGAAACCAGCATCCTGAGCTTCTTTGAGCGCATCAGCGAAAGAAACACCCCCTTCAGCCATACGAGTCAGGATGTAATTGGTCGATCCGTTCACTATCCCGCTGATGCTGTGCAGCAGGTCGTTGTCGTAATACTCTTCAAGGTTCCGTATCACGGGAATGCTGGCACAACATGCCGCCTCGTACAGGAACGGAGTATCGTACTGCTTCTGCAACGCGATCAATTCCTCCAGGTGCTCCGATATCATTTTCTTACCGGCACTTACCACCGCTTTGCCACGCTGCAACGCCTGCTTCGCGATGCGGTAAGCGGCTTCGGGGTCGTTAGTGAGTTCTACGATAACGTTTATGTCGTCATCATTCAATAGGTCTTCAGCTTCAGTAGTAAAGAGATCAGGGGCTGCACTGCGTGATTTTTCGGGGTGCCTGATGCATATCTTTTTGATGGTGGCATTTAACGTTGGTGTTTGGACAAGCACTTCATAAAGGGCAGCACCTACGACACCAAATCCGAACAAGCCTATGGTCAGTTGTTTATTGTTGTTTTGTATAGACATTTTGTAATCTTTTTAAGAGTGAAAAACAATGTTGTATGCACGGTCCTAAGCAGTTGCCAAACTACTACGCACCTGAACCTTAAGTGAGTTAAGCGCATAGGTGATATCCTGTATCAGATCATCGGGATGTTCAAGTCCTACACTGAGCCTGATGAGGCTATCGGCTACACCGGCAGATTTGCGTTTCTCTTCGGGAATGCTCTTGTGGGTCATTGTTGCAGGATGACAAAGCAGACTCTTTACGCCACCAAGGCTCTCTGCCAGCTTGAACAGAGATGTAGCGGTCACAACGGTTGTTGCCGCCTCAACTGTATCCACCTTCAACGTGAACGACACCACTCCGCCGAAAAGTCCCTGCTGCTGACGTGCGGCAATATCATGATTGAGGTGGGTCTCCAGCCCCGGATAATAAACTCTGTCAACTTCGGGGTGCTGCTCCAGAAAACGTGCAACTTTAAGCGCGTTCACAGAGTGTTCCTTTGCCCGCAGGTGCAGTGTTTCCAGCCCTCTTATCACCAGCCAGCTATCGTTAGGACCGAGGATACCACCACTTGCATTCTGGATGAATTTGATCTTTTCGCCCAGCTCCTTTGTAGCAGTCACTACGAGTCCGGCTATTAGGTCGCTGTGACCACCCAGGTACTTGGTGGCACTGTGCACTACAATATCGGCACCCAGGGTTATGGGCTGCTGTAGTGCCGGCGATGCGAATGTATTGTCCACACAAAGCAAAGCACCCTGACTGTGCGCAATAGCGGCAATTGCGGCGATGTCGCTGATCTTAAGCGTAGGGTTGGTAGGCGTTTCCAGCCACACAAGCTTTGTCTTGTCAGATATGGCATCAAGTACGTTGCCGGCATCTGTTGTGTCCACATACCGCACGCTGATACCGAACTTGCTGTAAATATGCGTGAACAGTCGGAAAGCTCCTCCGTAAATGTCATCAACTGCAAGTATCTCATCACCGCTTTCCAGCAGCTTCACCACCGCGTCAATAGCGGACAGTCCGCTTGCGAAGGCAAAACCACTCGCTCCTTGCTCAAGGGCTGCAATTGCGTCCTCCAGGACCTGCCTGGTGGGGTTGTTGCTGCGGGCGTAATCGAATCCTTTGTGCACGCCGGGTGCATCCTGAACAAAAGTGGAGGTCTGATAAATGGGCACCGATACAGAACCGGTGAGCTTGTCTACGGGAATGCTGTGTATTAGTTTGGTTGAGTTGTTCATCTTCTCTGATCTTTTGGTTTTGGTTAACGATACAGTTCTGCAACCACTTATCAGGAAGGCTTACCGGCAGGGCTTTAACTTCTATTTTTCCGGACAAATAGAAATAAAAAAAGCTCCACCGATAAATCAGAGGAGCTTGAGTATTTTGAACCCGCATAAACAGGTATTCAATCAACTTTGCGTCTGACTTATCTGTCCCTTTTCAGGGATGGAATTAGCACCAGTTCTGACACTGCCGTGTCAGGAGGTTGCTAAGGCTTCATCGGGCCATGACCCTCTGCCTTTCTTGATAAGTGAATTAAAAGAACTGGTGCAAAGGTAAACGTGGTTTTTTCAATTTTCCAAATCAATGTCAAGAAAAAGAAAACAGAAAACACCCAAAACCCTTGCCCAATGCACATTTCAGGCGAAGAAAAAAATTATCCGCGAGGTGCATTGTTGGCAGGTGTACCATCATCATCCGGGTCAGGGTCGGTGTCGAGATCGGTAGAACGTCGGAAATTTCTGTCATTCATCTGATCCTTCCTCAACTCGAACTCGTTATCGTCAGTCACCTTTTTTTTTTGCCCTGTCACCGAAGACAAGGTTCATTCCCATGTTTAGATTCGCATTCCGCGCGTCCAGCGGCTTCACCGATGCCCACCAGTTGTCTGCAGCCACATACCACTGCATCCCGGCAAACCTCAGTATAACTGCACCACCCAGATTGAAAGCAGAACCTGAACGCATCGTATAACTAAGTGCACCCGTCAGGTGTTTACCTACATTGATGCGGTATGCAAGCGTCGTAGTGACCACCATCTTTTTACTGAACTTCTGAGTACTGAATTGCGCCCCCACATTATGCATGTCACTGATCTTGTAATTGCCTATCGCATAGATCTCAGCAGGTAAGGTGGTTCTGTAAGCATTTGAATTCTTATCAAACTTGATAAGGTCTTTCACGCTGTCGACATACTGGTCTGTAGATATAAAACTACTGTCGCCCGTGCGCAGATAGTGCGACAGATCAAAACCATCGAACGTGAATGACTTAGGCCCTACCGTGTAGTTGTGAATATTGCTTTTCCAATTGATAT
Source organism: Flavipsychrobacter sp. (assembly GCA_044220845.1). Lineage (GTDB taxonomy): Bacteria > Bacteroidota > Bacteroidia > Chitinophagales > Chitinophagaceae > Nemorincola. The sequence goes on along the minus strand of JBGAQG010000028.1, from coordinate 10,442 downwards.
AGCCGAGGTTATTAATGCCTGCCGCCACGTCTATTTTATCGGTCAGGTCATACTTCACACCAAGATCAATACCAAGACCTGTGTTCTTTGTATTGAAGGCATAAGCAGGGAATTGCATATTGCCTTGTGCACGGTCTGCACTGTCAGCAATGCCACTCGTCTGAAGATTCAACTCGGTTATTGCAGTAATCGCGTAATAGTCGGGCTCGGTGTATACCTGCAAATAAGACTCTTTTGTATTGATATTTGTCTTACCGAACAACAGCTTGGGACTGGCTCCGAATGTCCATTTTCCAAAGTTCTTTGTTCCATGCAGTGCATACTCACGATACCATGAAGCGTTGAGGCCGAAATTGCCTATGTTCAACGACTGACCGATATAGGCACCGTTGCCATACCATGCGAACTTAAACAGATCTTTAGGATAGGAGAACCTGAAATCGACTCTGTCCTGAACAGAGAAACCTATCGACATATCTTTCAATGCAACATTGGCCGAGAACAAAGAAATATCGGCACCAAATGCAACAACGTTCCGAGGTTTAAGTTTGTCAATGAAGTCTCCGGGATGTATACCCATTGTTCCATCCGGATTGGCCTTGAACAGGCTATTGTAGCTGAAACCTGAGTTGTACACGTAAAACGAAAGTGAAGACAGCACTGGTACTCCTATAGATATTTTAGCGTCTGACTGGTTGGTGGCATTTACCCATTGCGACTGTTGCAGCTGTGGTAAAAACTTCAAAGTATATGGAGTAGTCTGCGCCGCAGCCATGAGTGGCAAAGACAGCAGAGCAGCAGAAATATATTTTTTCATGTTCTTAGTGATCATAAGTTAGTTTGTTCAACGTTGAGTTTAAACCTGAAAGCAAGCTTTACGATCAGGTTGTTTGACGACTGAATTTTCACAGACCCATTCCCACTAGATTTCAATTCGCCCTTAATTATTGCATGACGAACTTTCCTGGCCATTGCATTGTATTGATTGTGCTCCATGGTGAATGTGGTAACCTGAGTCTTGCGACCATTCACTTTACCCTGAGCATCAACAGGTGCCTCGCCGATTATGTCAGACGCAGTGGGCACCAACGAATCAACAAAATTGAAGTTCTCGTCAGCAAAGTATAACTGCACTCTACCGTACAGTGGTAATGCATTATCCATCAGCATTTTGAACTCAGCTTTCTGAAGAATACTTGTATCCTCGGGAAGCGTGAGCCTTGTAGTGTCCTGCAACGTGAATGTGATGATCTTAAACCATGCCGGAAGCTCTGCTTCTGCGGTCAGCGCGATAGCGCTCGAGTCAGTTACGAAACTATAGGTACTGGTCACTCCACCGGGATTCACCCTTACACGGCCATTGTAAATAACATGATTAGGCGCCGGATTGAAAAGATTCTGCACTGCACCATTGGTGCTGGCACTATCCATTACGTGCGTCGAAACTGACGTCTGACCCGGAGTGGATGCACCGGCAACATTTACTTCAGAAATAGAGATGTCCCTCCGTACGCCTGTGGCGGTAACACCGTAAAGATTATCAAATTTCGTAGACACATTAAGTCCGATAGAGTTCTTAAACGAAAGATTGATCTTCGGATCATTGACAAATATGTTAGCGTTCAGCGTATTGTCAAAGACACCTACGTTAATGGTGTCAGCAGGTATCGGAATGTCGTATTGCCCGAGGAAACCATCCAGGAAACTGTAATTGATACCGGTCATTGATATCGATGCAGAGATGTTATCTGTAGCGACAATCGTGTTACCCGTACCGGTGACGGATGTCCTCACTTCATATGGCAGGCTATTCTTCGAGCCGCCTCCGTTTGTCATGTCGAAGTTGTAGCCCGACAGGTCAATTGAAGCAGTTGAGGAAGTATTCGGCCAGTTGATGTTAGTGGTCACTGACAGTGGTACGCCGCCCTTCAACGCCTTAGGGAATGTGATCGTAACCGCCACATTGTGCTGAAAAGTGGAATTGACTGTAAGCGTCAGCAGTCCTGTTTTCATATTCAGATGAGCTAACTGCGCACCGCTTGCGTCTGTGTAGGTAAATGTGCCTGTGCGTGTGTCATTCACAGATCCGGTATATCCTGCTATTGACAATGGCGAAGTCAGCGTCAGATTGCTCGTGCTATAGTTCTGGTCAGGGATCTTAATGTAATCAGACGCCTTTGCATAAAACAGATCGCCTGTATAGTGCAGTGAATACACACCCTCAGCATCTTCCGTGATATAACTCTTTTCGGGCAGCATGTCCCTGAGTGTCATATTCGAATTCAATACGGGCAACGCCCAGTCGGGCTGCCAGTTGTCAATGGTGAGGTTCTTAAAATCGAGGTCTTTCTTCTTGATGCAGCCTACACCCACGAGTGAAGCGAGCGCCAATACTCCCAGCATTTTTTTCATATGTTCTTAAGTGTTTATGGCTTGCTCATCTGATTTCTGCCGAAAAACAGAGGCAACTTTCAGCGTTAAAAATATGACATTATATTGTAGTATCATACATTTTGAGTACAATATTTACGCACAACGGCAACAAACAAAGTTCAAAAGTTGCTTTCGATAACAGATTTTGCTACCAATCATTAGCCGGCCTGTCAGCAACAGCCGCGGCTACCCTTTCTGCGCAGTAATCGTTGAACTGCTGTACCGGAGTTGTAGTGGCGGAAACATCGAACTGAAAAAGCTTGTTGTCAAGGCAGTCAATTGACAACACCCCATAGCGCAACATCACCTGATCTATCTCTTTCCAGGCAATAAACCTGCGGCGGGCGGTGACAGGCAAATGAACGCCGGAATCATCGACACGCACTTGCAACTGTTGGCCTGCATCGCGCTCCCAATAAAGAGAAAAAACTATTGCAGCAACCAATACTGTGAAGATAACAATGGGAAACTTCCATTGCTCACTAAAGGAAAGTGCGGCAATACCCAACGCCACCGCCAGCTCTATGAAACGGAATATTTTGTTGACCTTACGACCGGTTATCCATTTGTTTTTTACTATCGTCGTTGTTATCAACGCCAGACCACCTATGAGCAATGCCAGCCCCCAATAAGTAATCTCAAAATTATACACATACATAATTGCACCTGTGCCCAGGAACGCTAAACCACAAAACAAATGGAGCGCTGTAAGCTGCTGAGGTTTCACCTTGGTGCCGGTTACCGGCAATTCAAATACCATGGCTCAAAAATAGCATATTAAACAGTTACTCTACACAGCCATCAGGCTACATCCCCTTAATGCACTGTGATCAAGCCTGCCAAGAATCTTAAAAGAGCCATCGGCGTCTATGACTCCCATATCCTCGGTAGCTATGAACGCGCAGGAATGTACATTTGCCAGATCCACCACATTTACCGCACCGCTACCCAGCCTGCGCACATCCAGCGGATCATTAATATCTCGTATCAGCACCTGCATTGTGGAGCTACACCTGAAGACACCATCACCGACAGAATATGCCTGGGAAAGTAGCTCGGTCATACCATACTCTGAATGTACCACAGGCAAATGCCATTGCCGTTTTAATACTTCATGCACCTCATCCCTTGTCATTTCCACCCTACGCCCTTTCATACCTCCGGTCTCCATCACAATTGTGTGGCGAAGTTTCATGGGGTGCGATTCCGCAAAATCAAGCAGCGCGAAGGTCACGCCAAGCAGCAACGTCTTTTTGCCTGCTGCTTCGTTTTTTTGAAGAATGGCTGCAAGCTTGTCCCACTCATTGATGTAAAACCCGCTTCCATCTGCCGCCCCGGCGCCCATCAAAATACGCGCCATGTAGACCAACGAGGCGTTCCCCCGTTCCAGATAAGACGGCAACAACGCCAATATGGTATAGTCGGCCGGCGACCCACAAAATTCTCTGAATCCGCTCAGAAGACAATCCTCATAGATATGAGCATTGTGTACATAATGCCTCGACGGCACCTCACCGGTGGTACCGCTGCTTTCAAATATCAGTTCGGCGGTGTCTGCCATAGCGGGTAGACTTACAACGGGTTGTGACTTATAAAAAGAGATAGGAAGAAAAGGCACCTGACAGATATCCTTAACTTCCAGGGGATCAGTACGTAGCAGGTCGCAGTAGCGTCGGTACAGCTCATTGTTTGCATGCTGAAACCTGAAAAGCTCCAATGCAGCCATACCAAAATCAGCACGGGCAGCGTTTAGTATATATTCAGAAGAGTTTAACGCTGTATAATCAGGCACTTTTTCTAACTTTGAAACTATGAGTTGTCGTAATGTTATCCTGCTCTTGCTCGCGGTAATGTTGTTTTCTTCTTGCGAGAAGAACGAGGTGTCAAAGATACCTCAAATAGTTTTTCTTCAATTCAACCCCTCGATCATCAAAGCTGGTCGCGACACTGCGTTCATGCAATTCAGCGTAAGAGATGGTGATGCGGACCTTGGTGTAAAGCCCGGAGCAAACAAGTACGACATTTACATTAAGGACATGCGTTTCGACTCAGCGAACTTCGTCGGATATCTTTTCCCGGGCATTGACCCCGGCATTCTTGATCCTGCCAAGGGTATAACAGGCACGTGCACTTTTCTGTTCATTCCTCAGTTATTGTATCCCCGCACCGACTCCCCTCGGCATTACAAGTTCGACACTGCAAGATTTGAAGTATATATAATGGACAGGGCAGGCAACAGCTCTAATCGAATAGTTACTGATCCATTGGTAATGCAACGCTAAACCTGCCCGTTCAGGTAACCGAGGATATGTGCTGCCACTTCTTCAGCCCGATTATAGATCATAATATGGGAACCGCCCTGCACCCAAACATCCGGATGCACCCAGGTGGGCCATATCACCTTATCGCCGGTACCATGAATGTGAAAGATACCTTTCGGCACATCATGGTTCTCCCAATGAAGGATCGCATTGACACACCACTTCACAAAATACGGATTACCTGACGCCATCATCTGTCTGAACTCACTCTTCTCCCCTTCGGTCTCAGCTCCCAGCAGATCCAATATGAACGGGAACGGTGTCACAAACCAGGATTCAGGAATGACGCCGGTACGGCTGATGGCCTTAAACAAAAAATTGTCGTAACCTATCTCATCAATAGTCTTCGCGCTCGACACCAGTATCACTGTTGCTGCCGGCACCTGCTTTTTGATCTCGGTGGCCAACATGCCACCAAAGGACAGCCCTATGATGACGGGAGCAGGCTCATGCATTGCCTCATACATCTTCATTGCATAGGACGGCAAGGTGTCGGTGTCCACGGCTTTTACCCACGGCACCGGCACAAGGTCATACCCTGCAATATGCAGCTTACCAAAAAAACGATGATCGGCACCAAGCCCTGTAATGCAATAGATCTTTTTCATCCCGGCGCGATTTTAATGCGACCATTAACCCCTATACTCGCCCCAGATGCCCCTGAGCGTGTCTGAGATCTCACCCAGTGTACAATAGTTTTCAACCGCGTCAATCACCGCCGGCATCAGATTATCGGTACCAAGCGCACAATTCCTGATCGCGTCCAGGCAGGCTGCCACCTTTGCATTATCGCGCCTTGCACGCAACTTAGCGAGCTTTTCAGACTGTACCTGCCTGATAGAATCGTCGATCTTGAGTACAGGTGGAGTGTTCATTTCGGCAGAGGTGAACTTGTTCACTCCTACGATTATCTTACTGCCATCTTCAATAGCCTTGTTGTATGCATATGCCGACCGTGCGATCTCGTCTTGCATAAAGTGCTGCTCTATCGCCTTCACCGATCCACCCATTGCATCAATGCGCTCTATCAGCTTCCACGCGGCTGCTTCTACCTCATTGGTCAGTGCCTCTACATAATAAGACCCAGCCAGCGGGTCCACTGTATCTGTTGCTCCGCTCTCGAATGCCAATATCTGCTGTGTACGCAAAGCGATAGACGCTGCCTCTTCCGTAGGCAGAGACAATGCTTCGTCATAACCGTTGGTATGCAACGACTGGGTACCACCCAAAACGGCCGACAAACCCTGTAATGCCACACGAACTATATTGTTCTTGGGTTGCTGCGCTGTGAGTGTACTACCTCCGGTCTGTGTGTGGAAACGCAGCATCTGCGCTCGTGCATCGGTAGCCCCCAATGACTTGGTGATGTTAGCCCACATGCGGCGCGCGGCCCTGAACTTTGCAACCTCTTCAAATATGTTGTTGTGCGCATTGAAGAAGAAAGAAAGGCGCTGTGCGAATACGTTGATGTCAAGCCCCTTGTCGATTGCGGCCTGCAAATAAGCCTTTCCGTTGGCGAGCGTAAACGCCAACTCCTGAACCGCATTGGCACCTGCCTCGCGAATGTGGTATCCTGAGATGGATATAGTATTCCATTTTGGCACTTCCTTGCTGCAATACTCAAAGATATCAGTAATGACACGCATAGAAGGCGCCGGCGGATAAATATAAGTGCCGCGTGCCGCATACTCTTTAAGGATGTCATTCTGAATAGTGCCCGATATCTTCTTTATGTCCGCCCCTTGTTTCTTTGCCAGTGCTATATAGAAAGCGAGCAAAATGAAACCCGTGGCGTTTATGGTCATTGAAGTGGTGATGTCTGATAACTTGATCCCGTCAAACAACACCTCCATATCTTCAATAGAATCGATGGCCACACCGACCTTTCCCACCTCTCCTTCCGACATAGGATGGTCCGAGTCATAACCTATCTGTGTTGGGAGGTCGAATGCAACCGACAGACCGTTCACCCCCTGCCCAAGCAAAAAGTGGTAACGCTTATTCGATTCCTCAGCCGTACTGAACCCGGCATATTGACGCATGGTCCACAACCTGTCTCGATACATTGCCGCATGCACACCACGTGTGAACGGGAATGCACCCGGTTGTTCATCCATACGCACAGGCTCGCAGTAAACCTGTTTTATCTCTATACCTGAATCGGTCTTGATGATCTTCTCCATGTTTGTTATAATGTAGTTTGCCGTGCAGGCTGGCTACAATTAGCCTAACACCCGCAACGGGCTGTAAATATACAACTACATTCAGGGAGTGAGAAATATGAGATATACCGTTAATAAGCGGCATTAACCACCTCAGTTGCCTTCACCTTGGCCGCAGGCACCTTTACTTCCGACATACCCAGCATATGACGCTGTTCTATGGTGTCAATAGCAGCTTTCCTTTCCAGATGCTGGCCCACCATAACTTTGATATCCTTGCCCGCCTGATGCAAAATGTCATTTTTCAGGCGTATTTCCCGCGCCATTCTCCCTATTACAAAAACACACAATACACCAATGGCAGCGAGTGCATAGGTAGCAGCGATAAGCAACGTAAGATTGGGCCCACCTATCTTACTGCGCAGTTCAGGGGTGTAGAATATCTTATTTAACAGGCTGAACGGGTAAATGCGATGCAATAAAGCAGCAAATGCCACACCGCCCAAACTGATCGTATAACAACTAAACTCGGTAATAATGAGCGTACCACTGCTGAGCAAACGCTGCGCAGCCGGCCTGCGCAATGACGTGGCGAGCGGATCAAGCATCTCCAGCTGATCGTTGATCATTACCCGCTCTTCTCTGAACTCTGCTAACAGATCATCCTTCAAGGTAGCTAATGACATCCTGGGTACAAATTGGTTAAGACAAAAATAACGTGGGGGTAATATCCCACCGTTATCAAAGTATCCACAACGTGTTAGTAACCACAGCACAAAACACCCAACCATCTGAGACTCATCAGTAAACCTGCCTTCAAATCACGTAGATTTGTAACTATGTTCGCTTTCCTAAAGGCACTCTTTACCCCAGCCCCCGCAGTGCCATCCAGTATATATGACTTTCGCGTGCCCGCGCTGAACGGAGATATCATAGACTTCTCAGCTTTCAGGGGCAAGAAGATCATGATCGTGAATACCGCATCACTCTGCGGTCACACACCTCAATATGCAGAGCTGGAAGAACTAAGCCAAAGGTTCAAGGACAAATTAGTCGTGGTAGGATTTCCCTGCAACAACTTCCTGTTTCAGGAACCCGGCACAGCGAAAATGATCTCGGATGTGTGCCATGTTAAATATAGAGTAACATTTCCCATGGCGGCTAAAGTATCCGTGAAAGGACCACTCACTGCACCTATCTACCGCTGGCTTACCAATAGTCGCTACAACAAGCTGGGCGACAGTGTTGTGAAATGGAACTTTCAGAAGTATCTCATAAATGAAGAAGGACGCCTGATATGCGTATTCACGCCTGCGGCGTCGCCATTGGCACCTGAAGTCATCAGCGCTGTTCAAGGATAGTTCTAAACGAATTCTATCACCGTGATCTCAGGCAATATGCCCAGACGACCCGGATAGCCGAGGAAGCCGAATCCACGATTCACATACAGAGACTGACTACCCTCTTTGTACAGTCCTGCCCACTCATTGTAAATGTATTGTACGGGGCTCCACTTAAACCATTTGCTGTCCACACCAAATTGCATACCATGTGTGTGGCCGCTCAGCATCAGGTCCACATCTTTGTATTTCTCCAAGACCTCTCCGCGCCAATGCGACGGATCGTGCGATAGCAGTATCTTAAACGGAACATTCTTTTCCCGAAGCCCTTCATATGCCTTCGTCATGTCACCATACTTTGGGAAATGCGCCTTGTTGCCCCAGTTCTCTATACCCACGATGGCAATCTTCTCCCCACCACGCTCCAAAACCACGTGCTCGTTCATCAGCAAACGCCACCCCACTTCACCATGTATCCCCTTCAACCGCTCCAGATTTGCTTTCTTCGCCTCCCGGGTTGGCCACTCCACATAGTCGCCATAGTCATGGTTGCCCAGAGTTGAGTAAACACCCATGGGTGCCTTGAGCCTGGAAAAGATCTCTTTATACTTGTCGTCCACTTCGTCGGCAACATTGTTCACCAGATCACCGGTAAACAAAATCACATCTGCCCCCTGATGCATTACTCGTTCAATGCCTTCTGCCACTGCTCTGTGATCATCAAAACTACCGGTGTGTATATCTGATATCTGAACGATCTTGAACCCCTTAAACGCAGCGGGGAGATTATCGAACGACAACTTCATTTTGCGTACCCTGTAACGATAGCGGTTGGTGATGCCGGTAGAGAAGCCCACCAAGGACACGCCACCCAGCACCAATGCTGCCTGCTTCATAAAAGTGGAACGATCTATGGTGGTAACAGTGTCTGCTGTGGGTGAGTTCTTGCCGGCCATAGACACGACACCCCAAGTGAACAGCCGGCGCAGGTCATCGAGCATCATGACAAGCATAATGAGTATTTTCCCGACAAAGAATCCGAGTACGACGGCTATGTACAGGTTCCTGGCCATGTGTGGCAGGTTGGCCCAGTTGATGGCACGGAAGAATATGAACCCGGCCCAGCTAAGCACTGTGAACCCGATATAAGACGAGAACAGCACACCCCGCCATGGTGAGGGAAGACTCCTGACCACGGATCTAATAAGTACAAAACTGTAGTACTCCGCAAGCGCTACAACCAATAAAATGATCAGAAAACGATAAGCCATATAAAATGAAAGGTCAAAGGTCTAGTGACCCGGAATGACGATTGTAACAGCAGCGTAAAATAAATGTGTATCTCTAAAATTTAAGGAATTCTTCGACCTGCGTCTGCATCAGCTTTTCCGTGCCGGACTTCAGCAGATTACCATTACTGTCCACTTCCTCCCCTATCTTGGACAAAAGCATTTTATTGTACAGGACGTTTATTTTCAGATAATTCAGGATAGCGGTCATGTGTTCCAGCCCTCTCAGGTTACCGGCACGCCCGTCAGAAAGGCCAACCAGAGCAGCCTTCTTATACCACCAACACTTCTTCACATCGCTGTTATCCATCAGCATTTTCAGTATTCCGGGAAAGCTGGCATTGTACTCAGGCATCACAAACAGGAACTTGGTACTCGGTATCAAAAGCGTGCTTTCTATTTCCAGCATATCGGCGCCTCGTTCCCATACCTGCTTACCTTCAAGCGAAAGCAAATGCACATCAGCGCCCGCGTCCTGCAGCATCTTGTGGTAGATCTTCGCTGTTTTCAGCGTCATACTTCCATGCCTGTTGGTCCCCGCAATTATCGTTATCATCAGTAGTTTATCAACTATATTTTAAATGTCAAAGATGGATACATTTTCCCGATTTGAAAATACAGGCCCAGAACGTAAGCGTGCATTTCTTCCTATTTACACATAACAAAATCCTATCCCGGAAAAATGTACTGTCTCCAAAAAATCAGAAACCACCCGTTGGGGTGGCTTCTGATCTGTTATCATTTCTATTTTTCAATTACATAAACGTCTTCACCGTCCAGCTTCATCCGATAATGCTCTCTCGCATATTTCTCAAGCATAGCCGGATTGTTTAGCTTTCCTGTGGCATTGGTGATGAGCGCGTTCTTCTCGGCATACATCCTGTCTATCTCCTGATG
>JBGAQG010000027.1:0-53415 GCA_044220845.1 Flavipsychrobacter sp. | reverse complement strand
TAGTGAGTGGCTTTGCTTTTTCGAAAACGCCCCAATTTTTTATTGTGAATGCACATCCTGCACCTGCATCGGCATGCAGCGTTCCCCAGGTGGTTGTGGGGACAATATTATGGAAGTTGGTGAAGGAGTATTGACTGAGTTCCATAATACCTGCATCGCCGAAGGCATAAAGGTTCACTTTTAGCCAGTTTCTGGTTAGCCGCGGACGCCATTGGATGTAATTGTCGAAACCGACCTCCATATTGAAAGATGCGCCACTGCGGCCTTTGTAGCCGGTGAGCAGACCATTTTTGTATTCGTCAGGTGCAAAATATCCTGCGTATCCACGAAGATTCAAGCCGCCTCCCTGGTGCATGTGATTCACATCATACAACGAAGTGCCGCGCCAGTCGGACGGAGCGAAGCCGATACTTCTGGTGTATTTGTTCTCCATTAGCTCTTCCGGGCTTGCGCCTGCCATAAACAACATGCTCTCGTATGGCATTTGCCTGCCCAGGCCAAAACGGCCGAAGAGCCGTGTGCGGATCTCTAACCTGTCTATGAAACCATAATTGACAGACTCGAGTTGTGCCCAAGAATATCCGAAAGGAAGTGCGTCTTTTTGCAAAAACGGAGCACGTGCAGAAATAGTATAACGGCCCTGGCCATGAAAATATTCGTAATGGTGTGTCCAGGCAGCGTTGATGGAGTTGTTTTTGCGTCCCGGCGTGCTGCTCCATTCCAAAGGATCGTTTAGATAGGCCAGGTCATTGACTGATCCACGCCACAACATTTGCCCGTAGAGTTGGATAGTATTCTTGTCGGACATGAGCCAATTGAAGCCGCCACGGTTGCACCAAAGGCCATCGAGGTAACGGGTGTTGACCTGCATTTGTAGTTTCGGCCAATTACGGCTGATAGGGGAGTTGTAGTTTATCGAATAGTTGACCGGCTTGTAGCGTGCATAATAACTTTCGCCCTTGAATGATTTATATGCATCTTCCTGAAGGAAATGTGTGTTCCACCACACAGATGCGTCAATTTTATATAATGTTGACAGGTAGTCGCCTTCAAGGTGAAGACCTGCTTTGATACCATCGATCGGGTTCCACCAGGCATCGGGCCTTACGTATGCCCGATAGTGCTTACGGTCGGTCTGTGGGTTCAGGCCGCCATCGAAGCGCCATTTCACCGCATTCGGGCTGAGCAACATGCCACGGGTACGGTAGTTGTCGACCATGTTACGATCGGCGAGTCTGTTGGTAGTGTCGATCTGAACGTCTTTTACACCCGATGGCATGTGTATGCGTGCAGTGTATGTTTCGTGCAGTTTGCCCCAGCCGTACCATTTAGGGAGGACTGTTGCTGTTGTTGACTTATTGAACCAGTTTGTATTGGGAATGTGATAGCTGGTTTGAATCCCATTGCGAGCAGTAACTGTAAAGTCGATGGGCATTTGCATTTGCCCGCGACGGCGGAAACGTATGTCGAAACTGTCGGTGCCACGAACCTTGTTTATGCGTGTGATACCATAATCCAGGGTTTTTGTGGTCTCGAACCATTGATCGAAGAACCAGGATAGATCGATTCCTGTAAATTGGATGATGGATGCACGGAAGTCCTCGAAATAGGGGTGTGCAAACTTCCACTGGTCGAAATAATGCATCATTGCTTTTTCGAAAAGCGAATCGCCCAAGACCAATTCGAGATTGTAGAGCATACTTGCTGTCTTGTAGTAAACTGCCCCATATCCTCCTCCCTGACCAAGTGCACTATGAAAGTCATCGGAATGGGTATTTATCGACAGTTCATTCTGATTGAGTGCGCTGTTGGTATATGCGTTCAGCACCCTAAGGTCCAGCACATTGGTGGGTTGTGCAAAACGATTCCGGTATGCAGACTTCGATTTTCCTGTCACAAGGTTCTCTCCGTCGATACGGCGGAGACCCAAAGCGGTAAGAAATTGAGTGAATCCTTCGTCCATGGCAGCCCTGTATGTTTCGTTGCTGCCTACTTGTCCGTAGAACCAGTTGTGGGCAATTTCGTGCACCAGGAGGCCCCTATAGCCGGGGTCGGCACCGCCATCAAGTGTGATCATAGGGTATTCCATGCCATCCGCCGCATCAGCTGCCACTATTTTCGGATAACAATACATCCCGATTCCTTCTGAGAAGGTCTTGATGATCTTGGTGATGTAATCAGGGGCGTTTTGCCAGCCGGCAGCATGTGGCTCCTGAACGATGGCTACACACTCTACACCTTTCCAGTAAGCGGTACCGATCCGGTAGGACGGATCGCCTGTAAATGCGAAGTCATGTACGTTATTGGCGATGAAATGCCATTGTTTGCGTTGTCCTTTTACATAAGGAATGATAGTAGAAGGCAGCTCGTTTGATTTTTTGTTGGCGAAATTTTTGAGGTCCAATTTTTCGCGCAGGGTGTCGGGTAACACTTCTTTTCTATTCTGCAGTTCGCCGCTGGCTTCCAGGATGTAGTTTGAAGGGAAGTCTAGCGTTACGTCATACAGTCCATAGTCGCCATAAAATTCACGATTTAAGTGTTGGTAGGTATCCCAGCCATGCATTCTGTCGTACACGGCAACCTTTGGAAACCACTGACAGCCATTGTAGTGCATAAATCCCCATGCAGGGTACATTTTCATCCTACGTCGGGTTGCCCCGATGTCGTAGTAGGTATTGAAACCGATCTTGACCGATACCTTGTTTCCCGGTGCCAGTGGGGTAGGGAGTTGTACCTTCATTATTGTGTTGTCGACAGTGGCAGTAATATTATTGTTGGGACCGATTTTAATGTCGGTTATCACGATACCTAAACCGTTTGCTTCGCGATTTCCCATGCGTGAATTGACCTTGTTGGCCAATTCCAGATCGCGGAGATATGAACCTTTGATGAAGGCGTTCTGGTAAAGGTGAAAATAGATGTACCGAAGCGTGTCGGGAGAGTTGTTCCAGTAGGTGAGTTCTTCTGCGCCTTCTATCACATGCTCTACCTCGTTCATTTTGGCAAAGATCTTGTAGTGGACATCCTGTTGCCAGTAGGCGGCATCCGGGCGACGGTTCTGCCAGTAGTACTTATTATCAGCGTTTCGGTACGCGTTGTCATTCAGCTGGGCATGAGTGCCGGTAGCTATAAACAGACTTAAAAAGGAAAGTACCTGTCTGAAATTCATATAGTTCATTTGGTGGTAAAAATATGACTTAAATCGAAAAGGGGACTACCCCTATTGGCGGTAACCGGCCGTGTTATACAGCATTAATTAACAGGAGCTTTTATAAAAGAAAACGCCCTCTTATTGAAGAGGACGTTCAAAATATATTCTCTTGAAAGACGGCGCTAAGCTGTACCCATCTTTTTGAGCATGCGCCAGTGCTGAACGAGTGCGTTCATAAAAGACGGCATTACTTTATAAGGTACACCATATTCTTCCGCGGTTTTCTTTACGATCTTAGATATTTGCGGGTAATGCACATGAGAGATATGCGGGAACAGGTGATGTTCCACCTGATAGTTGAGGCCACCCACGAACCAGAACATCATGTAGCTGCGTGGTGAGAAGTTGGCTGTATTGAGCATCTGGTGTACTGCCCAGTTGTTTTCCATTTTCCGGTCTTCTGACGGCAACGGGAATTCAGAAGACTCAAGGACGTGTGCCAACTGGAAGATGCACGAAAGGCCAAGACCAGCTATGAAGTGCAGTAAAAAGAAACCGGCTACCACGCTCTGCCAAGGCATACCTGAGTAGATAATGGGCAGAACCAGGATATATGTGAAATATATCACCTTATAGATAGATAACTCAAGCAGGGCTTTACCCAATGTAAGTTTCTCTTTCTTCAAAAGACCCTTCTCATTGTATATGAATAGCAAGCGGTAGTCTTTGTACGTAACCCACTGGATGGTGAGCAAACAGTAAAGAAACCAGCCATATATGTGCTGGAAACGATGCATGAAGTGCTTTTTAGAATGAGGCGAAAAGCGCAGCAGACCGCCTGTGTCGATATCCTCGTCCAATCCTTCGATGTTGGTGTAGGTGTGGTGCAGGATATTGTGCTGAATACGCCAGGTAACATCGTACCCTCCAACCAGATTCACAACATCGCCTACAACCTTGTTCACAGTTTTGTTGGAAGAGTAAGATCCGTGGTTAGAATCGTGGTGAACGCCGCAGCCGACGCCGATCATCCCAAACCCCATCAAGACCCACAGACCATAGAACAGGATAGGGCTTGACGCGCCAAAACCGGTTACGATAAATATGTAAGGGACGAAAAACAGCGATACCATTGCTACGGTTTTCCACCTCAATTCGCTGTTGCCTGTAGGGGCGATATTATTTTCCTTGAAAAACTCGTCAATCCTTTTTTTCAGTGAGTCATAGAACCCCTCACCGTTTTTGTGTGCGAAACGCACGATGTTTACTTTACTCACTATGTTTATTTAAAAATTGTAATCACTTTCTGCAAATATAACACTAAATCGCATAGCGCAGTCTGACTACGGTTAGTAATGTTGGGTTTTTACACAGGAAATGCAGGTGCAAAGCCAGAGGTTTCCGGGACAAAAAAAAGAAGTTGCACATAGGTGCAACTTCTTTTTTATCAGGTATGAATGTGCAATTTAGTTACTGCTCACTGCTTTCTGAACAAGTTCGGCAGCTTCTGAGAGCAGAATAGCACTCTGAACTTTGAGACCAGAGTTAACGATCAGTTCTTTTGCAGCTTCAGCATTGGTTCCCTGCAGACGAACGATTATCGGAATGTTGATATTGCCCAGTTTGTTGTAGGCTTCAATCACACCGGCCGCCACGCGGTCGCAACGAACGATACCACCAAAGATGTTGATGAGGATCGCTTTTACGTTAGGGTCTTTCATAATGATACGGAAACCTGCTTCAACTGTCTGCGCGTTTGCTGTACCACCTACATCCAGGAAGTTAGCTGGTTCGCCGCCAGCCAGTTTGATCATATCCATCGTAGCCATTGCAAGACCGGCACCATTTACCATACAACCTACGTTACCGTCAAGTTTCACATAGTTCAGATTGAACTCACCCGCCTCAACTTCTGTAGGGTCTTCCTCAGTTTTATCGCGCATGTCTGCGAGGTCAGGGTGGCGCATCAGGGCGTTATCGTCAAGATTCATCTTGCAGTCAACCGCAAGGATCTTATCGTCTGCGCTTTTGAAAAGCGGGTTGATCTCAAGCATTGAGCAATCGAGTCCTACGTATGCGTCATACAGGTTAGTAACAAACTTAACCATGTTTTTGAATGCAGTGCCGCTGAGCCCGAGGTTGAAAGCTATTTTACGCGCCTGGAAACCCTGAAGTGGGAAGCCGGGTTGTACCCACTCGCGGAATATCTTTTCAGGAGTATCGTGTGCTACAGTTTCGATATCCATACCACCTTCTGTGCTGTACATGATAACGTTCTGCTTTTTAGCACGATCGAGTAGGATCGAAAGGTAGAATTCTTTACGTTCGCTCGGGCCATCGTAATACATGTCCTGAGCAACGAGGAGTTTGCTTACTTTTTTTCCGGCATCGCCGGTCTGTATAGTAACGAGCGTATTTCCGAGAATGTTACGTGCAACGCGTTCCACATCGTCAGCGCTTTTCACAACTGCAACACCGCTTTGATCCGGAGCTTCTTTCATACGGCCTTTACCGCGTCCGCCGGCGTGTATCTGTGCTTTTACAACAGCGAACTTTGTGCCGTTCTCAGTTGCGATTTGCTTGTAAGCGTTTACAGCTTCATCCACATTGGACACGGCTAAACCTTCCTGTGTGGGCACTTTGTAGCGTTTGAGGAGCTCTTTGGCCTGGTATTCATGCAAGTTCATGTACTGGAAAAATTTTTGCGAAGATAGTTTTTTATTGCGAAATCCATGACTGCCTTTTCAATCGAATTAATTGGCCAGGCTTGTTTGGTCAATGTCGCCGTAATGGGTAAAACAAGAAGGGCTATCTCTCTGAAATTTAATATTTTGGCTACGTTAAAAAGAAATACGTACCTTGTATCCGGTTTCAATGAGCAGGGTTCTCCCTGATTGCATTATTTTGTAAAACAAGAACTCGAAAAATGAATTTATTTGTAGCGAACCTACACCCTGACACGACAGCAGAGGCGCTCAGGGTACTCTTTTCCGAATTTGGTGAAATAGTCTCTTATAAAGTGATTTTTGATCCGACTACGGGTGCATCACGTGGTTTTGGATTTGTGGAAATGGCCGACAAGATGAAAGGATTCGATGCCATAGACAATCTGGATCAGACGTTTTTTGAAGGTAATATTATTTCTGTAAAAGAGGCGAAACAGAACAATCAGAAAGGTGGCGGCGGTGGCCGTTCATTTAACAAACCTCGCGGTCCACGCCCCGGCGGCTACAATAGTGGCGGCAGCGGTTATAACAGAGAAGGTGGCGGCGGTTTCAATCGCGACCGTGGCGGCTACAACCGCGAAGGTGGTAGTGGTTTCAACCGTGATCGTGGTGGGTATAACAGGGACAACGGTGGTGGCTATAACCGCGACAACAGTGGTGGTTACAATCGGGACAATAGTGGTGGCTACAATCGCGATACCAACTACAACCGTGAGCAACGTGATGGTGGCTATAATCGCGACCGTAACTACAAGAAAGACGAAGACTTCAATAAACTATAATTGGCTACCGCCGAATAATAAAAGAGCCCCTGCATTGTGCCGGGGCTTTTTTGTTTCGGGCAGAGCCCGGTAGTTTACATAGTAGAATTTCTTTACTTGATTGTGTTGAATGGATTAGTTCATAATGATCAGGGTTTACAGTAACGTATTCCCAATTTGTTTCATTGTTTCAATTGTTTCAGAAATGAGATCTTATCTATCCATAGGCGTCATGTTTTTGAGTTGATCTGTCGGTTAGTTGTATTTGGTTAGTTTGCGAATAATAATGGTTAGTCTCATAGTGATAGAAGCTTATAGAAACACGCATAATTTCTTAGTGGTAGTAGTATAAAGGTTGATATATCCGTATATGAAACTCTTTGCGTATTTTTTGCATTCGCACCGGTCGCGGTAACAGATGTTCGTGCTCAATTATTTTTAGGTTTCCCAAATCACATCCGCAAACGAAATGAGATGCCATAGAAGCTCCGGCTGTCAGACAGCGGGTGAGGGCCTTGCTCTACGCAATATGCGGCGCGATTGCAGCATACTATGTTGCTTCTTTATGAACAAAATTGTCATAAGTAGTACCATATTTATAGTTTTTAAATGAATAATGCCCGTTTCGTCCCATCTGGAATCTGCTCGTTACTCGGCAGGTTACATGAATAGGGAAGTATGCAACAGCCGGTGACTGGTACCGATACACGAATCATGAATCGGACGAGGGTCGGGAAGTGAAAGATCGGCATTGTCGCATGTATGGATATTTCCGATAACACATCCTTGTTCCGGCTGTTGCATGAATCGCTTTTTATCCGTCGTCGAAATTAACTATCGCCATAAGTGTTCATTTAATGGTCAGTTGTTAGAGTTGTGAGTATTTGAAGTTAGTAAAATTATTCAACTGTTAAAACATTTAATTATTTCAAAGTATTGTTAATCAATAATTTGTGTACAAAACAAAATTTATTGTACTTAAGTTATTTTCACCAGGACATCATTTGATGACCTTACCAAACCGAAAAGAAATTGTCATTCGTATTCGATGCAATGTCTATTGCCAAATGTGTGCCAAGAAATGTAAGTCATTGATTTTCAATTAATTTGTGTTTTGCCTTGTTCTCGGCTATTCCATTATGTGGATTTTTATTCCGGAATTCGGATTGTGTCTCCATTTATCGAATGTTCTATCTTAATTATGTAAATAATATCTGCATGTAGTTGTATATCAATAAAAAAGGTGGCAAGAATGCCACCTTTTTATCTTCAAACACAAACCCTAAACCTACCTTTTATTCACACTTAGTTTATTACAATTTCCTGAGCCGTCGGTTCAGCAATTTCCTTTTTAGGGATGCTTACCAGCAGAATGCCGTCGGTGTATTTTGCAGCGATTTTGCTGCTATCAACTTTTTCATTCAGTGTGAAGGACCTTTTGAAGGAACGCAAGTTGAACTCGCTGCGCAGCCACTTGCCGGCTGCTCCGCTTTCGTTTGTCTCTTCTTTGTGCTCATATGATATTGTCAGGATGTTTTTGTCTACCAGGATCTTGAAGTCCTCTTTTTTCATGCCGGGTGTCACCACATGGAGCTCATAGTTTCCGTCTGTCTCTTTGATGTTCACCGGAATCTGGAAAAGTGATGCGTCATCCGCACTGCGGTTAATTCCGTTGAAGAAGAAGTCTTCCATAAAGTTGTTCATTGTGCGTGGCATCAGTCCGAAATTTCTTTTTGCGTACATAGTTATTAGTTTTTTTGGTTTTTAATGTTGTTTGGTAGTAACAATACAAACCTTGTGCCCTTTGATTCAAAATGCCATAATGACAGTTTTGTTTCAAAAACGATGTCATTGTGTCGTTTTTAGGAAAATTGGTTGATAAAAATGGCAGAATTAGGGTTGACGCCGATTGGTGCAACGTACTTGTAGCTGTACAAAATGGAACAAAAAATCATTTTCCGTTCGCAAGAAATAGAATTTGGATTCTTAACTTCGCCATCCGTTTTTTATTATTCGCCGGCTATGGGCTGTGCATCACAATATTCAACATCAATACTATGTTTGAGAACCTGAGTGAGCGGTTGGAATCCGCATTCAAACAACTAAAAGGGGAGGGTAGGATCAATGAGATCAACGTTGCGACGACGGTAAAAGAAATTCGCAGGGCGCTTGTTGATGCTGACGTAAACTACAAGATCGCTAAGGAATTTACGGATAAGGTAAAGGAAAAAGCGATGGGGGAGAAGGTGATCACATCTGTGAGCCCTGGCCAGTTGATGGTGAAAATAGTGAAAGATGAGCTGGTGGCATTGATGGGTGGCCGCGAAGAAGAATTGGATTTGAGTGGAAAGCCGACAGTGATCTTAATTGCTGGTCTGCAGGGTTCAGGTAAAACCACTTTCTCGGGTAAGCTGGCCAATTTCCTGAATAGCAAGAAGAGTAGAAAGCCATTGTTAGTGGCAGCCGACATTTATCGCCCGGCGGCGATGGAGCAGTTGCGGGTGCTGGGTGAACAGATCGGGGTGCCGGTTCACATTGAGCCTGAAAATCGCAATGCGGTTGCGATAGCACAGAACGCTATAGAATATGCAAAGCAGAATGGGCACGGGGTTGTGATCATAGATACTGCCGGCCGTTTGGCAATTGACGAGGCGATGATGACCGAGGTGGCCAATATAAAGGCTGCAGTGAAGCCCAATGAGATCCTTTTTGTGGTAGACTCAATGACCGGTCAGGATGCGGTGAACACTGCAAAGGCGTTCAACGACCGCCTCGATTTTACCGGCGTGGTGCTGACAAAGCTGGATGGTGATACTCGTGGCGGTGCCGCAATTTCTATCAAATACACAGTTGACAAGCCGATCAAGTTTGTGAGTATGGGCGAAAAGATGGAAGCGTTGGACGTTTTCTATCCGGAGCGTATGGCGCAGCGTATCCTTGGCATGGGCGACATTACAACGCTGGTGGAAAGGGCCCAGGCGCAATTTGATGAAGCTCAGGCAAAGAAGCTGGAAAAGAAGATCAGGGCTAATAAATTTGATTTTGACGACTTTAAAGAGCAATTGAATCAGATTAAGAAGATGGGTAATATAAAGGATCTTCTTGCTATGATACCGGGGGTGGGTAAGGCTATAAAGGACATCGATATTTCTGATGATGCGTTTAAGGGTATTGAGGCAATTATCAATTCTATGACCCCATATGAGCGAGCGAATCCTGAAGTAATTGACGGAAGCAGGCGCAAACGAATTGCGAAAGGCTGTGGCAAGGACATTAATGATGTGAACGCATTTATGAAACAATTTGAGCAGATGAAGCAAATGATGGGCATGATGAATAAGATGAAAGGCGGAGGAATGGGTATGCCGGGCATGATGCCGGGTCGCAGGTAGTGACTACACTTTCACTGCTTTATATTTTAGTTTCGTTGTAACAATTTAATGTATTAATAATCAGTTGTTTGTATGCATATAGGTTTATATTTCGGGAGCTTTAATCCTATACATACCGGCCATCTGATAGTGGCCAATCATGTTGTCAATCATACTGATGTTGATAAGATATGGTTTGTGGTATCTCCTCACAATCCTTTGAAAGACTCACATACGTTGCTCAATGAACACCATCGATTGCATCTTGTGAACATTGCGATTGACGATAATCCGAAGTTCAGGGCAAGCAATGTTGAGTTTACACTACCCAAACCGTCTTACACTATCGACACGCTTACGTACCTCACCGAGAAGTTTCCCTTTGAGAAATTTTCAGTGATCATGGGGGCGGATAGTTTCCAGAACATTCACCGGTGGAAAAATTACGAAACCCTGGTGGCCAACTACTCTTTTATCGTTTACAATCGTCCCGGATTTGAGATAGACGATACGTTTGGTGCAAACGTTACGTTGCTCGATGCGCCTTTGCTGCATATATCGTCTACGTATATCAGGAAAGCTGATAAGAGACAAGAAGTCAATAAAGTATATAGTGCCGGGAGCGGTAGAGAAGTACATTGAAGAAAACCGCTATTACACAAAGTAATTTTCTGCAACTGGATATAATTCAATCTATTCTGTTTTTTACCTAAACTAATTCCCGCCTTTTCTCACATAACTTCCGGGGAAGGGAGGCGCTCTCCGGTTTATTTTTACGGTAAGGAAACCTTAAATTTTTATTATTGTGACCAATATTAGTTTGCATAGGTTTGTTTATATTTACTTTTGCATGAAAACTTATTAATCACTCAAGTAATCACTATTATGGCTAAAATGACCAACACCATCGCAACATTGCTGGCTGGTGCTGCGGTAGGAGTAGCAGTAGGATACCTGCTGGCTACAGACAAGGAAAAGCGTCAGGAAGATCTGGAAAAGATCAAGAACAGTCTGAATTCATTGAAAGAGAAGTATTCTAAGAAGACAGATGACGGAGTAGAGGATATCTATCATACCTAATTCAGCTTTATATGTTTGACAACGTAAAAGAGAAGATCACCAGGCACATACAGATCCGTATAGACCTGTTTAAGCTGGAGGTCATTGAACGGTCGTCAGGAATCATGAGCTACTTCATGTTTGCTCTGATCTGCCTGTTTATCTTTTTTGCGGTCATCCTTTTTCTGGGTTTTGGCATGTCAGAGCTTTTTACCGATATGGGAATGTCGAGGGGAGGTTCTTTTATGTTGATGACTGGAATATATGCTTTATTGCTAACAACAATTGTGCTCATGCGTAGGCGTATAACCGGCCTTTTCTCTGATACTTTCGTGAGAATACTTACGGAAGAAGAGAAAGATGAGCAAACTGAAGAAAAAACGGAAACCACTGAAAAATAAAGCTCACAAATGAAGCTCTACAAAAAAGGATTCCGGAATATGGCTGAATTGCGGCAGGAGAAGAAAAAGCTCCTGCGCGAGAAAAAACAATTGGACAGCGAGCCATTGCTCACGCTTGACGATGTAATGGCCGGTGTGGGTGAGAGCGGAGGTGTAATGGGTATCTTATCGGGTGTGTTGCCGAGTGTATTGCCTATGTTGTCATCTTTTTCGGGGCCGGTTATTGGGACACTGGTTGAAATTCTGAAAAATAGATTTGGAGGTGGAAAGGGCCATAGCGATGCAGAAAAAAAAAGTGAGTCCGGTATTGGTGGCGTCGTAAAAAATGTTGGCAAGGAAGCATTAGGTAGTTATATAGCCTGGAAAGTGCTTGAATTGTCATTCAAAGGAGTGAAATCGCTCATAAAGGACAAAAAGAAAAAGAAAAAGGAAAGACAGGCGGCGGCTGGTAATGCAGGGGCTGCCTATGACGGTTCGTACACCCACTAATAAGAAATTTTCATTTATTGATGAAGCGCGCAACGTAAGTGTTTCGCGCTTTTTGTTTGTTTTAAATTGTTGAAAAACAATTTGATAGGTATTTTGATTGGTATTTTACTTGTGTTAATTCATCGTTGTTTGCGTTGCAACAGTGTTTATTGTTGAGTCAAACTTAATTGCCGTGTTTTCATATATTTGGTAAAACCACTAAAATATGGATCAGGAAAAACTCTCTCAAATTACTATCACTGGTATTTCAATGACCATCGCCAGACTGGACGCTATGGCAACTTTGCTGATAGATCTCAGAGGCAACGGCGACCAGGATCTTTGCGAAAAGATTTACGCACAGTACCGGCAGACGGTTGAAGAAAGTACGAAGGAGCTATCCGCATTTTTAACGAGGCATTATACGGATGTGTAGTTGTTGAGGTTTCTTGTGAGTTACTAACAATTACCCAACCATTTGGATTTTTTCGGTGTCTTTGTCCTATAATTTACGTTATGTTAAGTAAATGAAATCCCGATTTTCACGGGTTTGGGTCAATGACACGAACGGTTTTGGTATCTATTGGAATGGGATGAATATTCCCCTCTCCTGGTTTCACCCGCCGAAGCTTTTTGTGCGAAGGTGGGTCTCATCCGCCGAAGCTTTTTCAGAGAAGGTGGATATCGCCTACCGACGTTTTTTGTAAACGCTGGCATCTCAGATTTTCTGGTCATACCGGCAACATCTTCAATCACGCTACAAAAAACGCACTATCATAGATTTTACTTTTGTCGCATTGCCATCCTGGTTGTAACTTGTACAGAATCTGCACCAAATGAGGCTGAAATGCTCGTACCAAAATTTTATTCTATTTGTCCCTGAAGATATTAAGGCCAATAAAACGGTAAGCAAATTTCTTGCCACCCGCCAGGTAGGTGGGAGATTTTTGGGAGTTTTTCGGGAGGTAAATTCCCGCTTGCTCCCCCACACATCCATTGATGATCAATGAGAAACGCCCCAATCACGCGAAAAATGAAAATCGCTGATATGGGAGAAATTGTCCGATGCTTTTCCCTGTATGCGGTCCGGGATAAAGCTCTTTAAGAATGAGATGTTAAGAACGTGTGCAGACGGATTCGCGCAATATTTTCCTACTAATATTTTTCCATACCTTTGCGCCACAATTATCAAAAAACGATCTTTAATTTATTTTCAAACATGAGTAAAGTAAAAGTTGCCATCAATGGTTTTGGCCGCATCGGCCGGTTAGCCTTCCGTCAGATACACAATATGGAAGGAATTGAAGTTGTTGCGATCAATGACCTTACAAAGCCGAACGTACTCGCCCACCTGCTGAAGTACGATACAGCTCAGGGTCGTTTCAATGAAAATGTTACCCACACCGAGTCTTCGATTGTGGTAAATGGAAAAGAAATTAAGATCTACGCTCAGAAAGATCCTTCACAGATTCCTTGGGGAACTCACGAGGTTGACGTTGTTTTGGAGTGCACAGGTTTCTTCACCGATAAAGAAAAAGCTGAAGGACATATTACTGCAGGTGCCAAACGTGTAGTAATCTCTGCACCTGCTACCGGCGACATGAAAACTGTGGTTTTCAATGTGAACCACAGCATTCTCGACGGCAGCGAAACAGTGATTAGTTGTGCATCATGTACAACTAACTGTCTCGCGCCAATGGCGAAAGTTCTGAACGATTCATTCGGTATCATTACCGGTCTGATGACAACAGTTCACGCCTACACTAACGACCAGAACACACTTGATGCGCCGCACGCTAAAGGAGACCTGCGTCGTGCACGTGCAGCAGCTGAAAATATTGTTCCAAACTCTACAGGTGCTGCAAAAGCTATCGGTCTGGTGTTGCCTGAACTGAAAGGTAAACTGGACGGTTCTGCACAGCGCGTACCTACGGTTACCGGCTCTCTGACAGAACTTGTAACTGTACTGGGTAAGAAAACAACTATCGAGGAAGTGAACGCAGCAATGAAAGCAGCCGCTAACGAAAGTTTCGGTTACAACGAAGACGAGATTGTGAGCAGCGATATCATCGGTACTTCATTCGGATCTTTGTTTGACGCTACTCAGACCAAAGTGATCACTGTTGGCGACACTCAGATGGTTAAGACCATTAGCTGGTACGATAACGAAATGAGCTATGTAAGCCAACTCGTTCGAACTGTTAAGTACTTTGCAGGCTTGATCAGCAAATAATCATCAGATTCCTCCGGGTTTTGGGACCCGGTACATATTGCATAAATTCACTAAAGCCTTCGACCGGAGGCTTTAGTAATTAAAGGGAAATGAAAAGCGGGGTCTCTCCCCTATTATATATTAAAAAAAACAACCTAGTTATATGTCAACATTTTCTGGTCATAATTTCAATGGTGAGCGCGCTTTGATACGCGTTGACTTCAATGTGCCTATAAAAAACGGCGTTATAACGGACGATACACGTATTCGTGCCGCGCTGCCAACAATTAAAAAAGTACTTGCAGACGGCGGAAGCGTTGTGCTGATGAGCCATTGGGGGCGTCCGCTGAAGGACATTGAGAAAAAACCACACCTCACTTTGGCAGATTTCTCCCTGAAGCCAGTTGTGGCTCATCTCTCCACCCTACTGGGTGTAACGGTTCAGTTCTCTGAGGACTGCATCAGTGAAGACGCGGCTACAAAAGCTGCAGCGTTGAAACCGGGTGAAGTGTTATTGCTTGAAAACCTGCGCTATTACAAGCAGGAAGAAAAGGGTGATGTTGATTTTGCCACTAAACTGGCAAAGCTGGGTGACGTATATGTAAACGATGCATTTGGTACGGCGCACCGTGCACACGCATCAACAGCAGTGATAGCTGATAATTTCGCTGCAGGTAAGAAGATGTTCGGTCTGCTTATGGAAGGTGAGGTGAAAGCGGCGGAGGAAGTAATGCACAATGCGAAGAAACCATTTGTTGCTATCATAGGTGGAGCTAAAGTATCCGACAAGATCCTCATTATTGAGAATCTGCTGGAGAAAGCGACAGATATCATTATTGGTGGTGGTATGGCCTACACATTCTATAAAGCTCAGGGAGGTAAGATCGGGAATTCGCTTTGCGAAGATGACCGTCTTGAAATGGCTCTCGACCTTTTGAAAAAGGCAGCCGACAAGGGTGTATGTATCCATTTGCCCGGTGACAGTATATTGGCTGATAAATTTGCCGCAGATGCTGCGACCTCATCGGCAGTGAGCACAGAAATACCGGATGGTTGGATGGGACTTGACATAGGTCAGATGGCTATCGACCATTTTAGTAAAGTGATCGGAAATTCGAAAACTATCCTTTGGAATGGCCCGATGGGTGTTTTTGAGATGGACAAGTTCCAACACGGCACAAAGGCGATAGCTGAGGCTGTTGCAGCCGCTACTGCAAATGGCGCGTTCTCGCTGGTAGGTGGCGGCGACAGCGTGGCCGCGGTGAATAAATTCAACCTGGCAGACAAAGTAAGCTACGTTTCAACAGGTGG
The DNA here is from genome assembly GCA_044220845.1 of Flavipsychrobacter sp. Taxonomy (GTDB): domain Bacteria; phylum Bacteroidota; class Bacteroidia; order Chitinophagales; family Chitinophagaceae; genus Nemorincola. The sequence continues at coordinate 37,955 of JBGAQG010000027.1, read as the reverse complement.
TGGTGCGATGCTTGAATTCTTTGAGGGCAAAGTTCTTCCGGGAATTGCAGCAATCAAGAACGCATAGTTTCGGTAAAATTGCATAATAGACAATGCCCCGTGTATACGGGGCATTGTCTCTATCATCGATTGAAGTATTAATTGTCAGTAGCTAACCGGAATCCCAAATTCCATTGGCGGGTCTTTGGTGCGAAGCGGCTACGGTATACGGTGCGGCAAACGACATCATCATCGAAATAGGAACCACCGCGCGCTACTTTCTTATCACCTTTTGCCGGGCCTTTAGGGTCAACTGCGTCGAGGGTTGTTTTGTAGTATTCGGCATCGTACCAATCTGAGCACCACTCCATTACATTGCCCGACATGTCGTAGATACCCAGCTCATTTGGTTCTTTTTCTCCAACCGGATGTGTAGCACCCTTGGGTTTGCCATACCATCCTACTGTGCTAAGTTTATTACTGCCCGCATAGCGGTAATTTCCGGAGTACTTGCCTCCTCTTGCGGCATATTCCCATTCCAACTCGGTAGGAAGGCGATAGTTTTTACCAGGGTACTTTTCGTTCAGCCTGCGGATAAATTCCTGCACCTCGTCATAGTTCACTTTTACAACCGGACAGTTGTCGCATTCTTTATTTATATAGTCAGTTCCTATATATGAAGCCGGGAGTATCCCCATAAGTGTGCGCCACTGCCCTTGCGTGATCTCGTACTTGCTGATGGCAAAACTTGAAACGTTCACTCTGTGTACTGGTTTCTCGTTAGCGAATTCCTCGCCTGAGTACTTGGGTTCATCAGCTCCCCTGAAAAAATATCCGCCCTTCACATAGATCATCTGGATATTTATATTACCCTGACCGAAAACGGACATTCCGAAGAACAAAGCAGGAAATAATAGCAAGCGTTTCATCATAATAAAGCCAATCTGGTTTACACAAACTGTTGAACATGCGAATATAATAATATTCACGGTAAACTTGTCGTGCGTAAACAATGTAATAACAGAGGCCTAACTACATTGCATCAACCCTCCGGATTATCGATACGTTCTATTTTACTGATCCCTTCCAATGCGCCGAGCCTGTTGCAAAAGACATTTAGTTCTTCGCGGTCGTGAACGTAAACCATAATGGTTCCCTCAAACATTCCATCTTTCGAGTCTATGCTCAACGAGCGCATATTGAGTCTCAGTTCTCCTGAGATGATGTTGGTGATTTTCTGGATAACACCGACATCATCGAGACCCGTGATCCGAACACCGGTGAGGAATGATATCTCTTTGTTCTTGGCCCATTTGGTCTTCACTACCCTATGCCCGTAGTTGGCCAGCAACTGTGCAGCATTGGGGCAATCGGCCCGGTGTATCTTGAGGCCTTCGCCGGAAGTTACGAACCCAAATACATCGTCGCCGGGAATGGGCTGACAGCATTGAGCCAATTTGTACAATATTTTGTCCGACCGTTCTCCGAAGATCACCAGCTCGGCATTTTTACCAGTCTTGCCTTTGAGGTTATCTTCCTCCGGCAGATTCCGCGTGTCGTTTCGGATCTCACGCGATGGGTGCATGAGTTTATCTCCATAAACCGAGAATGTCTTCAGTTCGCCCAGGTCTACGCTGCCAACTGCAATAGCATAGTAAAGGTCAAGCGGAGACGCTTTCTTATAGTACTGCACCAGTTCGTTTACATTATGCTGAGACATTGACGTATTCAACGCTTCCAGCCTCTTCCTCAGCTGCGATTTTCCGTTCTCGGCCGTCTTACGTTTCTCTTCTTTGAGGTAGTTCTTGACTCCCGATTTCGCTTTTGCAGTGATCAGGAACTGTAGCCAGTCTTCGGACGGGTGTTGCTTGGACGACGTAATCACTTCAACCTGATCACCACTTTCGATCTTGTGGCTCAATGGTACGAGGCGGTGATTCACTTTGGCGCCTATGCAGCGTGTGCCCAATTGAGAGTGGATGTCAAATGCGAAATCGAGCGCGGTAGCGCCTTTGGGAAGGACCCTCATGTCGCCTTTCGGCGTATAAACATAGATCTCTTCAGTGAATAGGTCGAGTTTGAAGTCCTGGATAAAATCGAGTGTGTCGGTGTTTGGGTTGGCTAGTATCTCCCGGATATGTTCCAGGAAGCTATCAAGTTTACTTTCCTGCGCCGATTGTGATCCTTCTTCCTTGTACCTCCAGTGTGCTGCAAGGCCCTTTTCGGCGATCGCGTTCATCCTTTCGGTCCTGATCTGCACTTCCACCCATCGGCCGCCCGGGCCCATAACGGTAGTGTGTAATGCTTCATAACCATTTCCCTTTGGAACACTTATCCAGTCGCGCAATCGTTCCGGGCTGGGATGGTAGAAATTTGTGATAATAGAGTAGACCTTCCAGCAGTCCTCCTTCTCGCGCTCGGGAGGCGAAGTGAGTATGATGCGGATGGCAAATATGTCGTAGACTTCCTCGAACGTTACATGCTTTTTGCGCATCTTGTTCCAAATGGAATGGATGGCTTTCGGACGCCCATAAATGTCGAAAACAAATCCTGCGTTTGTAAGTTCTTCCTTGATTGGCTTAATGAATTCGTTGATGTAACGAGATCTTTCGCGTTTCGTTTCTTTGAGTCCGCGAACAATGTCGGTGTAGATATCGGGTTGAGTAAACTTCAAAGCCAGATCTTCCATTTCCGATTTGATCTCGTACAGACCTAACCGATGCGCCAAGGGAGAGTATATATAGGTAGTTTCAGAGGCGATCTTCAATTGCTTTTCCCGGCTCATACTCTCCAGTGTGCGCATATTGTGCAGCCTGTCGGCGAGCTTTATCAAAATCACCCTCGGGTCCTCGGCAAGCGTAAGGAGGATCTTTCTGAAGTTTTCAGCCTGAACGGTCGAATCGCCTTTTATGTCAACGACATTCGAGATCTTGGTGAGCCCATCAATGATCCTCGCGACGTTATTATTGAATTCTCTACGTATATCCTCCAGCGTGATCTCAGTGTCTTCCACCGTATCGTGAAGTAAGGCACAGATCGCTGAAGTGACCCCTAGCCCGATCTCCTCAACCGCTATTCTGGCAACTGCAATGGGATGAAGGATATAGGGTTCACCCGACTTTCGACGTGTGGTTTTATGGGCTTCCACGGCCATCTCGAAAGCATGGCGCAATAGCGCTTTATCACCCTTTTTTATATCCTGCTTCAAAGCACGCAGCAATCCACGATATTCTCTGAGTATCAGTTTCTTTTCTTCTTCTTCCGTCTTATTGTAGATCTCAGGCTGCGATAAAGTATCCATGTATAGTAGAATGAAATGAAAAATAAGGTTGTATAACAACCCGCATAGACAACAACTAATTTACGACAATTGCTCCTCACTGCAATTATCGAGCGATAAGTTTTATCAACAAAATTAAAGAGCATGAACAAATGTCCTCGCGGGATGTTTCGCGTCACTTATCTGAAATATCATATTTTTGCTGCCTTTTACAAAACCTGTTTTCCCTCTCATGGCAAATTCATTATTCGATCTCCGAAAAGTATTGGCATTGCTTCGTTCATCAGTCAGCAACGAAGAACACGATTTTACCACGCTGAATCTCAGAACTGCGGTTTTCCTGCTTGCGATACCTATGATGCTTGAGCTTGCTCTCGAATCTGTTTTTGCGGTAGTTGATATTTATTTTGTGAATAAACTTGGTGTCCACGCTGCTTCTGTGGTAGGACTTACTGAGTCAGTCATTACCATTGTCTATTCGGTAGGGATCGGATTGAGTGCCGCTGCCACAGCAATAGTTTCTCGTCGAATCGGTGAAAAAGATCCCGAAAAAGCATCCCATGCAGGGGCGCAGGCTATATTGATGGCGGTTTTTTGTTCAGTGCTCATAGGCGTGCCGGGTGTAATTTTTGCCGATCGCATACTTGCCTTGATGGGTGCGGAGCCGGAAGCAATAGAACAAGGCATGGGCTATGCACGCATTATGCTTGGCGGAAATATTGCTATCATTTTGCTTTTTCTGATAAACGGTATTTTCAGAGGCGCCGGAAATCCTTCGATTGCAATGAAAAGTCTGTGGATCGGGAATCTTTTCAATATACTGCTTGATCCGATATTGATCTTTGGATTTGCATTTATTCCTGCTTTTGGTGTGAAAGGGGCAGCCATTGCAACAACAACCGGCAGAAGTATCGGAGTTGCCTATCAACTTTATCAACTTTCAAGAGCAAAGGGGGCATTGACGATGAAAGCCCGGCATTTCATTCCGGATTTTAAGATTTTCAGAAGCCTGATCTCAATTGCTTCGCCCGCTACGTTTCAGTTCATTATAGCATCAGCTAGTTGGATATTTCTCGCTGCCATGGTTGCCGAGTATGGAAGTAATGCGTCGGCTGGCTACCAAACAGCCATACGGCTGGTGGTATTCTTTATACTCCCGGCATGGGGAATGAGCAACGCCGCTGCGACTTTGGTGGGGCAGAACCTCGGCGCCAAATTGCCTGATCGTGCCGAAGAAAGCGTCAGGATCACTGTGAAGTTAAATGTCATTTTTATGGCGTTGGTGACGGTTGTATTCCTGCTTTTCGCCCGTCAGGTAGCAGGTGTTTTTATTCCCGCGCAGCAACACCAACAACTTGACTATGCGGCAATGGCATTGCGTGTTATCAGCTCCGGCTATGTATTTTATGGAATTGGTATGGTTATCACGCAGGCATTCAATGGTGCAGGGGACACCAAAACTCCTACCTGGGTGTACTTCTTTGGCTTTTGGATATTCCAGATCCCATTTGCATGGTCGCTGCACCGATACACCGATTTGGGTATAACGGGAATTTTCGTTGCTGTGCCGGTTGCCGAAACAATCATGGCTATTTCGGTTTTTCTGTTGTTCAGGACAGGCAGGTGGAAGACAATTTCGGTCTGATCAGTTCGACAGTTTGGTGATCTTCTCAGCCCGGAGTCTTTTACCCCCTACTTCGTAGATGCCGATAATGTAAACACCCGGCGCCAATCCGGACAATGACATAACCGTGGTATCGAAGGCGGTCGCCACTACCCTTCCGTCTGCTGCTATCGCCCTGATATCCACACGTCTGCACCAATCCACGTTCACTTCATTGGTGGTAGGATTTGGGAATAATGAGATTTCACTTTCGTCACAACCGGTATGGTCGTACAGAACGGAGCCGGCCTCGCAATCATATTCATTCCGGACAATAACCTGATATACCCCCGATTCTCTTGCGTCGAGTGAATCAGAAGTGGCGCCTGGGATAAATTGTCCGTTCAGGATCCAACGGTATTTGGAATAACCCTTGGTTGCATAGAAGATACCTCTTTTCAATAACAGCTCGGGTGTCTCCGGTAAGGGTTCAACCGTTATTATCCTCGACGTTACGTCTGTGCCACATGAATTAGTAACGCTGTATTTTAATATGTCGGGGCCTATCTGAATACCTTGCACAATACCATTGGTAACTGATATCCTACCCGTGTCGGCCGACCAAATTCCGTTTTCAATCGTGTCTGTAAGGGTTATTTGTTGCCCGACACATACGTGATCCGGGCCTGTAATGTTTCCCGCAACGGGGAAGGTCTCTACTACGATGTTCTTGATGACAAACGCTGTGCACTGAGTGCCAGAGACGCCATATGCAATTGTGACTCCACCGGCGTTTACACCGGTTACATCGCAGGTGGTGGGCGAAGTGCTGTAAACCGAAACGTTCAAATTGCTTGCACTCCATGTGCCATCGGAGATAGATGCTGTGAAACTCACCGTTGCGCCCTGGCAAAGAGCAGAAGGTCCTGATATGGTTCCGGGATAGGGCAACGGATTTACGGTGATGATCTTTTCGGCGGCTATAGATCCACATGCGTTTGTCAGTGTGTAACGAACCGTATCTACCCCTACCGCTATACCCTTGATAATGCAGGTTGAGAGCGAGGGCTGCAGTTCCAGTAACGCACCCGTTTTACTCCATGCTCCTCCCGTTTGACCGGAAATCAGAAGTGCAGTGTCACCCAAACATATCTTGTTCGATCCGGATATCGTACCAGGGACCAATAAAGGGTCCACGACCACCCTTATAGTGATGACGTCAGAAGCAAGAGAGTTGGCTACTTTTACCTTAAAAGAGTCGATACCCACAAATCCGGCATCGGGTGTATATGTCAATCCTGTAGGAGTTATTATCCCGCCTGTGGACGTAGCAGAATACCCTGCGATCACTGTGCCGTGTGCCGCAGGAAGTAGAAGCGACCATGTATCGGTTAGCCCTACGTATACATCACGTACCTGCAGCAGAGAATTGATCGGGACAGATATGGCGTCCTGGCAAACAGATAACAAGGCTTCATCACCTTTTATGAACGAAAGTACATTGATCACCTTCCTGCCACGGACATTCAGCATGTCTGTGATGAACACGTCATCATTATCGTTCGCAACCACGCCAATGGGATGGTGAAGTTTCGCCGCTGTTGCAGGGATACCATCACCGTTATAACCGCCGTCTCCGGTTCCGGCAACGGTTGTTATAGTTCCCGCCGGCACTACCCTGCGGATCGCGTTGTTATTACAATCAGCAATGTAAACACTTCCGTCATGAGCCACCGAAACGCCGAGCGGTTTATTAAGTCTCGCATTGGTAGCTGGTCCGTTATCGCCCGAATATCCGGTTGTTCCTATCCCGACAAAAGTTGTTATAATGCCTCCCGCATCAACCTTTCTCACCCTGTCATTCGGACCATCGCACAGATAAACATTGCCGGACGTATCGCAGGCAATACCCCAAACGAACATTATCCTCGCAGATGTTGCCGGTCCGCCATCTCCGCTGAAGCCGACAAGCCCCGGAATTCCGGCAAATGTGGAGATAGTACCCGTAGTGCTGATCTTGCGCACGCAAAAATTGTAGGAGTCACTAAAGTAGATGTTGCCTGTTTTGTCAACGGCAATTCCCATCGGAGAGTTGATGTTGGCTGATGTTGCCGGTCCGCCATCGCCCGAATATCCGGGCGTACCTGTGCCGGCGATCGTACTGATTATGCCGGATGAGTTTACTTTTCTGATGCGGTGATTACTTTGGTCGCATATGTATATGTTGCCCGAGTTGTCGATGGTCATGCCCCAGTTGGCATCCAGGCGCGCATTGGTGGCTGGTCCACCGTCGCCCGAAAATCCGGGACTACCCGTGCCTGCAACAGTTGTGATGATGCCCGATGGGCTGACCCTTCTGACGCAGTTGTTGCGTTGATCGTTAATGAAAACATTGCCTGACAGGTCAATTGCGATACTTGTCGGGGTGTCTAAACGGGCAGAAAGAGCGTCGCCCCCGTCACCGCTATAACCTGCTAATCCATTACCGGCAAAAGTTGAAATGATCTGTGAATGACCGGACTGTGCGGAGCCAACAAAAAGCACCATACAAACCAGAAAGTACAGGCATCTCTTCATGTTGGTCAATTATGGACGTTAACCATCGTCGCAAGTCGGGGTTTAGTAGAAACGATGAGTTACGGTAAATTTAACCCTAAAAATGCAAAGAGCCAATTTCGGGTCAGGAGTGTTTCAAAAGAGATAAGGTTTATAAGCTGTTACCGGGTCAGCTTATAACCAACCGATATGCGGAAGTACGTTGCGGAAAGAGGAGCATTGATATTGTATCCCTCTTTCACGTCCGCGGGTGCAGGGTTTTTCTGTACAAGAGCATCTACCATCAGGCGCTCGTTGTAAGAATAGGTTACTCCTAACATAGTGCCAAACCTCATTTGGTTGGTATGCGAGGCAGGGTATAAGGGGCCGTTGTACTCTGCAATAGAGGCTCCACTGTGCGTGATCACTTCATTTACCGCAGGCGCTGACGGAGCAACACCCTTGGCAGAGATCACTGTATCTACTGTTTTTAAAATTGCTGATTTAGTATAGGTGTTTTCTTTAATGCCCTGCAGTTGACTGTAGATCATGTTTACGCCGCCATACAAAGCGAATTTTTCAGAGAAGTTGTATTTTACCAATACGGGCAATTCAAACTCCCTGTACACCCCACCCGCTTTGTTGGTCTTTACAATGCTATCGTGACTTTGCGAGTAGCTTAGACGGGAATGATAGAATGTGTCAATACTACTGCCTTCTACCTTTATAGTGGAATAGTCACCGCGGTTTACTATGCGACCGTCATCGTTTACTTTATAATAGGACGCCGAAGGTCCGATTGTGCGAACTGGTGCATTGGCAAACTTGGCTCCCGGCTGCACCATCACAGACAGTTTACGGGTAACATTGTACTGGACATAAGGAGCAACAACATACTTTGTTGCTGCGTCCTTGTCCATTCCGAATTCGTAACCGGCTTTAACACCGGCACTCCACCTGGCAAAATCTATGACAGGCTTATTCTTACCGGCAGGATCTATAGGGGCCGGCTTTTTGTTGGGAATTTTTGTTGCCAAAGGCGCTGGCGTTGTCTGTTTTTTCTCTTCTGCTGCACCCTTTGAGTTGTCTTTATTTTTTATTTCATTAAATTCATTATCAGTGTTTTGTAATTTGTTACCTTCACTAATAGATGAGTTTAACGGTACGCTATTTTCATTATCATTCAGGTTGTTGTTGCCTTGATCTTTACCACCATAGTGGGAAACTTTCCCATTAACATTGCCTGAAACATGTTTCGTACTGTTAGCGCCTGACCTATGCGCACCACCACCCTGGTCCCCTGAATTTTCTCCTGTTTCTTTGTAAGAGTATCTGCCTGTATTTGTATTTTCAGCTATATCGCTGTTGCCATTATCTTCGCCACCGAAACCGCTGTTTACAGGTACCGATACCTCATCGGAATTAGGAGAGGAATTGTCTACTGCAAAATCTGAGTTAGTAGCATCTATCTTATTGATTTCCTGTTCTTTAGCTAATGACGTTGAGGCAGTGTTATTTTTATTGATCTTATGCACAACGGAAACACCCAATACAGCAATGACTGATACCATGGCAGCATGACCGAGCCAGCGGAACGGTGATGTGGGGACTTGAGGAGTAGTAAGCGTGTCGAGCTTGCTATCTAGTGCTGACCAGGCGTCGGCAGGCGGCACCTCAGAGTAGGTACCCAGCTTTTCCCTGAACAGATCATCGATATGTTTTTTCTTGTTCTTCACTTTTACTTGTTTATGAGTGCATTTATCTTTTCTTTCAAGCGTCTGCGTGCATCATTAAGGTGCCAGCGACAATTGTTCTGCTGCATATTCATGATCTTCGCTATGTCTTTATGCGAATAATTCTCGAATACAAACAGGTTAAATATGTTTCGTTGTGTCTCCGGCAGGGTCTCAATGATCTTCAATAATTCTTTGTGTGACAACTTTTCAACCGGTTCACTGTTCACAAACGCATCTTCAGGGGTCACTTCCCTGGTCATACGGTCTTCTTTCACATTTCTCCTTATATAATCACTTACCGTATGCACCACAATTCTCCTGATCCATCCTTCAAAGGCGCCCTGAAACGAATATTGGTGCAGGTCGCGAAACACTTTAAAAAACGCTTCATTCAATATTTCCTTCGCCGCAAACTCATTATTGTGGATGTACTTTCTGATAATACCATAGGCCGCGGGAGAATACAACTCGTAAAGCTTCTTTTGCGACGCACGTTTCAGCGCAATACAATCCTTTATCAGAATTCTTAGCTCATCGTGTGCCGATAAACTCTGTTCTGAAGTAGGAAAATGACCGCTCACATGTACCGCTTTAGCCAAGGCTCCTATGATTTAATTCTGTTTAGTCCGAAACAAAAGCTGCATCTACTAAAACTGGTTCGTCAATTACCGTTGTTTCTTAACCGACATTTTGCCTACTGGGTATATAGGCGCAATGTATTGTCCGTTTGTTAGTATTATCCCGAAAATAGTCACTATTCTACTGATAATGAGTTTTTAATACAACGAAACGGATTTTCGGATATCGTTTTTGCCAACTTTTGTGTCGTATCTCTTTGATGAAACAGGCAGAATTCTATCGAATACTAACTGTCTATTAATAGACGGTAATTGCCTCAAAAAGGTTAGACAAAGCCGGAACAAAATTAAAAAACACTGTATTTTCGCCATATGGACAAAGGTTACGAAGAAAAATACCACTCTATTGAGCAGGATCATTGGTGGTATACCTCACGTAGGTTGACGATCTTGAATATGATAGACGGTCTTCCGCGCAATACACGTATCCTTGACATCGGTTGTTCCGGTGGCGTACTCATGTTGGATCTTATGGCAAAAGGCTTTACCGATGTGACCGGTATTGATTTTTCGGCCGAAGCCATAGAACAATGTAAGGCAAAAGGTCTGAATAATGTTTTTGTGATGGATGCTCATTTCCCCGATTTTAAGGATGAAGAATTCGACCTGATCATAGCGTCCGATTGCCTGGAGCATTTGGAAAAAGACACTGTCGCGCTCCAAAACTGGGAGCGGATACTGAAAAAAGGAGGGAAAGGGCTGATATTTGTTCCTGCATTCATGTCGCTTTGGAGCGAACACGACGTTATCAATCATCACTTTCGCCGGTATACCAGAGAGGAGTTGGTAAGCAAAACAAAGGCAGCTGGTTTCACTGTTAAGAAGGCATCTTATTGGAATTTCGCGATGTTCTTCCCTACCTGGTTATACAGGAAAATGAGAAACATGTCAAAGAGCGCTAAGGAGCAGCCTGAGGACCACATGGACAAATTTAACCCTGCAGTAAATAATCTGCTAAAGGTGTGGATGAAACTGGAAAATAGTCTGTTTGGTGCTACCGGATTTCCATTGGGTGTAAGCGTAATGGTATCAGTCAATAAATAAGTGCAGCTATTTTGTTGGCGAGGTCAAATGGTTTCGCCATAATTACTACATTTGCAGCCCCCGTAAGGGGAATGGAGAGATGCTCGAGTGGTTGAAGAGGCACGCACGTACAGAGGTCGTGTTTATCGCTTACCACTCGATCACCTTACATACGGAGAGATGCTCGAGTGGTTGAAGAGGCACGCCTGGAAAGTGTGTATATCTGTCAAAGGGTATCGCGGGTTCGAATCCCGCTCTCTCCGCAGAAAGGGACAAACATGCTAAAGCATTTGTTTGTCCCTTTTCTTTTTCACCTGTATTGTTTACCAGTTGCGCCATAAGCATAAAAATCACATTTACTCGGTCGGTTCGAAACGTGTTGTTTTTCAGGTCATACACAATTCCTTCGGGAAACAGTAGTTTTTGAAGCTGTTCTTTTCTCTTCACATCGCCGGAAGCCCATGCTGTATTGAGTTCTGTGGAAATGCCGACTGCCTTTTCGACTATTGATTCAGGGTTAGATATTTCTGAAGTGACTTTCGCTAATTGATCGGCGGCTTCTTTCTGTTCCTGCTTGTATTTGAAGTAGAATTTCTGGAAGGTTTCCTTATTCATTTCTTCTAGTACATAGTGTTTCTCTTCGATCTTATCCAGCTTCTTATTGACTTCATTCAACTGCTCTTTGTAGTTCTTTTCAAGGTCGACATTCTCTATGTTGATCTCATTCCATACTTCTACAATTTCAGCTTTTAAGGGCTCGGTAAGCTCAGGCTTCAGGCAATATTGGCTAATGAAGTCCTGAAACAGTTGATGCAATTTTTTGGCACTTTTATTACACCTGCAGCCATTCTTTCTGCACTTGTAATACCAGAGGTTTTTAGCCTTTACTATGTACCCTGTAAACGGTTCGTTACACGCTGCGCACCTCACAAAGATTTTCAGTGGCAATGCTTCCCGCTCTCTTTTATGTGGAACGCCATATCCACCAGCTTCCTCATTGATCTTATTCACCTTCATGAATATATCCTGCGAGATCAGTTTTTCGTGTGTACCTGCTATTACCCTACCCTCCATTAGCCCATGACAAACCAGACCGCAGTAAAATGGGTTCCTGAGGACCTTACTCAGTTGTTGCTTGTACATGGACATACCCATAGCATTGAGCCGTTCAATGATATCCTCATTCTTTAGTCCATCAGCTTTCCAAAGAAAGGCCTTTCGAAGCTTCTTACCAATAGCATTGACCACTATCTTTCGCTCTCCGTTCGTTTTGACAATGTCATAGCCTTGTGGCGGACGGGTTACCCATATCCCCTTATCAAATTTCTCTTTCATTCCGGCTACCGCCCGTTGTTTCCTAAGCTGGTTGTCGTATTGAGAGAAGATAAAATGGATGTTCTGCTGCAACACGCCGCTCGCATTAGATGTGTCGGTTGGTTGAGTAACAGCAAATACGGTTACCCCATATTTCTCCCTCAAATCCTCGGCAAGTTTTATTGCTCCTCCTCCGGTACGGCTAAAACGGTCAAGGGTATAAACAAGCACATGGCTTACTTTGCCTTTGTTTTTCTTGATGAAGTCAAGCATTCGCAGAAACTCTTTTCGGCCATCGGTCTTAGCACTTTCATAAGTTCCACCAAAATATTGCAGCACCACTATATCGTTACGTTTGGCATATTCTTCAATCACCTTTCTTTGCACATCAAGACTAAGGTTGTTATCTGCCTGTTCCTTGCTTGAAACACGGGTATATATAATGGCTGTCTTTATCTTGTTGGTTATAGACAGTTTGCCAGCTTTTTTACTAAACCTGCCAAATTTCGATATATCGTTCATGCTGCTTTATTTATTTCGTTGATTATCAGCGAATTGTCGTTTTTAATTTTATTACCATTCATAATCTGTTGATTATCAATACAATTATCGTGCCACACTTCGATAATTGTTTTAGCAAATGTTCTTAAATTTCCCACAATTTCTTGCGCCTCCACATCTGAAAAATGTTCGCATCCTTTGTACTTCCTTAGTTGTTCTATCGTCATAGTCATAATTTTTTGAAATGAGATGCAAGGTAAAACGGTAGGAAAACTCACTTTCACGTATTGGATCGATTCTCCCCGATCAGGCCGATATTTCCTCGATCAGTCCAAAATTTCCTCGATTTACATTATTGTATTAAATGTTTATATATTTGTTCACTATTTGTGGGTGGATTTAGATTAAAGTGAGATTTCAAGCTCAATTTCGAGCGATTTATTTAGATTAATCATAGATTTGATTTGAAAATGTTCGCGGGCATTCAAACACACGTTACCAACATGGAGAAAAACAGTCAAAATCCACCATCAAACCAGGATATCAAGCTTAATAGGCTCAAGAAAAAGCTTGAAGACACGCAAATTGAGCTAAGAAGAGTAAAAGAGCAACTATACGAGAAGGAAAATGAAAACATAAAACTACAGGTGCTGCTTGACCATTTAGTAAACCCTAAAGATAAATACGATGAAAGCAGAACATGGGTGAGCAAGCTTGTGTTTATCGTTACTCAAGCAAATAAGCCGTTGCGTTCTACGGAGATTATTGAACTGCTGTTGCGGAGGGAGCCTGTGCTTCATGAAAAGGAAAGTAAGGAAAAGTTTATATCACCGTCCCTTAATGCAGCAATGAAATTTCGACGGCTAATACCCTATAAACTAAAAGGTGTCCGGGGAAATTTTTATTGCCTGCCGGAGTGGGTCAATAATGGTGGTGAACTATTGCCAGAAATGCGTAATAAGATATACTAACAGACAAAATGACTTTTGATATTTTATTAGTAGGAGCATGAAATTGGCATGTTCATTACAATCGGGAAATGGCTAACAAACCATAGTTTAAGTTCATGTAATCCCATTTTTAGGATAGCCATTTGTATTAAATCCTCGTGAAATTCCTCGTGAAACGTAAAATCATCCTGGGCCGTTACGTTATTTTACCAAGAAAAATTTCCGGAAATCGAATTATGAAGGAGAAAGACAAAGTAACATTTGTTGAGAAATCAACAATTAATAAACAATTAGAGCAGCCCAATCAGCAATACATAGATAACTATGATCGGGAAACTATAAAAAAACTCAAATTGTTGGAGAAGGAATTACCAAGCAGTTTTAATCTTCGGTCTGATTACTCAAGCTACGATTTATTAAACAGATCTAACGTTGACCAAAACCCCGCTGTCGCTATTTTTTTTTCAGAGGCGATTTCAAGAGCCAACCTGAGAGAAGCCGCTATCCAAGGAATAACAGAAATGCATTTATGTGAGGAGAGGCTAGTAAAGGAAACTCCTACTCCCCGGAATGTATGCTGTAATGTTTGTAAAAGCGAAATGTTATTTGATTCCCATTTTTTTAAAAGCAAACTTGAAGAACAGATTTTGTTTGTCTTTTCATGTCCGGCAGGACATAAACCTAAAAAGGTTGTTTATCCTAGTGGCCAGGAATACCAAGTAAAAGAAACCAAGTGTGACTGCGGAGGTCGGTTCAAACATTCAAGTATAAGGAAAGGCAATTCTCTCACGCTAATTGACACATGTATCTCGTGTGGTAAGGAAGAGTTTTTGGAACTCGACTCGACTGAAGTAATGGATCTACCCATAGATGAAGATGACCGGAAAAAATATTGCTTGCAGTTTCTTTGCATTCCTGATTTTCTACATGACCTACTGTTATTTCAGAATGTAGCCCACATTTTTGACAAAGAAGGGAAAGAAAATGATATAAATATGAAGTACGAAGTTGATAAAATAAAAAAGATCAACGTTCCGGCACTGGAGGTAATGCTGAAAAAGGAAGTTGGAACGGAGGGATACACAAAATTTGAGTTTACAAAAACAGATTTATCAAAATTTATTATTGTTACCTTCTTGGTTTGTGACACGCTGGATAGAACAAATAGAGAGAGCATAAAGCAGTTATCAAAAATCCTAAGTGCCGCTCTCTTTCCACTTAATTGGCGGCTAATTTCTAATTCTATTGAATATAGACTTGGCGTGCTTTCCGGAAGAATTCGCGCCTATGAAACGGAAATTGACTTACTGGAACTTGCGAAAAAGATTTATGAGAAAAATAAAGCAGGAAAGAGCTGACGATCTTCTACGTAGTATTTATTGCGCCTTCATAAATTGAACGTCAGAGACTATAGTGCTCATATTTTTGCAACGGGCTTGTTCTTCAAACTCTCTCCTACAAGGTAGCCGATAAACTGGACAAATGGCTCGATGTTCTGATGTACACTTGCTTGCTCCAAAGCCTGCATATAGGCAACTCTTCTTTCAACCGGTATTACGGTCCAAGGATAGCCGCCAGAGGCAAGCATTACATTCATCAAGAAACGCCCCATTCTCCCATTTCCGTCCATATATGGGTGGATAAACACAAAAATAAAATGTCCCAAAACAGCTCGCACCGATGCTTCATTTTCCTGCTCCAGCAACTCGAATAGTACTGGCATTGCATCACGGACAGCCTCTCTATTTAGAGGTACATGCATCGATTGGCCTATATATACCTGATGTGTTCGATAGCCTGCCAAATCGGATGCTTTTATGATACCTGAAGCAACGCTGGGTGCAAATAGTCCTCTGTACCAATCTCCATGATCGTTGTCTGCTACACGTCCTGCATTTTCTCCATCTAATACCTTTATGACGCTTTTTTCGACCAGCTGGAATGCATCCCAATACCCTTTTGCAGCCATGGCATCCTTTTGTTTTCGGTCTGCATCATTTTCTTTTTCATCCCATTTGCCGTCTCGTACCCTTTCTATTAATTCAGGCGTTACCGTGTATTTTTCAATGGATAGCGAATGGTAGGCATCGGTTACGAAAACATCTTCTACGGCTTTTATGTACTTCTGCTTGTCTGATGGCAATCCCGGAGCAGGCGGCATATTTGCAATTACGGTTTCCCGCCATTTATGCCACATTAACCTAATCCTATTGCCGTAGGGAGATTGTTCTCTGTTGGATAACAGTATTGGTGCTGGATCTTCGAATGGGTCAGATTCGCGCACTTCATATCCCGCAGCTTGCATTGTTTTTAGAATATCATCGGCAATCCTATTTTGATTAATGTTCCGGAAGGCTCCGGCTAATCTACCTGCAACTACCGATTTACCTCCGTCAAGTAATATTCTCGATATGTCAGATGCATCCTTTATAGTTGTCAACGCAGCTCGAACATCAGTTGCATTTCGAGTAAACGTGTTTTGCGAGACGTTTACCAAAGCAGCATGTAGCGTAAGTATCCTTAATCCTTGCGTTAGAGTGACTTCACTATCTATAGGCAATGGAGACCTCATGTGGAATAATGAAGTTCCGTAAGGTAATGCTGTGTTATAATTATTGGCATCAGGTGACTTCATTATCAGTTGGGTGGGTATAGTCCAATTACCGGCATGTAACAACAGAGATTGTTCCGGGGAAATGCACCAGTTTGTTTTGTATTTGTCTTCCAAATACTGTGCACAAAACACCCAAAATGAACTGTACCATGATGTGCTGTCGCCTTTCGTTTCATTTGGAGCAGCCGCTATATACCATCCCTGATACACTTCTTTCAAAAAGCCATTTTCCAACAGCCTTGCCCTATGTGTTCGAGATATTGCACTTGTATGTATTGCTACCCGACCGCCCTGTTGTAGTTCTCTAAGTACACTTAACGATTCTGCTAATTTTTCAGATGGTGTTGCCATGATCTATTGAGCGTAGATTATAAAACTGCGCTGTGCCAAAATTATGAAATTAAGGCGTACGAAAATTATAAAATATGGATATGGTCGAAATCTGGATTTAATATTAAGTAATTTTCCATGCTTTAGATTTAACTCCAGAAAATAGAATGTTAAGATATATCACTGGCGAATACAATCGAAAAATATTTCCGCTGACACCGCGTTGATATGGCGCTGTCACTAACGACCGTATTTAAAACGCATATTCATGAATCAAGTAAAGAGAATTTTCGAGTGTGATCCAACGCTGGCACTCCCAGCAATAGCATTTCTAATTAAAATGCGACAGGCGAAAACGAAACAGAAGAATGGAAAAATCCTCATGCATCCGGCAACTAGAGACTATTTAATTCGCAAGGGATACGCGACAAATTTAAAACCACATTCACTTTTTGAGTTTGCCAATGCCGTTAAAAAAGAATTGAGAATAATAGTACAAGAGAAATGGAAAAAAGTGGTATAGCTCAGTAACGTAACCGATTAAGAAACCGCTACACATTCTAATATTATGGGAAACGTATTGGCAAGTTTGTGAAATTCAATAATATCATGTCTGCGATATGCAACCGTTAGGCACGTGAACATTCCAAAACATTTACCATAACGGCATTATTGTATTTTCACAAGAAGCGCCCCATCTTCATAATAAGACCGGGCGGTTCTTGCGATTTGCATATTTATTATTAAGTGCCCTTTACCCAATTGCTTTTTTCACCTATGCCTGTAATGATCAACGTTTGAATAGCTCTGGAAAAAACCACATAGTATAATGACCTCTCCTGTTGGATATATAACTTGCGCTCATTATCGGATAGGTTAGTGTAATTGGCATAGCGAAAGGGCACTGTATTTGCTGACACTCCCTTTACGAAAACGATCTTAAATTCATGCCCTTTCATGTTATGCAACGTTGAGACATTAATTGCATTCGTATTTTGTTTATTACTACTTAGATCCAGGTATTTTATGTTTGCTTTGTTCAGCGTTTTTTTGATGTCATCTAATCCAATATTGGTGCGCGCACTAATGCATATTTCATTCGGTAGAATTGAACCACTATTTAATAGTTGCTTCAGCTGTGCTAAAATATAAATGTCCTCTTCTTCAGGATTTATAAAAGTGTTATAGGACGGTTGGTTACCATGCATTAGTGATAAATAGCCTTTTAAGTTTTCTTGATTACCATCAAAGTCGTCTACTAATAGTCCTGAAACAACATTCATTGCCTGGAGCTTGATCTCTTCTGTAGTTCTATAATTTATTTTCAGTTTTCGACTTCTTCTTCCTTTTACAATAACTCCAGATTTAGCAAAATTTAGCGATCTCATATAAATATTCTGAAATGGATCCCCAACTAAGAACATATCATTCTCTTTTTCTTCCACTAGTGACCTCAATAAACTCAACTCAGGGTTGCTGAAATCCTGAATTTCATCACAGATAACCGAGAAATAAGGTTTTGATTTTTGTTTTCTGAAATATTGAGAGAGTAAATTACATAATTCCAGTTTCGAATAATTTCCGGCTTTTTGTCTTTGAAACTCTTCAACTATATCCCAAATTTCTCTTTTATCCTTTCGTCCGATTCGAGAATTTCTACCCACTCTTGAAGCTGTATTGTATTCTTCCAATGATGTAATATTTTGTTGAAGTATGACTTCATTATATTCCGCGAAGAGAAATTCTACATCAAAATGTGAAGGTTGTTTTTCTAGGCTTTTGTTCCATATTTCCTTTTCCTGATCGGCAGTAAAGTAGCCCACTTTTGCATTGAATATTTTATAGCTTGGATCATTAGCTAATTCCAGAATGAGCTTATCAATGTTTGCTATAAGAATTCGACCATCTACAATGCCAAATTCTTTTATAGTTTCTTCTAAATATTGCGCAAGACTTTTGGTATATGTAGTTAATAAAATTGGAGGGTCAAATATGCCTGCTCTATCAATAAGATATTTTGCACGATGTAGAGCGCAAACAGTTTTCCCGGTTCCAGCTCCTCCAGTTACTTTTACTGGCCCATTATAGTTCCTATAAGCCAAACTACGCTGACTTGGGTGGAGAAATAATTTCCATTTAGCAAAACTCCCATTTAGCACTTCCTCTAATTGAGCATCATCAGTAACAATGAAAGTATGTCTAAGGGCATTGTTACTTTGCATTGGGTTTTTGTCTTCTTTGCCTGCCTCAATATCTTGCAATATTTCTTCAAGAGGGATACCCTCGGCCAAATAGAATAAATACTCAAATACATCAAGAGGCAAGTTACTCTTAATGCTATTAAGTGTTTCAATTGAAGTAATGTTCCGTACCAAACCAATCATTTGCTCGGGCGTTCCGATAGAAATCAAATCAATATCTGCTAGACTACTAAATAGTGATTTTGCTTCGGCAGATTTAGTTGCTACGTGGAGGGATTCATCAGGTTGTTCAAAAAGTTGGAACCCATGGATCTGTTGGTTCCATTTGAAAATCTTATTTTTCGCCCAATCCATTGCCTGGTCGTGATTATCTACCCACAAAAGGTGATAACCATCTCCACTATCAGGTGCCTGAACAATTGCCCTGTATTTATCATCCACCCGAACTGTTCTTAAAGTTTGGTCTTTGAAGGTGATGATTTTCTCGTAGTTAATTGCTGAAGAAGTGGGATTCTCCTTGAATTTTTTCAAAAATTCTCTAGTCTTTTTTTGAATTTGTCTAGGTAAAGACGAGAATGAATCAAAAAAAGAATCGTGTATAAATAGTTGAATATTGTGTGTCATGATTGGAGTTTATTAATATCAAAATCATCAATTGTAAATTCACTAAAGCCAAGAGCTAAAAAGCGATTTTTAGATTCGTCATCAAAAGCATACATAAAAAACTTAGGTTTGTCTGAACCAAGTTCGGCTTGAGCAACAATAACGTCGTCTTCAATAATGTCAAAATCATAAGCCGTATTTATTGCAATATTCTTTGCTAAAAGCATATTCACGATACTATGTAGCTCTACTCTGAAGTTATCAAGAATTTCATTAATTGAACCCGGCAGAACATCAGATTTTATTTCCCTTTCAACTCCTTTACAACTGTGAAATTGAACCAAATTGTAAGTTTGCCAGAACAACTCCCAATTATCTTTATTGTAATCAGACTTTGGGAAATTATGGTATATACCAGATTTTATCTCAAGGTTAGTGGCCTGCCCTAGTGTGATGATCTTCAATTCATCTGCGAATTCGAGATTGTCGCTTAAAGCAAACTCTTTAGGTGTTGAACTTTCAAAAACAAAATCACGTTCAATACCGGATTCTAAAAAGGCGTCTACCAAATCTGTTGCCAAACACTTGTTTAATAGCTTGGTCTGACAGGAAAATAGTTGAACAGCAGACCATAGTTTTGTATCTAAATTTGAAATAGGGTGCTTCAGAAATGTAACAAATCTGGAATAGCTATCGAGCTTTTTTATTGATGTCAGATCCAATTGTTTTAACAACGGATGCCTTGGTGCTATATTCCCGATCTCAGTAAAATTGAGCTTTTTATAAAAGCTATCCTCTGTTTTATTCAACGCACGATTAATAATATCATCCCATGAGAATATCCATAAATAATATTTTTCGGATGACTTAATAGCATCTCTGATTTTCAAATCACCCAAGACCCGCTGATTTTCTTGTGTAGCATGATATTGATATCCGTCTAAATAAACTACAATATCTTTAATTTCCTGAACCTCATCAAAGGACTTCGATATTCCTTTTAGAGACCATGATACACACTTAAAAACAAAATCAGGCCGGGAAGTGTATTTTACACCGGATAGAGGAAATCCTAAATTCTGTGGCCAAATTTCATAACAAACAACATTATCTTCATTCTTTAATGTCAGCCTATATTTTCTAAATGTATTTTCTGTAAGCTCCTCAAACTCCGATGTTGGTTTTGATTTATAATCCGAGCGAATAAGTTCAATAAATCTTTCTTCGAGTTCTGATTCCTCATTGTTGTTAATATGGGAAAGATGAGTAAGGCTATTAACCTCATTCCATTCACTAGCTTTATCTAAAATATCTTTAAAAAGTGTTTCGGCTTCTGCCCTGCTCAATATTTCTCTGTCATACTGATTTGCATATGTGTAAATACACTTATAACAACCATCCTTACCTTCATCTTTGCATAAACAATTTTTAATCTGATCGTATGCAATATTCAAAAGTTTAGTGAATTCATCAGTGTTAAAAAGCCTTGATAAATACCCAGTTCCTCCCGGAATGCTCTCATACATTATAAGAAATCTTTCTTTTCTACCCGATTCTGAATTAAACTCTTCGTATTCCCGGATATTAACATGATCAGGATGGCCTTTATAATAATTTTTGAGCCCTAACAATAACCCTGCTTTGAAAATAGATACTTTTTCAGACGAACGAAAATCTTGAACAGGAAGCAGTATTTTCAGAGCCTCTGTTTGAAACTTCCGATAAATATACAGCTCGTTGAAAATGTCGTCACTATGACCTTCATATACTGCTGTTTTATTTTTGCAATATCCAAAATGATAAGATCGTATTCTCCTTTCAAGTTCGCGTTGCGTAAGAGGTCTTTCCGTTGCTTTACCACAAGATTTACATACAACAAAGCCAACTTCAGGATTTTCCTTGTCATTTATTACTATTTTTCTGCTTCCCCAAAATCCTTCTTCCTTAATGCCGGTATTCACTTCAAAGTAATCGGCAGACGTATAAAATTCGATACCAAAAGGTACACGCTTCAATACCTTGGCTCCTCGTGACGAATTGGGGTCTGTTCGCAGATGAACGGACTTGTTGTAAAATTTACGTTCCCTATCATCAGAGCTATCATTAATCTTTGACGCTTCTCTATCGTTAACTGATAAAACTCCTATTAATTTTACCAAAGTCTTCCTGTTTGCCAAACTACCCCAAGAATTATGTAGGCATTTTGGACATAAAATTTGTCCCTTGGGTACATCAACATCTAGTTCCAAGGCATCACAATTGCTGCAAAATCTCCAAACTTCATAATCTTCGTTGGAAAATATCTCAATACCCTGAGCTTCTAACTTATGACCTTGGCTATAAAATACATTGCCTGGAGCTAGTTCGGTTATAGCACTTGATGCTGGACGTACAATTTCACCAAAGTCTTCGATTCTATACTTAGTTCCACTCTGATCTTCAACTTTGGAAATAATCTGGGCATTAATGTGAACGCCGGTCTCAGGAAAAGCATAGTTAGGTAAAATCCCTAGGTTAGTGAGATATTCGACAGTATTTCTGTTATTGATGTTATGTATCGCACCTGATATTGCTCGCTTCTCTGCTTTTAGGGCCTCTGTCTCTGGACCTGTGGCAGGCAATTTTTTAAGCTGCTCTTCAATGTCTTTCCTTTTCTTATTATAATAGTCGAGTTCACTCAATAATTTCGTCTGAATTGATTTTAAATGTTCAGATGGCTGATCCGCATTTAGATCCATTTCAATTTGTTGAATTGCTTCCAATGCTTCATCGTTATTATACTTGTTTTTGAACGCAGCAAAGAGTTTTGTTTTATTTGTAGATATAAAAGCTGCTGCTTGGTTAAAGACGAAACGAGAATCACCGATTGGCAAGCTCTTAAGCTTCAGTAATCTAACAATAAAGGGAATATTGTTTGTAGAAGGAGCTGCCGAAGCCCACATGTCAAAGCAATATGCCATAAAGTGCCTCCTTAAAATATCCCGAGCACCTAAATAACAGGAAGGTGTTCTGATATCACCTTGCATCATAGACATTGTATCCTCAAAGAAATACTGATCATGTTCGTCTCGCCCTGCAAGATTAACAATTAGGGAAGTTCCTGATGCACGACCTGCACGACCTACTCTTTGTAAGTAATTGGATGTTTCCGGCGGGATTGATGCATTGAAGGCAATATTTAGATCTCCAATATCAATACCCATTTCAAGGGTTGATGTTGCTACTAAGACATTTGTACTCTGATATGAAGGTCGTAATTTGAAGTCCCTTTCAAGCTTTTCTCTTTTATCTCTGTCAATTAAGCCGGTATGGTCTTTTGCAAATATTCTTAACGCCCTACCTCGATTATAGACCATACGATAATAATCAAAAACATTATCCTTGTGTGCATAAACTCCAGTGCATCTGTATTGTAAACAAGGCATACCTTCTACCCACTTACTATTGCTATAACCGACATTCAAATTGTTCCCGCATGCGGTGCATTCAAATGAACTTACTGAAGTCGTAAGGTATATCTGTTCAGGATTTAAGCCGACATTGTTAACACCTGCTGCGACTTTTTTATCAAGCAATTTATTTGCTTCTAAATACTCAAATAGTTTGAGATAGAATTCATTAATGAGCGTAGATTCAGCGGAATTTACAAGAGGGAAACATTTTAAGAACCAGGAACTATACCAATTGTGCTTGCCTCCCTGAGTTTGTATTATTTCAAAAGCCGCAGTATTGGGACCGGGTGACAAAGTAGCAAACTTAGGCAAACGTGAATTTTTGCCGAAGTTTTTAATGAGAAAGTGCTTTTTATTGGTATTCTGAGTTATTAACCAATAGTTGGTCCTCTCTGATCTGTACTTTTTCAAATAAACATGATCAACACCTCCTTTAAAACGGAGCCGATGTAAAAAACCAAGAAGAAACTTACAAAATGCATCCTTATTTATTCGGTTACCTAAACTTTCTTTATCAAGCCATATTTTAAATTGGCTGTAAACGTCTTCAAATTGCTCGGTGTCGAATTCCACAGCAGATGCTCCTGCCTTTTCCAATGTCCGACCAATACCGGCACTAAATGAAAACTCAGACCAAATCTCCCAACTTATTCTATTGCTAAATTCCTGTAAGAATTGCCGTGAGAATGTCTTATCCTTATCTCTGTAGTCTTCAATATTTATCCTGCTATCGCAATCCGGGGGAAGGTATTTATAAATATATGCATCTTCAGGTCTTTCTTCATTAATCAGTTTCTTGCGCCACAATAGCTCAAATGCTTTATAAAGCTCTGGTAAAGTTATCCTCTCTTTATTTGCTTTTAGTACACTTTGAATAGCGTGCCGCATACCAAATCGGTAGTTCCTATTCTCTATAAATCCTGCCTGGTGAGCAGCATCCTGCACACCGTTAGTAAAGGCAAGCAGTTTCCGGTCGTGATCTAATGCCGGATCAGTAGCAGTTGCCATTAGTTGTGCTGCAACTATTGATTCCAATGTTGGCAAGCCGGTGCCTATCAACGCAACTGTATTCCGGGAATTGCAATGAGGGCATATTTTCTCAATACTGTGATCAACCTGCCTTCTCACTCCAAAAATTCTAAAAAGATTTTCGGAATCTTTTTTGTCGCTTATCTCTAAGGTTTCAGGATTTACATAACCGTCAATTGGGTCGCCGGTATAGACGTAATCATCGGCTAGTACATCTGTAATTGCTTTTTCTTCAATGCAGGAAATAAAGTAAATGTTTTTATTCTGGCTGTCTGCCATGAACATCTGCCGTGTTTTCGACATGTCACTTTCTAAGTGATCATTGTGTTCTTTTTTTATACCAATCCAACCGGAGCCGCCACAGTCACGACAATAGTACGGCGGTAATGATTTTATCTTCTCATTGGGATTCAAATCACTCTCCCATGCGAACAATGGATAAGGTTGTATTTTTTTTAGAATTCGGTGGAGGCTCCTTATCCAATAACTTGTCTGAAAATGAACAAAAGGTGCATATTTTGCGCCCGATAGTTCCTTGGCATAAGACAGGATGCCCGTGAGAGACTGAACCAGCAAAAAGCCATCAGTATAAGGTAACCCGCCTGGGAAACACTTGCTTATCCAGTAATTAACTGTTTCTTCAAGTTCAACCACCCCTTTTCCGCAAAGCAGCGCCAGCTCAAAGAGCCATCTATTTTTTCTTATTTGGATATATAGATCATCTAAGTCTTCTGGATAACCCCAAAGGTCCAACTGCCGGGCTATGTAAGTATCGTACTCATCTGCCGTGTAAAAATCACATTCTTTAATCCTCCCAAAATCGAACTGGGGAACTTCCATCGACACTTCGAAAAACATCTCCGGGTGCTTGCGTTGCTCTTCAATAACTGCACCTTTATCAACCTCAATACCAAAAATTAAAGAGAAAAACTTAATTAATTCTTCCTTTCCTTCGTCACCACCCGCCATTGTAGCAGAGGTGCCGATTGGAATAAACTGACCTTCGGTAACAGACAGTTTAAGTTTCAATCTTCTTATAAGGTTGGCTACATCTGAACCTTTCGCGCCATCATAAGTATGTAACTCATCAAGTGCTATAAACTTCAACAGTGAATTGTCTGCAAGATTATATTGCCAAAGCGGGTGGAACCTTGCCTGCATCAAGGCGAAATCCAACATTTTGAAATTGGTAAGAATAATATCGGGTGGAGATTGGATGAGTGTGTCCCGATCTTCTATTATTCTTTGTTCCTCCATACGGGTAGGCCTATTCTTACCCTTCTGTCTTCCTTCGCCGATAAAAAGACCAGCCCTTATTTTGTCTCGTAAAACAAAATTCCCATTCTCATCTTTGTAATTGTATATTGTATCAGCTAAACGCCTTGCCTGGTCTGTAGCAAGGGCGTTCATGGGATATAATATGATAGCCTTAATACCCGGCCTGCCGATATTTTTATAACAGTAGTCCAGCAGGGGATATAAAAAACTCTCCGTTTTACCTGAGCCCGTTCCTGTAGTAAGTATTAAGGGTTTAGGCTCATTATTTTGAGTGCTTAATCTTTTGAATGCCTCGTATTGATGCAGATACGGAGGGAAATTTGGATATATCGTTAAGACATCGCTCAGGTTTACGTCCTCTTCAATTCGCTCGAAAGGAAGCCTTATTTGAATATAAGGCCCTTTGAACATTCCATGGCGTTTATTATACAAAAAGTCTTCAAAGGCTTGCTCAACTTTTTTATCGTCAAAGTTGTAAGTAGCCTTTAAATATTCAACAACCGCATTTTTTATTTCTTCTGCTTGTATTAATGATAACATGTCCCTGTAATTGTTTCCCTAGTGTGATTGTGCTTACAAACTACTCTTCATCGTATATATCGAAATCTCTCTCAGACTTTGTTCTGATCAATTTTTCATTTTTAGTTTCACCTTCAACAATTAATGATTCACTGTTTAACTCTTTGCTAGCTGGCCGTGCGCGTTTCGATTTCCCAAATTCCCTTAAGAAATTAATTTGAGTCGGCATCGTTAATGCTAATGGCACTATAGGTTCAATGGCTTTAAACAAATGCTCAACAGTGATTTGAGTAACATTCGGATTTTCATTGTAGGCAATAAACATAGCCTCCTTCACACATTCTTCAATTTCTGCACCGCTAAAGTATTTGGCTTTTTCGGCAACTAAATCAATATTCGTAATTGAATGCTGTTTATACTTTGCCAAGTGAATGCTAAATATGTTTTTACGCTCCTCTTTTGTAGGCAGATCAACAAAGAAGATATCGTCAAAGCGGCCCTTTCTTAATAACTCAGGGGGTAATGCCTGTATGTTGTTAGCGGTGGCCACTACAAATACAGGTTTAGTTTTTTCTTGCATCCACGTTAGAATAGTTGAGAACACTCTTGAATTTGTCCCTCCATCCTTTTCGCCCCCCCCAACGTTCAACCCTTTTTCAATCTCATCTATCCATAGAACACATGGGGCTACCGCTTCAGCAGTTGCAATTGCTAGACGAATATTATTTTCACTGGAGCCAACTTCTGCCTGAAAAACCTTACCAATATCAAGCTTTAGCAATGGTTGCCTCCATTCAGCGGCAACACACTTTGCTGTTAAACTTTTACCGCAACCCGGCACTCCCACGAGCAAAATACCTTTAGGTTCCTGAAGCCCAAATTCCTTTGCTTTTCGATCGAATGCTTTATTTCTTTGTGTAAGCCAGGATTTTAGATTTTCTAATCCACCTAAACTTTTTTGCAAATCGTCATTTACCTGATAGTAATCAAGTATTCCGCTCTTCTTTATTATCTGCTCTTTTTCCCTTGCAATAATTTGTGCGGCATCTTTTGAATTAAAACCAACTCTTACTTTTGCTAACCGAAATGCTAGATCGGCTTCCATGTCAGTCATTCCTAGCGCGGAATCAATGAAGTTTTTTTCAAGGTCTTCATTGATGGTGATTTTATCGGCAACATTATTTAGTATTTTTTTTAGATCGCTTCTATCAGGTAATGGGATATTTACAACAGTAACATATTTCTCAAGTTCATCAGGTATTTTTACGAATGGCCCTGTTAAAACTATATGCCTTTTTAGGCCTTTCAACTTTGCCGCAAGTTTTCTTAAATGCGTGAAAACTTCGGGATTATCGAAATTCCGATGCATATCTTCTATCAGGATAATTGATTTTTCAGAAGTTTCGCCGACGTCGATTGAGGTATCTGAAATATAGTTTAGCAGCCCGATATAATCGTCACAACTCGGAATAGCTGTAAAGTCATAGCGGCCACTTTCATTCTTTTTGTGTTCCTTCAGACCATCCACGCAATCCCAGGAAAAGAACTGATACCCTAGTTTGTTGCCGATGTTCCGAACATATTGCATAGTCCGGTTATACTCGGTTGTAATGGCATATATCAAAGGGTAATCTGCCTTGATCAATTCCCTAATACTTTCAAATGTCTCTTTACTATTCATAAGATTGGTGTTTTAGTACTTTGCGGTTATTTTGTTTCCGGCTTTGCAGTAGGCTTTGTTCTTGTATTTCAAAGGAATCTCTTTTCGCTTGATGTGCTCCCCCTCCTTTCGCTTTGTCCCGAACGCACTATCAATAGATTCCATGGCTTTATCAGCAAGCTTATGAATGTCTTCCGGTATATAGTTTGAATCCGTTACAATAGTTCCATCAAACTTGATTGTAAATTCAATTTCCGTTCGTTTTTCTGTCTCGTTGGGCATTCTGGAATGTGCAACCATCTTAAACCGCCTCTTCTCGGTTTCAGATTCTACAAATTTCAAATCAGGAAGCAACTTAAAACCAACCGCCTGAAATTCTCTCAAAATGGTTTCATAGGCATACTCCACGTTGATTGTATAAAAATGCGATTCAAGCTCACTAGCCAACCCTCGTCCATTTTTCAAATAAAAACTATTGAAAGTAACCTGATTACCTTCAACTTTTAAAGCAAATTCCCCGTGAAGATTGGAAGTCTGATCAACGTCATAAACCAAGAATATTTTATTCCCGTTCTCAATTTTACGCTCGCACCTCCAGCCTAGTTTAATACAGGCCTTTTCAAGGATATCCTGATTCATTACTGCGGGATTCTTTAAAAACGTGGATGATTCGAAACAAGACATACCTTTTGGTTTTAAGATCGTTTAATGTTTGCTTTAAATGCGTCTAAATTTAATACAGGAATGTTTAGCATTTGAGCCTTTACCTGTAAATTATTGTCATTAGTGAGTATTATCGGATTTTTGTCTTTATAGATGCATGCAACTGAGAGTATCGAATTGTCAGCAGATTTGTTCTGTAGCTCCGTTGGCAACAATTTGAGGTTTTCCATTGCTTTTCTAACTCTTGGGTTTTTCTCTTTTGAACTTTTCTGTAGAAATTGGTTAATATTTTTACTTGCGGCAGAGGCATTGTCCTTGGTATCGTCTTTCATTTTTAATTTATCCAGCTCCTCAATTACGCGGAAACCTAAAGCAACGTAATCCTTTTTATTGATTAACTCAAGTACATTCGGTTCGGCGATAAAAACATTTGTGTCAATGACAAATGTCTTTGCTATTATCTCATCTTTTATGTACTGTTCCCTTTCTTTCAACTGACGTATCAATACATCAGCAGCCGCTATTATTTCCTCAAATGTATCTGGTGCCGCAACTAATATAGCTTTGGCTGCAACCATAAAACCTGAGAGTTCTGCTAAATCATTCACCTCTTTCGATTCATAACTCGCAGTTAGCTCGTCAAGTTTTTTACCGGTGGCGGCTTTCCATTTCTCAGTATGAAAAGAAATTAAGTCCTGAATTTCCTGCTTGATAGCTGCAAGATTAGTTTTATCCGCTTCCGTTAGATCTAAGGTTTCAAAAACCAAAGCCTTATTTGTCAAATCATTGTGAGACAGGATTACCTTATCATTTATTTCATTTTCATTTCGACCTTTTTGTTTAACGGCATAATCTGCAACATTTTTATAGATTAATGGCAAGTATTCTGCTGCCATTAGATTTTTTACTTTTTTGCAAACCGGTTCCGACTTACCTAAATTTAGTTGTGATAATTCTAGAACTTCAATAATCACCTCTTTGTCACCGTATTCACTATAAAAAGAAACGTATTTATATTGATTCGTGGTTCTATCCGTTACTACCCAAAATGCGAAGGCATTTATTTGCTCTGCTTCTAATACAAACACGCTTCTAGTAGTACCAACACAGAATTCCTTTATCGACGATATCAGTGCGTTAACTTTTATGTCTTCAGATTGCTTTATTATAATAAAGAGAGGAACAGGCAATACTCTCTTTGCCAATTGTGCTACTATGTCTAAAAAATCTAAAGTTGGCTCTGGCACGAATAGATACAGCTCAATGGCCTCTGCTTTAATGAAGTTGCTGATATTCTTCCAGAAGTAAATAGGATCAACACAATTAGTTTCTTCATTCGCCTTGCTAACAATCTCCAACGCGACCGATGGATTTTCAGCCACCAACTTTTCAAATTCTTGGTTTGCGGATATAATATCCTCGGAATAACCATCAGGGAGCCTTCCTTTGGTTTCAGATATATCTACGCCTTGAAAATACTGATTGAGCAACTCTTGTTTCTGGTTTTCATTTAGCCAGTTCGAGATATATTCTATCTCCTTTTTTGTGGTTGACTCATAGGCCGCAAGGCGTATCGCATGTGTTTCCAAATTGTAGTACAGTGCAATTCTCAGTGGTAAGTCGTAATTAAAACTTTTGTGTCTGTTTACCTTCGCGTTTGTAAATGAGTTTCCCAATTCAGGATTGTAAATATCAGGTTGCTGTTCGAGAGCAATTTCCTTCAACTGGATTTCATTTTGATAGGGATCGGCGTTAATAATGTACTTACCAGTGACATTAAATTTTGAAAACAACTCTTTTGCGTGCTTGTGATTATTTGATGTGTTATCGAAAAATAAAGTAAATTCCTTACTACCGACAAATTTGAATTTCCTTCCCTTAATAGCATATTCCCTGCCTATTTCCGTTACCCGACAATGATTGTAGTCAATATCGCCTACCTCTATCATCTTAAAATCTACAAGACTATCAATTGCAGCTCTAAGAATATCAAATTCAGCAGCGTCCCGGTATATCTGATTAGCCGGATTGTCAATCACATTCAACCCTAATATTTCACCTATCTGCAAAATATTTAGTTCTTCATCTACCTGTAAAATCCCAACTATTACTTTATCAAACAAATCAAATGGGTATCCTTCAGTACAATCCGCGTTATAGTTCACATGCGAATAGTTCCATACAAAGGGCAGATGACCAAGATATTTCTCAGTAATTTTCTTTTGTTGATAAAAAGCATTATAAATGTCTAAATCTAATGATGTGGTCACATAGCTAGGTTTTTCAACGTTTCGTAATCAATTATTCTTCCCTTACGCTCAATTGCACTTATTGCATTTTTGTATAATGGCCGTCCAGTCTTGTCGGTTACTCCTTCAAAAAAATCTTTATTGCCTACAACTATCAATAACCTCCGTGCTCTTGATAGAGCGACATTTAATCTTTGGGGTGACTTTGCAAAACCGCTATCTATATTGGGGATTGTTTTATTGTCACCTTTTGTTTTTATGTTACTTCTTACTGTAGATACTATGATAATATTCCGCTCCATTCCCTGAAAACGATCAACCGTATCTATCTTCAATGGGACTGTTTCTCTTTCAAGACTTCGCTTAATTAGATTCTTTTGAGCGCCATAAAAACTGATAATCCCAATTTGTTGCTCTTGTTGTCGCTTGAATTTATTAGTTATGACGTCCCAATGCTTCTGAAAGTCATTAAATCCACTTGCTTTCTTAAGCGCCTGAATTACCATATTGATTGCCTGCACTTCACCATTGTTTATCACAGACGTCCCTTCTTTTGTTTCGGGGGTTGTAACATTCACCCAGATTGTATGAATACTCGGGTCTACAAGTCCTTCTAAGTAAAACCCGTGGTGTCTTGAAAAATGGTTGCTTAGCTGATTAATATCCGCATTTTCCAGTAATTCCTGGGCAGGATTTAGCCCCCCCTCATCAAGATAAAATTGCTTTATCACTTCATTGATATCAGGATGCATTCGATACTGAATGTTACACCTCGAAATGATGGTGGGTGAAACTTTTGTATTCAAGATCATTCTCTCGAATTGGGAAGTCTCTGTAAAGTCTTTGTCAATTTCGCTAGACAGACTATCAGCACCAGCATCCTTTAAGGCCTCCTTGAAGTCCTTTTCATTAAGCATAGGTGGAAGTTGTCGGTGATCTCCGATCACAATTGATCTATTGCCAAAACATAACGGCAGCAACAATTCCGGTGGAGTAGCCTTACTTGCCTCATCCATTATTACGGTATCGAACTTAACCGTTTCCTCAAAATATCGGGCAAAATTCAACCTGCTAAATTTCACTAATTCAACAAAAGATATGAGACGTTCCGTATCGCTAGCCGATTTGACAGGCTTATTGTCGATAGTTGGGAACGCTTCCGCGCTCACTTCTGCGCCTTCGCTTTTATTTGCAAAATATCTTCTCATTGAATCTGCTTCTATTTGAAAATTGCTCTCCAAAACTGAATATTCACTTTTTAGTTCGTCGGGGATATTTGCACTAGCTAATGCGTTCTGGAATCGCCAGTGTATCGGGAAATTCTTTGCAAAATTATTCAGGTCGTTCAGGTTTTTTGGATCCTTACCCAACATGTACCTGGAATAATCCCACATGAAATTAGGACTTCCACACGAGGTGCAAGTCGACCCTACAACATTAGAATACTGAAAGTACTTTCTAGCAAATACCTCCCTAACTGGCATTGTCGGCATCTCAAGATCTAAAGTCCAGTCTTTAAGTGCGGCTGCATATTTAGAACTATAATTTGCGCGGCTGGCAATGCGACTCATCCAGTCCTGTACTGCGTTATTCTCAAGATTCAATTCTGGTTCCTTCTTTTCTAGCACTTCTTCTCCGTCTTTTTCTTCCAAATCCTCTTCATCTGACTCAACTGCCTCTTTAACTTTTGGCTTCACTAATCCCGACCATAAGCATATTCTCTCTGCAGAATACTTCGCACCCTCTTCATCCATCTTATTCATCTTACCAAATCGAAGTGGCTTAATAATAGTGGTATAGCGGGCCAATCTTTCGTTAACACCTTTGGTATTCAGCAATCTGTCTAACGCATTATCCACAGCTAAATTCGATTCTGACGTAACTAGAATCTTGTGTTTTGGATCACGGCTTATTATTTGCCATATCATTTCTGCAATTACAGTAGTTTTACCCGTACCGGGAGGACCCTGTAAAAGCGCAAGATCCGGGCAGTTGATAGCGGACAGAACTGCTTTTCGTTGAGTCTCATTAAGCTTAAGCAGCTCATTGGCTCTAACAAGTCGGAATTCCTCAGAATTTTCGTTGAGCTTGTGCTCATCAAATATCGGGTCAGCCTTGGACGTATCAAAAATAAAATCACCTAATTTAGAGTTGACTGGTTTGCCATTTGGAGCGTCATCGGGTTGAGTTGCCTTATTCACAGCTATTTGGAGCCACTCTACTTTGGTAATATCTCCTGTAAGATTGGCTCTTATTTCTTTAATAGCCTCCCTTGACTCTTTGTTCAAGTACTTTAGTACGCCCTTAGCTACAGTCTTTTGCAATGGGAATTTATTCGGTAGATTCAGTACTAACTGATCGTTATTTGATTCTCTTGCGTTAATTGAACCTATATATTGCAATCTAGGTTTACGCCTGTCCGGCTCAGCAACCTCCACAACAAATTCTGCCCCTTTGAGCATTTTTAGTCTTTGGAGAAATAGCTCCTGCTCCGTTTTTTTAATGTCGACTTCTACCTGAACCTTGAATTTAAAATTCTCATTAAACGGGTTTCTTATTATCTGCACATAGTGCAGTTTTCGTATTACCTCTACCTGTTTTTTTAGTTCTTCCTCATTTGAACATTGTAAAAAAATTGCGTTATTTGGTATACTGATCGCCCTTTCTAAATTGTGTGGATATAGATCAGCTGTTAGTTGTATCCAAAATTTATTTTCATCTATTACTAGCGGTTTTGACAACTCTTCACTGGGCACATATAAATGCACTTCGGTAGCTAGGACATTGCTGCTGCCATAAATTTTAGATAAACCGTCCTGAGTCCATTTTAATTTTTGGCCTTCACGCTCCGTTATGACGAACTTATTATTTTTAGGCATCGGTAATAAATAACCACTTTTGCCTGTTGTTCGTATTAGCTTACCACCGAATGTTATTTCGTATTTTCTATTTATTGTTTCATTTTGTACGATGTCACCATGATTTATGATTTCGAAAGTGACGGTCGTAGATTTATAATTGAATCCAGCATTGACTAGTGTTGCGCTAGTCGAATCATCAATCTTTCCGTATACACTTAAAACACCCTTGTATTCGTTATACTTTGCACTAATCCCTGCCGGAATACGATCCTTGGTTCTTACGGGCTTCAAAGAAGGTTTGACAGGAATAAAGGCTGTCATCATTTCTTCTCTTTCTATACTTTCATTGAAGTCTCGCTCTAAAATAACATCTAATATTTCGATTTCATTTCGTTTAAGTAGAAGTTCACCATCATCCGAAATTTCGGCTTTAATATGAAACTCTCTTAGCTTTAATTCTAGTCTATCCAACTCACTTGGTATAGGATTCGCTAGGGGGAACCTTACCTGGTAACTCGTGACGTCACCGTCTTTATTTCTTATTTCATCAATAATGTGGTTTCCCTTTACTTCATATTTCTCCTGTAGACCACCAAGTATTATTCGCTGCGCTTCTACCCACTTATTCCAGATCGCTTGCTGGTTTCCTATGTTTACGACGGAGGCAATAGCCAAGCGACTTATTTTCTTTTGCAATTCATAGAACTCGTCAGATGCAAGATTATTTCTTCCTCCCTCATTGATGTCTATTATCCTTATTGTGCAGGTTTCAATAAGCCTGTCTACGTCTGGCAATATTATATTACCTGTATAAACACTCTTCAGTTTCTTGCTAACAATGGCTTCATATGTACTAGTTAATTTATGCTCACTAACCATAAGCACAAAAAAGCCCTCGCTTAGTGGTGCTATGATGCGATGTTCCTCTTCGCTGACCTTCTGGAAATAACACCCTATCTCTTTACCGGCAAGTTGTGCTTTGAGTTGATCAATAGACAGTTCATTAAGCTGGTTGAAAGCATTGACATCCTCGCCCTTTATCCGAACGATGACCTCCGTAGCGTCTAAGCCATATAGTTCTTGGTCAGTACTCATTGATTGTCATCTTTTTTAGCATATTCCTCAACGGCTTTGTCCAGTAGAAAACGCAAACTTGTAAAGACACTAAATGGATCAGGCACACCTGTAACCTTGCCTTTGGGATCATAGTATTTGTGAACGGTCTGATTGATAGTAATAACTGTTCTATCAGAAGAGATATTAACGCCCGGTGTTTTACTTGGATATTGTAATTCAAAAAGTGTCAGTTCGCGAATATTGACGATCAATTTTTGCGCACCGGGGAACTTGTCTTTATACGGCTTAATTACATCGACAATATGAAATGAATACTTAGCGTCTTTCACAAAGCCTTCAGTATGCCATTCTGTTTTCAATTCTTCCATAACCTATTGTTTATCGTTGCTAAAAACTTTTTCAAAATGCGCCCATGCTACCTTATAATCTTCTACCCGGTCGCACTTATCGAATGGAGGATAGTAGGTAACCTGCTGACCCATGTATAGTTCACTCTTGGTGATGGTATGGATATAGGTAGCTCCTTCATTTAGCTTGCGCTGCATGGGGTTTACTTCATCGGTTATCTTATCCCATTCCGGCCTATCTATGCCTACGCCTACCAGGCCTTTGCTACAAGTGAAAATTATATTGCCTTTCTGGTCGTACCAGGTATCATCTTCATTTTGCTGCAATACCGGGAATTGTACATTGTAGATGAGGCTTAATTCATCAAGGGTAAGACCAAGTGCCATAGCAGTTATTACATCTATCTCCACCAGCGCCTGCCTGCGCTCATACCAGTTGCGGAGCGGGGTATGCCAGTTCCATTCTTTGCTAAGGATATTAAATGGCTTCAGCCGTGCATCATCCTTGCTCCACTGATCTTGTGTATATGTTTCCTGCCAGTTTTCTTGCCATAGGGGTGCGTAATATTTGTTAAGACAATTGAGTGATAAAGTGCGACTGAATAGTTTAGACAGGTATGCTTTCTCTACACCCAAGGGGAATGAATTGATACGACCATCATAAAGATTTGATGCACCAACAGTTTTAATAAAAAAATCCATCACTATCGATGATGTGAGTGCCGTAAGCTCTAGGAGTTGACTTTGATTTCTAAATATTATAGAAATTACTCCGTTAGTATGGGCTGTTTTGGGAGGTAAAATCGAGGGCGTAAGTGTTCGTTCACCAGCTTGATTTAACATTTTCCTAAATCCCAACTTGTAAAAATCTATCCATTTTACGACATCCTTCAACAAGCCAGGGAATAAATCTGGGAAATGCGAAGGATTCTTTGCCGGGACATAATTAGTTCTTGCAGTAAAACTTTCCAAAATTTTATTATGATCAATTATGTCATAATGCGCTTTTTCTGTGCAAACTTCCTTTGGTGTTTTATAGATCGGATTCGATATATAAAAATGCGGCCCACTAAATATCATTTCAAAATTCTCAACATTTGGAAATTGAGTCAAACGCTTTATTGTCTCATTTTTAACGTCTATTGTCTCGTCCAAACAAACCGATATTTTACTATCGAAATTCTCAACAGAAGTTTTAAAGCTACTTAGCTTTTCAAGCACATTTACAATAGAAGATGAATGGATTGAGACCAATTTTGCAGATTCCCAATCGCTAGAGTTTTCAAAAGTTAAAGACAGGACTTTTAATCTATCCTTAGTAAAATGAACGATTCGATCCTTGTGAGGCTTTATATTCCATTCAAATCCTGCGTCTCCCTCTCGCTTAACTTTTATTCCCCCGCATATTCCGCTACCATTGTGAACAAACGATCCACCTATGGTTGAAGGATGGAATAGATTGTTAATTGCATAGAAATCGACATCAGCTTTTATGCCACTGTATATATTGATGCTATATTCTCTTCTATCACCTACTTCAGCGAATAGAAGTAACTCGTTTTGAAATTGAAAATGATATTTTAATCTTTGATAAACTTCTTTTCTAAACTTACCGCCATTCGGGTCATCAAAAATTCCATCCAAATGTAACAATCCCATTAAGCCATTATTAGATAAGAGACTGAATCCATTTTCCAATACACATTTATACAGGTTTGTTTGCTGACCAACAAGTAGAGGATAATTTTGAACAGAGTTCATAAACTGAGCAGAGCCTTCATACCCAATACACTCGTTATAATAGCCAATTTTCTGACTGTTGATTGATAAATATGCTTCTTGTAACTTCCTTACCTGTGGTGCCGTGGTTTTTCTGATTAAGATTTCTGGATACTGTTCTGCAATAATATCTTTTTCTTCAAAAAGCAGTTTTAACCATGGTGGGTTACCTACTACAACATCAAATCCCCCTCTTTCTTTAAATACCTCTACAAATTCCAGCTCATGGTGAAAAAAGCGGTGCTGTTCGCGTAGTTGGGTAATAATATTTAGTCGGTTATCACTACCGTGCAGGCTCCATTTATCAGCACCGTACTTTTTTATATGTTCCAGTATGGCCTTGGGGTCTGTCGTATCACCCAACGCAGCCAGGTCTACACCCAATATATTCTCCACCTCGCTATACCACTGGCTGCGGGTAGGGAAGTCGGCTGCCTGCCGTGCATCCCAAAACCACAGGCTGCACCAGTAGTCCATTATCATGCGCAGCTTGTAAAATGGCGCACTTCGGGCATTACGGCTTTCGGCTAGTCGTTCTTTATCATCATAACCCTTCATGGCCATCTGCGGCGCTGGTTGGCCATATACCGCATAGGCACTTGTGGTATCTTTAATTATGCCCTTTATCTGCCGGTAATGTTCTTCCAGCAGGGTATCTATTATGGTGCATATCTTTTCCAGTTGCGCACATTCCTGCCGGGTAAGCGGCTGCACAAACTCTTTTTTCTTAGCATTTATGGTCTTGCGCTGGCTGTCGCCTATCTCTTCCTTTATCAGTGGTATGCCTACCGATGCCAGCATATTATCATCGGGCAGCAGGAAGTGGTAATATTGTCCCGGCTTGCGGGTATAGCCCTTTGTAGCCCAGCGCACCCGCTTAGGTACATTTGCCCACCATGCACGTGGTATGGGTGAGCTTCGTTGCTTGCTGGTGCCTTCCTTGGGATATTCTATTACTACATCCTGCTCGTCATACACCTTCAGCCAGCATCCCACTACCGCATTACCCGTGCCCAGCCTGTGGGCAAAGAACGGGGTTTCCATATTGCGGTGCATACAGTTTAGCCACAGCGATAGCTTTCCCAGCTCTACGGCTGTAGGGTTCAGATCCACGCCATATACATTATTGGCGGCTATAAAGGCTTTTACTTTTTGCAGTTCATCGTTATAGCTGCCGGGTACTATACGTGTGCGGCCTTTGCGCACTTCTTCTGTTTCTTTCAGTTCCAGGTAAGCATCTGCCAATTGGTTTATCACCTCATTATGAAAAGCGGCAGCACCCATGGCAGGCTCCAATATTTTCAGTTCCAGCAGCTCATCAGCTACATTGCTATCGTCTTTGTCATGTTTATCTATACGCTCTTTTAGCCGGTCTATTATGCCCTTCAGGGTATATTTCACCGTGGTTTGTGTCAGCACCTCCGGTGTATAGTAAGATGCAGATTTTTTACGGTCACGCCCGTTCAGCCGGTACACAAATTGGCCCTTGGGTATCTGCTTATCGTGTATCGGATTGCCGTATTCATCCTTATCCTTTACTATTTCGGCTTCTTTAAACTCATCTCTTCTTGCCAGTGGCACAAGGAAGGTATCTTCGGTATCATTAGGATCGTCAGCCGCTTTTACTTCTATCAGCGTATCGGCTGCAAAAAAGCCACTGAAAGCCAGCAAACTCTCATATACGCTACCAAGCTGGTTAATGCCCAGGTTGGCATACGAAATTCTGCCCCTGCG
>JBGAQG010000026.1:0-57566 GCA_044220845.1 Flavipsychrobacter sp. | reverse complement strand
ACCGTTGACTTTGCGTTGAACTTTGACGATTCGTTGCAGGAGCCTACTGTGTTGCCTACGCGTATACCTCAGTTGCTGGTGAACGGTTCATCGGGTATTGCGGTGGGTATGGCGACCAACATGATGCCGCACAACCTTACAGAGGTAGTGGACGGCTGTCTGGCGTACATTGACAATCGCGATATAACCATCGACGAGTTGATGAAGTATGTGAAGGCACCTGACTTCCCGACAGGTGGTATTATTTACGGTATTGAGGGTATAAAGCAGGGCATGCATACCGGCCGTGGCCGTGTGGTTCTGCGTGGTAAGGTGACCGTTGAAACGACGAAGACGGGCCGAGAGCAGATCATCATTACAGAGGTGCCGTATCAGGTGAGCCGCGACGCGCTTGCCGAAAAGATCGGTTCTCTGGTGAACAATAAGATCATTGAGGGTATCACACACGTAGCGAACGAATCGAACAAAGAGGGTACGCGTATCGTGGTGGAGATCCGTCGTGACGCAGTGGCACAGGTGATCATCAATCAGCTTTACAAATACAGTGAGCTGCAGACATCTTACGGTATCAACAACGTGGCATTGGTGAATGGCCGTCCGCGTACACTGAACCTGAAAGATCTGATAGCTGAGTTTATCGCGTTCCGCCACGAAGTGGTGGTGCGCCGTACGCAGTTTGAGCTGAAAGAAGCGAAGAAGCGTGCGCACATATTGGAGGGTTATCTGATAGCACTGGACCATCTGGACGAGGTGATCAAACTGATCCGCGCATCTGCTACGCC
The DNA here is from genome assembly GCA_044220845.1 of Flavipsychrobacter sp. Classification (GTDB taxonomy): domain Bacteria; phylum Bacteroidota; class Bacteroidia; order Chitinophagales; family Chitinophagaceae; genus Nemorincola. Next base: position 56,784 of record JBGAQG010000026.1, on the reverse strand, counting down.
GGATATAGCGAAGGACGGACTGATGTCGAACTTCGGTATGACCGAGATACAGGCGAAAGCAGTGCTGGAACTGCGTCTGCAGCGTCTGACAGGTATGGAGCGCGACAAGATACGTGAGGAGCATGCAGAGTTGATGAAGCTGATCGCTCACCTCGAAGCAGTATTGGGCGATGAGGCACTGCGTTTCCAGATCATCAAGGATGAACTGGCAGATGTGCAGAAGAAATTTGGTGACGAGCGCAAGAGCGAGATCCACTACATGGCGGATGAGATGCGCATAGAAGATCTGATCGAGAAAGAAGATGTGGTGATCACAGTTTCTCACCTCGGTTACATCAAGCGTACATCGGCTGCAGAATACCGCGCACAGCGCCGCGGAGGTCGTGGCGCTATGGGAGGCCGCACACGTGAAGAGGACTACATAGAGCACCTCTTTATCGCGTCTACTCACCACACGCTGATGTTCTTTACTGAAAAGGGACGTTGTTTCTGGCTGAAGGTGTATGAGATACCGGAAGCTGACCGGAACGGAAAGGGCCGTGCTATTCAGAATATGATACAGATACCACCGGACGACAAGATAAGGACGGTGATAGATGTGCCGGCACTGGACAACGAAGAGTTTGTGGCAAAACACAGTGTTGTATTGTGTACGAAGAAGGGTATCATTAAGAAAACAAAGCTTGAAGACTTCAGTCGTCCGCGTTCTACCGGTGTAAACGCGATCACTATTGAAGAGGGTGACCGTTTGCTGGATGTGTCGTTGTCGCTGAACGATGAGTCATACATCATGATGGCCGTTAAGAGCGGACGTGCGGTATGCTTCAGAGATGATAAGGTGCGTGCAACGGGTCGCGGAGCAATAGGCGTATTCGGCATAGAGCTGGAGAACGATGAAGATGAAGTGATCGGTATGATCTGTCTGCCTAAGCGTGATGTGCGCAAGCAGATATTGGTTGTGTCTGAGAACGGATTGGGTAAGCGTACACCATTCCTGGTTGAGGCCACTGAAGAAGAGCGCAAAGAAGAAGCGAGCAACCTGGTGACCATTACCGACGACGATGGAAATGAGAAAGACTATCTCCTTTCATACCGTATCACCAACCGCGGAGGTAAGGGTGTTAAGACCATCAATATCACTGAGAAGACCGGTGCGCTGGTGGGCCTTTTGTCGGTAGAAGAGAAAGACGATCTGATGATCACTTGCGAAAGCGGTGTGACCATAAGGATGAAGGTGACCTCTATCCGCGAGGCAGGCAGGGCTACACAAGGTGTGAAACTGATCAATATAGACGAGGGAGATAAGATTGCCGCTATTGCTGCCATAAGGGAGCAGGAAGAAGAAGAGAACGGAGAAAATGGAGCGGAGGGTGCAAACGGGAACGAAGAGGGTAGCGCGCCGGCGACAGAGGAATCGGCACCTGCAGCGGAATAGTGAAGTATTTTAAACTTTGGAATAAATAACGCAATTTGCAATCACAATCAATAAATAAAATGAGAAAATTAGTTTTGATCGCCGCAACAATCGGTATGACCGTACCGGCGATGGCTCAGGACAAGTATGTAGTTTCGGCTAACATAGCGATGAAGAATCAGAATTTTGAGGAGGCTAAGACCGAGATCGACAAAGCCATGGCCAGTCCGGAGACACGCGAAAAGCCGAAGGCTTTGTTTGCGAAGGCGCAGATATACTACATGTTGCAGGATCAGGAGAAGTACAAGGCATCCAATCCATACCGTGAGGCGCTGGCAACTACCATTAAGCTGGCGGAAGTGAAGGCTGACTACGAGAAGTTGACCGTTGACAATATGTTGTTGCGTGGTGGTTTCCTGTCTTATAACGATGGTGTGAAAGCCTACAATGACAAGCGTTATAGTGAGTCGGTGGAGTTGATGAAAACTGTGGTGCGCGTGTATGAGCTGGGTGCGGGAGGTAAGCGTTATGAGAAGCTGCCGCCGGCGTTTCAGAAGCAGTTTGACACAGTAGCGGCAGACGCTCACCTTACTATGGCGAATGCGGCTTACTATGCCGGAAACTATGAAGAGGCTATTCCGCTGCTCATTAAAGTGAAGAGTAATCCCATCAGGAAAATGCCATCGGTGTATGAGTGTCTTATAGATGCTTATGCGAAACAAAAGAACAGTGCACAGGAGCTGGCTACGATAGAAGAAGGCCGTAAAGCATTCCCTACTGATGTGACACTGCGCAACTATGAGCTGAACTACTACATTAAGGCCGGCAGGATGGATGAGTTGATCAAGAGGCTGGAAGAAGCTGCTGCAAAGGAGCCAAACAACGCTGATCTGCAGTTCAACATTGCCACTACCTATTTGAGCATGGCCAGCCCTAAGGACGGAAAAATGCCCGCGAATGCTGCAGAGTATTACAGTAAATCGGAGGCTGCATTTACGAACGCTGTGAAACTGGCACCCGACAATGCGGGTTTCAATTACAACTTTGGTGCACTTTACTTTAACCAGGCAACTGATTATAACAACCAGATCAATGCGATCACAGGTTCATCGGCAGCTGACATGAAGAAGTATGATGAGCTGAAGGGCAAGCGCGACGCACTGTTTGGCAAGGCAAGCCCTTATTTTGAGAAGTCTTTCGCGGCACTGAGCCCTAACGAAAGCAGCCTGAAAGGAGAAGACCTGAAGACGTATAAGTCGACTTTGATGGCCCTGAACAAGATCTATGTGATCCAGAGCAAGCTGGATAAGGCGGCAGATATGAAGAAGAGAATGGATCTGCTGAACTAATTGCAGGCTATATTTTGAATTTGGACGGGCGGGTGCGATGGCATCCGCCCGTTGTGTTTTGGTTGAAGTTGAAGTATTTAGAATTAGAACGTAGTTTCCGGCATCTCGTCGTAAGTGCGTCCGTTAAGCAGTCGACCAGCTTTCTTTTTATTAGTGCCGCCCCATTGCTTGAAGAAGAAAGCGACATCAGATGCTGCGCACTGATCTTGAATATCCAAAACCCAATCCGGATCCATTGGGCGAGGTTTTCTGCCGCTTTCGCCACCGACTATTACCCAGTCTATTTTTGACAGATTCATATTTGGGAGTGGACCGATCAACGGCTCACAAGAAAGGAATTTCACCTTAGCATTTGTCGCGCGCAAGTCATCGATCCTATCCACAACGCGTTCATCCTCAACTGACACGCCCATCCAAATATTGTGTGTCCATTTTAGTTTCGTATGCAATTCAAGCAATCGTTCTGATCGTTTTGTAAGTACTTGAAAGACATGTTGGGGGTTGTCATTCATTACTTTGAATACACGTTCTATGAATGATAATGGGATGTCTTTGTGAAAGAGATCGCTCATGGAGTTCACGAAAACAATTTTCGGGCTTTTCCACGAGTACGGGATGAGCAAAGCATCTGGGTGGATGCGAACTTTAAATGCATCCTTGTACTTTTCTACTCCCATTGCTTGTAGACGTTTTGCCATAACTTCAGCGTAACAGTGCTTGCACCCTGCTGATACCTTGGTACATCCTGTTGTAGGATTCCACGTGAGTTCGGTCCACTCGATGCTTGATTGTGCCATAATTTAATCAAAATAGTTTCCTTTGTATGTCAAGATAGTCGTCGACTTTCTTATAGAAATCATTTCCGCGTTCATTTTTGGAATAAAATGCGAGGTAGTATAGTGGTAAGTTGGCGTCATCATTTCGCACCTCATATTTTAATTCTGGTACAACCTTATAACCAAGCGATGCCATGTTGGCATCATAGCAATCAGAAAGGTACTTCATAAAGTCTCTTTGGTGAATTTCCCCGTTCTTAAATGGAAGCCGCCAATTCTCGTTTCCCAAAAACTTGTCTATTTTGGTACTCTCATCACGTACGTAGTTGTGGAAATTGCGCTTGCCGTCCATTTGCAGAGCAAGTAAAATTAGAAAATCAACTCGCCCAATCGCGGCAATCTTCCTAATTGTTTCAAATTCCAGGTTGAGTGAAAATGGATCGACGAAACAAAACCTGAGCGCATCATTCTCCTTAGGAACTAATTGAATTATTTGGTCAATATTCTCATTTGAGTTCCCTTTTACGAAATCGACATTGAGGTTTGAATAATCCCTTTGAAATCGATGTTGTAAAGCAGATATTTTTTCCTCGTCTTGTTCACAGATAATATATTTAGTGAACTTATGGGGTGTTGCTGCCGCCACTAATGCCGAAGTTTTGATGAATTTATCTTCGTTTTTGAGTTTTGCGTACCCAGCCCCCGCGAATAAGTCGATGTAAACTAGTTGCTTCCAATTGTAGCGCATTCCAGTTGTAAAGATGTCGCAGTACGACCCCATCAATTTGTATTTCTTCAGGCCCCAAGGGCCAATCTCGGGTGTGACTAATCCGTCGTTTGGGGTATAAATAATTGGGTCAAATCGTTTCATGGTTAAAGTAGTATTATTTTAACGAACCTACGAAAATTCCATTATTTCGCAAAAAATCCAACAATATTGACAATTATATTTGTCAATATTATTGACATTTTGCTAATTTAGCTGTGTGAAAACAAGTAAAGACTATTTCAGTAACTCGTTGGCGGTGAATAAGGCACCTCTTGTCATGTACATTGACATGAACAGCTATTTTGCGAGTTGCGAGCAACAGCGGCATCCGGAATTGCGGAATAAGCCACTCGGAGTGCTTACGTATGATGGTCCGAATGCGGCGGTGATAGCGGCCTCTATAGAGGCCAAGAGGATGGGGGTTAAGACAGGTATGCGTTTGCAGGAATGCAGGCAGTTGTGCCCGGGAATGCTAACGGTGCAGACACACCCTGCCTGGTACCGTAAGATACATGTGGACATCATGCAGATCCTGAAGATGTACTGTGACGATGTGATACCCAAGAGTATTGATGAGGCCGTGGCCAATTTTCATTCTTACCGGCTGGTCTATAAAGACCTGAGAGAAGTGGCCCTGAGCATAAAGGCAGATATAGCCGCGAAGTATGATTACCTGAAGTGTTCGATAGGTATTGCGCCAAATTCTTTTCTGGCCAAAGTGGGTACAGAATTGCAGAAGCCTGATGGGCTGGTGGTAATAGATGAGCACAACATAGACGAACAGTTGAGTAAACTGAAACTGACCGATCTGCCGGGCATAGCGGCAGCCAATGAGCGAAGGTTGCAGTTAATAGGTATTCGCACACCTGTGGAGATGCGGCACTCCTCGGCGGCACTTCTGCGTAAAGCATTTGGCGGAGTAGTGGGCGAGTACTGGCATAAGCGGTTGAATTTTGCAGAGGTGGATATGTATAGCAGGGCTGAGAACCGGACGATGAGTGCAACTCGCACCATGAGCAGCCGACAGAGTGCAGACCCGCAGCAGTTGGAGTCGATGATAGTATCGTTGTGTACGAGGCTGGAACAACGCCTTGTGAAGAGCGGTATGTTCTGCCGGGAGGTTTATTTCTCAATAAAGTACAGAGATAAAACAAAGTGGGAGACAACCATCAAGCTGGCAGACCCATTACAGGACGCTACAGAGATGCGCAGCTACATAAACGAAAGGATGCACGATTTTGAGCGGAGCAGGGGAATAGCTACGTTATTGAACGAGAAGGTGACGAACCTGACAGTTGCCCTCCAGTCCTTTGTAAAGGATACAGTAATGCAGTACAGCCTGTTTGATAACCGGCTGAAGAAGGATGTGCTAAGGAAAGTAGTGTACCAGATAAAGGATCATTACGACCAGAAGAACATAGTGCGTAAGGGGAGTGAGTTGTTCAGTCCGCATGTAATGAAGGATGCGATAGGTTTCGGATCGGTGAGGGATATGCTGGTGAAGGACGGGCAGGTGAAAAACAAACACCTATTGGAAGAGGATGCTGTGGAAGGTGCGCCAAGAGTAATTGTGATAAAGAAGAAAGACCCTGAACCTCTGATGACAGAGCCTGATTTTTACATGGATGAGGAAGATGGCTTTGGTGGTTTTGTGCAGGGTCTGCAGAGCAACAGCTGGGAGCTGCAATGATACAAGACAACAGTAAACGTTACTCACAAACACAGAACAAGAAATAAATGGTGAATCAACAGGCAAATGACCGGTTTGAAAAGGGAAGAGGGGCGCAGTTCAATCCGAAGAACCGCTTTCTGAAGGGGGAGTATGTGCAGGAGCATGCGGAAGCCATAGACGACTGGGAACATGAAAAGCGGCATACCGAATACATACTCGATGACAGCAAGACGCTGGTGAACAAAGTGACCAGCCCCGATGTGGGTATGATGTATTCTGCGAATCCCTACCAGGGTTGCGAGCATGGTTGTGTTTATTGCTATGCACGCAACTCGCATGAGTATTGGGGGTATAGTGCCGGGATAGATTTTGAGAGTCGTATTGTGGTGAAAAAGAACGCGCCGGCATTGCTGCGCAAATTTTTTGAGGCCAAAACCTGGGAGCCTGCTACGATATCGCTGAGCGGGAATACGGATTGTTACCAACCGATCGAACGGAGAATGAAGATAACCAGGGCGCTGCTGGAGATATGCCTCGAGTATCGCAATCCGGTGGGTATCATCACCAAGAATGCACTGGTGCTGCGCGACCTTGATATCATTAAGGAGCTGGCAAGTATGAATCTGGTACGGGTATTCACGTCCATTACCTCGTTGGACGAGGGTTTGCGGCAGGTGATGGAGCCGAGGACTGCATCGTACAAATCGAGGTTGAAAGTGTTGGAAACTCTGTCGAAGGAAGGTGTGCCGACCGGCATTATGAATGCACCGCTGATACCGGGACTAAATGATATGCACATGCATGATGTACTGAAGTCGGCCAGTGATGCCGGAGCGAAGTGGGCCGGGTATACTTTGGTGCGGCTCAACGGAGCGATAGGTGACATTTTTAAAGATTGGTTGTACAAAGCGTTTCCCGACCGTGCCGACAAAGTATGGCATCAGATATGCGAATGCCATGACGGGCAGGTGAGCGACAGCAGGTGGGGCAACCGCATAGTGGGTGATGGCAAGTATGCAGAACTGATAAGGGATCAGTTCAAGTTGTATTGCCGGAAGTACAATTTTAATGAAGACAGGTCGGAGCTGAACACAACGCTATTCAGGCGGCTGAAGAACAAGCAGCTGTCATTGTTCTAGAAGTTGGAAAGGGGAAAGAAATCAACGGCAGATCACCACGGTTTCGCGGGAAATTGTTCCGTTGCCCTGATCTACACGTAGTATGTAGATGCCGTTTGGCCAGGATGCTGTATTGATCTGCGGAGATTGGGTGAGTGAACCCGCTGCAGCTACGTAAACCGGGTGGCCGGTCATGTCTGTGATTGTAACTGAAGCGCGGGTAATGAGTAAAGGATCGATATCTATGTTGAGCAACGTTACCGACGGATTAGGGTAGACACGTACGTTTTGCGTAGTGATAGTGTTGCTGACGGCGATCGGGAACGGGATATAGTCGCAATTGATGTAGTAGTTTGACCCCAGTGCGGCACAGGAGTTCATGCGCATAGTAAAGTCATTAACGAGACCGCTTTGAGAAAAGCACTTGAGGTTTTCGTAAAAATCGCTGCAAGAACCGGCGAATGCGGGGTAAAGCGGATGATTGGTGCAGCCAACGCCTTCGATAACCGAATAGGCGCGGTTGCCACGGCCGGTTGCGCTGACAAAATCCCAAACGCGGTGGTAGGTGGTGCCAATAAGGATGGAGTCGAGTGACACAACACTATCAGCGACAGACCCGCCGGGATACATTGAATAAGAATAACTGATCGTATCCCCCGGAACAAGGTTGTAATTATAGAGCACATGTTCGTAGGCGTCGATAGCCGGGGCGCGGTAATAGACCATGCCGTTGCCATCTTGCCTTACGAAGTAGCCCTTGCCGTCATCGGCATTGCAACCGGCGGTTGTAACCTTGAACTTGATGATGGAGTATTTGAATCTTTTGTAAGTAGTGCCTGACAGAACAGTGTCGTTGGCAATGCGTGCAGTTCGCTCCCACATACAAGAGGAACTGAAGCCTCCGCTTGTTTGCCAGGAGTTGGCGGTATCCACGAACCTGATCTTCTGAGCTGAAGCGCTCAAAGAGGCTGCCATGATAGCAATGGCTGTAAACAGGATCGTGAGGTGTTGTTTCATTATAAAGAGGCGCAAAAATATGGTTTTTAGATTTGTATTGGTAAAAAATACCCAAACATAAGACCAAACGCCAACTATAGAGCGCAAAAACAGTGCCAATATTGTGTTTCTGTTCATCTATTTACATCTGGTTCACCGATGACTTTACAATGAATAGAATTATTATAATAGTTTTATTTAGTTTTGAATTATTTCACGATTTTTCTCAGAACGGCTTTGGGAGCTGAAATAGCTTCCGGATAGCCTTAACGGTTCGTTTTGATCATTTGCCTTACCTTTGCGCTAACCGAAAATCGGAAATTATGGCAGATTTGCTGCAAAAAGTGCATTCAGAGTTATATAAGAAGGATGTTGAAGAAGCAAGGCAGGGCGAGGCATTCGCACCGTTTGCTGAGGATCCTAATACATTTTCAAAAAAATTCTATATTGAGAGCTACGGCTGTCAGATGAATTTCAGCGATAGTGAGATAGTGGCGTCCATCCTTCATGAAGAAGGATATGGTGCTACCCGCAATTTTGAGGAGGCGAATCTGGTGCTGCTGAATACCTGTTCTATCAGGGAGAAGGCAGAGCAAACTGTTCGTAATCGTCTGCAGGCTTTCAGAAAGGTAAAAGATAGCCGGCCGGGCATGCTGATAGGTGTGCTGGGGTGTATGGCGGAACGCCTTAAAGCAAAGTTTCTGGAAGAAGAGAAGCTGGTGGATATAGTAGTAGGTCCGGACGCTTACCGTACATTGCCGGGGCTGGTGGCTGAGGCAGAAAGCGGGCAAAAGAGTGTGAACGTGCTGCTAAGCCGAGAGGAGACCTATGCCGACATATCGCCTGTGCGCCTGGATAGTAATGGTGTCACGGCTTTTGTAAGTATTATGCGTGGGTGCAACAATATGTGTTCCTTCTGCGTGGTGCCATTCACAAGGGGCAGGGAGCGCAGCCGTGATGCGGAAAGTATCATTGCTGAGTGTCGCGACCTGTTTGAGCGCGGCTATCGCGAGGTGACCCTGCTAGGGCAGAACGTGGATAGTTATCATTTTGCACCGACGGGCGGAGAAGAAGTGACATTTGCGCTGTTGATGGAGAAGGTGGCACTTATATCGCCATTGCTGCGGGTACGATTCAGTACCTCTCACCCTAAGGATATTACCGATGATGTGTTGCACACGATGGCGAAATACGAGAACATCTGTAATTATATACATCTGCCTGTGCAGAGCGGGAATACCCGTATCCTGCAATTGATGAACCGCACGTACACACGTGAGTGGTATCTGGCAAAAGTGAAACGTATCAGGGAGATCATACCGGATTGCGGATTGAGCACCGACGTTATCTCGGGCTTCTGCACAGAGACTGAGGAAGAACATCAGGACACACTTTCGGTGATGGCATTGTCGAAGTTTGACATGGCGTATATGTTCTCATACAGCGAGCGCCCGGGTACACTGGCAGCACGTCGTTATACTGACGATATACCTGAAGAGGTGAAGAAGCGCAGGCTCACAGAGATCATCAATCTGCAGAACAATCTATCTAAAGAGAGTTATACGGCCGATATAGGCAAGACGTTTGAGGTGCTGATAGAAGGAGAAAGCAAGCGCAGTGAAATGGATTGGGTGGGCCGCAACTCGCAGAATAAAGTTGTGGTATTCCCCAAGACAGAGCGCGACCTGAAGAAAGGAGATTATGTGCGTGTGAAGATACACAGCGCGACTTCTGCAACGTTGCTGGGTAATATGATAGCGGAATAAAACAAACAACAAGCGTATAGCCATGGACATACAGAGCATAAAGAACAGGTTTGGCATCATAGGCAATTCGCCGGCACTGAACCATGCCCTGAACACAGCGGTGCAGGTGGCGGCAACAGACCTTTCGGTGCTGATAGCGGGTGAGAGCGGAGTGGGTAAGGAAGCGTTCTCTATGATCATACATGCTTTGTCTCAGCGCAAGCATAATCCGTTCATTGCGGTGAACTGCGGTGCGATACCGGAGGGTACGATAGACAGTGAATTGTTTGGTCACGAGAAAGGCTCGTTCACCGGTGCGGTAGATAGCAGGAAGGGGTATTTTGAAACAGTAAATGGCGGTACGATCTTTCTTGATGAGATAGGTGAGATGCCGTTGGGCACACAGGCTCGCTTGCTGCGCGTACTGGAGACCGGTGAGTTCATTCGTGTGGGTTCGTCGAAAGTACAGAAGACGGATGTGCGGGTGATCGCGGCTACCAACCGGGAGTTACTGGAATCGGCACAGGGTGGCCGTTTCAGGGAAGATCTTTACTATAGGTTGAGCACAGTGCCGATAAGGGTGCCAGCATTGCGCGACCGCAAAGAGGACATTCCGCTGCTATTCAGGAAATTTGCTTCTGATTTTGCAGAGCGATATAAGACACAATCGGTGCAGCTGGACAGCGCAGCGCTGAACATGCTGGTTAATTATCCGTGGCCGGGCAATGTGCGTGAGTTGAAGAATATTGCCGAGCAGGTGTCTGTGTTGTCGCAGGATAAACACATTACGGCGGATGCATTGTCGAGGTTTTTGCCACAGCATAATACCATGTCGCGTAGCCTTGCCGTTATCTCACCGGCTGGCGGAGCAGCGACTGTGTCCGCTTCTGAATTTAACACGGAAAGGGACATTCTGTACAAACTGATATTCGATCTGAAGAAGGACATGAACGACCTGAAGCAGATGATATTTGACGTAGCTCACCATCAGGGATATACACCTACAGACCCGACGGCAAATGCAAATCTGGTGCCTGTATATAAAGATGTAGATCACGGTACGTCATCGAATACGTTTAATGTAGTGAATACTCCGATATTACTGGAGCCTAATGCGCGCCATGAAGATGTTGAAGAGACATTGTATCTGGCCGACAGGGAGAAAGAGTACATCACCAAGGCTTTGAAGAAACACAAAAGCCGCCGGCGTGATGCTGCTGCTGAATTGGGTATATCGGAGCGCACCCTTTACAGAAAGATCAAAGAATACGATATTAAGGAATGATAAAAGAGCAGGCCGAAAGCCTGCTCTTTTGCTATAGTGTCTATCCTACCATCTCGGCGGGCACCATGCTGCGTGCCCATGCAATGAGGGATTCGTACTGTTCGTCAATTAGGTCATGTGGTAATGCAAACGGTTCGTGCTTTGTGGTCAGGAAGACCGTATGCATCGATAATTTCTTGCCGAATTCCATATCGCTGATGCTGTTACCCACCATTATACTGCGTTTGAAATCTATGGCTGGGAAGTCTTCCTGCGCCTGCAGCCCCATGCCGGTATTGGGTTTACGGTTGTGGTCATCGTCGCTGGTTGCAATACAGTTATATACCTTGTCGATACGGCCGCCGTGTTCTGCAACCGAAGACTTCATATTGTTACTGATCTCGCGGAGGGCATCCATGCTCATGATGCCACGACCAACACCGCGCTGGTTGGATACAACAACGATTGTTCCGAAAATGTTGTTTAGTGTACGCAACGCATCTTGTGCTCCATCGTGAAAAGTGAATTCATCCCATGATGTGATGTAGGAACCTACTGATTCAATATTGATCACTCCGTCGCGGTCGAGAAATAAAGTCCAATCTTTGTTTACTTCCGGTTTCTGTTCTGTCAGGTTCATCGTAATGCTCATTTATTAAATAATCCGGCTTCCACCAGCTCGCAGATGATGTGTCCTATAGTGATGTGGGATTCCTGGATCCTCGGAGTATCTGTACTCGGTACGTTGATCAGATAGTCGCACATCGATCTGAGCTTTCCACCCGTCTCTCCTGAGAATACTACATTAATCATACCAATTTCTTTAGCAACCTCCATTGCTTTGATAATATTAACAGAATTGCCCGAAGTGCTGAGGCCCACCAGAACGTCTCCGGGGCGGCCTGTTCCCTTTACTATCCTGCTATAGACCACATCGTAGCCATAATCGTTGGCAACGGCTGTCATGTAGGAAGAGTTGCAGTGAAGCGCCTCTGAGGGAAGCGGGTCGCGGTCGGAATAGAAGCGGCCACTGAATTCAGCAGCGAGGTGTTGTGCGTCGGCGGCGCTGCCACCATTGCCGCAAAACAGCACTTTGTTGCCGTTGGCGAACGCCTTTATCATCACTTCTGTGACCAGCTGTATCGTGTTCATTAGCACTTCATCCTGCAAAATGCGTTGTTTGGTGCTGATGGACGCCTGAATAATATCTTTAATTTTCTGCTGCATAGCTACTGTTCAATACAAAAATCAAGAAAATGAGCGGTATTACACTCATTACTTTTCCACAATGCGTCAAATGTAAGGACGACGAAAAGAACATTGCGCCAACGGAATGTTATTTAACGCGATGCTTCAGTAAAAAGGACGTGCGTTTGCAGCACGTCCTCCTGAGATCTATACCTGGAATACACCCACCTTGAATTCACGCTCTTCCTGCGCGTGGTTGGCAGCGTTGATACCTTCTGAAATTACCTTACGGGTCTCTCCCGGATCAATGATCTCATCGACCCAAAGACGTGCTGCCGCATAATAAGCCGAGGTTTGGCTGTCGTATTTAGCCATGATCTCGTTGAGCATTGCTTTTTCCTTTTCAGGATCTATCACTTCTCCTTTAGCCTTGAGCGATGCTACCTGTATCTGAAGGAGTGTTTTAGCTGCCTGCTCGCCACCCATTACTGCTATCTTGGCATTAGGCCATGCGTAAATGAAGCGAGGGTCGTATGCCTTGCCGCACATGGCGTAGTTGCCGGCACCGTATGAGTTGCCAATTACGATAGTGATCTTAGGCACGACCGAGTTGGCAACCGCATTCACCAGCTTGGCACCGTCCTTAATGATGCCGCTCTGCTCGCTGCGGCTGCCAACCATGAAGCCGGTAACATCCTGAAGGAATACCAGCGGTATTTTCTTCTGGTTACAGTTCATGATGAAGCGTGCTGCTTTGTCTGCACTGTCGTTGTAGATAACGCCGCCCATCTGCATCTCGCCCTTTCCGCTCTTCACGATCTTGCGCTGGTTGGCTACAATGCCCACCGCCCAGCCATCGATGCGGGCGTAACCGCATACAATGGTCTTGCCATAGTCTTCTTTGAACTGGTCGAATTCGGAACGGTCCACGATGCACTTGATCACGTCCACCACATCGTATTGTTTGTTGTTCTGTACTGAGACCAATCCGTAAATCTCATTAGGATCTTTGGTGGGTGCTGCCGGTTTCACGCGGTCATAGCCACGGCGTGGCTGGTCGCCCATCTTTTCTATGATGCGACGCACCTGGTCGAGGCATTCTTTTTCTGTATCGAATTTATAGTCGGCAATGCCGCTCACTTCAGTGTGCATCTTAGCACCGCCCAACGCTTGCTGATCGGCGTCTTCGCCAATAGCTGCTTTTACGAGGTATGGGCCCGCCAGGAAGATCGATCCATTGCCTTCTACCATCAGCGTCTCATCACTCATAATGGGCAAGTAAGCGCCACCGGCAACACAACTACCCATTACAGCGGCGATCTGAGTAATACCCTGGGCGCTCATTTGGGCATTGTTGCGGAAGATGCGACCGAAGTGTTCTTTGTCGGGGAATATTTCATCTTGCATGGGCAGGTAAACACCGGCACTGTCGACAATGTAGATGACAGGCAGGTGGTTTTCCATTGCGATCTCCTGCATGCGAAGGTTCTTCTTACCTGTGATGGGGAACCATGCACCTGCTTTAACGGTGTTATCGTTGGCAACTATCACACACATACGGCCACACACATAGCCTAGGCCGGCAACCGTGCCACCTGCAGGGCAGCCGCCATGTTCGGCATACATTTCGTAGCCGGTGAAAGCACCTATCTCAGTGAACGTACTGTCTTTGTCTATGAGGTATTGAATGCGCTCGCGGGGTGTCATCTTTCCCTTTTCACGGGCTTTTTCGATGGCTTTTTTACCACCACCCAGGCTGATAATGCCATGGCGGCGTTTCATTTCGCTGACAGCGAGTTTCATCGCGTCTTCATTCTTATTGAATTCCAGGTCCATCCGGATAAAAATTTGGCTGTAAAAATAGGGTAATAATCGCTCTCGGGACGGGCAGTAATGGATATATCAATGAAATGTATGCAGGAATTTCAAAGGATCGGTCCTTATTTTTCGTCTTATTGGGTGGTAGCGCGGGTGTGAGTAGAAATTGACATATATGTGTCATTAGGTTTTTTGCTATCCGAGATAAATGCCTCAACTTTGCTTTTTGCGAAGTTGAGTAGTTGTTTTTCTGCAACTGGTTAGATTTTATGAGGTTAAGTAGACTGGTTTTTCGCTATGTACTAGCTCTTTTGTTTGCGGTGGGTTCAGGGAACCTGTACGCGAGCCATATTTTTGCAGGCGACCTGCTATACAAACATATTTCAGGCAACAAGTATGTGCTGACCATGACCCTTTTTGGTGATTGTGCTTCTGTTGTTTCTTCCTCACTTCCCTCAGCAACACCCCAGATCTATATTTATAATGGTGCATCCTTCTGGAAAATGGTGCCTTTGCCGGTGGTAGCACCCAGCGAAGGGATTGAGGTGTCGCCGGTGTGTCCGAAGGAGTTGAATAATACAACGTGTAAGTCGGGCACATTGCCGGGAGTAAAAAAGTTTGTTTACCGAGACACAGTAGAATTGCCTGCGGCGTCAGCCAACTGGCGATTTGTATTTGTGGGTACACTGGGCGGCGGCGGATTGGCTGGCAGGAGCAACAACATTTCTAATATTCAGAATGCGGGCTCTACCAAGACCTACCTTGAAGCAACGCTTAATAATGCTGCGGGACCGAACTCTTCGCCGGAATACACATCTATCCCCACACCATTCTACTGTATGCTGGAAGATCAGCAGTTTGGCCTGGGTGCGGTAGACACAGCTTCGGACTCGCTGGTGTTTGAGCTGGTTCCCGCACTCGACGGCAATGCCAATACACTGCCCGAGTCGCCGGGGGTCGCTTACATATCGCCATATACCGCCGAGGTGCCGATCGTGACCTCGGCAGGTGGGTTCACGTTCAGCGGGTTGAATGGTCAGCTGACATTTTCGCCATCCATATCACAAAGTGCGCTGGTGGTGTACAAGGTATATGAGTATCGTAACGGGGTGTTGGTTGGGACCAGCCAACGGGAGATGACATTTATTATATCGCCGGACTGTGAAGGAACACCGCCAACATTGAAGGTGGTGAATGTGGTGGGAGGCGCTATAACAGGAAAAAATGTGGTGAACATTTGCGTTGGAACTCCAAGTGTTTCGTTTGGTATTTCGGTGAGCAATCCGGATAAGGATACCACCATCATTACTCAGCGTAATGTACCTGCAGGGGCTGTGCTGGCGGTAGCGGCAAACAATACCCCGAGGCCGATCATCCAGTTTACCTGGAACGGTACCGATACGCTGAAGCCCGGTGCCTATACTTTCTTTCTTGATGTGAAGAACGATCACTGCCCTATAGCCAACAGGCAGACTATCGCCTACACCATCAATGTTACGCCTTACCCTACGGTGGGGGTGACTGAAACCGAGCCGACCCGTTGTGTTTATCTGGCAAAGATGCAATATGAACTCGCGTATGGTTACCTGCCAAGGACAGTTACCATTATGGCGGGAAGTAAGACAATTGCTTCTTACACTGACACTACCGGTAAGATCATTGACAGTCTGCCCGTGGGCAACTATACCATTGTTGCGTCGAGCAGTCCGTTGTGTGTTGTGTCAGCAAATTTCTCTGTGGTGGACAGTGGTGTATTGCCGCAAGCGAGCAGCGTGGTGGAGGTGTGCCAGCGCGACTCGGTGCGGGTTCTGGAGGTGCCTGTATATGGCACAGCTTCGGTGGTGACGTGGTATGATGCCGGGAATAACGTGCTTACAACGGCACCTGTGATCTCAACGCGGGATGCCGGAACAAAAGAATGGTATTTCACCGAGCAATACAAGGCATGTACATCGCAGAGAGACACAGTGAAAGTTATCGTGCATCCTTTGCCTGTGCCAACGGTATTGACGAATCCGGCAACGATCTGTTATGGCGATACTCTTTTTCTTGAGGCGAGTGGCGGTGTCAAGTATATATGGACCCCTGAAGACAGGGTGATGGAAACTGCTGATGGCAGACCATTTACAAGACTCACAAGGCCGGGTCAATTCACTGTAAAAGCAATAACCGAGTATGGCTGTGCCGACTCAGTGAATGTTACGTATAAAAATATACAGTCGTGCTGCAGTTTTGTATACCCCAACGCGTTCACACCTAACAGCGACGGGAAGAACGATGGGTTCAGGGTTTTCTCGCCGGGGAATCTGATGAATTATAAGCTGGTGGTTTATAATCGCTGGGGGCAGGTGG
The DNA here is from genome assembly GCA_044220845.1 of Flavipsychrobacter sp. GTDB lineage: Bacteria > Bacteroidota > Bacteroidia > Chitinophagales > Chitinophagaceae > Nemorincola. The sequence continues at coordinate 40,323 of JBGAQG010000026.1, read as the reverse complement.
TTTTTATGAGTTACAATCCCGATGAGTATTGGGATGGTACCCAGCAACAGGTGCCTTGCGAACCCGGTACCTATTTTTACTTCTTTGAGGGTATGTGCCTCACCGGCACACAGGAACGCCACAAAGGCGACGTGACCTTGATAAGGTAAAGGCTTAGAGGAATTTATAATTCTTCGTTAAGTCGGTTTTTATCCTGCTATTAGTATTATTTTTACCATCTAAACAACCTTTAATTATGAAGATCGTAAAGCGCGTCTTTATTGGTTTTGCTATTCTGATAGGGCTATTGCTTGCCACGGCTATCGCGATTCCTGTGTTTTTTAAAGACAAGATACTGGTGATGGTAAAGAAGGCCGCCAATGATAATCTGAACGCTACTGTTGATTTCAAGGATGTGGACATATCCATATTGCGTAGTTTTCCGCGTCTTTCAGTAGGGATATCGGGAGTGTCGGTGATAGGGCGTGATGATTTTAAGAATGACACGCTGATCGCCGCCGACAATATTGATTTTGCTATCGATCTGATGAAGGCGATAAATGGCCAGTATGAGATATTGAACGTGGGTTTGAGCACAGCGAGGATTCATGCGATAGTGCTGGAGAGCGGCAAGGCAAACTGGGATATCACAAAACCATCGCCGGAGACAGCGCCGACGGAAGAAAGCGCACCATTTGCCATGAAGCTGAAGAAGTACTCAATAGAAAGGACTTATATAGAGTACGACGATCGTCAGGGCAAAATGAAGGCAGTGATTCGTAACCTGAATCACAGCGGGTCGGGAGACTTTACGAGTGATGCTTTCACACTGTCGACGAATACCACAGCAGATGCGGTTACCTACATTTATGGAGGCGTACCTTATCTGAATAAGGTGAAGACAGCGATAGACCTTGATCTGCAGATAGATAACAAGGCAAGCAAATATTCCTTCAATACCGAGAAGATCCAGCTGAACGGGTTGAAGCTATACACAAAAGGTTTTGTGCAGATGCCGGATACAACCAATATGGTGATGGATATTCAGTTCGGTACGCCATCAAACGACTTTAAAGACATCCTGTCGTTGGTGCCGGGTATCTACACTGCAGATTTTAAAGACATTAAAACGACAGGTAAGCTGGCCCTGAGTGGTTTTGTAAAAGGGAAGTATGATGCTACACAGATGCCGTCTTACATGTTAAATCTTGACATTGACAACGGATCGTTCCAATACCCCGCATTGCCGCAAAAGGTTTCTAATATACAAGTGAAGCTGAAGGTGGTGAATCCAGACGGAATCACGGATCACACGGTTGTGAACCTGGAGAAATGCCATGTGGAGTTGGGCGCAGAGCCATTTGATCTGAGGATGCTGTTGCGTAACCCGATGACTGATCAGTGGATTGACGCCGCGGCAAAAGGGCATGTGGACCTGTCGAGGATGAGCCAGTTTGTTTCTTTGGAGGCAGGCACTAAGATGGCCGGAGAGGTGAGTGCAGACGTGTCGGTGAAAGGGTCTATGGCGCAGGCACAGAAGAAGCAGTTTGACAAGATAGACGCGGCGGGTACAATAGCAATCAAAAACCTTTCTTACTCATCAAAAGACTATCCGGAGGGCGTTGCGATCAACAGCCTGTTGCTGACCTTCAATCCGAAGAACGTGACTGTTGCTGATCTGCGTGGTCAATACCTGAAGACAAATTTCAGTGGTAGCGGAAGTGTAGATAACCTTCTGGGGTACTACATGAGCAATCAGGCCCTATCGGGTACACTGAGTTTTGTGGCAGACCAGGTTGATGTGAACAAGTTTATGGGCACGACGCCAACCACTACTGCAACACCTGCTGCAGCGCCGGCTACGGAGCCGTTTGTAGTGCCGAACAATCTGGATGTAGAGTTGAAAGTGACTGTGGGTACGTTGAAGTACGACAACATAGTACTGACGAATGTGAGCGGTGGCATGGCGATTCGCAACGAGACCGTTACGTTGAATGATATTGCAGGAAAGGGTTTTGACGGAATGTTGAAAATGAGCGGATCGTACTCTACCAGGGTCGATAAGAAGAATCCGGACATTGCCTTCAGCTACAGCGTGCAGAGTGTGGACATACAGAAGACTTTCAACAGTTTTGAGACCGTGCAGAAAATGATGCCTGCTGCAAAGTACATGTCAGGCAAGGTGAATACCAATCTGACTGTGAGTGGTAAATTGGGGCCTGATATGAGTCCGTTAATGAACACTTTGAGCGGTAAAGGCGATCTGATGTTGTTGGGCGGATTGCTGAGCGGCTTCCCTGTTACTGAGCAACTGGCTGAAAAGCTGAAACTGACACAGTTCCGCAGCATCACGCTGAAGGATATGAAACTTTTCTTCTCGTTCAAGGACGGAAGGGTGAATGTAGAGCCTTACAAGATGAGGTTGGGCAACGATATAGAGGCAGAGGTAGCGGGTAGTCACGGCTTTGACCAGACGCTGAAGTATGGTGCCAATGTAGTGGTGCCAAGAGCGCTGCTGGGTAGTGCGGGTAATACTATGGTGAACAATCTGGTGAGTCAGGCGGCCAGCAAAGGGATACCAATAACGCTGGGTGACAAGATCAACTTCGCAGTGAATATCACCGGCACTACGATGAAGCCTAAAGTAGAGACCGATCTGAAGAACGTGGCAGGTAATGCGGTGAACAACATTAAGGAGGAGATCAAGAAGACAATAGAGAAGAAGGTGGACAGTGTGAAAACGGTTGTGAAAGACACCGTAAAAGCCATCAAGCAGCAGGTCGTTACCGAGACCAAGGAGGAAATAAAGAAACAACTGACAGGCGAGAGCAACAAGAAACCTGAGGAAGCCGTTAAAGACGCGGCTGAGAAAGCAAAAGAAGGCCTGAAGGGATTGTTCAAAAAGAAATAGTTGTCGCTATCGCTATTTAGCGGGAACGCGAATAATATGGGTGGAGTCTAACGACCCCACCTTTATTTTTATACGCAGGTCGTCGAGTGTGCGAGTAGCACACTCGGGGCATGTTGCCTGTATCTCAATGAATTCAATAGTGTTTCCATCAGGTGTTTCGGCTATCTCTCGTAGAACGGGAGTATTCAGGAAGAATGAGTTGACCGGAATAGAAACCGGGCCTTTGGGGTTGTGTGTTTTGAATACATATTGTTTCACAGTATAGGGGTAACTATACAGTGAATTCGGGAAATAGACCCTGAGTTTTGATTGGCTGAGAATTGTCTTCTTGAACGATTCGGAATTGTTGATGCTGCCCAGTCTGGCCGCCGGCTTTGGTATGCTGTCTGCAGCGAACGTGAGTGTGCGCATCACTTTCGAAGTTTTGCTGTTGAGGACGGCAAGTTTCAGCACAGGGTCTTTTCCTTTGTAGGGCATAGCCAGAACAGAAACGGTGTCGCCGGATATTTCGGGTGAGCCGATGCGTAGGTTCTTGTCGAGAGACTTCAGTTTGAATTCATTAGGCTTCATTCCTTTACAGTAGACCTGAATAGTATTGTTGGCCCCATAAAATAGCAGAAGGGTATCTTTTTTAGCACACCATTTATTCCACGCCACCACACTGTCGGCGACTGATTGGGCCAGCAAAGCGGAGCAAGCGGGGAGTAATAGCAAGGTGACAAGCAATGTGCGCATATTATCGGGATGGTGTTTGTTCAAAAATAAGAAAGTCTGCACCAAGAGAAGTGTGAAAATGTGGTGCGAGCAGGTAATCAGAAAAACATAGCCCCGGACTGCATACTGTTATGCAGTCCGGGGCTTGATGAGTGCATTTATCAGCGCCCTAGAATCCTTTGGTAGCCACTCCGTCTTTAATGGCCTGAAGCGCTTTTGCTTCGTTGAGGATAGCAGCCATTTTATTGCCTTTGCCATCGTGACCTGCAGCCATATAACCACCGCGAGCTGTGCGTGTGATAACCGCGTCCTGCATAGGAACATTCTTTTCCTTTGTCTTGAGGCAGTATGCTTTGATCATTTTTGAAGTGTCCATTTACTTATAATTTTAAAAGTTAAAAAAATATTGCCGAAAGTTAATTACTCACAATTTACAGTATTTTTCATAAGATTTCATAAACGTTGAAATAAAATATGAAAAAAATGTCCCCGAGGATTCGGGGACTTACAAATATTATCGTTCGGGAATCCGTAGGGAAAGATATCTTTTGTGCTTCAAACGTCGTCGAACTACGTTTGTTGCTACATCTTCAGGACCCCAACGCTGTAAATATCGTTGAAAGTGGACTATTGTTTGCCCTGCTGCTGACGATAAGTGTCGTAGCCAGGATCTTCGATGCTTGCGAAAACGATGCACGCATGACCGAGTAAACAAAGACCCCATGCAGCAACTGTCCAGGCATGCCAAGGATACGCCCAACCTTTCACACCTTTGTCATAAAACATGAAGGAAAGGATAGTTGCTATGGTAAAAACCAGGCTGTGCAACCAAAACATTGACTTTTGCTTACCCGTTGGTTTGACTTTTTTTGGCATTGTTGTTAATTTAAGTGTGGCAAAGATAACAGCCTGATGTGATAATTTCAAGAATTAGGTGGGCCACTTTCCTCTTTTTTTCAACATAATACGCCTTCTACTTACATGTATTAGCGTTATCTTTACCGCGTTTACAAGCTGCCTGCAACGGGTAGCATCACTTACTACATGCCTGTTATTATGCTCTCGAGTGAATCTCGTTTTGTGTCGATAGTCGACGGTTACAAGAAATTTCTATTTATTCTGTTGATACTTGCCTTGCCTTCTGTGGGCTGCAGGGCTCAGTATGATGACGATTATCTGTCTTATGACGATTTTTATCAGGGGTTGTCGCCATACGGCCAGTGGATACAAGACCCGGAGTATGGCTATGTATGGTCTCCTGCTGAGGACGCCTCCTTCCGTCCATATTACACAAATGGCCATTGGGTAATGACGGAGTTTGGTAATACCTGGGTGTCGGAATATCCTTGGGGGTGGGCCTGTTTCCATTACGGACGTTGGACGTATGACGCATATTACGGTTGGTTGTGGATACCCGGCAACTACTGGGGGCCGGCATGGGTGAGTTGGCGGGTAGGTGAGTCTTTCTACGGATGGGCGCCGCTGGGTCCTGATTACAAGGACGGTATGTCGCTCACTTCCTATAAGTGTCCGGGAGATTGGTGGGTGTTCATCCCGCCACGCTACATATACAGCGATCATTATTACGCTTATTGGAGTGGTCCGCGCGACAATAAAAAGAACATCAAGAACACCCGCATCATCGGAAATACCTTTGAGCATGGCGGCGTGGTGTACCATACCGGCCCTCATGCTGCGCAGGTGCGCCAGGTGACGGGCAATCCGGTGCAGGTATTCAAAGTGCGTAACTCTAAGAATCAGGTTACACGCATTCATAATGACGAGGTGCGGATGTTCCGCCCTGCTGAGATCAGACAAATGGCGCGTGTGAATCCCAAAGAAACCGCTCCTGCTGAGTTTTCTGTCGCGCCCAAACCATTGCGCGCACCGATGGAAGTGGGTTCCGGTGCAGGCAGTCTGCCACCATTCAGGGTGAAAGTAAATGAGGAGAAGAAAGTGAATGCTGTGACACCTGGTACTAACATCAATCAGGTAGCCGAGCCGCAAAAACAGACCAAGCGGTCTGATAATCCATATGAATGGGATGTGTCGCGTCATGTGAAGCAGGATGTTGCTCCTGAGCCCAAGCCGAGACAAGCGCCTGCAGCACCTTCAAAACCGGCCGCAGCACCGCGCCAGCCTGCGAGGCCACCTGCAAGGCAACAGCAACCAAGAGAGTCGGTTCCGCAGAGGGAGTCCACACCGGCTCCCGGGCGTTCTCAGGGAGGCAGATAGTGCTCAATTTTAGCGGCCATTGCTGTTTACTGACAGGGAATAGTGTATTTTTGGCGCTCTGATGAGCGGTAGTCAATTTGCTATATTGGTGGTGTTGTTCGGCCTGCTGGCGGGTTGTGCCAACATCTCGGCACCCACAGGAGGCAAGAAAGACATTACCCCACCCAAATTGGTGCGACTTACGCCCGCCGATTCGCTGTTGAACACCCGTGTAAAGAAACTGGAGCTGTACTTTGATGAGTACATTACATTGGCTGAACCGTCTAAAGAGATCACTATCTCACCCATATTGCAGTTTGCGCCTACAGCGGTGGCAACCAACAAACACGTAGTGGTTACTATTGCCGATACCTTGCTTGAAGAGAACACCACCTACAGGGTCAGCTTCGGGAGCGCGGTACGCGACCTCCATGAGGGAAACCCCTTCACAAAGTATACTTATACGTTCAGTACAGGGGGGTATTTCGATTCGTTGTCTTTAGAAGGAAGTGTGCTTAACGCAACTACCGGAATTGCTGATACGTCGGGCGTGCTTGTTGTGTTGTACAAAGCATCAGAGAATGATACTGCCATCATAAGGAAGAAGCCCATGTATGCCGTAAAACCCGACAGAACCGGGAAGTTCCGGTTTGCAGGATTGCCCGGACGGGATTTCAGGTTGTATGCGATAAGAGACGACAACAACAATATGATGTATGACGGCGGTGTAGAAATGGTTGCCTTCAATGATGATATTGTTCATGCCGGTGATACCACCAAAGCGACACCTGTACTCAGGCTTTTCCCAGAAGTAACAGATAGCGCGAATGCGCTTGCAGATACTGCTGCATCGGGCAAAAAAGGAGGTATGCGCACCAAACAGCGCATGTCCGGGGATACAGGGTTCTTATATTCGCTGAACGTTGATTCGACGGACATTGGCAAAAGGACATTTGATGTAACAGATTCGTTCCGGTTTGTGTTCAATGCGCCTGTGATGCTACAGGAAGGTCGCTTGCGCCTGAGCCGCGATAGCGGCGGTGTTTGGGTGCCGGTGCCCCTGAAAGTGAGGCAGGATTTGGATAGAAAGATGCGTGTCAACGCAGTTGCGGAGTTGGCAGGTAATACGGTGTATGAATTACTAGCCGACAGCGCTTTTGTGACAGATACGGCGGGGAAAGCCATTAGGGGCGCCCGATACCGATTCAGGACCATGGATAGGGACGACTATGGTAAGATCAAGCTGGAAATACCGGGGCGTTTTTCGGCAAAGGCGCAGAAGGGTGGATCTGATCACATCCTGATGATGACTGCAGGGGCGGACACGGTGTATCAGGAGCGTATCACCGATTCGGTGGTTGCGTTCAAACGATTAAAGCCCGCAACGTACACCTTCAGGATCATTGCCGACAAAGATGGGAATGGCAGGTGGAGCACAGGCGACCTTCTGGGTAGAAAACAGCCGGAGATCGTGTATCCCGGTCCACAGCCACTGGTGCTGAAAGCAGGCTGGGACCACACCATTGAATTCGAACAAAAGCCTAAGGCGGCCGGGAAAGCAGATGGCGGCAAAGGCAGCAAGTCAACAAAAAACCGATAATTCAGAAATAATATGAAACGGATATCTGTATTACTTCTCATGGTGTGTTCTGCGGTAGCGAATGCACAAATGAAGCGTATGACGCCCGAGACACTCTGGAGTCTGCACCGTGTAAGCGGCAACGAAGTGAGCCGCAACGGAAAGTATGTTTATTACACATCGAAGACGGTGGACTGGCGTACGGAGAAAAGTACGTTACACCAATACCGTTTGAATCTGGAGGATGGCAGCCGTAAGGAGTTTACCACAGAGGGCCGCACCATTTGTCAGCGGTATGAAAATGCATGGTATTCGTTTTCTGATAATGCAGTGTACCAGAGTGTGGACAGCGGAAACACGTGGAAGGAGATTTTCAATGGTGCACAGGGTGCTGAGAATGTGTGGGTTGCTCCGAATGGCAAGTACGTCGCTTTCTCGAAAGACGTATTGATCAAGCCGATGAATGGCACTGACATTTACGCGGATCTGCCGAACACTACTGCAAAAGTGTATACTGACCTGAACTATCGCCACTGGGATACATGGGAAGACGGGAAGTTCTCTCACATCTTTATAGCCGATCTAAAAGAGGGCACTGTGAAGGACATAATGGAGGACGAGCCACATGATTGTCCGCAGAAGCCATTTGGCGGGGCAGAAGATCTGGTGTGGTCGCCGGACAGCAAGGGATTTGTTTACGTGTGTAAGAAGAAGTTCGGCAAGGAATATGCGACAAGCACTAATACAGATATCTACTTCTACACCGTTGCTACCGGCAAGTCGGCCAACTGGACAGAAGGTATGGCGGGATACGATACCAATCCGTCGTTCAGCAGTGATGGCCGCAGAATAGCATGGCTCAGCATGTCGCGCGACGGGTATGAGGCCGACAAGAATGATGTGATGATGATGGATGTGGGAACCCGTAAGAAGATCAACCTTACATCTAAGTGGGACGGGACTGCCGAGAGTTTTATATGGAATACCACAGGCGACCGCATTTATTTTAACGCACCTTTTGAGGGCACTGTGCAGCTTTTTGATGTGGCTGTTCCGCGTAGCGACCGGGATAAGATAGATGTCAATAACATCACGAAGGGAAAGTGGGATATCAATGGCATTGTTGGTCAGGCAGGGGGGGAGATCATTGTATCACGCTGCGACATGAACCACGCGTCAGAGCTGTATGCTGTGAAGCCAAAGTATGGCGATATGCGCCAGTTGACGTCAGAGAACGACAACATGTATAAGGACATAGAGATGAGCAAAACAGAGCTTAAATCTATACCTACCCCCGACGGCGCTACATTGAGGGCATGGGTTATCTATCCGCCCGATTTTGATCCGAAGAAAAAATATCCCACTCTTCTCTATTGTCAGGGAGGACCTCAGTCGCCGCTCTCGCAGTTCTACAGTATCCGTTGGAACTTCCAATTGATGGCAGCACAGGGTTACATTATTGTTGCTCCCAACCGCCGTGGTATGCCGGGCTGGGGTGTGCAATGGAATGAAGCGATCAGCAAGGATTGGGGAGGATTGCCGATGCAGGATTACCTGACAGCGATTGACGAAGTGAGTAAGGCACCCTACGTGGACAAGAGCCGTTTGGGTTGTGTGGGCGCGAGTTATGGAGGTTACAGCGTGTTTATGCTGGCAGGGATTCACAACAACCGTTTCAAGTCGTTTATAGCCCATGACGGCCTTTTTGATCTGAAGAGCTGGTATGGCACTACCGAAGAATTATGGTTTGCGAACTGGGATATTGGCGGCCCATACTGGAAGCAGCCCGTGCCGGCCAGCTATGACAAATTCAATCCGAGCAATTTTGTGAATAAATGGACGGCGCCTATCATGATCATTCAGGGTGGTCTCGACTTCAGGGTTCCTATTGAGCAGGGACTGGAAGCGTTTCAGGCGGCAAGACTGCACAACATAAAGTCGAAATTGCTGTACCTGCCCAACGAGAACCATTGGGTGCTGCACCCGCAGAATGGCATCGCTTGGCAGCGCGAGTTTTTTAAGTGGCTGGACGAGACTTTGAGGTAGTATCAATTACTAAATGTGACTGTCCCCCATGCGACTTCGGTTGCATGGGGGATTGTATTTTAATTGATGATTATATTTTATTGTTGTAAAACCGAATATTATTTGTTATATTCGCTAAAATTTTTTAAGTGAGCGAAGTAGGAAAGAAGCAATTAGTAAAATTTGCCCCCAAAGGAAACGACAGTTTCTACGATACGTTGAAAAACAGAGTAAACGAGTATTTTTCATCAAACAACATCAGTCATTATTCCAACAGAGCAATGTACATCAAGACAGCAGCTATGCTGGCGATGTATGTTGTCCCTTATGTGTTGATTGTAACGGGTTTGGTAAAGTTCAGTCTGGGGCTGTATTATGGCCTGTGGCTGTTAATGGGTGCCGGAATAGTGGGGATAGGCACAAGTATCATGCACGACTCCAATCACGGGGCGTATTCTGACAACAAGGGCTTGAACATGTTTTTGGGCAATCTGCTGAATTTTATCGGTGGGTATGCTCCTAACTGGCGTATTCAGCACAATGTTCTGCACCACACCTATACCAATATTGGAGGTTTGGACGAAGACATTGAAACTGGAGTAGCACTGCGTATGACACCCGAAAAGCCGTTGAGGGGCTTTCACAAATACCAGCACATTTATGCCTGGGGACTGTACTGCCTGATGAATATTTATTGGGTGACTGCCAAAGATTACATCAAGATCTCGTTGTACAATAAGCAAGGTCTATTGGTGAAAGAAAAGCTTACGTTTAAAAAGGCTATCCTGGAATTGAGCCTCTTAAAGGTTTTTTACATCGTGTACATCATTATTCTTCCCATACTCTTTTCCGGTTTCGCATGGTATCATGTACTGGGCGGTTTCCTCGCAATGCATGTAGTGGCCGGTTTCTCGCTGGCTTGTATCTTTCAGCCTGCGCACGTAGTGGAAACTTCAGACTTTGCCCGCCCCGATGAAACGAGAAAAATGGAAAACAATTGGGCGGTACATCAGATCATGAACACGGCTGATTTTGCCCCCAATAACAAGCTGGTAAGCTGGTTCATAGGTGGTTTGAACTTTCAGATAGAGCACCATTTATTTCCGCACGTTTGCCATATTCATTACCCGCGTATCGCAAAGATAGTAGCAGATGTGGCCAAAGAATACAATATTCCTTATCAGGTGATGCCTTCTGTAAGGAGTGCCCTGTTGGCGCATGCGAAAATGCTAAAGCGCCTGGGAAACAATGAACGTTTGTAATTTTCAATCGAAACTATGTATAAATAAAAAACCCCGGATGTCCGGGGTTTTTTATTATCAGGAAGTTAGTCTGATTAGTTAGCAGCTTCTTCTGAGTTAACCAGTTCGTTTACGAACTTGGCAACAGCAGCTATGCGTGCATGATTCAGTGCATAATGGATGAATTTACCGTCACGCTCAGTGATCACGATGTTTGCACGGCGAAGGATGGCAAGGTGTTGTGACGCTACTGACTGTTCAAGACGCAGTTTAACGTAGATATCAGTTACGTTCATGCGTTTGTTTTCCTCAAGCAATTTCACGATCTGCTGGCGCAGTTTATGGTTAATAGCCCTCAATGTCATAGCTGCATTCTTTACAGCTACGTAATCCAATTTGATCTGTTCGTTCGAACCCTTAATTACCAGAGTGTTTGCCGATACCGTCGTTTCCATTAATTAAATTTTACGATGTTAAATGATTAAAAAACGTTGATTATTTATTCAGTATGAGAGGATCAATGTGAATATTTTGCAAACATACGTATTTAAAGCGATATGAGGTGCTAAATATTTATAAAAAAAGTTAACATTCCGTTAAAATAGATTCTAATAAAGTCGTTAATGTTTTTTAGTTTATTGAAAATCAGCTAATTATGTGTGTAAACTTGTTTCAGGTAGAATGGAGCCGCCGCTGCGATATTGACAAAATCCTGACAAGTAAATCGTTCGTAAGCATATGCCGCCCAAAAAATATTGTCAATTGTAATGTCTGCGCTGAACACGTTGGGCGCGATGTTCATTTTATGAAAATCTTCTTCGGGTAAGTCGCTGATAATATGCAATTTTTGGCATTCTTTTAACAGATGCAATGCGTCATTTTCGGTTAAGTGGATCGGCTCCTGCGTGCATATTTTATTTATGTTGTATATGGCCATGTAGTATTCTTTTTCACGTGCAACAAGTATGGCGGCCACGGAATCTGATATATCATCATTCTCTTTATTGCAGTGCTTCATAGCCAACAGCGTCAGTTTGTTATTGAGAATGAGCGGTTTATCCAACGCATAACATATTCCTTTTGCCGTTGCCATAGCAATGCGCAGGCCCGTGTATGAGCCGGGTCCGGCGCACACAACCACTGCTGCAAGCTCGCTGAGTGTGATGCCGGCACTGGTAAGGCAGTCGGATATCATGGAATTGACCGTGCCGGCATGGTTTCTGGCTGCTACGCCAGAGATAGAATGTACCAGTTGGCCATTGCGGCTGACTGCTACTGAACCAATATCGGTAGAAGTATCAATATGTAAAAGGTATGACATAAATAGTGTGCAAATGTACATAGCGCAGTACATTTGTGATCATGGAAAAGAAAATCATTAATACCACTAGCGCACCGGCGCCAATAGGACCATACAATCAGGCAGTACAATTCGGTAATATGCTGTTCATTTCCGGGCAGATAGCTCTTGATCCGGCCACCGGTGAATTGGTTCAGGGTGATGTGCAGGCAGAAGCCCGTCAGGTGATGAAAAATCTTGCAGCCATTCTATCGGCTGCCGGAATGGATTTTTCGAACGTGCTTAAGTCTTCAATATTCCTAATGGATATGGGGCAGTTTGCACAGGTAAATGAGGTGTATGGAAGCTATTTCGGCGACGACGCACCTGCGCGCGAAACTATTCAGGTAGCGGGTCTTCCAAAGGGCGTGAAGGTGGAGATCAGCATGGTTGCTGCCAAATAATGTAAGTGCTGAATAAAACAAGAATGCGGCATCGACGCCTTTGGGTGGTCAATGCCGCATTTCATATGTTGCTACGTTTATCCTTTTTTCTGTTCTTTGGCCCAGGCGTCTTTGAGGGTAACAGTCCGGTTAAAGATAAGTTTCTCCGGGGTGCTGTCCACATCCGCGCAGAAGTAGCCTTTGCGCATAAATTGCATCCTGTCGCCGGGTTTTGCGTCGGCAAGTGCAGGCTCGATATACACTGCAGGTAAAACTTGCATAGAGTGTGGATTGATGTAGTCTTTAAAATCGCCGTCTTCGTTCGAAGGGTCCTCTACTCTGAACAGTCGGTCATATAGTCGTACCTCTGCCGTGCGTGCATGGGCAACGCTTACCCAGTGAATTGTACCTTTTACTGTAAGTCCGCTGGTGTCGTTACCGCTTTTGCTTTCGGGCAGATAGGTGCAATGTATCTCTGTGATGTTGCCTTCGCTGTCTTTCACACATCCGTCGCACTTCACTATGTAGGCGCTTTTCAGGCGCACCATGTTGCCGGGTGTGAGCCTGAAGAATTTCTTTGGTGCTTCCTCCATAAAGTCCTCGCGTTCTATCCACAGTTCGCGGGTGAACGGGATCTGCCGGGTTCCACTTGTCTCATCTTCGGGATTGTTTTCGGCGGTGAACCATTCGGTTGTGCCTTCGGCATAATTGATCACCACTAGTTTCACCGGGTCCAGTACGGCCATAACCCTGTTCGTTGTCTTGTTGAGGTGCTCACGCACGCAGAATTCGAGCAGCCCTATATCAACGATGTTCTCTCGTTTGGCGATACCGATAGTGTCCGAGAAGCGAATGAAGGCCTCTGCCGGGTAACCCCTGCGGCGCATGCCGCTGATGGTAGGCATGCGAGGGTCGTCCCAGCCCGCCACATGGCGCTCATTGACCAGTTGCAGCAGCTTACGCTTGCTCATCACTGTATAGGTGAGGTTGCGCCTCGCGAACTCGTATTGTTTTGAAGGGAAGATACCCAGTTGTTCAATGAACCAGTTGTACAGCGGGCGGTGATGTATGAACTCGAGTGTACAAATGGAGTGAGTAATTTCTTCGATGCTATCGCACTGACCGTGGGCAAAGTCGTACATTGGGTATATGCACCATTTATCGCCTGTGCGGTGATGGTGTTCATGTTTGATGCGGTACATCAGCGGGTCGCGCAGCAAAAGGTTTGGATGGGCCATGTCGATTTTGGCACGCAATGTCTTTTCTCCGTCTTTGTACTTGCCATCGCGCATTTCGCGGAACAGGCGGAGGTTCTCTTCAACCGTACGGTCGCGGTACGGGCTATTGGTACCGGGGGCTGTAGTGGAACCTTTCTGTGCAGCTATTTCCTCGGCCGTGCTGTCGTCGACATAAGCCAGCCCTTTCTCGATAAGCTGTACAGCAAAGTTGTACAGGGTCTCAAAGTAGTCCGAGGCATACAGTTCATTATCCCAAGTGAAGCCAAGCCATTTGATGTCGTTCTTGATATTCTCTACATATTCTGTCTCTTCGGTTGTGGGGTTGGTATCATCGAAGCGCAGATTGCATTTGCCGTTATATTTTTTCGCCAATCCGAAGTTGAGGCAGATAGAAGTAGCATGCCCTATGTGGAGATAGCCGTTTGGCTCGGGTGGGAAACGTGTATGTATACGGCCACCATGCAAGCCGGCCTCAATATCCTTTTCAATGATCTCTTCGAGAAAATTTAGTGATTTTTCTTCGCTCATTTTTTTGCCTGATAAGGATGCAAATGTACGCAGTATGGCGCCTTGTTTGGATAGAGAATTAAATATGCGTCACGAATTGCCTAAAAACACTAATTTGGACACTTGCCGCGCTAGCGGTTTTTTGCGATGAACGCTAAGAGACAATTGGCATTTTTGTGTCATCCCTACCACAGAGGTGGTGTTACCAGGTGGATGGTGGATGCGGCTGCAAATGCTGCATCTGCAGGCCATACTGTGTGGTTTGTGACCGTGCAGCCGTCCGCTGAATTTCATAATTCCGGAGGTCGAGAGTCGATCTGGTCACTTTTACAGCCACATAAGGGCAGCATGACTGTAGTTACCGAAAAGGCAGGGTATGAGTTTGAGTTCGGAACGGAGGATTACCGGGCCGTGGTGTATGCGAGACTTATAAAGAAGGCTGTGCCACAGGGTGTTCCGGTTATTATTTCAGATGACCGGGCAGTTTGGGCGGGTGCTGCCGCCGTTGCAGACCTGAATCCGATGGTGGGGGTACTGCACTGCGATGATCCTTATTATTACGAGATCGGCCGCCGATACAAGGACCAAATGGCGGCCTGCGTGTGTGTGTCGGAGCGGGTCAGAAGATTGTTTCTGCAGCAATGTCCAGACGTACCTCTTGAAAGGGTGAGTGCAATTCCTTGCGGTATCAACCTGCCACCTGTTCGGCCTCAGGACGCCAGCGTGGACAAAATAGCCAACTTGGTTTTCATTGGCAGGTTTAACGACGAACAAAAGCGGGCTGGCGACCTTGTAAAGATTGCCGGAGCCTTGGCAGCGAAGGATTTTCCATTCCACCTGGATATTGCCGGGAATGACGCTTTGTCCAAGCAGGAGTACAGTCGGTATTTTGAGGACGTTGGGGCAGGAGATAAGGTCACGTTTAACGGATGGTTGAGTGCAGAGCAGGTGAATGAACTGCTAAGCAGGGCGGATGTGCTTGTTCTTACGTCCAATTTTGAGGGTACTCCGCTGGTAATGATGGAAGCGCTGGCTGCAGGTTGTGGCTTTGTCGGTACGCGGGTGAGCGGCATTGAGGACTACGAACACCATACGTTTGCCGGAGAATGTTTCAGGTCATTTGATGTGGGGGATATCGTTGAAGCTGTGAAGAAGATAGGGGAAATATCAGTTATACCGGTGGCTCAGCGGCGTTTGGCTGCACGAAAACTGGCGGAGGCCGAATTTGGTATGGATGTTTGCCTTGAGCGTTACTACAGAGTGCTGGATGCAGCAATAACAGCGGGTGTAGCGCCTGTATCGCTGCACGTGGGTGGAGTCCGGATGATGAGATCGCGACTCATGGCGCTGGCAAGAATGTGGAAAGTTTCCCTCAGAAAGTGAAGATCAGGCAACATAAAAAAACCTCGCTGTTACGCGAGGTTAGTTATTTATGAAGATGAGTCAGATCACATTTTCCACTCGTCAACACTTGTGTTATCATTTGAAGAAGCTGCAATTGCAGGCATTTCATCACTTACAGATGAAGATATGCTCATACCGCCCTCCTCGTTTTCGTTATCGTGGTTGAAAGCATCGAAATCAAAATTCGGCATAAGGTCGGTCTTCACGTAGTTGATTGTGTCGGTGAGGCCTGACAGGAACTTGTTAAAATCTTCCTTGTACAGGAACATTTTGTGACGGTCATAGCCATTGTCGTCAAAACGTTTCTTGCTCTCGGTGATAGTGATGAAGTAGTCGTTCCCACGCGTAGCCCTCACATCGAAGAAGTAAGTCCTCCTCTTGCCTGCCTTTATGCGTTTGCTGTACAGACTTTCATTACGGCTTTCGCCCCTGCTTTCGTCAAAGTTTTTATTTTCGTACGACACAATTCTTTTTTTAAGTGATGAATAGGACACAAATTTAACTAAACCGATGAAGTATCCAAATTATTTTCAATCTTCCGAAAGTGTGTGGAAAACAAGTGAACAGGCGCTTTCGGGCAGAGTACCCTCACGTCCGGTTGGCACTTTCCGGGCAACTTTGTTTAAGAAATTTTCTTTGGAAATATCAGTTATATTTGTTGCCATAAAACCTGTCGCTCCCCGTCATGACCATACAAGGGAGCGGTAAATCCAATTTTTAAGAAGATGAAAGTAGTAATATTTGCAGGCGGCAGGGGCACCCGTATATCCGAGGAATCGGCATTGAGGCCGAAGCCTATGATCGAGATAGGCGGTCGCCCGATTTTGTGGCACATTATGAAGATCTATGCGGCTTATGGCCACACAGAGTTCATCATATGTCTTGGATATAAGGCGCACATCATTAAAGAGTATTTCGCCAATTACTTCCTGCACAATGCAGATATTACGGTAGATCTGTCGAACAATTCGTTAGAGGTGCATAAAAACTCATCCGAGCCGTTCAAGATCTCGCTCATTGATACCGGATTGGATACAATGACCGCCGGAAGGCTGAAGCGCGTGTTGCCATATGTGGGCGACGAAACGTTTTTGCTGACCTATGGTGATGGTGTGAGCGATGTGAACCTCGATGAGGTGGTGAAGTTTCATAAAAACAGCGGCAAAATATGCACAATGACCGCGATACAGGCAACCAGCCGCTTCGGGGTATTGAAAATGGAAGACGACGGCACGATAGAGAGCTTTGAAGAGAAACCTGAAGATTCAGGAACATGGATCAACGGAGGATTCTTTGTTGTGGAACCGGGCATAGCCAACTATCTGCATAATGATGCCGACGATATTATGTGGGAGCGCCAACCAATGAATGATCTGGCGCGCGACAAGCAGATCGCTGCATTCAAACATCATGGATTCTGGAAGTGTATGGATACATTGCGCGATAAGGAAGAGCTGGAACAGATGTGGCAAACAGAACCAACATGGAAAAAGTGGTAACGGTTGAGGGCCTGCGCCGGGCGTACAGCGGCAAAAAGGTTTTTCTGACCGGCCATACCGGTTTCAAGGGTGCGTGGATGCTGCAGATATTACATTGGCTGGGAGCCAATGTGAAAGGCTATTCGCTGGCCCCTGAAAAATCGCAAGACCTTTATAATCAGATAGACGGCGATAAGCTATGCTACAGTTCTGTGATAGCAGATGTGTGCGACAAGCAGAAGTTGCAGGTGGAGCTGGGCCGTTTTGAGCCGGATTTTGTTTTCCATTTTGCAGCGCAGCCCTTGGTTCGCCGAGGGTACGAGATGCCTTCCTATACATTTATGGTAAACGCCCAGGGTACTGCACATATGTTGGATGCCATGCGTACACTGCCGGGTAAAACTGTGGGGGTGATGATCACTACCGACAAAGTATATGACAATCCTGAGCGCGGGTTACCGTTCTCTGAAGATGATAAGCTGGGTGGCTATGATCCATATTCGGCAAGCAAGGCATCGGCTGAGATTGTTATTGACTCGTTCAGGCGTTCTTTTTTCAATCCCTCGCGGTATTCAGAGCACAATAAATCTATAGCGGCTGCGCGTGCCGGAAATGTCATAGGAGGCGGCGATTATTCAGATGACCGCATCGTATGCGACATTGTACGCGCCATATCATTTGGCGAAACAGTGGGTCTGCGTAATCCGGCTTCGGTGCGGCCTTGGCAGCATGTACTGGAGCCGTTGAGTGCTTATTTAATGTTGGGTGCAGCCATGGCAGAAGACCCGGTCAAATATGCCACTGCATACAATTTCGGACCAAATCCCGATGATATGCTGACCGTTGAAGACCTTACAAAGGTGTTCATAAAACATTATGGTGCGGGTGACTATCAGGATATGTCTGACTCAAAGGCGGTGCACGAGGCTAAACTTCTATTACTGAACAGCGAAAAGGCCAAAGCAGAGTTGGGCTGGGAGTCAAAACTGGATGCACGCACTGCCATACAGTGGACTGCCGAATGGTATGCTGACAAGCATCATACAGCGCACGAAAAGTGCATGAAACAGATAGAGGCTTATTTCTAACCGGTGAACCCAGTAGCAAGTAACAAAGCATGCAAGTAGAACAATTGCCCCTGAGTGGTGCGTGTCTTATAACAATGCCGTCGTCGGCCGACTCCCGTGGTACGTTTGTAAAGGCGTTTCATGAGGATGCGCTTGCGCAGGCCGGCATTCATTTTACACTAAGGGAGAGTTACTTTTCGTTTTCACATAAAGACGTGATCCGTGGCATGCATTTTCAGTTGCCACCTCATCAGCACAGCAAGGTGGTATTCTGTCCGCAGGGTGCAATCCTGGATGTAATTGTGGATCTGAGGACCGAATCACCGACCTATGGTCAGTATTATGCAGCCGAGTTGAGCGCAGTGAACCATAAAGCATGCTTTATACCCGAGGGTTTTGCGCATGGTTTTAAGTCACTTACCGATAACGCGATGACGTATTACCTGGTATCATCGGTGTACAATGGTCCACACGATACGGGCATTCGTTACGACAGTATTGGCTTCGATTGGCAGGTGGCATCACCGATACTTTCGGCCCGTGATCTTTCGTTCGGAACGCTTGCTGATTTCAAGAGCCCTTTCTGACAGTACTGATCACTTATTGAAGAGATTCTGAGCTTTGTTGAGGCCCTGTGTGGCGAAACACTCAATAACATCTACCGAGCGCAAGATACCGTCCTTAACGGCGTCTATCTCGGACGGTTTCCATTTGCCCAATACAAATTCAACCTGTCTGCCCTTGGGGTAGTCATTTCCTATGCCGAAGCGTAACCTAGGGTATTTGTCGTGTGTGAGGACCTCCTGAATGTTTTTGAGGCCATTGTGGCCGGCATCGCTGCCTGATGCACGCAGCCGCAAAGTGCCCAGAGGCAGTGCCAGATCGTCGACGATGACCAGCATATTCTCAACCGCGATCTTCTCTTTGTCCATCCAGTATTTGGCTGCCTTCCCGCTCAGGTTCATGTAGGTAGTAGGTTTAATCACTACGAAAGTACGTCCCTTCCATTTCACTTCTGATACAAACGCATGTCTGTCCAGCGCAAATGTGCCGCCATTCTTTATAACAAATGAGTCAGCGACATCAAAGCCTATGTTGTGGCGGGTTGCATCATATTCGGCCCCAATGTTTCCGAGGCCTACGATCAGGAATTTCATGGTCGCGAAGATACAATTTTCGACCGTAGCGGCTGAACAGATAGTGCCATCACAAAAAAAGAGCGACTGCTCTCGCGGTCGCTCTTTTCTATTGCAATAGGTTTCGACTAGTTGAATTCTGTTTCCGGAATTCCTTTGTTCACCTCTACAGATTTTACTTTCATGCTCAGGTTCATGCCGCCAGGGCCCGGAATACTGATAAAGTAAGGAACTTTGTAGCCACCCGTGCCCGGTACCTCGCGGTAATCAGACATATCGGTTGACATTGGTACGTCATTGCCCTGCGGGTCTTTAGCAGAGCGTGTTTCGCGCACTTTAAAGCCTGTTTTTTCATCGTAATATTCGATGGTTTTTTTGTTGTCGGAGCCAACAGCCTCAATGATGTATGCATTTGCACCTTCAACAGTTTCCATGCCCTTCAGAGTGCGCTTGATACCGTAGTCAGCACCATGAAGATCGATCTGGATGTCAGCTTCTTCCTTAGTTTCGGCGATCTCTTCGGCATCCATATCTTTCTTTTGTCCTTGCTGTTCCATATAGCCCTTTGTGCCGTTGAATACTTTTTTCTGCACTGTCATTTTGTTGCCGTTCATATCCACGTCAACAGTCTCGCGCAGTTTGAAGCCTTCTTTTTTCTTCACCGTAATCGTGAGCTGCATGCCCTGAACTTCAGCATTACTTACAATAGAAAGATCTTTCACCTTCTTGATGGCAGCCTCGCCTCCTATTGCAGCTACGTACTTTTTGTAAACGTCGTCGGCAGAAAGGCCCAGAGGAGCAGCTTTAGTTTCTGTAGCAGCAACGGGACGGCCTGCGTAGTCATAATAATCCAGTTTGTTGTCGGCAGAGAAGCGTGCCAGTTTGTTAGCTACTTCTTCCTTGCTGCCCGCTACAACGATGTTAGCATTGTCGGGGCGGATGTACTTCTGAGCCGCAGCTAATACGTCTGCAGGTGTAACCGCAGCAAGATTTTTCAGGTAGTTGCGGTAGTAATCTTTAGGCATGTGGTAGCGTTCAGTGTTGATAGCAAACTGAGCGATACGCCTCGGGTCTTCCAGACCAATAGCGAAATTGCCTGAAATATAGCTGATAGTATTGCGGAGTGTTGAGTCGCTTACCAGTTCAGTGCGAATGATGCGCATCTCGTTCAGCAATGCTTCCAGCGCGCTGTCAGACACCACGTTCTTGCACTTGAGAGAGGCGTTGAAATTGCCGCAGATGATGTCTTCCTGAATAGAAGAGTAAGAACCATAACCCCATCCGTGTTTTTCGCGAATGTTCAGGAAAAGGCGTCCCTGTGAGCCTCCACCCAAAATAGTGTTGGCAACTTTTACTTTGATCACATCGTCGGCACCCGGTTTCAGATCAGGAATAGCGTAGGTAACAGCTACTACGCTCTGAACTGCCGCATTGCGCGCTGCAAAAGCAACCTTTGTCTTGTTGGATACAGAAGCGGGAGTAGGGTAGGTGGCTACAGGTACTGTGCCGTTCTGCCATTTGCCGAAGTATTTCTCTACCAGAGGCTTCATCTCAGCTGCAGTCACATCGCCAACAATGGCCATGTACGCAACACCCGGTTTGAAGTAGGTCCTGTAGTAGCTGATGCAGCGGTTCAGGGTGATGTTCTTCACAGTGGCTTCAGTTGCCACCTCGCCATATGGGTGATTGGCGCCGTAATTCACTACTGCGCTCACGTTGTTCACCATCGCATCAGGCTGGTTCTTCTGAGTCTCGATGTTCGAGAGCATTTTCTTCTTAGTCTTGTCTAGTTCGTCCTGAGTGATCTGGGCATTCATAGCGATGTCGGCCATCAGCTCCATGATCTTGTCCTGGTACTTTTTCAGACCGCCCGCATTCATGCCTTCGCTCGACACTGAGATGCCAGCACCCATGCGGTCTATCTCTTCGTTCAGTTTGTCTTTGCTGCGCGTGGTGGTACCCGCCATCAGCAATTCTGACATCATTTCGCGGTAGCCTGCCATGTCGCCTTCCAATTCAGGGCGAATGTCGAACTGTATGCTGCACTCGATAGTGGGCAGTTTGTGGTTCTCAACCACGAAAACCTTCATACCATTTGAAAGCGTGAAACTCTCTGATTTTCCGAGGCTGATTTCCGGAGCCGGACCCGGCTGCGGCCGTATGCTGCGGTTCACCGACTGGGCGTGTGTAGCCAATGTTGCCGCCAGTGCTATAATGGAAACTATTATCTTTTTCATTAATTATCTTTTTAGCAGTTGCTATAATGTTTTGTAACCGATGAGGCGGAATTATTTGCTTTTAGGGTTGTTAGCGCTCTCTTTTGCTTTGTTCTCTTCAGATTTTGGCAGATAGTGCACAACCAGCCTGTTCTCCTTTGTAAAGTACTTATTAGCGACACGCTTGATGTCATCTTTTGTTACTTTCTTGTAGTTGTCCAGCTCGGTGTTGATGAGGTCTGCATTGCCGTTAAATGTGTGGTAGGTAGCAAGGTTGGTAGCTACACCCAGCACTTTCTGGTTCTGCTCAATGAAGTCATTTTCTGCCTGATTCTGCAGTTTCTGGAATTCTTCATCAGTTACGCCGTTCTTTTTCAGTTTCTCTATTTCAGCGAGCATAGAAGCTTCCAGCACGTCTGCTGTCACGCCCATGTTGGCAATACCCAGCATGATAGCCAGTCCGGGCTCTTCGTTACCAAGATCGAAGGCGGCGGCCTGCAGTGCTTTTTCCTGCTTGTCTACGATCTCCTTCTCAAAGCGAGAGCTCTTACCTTTTGACATAAGACCTGTCAGCATCTGTATAGCGTAGTAGTCGTGAGTGCCTTGTTTTGGTGTGTGGTAGGCAAGAATTACGCCGGGCAGCTGCACGTTATCGTAAAACTTCACGCGCTTCTCGGCTTTCTGCACAGGTTCTACCTCGGTAGGACGAGGAATAGCGCCCTTACCTTTAGGTATTTCGCCGTAGTATTTAGCGATCAGTTCTTTTGTTTTTGCCTGGTCTATGTCACCTGCTATCACCAGAACCGCGTTGTTTGGCACGTAGAATGTCTTGTAGAAAGACATGAACTCGTCGAGTGTAGCTTTGTCAATATACTGTTCCTTACCTATCGGGCTCCACTTGTAAGGGTAAGTAGTGTAAGCGTTTTCAAATATCACGTTGATGAGCTGGCCATAAGGCGTGTTGTCATAACGTTGCTTCTTTTCTTCTTTCACCACGCTCCGTTGTGTTTCCACACCGGTCATGTCAATTTTGGCATGCAGCATGCGCTCCGATTCCATCCACAGTGCCAGTTCCAGCTGGTTGCTTGGCAGCACCTCGTAGTAAAACGTGCGGTCTTGGGTTGTATTGGCATTTAGCTGTCCGCCTGCCGCCTGCACGAGTTTCATGAACTCGCCGCGCTTGATGTTCTCACTTCCTTCAAACAAAAGATGCTCGAAAAAATGCGCAAACCCTGTACGCTCAGGGTGTTCGTTCTTTGAACCAACGTGATACATTACCGAAACCGCCACAATGGGAGTGGAGTGGTCTTCGTGCAATATCACGTGCAGTCCGTTTGGCATGGTGTATTGCGTAAAATTGATTTTCGCTGCTGCCTGTTGCATACCGGCCGTCACAAGTGACACACCCAGTAGGAGGCTTTTCAGAGCGCTTCGCTTCATAAATTATAAGATATTAGGCCGCAAAAATAGCTGTATCGCATCGAATTATCGTGATTTCCTGTAAAAATCACCCATATTTCCCCTGTCGGGGGGGGTGGTCGAAAACAAGACGCCCCCGCACGGTGGGTGCAGGGGCGTCAAAACAAAAATTATGTTGTACTTAGTTGACTATAAGTTTTGCAGCCGAATGCCCGTGACTGGTGGCCACAGTTACAATGTACAGACCGGCAGGTACACGCAGTGTCACTTCTGTTGATTGATTTGTGCGACCGCTTCCTGAATAAACCGTGCGTCCTGTTACATCGCTCACCATGATCTGAACATCTTCGTTCACGTTCGATGTCAAATTCACGTTAAATGTGCCGTTCGTCGGGTTTGGTGAGAGCTGCGGAGCGGTTATCGCGTCATTGCTGATGTCGTTGACGCTGTTCACCAGCGCGCCGCACAACACGCCCGAAAGTGGCTTTGCGGGCGTTATAACACGCACACTGTACAGAGGGCTTCCAACATACAGGTTGCCACATCCGTCAAACTCAAGACCGTACGGAAGGATGCTTGCCGACAAGGCCGCACCATCATCACCCTTGCTGTCCACATAAGGGATGTTTTTGCCGTCTCCTGCATAGGTGGTGATGATATTGGTGCCATTGGCCACCTTGCGGATGCGCTGGTTGGCTACATCTGAAATATATAAGTTGCCATCATTGTCTTTGGCCACGCGCATTGGCTGTGCTAGGCGCGCCGTATCAGCCTTTCCGCCATCTCCGCTGAAGCCCGGAGCACCGTTTCCGGCAACGGTAGTGACGATGCCCGATGAAGACACCCGCCTTACGCAGTTGTTGTCATAGTCGGCAATGAAAAGATTGTTACCATCATCCAGAAACAGTCCCGAAGGGTGGTTGAATTTCGCATTGGTGGCTACTCCGCCATCGCCGCTATACCCTTTTGCGTTACGTCCTGCAATGGTTATGATGTTTCCTGTAGCTGCGATCACCTTACGGATAACGTGGTTGTTTCGATCGGCGATATAGATATTATTCAGTGCATCAATCACAACGTCTGAAGGACCGTTCAACAGTGCCGCCGTTGCGGGACCATTGTCGCCCGCATATCCTGTTTTGGTTCTGTTGCCTACTATCGTAGTGATGATGCCGGTTTTCATATCCACCTTTCGGATACTGCCGATCCCATCTGCAATCAGCAGGTTCTGAGCAGTATCGAAGCATATGGCTGCACAGCCACCCAGCTTTGCTGCCAACGCAGATATATTGTCCGCAGTATTGCCGGGCGAATCCGGCACATTGATCACCCCTGCAATCGTGGTGATCACACCCGTGATCGCGTCGATTTTACGGATGCAAGCATCGTTTACATAACCCATTGGCCCGCCATCGGCAATGTATAGGTTCTTCTGTTTGTCTTTGCAGATGTCAGAAGGGGAACGCAGCAAAGCGTAGCGCGCAGGTCCGTTGTCGCCGGTATGGCCGGGCTTGTTGGCTCCGGCAACATGCATGATGTATTGGGCATTGGCAGCCGTGCCGGTAAAAATGGCGGCGGTTGCGGCTAAAATGTGTAGTGCTTTCTTCAATTTCGGTAGATTTTTCGGTGTTTTGATAGATTTAGTTTCGTAAAAGTAACAAATAATGTATCGTGTTTTACCTGCCCTGAAGTTTATACTGAACTCTCCTCTATAGAATACATTAATTTTGTTCTTAATTTATATTGTATTTGTGCGGGTATAAGCCGTACCTTTGCGGCCTGATTAGGGCGAACGGTTAGGGAAATGGCGCTTTTAGCGCTCGCTGATGAGCAACAATTTAGGAAAAAATTCAAAAAATATTTTGGTAATTGAAAATGTTGCTTACCTTTGCAGTCCCAAATTTTTAAAGGGAAGAAGATATTTATAAGTATGTCACAGCGTATCAGAATAAAGCTAAAATCTTACGACCACAATCTGGTTGATAAATCAGCTGATAAAATCGTTAAGACGGTGCGCAATACAGGAGCAGTGGTTACAGGCCCTATTCCTTTGCCCACAGAGAAGAAGATCTTTACAGTTCTGCGTTCACCGCACGTAAACAAGAAAGCACGCGAGCAGTTCCAGCTTTGCACGCATAAGCGTCTCCTGGATATCTACACGTCTTCTTCACGTACAGTTGACGCTTTATCAAAGCTCGATCTGCCAAGCGGAGTGGAAGTAGAAATCAAAGCTTGATAAAACGAATGGCGTTATCGTCGGACGTTTTGAACAGTTCTTTAAAAAAATTGAAAAACAGCTAATCCCGGACCACACAATTTCGGACCCGGGCGCTTAGCTCAAATATAATAATAATGAAAGGTATTATTGGTAAAAAAATCGGTATGACCAGCATTTTTGAGCCTAATGGAAAGCAGACAGCCTGCACCATTATCGAAGCTGGACCTTGTGTGGTTACTCAAAAGAAAACCGTGGATACCGACGGTTACGACTCGCTGCAGATAGCATATGGCGAGGCTAAAGAAAAAAATACGCCTGCGGCACTTCTCAATCACTTCGCCAAGGCTAACACTACTCCCAAGAGTGTTGTAAAGGAAATTCGCAATTGTTCCATTGATAAGAATGTAGGTGAAAGCATCACCTGTGAAATATTTACCGAAGGTGAAAAAGTAAGTGTTATAGGCACTTCGAAAGGTAAAGGTTTCCAGGGCGTTGTTCGTCGCCATGGTTTTAGCGGTGTGGGTGAAGCTACCCATGGCCAGCACGACCGTCAGCGCGCACCGGGTTCGGTGGGTGGTTCATCTTACCCTAGCCGTGTATTCAAAGGAATGCGCATGGCTGGCCGCATGGGTAACGATCGCGTAAAGATCAAAGCACTTCGCGTTGTAAAAGTATTCGCCGATAAGAACTACATTTTGATTAGTGGTTCAGTTCCCGGTCATAACGGATCTATTGTTTTAATTCAGAATTAATTAAGTCATGCAAGTTGACGTTTTAAATAGCAAAGGTGTAAAAACAGGCCGTTCAGTAGAACTTCCTGATGAAATTTTCGGTGCGGAACCTAATGATCATTGTATCTACCTCGCGGTAAAACAATATCTCGCTGCACAGCGCCAGGGTACCCACAAATCGAAGACACGTGCTGAAGTGCAGGGTTCTTCTAAGAAGTTGCACAAGCAGAAGGGTACAGGTGGTTCCCGTAAAGGTAACATCCGTAACCCGTTGTATAAAGGTGGTGGTGCCGTTAATGGTCCTGTTCCGCACGCATACGGCTTCAAGCTGAACCGCAAGGTGAAAGATCTCGCAAAGATATCTGCGCTTGTTTACAAAGCTCGTGAGAACAAGATCGTAGTGGTTGAAGACCTCGACGTTGCTGCTCCAAAGACCAAAGATTTCGCATCTATGCTCGAATCTCTGCGTGGCGAAAACAGGAAGTCAATGGTTGTTCTCCCTGAGTACAATACAAATGTATACCTCAGCGGTCGCAACATCTCTTCGAACAAGACTGTTGTCCTCAGCGATCTCAACACATACGACATCACAAATGCGAATGTGCTGATCTTCACTGAAAGTGCAGCTAAAATGTTCAGCGAAGAGCCTGCTGAAGCATAATTGAGCAGAATTGCCGGAAGGCACAAAAAGTAAGAAAGACAAGTTACCGGGCGTAAGTCCGGAGCTTAGGACTAACAACATAAAAAGTTTAAACAAGATGAAAGCATCAGACGTGTTGGTAAGGCCGGTGATCACCGAAAAGGTAAATCTCCAGATGGAGCGCAGTGGCCGCTACACATTCGTTGTAGGACACAGTGCCAACAAACTGGAAATAAAGAAGGCTGTTGAGAGCTTCTATGGTGTGCGCGTTGCTGACGTAAACACTATCGTGGTTCCTGCCAAGAACAAATCACGCTTCACAAAAGCAGGTTTGCTCACAGGCCGCAAGCCATCATACAAGAAAGCAGTGGTAACACTGGCTGAAGGTGAAACGATCGATCTGTTCACTGCATAAGAAACGACAAGAAAATTAGTTAAATGGTTAAAAGGCTTGCTCGTCGGGCCGTAAATCAAGAATAAAATGGCATTACGTAAATACAAACCGGTCACAGCCGGAACCCGCTGGAGGATAGGTAACGCTTATGCGGAGGTTACTACCAACGTACCTGAGAAGAGCCTTCTGGAGGCACAGTCAGGCACAGGTGGCCGTAACGTTCAGGGCCGTCGTGCAATGCGCTACATTGGTGGTGGTAACAAAACCAAGTACCGTATCATTGACTTCAAACGTAACAAAAACGGTATCAACGCGACAGTTAAATCTATCGAGTATGATCCGAACCGCACTGCATTCATCGCATTGCTTGCATATGCTGATGGTGAGAAGCGCTATATCATTGCTCCACAGGGTCTTCAGGTAGGTACCGTTGTAGTAAGTGGTGCTGATGCTGCTCCTGAAGTTGGTAATGCTCTTCCTTTGAAGAACATGCCACTGGGTACAGTTGTTCATAACATCGAACTGCAGCCTGGTCGTGGAGGTGCGCTGGCTCGTTCAGCAGGTACTTACGCTCAGCTGAACGCGAAGGAAGAAAAATACTGTGTACTGAAAATGCCTAGTGGCGAGCTTCGTAAAGTGTTGAGCACTTGTGTTGCTACTGTAGGTATCGTTTCTAATAGTGATCATGCACTCCAGTCAATGGGTAAAGCAGGTCGCAACCGTTGGAAAGGCATTAAACCACGTAACCGTGGTGTTGCGATGAACCCTGTAGATCACCCGATGGGTGGTGGTGAGGGTCGCTCATCAGGTGGTCACCCACGTAGCCGTAAAGGTAAATACGCAAAAGGTGAGATCACTCGTAGCAGGACAAAAGCTTCTAACAAGCTTATCATCCAGCGCAAAAACGGTAAGAAACTCGCATAGTAGAATCAGTTTAACGATAATAATAGTCGGCCGGACAGGCTGATAAAAAATAAAAGTCAAGAAAATGGCTCGTTCAATAAGAAAAGGACCTTATGTAGATGCTAACCTCAGCAAGAAGGTTGACGCTATGGTAGAAGGCAAGACTAAAAAAGGTGTTATTAAGACCTGGAGTCGCCGCAGCACGATCACCCCGGATTTCGTGGGTCAGACGTTCGCTGTTCATAACGGCAACAAATTCATACCTGTGTATGTAACTGAGTACATGGTAGGTCACAAACTGGGTGAATTTTCACCTACCCGTAACTTCAAAGGTCATAGCGGCCAGAAGTAATGGATTTGGTTCCGTGAGGGATCAGTAAAAGGAAAGAAAAACAAGTTAGAACAAATTAGTTGACCTTTGGAGGTCAATAAAAAACAATAAAAATGGAAGCTGTTGCCCGTTTAAGAAATTACCCGACGTCTCCGCGCAAAATGCGTCTGCTTGCAGATCTGGTTCGTGGAATGGACGTTGAGAATGCTCTGAATACATTGAAGTTCAGTGCAAAGCACAATTCGATCCCGATGGAAAAGCTGCTGGTTAGCGCTATCGCTAACTGGAGGGTTAAGAACGAAGGTGTTGACGTAGCTGATGCCAATCTGTATGTTAAGACGATCTTCGTTGACGGTGGCCGTATGCTGAAGCGTATGCGCCCTGCTCCTCAAGGTCGTGCATACCGCGTGCGCAAGCGCAGCAACCACATCACTATTATTGTGGACAGCCGCAATCCGGTAGCAGTAAACGAAAACGAAAACTCAGGTAACTAAAATATTCAAGTTTAATAATCAACGTAATGGGTCAAAAATGTAATCCTATAGGTAACAGGTTGGGCATCATCCGCGGATGGGACTCAATGTGGTATGGCGAAAAGAAGGACTTCGGCGCAAAGCTGGTTGAAGACCACAAGATCCGCAACTACCTCAACGCGCGTATCAACAAAGGCGGAATTTCCCGCATCGTTATTGAGCGCACACTGGGTAAGCTGATCGTTACCATTCACACATCAAAGCCTGGTATCATCATAGGTAAAGGCGGTACTGAGGTTGACCGTATCAAAGAGGAGCTGAAAAAGCTTACCAAGAAGGACGATGTGCAGATCAACATTATGGAGATCCGCCGTCCGGAACTGGACTCAATGATCGTAGGTGAAACAATCGCCCGTCAGATCGAAGGCCGTGTTAGCTACAAGCGTGCTATCAAAATGGCTATCTCTACCGCAATGCGCATGGGTGCAGAAGGTATCAAGATCAAAGCCGGTGGCCGTCTGAACGGTGCTGAGATCGCCCGTAGCGAAGAATTCAAACAAGGCCGTACGCCACTTCATACATACCGTATGGATATCGACTACGCTTCTACCTATGCAATGACTGTATACGGTAAGATCGGTCTGAAGATCTGGATATGTAAGGGTGAGGTTCTGGGCAAGCGTGACCTGAATCCTAACTTCTCAGCAAATTCTGACAACCGCGGAAATCGTCCAACAGGTGGCTTCCAGGGTGGTGAAGGTCGCGGAGATCGTGGAGATCGTCGCGGTGGAGATCGTGGAGATCGTCGTGGTGGCGAGCGCGGAGGTGAACGTCGCGGAGGCGGAGAGCGCCGTGGTGGTGCCGGAGCAGCTGGCGGTCGCAGATAATAATATTAATAGGAGACTTTAATAAAAAATGTAACAATGTTACAACCAAAAAAGACTAAACATCGTAAAGCGCATAAAGGCAGGATCAGGGGCAACGCACAGCGTGGTGCAACTATCGCTTTCGGATCATTCGGCCTTAAAGCACTTGAGCCAAAGTGGATCACTAACCGCCAGATTGAAGCTGCGCGCCAGGCAATGACCCGTCACATGAAGCGTGAAGGTAATGTATGGATCCGCATTTTCCCTGACAAACCAATTACCCGCAAGCCTGCAGAAGTGCGTATGGGTAAAGGTAAAGGTAACCTGGAGTTCTGGGCTGCTGTTGTGAAACCGGGGCTGATCATGTTTGAACTGGAAGGCGTTCCGATGCAGGTGGCTCAGGAAGCTCTTGAGCTGGCAGCACAGAAGTTGCCTATCAAAACAAAATTTGTTGTTCGTCACGATTACGTAGGCGCATAATAATACAGGACCTGTAAAAAGGTTCAGAAGATAATAAAGGTTTGGGTTGGATGTATCCAGGTTCGCCGGTCGGTTCAACCAATGACTTACGACTAAAAAAATAGTAAAAATGGCAAATGCAAAAAAAGCGAAAGCGGACGATTACCGCGCGCTGGACAACGAGGCGCTGAACGAGAAGATCAGCGACGAGGAGGTACGCCTGAAGAAAACTAAATTCAGCCATGCGGTGAACCCGATTGAGAATCCGCTTTCTATCAAGACTATGCGTCGTCAGATCGCTCGTCTTAAGACTGAACAGCGTAAAAGAGCATTAGGTTTATAATAAATTATATTGTCAATTATGACGACCGAAAGAAAAAGCAGGAAAACCCGTATAGGGGTAGTAAGCAGCAACAAGATGCAAAAAACCATCACTGTTTCTGTTGAACGTAAAGTGAAACACCCCATTTATGGTAAGTTTCTTAAAAAAACATCCAGTTTCCATGCCCATGACGAACTGAACAATGCCGGTATAGGTGACGTAGTTCGTATTATGGAAACACGCCCGCTGAGCAAAACAAAACGCTGGCGCCTGGTAGAAATTATTGAAAAAGCTAAGTAACCTCCAAGATGATACAACAAGAATCCCGGCTGAACGTAGCCGATAACAGTGGTGCCAAAGAAGTGCTTTGCATACGTGTGCTGGGCAACTCAGGTCAGGACTACGCAGGCATCGGCGACAAGATCGTCGTTACTGTAAAGGATGCCTTACCCGGTGGTGGTATGAAGAAGGGTACCGTTTCAAAAGCGGTTATCGTTCGCACCAAGAACAAACTCCGTCGTAAAGATGGCTCGTACATCAGCTTTGATGACAATGCCGTGGTACTGCTGAACAACTCAGACGACCCAAGGGGTACACGTATATTCGGCCCGGTAGCCCGTGAATTGCGTGATAAAGGATACATGAAAATTGTTTCCCTCGCACCGGAAGTATTGTAAAATTGTTATACCTTTGCAGCCCGTTTGAGAATTCGGGTGGGGAGTAACACAAAATTTAAAGCAGTGAACAAGAGATTCAAACCAAAGTTCAATATTAAGAAAGGCGACAGCGTAGTAGTGATCGCGGGTGATGACAAAAACCGCACACAGCCACGTACAGTGCTTGCAGTTTATCCTTCAGAAGGCCGCGTGCTTGTTGAAGGTGTTAAAATGGTGACCAAGCACCTGAAGCCAAATGCGCAGAACCCGCAGGGTGGCATTGTTAACGAAGAAGCTCCGATCGCGATCTCTAACGTGATGCTGTGGGACGCTAAAGCGAAAGCACCTGCCCGCATTACCCGCGAGCGCAAGGAAAACGGTTTTGTTCGTGTATCTAAAAAATCAGGGGAAGTAATTAAATAATGGCAACGACAGCAACATACAGCCCGCGCTTACTCAAAAAGTACAGGGAGGAAGCAGCACCCGCGCTGATGAAGAAGTTCGGGTACAAAACGGTGATGGAATGTCCCCGTCTTGTAAAAATATGCCTGAACCAAGGCGTAAAAGGTTCTACATCTGACAAAAAGATGATAGACGAAGCGGTGAATGAAATGACAACGATCACCGGCCAGAAAGCAGTACCGACAATGTCTAAAAAAGACATTTCAAACTTCAAGCTGCGTAAGAACATGCCTATCGGCTGTCGTGTTACGCTGCGTCACGTGAAGATGTACGAATTCCTGGATCGTCTGATCTCTGTGTCTCTGCCACGTGTTCGTGACTTCAAGGGTGTGAACGAAAAATCTTTCGATGGTCGTGGTAACTACACAATGGGTATCACTGAGCAGATCATTTATCCGGAGATCAACATCGATAAGATCGCTCGTATCAGCGGTATGGATATCACTTTCGTGACTACTGCAAAAACTAACGAAGAGGCTTACGAACTCCTGAAGCAAATGGGTATGCCATTTACTAACATGGAGAAAACAGGAAAATAATTTCTTAGCAAAAAGACAAATGAAAGCGACCGGTTGGTCTTGGCCACCGGAAGCTAAAACATAAAAATACTATGGCAAAAGAATCAGTAAAAGCCCGCCAGCGTAAACGTGAGTACCTGGTAGCCAAATATGCCGCTAAACGTGCGGAACTGAAAGCAGCAGGAAATCTCGAAGCGCTTGATAAGCTTCCTAAGAACTCTTCAGCTGTTCGTCTCAGGAACCGTTGCCAGCTTACTGGCCGTCCACGTGGCTACATGCGTCACTTCGGTATATGCCGCAACATATTCCGCGACATGGCGCTTGATGGCAAGATACCAGGCGTACGCAAGGCAAGCTGGTAATCCACTTTGTCCCCCGGGGATGAGTGCATGTTTCAAAGTCGGTTCATGATGGAATCGATACTCGTAACAAAATTTTTTACAAAAACACACAAAATTAAAATGGTAACAGATCCAATAGCAGACTTCCTTACCCGTATCCGTAATGCTCAGATGGCGCGTCATCGTATCGTTGAGATCCCAGCGTCAAACGTTAAGAAGCGCATGACAGAGATCCTGTACGACAAAGGTTACATCCTGAAGTACAAGTTCGAAGACGACAACAAGCAAGGTGTGATCAAGATCGCGTTGAAGTATGATCCTCAGACTAAAGAGCCGGCTATCAAATCTCTTGAGCGTGTAAGCCGTCCGGGTCTGCGTCAGTACGCAAAACCTTCTGAGATCCGTAGGGTACAGAGCGGTCTCGGTATCGCTATCGTTTCTACTTCAAAAGGCGTTATGACCGACAAAGAGGCACGCGCACAGAATGTAGGCGGTGAAGTAATGTGTAACGTTTACTAAGATAATTTCCGGTCTCCGGTCATTTATAACAGCTGATAATATAAAGTTCTCTATACGGTAACTGAAAACAGCTCTAAAAAATCAAAACAAAAAAATAAAATTTTATGTCACGTATAGGTAAGCGCGTAATTAGTGTCCCTAAAGGAGTAACGATCACTGTAACTCCGGCAAACGAAGTAGTAGTTAAAGGTCCTAAGGGCGAATTGCGCCAGCAGATGGATCGCGATATCAAACTGAACATCGAAGGTGATCAGGTTGTTGTTGAGCGTCCTACTGATCAGATCCGTCACCGCGCACTTCACGGTTTGTACCGTTCACTGGTTGCAAACATGGTAGTAGGTGTAACTGAAGGCTTCAAAAAAGATCTGGAGCTTGTAGGTGTGGGTTATCGTGCTGCCGTTACCGGTCAGCAGATCGATCTTGCGCTTGGTTTCTCTCACAACATCATTTTTGATTTGCCAAAGGAGATCAAAGCATCAGCTACTGCAGAAAAAGGTAAAAACCCAACGATTTCGCTTGAATCAATTGACAAGCAACTGCTTGGTCAGGTAGCAGCGAAACTCCGTAGCCTGCGTAAGCCTGAACCATACAAAGGAAAAGGTGTCCGCTACATGGATGAAGTTGTTCGTCGTAAAGCAGGTAAGTCTGCAGGTAAATAATCGGCAGGCAGCATAAGGGTTAAAGCAATTCAATACTAATTAAAAAACTCCGGTAGCCTTCTTATAAAACGGAAGAGCCCGTAAATAAAATCTAAATAAAATGGCACAAGATCCAAAAGTATTACGTCGTCAGAAACTCCGTTGGCGCATTCGCGCTAAGGTGTCTGGTACTGCACAGAAGCCAAGGCTTTCTGTATTCCGCAGCAACAGCGACATCTACGCGCAGCTGATTGATGACGCAACTGGAACTACAATAGCCGCGGCTAATTCACGTCAGAAGGATATCGCAGCAGTAGGTGGCACAAAAGTGGAGAAGTCAATGAACGTTGGTAAAGCACTTGCACAGAAAGCAGCAGCGGCAGGAATCACTACATGTGTTTTCGATCGTGGTGGTTATCTGTATCACGGTCGTGTTAAGGCTGTTGCTGATGGCGCACGCGAAGGTGGCTTGAACTTCTAATCTGACCGGTATTAAATTGAATAGAAGCCGGTAAGAAAGCCGGGTACTGAAACAAAATAAAATAATTGCGTGAAACGGTTGAAACCGTTCGGCTAATAAAAATAGTATGAAGACACAATTCAATCGCGTAAAAGGCGGCGATCTGGAACTCCAGGAAAAAGTAGTGGCTATCAACCGTGTTGTTAAAACAACGAAAGGTGGTCGTGCGTTCAGTTTCTCTGCTCTCGTGGTAGTAGGTAACGGCAATGGTGTTGTAGGTCATGGTCTTGGAAAAGCCAAAGAAGTTCAGGAGGCGATCACCAAGGGTATCGACGACGCTAAGAAAAACCTCATCAAAGTGCCTGTAATGCACGGTACTATCCCTCACGAGCAGTTCGCTAAAGAAGGTGCTGCTAAGGTGTTGATCAAGCCTGCCGCTCACGGTACAGGTGTGATCGCAGGAGGTAGCATGCGTGCTGTGCTTGAATCAGCCGGTATCACCGACGTTCTGTCTAAGTCGCTCGGTTCAGCAAACCCGCACAACGTGGTTAAAGCTACATTCGCTGCTCTGGGTATGCTCCGCGAGCCGGTTCAGGTTGCTCGTCAGCGCAATGTAAGTCTGAAGAAAGTATTCAACGGATAATATTTGTAACAGGGAACAAAGCAGTACCGTATCGGTCATGTTTTGTTCCCCTATTTTTTCCAATTCAGAATTCGATTCGTTATGTCAAAGATAAAAATTACACAGGTGAAAAGCGGTATCGACCGCATGGAGCGTCAAAAGCGCACCCTCAAGGCTCTTGGCCTTCGCCGCATGCTGCAGTCAGTGGAAGTTGAAGCCACTCCGCAGATCCTCGGTATGGTTAAAGCTGTTAACCACCTTGTGAAAGTAGAAGAAGTAAAATAATATTTTTTAACGGAATTGCGAGCGGTTATACATTCCGCGCAAGTTCAAAAATTGTAAGCAAATGCAACTGCACAATCTTAAACCAGCAGCTGGTTCAGTAAAGAAAACAAAACGTATTGGTCGTGGTGAAGGTAGCGGTCACGGTGGAACCTCAACAAGGGGTAACAAAGGACAGCAGGCCGGAACAGGTTACCAGTCTAAAAGAGGACACGAAGGTGGCCAGATGCCTATCCAGCGTCGTATGCCAAAGCGCGGATTCAAAAATCCGTTCCGTGTTGATTACAAAGTGTTCAACATCGGTCAGGTTGACTTCCTCGTTGAAAAATACAGCCTCGCTGAATTCACTCCGGATCTTCTGTACATAAATGGCCTCATCAACCGCACTGATCTTGTGAAGATCCTTGGAAGCGGAGAGGTGAAATCGAAAATAGCTTTCAAGGTGAACGCGGCCAGCGCAAAAGCCAAAGAAGCTATAGTAGCCGCAGGAGGTACCATAGAAATTCTTTAAGATAATAAGACGCATTTTTTGGTTAAATGCGTCTTTTATCGTTTATTCGCAATTCATTTTTTGATCAATATCAGTTACTGTGAAGAAATTTATTGATAAACTTAAAAATATCTGGAGCATTGACGAACTGCGCAAGCGTATTGTTTACACAATAGTGCTTGTTTTGGTTTATCGTGTTGGTTGTTACATCGCCCTTCCAGGTATCAACCCCTCTAAACTTGCTGACGATGGCGGTCCCGGTGGCATATTGGGTATCCTCAACATGTTCGCTGGTGGCGCGTTCAGTCGTGCGTCAATTTTTGCACTTGGTGTAATGCCATATATCTCTGCTTCTATCTTCATGCAGCTCGCGGGTATCGTTATCCCCCAGGTTGCTAAAATGCAGAAAGAAGACAGTGGTCGTCGCAAGATCAACTCTTACACTCGCTACCTCACAGTTATCGTTACAGCTTTCCAGGCCAGTGCATATGTTGCTTATCTGCGTTCTCCGCAATACGCTTCATCTCTTGCGCCTGAGTTCAGTGTGTTTATGTTCTGGTTGTCAACTGTAGTAGTTCTCACTGCCGGCACTTTGTTCGTAATGTGGATGGGTGAAAAGATCACCGATCGTGGTATAGGTAATGGTACTTCACTCATCATCATGGTGGGTATCCTTGCGCGTTTCCCTCACTCTATCGTTCAGGAGCTTAGCTTCAAGAATGAAGGTGGTGGCGGCGGACTCCTCATCTTCCTCATTGAGATCGCTATTTTCATTGCTGTTATCATTGGCCTTATCCTGCTCACACAGGGTGTTCGTAAGATACCGCTGAACTATGCTCGTCGTATCATCGGTAGCACGAACGCGGCTAAAGAAGTAAGCGGATCACGTGACTTCATCCCGTTGAAAGTTAACTCGGCAGGTGTGATGCCTATCATCTTTGCTCAGGCAATGATGTTCATCCCTACCATCTTTACCGGTTTCACAACTAACGAAAGTGCGAGTGGCTTCCTGAAGGCAATGTCTGATAACACGACGCTTTTATACAACCTCATCTATGCGGTATTGGTTATTGCGTTTACCTATTTCTACACAGCGCTTATCTTTAATCCTACAGAGATGGCAGATAACCTGAAGCGTAACAACAGCTTTATTCCGGGTGTTAAGCCGGGTGAAGATACTGCTAACTACATCGCTACAATCATGGACCGTATCACCCTTCCGGGTGCTGTGTTCCTGGCAATAGCAGGTATCCTTCCGGGTCTGGCGTCACTGATGGGTGTTACAAGTGGCTTCGCATCGTTCTTTGGTGGAACGTCAATGCTCATCGGTGTGGGAGTTATCCTCGATACACTACAGCAGGTTGAAAGCTATTTGTTGATGAACCATTACGATGGTCTGATGAAGACCGGTCGTATCACCGGCCGAACAGTATCCGGTACTACCGGCGGAACTACTCCATCAAGGAGTGTATCGGCTTAAGCAGGCACAAATCACTTTTCCATATCTTTACGGCCTGTCGGATAGACAGGCCTTTTTTTTGAATCATGATCCATATTAAAACAAATCAGGAGATAGAAGTAATGCGCAAAAGTGCGCTACTTGTATCTGCCACCCATACCGAAGTAGCAAAAATGCTCAGGCCCGGTATCACTACTTTATCAATCGATAAAATGGCCGAGACCTTTATTCGCGACAATGGTGGGGTGCCGTCATTCAAAGGGTACAATGGTTTTAGGTACACACTCTGTATCTCTGTGAACGAAGTTGTTGTCCATGGTTTCCCGGGCGCATACGAGTTGAAAGACGGGGATATCATATCTGTTGACTGTGGTGTGTATATGAACGGTTATCACGGCGATTCTGCTTATACATTTGCTATCGGCAATGTGCAGCCGGAAGTGCTACAGTTGCTTCGTGTTACCCGCGATTCAGTATTCAAAGGTGCGGAGCAGGCACACGACAACAACCGTGTGGGGGACATATCTTACGCGGTTGAGCAGTATTGCTCAAAATTGCACCCTTACGGTGTGGTAAGAGACCTCGTAGGACACGGCATAGGCAAGAAGCTGCACGAAGATCCTCAGGTGCCAAATTACGGCCGCAGAGGCGACGGAAAACGCCTAAAGGAAGGCATGGTGTTGGCTATTGAGCCCATGATCAATTTGGGTACTCGTGAGGTATATACACTTGAAGACGGGTGGACAGTTGTTACCAAAGACGGAAAGCCTTCAGCTCACTTTGAGCATACAGTTGCTGTGCGTAAGAACCGGGGTGAGACATTGTCCTCGTTCGTTGACATTGAAGCTGCTGAGCGCGCTAATCCTGAGCTTAACAGCAGTCATTACGACGCTCCGGCTACAGTCACCGAAATGTAAGAGACTGACCTCCATAGGTTTTTGAATGTCGTTTTCTTCTTAAATTCGTTTATCATTTAGATTTTATGAGAAAAGTACTATTTGCAGCTTCGTTTATTGTTCTGCTTGCTTCATGCGAGGAGAAGGCACCTGTAATTAATTTTGGCGAGCCTATCGCGCAAGACACTACGTTTGTATTACCAACAGTGCCTGCCGCCGAAAAACACAATGTACTGGTTGAAGAATTCACGGGACAGAGTTGTAGCAACTGCCCGGCTGCTCACGAATTACTTACCGAAATAAAGAAAAGCCATGAGCCAGGCCGAATCAATGTCATTGGTCTTTATTTCGAAGGTATCACACAGACGCGTCCGCCACATGATGCCAAATACGATTTCCGCCACCCTCAGGCAAAACTTATCGCTACCGATATTTATTCGGGCGTAAGTTCAATACCGGCAGGCGGAGTGGAGCGCGTGGCAAACGGTGGTTCCATAAAACTTGATAAAAGTGTGTGGACAAGCACTATCGAATCCCGCCTCAATGTGCCTACTCCCGTAAATCTGAAAATTGAGAGCGAATATAACTCTACCGATTCTTTCGCTTCTATTCGCGCAACGCTCGTGTATACAAGCAAGGTTGATTTTCCTCACAATATTTCTATCGTAGTGGTTGAGGATAGTATGATCGATAAGCAGGAATATCCGAGCACACATCCTGTACATCCGGGCTACGATGATGCGTACGTATTTACCAACGTTTTTCGCGGAATGGTGACGAGTGCTCCATTTGGGGATCCTATACTGACTTCGATTCCGGCAAAAGAACCCGGAAGAGCCTTTATCAAGAATTTCAAATACAAATTGACAAACGTTTTGAATCCTGCTAATTGCCGGGTGATTGCATTTATCAATTCTACAAAGACCGGAGACCTGCAGATCATTCAATCTGCCCAAGTGAAACTGAAGTAGGACCTACTTTTTCTCTGCGAGTAACTTGACTTTTGAGTAATTGTGCCTGAGCGCCCTCCATGCGGTTGTCATTTCCGCAAACAGAGGGATGTTCTGTGTACCCCCGAAATCATGAAATTTCGTGAGACCGATTTCTATGGCCATAATTTTGGCTATTTCTTTGCCTTTGAGGCTGTCGCTTAGTATCAGCAGTTCCGGCACCTGAACGCCGAAAATGGGCGTCAGCATTTGCGCATATCCCGCTGTGTTGAACATCTTCACAACATGAGCTGACCCAGTGATGGTGGTGATGGCGCAGGTAGTGGAAACTTTCTCATGTTCGGGCACCATCACGTTCGACGTCACATCAATGATCACTTTTTTGCGCACGTCTTCCAACCAATAAGCTGCTTCTCGCACATCTTTAGGTTCGGTCGCTATGATGATTAGGTCTGCGATAGCTGCGGCCTGCGAAATAGTACAACCATTTATACTCTCTACGTCCGGTAAGCCCGCTCCGGCCACATCGCCAGGCTGAGTTGCCATATATACCTCATGATCTGACGCGGCAAACGCTAATGCATACTTTACTGCGATGTCCGTATTGCCGATGATGGCAATATTCATTGATGCTAATTTCTTAAATTCCATACGCTTCGTTTTTTAAACCATTCAATCACTAAGAAATGCTTTTGTATCATTGTCTCAAACCGCTCCAGGCTTGGTTTCTGCCTGTATAATAGTGACAAAGATCATCAGTATTTTTTCATCGAATTACTGGTCATGTTTTGTGTATATGAGTAAATTTCTACACAATTTTTCAATCTACCAACTTATAATGTGTGGAAATTATGCCACATTTTTTTGACAAAACTTGACTAAACAGGTAGCGCATTGATTGAATATGTTCTATGAAGTGAAAATTATAAAATGTAAATAATAAATATTCTAAGATGCCCAGATTTTCTGGTTCTTCCAATATTGAACAGACTTTTGCCTCAATCGCAGTACCTTAGCAAACCTAAAAGAATAGTACCTATGCGAATGCACGAAGTGCAGACGGCCGCCGACAAAAAGGCCTTTATTCAGCTTGCGGTGGACCTTTATGCCAACGACCCCAATTGGATACGTCCGTTGGATAAGGATATTGAGGAGGTGTTTGACGTGGAGAAGAACAAGTTCTTTAAGCGCGGTGAATGTAAAAGATGGTTGTTGAAAGACGGGAATGATAGGGTAGTGGGACGTATAGCCGCATTTGTGAACAGGCAATACAAGCAGGAACAGCCCACCGGTGGTGTGGGTTTTTTTGAATGCGATAACAACTACGAACATGCCGCTTTCATGTTCGATCATTGCAGAGAATGGCTCAAAGAAAGAGGTATGGAAGCGATGGATGGACCTATCAATTTTGGTGAGCGCGACAAGTGGTGGGGGCTGTTGGTTGAGGGCTTCTATCCTCCGCTGTATGGCATGACCTACAACCCGCCGTATTACGCTGAAATGTTTGAAAAGTATGGCTTCAGAACTTACTTCAACCAGATATGTTTTTCGCTGCAGGTACAGGCGCGTTTGCAGGAGAAATTTTACGAACGGCACGCGGTTTATGCAGCAGATCCTGAATACCAGGCAAGACGAATAGAAAAGAACAAACTCGAAAAATACGCGCACGATTTCGCTTATATCTACAACAAAGCATGGGCGGGCCATGGTGGCGGCAAAGAAATGGAGGAAAAGGCAGTGCTGAAGCTGTTTAAGACGATGAAACCTGTGATGGATGCAGACTTGGTGTGGTTTGTATATCACAAGGAGCAGCCCATTGCCATGTGGGTTAATCTGCCCGACC
>JBGAQG010000025.1:0-57942 GCA_044220845.1 Flavipsychrobacter sp. | reverse complement strand
GGAACGTCAGTAACGTTCACGGCTACAGCGGTGAATGCGGGACCATCAGCTGAGTACCAGTGGCTGAAGAACGGCGCGATGATCAGCGGAGCAACGAATGCGGTATATGTAGGCAACAACTTTGCAGACGGCGACTCAGTGACATGCGAGGTGAAGGGTAGCGGTGCCTGCGGCGAGGTTACGATCAACTCAGTACGTCTGACAGTACTGCCAACAACAGGCGTAGTGTTGACAGAGAAAGGCGCGATGAATGTACAGTTGATGCCGAATCCGAACAACGGTCGCTTTGTAGTGAGCGGAGTAGTGGGCGGTGCGGCTGAAGAAGTCGTACTGGAGGTAACGAACGTACTGGGTCAGGTGTTGCACAGGAGCGTAGAGCGCGTACAGGGCGGTAAGGTATCAGCAGAGCTGAACCTGGGCACCGGTCTTGCGAACGGTATGTACCTGATGAATGTAACAGCCGGTGCAGAGCGCACGTCGATCCACTTCGTGGTGAAACAATAATAGGTTTTGTATAGAAATACGAAATGGCGAACACGCTCTGTGTTCGCCATTTTTTTATGAAGATAGAGATGACAACATCTCTTATTCATTCCAATTCTGTACTTATCTTTATAAGGCAATGGCATACAGCAATAAAAAGGTGATCATGATAGCCGAGGATGATGCGGATGACCGCTATCTGTTACAGGCTGCTTTCGAAGATAACGGATTCACGGATGAATTGATATTCGTTGAGAATGGCATTGAGCTTCTTGATCATTTAAACGGTGCCGTGAACGGAGATGGTCTTGCTATGCCGGACCTGATCCTTCTTGACCTTAATATGCCTAAAAAAGACGGAAGAGAGGCGCTTAGGGAAATCAAGGAAAACGATGCGACAAAAAGAATTCCTGTAGTGATATTCAGTACCACCAATAACAAACATGAAATTGTGAGGTGTTATGACCTTGGTGTGAATTCTTACATTACCAAGCCCAATAGTTTTGAACAATTGGTTAAAGTTGTAATGATCTTAAGGAATTATTGGCTTGACGTGAATAGGTATTCATAGAACCTTTTTACTTAATTATCAGAAGCATAACTGATAATTTTATTTCTTAATTTTTGTTAATGTGGCCGTTGTCTAAAAACAAATGCTGTTACTTTGTTTTTGTGCTCTGGAAGTAGATGTGGAGAACGTTAATTAATAAAGTGTAAGCGTGCTATCCCTGATCATCCGTCAACTGGCGTCAAATCATATTTTTGCTAGCTTCGCAATCATCATTGCGGTTTATGTTATTTACCTCGTGGTGATTGGTACGCACTTGTATTCCTATAAAAAGAAACATCAGTCATTACCGGTTCATTACAAAGCATTCCGTTTATACAGTTCCAATCTGATCTCGAATTCTCCATCAAAAAAGGAAAAGAAGTTTTATCGGGATACCAATAAGATAACCATTTTCTTCAATTCACTTCTCGTTCTCTCGTTCCTCCTCTGCCTGTTTTTTGTTTTCCGGTAGGTTCGTTTCCGGCTTTGTTCCTGATGCCGAAGATTTGACCTATTTTCATGGTTCTATTTCTTTAATACCATGAACGAGAAACTGCTGCAGTTTTTATGGCAACATAGCTTGTACAATACAGTGGGCCTGCGAACGATAGCCGGTGACGATCTTGTCGTTATTCACCCGGGACGCCTTAACAGCGATTCAGGCCCCGATTTCAGCGAGGCAAGGGTAAAGGTTGGGACCACAACATTGATCGGCAACGTGGAGATACACGTGCGAAGTTCAGATTGGATAAAGCACGGGCACGACGACGACCCGGCCTACAAAAACCTTGTGTTGCACGTGGTTTTTGAAAACGATGTAGATCATGCTCCGGTCAATACTCCTGTTCTTGTCCTCTCTCCCGCCATTACAGATTCAATAATTGCACAATACTCCGATCTGGTAAATACGGATGTACAATTGCCATGTGCAGGCAGGCACCAGGTAGTGAAGACAATTACCAAAGAAGGATGGTTGAGCAGACTACTGGCGGAGAGATGGGAGCAAAAGCTTGGTGAATGGAATGTACTACTCAACAACTCTGCTGATGACTGGCGCAATTTATTGTACTGGAGATTGGCGGCAAACTTTGGATTCAAGACAAATGCGACACCTTTTCTATTGCTCGCTCAGTCGTTACCGATTAATATTCCCACAAGGCATAAGGACGACCTGACGCAGTTGGAGGCTCTCTTTTTTGGGCAGGCGGGTATGCTCGATGAAGATTTTATCGACGACTATCCGCGTCAGTTGCAAAAAGAGTATGACTATCTGAGAAAGAAATATGCTCTTAAACCGGTAAATAAGGCACTCTGGAAGTTCATGCGCATGCGACCGGCCAATTTTCCTACCGTCAGGATAGCTCAGTTTGCCGCACTAGTACAGCGATCGGTCCATTTGTTCTCACAGATCATTGAGACTCATTCGGTTAAGGAGATCATACCATTGCTGGATGTAAAAGCGAGTGAATATTGGGATACTCATTTTCGCTTCGATTCAGTTGCTGAACACGGTTCCGCAAAGGCCTTGGGACGAACGTCAATAGAGAATATCATTATTAATACAATTGCGCCTATCCAATTTTTATACGCCTCCCGGCAGGATACTGAAGTGCTGCGCGAACGGGCATTACAATTACTTGAAGAGGTGCCTGCTGAAGAAAATAAGATTATTCGGATA
Organism: Flavipsychrobacter sp.; assembly: GCA_044220845.1. Classification (GTDB taxonomy): domain Bacteria; phylum Bacteroidota; class Bacteroidia; order Chitinophagales; family Chitinophagaceae; genus Nemorincola. The sequence continues at coordinate 55,231 of JBGAQG010000025.1, read as the reverse complement.
TGGCAGGAGAATGGTTGGGACGTGGTCAATGCCGCTCAGTCGCAGGCACTGTTACAGTTGTATAATAACTATTGTTCCTCAAAAAGATGCCTTGAATGCACTATTGGTCACAACATTCTGAGACAGGCGTAGGTGTATTTATTGTTCTTCAGTAATTTTGCACCATGCAATCAGAGATTTTAAAGGAGCTTATCCCCGCCGATTTTCCCGATTCTTCACGTGTGTGGGTATATCAGTGTAGCAGGGCGTTTATTGAAAAAGAAGCTCTGGAGGTGAACGAACAACTTCATCACTTTTATGCTCATTGGCAAAGCCATGGCACTCCGGTAAAAGGGTGGGCCGGTTTGTTATTCAGGCAGTTTATTGTAGTGATGGCCGATGAAGGTGTTGAGCCTGTTAGTGGCTGTAGTACCGACAGCTCAGTTCGTGTTATCAAGAGCCTTGAGAAACAGTACGATGTCAATTTCTTTGATAGGATGATGATCACGTTTCTGGTAAAAGGTAAGTCAGAGATGCTACCGTTCAATCAGGTTCAGTATGCCATTGATAAGGGGTATATTGATGAAGATACTCCGGTTTTCAACAATGTTGTAACTGATAAGAAAAGTCTGATGGAGAATTGGCTGGTGCCGCTAAAAGAAAGCTGGTTAGGTAGTAGGGTGTCCTTTCAAAAGGAGGTATAGACTTTATCACTTATTATCGGTGATGCGGATCTCTACACGCCTGTTTTTCTCAGCGTCTTCCTCACTTTGTTCCACGTCTATGACAGGGCGCCTGCGGCCGTAACCAACATAGGTCAGTCGCCCTGGGTCTATGCCCTTTTCTACCAGGTAGTTGTAGATAGCCTTTGCCCTGTTTACTGATAGATGCGGTTCATAAGTGTCTATATCGAGCGCATCTGGTGCGTCGCGAACACAGCACACGTGACCCTCAATACTGATCTTGAGGTTGGGGTTGTTCTTTAGTACAGAATAGAGTTTCTCCAGAGCTTCCATCGATTCAGGCTTCATTACATGCCGGTCCGCAGGGAAGTACACATTCTTAAGTTTCACTACCGTTCCCGACTTCATGTTTTTGATCTCGTCGATATTGGTTACGTTAACACGGCGAATGGTGTCCTTCTTATTTTTCTTTTTGTCCGTCACTGACTTGCCGGTGTAGTTGTTCATCACAATATCCACACGTCGATCAATTGGATAGCCTCCGGGGTCGTTCATGCCCTTCCTGTCCACTTTGCCTTTTCCTACACACAGCGTTATGTCCTTTTCGTTGATGCCATACTTAACTAGGTAGTCTTTAACGTTCTGCGCCCTTTTCATGGAAAGTTCCATGTTGTGTTTTTCAGAACCCAGGTAGTCAGCATACCCCACAATAGTAACACCACTACCCGACAGGATCTTGTCGTTGTATATAAGCAGATCTATTTTTTTCTCCATCTTTTGGTTCAGCGTAGGTACGTTCAGGTCGAAGTACAGTTTGAATGTATCCGTCTCTTTCTGTGCGGAGCAGTAAGATGCTGAAGTAAACAACGATATGTATAGTAGGATCTTATACATCTTAGGGAAACCAACCATAAAGTAACAAAATATTTCGATTCGGTGCTAATCGGAGGGTAGCGTAGGGGTGTCCGGAACAGGAAGCGTTACTTGTAATCGGTGATTTTCAGCAAAGAGAAAAACTCGCTTTCCTCATACTCTCTGATGTGTCCGGGTGGTAGATCGCCTAGTTCCAGCCCTTCTATTGAGGTACGCACCAGTCGCCTGCATTGGTGATGTACGGCGGCCACCATCTTTCTGATCTGGTGAAATTTTCCTTCTGTTAGGGTTATCTTCAGCCACGTGTGCGGAATGAATGCCCTCAGTTCCAACTGGTGCGGTGGCAGGGGAGGATTTTTCACAATCTCTACATCGCACGCACGGGTAGTATATATTTTGCCTTCGTCTACCACAATGTCCAAACCCTTTTTGATCTTTTCCACAGTCTCATCGCTCACAATGTTCAGCACTCTCACCATGTAAGTGCGGGTATGTGGTGTCGGACTGTTGAACAGCAATCTGGTTACCTTCTTGTTGGTCGTCAGGATCAGTAGTCCTTCAGATAATTTGTCCAGCCGGCCAATTGCGTGTGTCCCTTCGGGAAAATCAAAGTCAATGTCGCCCAGCAGATTCACTTTCTCCTGACTCACAAACTGAGAGACCATGTTGTATGGCTTGTTCAGGACAAAATAGCGATGTGTAGTTTCTGCCGACATTTTATTGGTGTGCAATGATAGCCGAATAAAAATAGAAATCCCTGTTTTTTTTACATGCTGTCTCCGGTCATTTTTTTCTGACAATCTGATCAATATCATGCTGCTGTGTGTCCGGCGTCATAATCGGCGCCTGGAGGGTTGGCTACGTTTGTCTGTAAAATTTCTAATTAATGCCATTTTATCATACACTGGGAGTAATTCCCGATAAGCGCCACGTAGTAAGTCGCCAGCCAAACGGAAAATTGTATCAGGAAGAGTTAGTAGGCACTCAGGGTTTTGCCGGGCTGTCGTCGCTGGTTTATCACTTACATCCGCCCACTTGTGTGAAGCAAAAAGGCCAGCCATATTCAGTAAAGCCGGAGATAGCAATCGAGAATGGTCTGAATGCGATGAGCTTTAACGGGTTTGACATAAAACCGGAAGAAGACTACATCAAAAGTCGCAAGGTGCTATTTGTGAACGCTGCTATGCAGATAGGTCTGGCGGCTCCTAAGAAGTCAACTGAATACTTTTACAAAAACGCCGATGCTGATGAAATGCTGTTCATTCACAAAGGAAGCGGCGTGGTAGATACCATGTACGGAAGCCTGCAATTCAAATATGGCGACTACATCGTTATTCCCCGCGGAACGGTCTACCAGATCAGATTCAATGATGAAGATAACAAGATACTGTTTGTCGAGTCACCTGATCCTATCTTTACGCCGCGCCGTTACCGCAACGACTTTGGTCAGTTGCTGGAGCATTCTCCATTCTGTGAGCGCGACATCAAACGCCCGCAGGACCTGAGGACTCACGATGAAAAGGGCGAGTTCGATATTTTTATTAAGAAGAAGGGAATGATGTTCCCCTATACTTACATTAACCATCCTTTTGACGTGGCTGGTTGGGATGGCTACCATTACCCATACACGTTTTCCATCTTCAATTTCGAGCCTATCACCGGTCGCATTCACCTGCCACCACCAATTCACCAGACGTTTGAGAGCAGAAATTTCGTGATCTGTTCTTTCGTTCCCCGCCTTTATGATTACCACCCCGATGCTATACCGGCTCCCTACCACCACAGCAATATCGATAGCGATGAGCTGTTGTATTATGTTGACGGCGATTTCATGAGCCGCAACAATATTAAAGCCGGACAGATCACATTGCACCCGGGCGGCATTCCGCACGGTCCGCATCCGGGCGCAATCGAACGAAGTATTGGTCAGAAAGAAACCAAAGAACTCGCGGTGATGATAGATCCGTTCCAGCCGGTGAATATCACAAAAGAAGCACTGGCCATAGAAGTAGATGGTTATTATAAATCATGGTTAACCGAATAAATTAAATCATAGAAAATGAGTACTGCAAATCTTACAGAAGTAAAAAACTTCAATTACGGTATTGAAAAGATCTTCGATAAAGCTGAAGATTTTCTGCCTATCAATGGTACTGATTACGTAGAGCTGTACGTTGGCAATGCCAAGCAATCGGCTCACTATTACAAGACTGCGTTCGGCTTTCAGTCGCTGGCTTACTGCGGATTGGAAACAGGCGTCAAAGACCGCACATCTTATGTGTTGGTTCAGGATAAAATAAGATTGGTACTTACCACGCCGATGGTGCCCGAGGGTGAAGTGGCAGACCATATCAGGAAGCACGGCGATGGTGTTAAAGTGATAGCCCTGTGGGTGGATGATGCCCGCGCCGCGTATAACGAGACTACCTCACGTGGCGCAAAGTCATTTTTCGAGCCGAGAGTAGAGAAGGATGAACACGGAGAAGTTGTTCGTGCCGGTATTCACACTTATGGTGAAACGGTTCACATTTTTGTAGAGCGCAAAAACTACAAGGGCGTTTTTCTGCCAGGATTCGAGTCGTGGAACTCTGAGTACAATCCGGCGCCAACCGGTCTCAAATACATAGACCATATGGTAGGAAATGTGGAGTTGGGGTCAATGAACAAATGGGCCGATTTCTATGCGCGTACCATGGGTTTTGCGAATCTGGTCACTTTTGACGACAAGGATATTTCTACTCAGTACACAGCGCTCATGAGTAAGGTGATGAGTAACGGCAATGGCCGCATCAAGTTCCCTATCAATGAGCCTGCAGTAGGTTTGAAAAAGTCGCAGGTAGAGGAATACCTCGATTTCTATGGCGGCCCGGGTTGCCAGCACATCGCTGTTGCTACAGACGATATCGTTTTCACGATATCTGAGATGAGAAGGCGTGGTGTTGAGTTCCTGCACGTGCCCGGCACATACTACGACACTGTTCCGAACAGGGTTGGGCAGATCGCCGAAGATCTTGAGTTGTTGAAGAGCCTCGGAATCATGGTTGACAGGGATGAAGAAGGATACCTGCTCCAGATATTCACAAAACCCGTAGAAGACAGGCCTACAATGTTCTTTGAGATCATTCAGCGCAAAGGGGCTAAGTCTTTCGGCAAGGGCAACTTCCAGGCATTGTTCGAATCAATAGAGGCAGAACAAGCACGCAGGGGAACGCTTTAATCATTCTTATTCACCGCATTAAAAAATATATAAAATGGAATTGCAGGAACAAACAACCGTTCAGGTCGACCTTCTTAAGAGTTTTGAAGAAAAGATCGGTCGCGACGATGCCATTGAGCCCAAAGACAAAATGCCCGATGCTTACCGAAAACACCTGATCAGGCAGATATCGCAACACGCGCATTCTGAAGTGATTGGTATGCAGCCCGAGGGTAATTGGATAACACGTGCCCCGTCATTAAGGGCAAAGCAGATTCTCCTTGCCAAGATACAGGACGAGGGCGGGCATGGTCTTTACCTGTACAGTGCTGCCGAGACACTGGGTATCTCTCGTACTGAAATGATCGAGCAACTGCATTCGGGTAAAGCTAAATACTCCAATATCTTCAATTATCCGGCCCTCAACTGGGCCGACATCGGCGCCATAGGTTGGTTGGTCGATGGTGCGGCTATCGTGAATCAGGTATCGCTGCAGCGCACATCATATGGCCCGTATAGCCGTGCCATGGTGAGGATATGTAAAGAAGAGAGCTTTCATCAGCGTCAGGGCTACGAGATCATGGCAAAGATGATGGCCGGTACAGCCGACCAGCGCGAGATGGCGCAAGATGCCATGAATCGTTGGTGGTGGCCCGCCCTCATGATGTTCGGCCCGCACGATAGCGAATCGCCTCGCTCAGGAGATGCTTTCAAGTGGAAGATCAAGCGCCAGTCAAATGATGAATTGAGAGCCAAGTTCATTGATAAGACAGTTCAGCAGGCTGAAGTGATTGGTCTCACTATTCCCGACAAAGATCTTAAGTGGAATGAAACACGTGGTCACTACGATCATGGTCCTATCGACTGGAACGAGTTCTATAATGTGATAAACGGCAACGGTCCTTGCAACAAACAGCGCATGGATCATCATAAGCGCGTACATGCCGAGGGTGCCTGGGTAAGAGAGGCAGCCGAAGCCTACCGCGCAAAGAAGGAAAAACAATTATTTCAATCGAAAAACTAATTCTATGTCAGCAGATACTCAATTGGAAAAATGGGAGGTGTTCATCCAGTCAAAACCGGGAGCCAATTTTGTGCATGCCGGTTGCGTTCATGCCTCAGATAAAAAAATGGCACTACAGAATGCTCGTGACACCTATACCCGCCGTGGTGAGGGTACCAGCATATGGGTGGTTCCGTGCGATGCTATCGTGGCTTCAAATCCCGATGAGAACGATATGTTCTTCGATCCCGCAAACGACAAGACATATCGTATGCCGACCTTTTACGTAATGCCCGAGGGCGCAAAAGCCATCTAAAAACCGAATTGTTATGAATCAACAGGAAGCAATGTTCAAATACTGTCTCCGTTTGGGGGATAACGCACTGATACGTTCCTATCGTTTGTCAGAGTGGTGCAGCAATGCCCCTATTTTAGAGGAAGATCTGGCCCTGACAAACTTCGCTCTGGATATGATTGGCCGGGCGCAGGCTTTGTTGGGATATGCCGGCCAGATAGAGGGGAAGGGCCGAACAGATGACGATCTGGCATACCGTCGGGGCGAAAGGAGTTTCTTTAATGTGCTGCTTGCAGAGTTGCCCAATAAGGATTTCGCTTACACAATGGCACGTGAACTGTATTTGTCGACGTTCGAATACTTCTATTACAGCGGTCTTGTGTCGTCTAAAGATGCGACGCTTGCCGCTATCGCTGCCAAAACGCTCAAGGAGATAAAATACCATCTGTCACATGCTACCGATTGGGTTTTGCGCCTTGGTGATGGTACTGCCGAAAGTCACGCAAAAATGCAGGCGGCGGTAGACGATCTGTGGCCTTATGCAAGCGAGTTATTCGAGTCTGACGCTGTTGATGCAGCTATGATAAGTGCTATCGGTGCTCCCGATCCGACTTCGATCAAGGATAATTGGACGAAACACGTTTCAGGCATCCTCAAGGAAGCTACACTCGATGTGCCTACAACTATGTACACCCACACCGGTGGTCGTAATGGTATTCATAGTGAGAACCTTGGTCACATTCTCGCAGAAATGCAGTTTTTGCCCCACGCCTATCCCGACGCAAAATGGTAATGCACGCGTACACTAAGGACGATATTTTCAGGATGTTATCGGTTATCCCCGATCCTGAGATCCCGGTCGTAAACATCTTCGAGATGGGTATGCTTCGCGATGTGGTGTTGGATGATAGCGGCTATGAGGTGATACTCACGCCCACTTATACCGGTTGTCCGGCAATGGGTATGATTGAGGCTGATATACTCGCCACGCTTGCGCACAATGGAGTAAAGGGAGCACGTGTGAAAATGGTGATGGATCCTGCCTGGACCACCGACTGGATGAGCGGAGTGGCCAAGGATAAGTTGCGGGCGTATGGTATCGCACCTCCGCTACATTCGTCCTGCAATCACGACGTGTTTGGGCATAATATCATAAAATGCCCTCGTTGCCAGTCAGATGATACGGTGATGTTGAGCAGGTTCGGAGCCACCGCCTGCAAGGCATTATACAAATGCAACGACTGTAAAGAACCGTTTGAATATTTCAAATGCCATTAGATAAGACCGGAAGTTCGCTTCCGGTCTTTTTTTGCCTTGTTTCTACCTTTTTCTGACGTAGATTTGAGTCAGCCCTGCACATGACTTTTGTCATTGCCCTGCGGTTCAGCCTTGGTTATATTTGCTGAATATTCAGGTCGGAAAAGACCCTCTGAATGATTTATGAGAATGCCTGATTCATTTAATAAGTACCTCGATGAGACCGGAGCCACTTCCAGGTTCACGTATCGGTATTTTCATGAGTTGGTTCGTCCCCGTTACGAGATAAGGCAGTTTCTGCGTCAGTGTTACCTCATTGGGTATAATTCCTTGCCCCTCATTGGTATCACTGGTTTCATCATGGGTTTGGTGCTAACCATACAGTTGAGGCCTTCGCTCATTTCCTACGGTGTTGAGTCTCAGTTGCCGGTTATGGTCAGTTTGGCCATTGTGCGTGAGATAGGTCCGGTTATTACTGCACTCATTTTTGCCGGTAAAATAAGTTCCAGTATTGGCGCTGAACTCGGTTCTATGAAGGTTACCGAACAGATCGATGCAATGGAGGTGTCAGGCACCAATCCGTTCAAGTATCTGGTTGTTACACGTGTGGCTGCATCCACGCTCATGTTGCCGGTCTTGGTCATGATATCTGACGCTATATCCTTATACGGTTCGTATCTCGGGGTGAATATCAGAGGGAATACAAGTCTTAGGCTGTTTTTCTTTCAGGTATTTCAAACGTTGCAGTTCGGCGATGTATTGCCGGCATTTATCAAGACGTTCTTCTTTGGTTTTGCGATCGGTATCATAGGTTGTTATAAAGGGTATAATTCCTCAAAGGGAACAGAAGGTGTAGGGCGGTCGGCCAATTCAGCTGTTGTGGTTTCTTCACTCATGGTGTTTATTATAGACCTGATTGCGGTGCAGATCACCGACATTCTTGGCCTGAACTGATATGGCAGAGACTGTGACAAATATACAAGTCCACGACCCCGGAGCGGTGATCGCTATTGATAAACTTGTGAAGAGGTTTGGAGAAAAGGTGGTGTTGAATGAATTTACAGTAGATCTGAAACGAGGCGAGAATCTTGTGGTGTTGGGCAGGTCGGGTAGTGGTAAGTCGGTGTTGATCAAATGTGTGATAGGGTTAATGAGGCCGGAAAGCGGAACGATCAATGTATTAGGCGAGGATGTTCTTTCGCTGGATCACGATGGATTGGATAACATCCGGTCGCGTGTTGGTTTTTTGTTCCAGAGTAATGCGCTCTACGACTCTATGACCGTAAAGCAGAATCTGGAATTCCCGATGCGCAGGCATTTAAAAAACATTGATTATAAAGAGTCGATGGACAGGATAATGGACGCACTGGAGAATGTTGGTCTGGCACATACACTGAACATGATGCCATCTGAGCTGTCGGGTGGCATGCAGAAGAGGATTGCATTGGCCAGAACATTGATCCTGAATCCTGAAATCATCCTGTATGACGAACCAACAACCGGACTGGACCCTATAACTGGAAAAGAAATAACATTGTTGATGAAGGAGATACAGGAAAAATACAAGACATCTTCGATCATTATTTCGCACGACATGAAATGCGTGCAGCGCGCTGCCGACAGGATCGCAGTGCTTGTGAACGGTTCCTGTTATGCGGTTGACTCTTACGAAAACTTAAAACGATCATCAGACCCGAACATAAACCAGTTTTTTGAGTGACATGAGTACGAATAGTCAAAATAATGTCCGCTTAGGAATATTTGTCACAGTCGGGGTGCTCATCTTGGTTGTGTCACTTTATATTATTGGAAAAAATCAGAACTTCTTTGGCTCCGGGTATTCATTGCGGGCAAGGTTTCGAAACGTCAGCGGCCTTATGGTGGGCAATAATATCAGGTACTCCGGCATTCAGTCGGGTACCGTGAGTAAGATCGCTGTTATTGATGATACCACGATTGAGGTGACTTTGTTGGTTGATGTGAAAATGAGACCCTACATACACCAGGGGGCCTCCGCGTCAATTGGTAGTGAAGGGCTCATGGGCAATAAGGTCATTAACATTACACCAGGCAATGCGCAACTGCCATTACTTGCTGAGGGAGAAATGTTGTTGACAAAGAAAGTGGCTTCTACCGATGAGATGCTCGAAACCCTGTCGGCCACCAATAACGATGTTCAGATCATAGCAGAGAATCTCAAGAATACCGTTGTAAAACTCAACAACAGTACGGCATTGTGGCAAGTTGTTAACGACACTACGCTGCCGGGCAACATTCGGTTGTCAATGGATAATATTCGTCAGGCTACAGAGCAGATAAATGAGTTTTCTGCGGCCATCAACGAAATGGTGAAGGAGGCAGAGAAGGGCGAAGGTGTTGCAGGTACTCTGTTAAAAGACGAGGCGGCAGCTGCGGACCTTAAGAATGCTATTCGCAATATTTCCAGGATATCGGAAGATGCCAAGGTCCTCATTGCACACACCGACAGTGCAGTGAAACAGCTCGACCACAATGTCAACAACGGTCCCGGCGCCGCTCATGCAGTGCTCAAGGATACAGGAATTGTAAAAAAACTCACTACTAGTCTCGGAAACATAGAAAAGGGTACTGCCGCGTTCAGCGAGAACATGGAGGCCCTGAAACACAACTTCCTAACAAGGGGGTATTTTAAGAAGCAGGCAAAAAAGCAAAAGAAGGCTACAAAAGGTAAGTAGCCCCTATGTGATACCCATTTATTGGCCATTTTTAAAACCGAGATTATGTACATCCAACAGATCTACACGAATTGTCTTGCCCATGCGGCATACTACATTGAGTCAGCCGGAGAGGCTGCAGTTATTGACCCGCTTCGCGACCCTGGTCCGTACCAAAAGCTCGCAGCAGAGCGTGGCGCAACTATTAAGTTCGTTTTTGAGACCCACTTTCACGCCGATTTTGTTTCCGGTCACATTGATCTGGCCAACAATACCGGCGCCAACATTGTGTTCGGTCCAGATGCTAAACCCGGCTACAAATGTTACATCGCCGAAGATGGCGAGTTGCTTTCCCTGGGCGATGTGAAGATAGAAGTCGTGCATACGCCGGGTCACACCATTGAGTCTACTTGTTTTCTGCTGCACGATGCGGCCGGTAAGAAGCAGGCTATTTTTACAGGAGATACGCTTTTCGTTGGTGATGTAGGTCGCCCCGACCTCCTCAGCGGTAACCTTCCGAAAGAGGTGCTTGCTGCCATGCTGTTCGATTCCCTGCAGAACAAGATCAAGACACTGCCCGATGACGTAGTGGTGTACCCCGGTCACGGTGCTGGTTCCGCCTGTGGTAAAAATATCGGTACATCTTCCTATACAACTATCGGCGAGCAGCGCACAAGCAATTATGCATTACTCGCCGCCAATAAAGAAGAGTTCATTCTGGCTGTTACCAGCGATCAGCCTGTTATTCCTGCTTATTTCTTTAAGGATGCGGTCATTAATAAAAGTGGTGCTACAGCCTATCAGTCAGTTTTAGATCAGAGTCTAAGGCCGCTTTCCCATGAGTCAATTGAACAAGCAATTGATGCGGGAGCTATTGTTTTGGATACCCGCGATCCAATGGAATTTGCAGCAGGCTTCATAAAAGGAGCTATCAATATAGGTCTTAACGGCGATTTTGCTGTTTGGGTTGGGTCCATCATTGCGCCTGATGCGCATTTGCTGCTCGTGTGCGAGCCCGGCAAAGAGGTCGAGGCCATAGAGCGATTGGCTCGTATCGGTTACGAGGGTGTTCAAGGTTTCCTGGCTGGAGGCATGAAATCTTGGTTCGCAGCAAATAAGAGTTATGATGTAGTGCTTACTTTTGAAGGTTCTGAATGCGAGAACCTGTTGAATATGGAGCAGTACGAATTACTTGACGTTCGCAACCGGAGGGAGGTCGCAAAGAACAGAATGGTCGGTTCTATGCATATTCCGCTTAATGTGCTTAAAGACGAATACTCGAAGCTGGGTGCCGACAAAAAATGGCTTATCTACTGTGCGGGTGGGTACCGTTCCATGGTAGCAGCCTCATTCCTGAAAAGTAAGGGTTTCCATTTCGTTGCCAGCGTTGAGGGGGGCATAAAAGAAGTGCAGCGTGTAGCGCCATCTCTTGTCGAAGAACTGGCTGACGCTGAGTAATCAAAAACTAAAAATCCCTTTTTATGGAACATCTTTATGAAGTTGATCTGAACTGGGTGAAAGATCGGGCGGGAATTTTGTTCTCGCCCGACCTTAACGACGAATTGACAGTCGTTACTCCTCCCCAGTTTCCTGGTGGTATTGCCGGTCATTGGTCGCCCGAGCATCTTTTCACCGCTGCTATTAATAGTTGCCTTATGACCACCTTTCTTTCGATCGCCGAGAGGTCTGGCCTCGTTTTTTATTCGTTTTCATCCCGCGCATTTGGCAAATTGGACGACACGGGTGGCAAGTTGCTGATGACGCAGGTAACCTTAAAACCTGTTGTCGTATTAGAAAATGACGCAGACGTTGAAAAGGCCCGTCGCGTTCTTCAGAAGTCCGAGGCTGCATGTCTCATATCTAATTCAGTAAGATCTGAGATCGTTTTTGAGCCCGAGGTAAGGGTGAAAACATGACCAAGATCAGTTTTTTACCTACCCGACATCAGCATTTCCGGTTATGTATGAGGATAACTTTGTCGAAACTCCTCTTTTTTTCATGGAAAAAGAAATGCAAAAAAGTAACCTTACCGCTAATCTCACGCAATTGGTCGATAGGATCAGTGCAGATAATTATGATGAAATAATTAATCTGTGTCACAGTGCTGCGAGGCAGATCGAAAAGCTGGAAAACGCAGGTTTACAGCATGCTACTACTCAATATACAAACACGTGCGGAGAATTGATCAAGGAAGTTGTCATGTATATCACAGAACGGAAGGAGAGGGTGATACCTTATCTGAAGGAGTTGTCTCATAAAGCTGAAACAAATCACGATTGCAGCACTTGTTCGGGAGGCTGTAAGGTGAATCACGAATTACATCTTATTGAATTAAGAGCCTCACACTCAGCAATGAGAAGCATTCTGAATCGTTTACAGGTGGTAGCTCTTCCATTATATTCCGATACTATTTTTCCTGATGCCTACCGGGTGCTGCGTAACCAGATGGTATTAATAGAAAACGGCCTTACAGAGTTGTTCTACCTCGAAGAGAATTACCTGCTCCCTAAGGTTGTTGACGCTCAAAAGAGAATCAATGTTAGCCGTAAGTAATTCTGATGCGAAAAAGGCTCCTTTCACCGCGCCTCCAGCCACCGATATTCTTTGTTATCACTGTGGCACCCCATGTTTAGGCGAGCGGATTGCCATTGAAGAGAAGGTATTTTGCTGTGATGGCTGTAAGCTTGTTTATGAGATCATCAACGAGAATGACCTTTGCGATTACTACAAACTCCAATCCCACCCGGGTCTGTCGCAGGTCAAGGCTATTCGCAGCGACAAGTATGCCTACCTCGATAGCGAAGAGATAGCCCGCCAGTTGGTACAGTTTACCGACGGAGATCACACTGTTGTTACTTTCTATATTCCGGGCATTCACTGTAGTTCCTGCATGTGGTTGCTCGAACACATGAATCGTCTGAACGAGGGTATCAAAGAAAGCCGCATGAACTTCAGTACCAAGGAAGTTACCATTCGGTTCTCATCTAAAACAATTGCACTTCGCAAGGTGGTAGAGTTGCTCGCTACTATTGGCTACGAACCTTATATCAGTCTCGATGAAGCTGGTAAAAAAAAGTCCGCTACGTTCAACAAGCAACGTGTCTTTAAACTTGGTGTTGCGGGTTTCTGTTTCGGCAACATCATGATGATGAGTTTCCCTGAGTACCTGTCATCTGCTACCGGGATCGAGGAAAAGTATGCGCTGTTGTTCAGGTACCTGAATCTCTTCCTTGCGATACCGGTGTTCTTTTACAGCGCGTCAGAATTTTTTGTCACTGCATGGAAGGGGCTGTTGCAGAAGACGCTTAATATCGATGCGCCAATTGCTCTGGCCATCATCATCACCTTTGCCCGCAGCATCTACGAGATCCTCTCCGGGACTGGTGCGGGCTACCTCGATAGCATGAGCGGCATTGTGTTCTTTATGCTGGTGGGTAGGGTAGTACAGGAGCGCACCTATCGTTCGCTCTCCTTCGCCCGCGACTACAAGTCCTACTTCCCCATTGCGGTGAATGTGGTGACTGAAAGCGGACTGCAAAGCACCAAATTACAGGACCTGAAAGAGAATGACGTGGTGCAGCTGCACAACGACGAGATCATTCCCGCCGATTCGGTTGTGGTGTCAGGTAAGGCGCTGATAGATTACAGCTTTGTTAGCGGCGAGAGCGAACCGGTTGAGATCAAGGCCAATGCGCTTGTGTATGCCGGTGGCAAGCAAACAGGCGACCAGCTCACCATCCGCATTGTGAAACCTGTGGCAGGTAGCTACCTCACTTCGCTCTGGAACCACTATGCGTTCAGGAAAGATAAGGCCGAAGAGAATGACCGTGAAAGTGTGATTCACGTGCTGAGTAAGTACTTTACGGTTATATTATTCACCCTCGCTGCGGCAACTGCGATTTACTGGTATTTTGTTGACCCTTCAAAGATCATCAACAGCGTGTCAGCAATGCTCATAGTTGCCTGTCCTTGTGCATTGTTGTTGTCGGCTACATTCACTAACGGTAATATCCTTAGGTTATTCAGCAATAACGGCCTGTTTCTGCGCGACGCTTCAGTTATAGAGTCATTGGGAAATGCCGATCATATCGTGTTCGATAAGACAGGTACCATCACCCAGGGTGGGGCGGCGCAGTCGGTCGAGTGTACAGGGCACCAACTTTCGGCTGCCGAAAAAGATCTGTTATATACTGTCGTCAGGGCCAGTAAGCATCCTAATAGTAAGGCAATTGCCGAGTGGCTTGGTAATAGAGAAGTAGTTTCGGTGTCTGCATGGAAAGAGATTCCCGGTAAAGGGATTGAAGCCTATGCAGGGGCTGATAATATTATGGTAGGTTCAGCCGAATTCGTAGGTGTGCCACGCAATTGGTCGCAGGAAGAGAAAGCTACTGTTTATATTCGCATTAATCACGAGATTACCGCAGTACATCTCAAGTCTGTTTTGCGCGATAGTGCTTCAGCAGTCATGGATACTTTAGGCGACAGTTACGGTATGTCACTGGTGTCTGGCGATAATGACAAACAGCGTGCAATCGTAGCTCCGGTCTTTCGCAAGAACAGCGACCTGTTATTTGAGCAAAAGCCCATCGATAAATTGCACTACGTAGAGTCGCTGCAGAAAAAGGGTCGGTCTGTGCTCATGATCGGCGACGGATTGAATGATGCCGGCGCACTGCAGCAGAGCAATGTCGGCATCACTATATCAGACGATATCAACAACTTCACACCGTCGTGCGATGCCATTCTCGATGCGTCAAAATTCAGCCTCCTTCCCGCCGTTCTCAGACTGGCTCGGGCATCCCGCCGACTTATCGGCCTCAGTTTTGCCGTATCATTAGTTTATAACTTTATTGGGCTTTACTTCGCTATGCGTGGCATGCTTACGCCTGTCGCTGCGGCTATCTTGATGCCGTGCAGCACCATAAGTATTGTTATTATTGCCACTGGCTTCAGCAGTTTTGTGGCCTGGCGTTACGGCCTGCGTGTAAGCGCAGAAAAGTAGGAGGCGTCGATCACGCGTACTAAGACTGAAGAATTTGTTTTGGTTCAATTACAGGGTAGCATGGCAACATGCTACCTTTTTTGTTAGTATACTATTGGTCATTCGATAATTGATATCCGTCGTTTGGATTATGAGATTTTCTCTTTGGAATTTGCCTTTTGGAATTTGAGATCTATTCTTTGGAATTTGTTCTTTGGAATTTGTCTTTTGGATTCTTCCCGATAGGGTATGCAAAAAGGCTCCGGTGAAAACCGGAGCCCTTGCAGAAAGATGTTCTATTGTCTTTGTTTTATCTATCGTCTCAATTTCATTTTGCTCTCAGAGCCAACCGACCATCCTTCTGTCACTACTCATCCCAGAAACAATTGTTACATCCATTGTTCAGCGAACTTCCTGAACGTACGGATCATATCGTGAATTATTTTCTCTTCGTCCTCAAAACGATTGCCGAGTGCAGTGTGTGTTGTCTGGAGGCTCTCGTCAATATAGCCGGCACTTTGTGTTTGTGCCTGTTTGCTGATCGCGTCTATGTTCACATGAATGTCATGTGACAGACGGTCGATATTGTCATTCTGGATCTTGAATTGGTTTTCAAAGTGTTCAACTTCTTTCATAACCTCTGATCCTGTATTTTTGCCTGCTATCTCTGTAAGACGGCCTTTCAGAATGCTGATCTCTGTCTTATAGAAATTGAGGCTTCTCAGCCAGTAGTTATGTTCGTTACTTACGTGTGAAATGTTTACTTTTTTCATTGTTTTGATTTTACACAAAAGTAGGGCAGGTAAATAGCCACATAGCTGACGGTAGTCATAGCATGTGGTGATTGATGTTAGTGTGCCGCTTGCTTGCGGTGTGTCGCTTTGTGATCGGGAGCATAACAGCTCCTTTCTCAAACGATGGTCACTGACAAGGAACATAATTACCGCTGACTGATGTCAAGTCTGAGGACGGATGTCAAGTGTACTTTTGGAAAAAAGTAAAAGCTATGGAACCTCGATTTGTTACCGGAGACAAGGTGCGGTTGAAATCCGGAGGGCCCGATATGACTATTCGTGGTCCGCATTACGACGTTCTTGCCAATCAGTACAGCAGCACCATGTATGACTGTATCTGGTTTGCGAAGAATAAAGATGGTCGCGAAGAGGTGCACTATTGTCCCTTCGATGCCGATGAACTTTTAAAAGTAAAGGATGCCTGATGTCAGAAAGACAAAGTGAATTTACCCCTGTCGGATCAAAGAAAGAGATCGAATTCCTCGAAGGACCACGGTCAAGGTGGCGTGAGTTTGTATTTGTGCTCGACGTGTTCAAAGAATTTGTGCACGGCTTCAGGATGTTACACTTTATTGGCCCCTGTGTAACCGTTTTTGGATCAGCAAGGTTTGCTGAAGATCATCCTTATTATAAGAAGACACAAGAACTGGGTGCCGAGGTCGCGAAACTGGGATTCACCGTTCTTACGGGTGGCGGTCCTGGTATAATGGAGGCGGCCAACCGTGGTGCACGTGAGGTGGGCGGTAGGTCTGTGGGTTGCAATATTGTCCTTCCCATGGAACAGAAACCTAATCCATACCTCGATCATTGGGTGAACATCAAATACTTCTTTGTCAGAAAGGTGTTGCTTACCAAGTACTCCTACGCATTTGTCGTTATGCCGGGTGGTTACGGCACGCTAGATGAGTTTTTCGAAGCGGTAACACTAATGCAGACGGGCAAATTAAGTCGCTTCCCTGTGGTGCTTATGGGCACCGAATATCATCAGGGCCTTATGGCGCATATACACAAGATGGTGGTTGAAAAGACCATAGCGCCCGAAGATGCTGATCTCTTCCTTTTTACCGATTCGGTTGAAGATGCTGTAAAACACATCAACAAGTACGCTATCGAAGGCTTTGGATTGAAGAAGCGCGCACATGTAAAACCATGGGGCCTTTTAGGCGAGCGAGGCACAGGGCTTCGCAGGTTATTTGCTTCTCATCACATGCGTTAGTATTCTATCTGCAGACCCATTCCATCCCTCAGCCTGGCAAGGTTCGGGTTTCTGTTCGCCATCACCTCAAACATTTCGTTTTTACTCAGTACTTTGTTCGCAGGTTCTGTTAGTGACTTATCTTCCCTCACTTCCGTGGTGACACGTATGCGCATTTTTGCCTCTTTCATAAAGAAGTCGATCAGGTCTCCGCGTTGATCCTTTGCATAGTTGTCCGTGAGGTCTCCTGGTGATATCAGCCGTACTTCATCTGGCGGGTATACTTCCATCTTCATCAGCGCCAGCTGGCCCAGTATCACGCTTTGGTCCCTTGCTCTCAGGTGGGCTTTGTATTTTTCCAGTATATCAGCAGCAACTTCAAAGGTTATTTCTGTTTGCTGTGCGGCCCGTGCGGCAACAGCGGCATTAATATCTGCATCCAGGTCGCCCAGCATATTCAGGCTCACCTTCCGTGTCGGTGGTGTCGCTGCTTGTGACGGTGTTGGCGCCGGTGAGGGTAGTGGTGCTGTTGGCACAGGTTGTGCCGCCACAGGAGTACTATGCGCAGGTGGTGGTGCAGTTGGCGCAGCTACTGGCGTTGCAGGTTGCGATATTTTTGCCACAGGCGGTTGTGCAGGCGCCGCATTAACAGTCGGCGTTGCCTGTGCCACAGGCGCAAAAGATGCCGCAGGCGCGGTGTTGAAATTGATGTTGCTTAAACTATCAAGGTTTTTTTTTTCACCACCCTCGCCGGGCACCATCGTTTGTGGTTTGGTGAACTGCATCAGAAAGCAGAGTCTGATGATGCATAACTCCACATGAAGTCTGCGGTTAGTGGCATTGCGGTATTCTATCTCGCACTGGTTCAATAGATTCAGTGCCGATACAATAAATGACGGTGGTGCCTGATTTGCTTTTTCATAATATACAGGTTTGTGTTCGGTAGGTACGTCCAGCAACTTAGCCATGCGTGCGTCTTTGCACAGCATCAGGTTGCGGAAGTGACCCGCCAACCCGCCTATGATCACATCCCCCTCAAATCCTTTTTCCAGCGCGCTGTCCAGCATCATCAGCGATCCTGCCACGTCTTGTGCCAGCATAGCATCGGTTATGCGGAAGTAGTAATCAGCGTCCAGCAGGTTCAGGTGCTCCATGGTATTGGCATACGTAAGCATGCCATTGGTGAATGAAGCGATCCTGTCCAGCATCGAAAGCGCATCGCGCATACAGCCCTCGCTCTTCTGAGCGATAACATGCAGCGCGGCTTCGTTGGCTATCATACTCTCACGTGCCGCAATTCCTTGCAGGTGCACCACAATATCATTGGTGGTGATGCGCTTGAAGTCAAAGATCTGGCAGCGGCTCAGAATGGTTGGTAGTATTTTGTGTTTCTCGGTCGTTGCGAGGATGAATATGGCATAGGGTGGTGGCTCTTCCAGCGTCTTCAAAAAGGCGTTGAAGGCCGACGCACTCAGCATATGCACCTCATCGATGATATATATCTTGTATTTGCCGTGTTGCGGAGCGAAGCGCACCTGTGCTATCAACTCACGGATGTCATCCACCGAGTTATTCGATGCCGCATCCAGTTCAAACACGTTAAATGAAGTATTGTCTTTAAAGCTGACGCAGGTTGAGCACTGTCCGCATGCTTCCATGTCGGCAGTGGGAGATTCACAGTTGATGGTCTTCGCAAGTATTCGGGCACAGGTCGTTTTTCCCACGCCCCTCGGTCCGCAGAACAGATAGGCATGTGCCAGGTGCTGATTGCGGATCGCGTTCTTAAGAGTGGTGGTAATATGTTCCTGACCCACAACCGTATCAAACGTTTGGGGACGGTACTTTCTGGCCGATACTATATATTCTGACATCCTGTTTACTCCTCAGATTTTCTGATTCACTCCTGCAAAGTTGCACTAATTGGTGTTAACGTCCAATCAAAGTTATTCACCATAAAAGCCCACTATCTCTTTGCCTTCACTGTTGGTCATGCCACGGTACATACCTGCCGAATTAAAGCAGAAATCATAGTTGCCCTTGGCGTCCACCGCTATCAGGCCACCTTCGCCACCCATTTTCACCAACTTGTCCTTTATCACAAAGTCACAGGCTTGTTGCAACGTCATTCCTTTATATTCTATCAGGCAAGATATGTCATGCGCCACCACGGCACGCAGGAAGAACTCGCCATGCCCGGTACACGATATGGCGCAGGTACGGTTGTTGGCATAAGTGCCGGCACCTATCACCGGACTGTCGCCTATGCGGCCGAAACGCTTGTTGGTCATGCCTCCGGTCGATGTGCCCGCCGCAATATTGCCATGTGCGTCACAAGCCACAGCACCTACTGTGCCAAACTTATGACCCGTATTGGGGATAGGCCCCTTCAGGTTATCACCCTTGTGGTCCAACTGCGTATAGTCGGTATCGCGTATCTCCACCCACTGGTCGTAGCGCGACTTGTTGAACAGGTATTCATCTGTAGCTGTTTCCACACCTTGTTTCAGCGCAAACTCAGCCGCGCCCTCGTTCGACAGGAACACATGGCCCGAATGCAGCATCACCTCACGCGCCAGCTTGATAGGGTTCTTTATGTTGCGCACACCCGCTATCGCACCTGCCGACAGGTCCCTGCCGTCCATTATGGCAGCATCCATTTCGTTCAGTCCCTTTTTGGTGAATACCGATCCGCGTCCCGCATTGAATAACGGATTGTCTTCCATTTCGCATATCGCCGCTACCACCGCGTCCGTTGCAGTTCCGCCCGCCCTCAATGCATCGGCTCCTTTTCTCAGTGCTGCCTGTAATGCGGCCGTGTATTCAACTTCCTGTTGCGCATTCATTATAGCGGGGGTAATATTTCCTGCTCCGCCATGTATCACCAGTGTAAATGACATTATCTATTGAAACGTGTTTTATGTCTGATTAATTGAAATTCGTTCGGTGTGACGCCCTCGTGACCTGTTACTCCAGATACACCGCTTTGACTTTTTTGCCCGATGTTTCCACATCTATATGGTCCTGTATTGTAGTGGCCACCGTATGCCCCACTATGTCAGCCGCTATCGGGAACGATTTATGCTTTCTGTCCACCAGCACAGCCACCATGACCTTTTTCAGGTTATAGGCCAGCAGGCAGTTCAGGCTATACATTAGCGTCTTGCCCGAGTTGGCCACATCGTCCACAAGTAATACCGTTTTACCCGTTAGGTTCTCCGTTCCTTCGTAGGCAAAATCGAGTGGACTTTTTTTATTGATGGTCAGTGTGATGGTCTTTATCTTCAGCGGACTGATCTCGCGTAGTATCTCTACCAGGTTATCGGCCACCACCTTGCCACTGCCGTCAATACCGATCACCACGATCTCTTTTTCGTCGCAGTTGCGCTCCCATATCTCAAACGCCATGCGGCGCATCTTGAACGCTATTCTCTGTTTGTCGAGTAATAATATTCTTTTCTCTTTCATGGTATATCAATGTGTTCTGATTGCTACTACGGGATCGAGTTTAGATGCTGATATGGCCGGGGTTATCCCCGCCAAAACGCCTACGAATATAGATACAAATATTCCTATCAGGAAATTGCTGAACGACATGATCACTTCAAAGTCGAACGCATACGACACGATAACGCCTATAACCACCACTACCGCTATACCTATCAGTCCGCCTATCATCGACAGTGCCACCGCTTCCAGCAGGAACTCCAGCAAAATCGAACTGCGGCGAGCACCTATTGCTTTTTTCAGACCTATGATCCGTGTCCGCTCCTTCACCGTCACAAACATGATGTTCGCAATGCCGAAGGCGCCTACCAGCAGCGATAGACCACCTATGAACCATGCTACCACATCTATGGTCCCAAAGATCAGGTTCAGTCGTTCCGATACCTGGCTCAGTTGGTTGATCGCGAAGTTGTCTGGCTCGCCGGGGCGCACCTTGCGGGTGCGGCGCAGCACACCCGCCACTTCATATTTTACTTCGTCTATATTTTTGCCCGGCGCCGCCTTCACCGCCAGCAGCGGGTCTATGCTGTTCGACTTCAGGTCTAGCAGAGATGCCGCAGCATAGTACGGAAACACCACCGAGTTGTCATAATCGAATCCCGCCATGTTCTGCCCGGCCTTCTTCATCACGCCCACAACATTGAACCGCCGGCCCAGAAACGTCACTGATTTCCCCAATGGGTCTATATTGCCCGGAAACAAGTTCATATACACAGCATAGCCCAGCACCACCGAATTATTGCCCCCGTCCAGTTCCGATGTACTCAGATACCTACCCAGCTGAATATCTATATTTTGTACTTTATCGAAGAACGTCATTACTGCATAGCCGGCAATGCTGCTCAGTTCCATGTCACGGTACTTTACCGTCAGGCGGCGCGTCGTAAGGCAAAGGGTGGCGGTAGCAGCATCCGGCACTTGTGACTCTATCGCCCGCACATCACGCGGGGTCATGCCCGGCCGGCGCCAGTATTCCCACCATTTATATTCTCCGCCATCGTCCATCCATGGCCATCGGCCTATATACAGCACATCGCTGCCCAGCGTGGCCATGTCTTTCTGAATGGAATTTTTGAGGCTGTCCAGAACCGTGAGTACCGATATAATGCAGAAGATACCTATGGTGATACCCAGTAACGACAAAAATGTACGCAGTTTATTGGCCTTCAGCTCCAGGAATGCCTGAACAATACTGGTAGCCGTTATCTGCCTGAAGTTTGTCATTGACTACAAATTTAGTCGTCTTAATGTTGTTGGTAAAGAATATTTTTGCCGCCTACCAACCTGCTAAGCTTGTCTGCATTTATTAATTCGTTTCTTAATAAGAATAAAGCGCTTAGGGTGCCGGAGTTCAGGAGTTACCTCCTCATGCGCCTGGCACTCATCGGGGCGCTCAATATGCAGTCGGCTATCATTGCCTACTACGTCTACAAGCTCACTCACGACAAGCTGGCGCTTGGCATGATAGGCCTCTGGGAGGTCATACCCGCCATTGGCTTCTCCCTGTTCTCCGGCCATTTCGTTGACCTCCGCGAAAAACGTACCATGTTGCTCGGCTGTTTCGCTGCATACCTCGTTTTGTCTGCACTTTTTGTCACGCTGGCATTGCCGCAGGTGGTCAGCTTCTTGGGGGTACGCTCCATTCTGTGGTTGCTTTATGCCGGCGTTTTTGTTGGTGGCGCGTTACGGGCATTTGCCAGTCCGTCCACCTTTGCCCTCATGGGGCTCATCCTGCCCAAAGATCTCTATGCCACTGCCACTACCTGGAGTAGTGCTTCATGGCAGGCCGGGGCAGTACTGGGGCCATTGGCCGGTGGTTTCATGCTCGCATGGAGCGGGTTCACTGTCAGCCTCATTTGGGTGGCAGTTATTCAGGTGCTGGGTGTCATGGCCACTTTGCGCATACCCCGCCAGCCCATCATGAACAAGGCCAAAGAACCCGTACTCAAAAGTCTGGGCGAAGGTCTCCGGTTCGTATTCAGCACACAGGTAGTGCTGGCAGCACTCTCGCTCGATATGTTTGCGGTCCTTTTCGGTGGTGCCGTTGCGCTGCTTCCAGTTTATGCCGAAGATATTCTGAAGGTAGGGGAGTTGGGTTATGGCTGGTTGCGTGCCGCGCCTGGTATAGGTTCGGTGATATGTTTGATCCTGGTGTCATTTTTTCCATTGCGGCGCAATGCCGGTGGCAAACTCATGTGGAGCCTCGTAGGTTTCGGCGCCACCACCATAGTGTTCGGCATCTGCGGTTACTTTGGCACCGAAGGGCTTTTTTCTATCGGCGGTTTTGCTGTATCCGCTGGTTTTCTCGTAGCCTTCATTATGTTGTTGGCGGGTGGCATGTTCGACGCCGTCAGTGTCGTCATTCGCGGCACCATCCTTCATCTCCATACCCCCGACGAGATGCGTGGCCGCGTAGCAGCCGTCAATACCATGTTCATCAGTTCTTCCAACGAACTCGGCGCTATGGAAAGCGGTGTTACCGCCCGCCTCATGGGCACCGTGCCTGCAGTCGTTTTCGGCGGCATCATGACTGTTTTAGTGGTTGCCGTCACCTGGTTTGCAGCACCCTCCATCCGCACCTTGAAGTTATATAAGGATGAGTAGGCGCGATTTGCTATCTGGTCTTAATTATCATTTAAGATTAGCACCGATTTTTTCTCAATGACCTACCACTATTGGTTTTCTCATTATCGTTCCCGTTTCATCAGAAACCATCAAAATGTAAACACCTTCCAATAGTTGCGAAACGTCAACTTGGATTGGTGTTTTCGAATTGGTGACACTCTTACAAATCATACGTTGTCCATCTAGATTTAAGATCTTAACGTCCGTTTGCAAGATTCCATTTCCCGAAATTGCTATAGTCAGTTCATCGTCAACCGGGTTTGGAAAAATAGACACCTGACTGTAGTTCGAAGGAGCGTTGATAGCCAAGTCTGAACAGTTCTCATACAAAATTGATCCTCCCATACCACAATACGATCGTCGGAACTGAAAAGATGGCCGAACATAATTGTTCCAAAAGCAGCTGAGTATTTCGCCATATTCAAAACAGCTGGTCACCTCTAGGTGAAAAAACGGGCTGTTCGTTCCACCTACACCTTCAATATATGTGTAGCCTCTGTTTCCCCCACGCCCTTCGTTCGTTAGGTCGAATGATCTATGTGCGATCCCATCGATCATTACAGTATCTATGTTTATGACACTATCCGTATTCCCGCCACTACCCGGCCATATATAACGAATCGTATCCCCTACATTTAAATTGTAATTGTAAAGAATGTATTCCGTCGTGTCAGTTGTATCACGGGAAATAAAATAAACAAGACCCGCTGCAGTATCTTCTCGTACATATCTGCATAGACTACCATAATACGAAAGCATACATTGATATCTCCGCCCGCGGATTGTGTTGCTACCTCGAAAGTAATACTGTTGGTCAGAGTAAGGGTGTTCCGGTGTCATGGAGGTTGTACGCCAGTAATTCGTCGAGTCAGTGAACCTGATTTTCTGTGCATGGCTATTAACAAAGCACGAAAGTAGAATAATAATAAATAGTGTAAAATGGGACAGTTTCATATTGTGTGTTCATTTAATATTGTCAAAAACCGTGCCGTTCTCTTCAGTAGGGTGCAATATATGCTCGCAGTAAACTTTTCCCTGGATTGGCGTAGACTCTGTCTACGTCATCGAGGTTGCCAGTCTCCAGACTGGCGCCTTCTTACGACACCTCGACGATCTTACCATCTTCAAATCTTATCAATCTTAGCTTGCCTACCGCAGGCAGGTTCAGCCAACCCACAATCTGTGGCATCTGCGTAATCTCAAT
Source organism: Flavipsychrobacter sp. (assembly GCA_044220845.1). Classification (GTDB taxonomy): domain Bacteria; phylum Bacteroidota; class Bacteroidia; order Chitinophagales; family Chitinophagaceae; genus Nemorincola. Next base: position 30,949 of record JBGAQG010000025.1, on the reverse strand, counting down.
TGATCCGTGATTCAGACAACCCTCACTCCCAAATCACCACAATCGCTCAATCTACCACACTACACTTACCGTTATACCATATCACAATATCACACTATCACAAAACATGTTCTTGCAACATTCGTTCCTTGGGGGTAACTTTAATACACGCAAGATGGCCATTGCCATTTCAGGACCAATTTGCCGAACATAGTAGTGAAAATTCAATTCAATACTGCGCAGTTATTGAGCAGCAAGCCTGCCTGCCGACTAGGCAGGTGGGAAGCAGGTGAGAAGAAAGCCTGCCTGCCGGCTAGGCAGGTGGGAAGTAAATGGGAAGCAAGTGGGAAGTTTTTGGGAAGCAGATGCGCAGTTTTGTTCGGCAATATTTTAATAAGTAATTGAAAATCAATAGTTTGTGTAAATTCTCTTCCTCCACAAAAAAATTGCGCCAAAGTGCGCACTTCTTTTCGGTTTTTCCCAACATATGCGGTTAAAGGCACTTGGTTCCGGTAAAATCATAACTGCTTTTACTTCCGGTATCGAACAGGCTGGGGTAGCGTCTGTCTACGTTAGGTTATCTACTTATGAAAACGTCCGGTAGCTGGGTTCATTTACAAGCCAATTATATTATCTTTACGGAAATTTTGACTGCAAAACTGTTCACATGAAGAAATTGCTATTGGTTGGTGCTGCTGCGCTGGTTGTCTTTTCGGGTTGTTACAAGAAAGAAGTAGCCCCGGAGTCTAGTGCAAAGACCCTCACTACTACCAGGTGGGTCATTGACAAGCACGTGCCCATTAAAGCGGGTGGCGAATGTGCCATAGCATCAGAGATAGTATTGAATGCCGATAGCACGGGCTACTATGTGTACCCCACCAAGTGCGCGTCTGACGATGTAGATACACTCCGTTTCAACTGGCGTCTGTCGGCCGAGGAAGCAAACATGTATTACACAAACGTAGGCGGCGACCCCAATTTCAGGGTCACAGTCGGTATTTCAGACTACCGTTACGATGCGCTTGAACTTCGTTGTCAGGTCAAGTACAAGAACCGTTACCTTGATGGCATCTTTGTGGCAAACGGAACACGATAATCGATCGCACACAGCGATAATTAAGTGCTGAGAAAGGTTTTACAGACTCATTAAATACCATATATTTGACCAAATGTTCAATATGAAACTTACTTTACCTGTTCTTTTGTTCTCTTCGGTGCTTTTCACTGCCTCGGCTGATGCGCAGGTGAAGCACATCAAAACGATCTGTGGCACGGGTACCGGTGCGTTCAGCGGCGATGGTGCTGCTGCAACCGGTGCAGAGTTGCATGGTCCTTACTGTGTTTCGGTAGATGCTACAGGCAGCGTTTATATTCTTGACAAGAACAACTTCAGGATCAGGAAGATATTTTCCTCAGGTATCATCGTTACTATAGCCGGTACAGGCGGCCTGGGCAGTACCGGCGACGGTTCGCTCGGTACATCGGCCGAACTGAGGCCTTATGGCATGGCGGTTGATAAGAACCGGAACGTGTATGTGGCTGACGCTGCCTTTCACAAGATCCGCAAGATCAATGCGGCAGGTATCATCTCTACCTACGCAGGTACTGGCGTCATCGGTTCCACCGGCGATGGTGGTGCTGCTATTTCAGCAACATTCAACGGTCCTTACGGATTGGCTACTGATGAGTCCGGCAACCTTTACGTAGCCGATGGTCTGGCAAACGTAGTGCGCAAGATCAGCGCGGCAGGTGTTATCACTCGTCTGGCCGGCAACGATACTGCGGGCTTCGCTGGTGATGATGGCCCCGCCTACATGGCGCGTCTCGATTCTCCTTATGCCGTTGCTGCCGACCGAAAAGGCAATGTGTACATCTCTGATATGATGAACAACCGTATTCGCCGTGTAGATGCATCAGGCATCATTACTACATATGCGGGTACCGGTGTGAAAGGTTACTCAGGCGATGGCGGTCCTGCGCCATTGGCCGAACTCGATCGTCCTGCAGGTTTGGCAACAGACACACTCGGCAATCTCTACATTGCCGATGCTGATAACGATGTTATCCGTATGGTCGATACTGCAGGTGTCATCACTACGGTGGTAGGTAACGGTACTCCTGGTTTCGGTGGCGATCTCGGTCCTGTGAATGGTTGTAACCTCCATACGCCATTTGGTGTAGCGGTGGACAAGTATGGCGAGATATACATTGCCGATGCCAACAACCAGCGCATCCGCAAGACGTACACTACCGTGGGCGTGAACGATGTTCCTCAGAGCACTACTGTAGATCTGTTCCCCAATCCGGTGAAAGATAAGTTCTCAGTCGCTGGCCTCGACGCTGCCGATGTCGTCAGTGTATTTGACGTCACTGGCAAACCGGTGACCACTGCCACACAAGTGCGCAAAGGAAGCGAAATGGAGGTGAACCTCTCTGGATGTGCATCAGGCATCTACTTGTTGAGGGTTACAGACGCGTCGGGAAACAGCAAAGCCGCAACAAGGCTTGTAAAGGAGTAAACAGCTCCGAGAGGTTTAACACGAAATTCATTCAGCTGCAAAGCTTTGCGTACACCCCGATGAGGGGTGTACGTTTTGTATAAAACAGGTGGAAGCCGAAGGGCCGCTCACCTACATTCAAATTAGATACAAGATTTAGTTATGGAGATAAGTAAGAATTTTCAGCATAAAGAGGCAGAGAAAAAGTGGTACGGACATTGGAACGGATCGGGCTATTTCAAAAGCACACCCGATGACCGTCCTGCTTATACTATTGTTATACCGCCACCCAATGTAACAGGGGTGCTGCACATGGGCCATGCCCTCAATAATAGCGTTCAGGATATACTCATTCGACGTGCTAAAATGACCGGCTACAATACTTGCTGGGTACCGGGCACAGACCACGCCTCTATTGCTACAGAAGCAAAGGTAGTAGCCATGCTGCGCGAGCGTGGTATTGATAAAAAGACGCTTTCACGCGAGGAGTTTCTGAAATATGCATGGGAGTGGAAAGAGAAGTATGGCGGTATCATTCTGAACCAGTTGGAGAAGCTGGGTTGCTCACTCGATTGGGACCGCACGTCATTCACTATGAATGACGACTACTACGCTGCGGTGATGCGCGTGTTCGTAGATCTGTACGAAAAAGGTATGATCTACCGTGGGGTGAAGATGATCAACTGGGACCCAAAGGCCAAGACTGCTTTGAGTGATGAGGAGGTGATCCACAAACAGACCAACTCCAAATTATACTACGTTCGTTACAAGATCGACGGCGAGGCTGATGAATACATTACCATAGCAACGGTGCGCCCCGAGACCATTCTCGGAGATACTGCTGTATGTGTACATCCCGAAGATGAGCGTTACGCGCACCTGAAAGGCAAGTACTGTTTTGTGCCATTGCTGAACCGCAGGGTACCCATCATTTTCGACGATTATATCGACCGCGAGTTCGGTACAGGTGCGCTGAAGGTGACACCTGCTCATGATATAAATGACTACAACCTGGGTCTGAAACACGGCCTGCAGGTGGTTGATACCTTGAACGAAGACGGCACAATGAGCGAAGCCGCGCAACTATATGTCGGGCTCGACCGTTTTGTAGTACGCAAACAGATCGTAGAAGACCTGCGCGCTACCGGCAATCTGGTAAAAGAAGAAGACTACAGCAATCAGGTAGGCTTTAGCGAGCGTACCGATGCTGTTATAGAACCACGCCTCAGTATGCAGTGGTGGTGCAACATGGCTGAATTGTCTAAGCCTGCACTGTCCGCTGTTATGGACGATGAAATCGAATTCCACCCGGCCAAGTTCAAGAACACCTACCGCCACTGGATGGCCAATATCAAAGATTGGTGCATCAGCCGTCAGTTATCATGGGGTCAGCGCATACCGGCCTGGTACGATACCGAGGGTGGCATGTATGTTGGGCTCAATGCAGACGAGGCTCATGCTAAGTATGCAAAGCAGAAACCCGAACTGGCTGCCAAACACCCACAGCTCAGGCAGGATGATGATGTGCTCGATACATGGTTCAGTAGCTGGTTGTGGCCTATGCAGGTATTCCATTGGAACGAAGACCCCACCAACAAAGACCTTGCTTATTATTATCCTACCAGCACATTGGTTACCGCACCAGAGATCATCTTCTTCTGGGTAGCGCGTATGGCAATGGCAGGTTATGAGTTCCTTGGTAAGAAACCGTTCGATAAGGTGTACTTCACCGGTATTGTTCGCGACAGGCAGGGGCGTAAGATGAGTAAGTCGCTCGGCAATTCCCCCGATCTGCTTGAACTTATAGATATTCATGGTGCTGATGCGGTTCGTTTCAGCGTTATGATCTCTTCACCTGCCGGTAACGACCTGTTGTTCGATGAGTCTCAGCTGGAGCAGGGTAGCTTCTTCTGCAACAAGATGTGGAATGCCATGAAGCTGGTGAAGATGTGGGAAGGCCGTTGCGCCGATGGTGTCGATGACACCAATGTTCAGTTTGCGCTGAATTGGATGGAGGCACGCCTCGCCGAGGTGTCGAATGAGCTTACAGATCTGATGAAGGACTTCAGGCTGAGTGAAGGTCTGAAGACGATCTATTCACTGATATGGAACGACTTCTGTTCGTGGTACCTCGAATGGGTGAAGCCGGGAATGGAGCAACCAATATCGCGCAAAGTGTACGAGCAGACCATCAGTATTTACGAGCGTCTGTTGCAGTTGCTGCACCCATACATGCCGTTTATCACGGAGGAGATCTACCACCTGCTACGCGATCGTGCTGCCGGCGACGACCTTATAGTGAAGCAGTTGCCTGCTGTTGTGGTGCCCGATGCAGCTGTACTGAAAGGCGGAAGCATGTTGCAGGAGCTCATCACAGCCATCCGCGACACACGCAATAAAAACAAACTGAAGCCAAAGGATACCATCAAGCTTTGGATCCAGACAGCCGATGAAGCATACTACACTACGGTGAACGACATACTCGGTCGCCAGGTAAATGCGGAACAAGTAGCATTCACTAAAGAGGCGGTTCAGGGTGGTATCTCCATAGTGGTGCAAACGGATAAGCTGTATATAGAAGCGGCTGCTGCCACTATCGATACATCGGCACAAAAGGCCGAGATGGAGAAAGAGATCGCCTATCTCGAAGGCTTCCTTGTGTCACTGGACAAAAAGCTCGGCAACGAACGCTTTATGGCCAATGCCAAGCCCGAAGTCATAGACAACGAGCGCAAGAAGCAGAACGACGCCTTGGCGAAGATCAGGACACTGAAAGAGAGTATCGCGCTCCTCGGCTAAGCCGGTGCAACATACCTAAACATAAGAGCGACCCCGATTGAGGTCGCTCTTATGTGTCTAAAGACGCAGCTATATTAGTTGCCCAATACCGGCAACTCTATGTTTGATGGGTACTTGCTATTGGTATAGATGCGGATGAGTGAAGACACAAAGTCCTCTTCGCCGCAGGTGTAGATGTTGACAAACTGCTGCGGATTGCGGTCGGCCAGTGGGAACCACGTACTCTGTATTTGTACCATCAGTTTATGCCCCTTCCTGAACACATGCGCCACATCAGGCAATTGGTAAGAGACCTCGGTAACACGGCCCGGTTTGAAAGCCTCAGGAACGGAGAAGCTGTTGCGGTAGCGCCCACGCATGATCTCCCCGCGCACCAGCATCTGGTAGCCGCCCATAGGGTAGGTCTTTCCATTGCCGGGGCCATCTGCCGAGTCGGTATAGGCAAAGTCGTCCGGGAAGACGTCTATCAGTTTCACCACAAAGTCAGCATCAGTGGTGGAGATCGATGTGAACAGGTTGGCGATAACGGGGCCGGTAACCGTCAGGTCGTTCTGCAATGTCTTAGACGTGAACGTAAGCACATCGGGGCGGCGAGATGCAAAGCGCTGGTCGTCGGTCATATACTCGGCAGTGCGGCCTGCATGCACGTCTTCGGTATAGGGTACAGGCTTAGAAGGGTCACTGGTATATTCCTGGTATCCCGTCGCGTTAGCAGGTTCAGTTGCAGATAATGAACCATTTGCCTGCAGGTAGATCTTCTTGTTGTGTACCTCTGCCGGTGGCCATTTGTCGAAGGTGTGCCAGGTGTTGCTGCCGGTAAGGAAGATACTGGCCTCGGGCAGCTTGCTCAGGTCGCCTATGCCCCGCAGGTGGTGCTCGAAGTACGGGATCTCTATGTTCTCCTGATACCAGTGTGACGTTTTGCTTCCGAAGCGAACATTGCCCAGGAACTCGCCCGTGCCGCGACTCCATCCGCCATGGCTCCACGGACCCATCACCAGCTTGTTGTTGTTAGGCGTCTTTTGCTCTATTGCTTTGTACAGCTCCCATGCACCAAAGCAATCTTCTGCGTCAAACAGTCCGCCTACAACAAGCGTGGCGGTGTTTGCCGGTATATGTTGCACATGGTTGCGTACATTGCGCACCTGCCACCATTCATCGTAGTTCGGGTGTGCGTAGAGTTCCTTCCAGAAGGTAATACTGTCACCCATCATCTTGGCAAGGTTGCGTAGCGGCCCTGCTTCGAGGTAGAACTTGTAGTTGTCGCGCACCTTGGTCTGGTACCCGCCTGCGAACGAGGTCGTTGGTTTGGGGCGTGGTTTGCCGAAGCTGCTGTAGAACCCGAACGCGTCCAGTTCCATGAACGCGCCATTATGGTGGAAGTCGTCACCCAGGAACCATTCAGTTACAGGTGCTTGCGGGCTCGATGCCTTCAGCGCCGGGTGGCCGCAGAGAGCGCCCATGGTAGCATAAAAGCCGGGGTAAGAGATGCCGAAGATGCCTGCGCGACCGTTGTTGTTTGGCACGTTCTTTACAAGCCAGTCAATGAGGTCGTAAGTGTCAGACGCTTCATCAATGGTTGTGCCTTTTTTGTCGATGTTAAAAGGACGCACATCCATGAACTCGCCCTCGCTCATCATGCGGCCGCGTACATCCTGGTATACCATTATGTATTCCTTCTTGTAGTAGGCCATATGGTATGACTTCCACACCTGCCGGAACTTATCTTCGCCATAAGGGGCAATAGAGTAGGGGGTGCGGGTAATGAGTATCGGGTGCTGTGTTTTGGTTGATTTAGGCGCATAAATTGCAGTGTACAGACGTACGCCGTCACGCATTGCGATGTAAAGCTCCTTCTTGGTGTAGTTCTGTGCCAGCCAGGTCGAGTCTTCTTTTTGACGGTCGTTGACAGGCTCTTTCGCCCCGGCCGCAACCGGCAGCCACAAAGCCAGCAGTAATAAGATATGCTTCATAAAACGGTATTGAAAGGCGTAAATGTAGCGCATATAGGCGGGAAAGCAGAATGGGGGACATATGGATGACGGCGGTCGGTGGGCAAGTCAAACAAATTACTTAGGTTTGCAGCTTCATTTTTAAGAACATGCAACAATCTACACTGGAATTAATGCAGCAGATGGGCCACGAACAAGTGGTGTTCTGCCAGGATCCGAATACGGGCCTTAATGCCATCATCGCGGTGCACAATACTACATTGGGTCCCTCTTTGGGTGGAACACGTTTGTGGAACTACAACAGCCATGAAGAAGCGCTGATAGATGCCCTGCGTCTGAGCCGCGGTATGACCTACAAGTCGGCCATCAGCGGATTGAACCTGGGCGGAGGAAAGGCAGTTTTGATTGGTGATGCAAGTAAGCTGAAGTCTGAAGCGTTCTGGCGCAGGTATGGCAAGTTCGTGAACAGCCTGAACGGTAAATACATCACTGCCGAAGATGTGAATACATCAAAAGGCGACATGGAATACATAGGTATGGAGACAAAGTTCGTTACCGGCAAGCCCGAGTACATGGGTGGCAGCGGCGATCCTTCTCCTGTTACAGCATACGGTGTATACATGGGTATGAAGGCTGCAGCAAAAAAAGCATTCGGCTCAGACGTGCTCACAGGCAAGCGCATCCTGGTTCAGGGTGCGGGCAATGTGGGTCAGTACCTGATGGCGCATCTGGTGGAGGAAGGTGCAAAAGTATCTACTTGTGACATTAACGAGGCTAAGTTGAAGCAGGTAGTTGCCAAGCACCCCACAATTGAAGTAGTGGACGGCAATACCATCTTCGACAAAGAGTGGGATATATATGCTCCCTGCGCGTTGGGTGCTACTGTAAACACTGAGAGCATCAACAAGATGAAGTGTCCTGTGATCGCCGGTGGTGCCAACAACCAGCTTGCTGACGAGAACGTACACGGCCCTATGCTTGTTGAAAAAGGTATCATCTACGTACCTGACTTCCTCATCAATGCCGGTGGTATCATCAACATCAGCATCGAGATAGATGGCTACAACAAAGATCGTGCGTACAACACAGTTGCTAAGATCTACGACCGCACACTTACAATATTTGACATGGCAGAAAAAGCCGGCATCCACACACAGCTCGCTGCAATGCAGATGGCTGAGAAGCGGATGAATGAGATCGCTAAATTGAGGGTAGGTATTTAATCAAATACCTGCTCGTTGATGGCGGACATAAATAAAGAAGGCACTGTGAAACAGTGCCTTCTTTATTTTGCTCAGTGCGAGAAAATTATTTCTTGCTGCTGATCTTTGTAGCGAACTCTTTACCTGCCTTGAACTTAGGTACTTTGCGCGCTTTGATTTTGATAACTGCACCAGTCTGAGGGTTGCGGCCGTTGCGGGCAGAACGCTCAGATACTGAGAAAGTACCGAAACCTACCAGTGTAACACGGTCACCTTTTTTCAGCGCACCTACCACTGCATTTGTAAATGAGTCAAGAGCGTCGTTTGCCTGTACCTTAGTGAGGCCAGCGTCTTTTGCAATCTTGTCAATCAATTCAGCCTTGTTCATAACTGTTTTGTTTTTTGTTGTGAAATGATAATTTTTGAGGATAGAACAAATATACAGACGAATATGTCATCACCAAATATTCTGAATTATTTTTTTGGTGTAAAACCCTTGCCTGAAGCAGGTTTCCCACATTTATCCAACAATTTTTAAGTGAAATTTGGATTTAACAAAATAATGCTGTAAACGGCTATGGGTGCGGTTTTGAGACGATTATCCGGTCTTTAAGGTTTTTTTACACCGGGTATCACTGATTTTAAAGCACCTCCATGACCGACCTGAATGCCACGAAACCCGCGCCAAATCTATCAAAAGCTTTGTTGCGCATTGCCTGTGCGTGGTTGTCAATGTAGTCGTTATATTCTTTAATGCTGTTGCATGAGTACTGTGCCGAGTAGGTTATGCCCTCGGCTTCGTCCTGTTCCAAAAGGCGGCAAAGACGGTATTCAGTGAAAAGACCGGTACTCTTCAGGTCGGGCATATGTTCTGCCAGCATCCACTTTACCCATGCATCGGCGATCGTTGCCTCTACTTTTACTGTTACGTTATAGATGATCATTGTTCTGCTTTTTTACAAAATTACTTTACTACTGTTATTGTTGTTTGGCTGACATTGCCTGGGCTGCTGTGAATCCGCTGCTCCATGCATGCTGGAAGTTGTAACCTCCTGTTATGCCATCAACAGCCATAATCTCACCGGCAAAGTACAGTCCCGGTATTTTTCTGCTTTCCATTGTATGTGGGTCTATGTCGGCTATCGATACTCCACCGCAGGTGACAAACTCTTCTTTGAATGTTGTCTTGCCCGCTACAGAATACTGATCTCTCAAAAGGGCTTCAGTGAGTTTGTTCTGTACACCAGCCGGCAGGTCGCCCCATCGTGTGTTTTCTGCAACGCCTGCACGTGCCGATATGAATTCCCATAGCCTTTTGGGAAGTGCAAAAGGATTCTTTTGCATCACAAAGTTCTTTCCCTGATCGCGCCGCAGATAATTGATCTGTTCTTTGAGGTCATTGTCATCAGTGCCCGGCAGCCAGTTGATAAGTGCTGTGAAATTATAGTTGCGGTCGGCGAGTTCGCGTGCGGCAAATGCCGATGTCTTCAGTATTGCAGGGCCACTCATGCCCCAATGTGTAATAAGTAACGGTCCCGTCTGGCTGATCTTTGTGCCTGCGATCTTTACAGTTGCTTCGGATACACTTACACCCATTAATTCGGTAATAGAGTTGCCGGGCATGTTGAATGTGAACAACGATGGGACAGGCGTCTCTATCTTGTGGCCGAGTGTTGCCAGCCAGTTATTCTGTTCCGCCTTGGGGAATCCGCCTGTTGCAATCAGTACTTTGTCTGCAGCAGTCACTGAAGTGTCTGTAAACGTGATGATGAATTTATTGCTGTTTTCAGCCGATGGCTGTGTGATCGACGCAACAGCTTTATGATAATAGACCTGTACTTTTTGCGCCATCATTTCCTGCCATATACAGTCAATGATAGTTTGTGAGTCATCAGTCATCGGGAACATTCTTCCATCGTCTTCAGTTTTTAGTTTTACTCCCCGCTGTTCAAACCAGTCTATGGTTTGTTGTGGTCCAAAACGATAAAGCGATTTGCGAAGCAACTGTTTGCCTCGCGGGTAGCGTTCCAGCAATTCGGGGATATCAAAACAATTATGGGTGACATTACACCTGCCTCCGCCCGATACTTTTACTTTCTGAAGTACTTTACCTGTCTTTTCGAATATTGCAACTTCTATTCCGTTGCTGAACGGAATATTGGCTGCGGCAAAGCAACCGGCTGCACCTGCACCAATAATGGCGATCTTCATCGATGTAAACATACGGCGAATGAGCGGAAAATAACGAGGTCTTTATTCCACATAAAAAGTCGGGCTATTTTGTCTATTTTGCCTTCAAAATCCCCCCGATATATGTTGCAGAAGTCAACACTTGCATTTCTCGATCAACTGGGCCGCAACAACAACAAGCCATGGTTTGAGAAAAACAAAGACGCCTATACTACAGCCAAAGAAGATTTTGAACAATTTGTGACCTCAGTGCTCGCCGGATTGAGCGCGCTTGATCCTGCGTTCAAGCAACTTACCGCCAAGGATTGCGTTATGCGTATATACCGCGATGTTCGTTTTTCAAAAGACAAATCGCCCTATAAGCTGAATTTCGGAGCCGGCTTCAGTAGCGGAGGAAAGAAATTCCCGGGTGCGGGTTACTATCTGCACGTCGAGCCGGGCAAGTGTTTTGCCGGCGGCGGCATCTGGCAGCCCGAGGGGCCTATGCTGAAAGCTATTCGTCAGGAGATCGATTATGGATTTGATGAGTTTAAAAAGATAGTTGAGGCAAAAGAATTCAGAAAGAAATTCGCGCAGATAGATGGCGACAAATTAGTGAAGGTGCCAATGGGATACGGAGAGGATAATCCTGCGATTGAATACCTCAGGTTGAAATCGTTTACAGTTAGCGGAAACGTCACGGATGCTGAAATGACGAAGAAGACGGCAGCAGCTACGGTAAATGAGATGTTTGCGACAATGAAGCCGTTTGTTGATTTTCTTAATAGGGCGGTTGGGTAGATTGCTTCCCTACATCTTATATCGATCTTAACTGATGCAGGTAGAGAACAGACAAAAAACCGATATATGGAAAGTGAGTGAACGCGTTTTGCGTATGCTGCTTGTGATCGGCGTGTTTTTTTGTTTGCTTCAAATTTGGCTGCCTACCTATTTCGTAAATGGTGATGGTCCGTGTCACATAGCCAACGCCCGAGTCATGCATAATTGGTGGACGGGTACATCGGTTGAGTTCTATAAGAGATTTTATTACTTCAATCTACACCTACACCCCAACTGGTTGTCGCACCTTTTTCTTGCCGGGCTAATGTTTATAGTGAATGGATTGATAGCTGAAAAGCTGTTGCTTACAGGCTATGTGTTGCTGATGGTGACGGGTTTGTATCGACTACTGCAGCAGGTAGCAGGCAGGCCCACTTATTGGCCGTTGGTGTTATTCCTGTTTGTTTTCCACAACCTCGTGGCGCAGGGGTTCTACAATTTCTCATACAGCATCGGGTTCTTCTGTCTATTGGTGGCAGAGTGGATAAAATATCTCGGCGACGAGGACCGCAAGCGTCTGGTCTCATTTTTTATTTTGTTGCTGCTCACTTATTTCTCGCATCCCGTGGCTTTTATACTCGGGGGTGTTACTTGTGGTGCGCTTGCTATTTCGCATGCGGTGGCTGAAAAGGGTAGTGCTGCCGGGCGAACGGTGATGCGCATTTTGCTGGTGCTGGGGTTATGTAACATTCCTCTTTTGTTATTGTTTGCCGGTTTTGCCAACAGGCAGCACAGTGGTCATGGCCCGCATCTGCAGTTTGCCCCCGAAAGGTTTCTGGAACTGGTGCGGTTTGAGTATCTGGTGAATTACGACCATCGCGAGGTGTTGGTGGCGGCGATTTCGGGAATTATTTTCTGTTGGGTTTTTATAGTGGCATTGTTCCGGCGGGCACAGGCCGGAAGGACGGTGCATCGGTTCGATGGTTTCCTGCTGGCATTCCTTTTCACTATGTCGTTGTTTCCGGTTGTTTCCAACCTGATGTTGGGTGGCGGGGCACTTGTGGCCAGACTTGGATTATTTGCTATGCTCTTTATGGCATTATGTGCCGCATATATGCCTGTACGCGACAAAGTGCTGAATATTGCCGCTCTTCTCCTTTTTTCATACAGCTGTGTGCTGGCTGTGGTGCGGTTGGGTATAAATCTCGAAGGATCTGATGCAATTGCCGACCATCTGACGGTAGGTAGGTACATAAAACCGGGTTCTGTTGTGCTGCCGCTTCATTTTGCGACCTATGGGAAGAAGGCTGGCGGTGAAATGATCACTGACAAGAACAACACGTTTGCTCACGAAGGTCAGTATCTGGCAACGACAAAGTCTTTGATTGTGTTAGATAATTATGAAGCTAACACCAATTACTTCCCTTTGAAGTGGCACGATGGGGTTAATCCGCACAAGCACCTGAGCCGTAAACGAGGCATAGAGGGCGTGCCACCGAGCGCTGCAATAAACGAGTACCGGGTAAAAAATGGCGTTGCTATAGACTATGTCGTGACCCTATGTTTCGACTCATCTATGCTGAAGGAGGCAGATGTGGCCGAATTGATGACCGAAGTATCTGGTGGGTATCATATTATATATACCTCGCCTTTGCAGCAGGCTATATTGTGGCAGCGGAATCAATCAGCCGGCTTATAGGTTGGTTACTTGGCAGGGTATACCGGTTATGTGCAATTAAATGTGAAAAGATATAATTTGTTGGGGGTGAGGTGTTAATAACCTACGGGTAGTGATGTGGCAAAAAGCCCGAATACTTTTGACTTTTTAAATACATACCCTTACCTTTGCGCAAAATTTCACAGACCTAATTAATATAATAACTCATACATATGCCAAACGTTGGTAAGATCAAACAGATAATCGGGCCGGTTGTGGACGTTTATTTTGGTGGCGATAACAAGCTTCCGGAAATATTTAACGCACTTGAGCTGACCCGTGAAAACGGTGATAAACTGGTACTTGAAGTACAGCAGCACCTTGGTGAAGACAGTGTTCGCGCGGTAGCGATGGACGGTACTGAAGGCCTGGTGCGCGGTACTGAAGTGGTTGATACCGGTAAAGCGATCGCTATGCCAATCGGCGAGCAGATCAACGGTCGTCTTTTCAACGTAACAGGTGACGCTATCGATGGTCTTCCTGCTCCTGACAAGACAAACGGTCGTCCGATACACGCAAAACCGCCTAAGTTTGAGAATCTGAGTACGGCATCTGAAGTTCTCTTCACAGGTATCAAAGTTATCGACCTTATCGAGCCATATGCAAAAGGTGGTAAGATCGGTCTGTTCGGTGGTGCAGGTGTGGGTAAAACAGTATTGATCCAGGAGCTTATCAACAACATCGCAAAAGCATACGCCGGTCTTTCGGTGTTTGCGGGTGTGGGTGAGCGTACACGTGAGGGTAATGACCTGATGCGTGAGATGATCGAAGCGGGTATCGTGAAATATGGTGAGAAATTCATTCATAGCATGGAAGCCGGCGGATGGGATCTGAGCGCTGTGGATCTGAATGGTCTGAAAGACAGTAAAGCAACATTCGTATTCGGACAGATGAACGAGCCGCCGGGAGCGCGTGCGCGCGTGGCGTTGTCTGGTCTTACTATCGCTGAATACTTCCGCGATGGTGATGGTACAGGCAAGGGCAAGGACATCCTGTTCTTCGTAGATAATATCTTCCGTTTCACTCAGGCAGGTTCTGAGGTGTCGGCTCTTCTGGGTCGTATGCCATCGGCGGTGGGTTATCAGCCTACACTGGCTACAGAAATGGGTCTGATGCAGGAGCGTATCACTTCAACCAAGAATGGATCGATCACTTCTGTGCAGGCGGTTTATGTACCTGCGGATGACCTTACCGATCCAGCTCCGGCAACTACCTTCGCTCACCTTGATGCGACTACCGTATTGGATCGTAAGATCGCTGACCTTGGTATCTATCCTGCGGTTAACCCGCTTGAGTCTACTTCACGTATCCTTTCTCCGGCTATCGTTGGAGATGCTCACTACAACTGTGCCAACCGTGTGAAGCTGATCCTTCAGCGTTACAAGGAACTGCAGGATATCATCGCCATCCTTGGTATGGACGAGCTGAGCGAGGAGGACAAAATGACAGTGGCACGTGCACGTAAAGTGCAGCGCTTCCTGTCGCAGCCATTCCACGTTGCGGAAGCGTTCACAGGTCTGAAAGGCGTACTCGTTCCGATCGAAGAAACTATCCGTGGTTTCAACATGATCATGGACGGAGAAGTGGATGAGTATCCTGAGGCAGCGTTCAACCTGGTTGGTAGCATTGATGATGCTATCGCTAAGGGTAAGAAGCTGATGGAACAGGCAAAAAACTAATTAATGTGTAAGTGAGGTGATGTGAAGATAGCATAGCGCAAAAGCACAGAACCGGATTTCAGACGCATTAGTATTATTACAAATCAGCACAGAAAAATGAACTTAGAAATATTAACACCTGAGCATAAGGTTTTCAGCGGCAAAGTATACGGGATTCAGCTTCCCGGCACTCACGGTTCGTTTGAGATACTTGAAAAGCACGCACCCATGATATCTTCATTGGGCAAGGGCAAAATGAAAGTGATCAAAGACAAAAGCCAGGGCAACACGGAAACTTACGAGATCACTGCAGGTTTTGTGGAAGTGCTGAACAACAATGTGAGCGTTCTCATTGAAGACGCGACTGCGTTGGACTAAAAAGCTTCGATCAAGGATTTCGAAAATGCCGGGTATTCGCCCGGCATTTTTTGTAAATGTATCTGAACGAACAATGGTGTTGTGTCAAATGATGTTTTTGTGACTTAACTTTGTCCCATAGTATTTTCAATTGAAGAGCAGACTCTTAAGGTTTATTGGTGTTTTTCTTTTCGTGGTATTCGTTGCGGGTATCATGCCGAAGGAGTATATACATGAGGCGTTCTTCGATCACGAGGATGATGTGCACCCCGTTTACAAGAAGGGGGAGATGGTTATCACCAAGGCGCACAATCACTGCTCGTTCCTGAGCTTTGAGTTTGCACCCTTTTTGCCATCGGAGACCACAGTTTTTGCTTTTTACGAGCAAACTGTTCATCACGAGCATTATTCGTCTTTTTACGAGTCCTATTGCCCACCTGTTTCAGGTGTGCGCCTGCTTAGGGGGCCACCTGCCTGTGTTTCTATCTGATCATGTTGGCCGATCTGGCCGTTAGGAAACACTTTTTTCACTGAATTACTATTGTAATGCGTAGCATGCTGTGCGTGCTGGCATGTTTATGGTTTTGGAATGCGGGTGCACAACCGTGTTCTATTGCCATCAAACTGTCGGTGGTAGAAACGCACAATTTCGAACCGGTATATCCGGCACTGGTGCATATTGATCCAATTGACACTTCACTTGAAACCGACGCGTCGGGTACCGTGCAGTTGGGAAGCCTGTGTGCCGGTGTCTATGTGGTGCGGGTGGTCGCTGCCGGCTACGCACCCCAGACTGATACCATTCGGGTCAACGCTGACAAGACATATCGAATAAAGGTCAGTCATGCGGAACACGAGCTTTCCGAAGTGTCTATCAAGGATGAGCGCAGGCATACGATCCGTCAGGTACGAGAGCAGATGGATGAGGCAGCGTTGAAGGCCGCCAGTGGCAAAGGGCTTGCTGATATGCTGCAGGCCGTTAATGGCGTAAGTGTTCTGAGCAATGGTGCTACTATAGCCAAGCCGGTCATTCACGGCATGCACAGTAATCGTATTGTGATGGTTAATAACGGGATAAAGCAGGAAGACCAGCAATGGGGAGGCGAACACGCGCCGAATATAGATCCTGCCATAGCCGGAAAGATAACAGTAGTGAAAGGAGCAGCGGGTGTGCGGTATGGTACAGATGCTATTGGCGGAGTTGTTCTTGTGGAGCCGTCGCCACTTCGCAACAAACCGGGGTGGGACGGTAGTGTGGATCTTTCTGCTTTTTCCAATAATCGTATGGGGGTTCTGTCGGGTATGGTGCAACACAATTTCAAGTCTTTGCCAGCCTTGGCATTCAGAGTGCAGGGGTCTTACAAGAAGGGGGGCAACTACCGCATACCAGGTTACTGGGTAGCAAATACGGGAGTTACTGAGGCTGATATGTCAGCGACAGTGGCCTATAGAAAGTTACACTATGGCGGTGAGGTTTATTATAGCCATTTCAGCACCGATCTCGGGGTATATCGTGGCAGCCATACAGGCAATCAGGCCGATCTGGAGAACGCTATAAATAGCCCGGTGCCTTTGGTTGAATCAGGTTTTACGTATTCACTGGAACGGCCCCGACAGCACGTCACGCACGATCTGGCAAAGGCAAGCGCCTACGCCGACACGCGGATGGGGATGTGGCACGTGGATTATGGTTTTCAGCACAACTTCCGTCAGGAGTATGACGTGTTGCGCAAGGAGAACGGTAAAGCGCAATTGAACCTCACCCTGAATACACACACACTGAATGCACACCTCGATCACAAGCCGATGCTGGGATTCGAGGGGCAGTTGGGCATAGATGGGTCTTACCAGACCAACTATTTCAGAGATGGTGACAGGCTATTTATTCCGCTATATGATGCTGCCGGAGCCGGTAGTTATCTTGTAGAGCGATACAAACGCGATAAGTGGGATTTAGAAGCAGGCCTTCGCTATGACATGAAGTGGTATGGTGTGAAAAACCCTGAGGGAAATGACCAACATCTGGTGTATTATTCATTCAACTATAGTAATGCTTCCGGTACCGTAGGTTTCCACAAGCAACAGTCTGACAGATTCGATTGGCAGGTTATTCTTGGCAATGCATGGCGTGCGCCACAAGCGAGTGAGCTCTTTAGTGCGGGCCTGCATCATGGTGCGGCTCGGGTGGAGATCGGTAATAAATTTCTGAGACCTGAGAGGGCATACAGTCTGAACGGCGAGGCTAAGTATGCCGCCGGGAAGAGTGTTTTG
This sequence comes from Flavipsychrobacter sp., assembly GCA_044220845.1. Taxonomy (GTDB): domain Bacteria; phylum Bacteroidota; class Bacteroidia; order Chitinophagales; family Chitinophagaceae; genus Nemorincola. The sequence continues at coordinate 13,567 of JBGAQG010000025.1, read as the reverse complement.
CTCGATCTGTCGTTATACAGTCAGCTCATTAATGATTTTATTTACCTGCAACCCGGTGCCAATCTGCTGACCATTAGAGGCTACTTTAAAACCTTCAATTATACGCAGACCAACGCCTGGCTGAATGGTGTAGACTTTGCGGCAACAGCAAACATTACCGAGCGATTGTCGACGACACTGAAGGCTTCCATGTTAAGAGCACTTGACAGGTCGAAGGATGATTGGTTGATATTGATGCCTGCAGATAGGTTTAATGGCGAAGTGCGATATACTGTGTCGTTAAGTCCTACAGTGAAAGATTTTTATGTAGAAGCAAATGCACGCTATGTCCTGCGCCAGACACGTATGCCGGCAAATTTTGATCAGATAGATTTTCCGCGTCCGCCGGCCGACTATTTTATAGCAGGTGCAGGTACAGGATGCGTCATTAAAACCGGAAAACAGACTTTCCGGGTAAGTGCAACAGTAACCAATTTGTTTAACGTGAAGTACCGCGACTATCTTGATGTTTTCCGCTACTTCATAGATCAACCGGGAACCAATGTGATATTGCGCGTTGGTATTCCAATTAATCAACTTTAAAAACATTAAAACAATGAAAAAAATAGCACTAGTATCTGTATTCTCAATTGTGGCACTGAGCATGACAATGACATCATGTAAAAAGAAAGAGGACCCTAAACCGGATGAACAAGAGCTGATCACCACTCTAAAACTGAATGTGACCGGTAGCTCCGGTTTTGCAAAGACATTCACCTACAAAGTGGAGAACGGCTTTGGCGGCACTACTTCAGGAACGGTGCAGATCGACACCATTAAGTTGCCGGCAGGACAGACCTATTCAATGAACGCTGAGCTACTGAACGAAAAAGCAAGCCCTGTTGAAAATATTACCAGCGAGGTGATCGCAGAGAAAGATGAACATTTGTTGTTGTACATCTCTACTCCTTCGTCCGGAGCGGGTTCTTTGACTTTTTCAAATGGTAGCAAGGACAGTAAGAACCTGCCATTCAATCAGACGATCACAATGGTTAGCGGGACTGCCGGTAGTGGTAAGTTGCAGGTGAACCTGATACACGCACCAACTGACAAGACCGCTACCACCACCACAGGTGCAGGCGGTGAGACAGACGTGGAAGCAATCTTTCCTGTGCTGATACAGTGATGAATAGGGATTATCTGAATTTTGTAGAAATTGAAAGGCGCCCGTAACAGGCGCCTTTCAATTTTATTGAGATACTTTGGACGTGCAGGTCGTTTTAGTTGTTTGCCTTGATGAGTTTCAGGAAGTCATCGAAGAGGTAGCGAGAATCGTGTGGGCCAGGTGTTGCTTCAGGATGGTACTGCACTGAGAATGCGGGCCTGTCATTCATCTTGATACCCTCGATTGATCCATCATTCAGGTTCACGTGCGTCACTGTTACGTTAGCACAATTTTTTACCGCTTCAGGGTCCACGCCGAAACCATGGTTCTGCGTGGTTATCTCAGACAGATTGGTCTGTAGGTTCTTTACCGGGTGATTGAGACCGCGGTGCCCATGGTGCATCTTGAAGGTGCGGATACCATTTGCCAATGCCAGCAACTGATGACCCAGACAAATGCCGAAAACGGGTTTGTTGGTATCAAGGATGGCTTTCACCGTCTTTACAGCATAATCCATCGATGCCGGGTCGCCCGGGCCGTTGGATATGAAGTAGCCATGTGGCTGGAATGCATTCAGTTCTTCGATCGATGTTTTTGCCGGGAATACCTTAAGGTACATTCCGCGCACAGCAAGGTTCTGCAGGATATTGATCTTCACACCGAAGTCAAGCACTGCCACCCTGTAGGGCGAAGTAGGGTCGCCTACGTTATAGGCTTCTTTAGTAGATATTTGAGAGGACAACTCAAGACCGGCCATGTCAGGTACATTAGCCAGAGCAGCTTCGAGCGCTTCCTGGCTTTCGTGTTCAGTAGATATGACACAGTTCATTGCGCCCATACTGCGCACATGCTGCACAAGAGCGCGGGTATCCACATCGTATATGGCGACAATGTTGTTCTTTATCAGGTAATTCTCAAGACTGTCATCAGCAACCATGCGCGAGTAACGGTTGGCGATGTTTTTGCAGATGAGACCGCTTATCTTTACTGACGAGCTTTCTACATCGTCATTTTTTACGCCATAGTTGCCTATGTATGCGTTATTCATAATAAGGACCTGCCCTGTATATGAGGGGTCGGTGAACACCTCCTGGTAACCGGTCATGCCGGTGTTGAAACAGATCTCGCCACCGGCTGTTCCTTTGGCGCCGAAAGCCTTACCTGCAAAGCGGGTGCCATCCTGCAATAGCAGCCAGGCCGGAGTATGTGCGTGTGTAGTAGTCATTTTGAAAAAACAAATTGTGCAAAGGTAACGTTTAAACAGCCAACGCGCAAAAGAAAAAGAGCGAAAGACTGTAGAAGTCATTCGCTCTGTGGATTATGTCGGAATACATGGCTCGGAGGGGAGATTATTCATACTTCACCCATTTCTGTGTTGTAATGCCGGTATGCGTTCGGACGCAAACGGTGTACATTCCCGCAGCTAATGTGCTGACGTCCAGCTGGAATACATTTTTTCCCGCGACAAGGTGTTTGCTGGCAGGGTAGAGTACTGATCCGTTTATCGATACAATGTAAATGTCCACTGTTTCTTCCGTTGCAACATCTACCACAAGGTTCAGCTCGTTGCGCACCGGGTTGGGGAAAACCTCGGCTTTTACTGATGAATTTGTGCTATGTACCAAAGTAGGGATTGCCGGGAAAGTCACCGTAGCAGTGTCCGTGATTCCGATACCCAGATTGTAGTACGAGCCTGATGGAGTTGGCTGCAGTTTCACAGGGCGCACCATATAGTACTTCACTCCGTTGGTCCCCACTGTGTCGCTCCAGGAGGTACCGGTTACCATTGGAGATATCTTTGACCAGTATCCGAATGCGCTGTCGGCACGGTACAGGTAATATCCGATCACAGCAGCGTCCGGCGATGCGGTCCAAGGTAGGTTGGCGCCGTGGCCGGCTACAGGTGTCGCGTTCAGGTTGGATGCTTGTTTGATATAGTCGGTGCGCAGGGTGAGGTCGCCAAGAAGTGCTATGTGTACGCCCGCAGCTGCATAGTTGGCAGGATAGTATAGCGAACCGCCGTTGTTGTTAGTGAGTAAGGCACCATAGCCGATATGTTCGCCTAGTGCCATGTGATGGAGGAACCAGTTGGGACGACCCGCCCAGCAAGCCGTAAGGGCAGGCGTGTCCGCGCACAAAGGTGCGCGAAGGAAGTTGTCGGTAGTGTTCCAGTCGCCGAAGTAGCTGCCAAACATAACAGTGAATATGCTATGTACTGCACCTGCACTGGCAAAATTACCTGTGTTGCCTATCCCTCCTGCGCTGGTGTAAGAACCACCACCGCATCCGTACGCCCATTGGTAGGATGTGTCGGACAGTGTCGATATGAATGGTTTGTTGAAAATACTGTCCCTGCCAACCATAGGTGTGAAGTTGCGCCATGCATTGGCGGCAAATGCCTCACCGCTGAATGCACCGAAGTTGTCGCTGACCAAGGCTTTCTTACGCACTGCCAGCGAGTCCATTTTGTAGGTATGGTCTTTGTTCAGGTAACGGCGCATCATTTGCACTTCAGTGGCTGCAAATGCCGGCATATTATTGAAATCGATGCGGCTAACCTGTAATTGGGCATAAGTGCTCAATACAGACTGGTCCCACTTGCCATCTCCCGGTATGTTTCGGTTGGCAGGCGCTGATGCCGTGCTGTTGTTGACAGATACGTCGGTCCAGGTTCCGGTAATGGAGCCATAGTATATATCTGCTGGCCATGCTCCCAAATGATCGGGGTGGGCATCGGGGTTTAGTTCGCCGCTATAGGGTACGGCCAGGTGCCCCACGATTAGCACGGCCTTTACATTGGGGATGTTGGTGTAGTCGTTTCTGATTATTGTTTTGATAGCGGTATCTTTTAGTGACCTTGAAAGATCGTGACGGATCACCTGCCACCCGTCACCGTTTATGTCCATGGCAAGGCGCGCCAGTTCGGTAGAACAGGAATCAGTGAAGGTGCTATCTACCAGCATGATCAGTGCGCCACGTACATGGATCGATGGCGCCTTGATGCCCGCAAAAATATAGCCTGTAGGAGTCGCAGCAAGGGTAGTGCTTGAAGCTGCTACCATGTATTCATATGCCGAATCCACGATCACTGTGTTATCCGTATAGCTGGTGTCTCCTGTTGTAATAGTAGAGATTGCAGTACCCCATGTGGTCGCTGACTTTGCCTTTTTGAAAACGTTGTATACCGGTGTGCCGTAAGGTATCTTTCGCCATTTCAGATTGATGGAGGGTGGACTCACCTGTGTCGTGGCACTGAGCTGAATAGCATAATCCTGAGCGGTTTGTGCATGAGTAGCTGATAATGAACACATTATTGCGGCTGCTGATAAGATACGTTTCATTTTTGACGCTATATATATGTCACTAAGTTATGACTATTATATCGTTATGCAAATAATGAGATCTTAGTGTCATTTCTGAAAAGAGAATAATGTCGCTCTACCAAAAAAAAAGAAGCCCCGCATTTTGATCATGCGGGGCTTAGGAAATTAGTATTGATCGATTAGTTGTGCTTCGATGACAGCATGTTCTTCGCTTCAATGCTGAGTGTTGCATGCGGCACGGCACGAAGGCGAGCCTTATCAATGAGCTTGCCGGTTACGCGGCAAACGCCGTATGTTTTGTTCTCGATGCGTACAAGTGCTTTTTCCAGGTGGTTCATAAACTGGATCTGGCGGCTGGCCAACTGAGCAAGTTGTTCGCGCTCCATAGCTCCGCTGCCGTCCTCCATATTCATGAAGCGGTTTTCTGTATCTTCTGTACCTGCTTCATCTTTGCGCGTAATGAGACCCTGCAAGTAGTGCAGTTCTTTGCGGGCAGCATCTAAACGGGTCACAATGATCTGTTTGAATTCTGCCAGTTCCTCATCACTGTAGCGATAAACAGTGCTCTGCTGTGGCAGTTCCGGTTCATCAAGGATAGAACGGTAAGTTTCAGCCTGATAAGAAGGTGAGGAAACATTTGTTTCCTTCACTTTCGATTTATTCTCCAGCTTACGATGAGCAATGATCACCGTTGGCTTTTTCTCAATTGGGCGAGCTGCAGGTGTAGCTGTTGGCTTTGGTGTTGGCACAGCCGGTTTCACAGGCAGCGCCTTCGCCGGAATCGCTTTCTTGGCTACTGGTTTAGCTACAGGTTTAGCAACTGGTGCTGGTGCTGCTTTTTTCGCAGGGGCCGGAGCCGCCTTTACCGGTGCAGGTGCCGCTTTTTTTGCGGGAGTCGCTTTAGGAGCACTTTTTGCAGCGGGAGCAGGTTTAGCAGCAACCGTTTTCTTAGCTACAGGAGCTGCTTTCTTAGCTGGTGGAGCTGCCTTTTTAACGGCAACAGCTTTTTTCACCGGCTCTGCTTTTTTTGCAGGTGCCGGTTTCTTACCGGACGTTGGTTTTGTTGCCTTCTCTGCAGGCTTGCTTGTCTTCTTGTTCACAGTCTGTTGGTTATTATTTGTTGCTGATTTTTTCTTTGGATCGGACTTCGGAGCAGATACGTTCTTTTTAGCCTGTGGTTTTTGGGGTTGTGGCTTAGCTGATGCAGGTTTTGCTCCTGCCTTTTTTACAGGCGCTGATTTTGCCTTTGCCGGTTGGACAGCCGCCTTTTTAGCTGGTGCTGGCTTCGCCGGTGCAACTTTCTTCGCTGCAGGTTTATTTACCACGCTTTTTTTCGCCACAGGTTTTGACGGTGCTTTCTTAGTTATGAGCTTCGACTTTGAAGGGGCAGCTTTTTTCACTGCAACAGCAGCTTTTTTAGCCGCCGGTTTGTTTTTTGAGCTATTTGCAGGCGTTGCCGCCTTCTTGTTCTTGATAGCCATAACTTATATGGTTTTTGAGATGAGTATTTTGAGTATTACATCGTTTATCTCTATTTCAGTCCCATTATCTAATTCCGTTGCTATATCTATCCTGTCTGCCAAAATTTCCGCGCAAATATAATTACTATAATTAATTATTGCAGTTTTAAGTTCTTCACGTTCCTGTATAACTAAATTTATCTTATCTGTTACCTCCAAGCCGGTGTCTTTACGCACTTTCTGCACCCTGTTCACCAGTTCTCTCGCTATTCCTTCCTCCAGCAGTTCGTTGCTCACCGTTATATCAAGTGCAACTGTTATTTGATCTTTATTTGCCACAGACCATCCGGGGATGTCTTCGGCAATTATGTCTACATCTGCGGTCGTAATTTCAACTGTTTCGTTGTCAAGTTGCAGTGCAAAAGAGTTGTTTTGTTCAAGTTGGCTGATCTCCGCCTGGCTCATCCCGCCGATGGCAGCAGCAACACTCTTCATGCGAGCACCCATGCGTGTGCCCAGTGCCTTGAAGTTAGCCTTGATCTTTTTACTGATGAATCCTTCAGTTTCTGTCAGGAATTCAACCGCTTTGATATTGACCTCACTTTTAATAATGTCTTCAATAAGCTGGATCTGTTGCTTCATCTCCGAATTCCTTACTGGAACCAGAATACGGCTCAACGGCTGACGCACTTTGATGTTGACCTTTTTTCTTATAGACAGCACAAGCGAAGAGATGTCCTGTGCCAGCTGCATACGCTCTTCAAGGCGCTCATCGATCAGTGTATGATCGCCGGCAGGGAAGTCAGCCAGGTGTACACTTTCAGCTTTCAATCGGCCTGTAGTATTATTGAGGTTGCGATAGAGCCAATCAGCAAAAAACGGCGCAATGGGAGCCATTAACAGAGACAGTGTTTCCAGACATTCATACAATGTCTGATATGCACAGATCTTATCATGTTCATATTCGCCTTTCCAGAAACGGCGACGGCACAAACGCACATACCAGTTACTCAGTTGTTCGTCAAGGAAGTATTCCATTGCACGCCCCGCCTGTGTGGGTTCATAGTCATTCAGGAACCCGTTTACTTTTATAACGAGACTATTGAGGGACGAAATGATCCATTGATCTATTTCAGGACGTTCCTTTACAGGAACATATTTTTCGCTGAAATTGAATCCGTCAACGTTTGCATACAATGCAAAGAACTGATAGGTGTTGTACAGAGTACCAAAGTATTTTCGCTGCACTTCTTTTATTCCTTCCAGATCGAATTTCAGACTGTCCCATGGCGAGGCGTTTGTGATAAGGTACCAACGGGTTGCGTCTGCGCTGTTCTGTTCTATCGTCTGGAACGGATCGACAACATTCCCGAGACGCTTACTCATCTTGTTACCGTTCTTGTCCAGCACCAGCCCATTACTAACCACCGTTTTGTAGGCAACACTGTCAAACAACATCACGCCCAGTGCGTGCAACGTATAGAACCAGCCACGTGTCTGATCCACGCCCTCTGCGATGAAGTCGGCCGGGAAATTTTTCTTGAGATCTTTTAACGGATGTTGCTCGAACGGATAATGTAGTTGGGCATATGGCATCGCGCCACTATCAAACCAAACGTCTACAAGGTCAGGTTCTCGGCGCATAGGTTTGCCTGTTGCTGATGCGAGGATGATCTGGTCTACGAATGGCTTATGCAGATCAAGTGTCTCATCGGAAACTACCTGATTGATATTCAGCACGGAGTTGGCGTTCTCTATCTCAGATTTCAGCTCTGCTATGCTGCCGATACATTTTGTTTCTGTACCATCTTCAGATACCCATACAGGTAGGGGCGTGCCCCAAAAACGGCTACGGCTCAGGTTCCAGTCCACCATGTTCTCCAGCCAATTGCCAAAGCGACCTTCGCCCGTTGCTTTCGGTTTCCAGTTGATAGTTTTATTCAGTTCTATCATCCTGTCCTTAACTGCTGTTGTTCTGATGAACCACGCGTCGAGCGGATAGTAGATGATCGGCTTATCAGTACGCCAGCAATGCGGATAAGTATGTTCATACTTCTCCACTTTGAAAGCCTGACCAGCGAGTTTTAGTTTCACTGCTATATCAACGTCCACGTCTTTGAAGTCTGGGTCGTTCTTGTAGTTTTTTACATAACGTCCGCTGAATTCGCCGGTGTAGTCGTTGAACTTTCCTTCCTTATCCACCATCGTCAAAATGCCGATGTTGTTTTTCTTGCCCACACGGTAGTCATCAGCACCGAAAGCCGGCGCCGTATGGACAATACCGGTTCCATCCTCAGTGGTAACGAAATCACCGGTTATCACCCGCCATGGGTCACCTCCTGCTATCTCAGCCGTATTGCCGTCAAAAGGCAAAAGTTGTTCATAACGCAGCCCGTCGAGTTCGCTTCCTTTAAATTCTGCAACGATCTTCCAGGGTAGTACTTTCGAGTCGCCGCTGTAAACGGAAAAGTCGCTTTCTTGTCCTTCAGGTTTGAAGTATTTTCCCAGCAATGCTTTTGCCAGTATCACGTTCGCAGGCGCATGAGTGTAAGGATTGTAGGTCTGAACTAGAACGTAGTCTATAGACGGACCAACCGTAAGACCGCAGTTACTAGGGAGCGTCCAAGGCGTTGTTGTCCATGCCAGAAAATGGATATCACTTGGTTTTGCATTGGTGCCGCTGAAACGGTCCGCATAGGGTGCCCATGCGTTTGTTGCCGTGTCACGCAGTTTGGCAACCATGTTCTGGTGGGCCTCGCTCATTGAAACGTGGGTGTCACTCGCCAGGCGGAACATTGCCACTACCGTAGTGTCTTTTACATCCTTGTAAGTCCCCGGCTGATTGAGCTCGTGGCTACTGAGACCCGTTCCTGCTGCAGGAGAGTAGGGTTGGATGCTTACACTCTTATACAACAGCCCTTTTTCATGAAGTTGCTTCAATGCCCACCATAGGGTTTCGATGTAGTCGTTCTCAAAGGTAACGTAGGGAGCGCCCATATCTACCCAATAACCCATCTTCTCGGTTATTTCCTCCCACTTGTCTTTATAACGCATCACTACCTCGCGGCACTTCTTGTTGTAGTCCTCTACACTTATAGCTACGCCGATATCTTCTTTAGTGATACCAAGTTCTTTCTCTACTCCAAGTTCCACGGGAAGCCCATGCGTGTCCCAGCCTGCTTTGCGCTGCACCTGATATCCCTGCATGGTTTTGTAGCGACATACAAGATCTTTCAACGTACGCGATATAACGTGGTGAATGCCCGGCATACCGTTGGCGCTCGGCGGACCCTCATAGAATACGAAAGGTTCTGATGCACTTCTTTGTTCTATGCTCTTCTCAAAACTGCGTTCAGACTTCCAGGCCGCGAGTATCTCCTCTTCTATCGCAGGCATGTTCAGTCCTTTATATTCCTTGTATTTGCTCATTTATTTATGCGTTCTAATGTTGTTCCGTAAATAACCGATTTAGTGCAACATAATAATTATTCAATGTCAATTTACACATCATCCGGCTATTCCTTTGAAATAGCGCGCAAAGGTAGTCAGATTTCTCTTCATTAGCATTTTGGCTATGTTACGACCTCACACTTGTGTTTTGGTCTAATGAAGACTTCTTTAAACCAATGAATTACAACCTGAGTTTCTCCTCGCAGTCTTCATACATGTTCCTCTTCTCGTGGCTGACGTGACTCTGAATGCCCCGCGGTGTGTTTAGTTTTTATTGAGCAGATTCCCCTCACGCATCTCACTTTCCTAACCAATAACTTGATTTCCTTCAATTTTCTGAAATGGTGTCCCAGCTATTTACCTAATGGAATGTTTTTTTGGAAAAATTATGGTTTTTGCTGTTATTTATATAGCATATCGGTATATATCTAAATATCAGTCTGTTTATTAAACGGATCTGCCGGTAAGTTTAGGGCAGACTATACGTACATTTGATCGAATATCTACCTTTTCCGACGTTTGTTTTTGCCCTTTCTAGTGAGCCCGGTGGTGTGCTTTTGTGTCGTTTTCGCGTCGGGTGTATTAGCGTTATCGGGTATCAAAAAAAGTATCCTAGCGAAAAGTAAAACGAAGTAATCGAACCATTTGCCGATCCTTTTGCTGATGCTGGCAAAAATGAGCTTGTCCTTGGTTATTAGTTTATTACCACCAATTTTGCTTGTACGCACTAAACATCACAGATGGTAACCATCTAAGGGTGTTCCACTTTGTGCTGAAACAGTAAGAAAAACGATGAGAATTGTAATCGGTGTTGCAAATCATGCAGCCCCGATTTTTTAATTAATTTTGGTGGTGATGAGTAGAATTGTATCATCGATCATACTGCTATTGTTTCTGATAACTGACGTTAGTGCTCTGGCAGTTACTGTTACTGACACTACCAGGGCCGGGAGATACAGAATCTCTCTGATCACCTGTGGTCCGGGAGAAGAGATATGGGAGACTTTCGGGCATGCATGTATTAGGGTAATTGACAGCACAAAGACGGATGCAGAGCGGGATAAGATATATAACTATGGTTTTTTTGAAGCGAGTGAGGATAACCCATTGCTGAAACAGGTGTTCACAGGCTGGTTAGTCGATTTTGTGGATACAATCACGTACGATGAATTGATGATCGAATATCGGGCCAAAAGGCGTAGTCTGAACGAGCAGGTGTTTTTACTGAATGATCAGCAAAAAGAACAGGTGGTCACATTTTTGCGCAACAACATGAAGAAGGAGTACCGGTATTATAATTTCGACACATTTTATGACAATTGCAGTACCAGGATCCGTGATCTTTTTGAATTACTGTTCGGTAAAAGATTGCGTTTCGGACCTGTTCTTGAAAGCGGCAGTAAAGTCACTTATAGGCAAGCCACTATCAACCGGATGTGTGTGGAACAGGAAAAATATTGGTTTCGTTTTGTTTTGAACCTTACCTATGCAAGCCGAGCTGATAGGGTGATGAGTGATAGGGATGCGATGTTTCTTCCCACCTATCTTGCGAAGGGATTTGCAGGTGCAACATTAGATGGTAAACCTCTTTGTAGTGCTATTACACCTATACAGGCTGAATCTATTGTATGGACTGATACAGGTGCCCGTCCGATTAAATATCTTTTTCTTATCAGTGTCTTCGTTGTGTTGATTTCGATTACAAAGCAGCGATCCTATGTGGGAGATATTGTGAAATCGTCTTATATTTTTCTCGTCGGTCTGGTTGGTATTGGAATGGTGTATTTGATGGTATTGAATGGAGAGCCGGCATGGAAGGATAACTGGAATGTACTTTGGGCAATGCCATTAAACGTGGTGTTCCCATTTTTACAAGAGAGACACAAAGGGATATTTAGCTTAGTCGGTATAGCGTTGGTTGCCGTCGCATTTATCTTGCATTTAGTCGGTATACAGTATCTGGCGCTTCCTGAGTTGATCCCGGTGTTATTTGCGTTACTTTTTGTCTTTGCAGTCTCCCTGCGTCAAGCAATGATCATCAAGAGTGAATCAAACGTTTTGGTCTGATACCGCTTGTCAATTCATAACGTCACCTAACTAGTTTACAGTTAAATTAATTGACTGTTAATATTTCTGTTCAGTATATTATCGACTTCTCTAATTTTACAAATATTAATTTTTTTAATTAAATACACATTGTTTATCTCAAGGAGATGTAATGTGCTGTTTTTATTTGTTTGTAAATATTATTAAAAGATAAAAATAGAATAAATAAATAAATAGATTCTATAATTCACGTTTTGATAGTAATAATATTTTGCTGTCCTTCCTTTTGTACAGTAATTTAATAATGCCTACTAATGATATGCCCGATGTTACTCAAAAACATGATTAAAATTTTTGTTACAATTTTAGGAAAATAAAAATCTAATATAGATAGGAAAATAATATTTAAATGTTCCTCTGAAATAGTCACTTGACGAAGCAGAATTAGATGATTAAAGAAATTTTATCTGTGTAATGCATTTGCATGAATTCGCATTGATAGCGTTTTAACACAGCCGGAGTAGGGGTTAAACGAAATTTATGAGTTATTGCTTGAATCGCCACTTTACAACAAAGGTTATTCCTATTTCAATGCTGTAGTTGTAGTGTTTCATGTTGATAAAAATAATGTGCGATCATTTGCTTTTTGCTGTTGATTCTTTTGATTGTTAGTATTAAACGTATGTTGTATTAAATAAAATTAATAAAAAAATAAAAATTCCTGCTATGAGAAGAAGTTGGGTATCTACAGTTGGTGTGACCAGATTTAGTAGACCGTTCAATCAGCTTTGGTTGAGGTCCTTTTTGGTTATTGCCGTTAGTTTGTTTTTTTGCGATAACGCATTTGCTATTTCCACTAGGTACCAGGTGACAGCACCCAACGCGCCAGTGGGGTCATCAACGATCTGTCAGGGCGGGACTACCGGAAGCTATTCTAATCAGCCTAATAGATCGACTTGTTCAACAACCGGAGGTACGAATACAAACACGATAACTTTTCAATGGGTCTACGACGGAACGAATGTTATTCCGGGTGCCAGCGGCACCTTTGTGGTGACATCTTCAACTCCTGCTCCCGTGACCATGACTTCCGTGCAGTCTGCTATTCTGAATACACTGACACCTGGTGCGCACACAATACGGGTGAGATATACGCCCAACCAAAGTAATTGTTCAGGCACTGCCGGTGTTCCGATATTCAGTCCGACTTTGTCGATAAACGTTCTTGAAGCCCCTTCCTCAATAACCGGTAATTCTATTACTTGCGTTGGTGCGTTTACAGACTATTCAAGCGGACCGCCGGGTGGAACCTGGTCGAGCAGTAATGTAGGTGTGGCATCTGTGAGCAGTTCAGGAACGGTCTCGGGTTTGAGTACAGGTACATCGAGGATATCCTATACCGCTACATCGGGCTGTTTTGTAACCCAAGTTATCACTGTAAACGCGGCCATTCCGGCTATCAGTGGTCCGTCGATCGTTTGCCAGTATTCAAACAACGCTTACTCAAACATTGACGGTACAGGTACCTGGAGTACATCAGACCCATCTGTTGCAACCATATCCTCAGGTGGTGTATTGTCCGCAGTTGCTTCTGGCTCGGTAACGATCTCATACATAGTGCCATCAGGTTGTTTTGTGACGAAATCGGTGACAGTGAATGTTGCGCCTCCTGCTATTTCCGGTCTTGCGCAATTATGTGAGTCGGATAGTACAGATTTGTCAAATGCCATGTCGGGCGGTGTTTGGTCATCTGCAAATATTTCGGTTGCTACAATCGATTCTTTCTCAGGTAAACTAAACGCTGTAGAGGATGGTCTCGCGTTGATCAGCTATACAGTATCTTCCGGTTGTGCAGCTACAATACAGTTTTCTGTTAATCCACTTCCGGACCTAACTGTGACTCCATCGAGTTCCACAATTTGTGATGGAGAGAATGTTTCTGTTCTTGCCACGTCCCCTGATCCTACATTCTCGTTATTAAACCAGGACTTCAACAGCGGCCTTAGCGGCTGGGTAGTGAGTGGTAGTGCAGCGCCTGCGAACAGGTGGCAGATAGTTAACTCGACTACTGCCGCTGATGGTACACCGGGCGATGGTACAGACATGTTGCAGTCTGCGGCACAAGGCGCACTGACGAACAGCAC
>JBGAQG010000024.1:0-61719 GCA_044220845.1 Flavipsychrobacter sp. | reverse complement strand
GTAAGCCCTTGGTCATATGATTTAACCAACACCCTGTGACGCGCATCTTCGTTCTGGTGCACGATTCTGTTTACCGTAGGGAAACCACCACCGGGCCATGACTGTGCATTATCAGGGTCGCAAGACCTCATATAATAAACGTTCGGAGCAGTAACGCCCGAAGTGTTACGCAATACAGTGGTCACAACTACAGCAGAACCGAGTGTGTCAACACGAGTCACCTGCCTGATGGCCAGTGTGGCACCACCGCTGGTAGCGGTACCTGTCCAGGTACCAAGGGCTCTGCCACCTACATTGCTATATGCTGTGAGATTACCTGTCATGGTCATACCACCTACAGAAGCAGTCATGGTACCCGCACAGTTCTGAAACGCCTGAACGCGACCGCCACCTATCTGCAGCTCCCACCCTTCAAACGGAGAACCGGGATACGTATAGTCGCCCATGTAAGGAGGAGTACCCGTGGCCCAACCATCCTTACCCCAGTCATACACTTCCGCCAGATTTCCGGTGCCCGGCGTATGCGGGTGGTATGTAGGAGGAATACCACTACAGGTACCAAACGACGCATTGTTGTTCATGCCTATTTCCAGGTACCTACCCTGCAAATAACAGTTTGTACCAACCAACTGGGCGCTAGCCGAACCCGCATGGAACAAAAACGCAAGACCAAAAAGTAAATAAAAGTAGTTTTTCCTCATAACAATTTCTTTTATACTATAACACCAATATTTGATGTGTAAAGATCTGTACTGCAAATCCCAAACCATCAAATGAGTACGACCTCAGTCTGACGACCTGACAGCTATAAAAGACAGATTATGTATTATTTTGGTTGGGTGAATGGTGAATAACTTTGCATAATTCACTGATTTTCTGCTCAGAATCAACGTCAAACCGTCAAATTCCGGCCCTTTGCCCAAGAATCCTGAGCACTTGTTCAGCGTCCTCCGGAGTATTGGTGTTCATCAGATCGTCCGGGACCGGTGGCGAAAGGAGCTTTATATTTTGTTCATTTCTGATCAATGCCTTTCTGGGACACTTATACCCGTCGGCCAGATGCTGCCTCAGAATTGGAGCCGAGGCGGGTTCCCAAATAGTTACCAATGGCTCAGGCAACGCGTCAAAAGGGCTTCTATAGGTTGTCGCCAGCATTTTTTCATCCCGCCCCCCTATCAGAAAAGCCAAAGTGGGCTCTGTTATGAGAGGCAGGTCGCAGGCGAGCACCATCCATGCCACTTCCGGCTGAAAATCAAAAGCTGTAAGTAAAGCGACGATCGGTCCACTACCCTCCACGTTGTCAACCAGCAACGGATAATCGCCCGCCAACTCCTCCTCCTGCCCTGAACGACAAGAAATATATACTTTCTCACAAAACCTGCTCAATAGTTCAGCAGCGTATGTACGTTGTTCGGTACCATGCCAAACCATAGCCCCCTTGTCGCGTCCCATCCTCACACTACGCCCTCCGGCCAAGACCAATCCATACAATGCTGCCATGCCCGTGGAATCAATCGCGTTTAAAATCTCGTTTACCTCCCGTCTTTTCCATTAGCCGGGTCTCCTTTATCACAATATCGTGGCTCAATGCCTTGCACATATCATATATGGTCAATGCGGCTATGCTCGCCCCTACCAGCGCCTCCATTTCTATCCCAGTCTTTGCGCTTACCGATGCGGTACAATCCACTTCCACTTCATTTGCTTCATTAACACCAACCGTTATGCTGCAATTATCCATGCCCAGTGGGTGACACAAGGGAATCAATTCACCTGTTCTTTTTGCGGCCATAATACCTGCAATGATCGCCGTCTGAAATACAGCTCCCTTGGGAGCATTGATCTCACCGTTCACAAAATGGCGCATCACTTCTTCGGGCAACACCACAACACTACGTGCCCGGGCGGTCCTACTGGTTATCTGCTTGGCCGACACATCAACCATTGCTGGCTGTCCGCCTTCATCCAAATGTGTAAATCCACTCATTACGCTACAATATTTTTAAATGGCCAGATCCTGAAGACTTCTCCTGCTGAAAATTCAGACCGGTCGGCAGGTAGCTCCATAAATGCGTTCGCCTGCAGCAAATTAGAAAAATCCCCCGAACCATTACCTGGAAGCGGATGTCCCACAAGCTGCCCCTTCTCGTTTTGACTGACCAGTACCTGCAGAAAATACTGCAATGCAGGCGCAAACGAGACATCATCACCCAGCACCGCAAAATGTGCCCGCTGCCCCAAACCTACACAAGCATGCAACCAAGGCAAAAAATACCTGTGCAAACACAAAAATGCCGAAACGGGATTCCCGGGAAAAGCAAACACCTTAGTTCCCGTTTTTCCTTTGCCGAACCAGAACGGCTTCCCTGGTCGCTGCTGCACTTTGTGAAACACTTCTACAACACCCTTTTTTTGCAGCATTGATGGCAAATGATCATACTTACCCATAGATACACCACCGCTCAATATGAGTACATCATATTCAGCAAGCGCTCTATCCAGCAGGCTTTCTATTGCAGATTTATCATCTTTGACATGCGCAAGCTCTGTATCAATGCCGTATCTCTTCAATACCGATGAGATCGTATAGCTATTTGATCGTCTTATCTGAAAAGGTGCGGGCCGCTCGCTCACGTCCACCAGCTCATCACCGGTAGATACCACCAGAACCGTCGGCAACTTGCGCACTTTCAATTCGGCCGCACCAACGGATGCAGCCATACTCACTACTGCATCATCAACAACTGTTCCTGCGGTCACCACTACCTCACCCGCTTGTTTATCTGTAGCCTTGCGATGCACATTCGCACCCTGCTTTATCTGATCAGTGTTGACAGTTGCATAACCTTCCTCAACATTTAGATCTTCATACCGCACGATAGTATCAGCCCCTATCGGCAATGCGCAACCAGTCATTATCTCCACACAATCCTCAACGTTATCCAACGATACTACATCATCGCCGGCAGCCATTGTTGCAGCAACCCGGAATTTCCTCAAGCCACGTTGAAAGGATGAAAATGCTATCGCAATCCCATCCATCGTTACCCTGTCATATGGAGGAATCGGTCTGTCGGCACAAATATCCTGTGCCAGCACTCTGCCATGTGCACCCATGAATGGCACCTCTTCGACGCCAAAGGAGGTGATATTCGACAAAATATGCGCTTCTGCTTCCGTGACAGTTATCATTGCCATAGCTATACCAAATCTACACCATTAATGGCAAGCGCCTAACAATCAACGTTCCACAACAAAACGGAACAACTTCTTATTATCGCCAATAGTCATTGTGAGTATATAGACACCATTGGCTACCCCATCAGACAGATCGATATGATGCTGTAGCTCGCCTCCTGATCCGGTTTGCAACGCTTCGGCATATACCTCCTGCCCCAATAAATTGGTGATGCTGAAGGACACATGCTCACCTGCCTGATCACCAAGGGTTCCTCTGATATTGAATCCACCTTTGTTCGGGTTAGGGAAAAGATGAAGTTCAGTTCCTGACGTTACATCACTGACAGAAACCGGTGTAATAGTAACATACACGTAATTGAAGGAAACAATACTACACACACCACTGCCTGTCACTCTGCAAACAATAGAATCATAGTCTGCGAATGTGCTGCTCGTGTAAGTGTTCGTCGTCGCACCCGGAATGATAAGTCCATTAACCAACCACTCATATACAGGCGAAGGACCACCATTCACCACACTTGCTGTAATTGTAATAGGAGTGCCTGCAGGCGCTGTGAGACCCGGAGATGCACTCAGCGAGATCACAGGAATGTAAAGCGGATCAACGGTCATATGCACACTGGCACTGTTCACCGTATCTGTCAGTCGGCACCTGAAGTTGCTCACCATCCTGCACACAACGATATCTCCATTGGTCGGAGTATAAACATAGGAAGAACTGCCACCCACTACAGCACTGTTCACAGTCCAGATGTATGAAGGTGTAGGTCCGCCAAACGATGGCGTTGCATTAAAGGTAACCGGCGTGCCTTCGCAGGCCGTATCGTCAGGGCTTACGCCCGTTGTCACCACAGGCATTGCCATCGGTATCACCGTCATTGGCATAGTATCTGCAACAATTGAAGGCATAGCACATGCCTGACTGCTTGCAAGCGTAACGCTCACAGTATCTCCAACCGCAGGTATGTAGCTATATGTCGGACCACTGCCTACACTCACACCATTCACCCTCCACGTGTACACGGGCGCAGATCCCGGATAGGTGAATGCTGCCGTGTATGCAACGCTCGTACCCGCACACACTGTATCTCCCGGCGCACTTGAAATTGAGACTGTCGGTGACACTACCGGATTCACGGTAACCAGCTTCGTTGCTGTGCGCGATGTACAGGCATTGGTTACCGTATAACTCACCACTGTAGTTCCGGCAGTAAGACCGCTCATTACACCGGCTGTCCCTATCGTACCTACAGTCGCAACACTACTCGCCCAATACCCACCTGCTGTGATATCACGGAACTGCGCCGGATACCCGATACAAACATCCGAAGGTCCGGTGATAGGAGCAATGCCACCGGTGTTCACCACTTCATTGGTCATCACTACCGGATTCTCATCAAAGTAGATGCCTACCCTGTTCCTGATCTCATTTCCATCAGCCAATGTGCTCTTAGCCTTGATGTTAAATAGGAACATTCCTTCACTCAACCCGTGATGAGATGAATCCGGCAGATTGATACCTGTAAACTCAAACTTCGCAATGTTGCGCACACCGTCATTTATCACACTCACGAACATCGGATGAGAAGATATTACAGCCTGCAGACTGGATGGATCAAGATCTGATGAAAGCGTATCCAACACATAGATGTTACGGGCAGTATCATTTCCGGTATTCTGGAAACGTACTTTATACTGGAGTTGAGTACATGGCAGAATATATCCCTCAGGTGCCACTGCAATATCGTTCGGATCAAATGACGAACGTACTGTATCTACTTTATTGATCACGTTATTTGAAAGATCAAAATCTCCGGTCGTCGGCGACACAGATATTTCGCTATATGCGGTGTCGCCCGGTGTCAGGTACGGCCCTATTGCAGGCGTCCTTTCCAGCCATAACGTCACCATAGTGGTACTGTTTGCAGCCATCGATGGTAAGTTCCATGTAACAACATTACCCGCCACTGTGCTTGGTGTAGGGCTTGTCATATAACATGGGTACATGCCTGAAAAATACGCATACTTCGTGCTGTGCTTCACCGTTAACGTCGGCGAGGCCGCTGTACAGTAACGATTGGTCACCAGAATATTGAAACGCTGAGTGTGGATACCCGATGTTGTCGTTGACATCACTTTCAGATCAAACCCACTACTTGCCGAACCGCACCTGATACCAAAATATTTCGGAACATACGTATTCACGTAAGAAACGATCGTATCGTAGATAACAGCAGAGCCCGGGCACGCTACCACCAAACCTCCTTCCACCGCATACGGACGGAATGCATACACTGTACCGGGCGCCCCATAAGCCTTGTAATAAAATCCACCTGTCGCAGTAATAGTATCAACCGGCACACCTGCCGAATCTATACGCACGGAAACCTGCGCAGCATTATAAGAATCACCCGCATCAAATGCACAGTTGAGGTTGGCATCGTAATAGAACCTTATTGGTAACGTGCGACAAAAGTTATAGGTATGGTTGAAAGTAACGGTATCTTCAGGAGTAGTACCGTTGAACAGAATATGCTTAACTGTATAAGTACCCGGCAACGAATAGTTGTGGTAAATGTGAGCATCACTCAGAGTTGTTGTGCTCAATGCCGTAGTAAGCGTATCCCCATCTCCAAAATAAGTTCTCACACTGAACATCGGCGACACACCACAAGCAGCAATGTAGAAGTGCGTTGCATTGCACGCCGTGTCAGGCGACGAGATCACCGAGTGACTTCCTATAGAAAAGTCAACTCCCACAAATACCGGACCCGAGAATGCCGACGTACCACCCGACACACATGTTATCCCGCAACGGTAATAATACGCTGCAGTCGGTGCAAATGTATATGGAACGGTCGTTGCTCCGGGCAGCGTAGTCCAGGACAATCCGTCCGCCGAATACTGCCATTGTATCGCATGCCCGCACACAGGGGTGTAGGTAGGCAGGTTTAATGTCAATGATGTTCCGCTGCACACGATCGAAGTACTCGCACTCACTCCTCCCGTAACCGGAGTCCCTGCGCAAGAAGAATTTACTGTAACAACTCGAGATACAATACCGCACCCCGAGTTGTACGTAATATTCGCAGTACCCATTGCCACACCTGACACAATGCCACTGGTACCAACTGTCGCCACCGTTGTAGTTCCTGAAGACCAGGTCGGGCTAACACCACCATATCCGGTCAGACTAATGGTTGATCCCACGCACACACTGGCCGGCCCTGTAATGCCACTAGGGGTAGTACTTACTGATACTACCGCCGTGGTCACGCATCCTCCAACCGTGTAAGATATTGTCGCAGTCCCAAGACTGTTGCCGGTTACGATTCCTGTCGTACTGCTCACTACCGCTACGCCTACATTGCTCGAAGACCAGGTTCCACCCGAGGTTGCATTGCTAAGGGTAGTTGCAGAACCAACACAAACACTCAACGTACCTGTTATTGGCGAAATTGCTGCATTAACAGTAATAGTCCTTGAGGTTGAGCAACCACCGGCAATGTAGGTAATGTTAGCGACGCCGGCAGAAAGACCTGTAATACCGGGCGTGCCAATAGAAACAACTCCCAAAGGACTCATCATCCACACGCCACCAATTGGGCTTGCAGTAAACGAAGTGCTGGTTCCTACACAAACAACAGAACTACCTACCGTTGTCACAGGTATCGGGTTTACAGTGAGCACCTTTACAGCCGCACAACCCGATGGAATAACGTAAGATATCAACGTTGTACCCACTGAAGTACCTGTTACAACTCCGGTACTGAAACTCACTGATGCTACAGCGGGATTGCTGCTTGTCCACAACCCACCCGGTGTTGCATTTGTCAATGTTCCTGTACTGCCTACACATATCACCGATGTACCCACAATCGGTGCCGGCACTGCATTCACAGTTACCACAGCATATACTGAGCTTACGCCATCAGTGTAGGTAATGTTTGACGTTCCGGCCGCGACACCGCTCACCACACCAGCCGCCGAAATTGTTGCGATCGCCGGCGCACCACTTATCCACGTGCCACCGGGCGTAGCATTGCTCAGGGTTGTCGTACTACCCTCACATACACTTGCAGTTCCGGTGATAGGCGGTAAGGCCGCGTTGGCCACAACCGACGATAGTAGCAACACGATGAGCGGCAGCATCTTAAGGCCGGCCCGTGAAATGAAAGACATGGTCAATTTCATAAGTTCTGTTTATACTTCAGCAAATGTATAAGGCGCATTAAAGCAACCGTTTGTTAGCCAACAACGGGTTCGAAGGCAACTATTACAGTTACTTTAGCAAATATACGTAGATATGGGATGCTTATTCCGCAGGAAGCGGTCTCGCTGCTCAATTCACAACGATTATCTCATTGCCATGCAGCCTCGGCACTACCGGATGCAGATCTGGCGTGGAACAATATTCCATGTCGTGCTGCAATCCATATGCAGACAGTCTTTTGTAGTGAGAGCTGTCCTTAAGGAATTCAATATAATTGCCTCCTCCGGTGGCACGATGCAAATGGCGTGCTCCCCTCGCTGCGTCGCAGTTAATTTCAAAAGAGGCACCGATCCGATCAATTACCGCGCCTGCAAAAAGGGTATCCTCCAGATTGAACTTATCCTTCCACGAAGCGCAACCAAGTAATACGTTCCTATTTTGAGCCAAAAGATAATCACATAAAACCGAGAGGTTCAGGAAGGAACCGATAACAATTTCGGCGGCATCTTGCACCATATGCAACAGCCTTGTCCCGTTTGTCGTAGTTAGTACGAGTACTTTGTCTTGTATAAATGAGGCCGGATATTCCAAAGGAGAGTTGCCATATTGCAGACCTTCTGCCACTTTACCATCACGCTCACCTGCTGTTAGACTGTTAGGTATCTTCTGGCCCAACTCTATACATTCCTGAACAGAAGCCACCGGCACAACACTCTTGGCGCCATTGTGCAGCGCAGCAGTGATAGTTGATGTCGCTCGGAAAATATCAATGATCACTACAACAGCACCTTTCGTGTTGTACAAATGCAACAATGCCGGAGACAAGCACACCTCAAGGGATGGTTTTTCTACACTCATTTACGTCAGATTTTCGATTGGGGTTGGTATCAAAAAGCCTCCGTTAAACGGAGGCTTTTGTATTTTCTGCAAAATTAGCTGAATCTCATGAGGATATTAGTATACCCACATATCGTGTTCCTTGTTGAAGATCTCTTCGGCAACTTTTTTACCTTCATAAAGAGACTCCATTGGATTCAGGTGATCCTGGAAACTTTCGCCGTAACCACCTCCGATAGATCCGAAAGGATTGCTCACTTTCGTGATGCGGCTAGAGAACATCCTCGACTCAAAGAACTCATCCCAGGTAGCGCGGAACATATCGTTATGAGGATTGAACACCTCATAGTTTGCCAACAGGCCACGGATGTCAGGATAGTACAACCAGAACATTGACTGAGGACCACGGTAAACCCCGTCGTCGCCATAGAGGTCCTGCACCGGAGCAATGCCCACTATGCGCACAACCATCTGCCCCTGATTGCGGTCGAATATCCAGTCTTCCTTAAGTTTATAACGTGTAATGGTCTCCGGCCTGAAGTCAGATATACGTACCTGACGGATCTCTTCACCTGTAGTCACATCCTCCACGACAACAGTATCTCTCTTGCCGGCTACTTTTTCCATGATCTGCTCCTTTGTAAGAACAGTAGTAAAACGGTCATCGAAAGTACCGTATGCAACGATCTTTCCTTTTTTGATGGCGTCTATCAGGATCTCAATGAACATACCACCTCCGGTGTGTTCATCGCCGGCATACCTGAAAGCAACGTTCTGTTTTTCGCGGGTATCGATCTCGCGCCAAACTCGCTTCTTCCAAAGAATGTCTGATTCCCTGATATTCTGCCATGGAATAGGCTGCCTCATGCGATCCTTCATTGGAATGCGATCGTAAGCACCATCCGGCGTGCGTGACGGCAACCAGTCTTTGTTTACACCTGAGTTTGTTCCCGACACCATTGGATCGGTAGAACCCGACTGTGCGAAAACGGAACTGCCACACATCATCAGCATTGCTGCAACTGTAAGCTTGTATGATTTCAGAACGGTCATATCCTTCTGTAATTTTTTACTATGTTAACTATTTTACTTACCTTATTTACTCAAAATTTCTAGTTCAACGAGAATACCAGTGAAGCGAGATCCCTGACCTTGCCGTCCGGACCAACTGATTTGATACCTTCGATAAAGACTTTATCACCAGGACGCAACATATCCATAGCTTTCTTGATGTCAGGCCTGTCACTAAAGCGACATCCAGTTGGGCTTGTTGTTTTAAACGGACCAACAACTTCCCTTCCTTTTGGCAACACACTAAATTCAAACTGTGTGATCTTGAACTTCGCATCAAAGTCAAAATTCTCAAGAATAGCCGCCGGAGCGATCTGTATACGGAACAATGATGCAGGCATGCCACCACCGGGAGTTCCGCCAACTTTCACGATCGGGTCAGGGATACGTTTAACACGTACCTCCATGCTTCCCACCTGCTTAATTGGCCCTTCTTTAGTTTTTGCGTTGATCGCAACTGTTACCTTCCCGATCTTATCGACAAGCACATTGTAATGTCCTTTCAAAGATGAATCACGTACAGTTGCCCCCGGAATGCTGAGCGACACGTCCTCTACTGAGTAACCGGCCGCTGCTACTGTAACAGGGTTAGGTACGCCGATGTAGAACACGTTCATCTTGTCGAGCTGCATAGATGCACCCGTGGTGCCCACCATGTACTCAAACTTCCAATCCCTTGAAATTACTCCCTGTTCTGTCTGGAGCTCAATCTTACCTTTAACTGTCTGAAGACCTGTTCCTTTTGCAACAGTCTCCCATGGCACAACACCATTCACAGCAGGTTTAGTAGAACCACCTCCGCTCATACCTTTAACTTCCGGCTTGTTGCTTTTGTTAAAGGCAGCGAGGAGGATAGATGCCTCGATCTTGTCGCCTTCAAGTGCGTAGCTTGTTTTGGGAACAGCAACCGCCGCGATCGTATCAAACTTGATGTCTTTCAAGTGCGCCTCTTCAAATAATTTATTGATAACGGCGGCCTGGCTTGCGCGTACGTCATTCTGGAACTTAGCGAACAACGCGAGGGCAGCCATTACAGGCATGTGCTCAAAATTCTCAATCGCCCAGTCACCTGTCGGATTGTGTTCGTTTTTCGTTGCCGGAACCACCTGCAGTGGCATTGTCCTGGCCATTGCCGCAGAGTCAGAAGGTTTCACCTGCTCCAGAAGGAACTGACGCATTGCCGATATCTTCTCGCGAAGAGTATCTGCACCACGCTTCTCAACGAGTAACAATGTTGTCGCATCAATGTTATCCATCTTGTCCGGCAAGGTACTGTCAAGTTCTGAGTAACCACCGCCTTCAAGCACGATCCTTCTTTTCCAGTCATTCAGGTATTTTACAAACTCATCAGAACGCTTAACAACTTCATCGGCTTTCTCTCTGTACGGACGTACTTTCTCAGCCTGACCGGGCTGTTTTTCATTCTCCTTGATCGCTGCATACACTTCTGCCGTTTTCTGCTCTATCGACTGATTCGACTTGTCGATACTCATACTCAACGTCTTGAAGGCGTTCAGGATCTCGTTTGATACGTTTAGGGCCAGCAGGGCTGTCAACACCAGATACATCAGGTTGATCATGAGCTGCCGCGGCTCTTTAGGTATAGACATTCTTTATCTTTTACTATTCGTTAGTAATATAGTTATATTTCCTGTTCTCAATACCGGCAATTAGCGACCCTGCATTGCAGAGAGCATGTTACCATATATTTGGTTAAGAACGGTAAGGTTCTTAGCCAGAAGCGCGATCTGCTCCTTGGTATTAGCAGCGTCTTTAGCGCTGTTAGCCATTGATTCAGAAGCGTTTACAAGATTACTGTAAAACTTGTTCATCGCTTTCAGGTGGTTGTTCGCATCTGTCAGTTCCACTTCATAGATCTGGTTCAGTGTGCCCAGGTTCTTTGAAAGTACTTTCACCTGCTCGTGAAACTTCATTGTGTCATCTGCAGCAGTGTTGAATGCACCCATTGTTTTAGTTGCACCTGCAAATGTATCTTTCATCTCACCCAGTGCTTTTGCCGCGTCACGTGCGCTTGCTGAATAAGCACCTGTAGCCGCTGTAACTTCAGATATATCTTTTATCTGATCAACAGTCTGACCGAATTTCTGGAAGTTTTCCCCAAGGCGCTTGATCACCTGAGGATTGATAGAAGACTCATCCAACATCTTGTCCAACGACTTAACAGCTGCACCTTCTTTCTTGTGTGCGTCTTTGCCGTATTTTTCAACAGCTTCAACGTGCGGATTTTTAGTGATATCCGGATAGAA
Organism: Flavipsychrobacter sp.; assembly: GCA_044220845.1. Lineage (GTDB taxonomy): Bacteria > Bacteroidota > Bacteroidia > Chitinophagales > Chitinophagaceae > Nemorincola. The sequence goes on along the minus strand of JBGAQG010000024.1, from coordinate 50,130 downwards.
ACGCTCCCAGTAATAGTCAGCGTGAGGAGGGAGAAGACCTAACAAGGCGAACAGGAACACCTCCACAGACATACCCAGAGTAAGCATGATGCTACCACCAGGCCAGTGCTGGATTTTGAAAAGCGCTCCCAACAGAACCACCGATGCACCAAGGCCGAAGACCCAACAAGGCGAAAAGAAACACCTCAACAGACATACCCAGAGTAAGCATGATGCTACCACCAGGCCAGTGCTGGATATTGAAAAGCTCACCCAACAGAACCACCGATTCACCAAGGCCGATCACAAGGTTCTTAAAGTATTTACCCTTGTCCGTTTCAAAGAATATTACGATCGAATTCATTTTTTATCCGTTTTTCTTTTACTGTTAATATTTATTTTCTTGTTTAGGTGTGTATTATCTGTGGTCCTGTTACCTCATCGGGCGCCTGTTGCTCAATGCCGGGTTAACTTCTGTATATACGCAACGGAATCCAATGTACGCTTTTGAAGTGTCCTCAAATTCGTAATCGCGGGTGCTCACCTGCAGGTAATAAGATACATCGCGCCAGCTACCTCCGCGAACCACTTTACGCTTCATGTACAACGGATCGTTGTCTTTCGCATTATAAACCACATTCGGGTTCATGTCAGACATATGATTGTAAGAACTTCCGAAGTAAGCCGAGTTGGTCCACTCAGAAACGTTACCGGCCATGTTTTTCAGACCATAATCGTTTGCATTATATTTATCAACCGGAACTGTGTAAAGGCCACCGTCTGCAGCGTAGTTACCACGCATTGGTTTGAAGTTCGCCAGATAACATCCTTTCTTGTTGATGATGTATGGACCACCCCATGGGTAAGGAGACTGGTTACGTCCGCCACGTGCTGCCCACTCCCACTCTTGCTCAGTTGGGAGACGGAAACGGTGTTCAGTGTACATATGCGCTTTATCACGCTCTGCCACCCAAATGTTTGTCCTCCATACACAGAACGCACTTGCCTGTTTCCAGTTAACACCAACAACAGGGTACCTGTTGAAGCCTGGGAACCAGAAGTACTGCATAGCAATCGGCTCGTTGAATGCATAGTTGAATTGACGCATCCACACAGTGGTGTCAGGATACGCAGGCACGTCGTGCTGAATGATGTACTTGCTGCGTGACTCGGTCGGGTGCTGGATAGAACCTGCGTAGTCAAATGTACGATACGTGTACACCAGCTTGGTAGCGTCCATTTCCTTACGTCCCCAACCTGATTGCTCGGCAGGAACAAAAAGCGAAGCAAGCTGATCCTGCAACTCAGGATCTTTCCAGTTGATACGCTTGTAGTCTACACGCTGCGTACCATCGGGATTATCTTTGAAATTACCCAGAATAGTATTTGCTATCGAGTCGCGTACCCAGTTGGTGAACTGGCGGTACTCCTGATTCGATATCTCAGTTGCATCCATGTAAAATCCAACCATCTGCACAGTATGCACGGTCGCGTCATTTCTGCCGCGGATATCCTCATCACTGGCTCCCATTTTGAAGGAACCTGAAGGGACGTACATCATACCTATAGGCAAAGGCGCCTTATAACTCATCCTCGTTTGATCACCTACAAGTTGGCCGTTGGAGCTCGGATTTCCGCAGCTTGCAGCTAGCGCTAACAATGCCAAAGCCGAGACCTTCAGGGAAGTTTTTTTCATACTACTGTCTATTGTTTTTGCAATTTTTGCAACTAATAAATTACTTCAATTGTCACCTACAGCACAAAACCGATGCACAATATTCAAAGTTTTTTTGAAAAATACAAGCATCAGCGAAAAAATGTTACCCATTCAAACTCACTGAAAATTTGAAATTCTTCAATTTTTTAACATTTATTTCTACAGATAAACAAGGCTCAAAGCCTCATTGACACTGCCAACAGGTGCCAGGCATGCCTGGTCTGAACAAACAAATATAGACAAATTACCGCCAAAATATTTTTTTTGCAGAATCGGCAATTCGCATATTTCTTTTTCGCAAGTAACAGCAAATACATGCGGTAAGCCTTTGTGCTTCAGGTTTTCAATAGCCTCGTTTCGCCCTGAACCGGCACACACCAGGGTTTTCATTCCCGCCACGTAGCGTTGCATTAACATTGCCCAATAACTGAACGAATAGGCATACCTGCTTGCCGTTACTGCCATCGCCCGCACCATCACCTCGCTTCGCTCTACCCACTCACTGTTTTCGAGGCACATACCACACAACCACAGGTTGTGCGCCATCACCGCATTAGCCGATGGCATCGCACCGTCATAGAGGTCCACTTTTCTCACCGGGATGTCCGTTTGAGAGGCCGGAGAATAATAGAAAAAACCGTCCTCACGTCCGAATTCGGTGATAACCCATTTCATAAGTTCGCCTGCCGTCACTCCATATCGCTCATCGCCGGTTAGCGAGAGCAACTGCATCAACGCCTGTATCAGGTAAGCATAGTCATCCAGCTTAGCTGTTATCTTGGCAACACCCTGTTTCCAGGTATGTAGCATACGCCCATCAGATAACCCGAATTTATCCAGCATCCACGCTGCATGCTCCACCGCACGGGCCTTGTAAGCATCATTGCGCAATGCCACAGAAGCCTTACTCAGCGCGATGTTCATGAGTGCATTCCACGCTAGCAGACTCTTGTCATCCGTTAGCGGGCGCACCCTATTGGCACGAGCCTTCAGCAGGCTGCCTTTTACCTCGTTCACAATTCGCAATACTTCCTGTTCGGTAATTCCGAACGATTCAGCTACACTGCTTGCCTTAGTAGCTACGTGCAGGATATTTGTTTCCTCCCAGTTGCCCTCCATAACCACGCCAAAGTACATGGCAGCCACTCCCTTTTCGTCTCCGGAATGAGCTATCCAGTCTTCCCATGTCCATGTGTAAAACTTGCCCTCTACACCCTCGCTATCGGCATCCAATGCGCTGTAGTATCCACCCGTTCCGTCCGCCAATTCACGCTCCGCAAAACCTATGGTCTCTTCGATAACTTCTTTATACCGTGCGTTGCCGGTAACAGAATAAGCATCGCACAACGATATGATTAGCAATGCATTATCGTAAAGCATCTTCTCAAAATGCGGTGCCAGCCAATCTGCATCGGTAGAGTAGCGCGCAAAGCCACCACCAAGCTGATCGTATATACCCCCTTCTATCATCTTATCCAGGCTTAGTAATGCCTGATCGAGCGACGGCTGATTGCCTGTGTACCGGTAATGTTCCAGCAGGTAACAGATGGCCATTGTTCCCGGGAACTTCGGCGCTGCACCGAAGCCACCTTTTTCCTTGTCGGCCATGCCCAACAAGTTGTTGGCCACCTCTGTGCACAGTTCTTTGGTAAGCGGTGTCTGTGCCGGTGTGACCCTCATAGATGCCTGCCGCAAATGCTGTAGCAGTTGCCCCGCCTGATTCGCCACCTCTTCCTGCTGCTCGTTCCATATCTGGTCCATACGCTGCAGCAGTTGCCCCCACGAGGGACGATTAAACGCCTGCCGGGGAGGAAAGTATGTGCCGCCGTAGAACGGGGCCCTGTCGGGCGTAACGAATACGTTCAAAGGCCAGCCACCACTGCCACTGATGGCCTGCACTGCATCCATGTACATATGGTCCACGTCGGGGTGCTCTTCCCTGTCCACCTTGATGCAGATGAAATGATCGTTCATGTAGGCCGCAATAGTAGGGTCTTCAAAACTCTCGCGCTCCATAACATGGCACCAGTGGCAAGCCGCATAGCCAATGCTAACCAGCACGGGTTTGTGTTCTCGCTTTGCTATTTCGAATGCTTCATCGCACCACGGGTACCAGTCTACCGGGTTATGCGCATGCTGAAGTAGATAAGGACTCTGTTCGTTGATTAATCTATTGGCCATTCGGTAAAGGTACAGACAGCCGCTAATAGGCACGTGCAGGCAGCCTTACCTATTGTCTATCAACCAATAACCGACACGCTATCAGAATGTAGAAAAGCGACCGGTAGCATAGTTTGCATCACCGGTGCGGTAGGCCCTGTAGAAGTATATTCCTGACACCAGCTCGGTAGTGGCTTTACCGTTTGTAAGGTCCAATACTGTAACAGCCCTGCCGACTAGATCATATAGTTCTACCCTGTAATAGGCACCTGCGTCTGACGTGAGCGTAATCTGGCCTGACTGACCACCGGAAACAATGATAGACGGAGCGGATGCAGAGACCGGCATAACGTCAGTGGTAGTGCCTATGCGCACGGTGTCCTTGATGGTGATGCTGAAGCATGCATTGGTAACAGTAAGCGATACCGTATAGGTCCCGGCGGCCGTATAGGTATGCGACGGATTAGCCGCGGTGTCGGTAGTGGCATCGCCGAAAGACCATAAATAACCACCGGCATGCTGCGACTTGTTGGTAAATGTGATACCCGACCCACCGGTGTGCGCCTTTGTAAATGACGCATGCGGATAACGACCGTATTGCTGCCACTGAGTGATACTGTCGAAAACCACCTTGTCAGCAATGCGCTGCAGGGTGCTAACTGTGGTAGCAGGCAAACCGCCGGTATAGGTACTGCCCATACTCCGCTTATTGAAGATGGAAGCATAAAACACGCATGCCTGCAGGTACCCACCCGACAATGACGGGTGCGACTCGTCAGATACATACAGGTCAATAGTCGGGAAACTGTCCACTACCATCTTCCATGCTGCGCCAACAGGAGCTACAGACGCGTCGTTATCCTGCGCCATCTGCATATAGCTCTCACGTAACCGGCCCTGCATGCCTGCATAGGTGCACACAGGCGGGTAAGACGCACAGTTGGCGGCATCACCGTTCTTACGGCCCCATGTCATCATGAACATGGTCTCGGTGCAGGTGTCGTTGGCATTTATAAAACTGTCCAGGCGGGTGGCATAAGGGTACACTTCGGCCGCAACTTGTGTTGGCGAGAACGATGGCTTCTGACTTTGTTCCTGCAGCACAACCACATCCCACGGCTGAGCGAAGATACCCGCTATCGTAGTGGCATTGGTAGTATGTTGCTCGAAGGTGTAACCACCCGGCGCCGACATATCAAATATCAGGGTATCGCCATTGGCCGCAGCAAGATCGCGCAGCATCGTGGGCATACTGTTGGTGTAGGTGTAACTGTTACCAATGAAGTACACCCGGCGAACAGTGGCGTTGAGCGAGAGCACACACAAAAGCGCGAGTGCTGATAGGGAAATGTGCTTTTTCATGCTATTGGTTATTTAGTAAAATCAGTACTAGTCTTCTTTTGCTGCCTTCTTCTTCCACTCTGCAGCCTTGTCTTTGTTGCGCTCGGTGCCTGTTCCGTATTCGTAGAATTCACTCAACAAGGCCATTGCGTCTTTATCGCCTTTTTGAGCGGCCTTCAGCATCCATATAAAGGCCTTAGTATCATTCTGACGAATATCGCCGAGACCCTTGTAATAAATGAACCCCACCCAAAAACAACCTCCCGGATTCCCCAGCTCGGCCGACTTCATAGCCCAGTCCAGACCCTTGCGATAGTCGCTGCTTGTAGCGCGCTCCTTGTTCGTATAAATGTTGGCCACCACGGCCATCATCTCATCGTCATTAGTGCGTTTAGCTGTCGTTTCAAACCAGTCGAGCAGACGCTGCTTCTGCTCGTCCTTCAACTCACCGGAATTGTAGAGTGTGAACAGGTTATTGGTAGAGAAATTACGCTGCGCTCCGGTATAATTGGTAAGCTCCCGGTCCTTTATCAACATCTCCATACCCTTGCCCGGATTACGTTTCACTCCGATACCCATCACATAAAAGCCACCCATGTAGAAACATGCATCGGGATTGTTGTAACCTGCATGACGCTTCATCCACGCGGCTACATCTTCCTTGTTCACACCGGGGCATTCGTCCTTCATCACTAACACACCCACCGGTTTCACTGAGATACTGTCACCGGCATCAGCCGCCTTCATGTACCATTCAATGGCCTTAAGGCAGTCGTTACCGAGATCGCTCTGCGCGTAGTAGTCGCCCAGGTAGCGCATGGCCTCGGGTTCACCCTTGTCGGCCGCCTTCAAAAACCAGTCAGACCCACGCTTGGGTTCAGCCATCATTCCCTGCCCCTCCATGTAGCAGAAGCCCAATGCTATCATCGCATCCACATCACCTTTGTCGGCAGCTATTGTGTACCATTTTACAGCTTCCGGCATGTTTACCGGCACGCCGTTTCCGTCTTCGTACATCTCGCCCAATTCATAGGCGGCATCAGAGCTTCCGGCGTTAGCGGCCTTCTTCATCCATTCCAGCGACTGCTTGAAATCCTTCTTGACGCCAAGGCCTTCCTTGTACATTTCGCCCAGCAAAAGCATGGCAGAGGGGTTCTTTTTGGCGGCGCTCTTGGTAAGCCATTTCTGCGCGGTGGCATAGTTCTTTGCTACCCCCGTGCCGAAGTAATAGTACTGCCCCATCTGAAACAAGGCATCCGCATTACCCTTGGCTGCAGCAGCTTTGGTGGCGGCCAGCTCTTTGGCTGTGGGGACGGCAGGCTTTTCCAACTGACTATACCCTGCGAACGAACACAGAACACACGCCAGCAATAACGTCAAAAATCTCATGGGCGCAAAAGTACGGACTTCAGGCCTATTCGGCGGCAGTCTGGGGCACCTCTTCCCCTTTTTTGCGGGTCAGGAACCAGAGAACGGCACACAATACTATGCCCAGCACCGACATTAATAACCCTTTATTAAAGTAGCGCAGGCCATATACCATCTCTATACTGTGCTGCCCGCGTGAGAGCATCACACCGGTCATACCGGCGAAAACGATCTGCTTGGGTTGCTCCTTACCATCTACCTTCAGCGTCCAGCCACCGTCGTAGGGAACGGATAAGTAGAGCATCTTATCCTCAGGCAGGTTCACGTTGCCGGTGATCCTGGTGTCGGAGACGGTAGTGCCGGTCATACTGTCGCGGCCGAGGTCTGCTATGCGCTGCGCATACAAGTCCATTGTGAACATGGATGGCGCTGTAGTATCTTGCAGGCGGTATTCGGTCATGCCCTTTATTTTGCTCACATCTTCATCAGGCACCACACAGGCACTCAACGATACAAAGTCCTTCTGGGTGTTATTCAGGGCATCGTACACGCTCTCCTTGATGTACTGCTTGTAAGTAAAACCAAACGGCAGCAGCAGCTTGTTGCGGAACACCTTCACATCGCCGAACTGTGCAATGGAATCGCCTATGAGGCGCCACAGAGGTACTGCGTTGTTCTTGTCCAGCATGTACTTGACACGGTTGGCCGACTCGAGCATGGGGCGCCCCATGAGGCCACGTGCCCATCGCGAATCAAGCTCGCTCTTCCTGTCTGACACGCCTACCAACTGCAGGTAGCGAATGTAGTAGAGCTGATTGAACGGGTTGTAGCCACAGGTACCATAATAGCCCTGCGCCTGTGCATCGTTCAGCGAGTAGTGGATGGCCGGCGATGAGGCATAGCTCTTGTCCACCCTGTAGAACGACTTGTCGGAACCCTGTATGAACTTCAGCGCATCGACGGTATAGTCATTATAGCCCTTCTTCTCGGTCAGCTCCTCAGCGGTGATGGGGTCGCGGTCGTTGACGGTGATGCCTGACATGTAGATCAGCTCGAATGCCACCACACCCAGGAAGATGTACTTCATATAGGCCGGTCCGTCCTTCTTGCCCAGCATGAACAATAAGCCACCGTACACCAATATGAAGAAACACACGAATGTGAACACCGGTGAGTTGATGACGTCCCTATCGGGGAAGAATGGATAGTTGAGCAGGAGGAACAAGACCACCACTGTCACGATCAGCACCACGAGGTTTACCTTGCGGTGCCTGATGATGAGGTCGAGGGCCATGAGTGCATAGTACATGAGGAACATGGCCACGACTATTGAATATGCCCGGTAGTAGTCGCCGGTGAACAGCCAGAACGCATACCTGAAATACGGGAACACGATAGGCATGAGCCAGAATGCCAGGAACGCAATGAAGAAGATGCGCACCTTCTTTTGCAGGAAGGGGAACACCTGCGGCATCAGCAACAGGCAGGGGATACCGCAATAGAACAACGGTGCCTCCAGTGTATTCTGCCAACCCTTGAAATTGCTGCCGGCACCCAACAGATCGCTGGAGAAGAAGCGCATAACGGCAGTACCCAGCTGAAACTGATCGACGGTGCCAAACATAGGCGCCGCCTTGAGTATGCTTGCGTATGACGTATTGCCGCTACCACGAGGACTCTCCAGCAGCTGCACCACGTTCTCCAGCATGAAGGGGCCGCTTATGAGGATGCCCAACACACCGGCACCGGCCATCTTGGCAAACAGCAGCGCGCCGCTCTTCATATCATAACCACCCACCTGAACCATGCGCAACACAGCGTAGCCGGCCAGGAAAAGTCCGTACACATACATATTGAACGGCTGCGAGAGAAAGATGAGGAAGATGCCGAAGGTGAACACCAGCCACTTGCCTCGGGAAAACAACATCTCGAAACCGAGCAACAAAACGGCGAGGTTGAACGTCTCGAAAGAGAAAAGGAACCAGCCGCCGCCCAGCACCATAAAAGCGCAAAACGAAAAGAACAAGCTACCTATGACACTGGTATAGGCCGTAAGCCCCACATACCTGAGGTAGTAAAAGAATACCACTCCGGTGAGGATGATCTTTGAGAACTCCTTCCAGGCGGTGCCGAAGATGATGCTGTCGGAGCCGGAAAGGAACATCAGCAGATCGAAGGGGTCGCGGAGGAAGAAGGGGAATATGCTTTGCCCCATGCCCATGCTCCACGACCACGACGGCCAGCCGTGTTTTGCCATATAGTCTGCCACGCCATGTGTAACGGCATAGGAGTAGTTGTAAGAGTCGCTGCCTATGTCTTTGAAATAGTAGGCGTTATGGAACAGCAGGTAGTCTTTATATACAAAGAATGCCATGAGTGCCAGCAGACCGAGCGCGAGATAGACCGCTTTGTTTCCCAGCTTATCAAAGATATCGGGGGTAGACGGGGCTGGTGTGGCGACCTCTTCGTGCACGGGGGCCGGAGCCTTGGGGACTTGCTGCCTTTTCTTAGATGACACAGTATGAAAATTTTATATTGTGCCAAAGTACAAAGAAGAGGGCAAGTAACAAAAAGGAGAGCGGGAGCGGGGAGCGAAGAGCGGTGTTTGCGCAGAAATTTTTCTGATTTTCTGTCTCTCGGGTGGTGACCATTGATAATCAATGATCTACGACGGGACGGGTAAATACTTCGCAGGAAAACTGCGCACCTACCTAATCGGCAGGCAGGCCTGCTTCCCAAAAACTGCGCACCGCTTCTCGCTCGCTTCTCAAAAACTGCACACCTGCCTAGGCGACAGGCTGGCCTACCTCTCGGCTTCTTTTCCCATCCGCTCTTGTTCTTTTCTTTTCTACAGCGAAAAGAAAAGAACCAAAAGAAAGCGCCGCCTTTTGCCCTACCGCTCCGCGGGGCAAAAGGTTAGCTCTACGCTGTTTCGCAGTTCGCTCTTCGGCATTGTGGCGCTGGTATCTTTCCTATCGTCTACCAGATGATGGGACTTTTCTCCTACACATGACTACGTGATCCTATCGGGAGCACGGTAACCACATCTACGGAAATATGAAGGCGCCATCAAGGGCTGACCATCTTTGCTTTATTGAGCGTTTCTCACGTTTATCACTTCCCGGTGCGCAGAATTTTTTTGATTTTCTGCCGACCGGGCGGCGACCATTGATAATCAATGATCTGCGTTGGAACGGGTAAATATTTCGCAGGAAAACTGCGCAAAAACTTCTCACTTGCTTCCCAAAAACTGCGCACCGCTTCTCACTCGCTTCTCAAAAACTGCGCACCGGTCCGGACGGCAGGCGGGTGCATGGTCCTGAAATAGGTTTACACCGACGTCAGATAATCCTGAAATAGGTTTACAAGTGCCGGTTAACAGTGGGGCGCACTTATAAAATTATCCGCGCGGGCGTAAAGGTATCGGGAGGAAGTGATAGGGAAAAGAAGAAAAATCTATGATAGTGCGTTTTTCGTAGTATGACAGAAATTAGTTTCAGCGGCATCGTGGTGACTAGGTTCACAGAATGAGTTTAATTCGGGTTCCGGTTGCCCTTCGGAACTTGCCGGAATAACGAGAGAGCGCAGGACGGTTTCCGGAAGGTTACTTTACAGGCATTTGCTATTTTTGGAGCACATGAACCGATCGACATTCAAGATCACAAAAATGGATTGCCCGTCGGAGGAGCAACTGATCAGGATGAAACTGGAACCGCTCACCGAGGTAAGGAAAATAGATTTTGACATACCTGACCGACGAATCGTTGTGTTTCATGACGGGGACAGCGGCGCTATTGACAGCGCACTTGCTGCGCTGCAGCTCGGGTCGACGCTGGAGCATACCGAGACCACGCACGACCTGACCGGCGAAAACACGGATGCAGGCGATAAAAAACTACTTCGTATGGTACTGGCCATCAATGCTGCTTTTTTTGTTGCAGAAATGACGGCGGGTCTGCTGGCCAACTCTATGGGACTGGTGGCTGACTCGCTGGATATGCTTGCCGATGCCATTGTATATGGTATGAGCCTTGCCGCAATAGGGGGCGCCATGACCCGCAAGAAACTCATTGCCAGATTGAGCGGCTACTTCCAGCTGGTGCTGGCACTGGCGGGACTGGCAGAGGTGGTGCACCGGTTTGCCACCAATGAGGGTGTGCCGCGACCCGCCACCATGATAGTGGTGTCTTTGTTTGCCTTGACGGGTAATGCGGCATCGCTTTATCTGCTACACAAACGCAGGAGCAAGGAAGCACATATGGAGGCGAGTTACATTTTCACATCGAACGATGTGATCGCTAACATTGGTGTGGCACTTGCCGGGGTGGTTGTGTATGTAACGCAAAATGCACTGCCTGACCTTGTGATAGGCACATTGGTGTTTTTCCTGGTGGTGAGGGGGGCGGTGCGTATTCTCCAGTTGGCCAAGTAGCAGTAGCTACCGGACCGGAATAATCGAGAAACTCTTTGGCGGAAACGGGCGTTAAAAACCTACCTGACGGCAGGCAGGCACCGTACCGCCGCATACTTTCCGAAATAATCGGGACAGGCTGTCACAGACACGGACGAGTGAGTCAAACAACTTCACGAAAGTCAATACTACGGCGTAAATAAATGTTCATAAGAAGTATAGCCAGAACTACCCACCCAGTGCACAAAGGCAATACTGTCTTTCTTATAGTAATAATCGACCGTTTTTGTGTTTGGATAAGAAAGACTCATGTAAAAACGAATAAAGGAATCATTGAAATACTGATAATAGAGGGTATCATAATATGCTACCGGCGGCTGATATGGGGTGGGAAAACCAATACATGAGTCGTTATACACAACTATAGCAAACGCACCAGACAACGGACCGGTGGTATCATGAGGCGTACTACCACCATAGTAGTAATGGAAGTAACCATGCCAAATCCTTGTTCCACCCATTTTCTTTATCGAGTCCTTTGGAGTAAGAACTTTGGGCGCTGGCGGCACAGTTGGCTCCACAGGAGGTCGCTTGCATCCCAACGACAAACTAACTGCGAAACAAAACAATACAGCTTTCATAGTCCTACTTTGCTTATCAATAAAAAAAATGAAGTGCATTTACTACTCAACAGTAATAATTATGCCCCTTCCAGGTATTGGCCTATTATTTTTTCTTTGACTTCCGCTCCTTTCTAACCGCCTTTTTTATAGCGCTTTTCTTTGCCCACTGCGCCAACAAAGAATTGGGGTCTGCAGCCATTTCATCGAGCTCCTGCCTTGTTTTACCACGCAATGCGCGCCGCGTAACGTGATAACTTCTTGACATGTGGATTACAGTGCTTTATTCAATGATGTTTTCGTTGTTGCTATATCGACCTAAGTCCCCTCCATGGCAATGGGCTTGGAGAATGGCTCCATCTCTGTGAGTGGTTTGCCGAAGGCTATTTTGGGGTAGGTGTTGGTATGCGGATCTATCATGACCTGCAATAGTTGCGGGCGATTGGCGTTATCGTCGTTCCACAGCCATTGTGCCGCATCGGCTATCTCGTCTTCGCGCTCTATGGTGCGCGCGTCTATGCCGTAGGCAAGGGCCACTTTGGCAAAGTCGGGCGCGGTATAACCCCACCAGGTGCTTTGGTAGCGCGAGCCGAAGTAGGAATCCTGGAACTGACGGATCATGCCGAGGCTCTGGTTGTTCATGACAATGATCTTGATGGGCAGGTTGTTGCGCACAATGGTCTGCAACTCCTGAATATTGAGCTGCATGCTGCCATCGCCAATGATGGCGGTAACAGGCTTGTCGCCCATGGCAAAGGATGTGCCCACGGCTGCAGGCAGGGCATAGCCCATGGCCCCCATGCCGGCAGAGGTGATGAACAACTGATCTTCGCCCAGCTCGAGCGACTGTGCCGCCCACATCTGATGCGCGCCCACGTCGATAGTGTAGGAGGTGGTGGCACCCGAGTGCTGCGATAGGGTGTGCATGAAGAAGTTGGGGTTGATGCCCTTGGTAACAACCTCTTTAATGTCGGGCCATTCGGCCTTGAGGGCGGCTATCTGCTGCAACCAGGCATCGGGGCGCGGGTATTGCTCGCCGGCACACAAGGTATTGAACGCGTTGAGGAAGTCCCTGACATCGGAAATAATGGGAACACAACCTTTGACGCGGTTGTTGATCTCGGCCTCTTCGCAATCGACATGATAGATGGTGCGGTTCTCGAAGAAAGCGACATCGGCACCGGTCTGGCGGATATCGAGGCGGCTGCCGACCACTACCAGCAGATCGCAGTCGCCCAGGGTGATATTGGCCCAGCGGTTGCCATAGGCACCGATGAAACCTACCCGCTGCGGATGTGCAAATGGTATCGCGTCAACAGCAAGCAGTGATGTAACCACAGGCAAGCCGGTCTTTTCTATAAATTCATTGAGCTGCGGAATGGCAAATGCGGCACGCACGCCTCGGCCCACAAGGAGCAAGGGCTTTTTAGCCCCTTTGATGGCGGCAGACAACTGCTGCACCGATGCCGCGAGTGCGGGTGGTACCGATGCCGCGGCAGGAGCGCTGTAGTCAGGCTCGGCCACATCGATATCGGCACGCTGCACATCCATAGGGATGTCTATGAGCACGGGACCGGGGCGACCTTCTACTGCTATTTCAAACGCTTCTTTAAGAATGGCGGGTATATCCTCGGGCTGCTGCACGAGGTAGCTTTTTTTGGTGATGTGCTGCGCCATAGAGACGATATCGGTCTCCTGAAAGCCCAACTGGCGGATATTGCGGTCTCCCTTTTGCTCGTGGCGGTTGACCTGACCGGTGATAAACACGGCAGGAGAAGAATCGAAATAACAACTGCCTATACCCGTGAGCAAGTTGGTGGCGCCGGGGCCGCTGGTGGCCATGGCTACACCGGGAATACCTGTGACACGACCGCAGGCATCGGCCGCGAAGGCTGCAGCCTGCTCATGATGTACCGTTATGATGCGGACGTCGGTGTGCTGGAGAAACGAGTCGAGGAGATGCGTGATCATGCCTCCTGTGATCTCAAAAACACACTTAACGCCTCTTTTTTCTATATATTTAGCTATATAATCGGATACCTTCATGTATTCGTCGGGGTTTGCCTGTGGTAAAGATAAATAAAAATCGATAGGTTGCTTGCGCGGGTGGCTGTTTTACAGGTGGCCAACCGAGGGGGTAATCGTTGCATTTTATGAGTACTTTCGCCCTGCTGCCCCGGGCAAACAAACAACACCAAACAGACAACCATTGATAGCGGAAAAAGACCTGCAACATATAGCGGCACATTGCCGATCGGTTTGGGAACAACTGAGGGGTAAGACCATTTTGGTAACCGGAGGCACAGGCTTCTTTGGCAAATGGATGCTGGAGAGCTTTGCCTATGCCAATGAGACAATGGCGCTGAATGCCATCATGCTGGTGCTGAGCCGGGACCCGGAGCGATTTGTAGCGGCGCATCCGCAATTCGGGAAGGCGTGTTTCAGGTATGTGCAGGGGGATATCACCTCTTTTGAAGTGCCGGAGGGACCTGTGGACCTCATCGTTCATGCGGCCACCGACATGAGCGGCTACGGGCAGATGCAGCAGGCCACACGGCTGTATGACAGTATAGTGAACGGCACGCGCCGGGTGCTGGAACTGGCAAAAGAGCGCGGCACTACATCAATACTGCACACGGGATCGGGCGCGGTATATGGTGTGCAGCCGCCGCAGATAACCCACATCAACGAAGACTACAAGGGGGCACCCGACCTATACACGGCAGGCGCTGCCTATGGCGAGGGCAAGCGGGTGGCAGAGCTACTTGCCAACGTATACTACCACAACCACGGGGTACCGTCTAAGATAGCGAGGTGTTTCGCGTTTATTGGTCCGCACATACCTATGGACGGCAGTTTTGCTGCGGGCAACTTTATAAATGCTGTGTTGCAGGAAGAGGATATTGTGATAGCCGGCGACGGAACACCCTACCGATCTTACCTGTACGCGGCCGACCTCACGATATGGCTGTGGCATATATTGCTGCGGGGAGAGAATGTGCGACCATACAATGTGGGATCGGACGAGGAATTGACGATAGAAGAACTGGCGCGGCTGATTGCGGCACAGTCGGCCACAGGCAAAACACAGGTGCGGATACTGACACCACGCAGCAACCAGCCTGCACAACGCTATGTACCCTCTGTGCAAAGAGCGAAGGAAGAATTAAATTTGAATATTCACACGAACCTCGCTGATGCGGTGAAACGCACAATGGAGTTCTATACCAGATAAATTGCGACTGTGACAAAGAAACACATATCTGTAGTGACCCCTTGCTACAACGAAGAAGGAAACGTAGCCAACCTGGCAAAGGTGGTAGCCGGCATTTTTGCGGGACTGCCGCAATACACCTATGAGCACGTTTTCATAGACAACTACTCGACCGACAACACAGTGAAGATATTGCGTGAGCTGGCAGCCGCTGACCCGAATGTGAAGGTGATACTGAATGCACGCAACTTCGGGCACATACGGTCTCCGTTCTATGGTATGCTGATGGTGAAGGGGGATGCGGTGGTCTCGATCGTATCGGACTTTCAGGACCCGCCGGAAATGATCACACAATTCCTGCAAAAGTGGGAGGAGGGCTACAAGATAGTAATAGGCGTGAAGAAGCGCAGCCGCGAGAACCCGCTGATGTTCGCGATAAGGAAGGTGTTCTACAACCTGCTTGCCAAGATGTCGGACAGCGGCGAAAGCCCTGTGAAGAATTTTACCGGATTCGGGTTGTATGACCAGAAATTCATGTCGGTACTGAGGACGCTGGATGATCCGTATCCGTACTTCAGGGGTATGATCACCGAGCTGGGTTTTGAGCGCTGCGAGATAGAATATACACAGCCGCAACGAGCAGCCGGCAAAACCAAGAACAACTTCTTTACGCTCTATGATATGGCCATGCTTGGTTTCACCAATCACTCCAAGTTGCCGCTGCGCCTTGCCGCCTTCTTCGGGTTCTTCTCGGCCATAGTGAGCCTGATGGTGGCTATCGCTTATTTCATCTACAAGCTCATCTACTGGGACTGGTTCCAGGTGGGACAGGCGCCACTGGTGATAGGTGTGTTCTTCTTTGCTTCGGTGCAGTTGTTCTTCATAGGCATCATAGGCGAATATATAGGTGCCATCCACACACAAGTGCGCAAGCGGCCACTGGTGATAGAGCGGGAGCGCATCAATTTTGATAAAGAATAGCCTTAAGGCAGGCCACCAATACACAATACAGGCGCACCCTGCAGGCCGGGGCGAGCCATACCAAACTATTGCACTAATTTTGCATCATGTCGGAAAGCTATAAATCGGGCTTTGTCAATATTTTCGGTGCCCCCAATGCGGGCAAGTCTACCCTGCTGAACCTGATGCTGGGAGAGCGCCTTGTGGCCATATCGCCCAAGGTGCAGACCACACGCCACCGCATACTGGGTATCCTTTCGGAGCCGGGCTACCAGATCGTTTTCTCTGATACGCCGGGCATCATAGAACCCAAGTATAAACTGCACCAGAAAATGATGATGCAGGTGAAGAGCGCGCTGGAAGATGCCGATGTGGCGATATTGATGCACGACATAACCCGGCCGATAGAAGAATTTGACATGATAGCCGCACCGCTGAAACTGAAAGTGCCGGCCATCATACTGCTGAACAAAACCGATACGGTGAAAGACAAAAGCACCATTCCGGCCATTGTGAAGCAGTATGAAGAAAAGTACAAAGGCTGGACTGTGCTGCCGGTATCGGCGAAGAAACAAACCAACACAGACAAGATATTGCCGCTGGTACTGCAACTGCTGCCGGAGGGCATGCCGTTCTATCCGGACGACAGTATATCGGACAGGAACGAGCGCTTCTTTGTGGCAGAGATGGTGCGCGAGCAGATCTATGCCCTCTATGATGAAGAGATCCCCTACCACTCGGCTGTGCTGATACAGGCATTTGAAGAGAAGACCACACTCACGGTCATCAAGGCCGACATCATAGTGAGCCGCGAGACGCAGAAGATGATATTGCTGGGCAAGGGCGGCAGCATGATCAAACAACTGGGCATCAATGCGCGCAAGGCCATTGAAGAATTCCTGCAGCGCAAGGTGCACCTGGAACTGTTTGTGAAGGTGCGGCCCAAGTGGCGCGATAACGAAAACTACCTGCGCGAATATGGGTACAATTGATGAACGGCTGGCCATCATTCAACCGCTGAACAAGGTGTGGTATCAGGGCAAGGTGGCGGCGTTGGATATGCTGCGGCTGGACCTACTACACCCGGTGGTATCGGGCAATAAGTGGTATAAACTGCGCCTGAACCTGTCGTATGCGCAGGATCACGGATTCAAGACCATTGTGACTTTCGGAGGTGGTTATTCCAATCATCTGGTGGCTACCGCGTTTGCCGCACGCCAGTTCGGGCTGCGCTCGGTGGGTATAGTGCGCGGGCACCATGATGCGCTGACCCCTACCCTGCAAGACTGTAAGGACTATGGAATGGAGCTGCTGTTTGTGTCGCAGGAGGACTACCGCAACCGACATCAGCCACTGTGGGCAGAACAATTGGTGGCGCATTTAGACGAGATACTGATAATACCCGAAGGCGGTGCGAATGAACGTGGCCGCAAGGGTGCAGGACTGATAGACCGTTTTGTGAACAAGAGTTATACTCATATAGCCATGTGCGTTGGTACAGGCACTACGCTGGCAGGGCTGCGCGGACAACTACCGGAGGAACAGCATATACTGGGATTTGTGCCGATGAAACAAACCGACGAACAACGACATTACATCAACGAACATCTGCCGGGTATCAGCCAGTACTCATGGTCGCTGGTGCCTGATCTGCGCTTTGGAGGGTTCGGGAAGTGGAAGGACGAACTGCTCGTATTCATGAACGAGTTCTATAAAGACCACAAGATACCGCTGGACATTGTGTATACCGGCAAGATGATGTATAACCTGAAAGAAATGCTGGATGACAACTTCTTCTCCTCATCAGACCGCATCCTGTGCATACACAGCGGCGGCTTGCAGGGAAATGTATCGGTAAAGGATCAACTTATCTACTGACGAGCAAACTATCGTTTGTCTTTCTTTTTCTTGGTTGGGTAACGACCCTGTGGTTTATCGTCGACAAACTCACCTTCGAAGATCATCTTTCCTTTTCTGTTGTAGCAACGGCCAAAACCACTTTTGTAGCCGTCTTTCCATTTGCCCATGTACTTTTTGCAACGAGGACAATAACGAATGGTAACACTCGCTTTGGGTGATGCTATGAAGTAGTTGCCATAGCCATTCTTCACATCATTGTCGAACTGGCCATCGTAGCGGTCGCCATTATTCCAGCTAAACACACCGTTGCCCTGCTTTTTGTCGTTTTTCCAACCGCCTTCGTACCGGGCGCCATTCTCGTAATAAAACGTGCCTTTTCCCGAGCGCATATTGTCAACAAAACGGCCCACGTACTTGTCTCCATTCGGCCAGGTATAGGTGCCCTCGCCTGTGCGATTGTTTTTTACGTATTGTCCCTCATATTTTTCCCCGTTTGTCCAGGTACAGGTACCCTGACCATGCATCATGTCGTTGAGGAAGTCACCTTCATATACGTTTCCGCTGCTCCATGTGTATTTGCCCTGGCCATTGCGCATGCCGTTCTTCCATTCGCCCTCATATTTCCCGCTGTCAGCATAATACATAGTACCGGTGCCTGACATAGTATCGTCTGCAAATGCACCCACATATTTATCGCCGTTGGGCCAGATGCATGTACCTTGCCCTTGTTTCTTGCCGTTGGCCCGTTCGCCATCGTAGCTGTAGGTCCCTTTAGGCACAGGTTCCTGCGCAAAAAGCCTACCAAATGAGCACGAAACGATAAGGATCAGGACAAAGCGAACGGTTATATGTGTCATCTTCAAGTCGGGGATCGATGATTTAGCATAGTGCTCAAGGCACTGCGGGTAAAATTAGCGAAAAAGCTGACATATAGACCACTCCGACCGACTCCGTCTATGGGAGCATCATATCGATTTTTAGCCTGTTACATCTCTTTTCGCTACCTTTGCACCACTTTAAAAAAACCGCGATGAAAGAAGTATATATCATATCCGCTGTGCGTACCCCGATGGGTAGCTGGGGCGGTGCTCTGAAAGATTTTTCGGCTACGAAGCTCGGCGCTATCGCTATCAAGGGCGCTCTGGAGCGTGCAGGTGTTGCTGCAAGCGAAGTAAATGAAGTATTGATGGGTAGCGTACTGCAGGCCAATCTGGGTCAGGCGCCTGCGCGCCAGGCCGCCCGCTTTGCAGGTGTGCCTGACAATGTACCTTGTACTACGATCAATAAAGTGTGTGCCAGCGGCATGAAAGCAGTGATGCAGGGTGCGCAGGCCATTATGCTGGGTGATGCCGACGTGGTGGTAGCCGGTGGTATGGAGAGCATGAGCAATGTGCCTTTCTACAACGAGAACCTGCGTTGGGGTAATAAATATGGTAATGTCACTATCATTGACGGTCTGGCTAAAGACGGTCTGACTGACGTTTACCACAACTACGCAATGGGTAACGCTGCTGACATGTGTGCAAAAGAGTGCAATATCAGCCGCGAAGCACAGGACGAGTTTGCAATAGAAAGCTACAAGCGCAGCCAGGCTGCCTGGGACGCCGGTCGTTTTGACAATGAAATAGTTCCGGTAGAAGTGCCTCAGAAAAAGGGCGACCCGATAAAAATATCTAAGGACGAAGATCCTTGGAATGTGAAGTTTGACAAGATCCCGGGACTTCGCCCTGCATTCTCTAAGGACGGTACTGTTACCGCTGCGAATGCAAGCACTATGAACGACGGTGCTGCTGCGCTGGTATTGATGAGCAAGGAGAAAGCTGACGCACTTGGTCTGAAGCCAATCGCTAAGATCAAGGGTTATGCCGATGCTGAGCAGGCACCTGAGTGGTTCACTACTTCACCGTCTTTGGCAGTACCTAAAGCTGTTGCCAAGGCAGGTCTGAAGATGGAAGACATCTCTTACTACGAGCTGAACGAAGCGTTCAGTGTAGTGGGTATTGTGAACGCACAGAAAATGAACCTGAAGCCTGAACAAGTGAACGTGAACGGCGGCGCCGTGGCACTGGGTCACCCACTGGGCTGCAGCGGTGCACGTATCATTGCTACACTGATCAACGTACTGCATCAGAACAACGCTAAGTACGGTGCGGCAGGTATCTGCAACGGTGGCGGTGGTGCCAGCGCTGTAGTTATTGAAAAGTGCTAATCAAAACATACTTACAATAAGAGAAGCGGCCGGTCGAAAGATCGGCCGCTTCTCTTTGGGGGCAGGCAAAAAAAATCCCCGGCGAGTGGCCGGGGATGTAGTGAGTATCTATCTGATTATCTGAAGTTGTAGTTGTTCAGGTCTTCGAAACGAGGACAGTAGATCGGGTCGCGAGGGTTCTTGCGGTGAGCGTAGTTACCGCGCACATACAATGTAAGCTCTGTAGCACTTGCACCGGACACGGCAGAAGCGAGTTTAGAGTTGGTAACGTCGTGAGAGAAACCTACGGCAACATCTTTGTAATCTATACGCACCATTGGTATGAATGCATCCTGATAACGATAGAAGGCGCCGAAGTTAAGCGCGAAGATACTTGGCAGACCAACCGGCACACTGCGCCAAGTGAAGAAACCACCGAGTATAACGTTGGTGCTTGGCTGCTGATAGCTGTAGTTACCGTGAACTGTGATACCGAACTGCTCGCTGAACGAAGAGTGGAAACCGGCATTGAACTGCCACTTCATCTGGCGGCTCACCGGATCGCCGGTGCCGTAGAACTCTTCAGTAGGTGTGTTGATATGGTAGGCACTTACACCCAGGTAGTAGTTAAAGATACCGTTTTGATCAAGTGAGCTATTGAGGCTGACACCCGCACCGATATCGTAGTGGTTCAGGTTCTTGAACGTAGCATTTTCCCCTGTAGAAGTTGAAGGATCGTACACCCCGTTCACGTACTGGTTGCTGGTACGGAAACGGCTTTGGTCAACGGCCATAGAGTTGATGCCGCCGCTCAGCCCTACCGAGAGGTAAGTATGGTAGATATCATCCATCGCCTTGTTGTAGGCGATAGACGGATATACCTGCGTCTTAGACATCCTGATCTCGCCGGCTTTATCGAAGTTGGTAGCAAGACCAAAGCTCAGATAATCGTTGATCTCCCTGTTCACGAGGATGCGCGTCTCTCCGGAGATCATCACCGTACTATATGGGTTGGCGGATACCGCTGACCACTGGCTGCGATAGTCCATGCCGACCTTGTAATCGCCGGTGAAGATGCCCGTCAGCGCAGGGTTGCGCTGCATCGCATTTTCGTAAAACTGCGAATAGTGAATGTCCTGAGCACTACTATGCAGGCTAACACCTACCAGCACACCCGCCAACACCTTACTAATGATCCGCTTCATTTGTTCCTTATTTATGAAATTAACTCAATTATCTTACTATCGAAATATCACCCTTGTACTTAAATACTTCACCCAGGTTACAGTTTGCCTCTATCACATACATGAATACGTCAGGAGGTAACACCACACCTTTGTACTGACCATCCCATCCTTCTGCAGGATCGTTGGCAGGAATATTGTAGCGCTCGTACACCAGCTCGCCCCAACGGTTGTAGATGAGGAACTTAGTGATCTTAGAGATACCCTTGCCGCTGATGTAGAAGCGATCATTCATACCATCTCCGTTAGGAGTGAATACGTTCGGGATGAATACCTGAGAGTTATCACATGCAATGTTGATCGTGACCTCTCGGGTTGTAGAACAGCCGTAGATAGACGTAGCAGTGAAAGTATAGGTAGTGCTCACCGTAGGCGTTGCTATCGTTGTATAGCACGTATCACAAGAAATAGTACCGTTCTGCGTCCATGCATAGTTCGAGATGATCATCTCGTTGTTGATGGTAGCGGTGAGCGATACGCTCGTACCTGAAGCCACATTAGCTGAAGGCGGAGTGATCGATATGTCCGGGAAAGGCGCCACTACAACGGTAGTGTACAGCGTATCCGGCCAGCACACGTTCGGAGTGATGATCACCTGATAAGTTGTGGTAACCGATGGGCTAACTGTCGGGTTGTGCACCATATTGTTGCTCATCGCAACAGGGTTAGTCCACAAGAAGTCAGACCTTGCGCCGTCGGGGTTGATACTTACCGCATTCAATTGGGCAGTTCCGCCAATACATATCACTGTATCGCGGTTGATACTGTTGAATGCACTATCAAGAACAGTCACAGGTACTTTCAAGGAATCGAAACATCCGAACGGAGTGATACCGGTCACACGATAAACGAGGTTGAACGTGTTAGACACAACCGGATTAGCACATGTATCACAAGAGATGAACGCATTAGGGAACCATGCAAACTTGGTAGGATAGCTTGCTGTTGCCAATGTATCTTTTACATTAAGCTGAGTGCTGCTTCCATTACATACTATAGCAGGGTTTGGTAACACGCGCATCACAGGTAGCGGCATCACCGTTACAGTAAAGAACAGTGAATCACGGCAGCCAAGCGAGTCAACAGCCACCATGTTGTAAGTAGTTGTATTAAGCGGGCAAGCGGTTACAGTGTCACATATAGTGCATGAAAGGCCAGGTGCAGGCTTCCAGCTGAAGAAAGTGCCCTCACGGCCACTAGCCATCAGCACTGTGCAATCGCCACGACAGATGCTGTCGTTTCCTGTCACTTTAATATCATTCAGCAGAGAGTCGATCCATACTTTAACCTGTGCCGTGTCCTGACAACCGTAGATGGTTGTACCGGTAACGACATAAGTAGAAGTGATAGTCGGGCTGGCTACAACAACAGGACCCACTGTAGTGTTCAATCCGGTTGACGGGCTCCAGCCATAAGTATCTGCACCTGCGGCAGTCAATGTGACGCTGGCATATTTACATACGATAGTAGGTGCATTCACAGTAACAACCGGAAGCGGCCTTACGTTGATGAGGCGTGTTTGGAAAC
Organism: Flavipsychrobacter sp.; assembly: GCA_044220845.1. Lineage (GTDB taxonomy): Bacteria > Bacteroidota > Bacteroidia > Chitinophagales > Chitinophagaceae > Nemorincola. Next base: position 27,541 of record JBGAQG010000024.1, on the reverse strand, counting down.
AACCTGTTATCAGCTTGTACGTGATTGTGACCGTACCAGCACTTACACCGGTGATAACACCGGTAGCCGGGTCGATCGTGGCTTTTGTTACGTCGCTTGTACTCCATGTACCACCCGGCGTAGCATTAGTTGCTGTGATGGTGTATGTTTCACACACATTGATCGGACCACCGATAGCAGCGGGAAGCGGATGAACGGTAACCGAACGTACTTCTTTACAACCGTAATCGAGGGTATACGTCACATTCACGACACCGGCAGAAATACCGGTGAGGACACCTGTAAGGGTATCGATATCGGCTACTGCAGGGTTGCTTACTGACCATTTACCTGTTGCTACGAATGGTGTACTGTTGAGGGTGATCGTTGAACCAACGCACACAGTATCAGGACCTGAGATCGGAGCCGGAACCGGATGTACGTGCAATTCTACAGACCTGAAGCAACCTGTAGGCAGTGTGTAAGTAATATTTGTGGTACCCACAGCCAGGCCAACTACACGAGCAGAGTCGAACGTAGAGCTGATAGCTGTGACGCTGGCAACAAAACCACCACCACTCCACGCACCACCACCCGGTGATGATGAAAGTATGGTATCGCCGCCGATGCAGATATCTGTTACACCTACTATTGTACCAGGAAGCGGATTCACGGTAACAAATGCTACAGTTTCACAACCGGTAGAGGTGAGCTTGTAAGTAACTAATGTAACACCCGCGTTGATACCGGTGAACACGCCCGTAGTTGCATCGATAGTACCTATAGATGGCACACCGCTGCTCCATGTCCCACCAGGTGTTGCACTGCTCAATGCAGTTGTGTTGCCTTCGCACAATGAAAGTGCGCCGGTTATAGCTGCAGGAAGCGGATTAACAGTAACCTGAATGAATGTATCGCATCCGGTAGGCAGCGTATAGGTGATATTGGTTACACCTGCCGTGTTACCGGTGTACACACCTGATAGCGGATTAATGGATGCTATGGCCGGGAACTGACTTGACCATGTACCACCAGGGAATGCCGAGTTGACAAGGAACGCACTTGTTCCCACACACACCTGCCTGTTGCCGACTATAGTAGTTGCAGTAGGCAGCGGATTGATAGTGACATTGGTGATGGCAAAACAGCCAGTTGGCAATATATAGGATATTGTTGCTGTACCGACTGCAAGGCCGATCATTTGTCCCGTTGGCATGAAAATGAATGCAACAGACGGATCGCTGCTGCTCCATGTGCCACCCGGCGTACTGCTAGTGAGTATCGTTGTGTCACCATTACAGATACTGAGTGCGCCTGAGATAGGAGCAGGATTAGGATTAACAGTGAACTGCACAACACGTGGACAGCTTGAAGGGAGCGTGTAAGTAATAAACGCTACACCGGGAGCAATGCCGGTAACAACACCGGTTGCTGAACCTACAAATGCAACGGCCGTATTACTACTACTCCATGAACCTCCCGTTGTGACATTGCTGAGTGTTTGAGAGTAACCCTGACAAACAGACAATGTACCCGTGATCGGCTGAGGGATCGGATTCACGGTCATTACCTTGGTTGTATAGCAACCTGTAGGTAATGTATAAGTGATCATCACAGTACCGGCAGATACACTTGCAACAAGACCCGTAGTTGGCGGCGTAACGAATGTAGCGATGAGGATGTTATCGCTTGTCCAGATACCTCCCGGAGTTGCGCTGCTAAGTGTTACAGTGTCATTCACACAAATGTTGAGCAGACCGGTGATGGTATCAGGCAATGGATTCACCGTAACGATGGCAGTAGTGAGACAGCCTGTTGCCGGAAGCGTGTAAGTAACAGTGGCAGTACCACCGGTTGAAGAAACAGCACTCACCAGACCTGTAGAGCTGATTGTAGCTACCGTCGCAGGGCTGATGCTCCATACGCCACCCGGTGTTGAGCTGCTAAGCAGCGTAGTATAAGTATGACAAACAGACAACGCGCCTGTGATCGATGCAGGCAGCGGATCTACTGTAACAGTGAAGTTGGCAAGACAGCCGGTAGGCAGTGTGTAAGTGATCTGCTCAACACCTGCAGTTATACCTGTTACCACACCTGTTGCTGAGCCAATTGACGCGAAAGTGCCGCTGCTGCTCCATGTGCCTCCCGAGCTGGCACTACTCAATGTTATCGTTGAACCGACACAGACATTGGTAAGACCTGCAATTGGTGCTGGCAACGGATTGACAGTGACCGTAGCAGTAGTGATACACCCTGTGACTGTGGATGTAAACGTTATTGTTGTTACACCAGCGCTGATACCAGAAAGCACTCCAGTAGTAGCGTTGATGCTACCAACCGCCGGCGTACTACTGCTCCATGTACCACCACCAGTGGTAAAGTTGAGCAACGTAATGGTTCCGCCCACACATACTTGTGTAGGGCCGGTGATGGCCGCAGGGAGTGGCTGAACGGTAACGACAGCAGTGCTGCGGCAGGTTGTTGCGAGTGTATAAGTAACGGTTGCTGTACCGGTAGCAACACCTGTAACCGAACCGGAAAGCGAACCTATAGTTGCAATTACTGACGGCGAGCTAGCCCAAAGACCACCCGCAGGAGAACCGGTGAGCGTAGATGCTACACCCGGACAAACCAACACAGATCCGAGGATAGCAGGCAGCGGATAAACCGTTACGATAGAAGTTACGCCACATCCTGAAGGAAGTGTATAACTGATAACGGCTGTACCTGCAGCAACGCCAGTAACCAGACCTGAAGTGCCCACAGTTGCTATTGAAGGAGCTGCACTTGACCATGCACCACCGGGGAACAGGTTTGACAGTGTTGTTGTATTTCCTTCACACATATAGAGTGTGCCGGTAGATGCAGGCGGTACCGGATTTACTGTAATTGTAGTAAACGCAGTACAGCCTGAAGAAGTAGTGTAAGTGATGTTTGCTGTACCTGCTACATGTGCTGTAACAAGACCTGTACCAAGGAATACAGTTGCAACGATTGTGTCGCTGCTGGTCCATGTACCACCAGGGATCGTGTGAGACATTGTTGTAGTACCACCCACACACAAACTGAGCGTACCGGTAGGAGGAGCAGGGATCGGATCGACAGTAGCGATCACATTCCTTGCACAACCCGTAGGCAGTGTGTATGAAATAATTGCTGTGCCAGGACTAACGCCACAGAGCGAACCACCCGAACTGATGGTTGCAACAGATGGGTCAAGGCTCGACCATGCACCACCAGGAGTTCCGTTTGTCAGCGGCGTACAGAAGCCGATACAAGTGCGTGGGAATCCGGTAATCGATGCAGGAAGCGGATTAACTGTCACAACGATGGTTGTGCGGCAACCTGTAGGCAGTGTAAATGTTATCAGAGCGGTTCCTGCGGAAACACCGGTAACAACACCGGTAACAGCATCAATTGCCGCTACAGCAGGGTTGGCGCTGCTCCATGTTCCCGGACCACCAGGAGATGAATTGCTGAGTGTAGTTATTGAACCCACACATACAACCGGAGTTCCGTCGATCGGAAGTGGGTTCGGATTAACCGTGAATGTTGCTGCTACCGTACAACCGGTGGGCAAGGTATAATTAATAGATACAAAGCCGGGGATATATGCGGTGACTACACCGGTAGTTGGATTGATGTCCGCGATCGGAGGAACACTACTTACCCAGGTACCACCTGCGGTAGTGTTGCTGAGTGCTGAAGTGAATCCGACACAGGCCTGAAGCGTGCCGGTAATAGGCGCCGGATTCGGGTTGATTGTGGCTACCGCAGTAGCACGGCAACCGGATGCAAATGAGTAACTTACAATTGTGCTTCCCGCGCTAACAGCTGTGAGCAGTCCACCAGCATCAATAGTTGCAAGGGCAGTATCACTTGTACTCCATGTACCACCGGTAGATGTTGTGCTCATCAGAGAGGTCTGGCCTACACACAATGAAAGTGTACCTGAAATAGGAGCCGGAACTGCCTCAACTGAAACAACCCTGGTTGCAACACAACCACCCGGTGTCGTGTAGCTGATAGTAGCAGTAGTGCTTACTGTAACGCCGGTAACCACACCAGTGCTGGAGATAACCGAGGCATTAGCAGGGTTGCTGCTGCTCCATGTACCACCGGCAGTTCCGTTTGACAATGTTATTGTCTGCCCCACACACACAACACTTGAACCGGTGATGGCAGTAGGCGATGACAACACAGTAACTGTGGTCACTGCAAAGCAACCGCCTGACAGTGTGTAAGTAACGATAGCCGTTCCGGGACTGGTTCCGCAGAAGTTGCCCAATGTGCTGACGGTTGCAACTGATGGCGGAACAACACTCCACGTGCCACCAGCAGGACTGCTTGATAATAAAGCGCAATTACCGTCACAAACCGAAGTAGCACCGGTAATGGCTGACGGAACTGTGTTTACCGTTACCACGGCCGTGATCTGACAACCACCCGGAAGCGTGTAGGATATTGTTGCGGTGCCGGAACCGGTACCGTTAATGATTCCTGAAGAGATACCTGCTGTTGCTACGCCCGGGTTACCACTCACCCACACACCGCCGGCAGGCGTTGCGCTGAGTGTTGTGGATGTACCGACACACAAAGACATAGTGCCCGTAATAGGTGCCGGTGTAGCATTTACAGTAACAACACGGAATGTTGTACATCCGGTTGCTGTCTCGGTGAAAATAACCGTATCGATACCAACAGACAGACCGGTGAATACACCTGATGTACCGTCGATAGTGCCTACTGTTACATTACTTGTGCTCCATGTACCGGCAGCAGCATTTGTGTAAGTCGTCGTATAACCCGCGCACACAGTGCCCGCACCTGAAATAGATGGCGGCGCCGGTGTGATAGTGATAACCGCACTGCCTGTCATTGTCTGGAAACATGCGCCGCGTGTGCCTATTACAGTATAAGTACCGGCAGCTGTTTGAAGGCCGAAACTCAAAGGAGCACCCGTACCTGCCACAGACGTCCCAACCGGACTACCTGTATTGTACAACTGGTAGTTGGTACCGGTCTCTGAATTTGAGAGACCTACGTTGATACCTAGGCCACCTGCACAATAGCTGCTTGCACCTGCAGGTGTAACGTTGTACAGAGCAGGCTGTGCATTAACTGTAACAGTGAGTGAAGAAGTACAACCCGATGAATTTGTATTGGTAACGACCGTTGTGCCTGCAGCAATTGTTGTGAGAACACCTGTAACCGCATCGATCGTACCGGTAGCTGGTGTACTGCTTGTCCATGTGCCGCCGAATGGTGGCGCTGATAGACTATAACCGGAGGTTGTGCCCGCACATATGCTGGTAGCGCCTGTGATAGGCGCCGGAAGTGCTGATACAGTAATGACACGAGATGACGCACAACCACCTGAGAATGTGTAAGATATTGTTGCAGTGCCCGCACCAAGACCGGTAACAATGCCTGTTGTACCAATGCTTGCAACGGTAACCGGTGCACTGCTGCTCCATGTTCCGCCTGTAGATGTTGTAGCCTGAGTTATGGTAGAACCTACACAAACCTGCGTTGGGCCAGTGATGGGATTAGGCTGCGGGCATACCCTCAAAACCGCTGTGGGCGTGGTTATCGCCGTGCCCGGTCCGCAATTGTTGGTAATACCTGTAAGCCTGAAACGGTAAGTAAGGTTGTAACATGAAGTAGACGTAAGAACGGGAGTAGTATAGACGAGGACAGGCGATGCTGCATTGATGGTGCCAGAAGCTATACCGGATGGTGTAAACCAGGTAGCACCACCATCTGATGATGAATCAAGTGCATAGTTCGCGCTCCAGTCGGGATTAGCGTTGGTACAGGTTGTAATGTTCAGCGTGATCGTTCCCGCATTACCACTACATACCAGACCCGGAGCCGAGAAAGAAGGAGTGGGAACAGCGCTGGAAATACCAAGACCCGCATAAGAACCAACAGGAGATAATACAGCCATCAATGCCACCAAACCACACAACAATCCTACACCTGGCTTCACTTTATGCTTCATAGAGTTGATCGTCAAATGCCTGAATCGCGCTCGTAAGAAATTATTCATACTACCGTTTTTAAAAAAATAATTTTTGCCTTTCTGCCTGCTTTCGCAAACGTTACAATAAATCCTTTCAATGCTTCTTTCTACAGAAAAAAGCATCTCCTTTCATCTAAAATCACGTACAAAACCACACACTCTACCCTTTCTGAATCCTCTCTTTATGTTAAAAAAGGACTCGGGAAACAGTGAGTAAACATACTAAAAATAATATGCAGACCGAAAAGTACGTTATTTTTTTCGAAAATTCATAACGAAAACATAAAATCTATAATATAACCAATTAATTTTATTGGTGCTAATATTTCAGTCAATTTCATGTGTAATTTTTACCCGGCCCACATATTATCATTCTCTCATACAACTGTTGATCGCTGCAAAAAATACTGACCCGATCGAGGGTAGATCATCCTTCCGGATGCTGATGCAAAAAACACAATACTGACAATAGTTTTCGGTCCTTTGCTCACTTACAGCGATCATTAAATTAGGCGTCCCGACCAAGGATTTTGTTAGAAAAAGCAGCGGCTTTTATGCACTTTCTGCCCCTGTAGAAAGAAAATACTACCACAAGCCGAATGACAATGAAAGGAAAATGCCATCACATAACAACGAAAATTATGCGATATTGATACGGCGAATATCCGCTCCAAGAGCATTCAGACGCTCATCTATCCTTTCGTAACCGCGGTCGATCTGGTGGATATTCTGAATAGTACTCTTGCCGTTGGCCGATAATGCCGCTATCAGCAAGGCAACACCGGCCCTGATGTCCGGCGACACCATGTTGATACCCCTCAAGGCTACCTGTTTGTCCAACCCGATGACAACCGCACGATGCGGATCGCACAAAACGATCTGAGCACCCATTTCTATTAGCTTGTCCACGAAAAACAACCTGCTTTCAAACATCTTCTGGTGCACCAGTACAGTGCCTTTTGCCTGAGTGGCCGTAACGAGAACGATACTGAGCAGATCGGGTGTAAAACCCGGCCATGGGTGGTCGTACACGGTAAGGATAGATCCGTCTATGAACTTCTGTATGCGGTAGTGCTCCTGCGCGGGCACATAGATGTCATCGCCTTGTAAATGGAGTTCTATGCCCAATCTGCGAAAAACATCGGGTATCATACCCAGTTGTCTCGCATCGACATTCTTAATGGTGATCTCACTTTGTGTCATTGCAGCAAGGCCAATGAATGAACCAACTTCGATCATATCGGCCAAAACCCTGTGCGTACAGCCTTTCAACACGGACACACCTTCAATGGTAAGCAGATTGGAACTGATTCCCGATATGCGCGCGCCCATACTGTTGAGCATGTGACACAATTGCTGAACGTAGGGCTCGCAGGCGGCATTATAGATGGTGGTAGTACCTTCGGCAAGCACGGCCGCCATTAGCATGTTGGCAGTGCCGGTTACAGATGGCTCTTCGAGCAACATGTTTGCCCCGGTGAGTTTGTCGGCCTGCATAGAGAACAGTTGGTTCTCGCTATCGTAGGTACACGCAACACCGAGTTTTTCGAACCCAAGAATGTGTGTATCCAGCCTGCGACGACCGATCTTGTCGCCGCCGGGCTGCGGGATGTACGCCTTTCTGAAACGTGCCAGCATGGGGCCTGCCAGCATCACCGTGCCGCGTAGCTTACCTGACTTTTTGCGGAATGTTGCTGTATTGAAATACTCGGGGTCAATATTGTCGGCCTGCAGAATAATGGTATTGGGCTCGGGGCGTGATATACCCACACCCATATCCTGCAGTACCTCTATCAACGCGTTCACATCAGCAATGTCAGGTACATTCTGCAACGTCACCGGCTCTTTGGTGAGCAGCACGGCACACAATACCTGTAAAGCTTCGTTCTTGGCACCCTGAGGAGTGATGGTGCCCTTCAGCGAGCGACCACCGCGAATTTCAAATGCGTTCATAGCGTGCAAGATACAAATTCCCGCACATAGCGCAGGTGGCTCGCGGTGGTGGTTATGAAGCCCTCAATGACGTTATTGTAGTACCTTTACTATCAAATTCGAACAACTATGAGATCGATAATCGGGATTGTGCTGGCAGCTTTGTTTCCAATGGTTTTAAATGCCCAGGAAGTTGCTGTTTCAGAGTCTTCTGAAAAAATGGGCAAGGAAGAAATGTGGTGTTTCTCTGCCCGCTACAACCATGATGAAGACATAACCCGCGAAGTGCTGGGTCAACGCATAATGGAAGCCGGCATTAAAAAAGGAACAGAGAAGAAGGGTGTGTCCATATACAAAGGCGCGACATGGAACGACATCAGCCCGGCAAAATGCGACTACTACCTGAAAACACACAGCAAGAAACACAAGACAACCGTTTATTTGTGCGTATCTAAAGGCTACAACAACTTTGTGACGAGTGCAAATGATGCCGCCACCGCTGCCAACATAACCACTTTTCTGCAAAAGCTGGAAGGCCAGATAGTTGCAGCCGAAGCCATTAAACAAAAAGAAGCCGAACTGAAGGCTATAGAGGAAAAGAACAAAGAAGCACAGCGAGAACTGGAAAAATCAAAAAAGGAACAGGCTGAAAAGGCAGGCCAACTGGACGACCTGAAAAGGGGGCAAAAGTAAATACCTGACCCGGCCCTTCGGAATATGCAGATAATTGTTTTAATTTCGTATTAATGAGTACCCGCATAGTAACGCTTTTCGGAGAGGAAATTGTACCGGAGCAGCCAAAACCTGCCGGGAAAACTCGTGGCCGTAAGAAAGACCAGAAAGAGGAAACGCAAGAGCAGCCCGAGGCAGAAGCCGCGACGCCTGAGGTACCGGAAATGACGTTGGAAATAAACGCAACTTCTATCCCGTCGGATGAATTAGCCGAAGCCATCATTGAGACTGCGCCATTTGACACAGATGGCACTCCCGGTGCGCTTCTTATCGTTACACACGAGGCTGATGCCGAAGTGGAGATTCCGGCAGATGGCTTTGAGGTCAGCACAGCCAATAATGACACAATTGAAACCGAAGTTGCAGAGGATGAAATAGTGGCTGAAGAGCCTGTTGATACCATTGTCGCGCTTGACGCCGAGCCCGTAATGTCGGAGGAACTGACCAACGATTTGATTGAGGAAGCAGCCGAGGAAATACATGTGCCTGAAGCAACTTTTGACACACCTTTGGCAGAAGCGCACACCCCAACTACAACGGAAGCGGAAACACCGTCGCCCGCACCTGCCAAACCAAAGAGCACACGTGGCCGCAAACCGGTGAAACTGGAAGGCGAACATGGCACAGAAGCAGCCGCAGATATCATTCCGGAAGACTGGAAGGGTGAAAAGAAATACTATACTATTGGCGAGGTTGCAGAGTTCTTTAAAGTGAAGACGTCGCACATTCGCTTCTGGACCAACGAATTCAAGATGAAAGTGCGCACCACCCGCAAGGGCGACCGCCTGTACACACCCGAAAATGTGAAGGAGTTGCGCGCCATCTACCACCTTGTGAAGGAACGCGGTTTCACGCTTACAGGCGCCAAGACAAAGCTACGCGCACAGAACAAACGCGATGTAACCACAGTGGATCTGAAAACATCGCTGACACAGTTCAGGGACAAACTACTGATCTTGCGCGAACAGTTGATCTGACCGCAACAACCGCTACACACAACACAATGATCATGCTTCGTTTTGTATATGCAATGATGGCTTCGGCTGTACTTACAGCAAGCACCACATCGGCACAGATCCCTCCAGACAGAAACAAACCGGTTCTTATGCAGCCTAAGGATACGCTGAAACAATTTTTCCCGTCAATTACGCCGGACTATGAAGTGGAAAGAGACCCGAAAAACGACCGCGTGGTATTCAAAGGATTGTTTGCTTATGCCGACCTGATAGATGAACCAACATTCTCTTGGATCACTACGGGCATGGAGGAATATGCACCTGATAAAGAAGCGGTACAATTTCTCAAAAACAATCTGAAAAGATATACGTTGTTCATTGCGGTGGGCACGTGGTGCGGCGATTCGAAAGATCTGCTACCTAAGTTGTTTCGAGTACTGCAGGATGCTGGAATATCGCACGAATACCTGATGATGGCAGGTCTGGACCGCGACAAGACGACACTGACCAAGGAAGGAAAAAAAGCGGTGCGCAAATACAAGATAAAACTCCTGCCCACTTTCGTCGTGCTGGATGGTAACGGGCACGAGGTGGGGCGCATAGAAGAATCGGTGAACAAAAGCGTGGAAGAAGACCTGGTAGAGATCATCGGGAAGAAGTAGGGACAAAAAAATCCCCCGGATAAACCGAGGGAATTCTTCATCTTATAATTCAAAGAGGTATTAGTACAGTCTGTAGCGGATACCCACTGTCTGCGGGAAGTGCATGATGTGGTATTTTGAATTGGCTGCCGCGTAATTCATGTCGGTTGTCTTCACGTTCACGTAGCGCAGGCACAATTCGGCCGTTACACCCAGGCGCGGCACAATGTAGTATATGAAACCTGTCTGCAGACCCAGCGAGTAGCCCATGCCCGGACCGTAATTGTAGCCGGAAACATAAGTATAACCCGAATCGGTAGCTGACATGTATTTGCTATACTGGCGCGAGCCATCGTTTACGGTCTGTATCATACCAACCTGTGCACCGAAGTAAAGGTTAGCACGGTTGAAGTTGCGGAACTGTGTGTAAAAAGGAATTACATAGTTCATTTGTACTGTCTGATTCAGCGCATGATCTGCAAGAAGAAACGGCACCTTCACCGGAGTGAGTGCTTTGCCGAACTTATCGTTAAGCTTCCACTCACCAAAAGTTTCCCAGCGGCGATTGCCGAGGTCGAGGGAGATCATCCAATTGGGACTGAAATAGTAGCTGGCACGAATAGAGATATCCTTCACTATATTGGTTGAGGTGCCGCTGTAAACAGCCGGCGGACCAACAGGCCTTGTAATTACACTATAGCCACCATTTGCACCTACTTCCCACCTGAATTCAGGTGGCAGATTCTGTGCAAATGTCCCGCCCGCCAGTGCCAGCATTGTGGCTGCGGTGAGTAATAATGACTTCATACCAGGGCAGTTTTTAGAAATTAAGTTTCAAATCTAAGCAAAAATTTTGCACTAAACGAAAGAAAACGCACTAAATGCCAAAATGCGAGCGAATCCCAAGCGATGGGTTTATCGCTGTGGAGCCAGGCAGTCGGGCACCGCAAGACCAACTACCACGCGCGGCCGGCCTTCTGATATTTGTATTTCGGCGGACGTTTGTTATCAGTCTGTACAGTAGTGATGCACGACGCAAGTTGCATAGTAAGCAACAACAAAGCGGCTGCACGCAATATAAAATTCCTGTATTTCATCAGCAGTACTAGTTTAGTTGTCCGTACAATAGGTACGGTTTGCGCTTAAAGTTAATAAAATCTTCTGTTTTGCAATACCGCTATCGGTTTTAGCGCAACAGACCGGAATATGTACCAACAGACTGCTTTCTGCCATTCACTTTCAAAGCGTTAAAACTGCATAAAGGGGCATCATTTATACTAAAAACACGTATTTTAGCACGCGAATGCATCCTGATATTTCCATTGTAATACCGCTGTACAACGAAGAAGAATCGCTCCCCGAACTGGTGGAGTGGATAGACAGGGTATGTGCGGCCAACAACTACACCCACGAAGTGATAATGGTGGACGATGGCAGCACAGACAGGAGCTGGGAGGTGGTGCATTCCCTTTCGCAGCAGTTCAAGGCGGTGAAAGGTATACGTTTCCAGCGCAATTATGGTAAGAGTCCGGCATTGTATGTGGGCTTCAAGGCGGCAACCGGCAATGTGGTGATCACGATGGATGCTGACCTGCAGGACAGTCCCGATGAGATACCGGAACTGTATAATATGATAATACGCGACGGCTACGACCTGGTGAGCGGCTGGAAAAAAGTGCGTTATGATAATGCCATTACCAAGAATCTTCCGTCGAAACTCTATAACGGAGTGAACAGGTGGCTTACGGGCATCAAACTGCATGATATGAATTGCGGTCTGAAGGCTTATAAGCGCAAGGTGATCAAGAGCATAGAGGTATATGGCGAAATGCACCGCTTTATTCCGGTGCTGGCCAAGCAGGCGGGGTTCAAAAAGATAGGCGAGAAAGTGGTGCAGCACAGGGCCCGCAAATATGGCTCGTCCAAATTTGGGTGGGAGCGTTTCATCAATGGCTTTCTCGATCTGCTTACGATACAGTTCACCAGCCGATTCGGCAAAAAACCGATGCACTTCTTCGGGGTACTGGGTGCTATTACCTTCCTTACAGGTTTTGTGTTGGTGGCACAGCTGATCATTGACAAGATCAGATTTGCAGAAAACATGGGAGTGACCAACAAACCGGCATTTTATATATCTCTCACCACTATGGTGATAGGTACACTATTCTTCCTGACGGGATTTGTAGCCGAACTGGTGGTGCGCAATGCCGCCGACCGAAATGACTACATTACCGAGGAAAAGATAGGTCTGTAAAACGGTTTTCCCCACTTTATACAACATTCAAAAAATACAATCAGCCGGAACTACCTATTAACCGTTCCTTCGGCTTACTTTTGCGCATGGAGACGGGTACACCAGCTCCAAAAACATTTCATTATTCTATATGTTGCAGGATATACAAATACTCAATGAAAAAGAGACCCGCGGTGGTTTTGGTGAAGGGATTCTGGAAGCCGGACGTCGCAACCCGAATGTGGTGGCACTTACAGCCGACCTTGCCGGATCGCTGAAACTCAATGCGTTCATTAAAGAATTCCCCGATCGTTTCATTCAGTGTGGTATAGCCGAGGCCAACATGATAGGCGTTGCTGCCGGTATGACCATTGGCGGTAAGATCCCGTTCACAACAACATTTGCCAACTTCTCTACATCCCGCGTGTATGACCAGATCCGCCAGTCGGTGGCCTATAGCGATAAGAATGTGAAGATATGCGCTTCTCATGCCGGCCTCACGCTGGGCGAAGACGGCGCTACCCATCAGGTGCTTGAAGACATAGGCATGATGAAGATGCTGCCGGGTATGACGGTGATCGTTCCTTGCGACTTCAACCAGACAAAGGCAGCCACCATTGCCGTTGCAGAACACAATGGCCCGGTATATCTGCGGTTCGGTCGTCCGAAGTGGCCGAACTTCACTGCTGAAGACCAGGTATTTGAAATAGGCAAGGCACAGGTATTGGCCGAGGGTACTGACGTGAGCATCTTCGCTTGCGGTCACCTCGTTTGGCTGGCGGTAGAAGCTGCCAAAGAACTGGCAGAAAAAGGCATCTCTGTTGATCTGATCAACATTCACACCATAAAGCCGCTGGACGAAGCAGCCGTTATCGCTTCCATCCGTAAGACCGGCTGTATTGTAACCGCAGAAGAACACCAGATAAACGGTGGCCTGGGCGACAGCATTGCCAATGTGGCTTCACGTGCGTGCCCGGCACCACACGAATATGTGGCAGTGATGGACACATTCGGCGAAAGCGGAACTCCAAAACAATTGCTGAACAAGTATGGCCTTACAAAAGAGAACATTATTGCGGCGGCAGAAAAAGCTATCGCGAGAAAAAACAAATAATGGCATACCAACTTCCAAAAAGAAGGGGCTTCCAGTCGGAGCCCCTTCTTTTGTCTCATTAAGAACCATATGCCGAAAGTAGCTCCGCTCGATAAAAAAGAAGTGCTCCACACCTTTCTCCTGGTGATGTTGTATGGTATCGGGTTCTACTGCCTGCAGATAGTGCTGTATCGCATAGGCATGTTCTCCAGCTACCCAACGCACGACAGTCTTATTTCCTGGGATGCAGGTTGGTACCGTGACATAGCACGCCGCGGATACGCATACAGCAATATTGGCCAGAGCAATTCCGGCTTCTTCTATCTGTTCCCGGCCATCTGGAAACTCACCGGCTTCAACGGTGTTGCCATATCCTTGCTCAACATGTCATTCTTCGCGGCAGGCCTCAGCGTTCTTGCCGGCATGTTCAAGCCCGACATACAGCACAAGATGTTGTGGGTATCTATGCCCGCGGTAATGTTCGCCTTTGTGCCCTATGCCGAGGCGGTGTACTTTCTGCTGGGTGCGGTCTGCCTATATGGTATCAGCGCACAACGTACCTGGCTGATAGTGGCAAGTCTGTTCCTGCTCTCCCTTACACGTGCGACAGCCATTTTTGTTGTGCCCGCCTTCCTTTGCATGGAAGTCCTTTCATGCAGCCGGAAAGATATTCCGCGTAACATAGGACGGTATCTGCTATTATACATACTCCCATCGGCTGCAGGTCTTGCAACATTTGTGTTCATCCAGTACCAGGCAACAGGCGTTTGGTTTGCCTACTTTATTGCACAGTCCACATTCTGGCGTCGCATCTACTCGGCACCTATCCTGCCATTTTATAACGGCGTTGGATACCACACAATACTACTGAATGCACTGGCGATCTTTGCGTGCCTCACCGCATTCGTTATGCTGATCTTCAGAATAACCAAATGGCTGGCGCGGGGCGAGCAACAAGACAAGGTGCTTGTAGTGTCGCTGGCATACCTCACCACTACCCTCTTTTCTTCCCTGTTCTACAGCCCGCTGTGGCTGAATGGCGCAACCGACGTGATAGGCACATTCAGGTACACTATGATGACGCCGTTCTTCTATGTTTTTCTGAATCATGTGACCCGCAACACCACCTACAAATGGCAACACTATGTGATCGTATTTCTATTCGCAACCGGTGTGTGGATGGCATTTGGTGCTTATGCGCACCTGCAGGAGCTGCTGTTCTTCTCGTTCAATACAGTTGTAATACTACTGTTTATGGCGTGCAGTAGCCGTAAGCTGGAGTGGCCCGCAATTGCACTGACCCTGATCAACTTCCTCTTCCAGATGCTGTTGTTCCAGCATTTCATCGGCCGCACAAGTCTGGTCGATTAGCCCGCATCAACTTGCCGACCAATGCTTGATCAGCACTTCTATACCTGCTGCCAGCACCAGGCAACCCGTGACGCGGCGCACAGCCAGCTCGCTGAACTTTAACGCTCCGGCACGACTACCCAACTGACCTCCGGCAAACACCGCTATCGCCAACATACCCAGCCGCATTGTGTCAATTGATACACTCAGTGACGACAACTGCCCTGCAATACCAGATATAGAATTGATGAGGATAAATGCACTTGCGGTTGCTGCAATGCGGCGGGGACTATCCCACCCCATTAGATTCAGTATGGGCGACAAAAAGATACCACCACCTATACCCACCATTCCCGACAGGAAGCCCACGATACCGCCCAGCGCACCATCGCGCAGATAGTTCGTCTGTTTCCCGTTAGCATCCCCGGAAAACGTTGTGGTGCGCACCCACAGCAATATGCCGGCAACTATGAGGCATACACCAAGTATAACAAAAAATGTATGTTCGCTTATCTTGAGCCGCGCCCCCCAAAAGGCCATGGGGACACTCACCACCGCCATTGGTATGATCTTTTTAAGAGGTAGCTCACCGCGTTTCCAATACAGCAAGGTGCCACCTGTCACCACCACAATATTGCACACCAATGCTGTAAGTTTCATCTCCTGAAAAGGAAGCGCATACAATGCCAACAGCGCAAGGTAACTGGACCCGCCACCAAAACCCACCGAGGCGTAGATAAATGAAATGATGCCGAAGAACAGGATCAGTTCGTAGTGCATGGCGCTAATATCACGGACATAAAAGGTCCATACTCTCGGAAAGCAGATTGTCCTTATTGATAGCCACCACGCCTGCTTCTTCGCACACCAGGCCGCCGGCAAGATTAGATATCTCAGCCATCAGCTTCACGTTCTGTGTTATGGCATATACAAGCGTTGCGGTGGCCACCACTGTATCGCCTGCGCCTGATACGTCAGCAATGTTGCGAATGTGCGAAGGCAGAATTGCGGCCTCGCCTTCATTGTTATAATACACACCCTTCTCAGAGAGGGTAATGAACGTAATGCGGTGGTTCAGTGCCTTGTGCAGTGCCTTGTGCGCCTCGCCCAGATCGTGCAGATCGGTGCGGTGCATATCCATATGCAACCCTTCGCGCACCTCCTTCAGATTGGGCTTGAATATCGTTACATCTTTGTACGAAAGGAAATTACGTTTCTTGGGGTCCACCACCGTTACAATACCTATCTCTTTGCAGTGAGCTGTTATGTGCCTTATCACATTCTCCTTCAGCACACCCTTGTTGTAATCCTCAAATATCAGCGCCTGCGGCTTCACCTTTTGCAGGTACTTCAGCACCATATCTATGAACGGATGTTCTTCTTCCGTATGCAGTTCGTCGGTCACTTCTTCATCTACCCTCAGCATTTGCTGATTGCGGCTCAGTATGCGCACCTTGGTAGTTGTTGGGCGCAATTTGCTCTTCATCATCAGGCTGGTATCTATGCCCGCCTTATCTGCCAGCGACATCAGCAGGTCGCCATCACTGTCTTTACCCACCACACTTGCCAGCGTCACCTTTGCTCCCAGCGAAATGCAGTTGAGCGCCACATTTGCGGCACCACCCAACCTGCTCTCGCGCTTGGTTATAGCCACCACAGGCACAGGAGCCTCAGGCGATATACGGTCCACACTGCCCCACCAGTAGTTATCCAGCATCACATCGCCCACCACCACTACATGTAGGCCGGCCATCTGATCAAATACGTTCTGCAATTCTATCTTTTTCATCGTCAGTTTCTTTTACTTCTGCCGCATCATTGCCTGGCTGCACGTCTTTGCAGCAGGTAATAGATAGGAAGTCCCATTATCACAATTATCAGTCCCGGCCAGGTGTAGGTCGGCTTGTATTTCAGCAGTATCACACACACAAAGGCCGCCATGGCAATGTACAAAGCCGGTATCACCGGATAGCCGAACGCCTTGTAGGGACGCGGATGGTCGGGACGGGTGCGCCTTAGTTTGAAGATCCCTCCTATCGTCAGGATATAAAACAACAATACGGTGAAGATGATAAAGTCGAGCAGGTTGCCATACTGACCGCTCAGACAAAGCACCGAAGCCCAGATACACTGCATCCACAATGCGCGTGCAGGCACCCCCTTGTCGTTCAGCGTACCGGCTGCAGGCAGGAACAGTCCATCGTTCGCCATCGTGTAATACACACGTGCACCGGACAGTATCAGCCCGTTATTGCATCCGAACGTTGACACCATGATGAGTAGTGCGATAATAGTAGCCCCGCTGTCGCCGAATATCTTCAATGCCGCTGCAGTGGCCACACGCTTTGCCGGCGCCTGCGCTATCTCCGATACCGTCATCACATTCAGGTACATCAGGTTCATGCACACATAGATCAGCGTAACTACCAGCGTACCAATAAACAAACTCAGACCAATATTACGCTCAGGGCGTTTCATCTCTCCGGCTATAAACGTTACACTGTTCCACGCATCGCTGGAGAACAATGCCCCAACCATAGCAGTGCATATAGCGATAACCAGTGTGCCACCCGACAGGCTCTGATGCGTAATAGCCGCAGCGCTTGTGGTTATCTCCTTGGCCCACCAGCCATCCTCCCAATTGGCATGCCACGTTCTGGCGCCGGAGAACAAAACAAATCCGAAAACGATGAGCGCAGCCATGGCGCCTATCTTGGCAATGGTAAAAAAGAACTGGATCCACTTCCCGCTCTTTACACCGAATGTGTTGATGTAAGTAAGGAGCACGACGGTAACGATGCCCACTATCTGAGCCGCGCTGATATGGAAGCCGGAGGCTGTGCCCATCAGAATATTATCATCACCCAACCTCGGATCAAGGTAACCGGCGAACTTGCCGAAGGCCACGCCCACCGCTGCTATAGTACCCGTTTGAATAACGGCAAAGAACGACCAGCCATACAGGAAACCGTAGAGTTTACCGAAAGCCTCGCGCAGATAAACATACTGACCACCTGCCTGCGGAAACATGCCACTCAGCTCGCCATAACTGAGTGCCGCCGTGAGTGTGATGAAACCCGAGAGCAACCACACCACCACCAGCCAACCGGCACTGCCCACGGCCTGGGCTATATCAGTACTTACTATGAATATACCGGACCCGATCATGGACCCGATCACCAGCAAGGCGCCATCCAGAAGATTCAGCGTGCGTTGTGGTGCCCCCTCCCCGGCATGTACCGGGGTTTTATTGCTTTCCAAATTCAGAACGTTTGCAGAAAAATACTATTTATTTCTTACACTATTCACTTTTTGTACTTGCATTCATGCCGTCAACAACATCGTTGGTGATGTCGCGGGCAGGGTTGCCATACAATATCGCCGACCCCGAGCCCGAATAAGACATGATAAAATCGAATTGATGGGTCTTGTTATACTCAGCCAAAAAAGAATCCAGACGCCTTTTCAGATCTATGTTGAATTCCTCCTGCTCCTTCATCAACTGCTGTGTCAGCGACTCCTTGCGCGACTCCAGGGTCTGTTGCATCTGCATCAGACGTTTCTGCGCAGCTTCATACTCCGACTGTGTCAGCGTGTTGTTCTGCATCTTCTTCTGCACTTCATTGGCATCGTTCTGCATCTGTCCGTAAGAACGCTGCAGCTCGCTTTCCATTTGTGCCTGCTTCTTCCTGAAGTCTTCACGCTTGCTCTTCAGCAACTCATACCTCGACTCCAGCGAATCGATGTTCACATAAGCGATGGTTGCACCGCCGGTAGCATGTACCGGAGCTGGGACAGTTGCTTGTTTTGCACCACTATTTTGCATGAAGAACAGGCCTCCCACGCCGGCCAAAGCCACAATGCTGAGAATCAGTGAAAGATTTTTCATATCAGAAACGTTCGTTTGTATTCAGGGCATAAAAATAACAATGCTCCGGTAGCATTTCATATCTCCCCTCTCATAAAGTTGTCATAATATACCGGTAGCAATAAGCCCCGGACTCCTGCTAATACAGGCTGCAGTTCCATTTCTCGCCCACGATCGTGGTGTCGTAGCTGCTACATTTGTTCTTCGCGTCTTCCGCTGTCATAGAACCAAGATCCTTCGTATACACTACTTTATTGTTGTAGGAACAATTGCAATGATAGACGCGCTTGCACGATACCATAGAAGCCATTACAACAAAAAGTACAGCAGCAGAATAAACGACTTTTTTCATCTCTCGGAAAGGTTGAATAAAAAGCGAATTTAGTTTATTTATCTTTGAACCGGAAATCTATTCGTTCGTTTTTTTCGCTGAAAAGACGCTTTTTTCTCAAATCAATTCAATTGAACATCTTCAAGGCAAACATTGCACACATTCCGCTTATCCGCGATCTCACTATGCAGGTCTGGCCGCAGACCTACACGCCTATCATAGGTGCCGACCAGGTTTCATACATGCTGGACCGTTTCTACAATCCGGACGCCCTTACCGCTCAGATGAACGAACAGGGACACCAATTTATCATTGCCGAAACCGATGGAATACCTGCCGCGTTCGCATCTTATTCCGAGGCAGAACCGGGAGTATACAAACTGCATAAACTATACACCACACTTGCTGCGCAAGGCAAGGGGCTGGGCCGCGCCCTTATCGACTATATAATTGCTGATATCCGTGCAAAAAATGCGACGATGCTGCGCCTGAACGTCAATATTCACAACCATGCCGCCAAAACGTTCTACGCACGCTACGGCTTCAGGCATCTGCTGGACGAAGACATCGACATTGGCAGCGGCTTCTTCATGAACGACCACGTACTTTGTCTGGACCTTTAACACCGGACTGTATAAAAGAAGAAGGCTGCCCTCGGGCAGCCTTCTTCTTTTATTATCAGATCTTCTGTTACTCTAACTTGAATTGGATCGGCAGTGTGAAGTACACCTTCACCGCCTTACCATTTTGCTTACCGGGCTTCCATGCCGGCATCGCCTGCACTACGCGCTTCGCCTCTTCGTCACATCCGCCGCCTATGCCGCGAACTACCTGCACTTCGCTGATGTGTCCGTCTTCGTTCACAACGAACTTAACAACAACACGTCCTTCGATATTGTTCTCACGCGCCGCATCGGGATACTTGATATTCTTGCCCAGATAAGAAGGGATATCGTAACCCGATACCGGCATCTGCTCCACGTAACTGAACACCGTTTGCGGCTGTGGCGCATCTACAACACCAGTACCGGTGCTTGGTGCCACAATACCCGGATCGATACCATCAGGATCACCTTTCTCGTCCTTAGGACCAGCTGCAGTGATCTCCTTCTGTGGTGGTGGAACCTCTTCTTCCTTCACCTCTTCATCCTTCTTAATGACTGGAGGAGTGAATTTCACCATCGGCTTCACCGGTGGTGGTGGTGGCGGTGGTGGCGGTGGTGGTGGCTTCTTCGGATCAATTGGCGGGGGCTCAGCAAGTGTCACCTGCTTCATCACCACTACTTCTTTCTTCACAGCCTTGATACCGCTAGACAAAATTGTGTAAGCAGCTATACCTACCGCAACACCCACGAGCACAATCATCGCACGGCCCACGCGCTTCGGATAATTCTTGCGCAGCTCGTAGCCTCCGTATGATTTATTACGACCATCAAAGATGATGTCCAGATAGTCGCTGTTGAGTATTTTATTAATATCCATCGTTTACTTTACATTTTTCGTTCTGAGAAGTGTTTATCACTATTGCACGCCGCTCGCGGCCTCAGTTTCCTTAATGAATCCCTGCTCAACATCAGAAATGTCGATGATCGCATACACCTTCACATCGTTGATGTTCATCTCATCCAGCATATTCACCAGATCGCTGTAAGTGCTGGTAGTGTCAGGCTTGATCAGAACGGTCAGCTCATCCTTCGCAGTCAGAGCACCGGAACGTTTCAATCCATCTACCATTTTCTTTTTAGCAATGATCGCATCGCGGATACCGTCTTTTGCTTTAAAGCCGGTCACTTTCAGATCTGGAGCTTTGTTAGGGTCATCACCAATACCTTCGTAATAATATACCCGGTGGTTCTTGCTCAGCAAAACCGTAAACGCAACACTATTTTTAATTTTAGTTGGGTTTTCGATCTTTTCATTCGGATCCTTGTACGGCATATTGATCTCCATGGTCTTTGGCTTGGCCAGTGTTGTTGTGAACATGAAGAATGTGATCAACAGAAAGCCAAGATCCACCATCGGAGTGAGGTCGATACGCGTACTTAGTTTTTTACCTTTCTTGACGCCGGGGCCTTTCTTATGCCCCCCGCCGGACGAGGTATCTAATTCTGCCATGACTATGGTTTTTTATTGTACAGAGAACGGTAATTCCGTTTTCCTAAATATTGTTTCAATTCACTTTATTCGCTCGCAGCCACCTTATTCTTTGCCTCGTAAGCCGCCGTACCCGCAGGCACCGCTTTGAGGTTCGTAATGAGGTTAAACTTGAATATCTTCCATCCCTCCAGTGTGTTGATGATCTTTTTCACGTTCGGATAAGAAGCATCACCATCGGCCTTGATACAGATACGCAGCTTGGGGTTAGTGTTCCTCGCACTCTTCACCCACTGAGCCAGTTCGTTATTGGGCGACAGCACAGATGTATCCACTGGGATACCTGCTGCCGACTTACCGGTCTCAGCCTGCTCATCAGGCCTGAGGTCCAGGAACGACTTCAATTGAGAGAAAGAGATTCCGACAGAACCACCCAATGCGAACGCGTTCTTCTGAGCTTCTGAAAGACCCAGCTGACGCTCGGCGTCCACATCGTCTATCAGCGCCTTCCTTTTCAGCTTATTGTCGATAGAGAAGAATATGCGTCCCTTTTCGTCAACAGTGAGCAACATGATATCCACGTCAGGCAAAGGAATTTCGGAAATGGATGATGGTGTTTTTACTACTACAGGTTCTTCAGGCTTGAACTTTGTCGCCAACATGAAGAATGTAAGCAGCAGGAACGCCACATCACACATCGCCGTCATGTCGATGTTCGTGCTTTTACGTGGGAGTTTTGCTTTAGGCATTGTATTTTTCTTCTGCTGTTAAATTAATAAGATACTACTTCACAAAAATTCCATAACCACACTTATATAATTATTATCAGCAAGCATCATGCACCCTGTATTCGGGGTGCATGATACCTGTAACAATTATTTGTGTGTAGAAGCAAAGCTCTGTGTGAGTGTGAACCCGCTCTCGTCGATAGAGTACGTTACTCCGTCGATGATGGTAGTGAACAGGTTGTAGAAAAGGATAGAGAAGAATGAAGTACCGATACCGAGTGCGGTATTGATAAGGGCCTCAGAGATACCTGCAGCAAGTGCAGCAGCATCAGGAGCACCTGCGTTCGCCATCGCGGCAAATGAACGGATCATACCCAATACCGTACCGAACAGACCCAGAAGGGTTGCGCTCGAAGCGATAGTAGAAAGGAACACGAGGTTTTTCTCCAGCATAGGCAGTTCCAGTGCTGTAGCTTCTTCGATCTCTTTCTGGATACCTGCTATTTTCTGGTCTGTATCCAGATCGGTAGCATGGATCATTTCTTTGTATTTCACAAGGCCGGCACGCATTACGTTACCTACTGAACCTGCCTGTTTGTCGCACTCTGCGATAGCTGCGTCAACGTTTTTGTTTGCCAGATGGAACTGCACTTTACGAACGAATTCGCCGCCATCCATTTTACCTTTTGCCTTGATAATAGTAAGCGCACGCTCAATAACGAAAACTACCAGCGTAAGGAATGTCGCCATAAGGATAGGCACCACAAATCCACCCTGATACATGGTACCGAGGATACCCGCCGGTTTTTCTCTCGCTGCTCCATCCTGGAAGTTACCTTCCGCACCCAATACAAATTTCCAGATCAACTCGCCCGCCGTGATACACGCCGCAACTATAATAAGATTGAGCCAAAAATGATTTGAATTTTTTGGTTTACCTGCACTACCCTGAGCACCTGATGGTTTTCCCGCGGCTGTTTTTACGTCTGCCATAATCTTGATTTTAGTTTTTGTGTTTGCTTAATATAGATTGGTTATGATTTTTATTTAAATCAGAGGCTTGCAAAGATAGAAGTACCACTCAAAAAAACAATTTTGGGTGGGAAAATATTTCACAAACATAACACAACCATCGTTTTGACTGTGTTACAGTTAATGTTTCTCCGCGAACGTCTCTTGGTGTAGATTTATTGCATGTACGCTAAACTTTGACAGGTAGGATACTTTTCTGACGTAATTCCTTCAATATCAGGCATCACGTTTCTATCATAGACGTACTTACACCGCAATTCCTTTGTAGATTTGCAAAATAATTTTCAACAACCCAAGATAGTAAGATGAATTTTAATCCGTGGCATGACGTATCGTATGGCGATAACGTACCTAACACCGTAAACGCAATTATTGAGATCCCCCGCAACTCGAGGGCAAAATATGAACTGGATAAAGAGACCGGCCTGCTGAAACTGGACCGTGTCCTGTATTCTTCTGTATACTACCCTGCCAATTATGGCTTCATTCCACGTACCTACTGCGATGATAATGACCCGCTGGACATATTGGTATTATCCCAAATAGACATGCAACCTCTTTGTCTGGTAGAGGCCAAAATAATAGGCGTGATGCGTATGCTGGATCAGGGCGAGGCCGACGACAAGCTGATAGCCGTATGCGCCAATGACATGAGCGTTGCCCATTTTAATGATATAAATGAGCTTTCCCCCCACTTTATTGAAGAGCTCAGGCACTTTTTTGAGGAGTATAAGACTCTGGAAAAGAAGGAAGTTAAGGTTGAAGAATTTGAAAATGCGCGCTTGGCAAAAAAAATCCTGCAGCATAGCATTAACGACTACAAGGCCAAATTCCTCAACAAATAGATTAACAATCAATAGGTTATAAGCTATTTTTTATTTTTTATATAATTCCTGCATGAGCGATACTGCATCCGGCCGTTCACATGCAGGAAATTACTATTGTAATTTGTTCAATTATTGGTATCTTTAGACGCTGTATAATTGAACAGCTCATGTGTGTGCAAGTTCCGTGCACACCACGGGTTTCTACGATTATAGGTAGCATAAAGAATCATTAAACCATACGGAGATATGAAAAAACTACTACTTCTGGTAGCTGCAATAGCAGGAATAGGCTCATTCAAGGCAAGCGCTGCAATTACTGTAACGCCGGGCACCGGCGGCACCAACATTTGTGCAAACCGCGCTGTGGGTGGCGTTGCGGCAGGGTTTACCACGCTGGGCAACATCGTAATCACTGAAGGGCTAAACGGCGACATCACAAACGGTTTTCACGGCCTGGTGTTGAACGCACCAGCAGGATGGCAATTCAATACGGGTGCTGTCCCGACCTTTGCATTTACCGGAAGTGATATCGTATCTGTCACAAGTGGCGGCATCACCGCAACCACTTTAACGGTAAATATTTTCAGTTTTGGTAACGCTAACATCAATTCCATTACAATTACCGGCCTGCAGGTTCAGGCAACCGGAGCCGGATCGGCAGCCGGCGCGATCAGGGCTTCTGCAGCCCCCGGCCTCACAGGTATTGTAACAGGTGGCGCGGGTACCGTTTTCGCAAACCTCTCGCTACAGGCAACAGTCACTCCTTCTGTAACTATTACCAAGAACCCGGCAGGGAATATCTGTCCGGGCACAACCGTTACATTTACTGCGACACCCGCTAACGGCGGCACTCCTACCTACCAGTGGCGTCGTAATGGGGCTCCAGTGGCCGGTGCTACTAATGCCACATGGGTAACAAATACAATCACGAACGGCAATACCGTGTCGGTACTGATGAATGCAACCGGCTGTGTATCTCCATTGGCTGTGACGTCAAATACAATCACCGTTACAGTTGAAACCCCACCAAACGTTGACGTGACCGGTGCCGGAACATTCTGCAGCTCCACAACGATCAATGCTACATTACTCGGCACAGGTACAGTTTACTATCAGGGTGTTCAGTACAACGGCACATCTACGACTACTCCGTCTACATCACAAGTGATCACCAATTCAGGTACTCATACTTTCTATTTCCGCGCGGCATCTCCTGCCGGCTGCTGGGGTCTTCAGGATAGTGCAAAAGTCACCATCAACGTACCGCCTACAGGTATTACGATCACTCCTGCCACAACAGCCATTTGCAACGGTGACAGCACCATGCTTGTTGCAACTGCAACACCGTCTGACATAGAAGTACTGCACGAGGATTTCAACGCAGGCGCTCCGGGTTGGGCCATCACAAACCTTTCAGGCATAAGCAACAGCTATTTCCAGATCCGTCGTTCGCCCGGCTACAATGGCACAACCCCGGGTGATGGTTCGCCATATATGCAGGCAGCACCCGATGCTACCGGTGCAGGCATCACTACAACTACAATGGTAGTGTCTCCGGCTTTCTCTCTGGTAGGTTATACAGCCGCCACACTCTCTTTCAACCAGTACGTACCTACATGGGCCGGCGACAGTTCTGTAGTAGTCGAATACAGCACAGACGGGCTTACGTGGACTACTTTCCTTGACCAGACTGGCCTGCCAGGCGGCGGACCATCATGGCTGTCCACAACACCATCTACTACCGTAGCACTTCCTGCAGGCGCCATCGGTATGCCATCAGTACAGATCAGGTGGTACTACCGCTCTACATGGGGCTTCTATTGGGCAATAGACAACATTGCAGTAAATGCAACTCCACAACTCACATTCGATTGGGCCGGTCCGGGCACACTATCCTGCACTACCTGCGACACGGTCATGGTAACACCATCAACTATAGGCGCAAACGTTTACACAGTCTCTTCAACGGTTGCAGGATGCACTGTAAATACAACCGCTACTGTGACGCTGAATGCACTCCCTACAGTGTTTAACGTAACAGGCGGCGGCGCTTACTGCGCAGGCGGAACCGGACTGAATGTGTTGCTCAGCGGCTCTGAAACCGGAGTGGACTACGCATTGTACAACGGTGCTACACCAGTCACTACCCTGCCTGGTACAGGCTCAGGACTCGACTTTGGCCCGCAAACAGCAGCGGGCGCATACTATGTGTACGCAACTAATACTACTACAACGTGTATGGCCACAATGGCCGATTCGGCTGTAATAGTGATCAACCCTACCCCTGATCCGATCACCGGCCCAACATCAGTATGTGCGGGCAGTACCATCACCTTGGTAGAAACAAGCACAGGCGGCACATGGTCAAGCAGCGATATTACAGTAGCCACCGTAGACACAACCGGCATTGTTACCGGCATTGCGGGCGGCACGGTTGACATCAGCTATACATTTGCAACGGGTTGTAATGCTACATACGCGATCACAGTGAACGCGCTCCCGGTTGTTGCGCCGATCACTGGCTCAGCAAACGTTTGTGTTGGTGCTACTACTGCACTCTCGAACGCTACTGCAGGCGGATCGTGGACCAGCTCAACAACAGCTGCAGCTACGATTGATGCCGCGGGGTTAGTTACAGGCGTTGCTCCGGGAACATCTAGGATCAGCTATACGGTTACCGATGGCTTTGGCTGCTCAACAACGGTTACAATGAACGAAACTGTATCGGCTCCACCTGCGGCTACCATTCTGCCGGTAGGTCCTAATGTTACAATGTGTCACGGAAACCCTGTGAACCTTGTGGGCACTACCATACCCGGTGCAACCTACCAATGGTCGTTGGGTGGTACAGCCGTTGCCGGTGCTACAAATGCGAGCCACATGGCGACCGTAGCGGGCAGCTACACACTCGAGATCAATAACAGCGTGTGCACATGGACACTACCTGCCCGCACAGTACTCAATGCACCTAACGCGGTAGCCACCTACAACACAACGGGCAACTATCTGTACACTGGTTCTTTCAGCAGCTACCAGTGGTTCCGCAACGGCGTTGCAGTATCCGGTGCTACTTCAAGCATTCTGATGAGCCCGGCCAATGGCGACTACATGGTAGTAGTTACAGACATCACCGGATGCACTGATACTTCTAACACTGTCACTATCGGCACCACAGGCATCAATACACCGGCTACACAAACATTGGTTTCTGTTTATCCGAATCCTGCAACATCAGTGTTGCACATAGACGCACCGGTTGCTGTACATGCGGTAGTGCTGGCGCCTGATGGTCGTGTGGCACTCACTGCCAACGGAAACGAAGTGAACGTGAGCAACCTGGCGAAGGGCATGTACCTTATCCAGATCTACAACGAGCAAAATGTGCTGTTAGGCACAGCTCGTTTCTCACGCATAGACTGATTGTAATGAAACGGTTTTATACAAGCCCCCTGCCACACCGGTAGGGGGCTTTTGTTTTAAGTACTGGCTGATGGATGCACGATGCGGCCGTCATATTAAAAAATGGATAAAATAAATTTATTGCAGAAAGAATAAGTAGTTTTATAGCACCTGTATTATTGTATTTTTACAGCGATTTATCGCCCGATGGCTACAAGCACAAAAAAACAAAAAACACCACCGCCTCCTCCGCCACTTCCCGAAGAAGTGATAAAAGCCAACCTCGAACGCAAGCGACAGCTTCGTTTGGCCACCGGCTTC
>JBGAQG010000023.1:0-63249 GCA_044220845.1 Flavipsychrobacter sp. | reverse complement strand
AAAAGATACTATATATGCACCTTCTAATTTATTCTTTTACCTCCCACTAGTATTGCTAATTATACAAACAACTTGGTTGTTGCCAACCTTAGATACAAGGGCTCAAATGCATATAGATGGCAAGGTAGTACCCGCTTCAAACCTTCATTTATATTACGTTGGAATTGAAATTATAAAAACAATTTTCCTTTTTATTTACAGTATTAAATTTTTAAAATAATCAAATATGGAACAAACAATCATTCATCAAATTGAAGAAAAATATAAGAATTTGGGCGAAAATCCTGAAACATACTTAAAAGGCTTACTACAAGCAAAACCAATTAACTATTGGGATTACGTTGAAGTTGATACGCTATTATCATTACAAAAACCACGTACAAATTTTAAAGATGAAGAAATCTTCATTATGTATCATCAAGTTACAGAATTGTTTTTAAAATTAATGATTCATGAAATTAAACAAATTGTTTATAGTGATTCAATTACAGAAACATTCTTAATTACAAAAATGAGTCGGCTTAATCGTTATACCACGATGTTAATCAATTCGTTTGACGTTATGAAAGATGGCATGGATTACGATGACTATAACACATTCAGAACAACCTTAGCGCCAGCAAGTGGTTTTCAAAGTGCTCAATTCAGATTAATAGAAATTTATTGTACTCGTATTAAAAATTTAATCAATCAAGAAGGTAAAAAACGCATCTCAGATCAACCATCAATCGAAGAATATTTTGAACATATTTATTGGAAAGATGCTGGATTAAACCGGAAAACTGGAGAGAAAACACTGACTCTAAGGCAATTTGAAGAAAAATATCTTGACCGTTTTATATCTCTAGCTAAAAAAGTAAAGGGAAAAACAATCGAAGAACAAATATTAAAATTTGAAAACCCATCTAATGAACTCACACAAATTTTGCGAGAGTTTGATTGTTTGTATAATATTAAATGGCCACAAGTTCATCTTAACACAGCTAAACAGTATTTAGACAAAAAAGGCGAAAATCAGGCAGCAACAGGTGGTTCTGAATGGAAAAAATATTTACACCCACAGTTTCAACAACGAAAATTTTTCCCTGAGTTGTGGACAGAACACGAGATATCAGAATGGGGAAAATCTACTAATATTTAAATGAAATGAATAAACCAGAAGTAACATTACTCAAAAAAGGAGTCGTATTTAAAATATTACAAGTAACAGGTGAAAAAGACATGCTGATGCCTAAACATATCAGTACCAAAGAAGCAGTTATTGTAATCGCAGAAGGTAATGCAATCATAGAAATTGCCTCAGTAGAGCATTTATTGAAAAAAGGTGATTCAATGATAATTCCAGCTGCTGTTCCTCATTCATTATTAATAATGACTAGTCTTAAAGCAATCGTAATGATGCCAGTTGAATCAGAAATAGAATTTATAAACTAAAAATTAATAACATGAATACCACTAAAGAAAAAACAATTGGTGAAATGGTAGCAGACGATTACCGCACTGCAGGAGTGTTCGAATCATTCGGTATAGATTTTTGCTGCAAAGGCAATCAAACGATAGATGAAGTATGTGAAAGCAAAAATATTAGTAAAAGCTTATTGCACAATGATCTCGAAAAAATAAAGATAAGTGAAGATAATCAAGTAACTGACTACAAGTCTTGGCCATTGGATTTATTATCTGATTATATAGAGAAAAAGCATCATAGGTATGTTGAAAATAAAACGCCTGTTTTAAAACAATACCTTGATAAAATATGTACAGTGCATGGTAAGAACCATCCAGAATTATTTGAAATAAAAGATTTGTTTAATCAATCTGCGAGCGAACTCGCTGCTCACATGAAAAAAGAAGAGTTGATTTTATTTCCGTTTGTAAGAAAAATGGCAATTGCAAAACAAGAAAACCAACCCTCACCTCAACCACCTTTTGGTACGGTTCAAAGTCCCATAAAAACAATGATGCACGAGCATGACACCGAAGGCGAAATATTTAGAAGAATCGAAAAATTAACTGATAATTATACACCGCCACTTGATGCTTGCAATACATATAAAGTAACTTTTGCTTTACTTAAAGAATTTGAAGAAGATTTACATCTTCACATTCATTTAGAAAACAACATCCTATTTCCAAAATCAATTGAGATGGAAAAGGAAGTTTAAAAAGAATAATAAAATATATTTAAGCAAAATTTCAATAGGGAAATGTCTTAAAATAGATGTTTCCCTATTTTATATTTTAATACTAATATCTAAAATTAAATAATTCATTGTTTTTAATTACCACGTGAGTCAAAAAAAAGATATAAAAATAATTGTATTTAAAGGAGGTGAAAAAATCCAATTATTCACTTACACTAATGAGTATAGAAGCCTGATGGAGCTTTTATCGGATAAATTGTACCTAGAGAATTTTGGCGAATGTAAAGGCATGGGGCGTTGTTGTACTTGTCTGATTAAAATAAATTCTAAATCCCATAAAGTAAACGATTTTGAAGGAAATGAATTAGCTACTCTAAAAAAACACAATGTTAATAATTTAAATGATAGGCTTTCTTGCCAGATAATAATTGACCAAAATTTGAAACTAATAGAAATAGAATTATAACCATGAAAAATAAATTTAAAAATTATAAAGTTGATGTAACTGATTTAGATTGGAAAACAGGTCAAGTAAAGGGGTTTTTAGGAAAGGAATTTATTCAGCTTTCTAATGGCGGAGTCAAATTAGTACTAATTGAACCAATGGCCATATATCCCGTACATATTCATCCTGATAAAACAGAATTTGCTTATGTGATTGATGGAAATCCTGAGTTTTTTATTGACAGTCAATACTTTATTGGGAAGTCGGGTGATTTTTTTATTTTTCCTAGTAATGTAAAGCATTCAATAAAAAACAATACAGCTGTAGAAAGCCTTGTTTTAATAGGCTCTATTAATAATTAAAACTAATGATAATGAAAACAGCACCAATTAAAAGAAGTAAAGCGCTTCAGCCATTAAGTAGAGAACATCATCACGGATTATTACTTTGTTGGAAAATACGAACAGGCTTAAAAAAATCAATTGATTTAAGTAGAATTAAAGCCTATACAGATTGGTTTTTTAAAAACAGTCTATTAACTCATTTTAATATTGAAGAAGAATTTATTTTTCCATTATTGGGAAATGAACATGAGTTGGTCAAAAAGGCACTAACGGACCATCGAAGATTAAAACGGCTCTTTGAAGACACAACGGATATTGAAAAATCGTTAAGTCTACTTGAAGAAGAACTTGAGAAACATATTCGTTTCGAAGAGAGAGTATTATTTCCTGCGATCGAGAAGATTGTAAAAGAAAAAGAACTAAAACTCATTATGCAAATTCATTCTGAAAACAGTATTTATGAAGATTGGGGAGATGAATTTTGGAAAATAATTCGTTAACTAGGTGTTAATGATTTAAATCATTCAAAGAAGTTGTTAAAATAATTGTGGAGGAACAAAATGTTTAATACCTTTGTAAGTGAATACTAACTTACATTAAAATCATGAAAGGAAAAAACAACACAGCTAATGGTTTTCTAATGTAGTTGTTATGTATGCATTTGGTCATTAATATATTTAAGAGACTTTGCTCCTGCAAGGAAGAGTGGATTAATTTCATTCATTAGTAAACACTTAAAGTCATGATTAGCACATGTACACGGTAATCTTTTCGCTTCAAATATTTTGATAGGTTACTTACTATTACATCTTGCACCAACCAAAAACACAACTGCACTTTGCATTAGATTAATTGGTCTACTTATGCCAATAGGGATTTGTTAGAAGTTTATTT
This sequence comes from Flavipsychrobacter sp., assembly GCA_044220845.1. GTDB lineage: Bacteria > Bacteroidota > Bacteroidia > Chitinophagales > Chitinophagaceae > Nemorincola. The sequence continues at coordinate 59,422 of JBGAQG010000023.1, read as the reverse complement.
GGGTGCCTCCGGTTTTTGTGCTTATTGGTGCAATTAGTATGGACGGTGTCAGTAATTTGCTAGAATATCTTTTTATAAAATGAAACTTGAAAAATGAAAATAATAATTCTCAGAACGACAAATAGAAATCATTGAAGCAGCTACCAAAAGAATTGATGAGGATGGTATCTTGTGGATTTAACTATCAAAACACTTGTCAGTTGATTTAAATCTATCAGAAGCAACAATGCCACTTAAAAGCAAAAACGAAATATTACTTGGTTTACAATATACTTTATTGAGGAAATGAAAGGAGGCTTGATGTAATACTTTCTAATAAAGATCGCAGTCCAGATCAGAATCTTAGAAGATCTAATGGATCTGCAATTAAAAACATTTGTACAAAAGCCTTCGGTAGTTAGTGTTATTTTTTCTGAAAGCATTTTCAGTTCAATAAAGAATTGTCATCTACGGTTTCATCCATGATGGAATTGATGCAGAATCATATAGAAACCATTGTGAAAAAGGTCAGCAAATGGATCTTTAGTAAAATAGTATGTTTAAACAACAACAACAATTATAATGGTGTGATGCGAATTACAGTTCTTAAAATGGAAACTATCAGGTCATAAATCTGATTTGATAAAAGATGGAAATAAAGTATTGAATGGCATATTAAAATGGTAGAAACTAATCATTAACAAACAACTCATGAAACCAATTATTTTAAAAGCAGCAGCAGTTATCATTACATTATTTGCATTAATTACTCTATTTATGAGTACGTCTGTAATATTTGATTTGTTCGGAATAAGAGCGAAGGAAGGCAATTATGTATTATTTGTAGTAGTCTCCAATTTTATTGCAGGTTTCCTGTACCTGTTTGCTGCGTATGGATTATTTACAGAAAAAACGTGGGCAACAAAATTACTTTTAATCACAACAACAATCCTTATTGTGAGTTTTGTTGGTTTGTTAATTCACGCAAATACAGGTGGAATTTACGAGCAAAAAACGATTAAAGCCATGCTTTCTCGTATTGCTATTACAGGCGCATTTGCAGGCATATCTTGGTTCTTTATAACAAAAAAAAGCTTAGCATAAATGAAAAAATATTTGGCAATATTAATTGTGGTTCTTATGGGTATTACCTATGGCTGCAATAATCCTGTAAAGGAAGAAAATAGTGAGATTTCGAATACTAAATCTATACCATCATCCAAGGAAAGCGAACACCAACATACAGAGAGCGACTCCATTGAATTAAACAACGGAGCTAAATGGACGGTTGTTCCTGAAATGATGGCGCATATTAGGAACATGGAATCAGACATTAATCGTTTTGTTGAAGCTAAACATACAGAACTAAAGGACTTCACACAACTGGCAGCAAGTTTGCAAAAAAACATTGATCTCTTAACTTCAAATTGCACAATGGAGGGAAAAGCCCATGATGAATTACATAAATGGTTGTTGCCTTATATTGATATGGTAGACAAATTGAATAAATCAAAAAATAACGATGAGGCATTGCAAACTTTTGAGGAAATAAAAGCTTCTTATAAATTATTTAACATATACTTTGAATAAAAAAGAAATCATGAACATAAAATCAATCCATACCGAAGAAAAGCCTGTCAGCGCAAAGAAATTATTTTCTACAACTGAAGGAAATGTAACTGCTTTACAAATCAAAGCAAACGGCACATTAAAAGAACATATAACAATTGTTCCTGCATTACTTATTTGTATTAATGGCAATGTAGTTTTTAAAAATGAAAAAGGGGTAACAGAAAATCTTTCAAGTGGCGATATGGTTAACATTGAGCCAAACGTAAAACATTGGGTAGAAGGAATAGAAGACACTCAATTACTATTAATCAAATAAAAAAATTTGCCTAGTTATGTTAGTAAATACTCACTTATTAAAATTGAAATTATTAATGGTTCTCACCATTTTAATTTTCACAACCAATTCTGAGGCTCAAAATTGGTCACTAAAGCAATGTATTGATACAGCATTAGTGCATAATAAAACGTTGAAAATAGCACAAGGCGATATTGAGATTGCCAATGAGAAGAACAAGGAAGCAAAAGGTGGTTTAGTGCCAAAATTGTATGGCAATGTTGACTATCGGTACTACACTGACCTTCCGTATCAGTTACTTCCTGCATCTGTTTTTGGTGGACCAGCAGGCGTTTACAAAGAGGCTCAATTTGGTGTGCCTCATAACTTAAATGCAAATCTAACTCTTGATGTGCCTTTATACAATCCTCAAACTATTGGAGTAATTACTGTTTCAAAAAGAGCTAATGAATTAAATCAAATCCAGTTTCAACAAACCGAGGAGCAAGTGGTATTTGATGTTTCTAATTTGTATTACAATGCACAGTTAGTATCAAATCAGATTGTGTTTATCAAAAACGGATTAAGTAATAGCGAAAAACTACTTAGCAATATTCAATTGCTTTACTCACAACAAATGGCAAAGGGTACAGATGTAGATAAAATTAAACTTCAGCAAAGTCAGCTAAATACACAGTTAAGTAAGGCGAATGCACAGTATCAACAAATCCTTAATTTGTTAAAACTTCAATTGGGCATAACACCATCCAGACCAATTACAATTGAAGAAACATTTAGCACATCGTCAGAAGTAGTAAAGTATACAAGCAAACCAACATCAGATATATTATTGTTTAATACGAAAGAACAGCTCTTAAAATCTGAATTAAAAACTTTGAAACTATCACATTTACCTTCTTTTTCACTTTATGGTACTTATGGAACCACCGGATTTGGAAACTACAGTGGTACAAATGATTTCTTTAAAACATACCCCATTGGATTTGCCGGAGTAAAAATGTCGTGGTTGATCTTCTCCGGTACTACTTTAGAACACAAGGTTTTTCAAAAGAGAGAAGAGATCAAGCAAAATACAACTCGATTAGAATTATTAAATGATAAACAAAACGTTCAGATAGAAAATGCACAAATGCAATTTGAAGTTGCAAGTTCTAATCTGTTAAATTCCAAATCGCAATTGACATTGGCAGAAACAATTTATTCTAAAACACTTATTCAGCAAAAGGAGGGTGTTGCCTCATTAACAGATGTTTTACTTTCAGATAATACCCAAAAGGAAGCACAACAAAATTATTTGTCGGCATTAGTGGATGTGATGAAGGCAGACTTAGAACTAAAAAAAGTATCAGGAAATATTTTAAAAACGAAATAAATTAATAATTAAAAATATCAGATAATGAAAAAGGTTTTATACATCATCATGCCATTGGCATTAATTGCAATTGTAGTCATAAAATTAGAAAGCAATAAAGAAATCGTAAAAGATAAAGTTTATCAATATGATAAGGAGCAAGCAATCAATGTACAGGTGGATACAATTAAATCGGAATTAATAGGTGCTGAATTTGCTTATTCAGGAACATTTGAACCAAATAAAGAGACTAAGCTTAGCGCTGAGATACAGGGCAAGATAAATGATGTTTTAGTTGATGTTGGAACTTTTGTAACAAAGGGGCAATCATTAATTCAGTTAGATAATTCACTATTGAAATTGCAATTACAATCAGCGGAGGTTCAAGTTGAAGGATTAGAAGCTGATGTAAAACGATTTACTGTTTTAGCGAATGCAGATGCTGTACAAGGAGTTCAATTAGAAAAAGCAGAGTTAGGTTTAAAATCTGCAAAAGTTCAAAGAGCAACTTTACTTGAACAAATTAATAAAACAACAATCAAAGCACCGTTTAATGGAGTGGTTACTGCCAAACTTACTGAAGAGGGAGCATTTGCCGCACCGGGTGTGCCATTGCTTCAAATTACAGATATTTCAGTTTTAAAATTTACCGTTAATGTTTCTGAAAATGATTTGAGTTCATTTCAATTAAATCAAACCTTCTCGATTAATGCAGATGCTTATTCGGATGTGCTATTGTCGGGTAAAGCAACAATGATAGGTAGTAAAGCCAATATGGGCAGTAGTTTTCCTGTTCAGTTTATTGTAAGTAACACCTCCGATTTAAAAATCAAATCGGGAATGTTTGGTAAAGTAAATTTGAAAAGTGAAAATCAAAAAACAGGAATCATTATACCGGCTGCTGCTATTGTTGGATCGTCAAGTCAACCTCAAGTTTATAAAGTTAAGAACGGAAAGGCTCTTCTAAATAGCATAAGTATTGCGCAAAAAATGAAAAATAAAACTGTTGTGGCAAAGGGATTAGAAGAAGGTGATGTGATTGTAACAAATGGATTTATTAATCTATTTGACAATGCGAATGTAACTGTTAAATAAAATTTGAATTATGAATATTACAGAAATATCAATAAAACGTCCTTCGCTGATAATTGTTCTTTTCAGCGTACTTACCTTATTGGGAGTTATAGGATATAAAAATTTGAGTTATGAATTGATGCCTGATTTTAATCAACCTGTTGTGGTTATTAAAACTGTGTATCCCGGAGCAGAGCCCAACGAAGTAGAAACTTCGGTGTCACGAAAAATAGAGGATGCTTTATCTAACTTAGAAGGAGTGGATTATTTGGTAACTAAATCTTTACCAAATGCATCTATCATCATTGCCAATTTAAAATATGGAACTGATTTGGATAAAACCATGCAAGACGCTCAACGCTACATTGACAATATTCGCAAAGATTTACCGCAGGATATTTTAAGTCCCGTAATGAGTAAAGTTTCTCCGAATGATTTACCTATCATGTCAATTAGTGCAACAAGTAACTTGCCTGCAACAGAGTTTTATCAAAAAATGAAAGACGAGTATCTTCCACAAATTCAACAGATAAAAGGGGTTGCAGAGCTTACGATTTTAGGTGGAGAAGAAAGAGAGATACAGGTTAAAGCAAACCGAGATAAATTAAAACTATATAAGATTTCATTGTATCAAGTTGTTGAGGCAATTAATCGTTCAGGTTTAGACTTACCTGCCGGGAAAGTACAAACGGATCAGGAGAATAACTCAGTTCGTTTAACAGGAAAATTTGCTACAATTGATGACATAAAAAATGTTCAAGTTGCTATGCCAATGCTCGGCAGCCCAGTCTATGTAAAAGATGTTGCTCAGGTAGTTGATGGAATAAAAGAAACAACATCGATCAGTAGATACAATGGAAAAGATGGCATTGGAATTCTATTAAAAAAACAAGGCGATGCAAATGCTGTTGATGTTTCAAAAATGGTTCGTGCAAAATTTAAAAGCATTGAAGCGCAAAACAGTAATTCAGCTGTAAAATTTATCATTGCAGATGATAGTACTGATAATACAATTGCAGCAGTTAACTCGGTTGTGTTTGACTTGGGTTTAGCAGTTGCTTTAGTTTCTTTAGTAATGCTTTTATTTTTAAGAAGTTTCAGAAACTCTTTAATTGTTATCATTGCAATACCTACCTCTTTGGTTACAGCTTTTGCAGTTATGTGGCTTTTAGGATACACCCTAAATTTAATGACCTTACTCGCCATGTCTTTAATTATTGGAATCTTGGTGGATGATGCTACTGTGGTATTGGAAAACATTCAAAGGCATTTAGATATGGGAAAAGAAAAACGCACTGCCTCAATGGATGGACGTATGGAAATTGGATTTTCCGCATTGTCGATCACATTAGTTGACGTGGTTGTGTTTTTACCGATATTGTTTTTACAAGTATTTGTGGCAGATATGCTCAAACAGTTTTCAGTAGTTGTTGTAACTTCAACCCTAACAAGTTTGTTAGTCGGCTTTACACTTACACCTTGGTTGGCATCAAGAATAGGTAAGAAAGAAGATTTACAACCAACCAACTTCTTCAATCGTTTTTTGCTTGGCTTTGAACATCAATTAGAAAAGTTCACCAATTGGTATGGCAAACAATTAGAATGGATACTTAGTCATAAGTTAATTTTTACAGGAATAGTTCTTGTACTTTTCGCTGTTACTTTGGGAATAATGAAACAAGGTATCATTGGTAAAGAGCTTATTTCTACCGGAGATCAGGGTAAATTTCGTATGGCTTTAGAGTTTGACAAATCAACTTCCATTCAACAAAACAATTTAATCGCTCAGAAAATAGAAACCTACATTATCAAGCAAGCAGATGTCTCTACTGTGTTTAGTAACATAGGTGGTCCGAGTACAGGCATTGGAAGTTTAGGTGTAGGATCAGCTAATAAAACTGAATTTACTATTCAGTTAAAATCAGCAAAAGAACGCAATAAGCGACCTACTGAAGAGTTTATGAAAAAACTTAGGGAGGAATTAAAAATGAAATTTCCCGGAATAAATTACTCAATGGCTGCATTAGGATTGATACCACGTTCAGCTCCAATTGAAATTACTTTAAGCGGCAGTAATTTAGATTTAGTAATGAAAACAGGTAATGATTTAAAGTCGGTGATTGAAAAAATACCGGGCTCAGATAATGTACGCTTATCAGTAGAACAAGGAAGTCCCGAATACAAAATAATTCCTGACAAAGACAAAATGCAACGATTAGGCTTAACGACAGCTTATGTTGGCATGAATTTAAGAACAGCTTTTACTGGTAATGACGATGCAACATTAACAGAAAACGGAACAGAATATCCTGTAAGAATTTGGTTTGACGGTTACAGTAGACAAAGCTATGAAGATGTGCAACGCCTCTCAATTGTTAATCCAATGGGGTTACCAGTGGAAGTATCGCAGTTTGCAACGGTAGAACGAGATAATTCACCATCCTTATTGGAAAGAAAAGATCGTCAGCCAGCGGTAACGCTTACATCTGACGCACTTGGCAGACCTTCGGGAACAGTAGCCGATGATGTAGTAGCTTACCTTAAAAACAATCCATTACCTAATGGAATTGAAATGACTTGGGGTAGTGATATCAAAAGACAAAATGATAGTTTCGGCGCATTGGGTTCTGTATTACTTATTTCATTTCTATTGATTTATTTAATCATGGTGGCTTTGTATGATAGTTTCGTTTACCCATTTGTGGTATTGTTTTCAATTCCTGTGGCTGCTATTGGTGCGTTTTTGGCTTTGAATTTATCATTAAACAATCTGAGTTTATTTGCTTTGCTTGGATTGATTATGCTCATGGGATTAGTAGTAAAAAACGCCATTTTAATTGTAGACTTCACCAATCAATTGAAGGCGGAGGGAAAACATTTCAAAGAAGCATTAATAATTGCAGGAAAAGGTCGTATGCGTCCAATCTTAATGACAACCATAGCCATGATTATAGGAATGTTGCCAATTGCACTTGGCAAAGGAACAGCAAGTGAATGGAAGAACGGATTGGCTTGGGTAATTATTGGTGGGCTTTTTTCATCATTGATATTAACTGTTTATTTAGTGCCAATGGTTTATTATTTAATAGATCGACTAAAAGAAAAAATTGCAAATAGAAAAACGAAGTAAAATGAAACAATTACTCTTATTCGCACTTGTTAGTATACTCGTTGTTCCAGATGTTCCGAAGGGCATCTGGAACGAATAATATAGCCGTTCTCTGAACGGAATTATAGTGATGTCGCTCAAATATAATACGACAACTCCAGCAATCCCTTTCGTTTGTAGAAGTCAGTAGCACTGCTGTACCTGTATTCTTCTTCTTTTTCCACGATGCCCGCCTGCACAGGATTCTGATGAATATAATTGAGCTTTTGACGAAAAAAATCGGCAGAGTGAATCTCCTCCGGGTGATTTCCCGGTAGCCAGAATTGAATCTCTCCATTTTGCCGGAACAGCCAAAGCATCCAGTTTTTCCTGCTCTCTTTCGGGTTGTTCTCTATAGCAGCTACTATGGCGGTCGATGTGAATTTTTTGAAATCGCGTAGCGTATCACTAAGATCAAAACCTTCTCTGCAACTGCATATCATGTGTAAATGATTACTCATTATTACCCATCCAAAGATATGAAGACCCTTTTTGTTTTGGCAAAATCGTAAACTATCCAATAAAATGTCGGCATAGGTAGCGCGCGTAAATACGTCGATCCACTGCACAACTGTTGCAGTTATAAAATGTAGCCCTTGTTGGTCGGTGATTTTATAGGCAAATCCCATGGTGAAGAATTGAACTTGTTTCTAAATTTAGTAACATCTGAACTGGTGTCAAAAAAATTGTTGCCGGAAGTAGATTATGGCGGCATCAAGATGAAGACGTTCTGAGAACGGTGGTTGTATTTAGAGTTCCGGATGCCCTGCGGAACATCCGGAACAACATGGGTTATGTCGTGCTACGGAACATCCGCTGCTACCCCTCATATTGACATTGTTTTATGAATGTCATTTATCAATTCAATGTATCTTTGTCCCCTCATGTCTGATGCACTAAAACACGAATGCGGACTGGCCTACATAAGGCTGCTGAAACCACTTTCATATTACCACCAGAAATATGGTACTGCCTTCTTCGGCCTCAATAAGTTGTACCTGCTTATGGAAAAGCAGCACAATCGCGGTCAGGACGGTGCAGGCATAGCCACGGTGAAGCTGAACACCGAACCGGGGCGCCAGTTTATGCACCGGTTGAGGGTGGGCGGCGCGCAGGCAATTGCTCAGATATTTCAGAACATCAGTCAGGAGGTAGGCGAGCTGGAGAAAATGTACCCCGATATAGCGCAGCACCCCGGCCTTATGAAGGGCTATATGCGCTTTATGGGCGAGGTGATAATGGGTCACCTGCGCTACGGTACACAGGGCAAGAATAATGTAGAGTTCTGCCACCCGTTCATCAAGCCGCACATCAACCCCACACGCAGCCTGGCCATGGCCGGCAACTTCAACCTGGTGAACACCGACGAGCTGTTTGCAAGGCTGGGGCAGCACCCCAACAATACCCTGCGCGAAAGTGACCTGGGTGCTATGATAGAGACCATACACTACTACCTGTGTATGGCCGATGACAGCAACCCTGCCAAACTGAATATAGAAGGCATACTGAAGCAGGCCACTGCCCACTTTGACGGTGGTTATGTGTTCTGCGGACTGATAGGCAACGGCGACAGTTTTGTGATGCGCGACCCCAACGGCATAAGGCCTTGTTACTACTACGCCAACGACGAAGTGGTGATAGCCGCCAGCGAGCGTGCTGCCATCATGACGGCCTTTAATGTGACGCAGGAACAGATCATGCAACTGGAACCCGGTCATGCCATAATTGTAAATGCAGCAGGCGAGTTTACCAATGCACAGATACTGGCACCGCGCCAATTGGCAGCATGCAGTTTCGAGCGTATCTACTTCAGCCGCGGCAGCGATCCCGAGATATACCGCGAGCGTATGGCCCTTGGCCGCAACCTGGCAGGACGTGTACTGGACGCGCTGGACAACCACCTGAGGCAAACTATAGTATCGTTCATCCCCAATACGGCCGAGACAGCATTCTACGGCCTTATAAAGGGACTTGAAGACTACCTGAAGGACATACAGGTGAAGCGCATACTGGCGCGCCCCGACATGCCTGAGGAAGAAATGCGCGAGCTGATCGGTCGCCGTGTACGCATTGAGAAGATAGCCATCAAAGACGTGAAGATGCGCACCTTCATTACCGAAGACGCATCGCGCAACGAGATGGTGCAGCACGTATACGATATTACGTACGGTACCGTGAAGCGTGGCGAGGACACCATTGTGGTGATAGACGACTCGATAGTACGTGGCACCACGTTGAGGGAGAGCATCATCAAGATGCTGAACCGCCTTGGCCCTAAGCGTATTATCATAGTATCATCGGCACCGCAGATCCGCTACCCCGACTGCTACGGTATAGATATGAGTCGCATGGGCGATTTCATAGCGTTCCAGGCAGCTGTGGAACTGCTGACTGAGCGTGGCCAGGCCGGCAAACTGCACGATATTTACCAGCTGTGCAAAGACGCGGCCGCCAGCGGCACACTGGATGCACGTAACTATGTGCAGGGTGTGTACGAGTCATTCAGCGACGAAGAGATCAGCAACAAGATAGCGCAGATGCTGCGCCACGAAGAGGTGACCGCACAGGTAGATGTGATCTACCAATCGCTGGAGGGGCTGCACAACGCCTGCCCTCACAACCCGGGTGACTGGTATTTTACCGGTAACTATCCTACTGCAGGCGGCAACCGTGTGGCCAACCGCGCGTTTATGAATTACATGGAAAAGCAGGAGGGCCGGGGGTATTAATTCCCCGCTCAATGGTAAGATATAACCGGGCTGCAACCATGAGGTTGCAGCCCTTTTTTTGCCGGTGCATGTGGAAGTAGGATTATGTATAATGATTTAAAATAAAAGTTATATCTTAATTAATTGTTGTAAAAAATGTATGTTCCCTACTTGTTTTAGCGGATACTTTGGTTAAATTTGTGAATAAATTGTTATTGACAGATGCAATCACAACAGGAAGAAAAGTACCGCGATATTATTGAAAGGCTTGACCGCGGCATGAAATTCGGATTGTTTGAGAACGGCAATAAATGCTATTTTCAGGATGGTTTGCAGATAGCCTATACCGACCTGTGGCAGGCCATCAAGCTACGTTTCAATAGCCCGGAGGTTAGTAAAATGCCACTTTCTCAAATATGCCCGGATGCTTATGTAGGGGCGCATACCTACAAATTCTCCCGCCACAACTGGAGGGGATAATTGTAACTTCAGACATTTACCGGTTTTATCACAATAGTTGTTGCATATGGTGCAATACCTGTGCGGCACGCGCATCCAGCGAGTGGTCGCGGCGGGCACGCTCGTAGCCGGCCAGGCGGATGCGGTTGCGGGCGGCATCGTCGGCCAGATAGTGGCGCACCTTGTCGGCAAGCTCCTGTGGTCCATCGAAGAAGCCTGCTTCCTCATCTTCTTTGAAGTACAGCACCGATTCCTCATTGCGCTCGTGCAACATAAAACCCTGTGCCCCCGGAATGTGGAATGTGCGGGAAGTAATGAGATCGCCCGACGATGAGCCGGACACCTGCTCCGAAAGGATGGCGAGGTTGATCCTGGAGGCCTGAATGGCCAGTGCGTACAGGTCGCCCAGTATGGACTTGCCCATGATGCTGCCTTTAAGCGCCGCGGACGATGCCTTGTGCCACTGGTCGCCCCACACCTTCAGGTCTATGTTAGGTAGCTGTTCTCTCAGGTGGGTGAGCCATTGTTCTTTCTTGGGGGACCACGTGCCTATGAATGAGGCATCGCACCCGAAGATCTTCTGCTCGTCGGGGCCAATTGCGAGCGGTCGGTGTATCTCGGGGTTGTAGCCATGCGGCATAAAGACAGCGTTCTTCACCCCGAATTTATCTTGCATGTCCTTGATGCCGAAGGTCTTGGTGGTGAAGATGAGATCGTACAGCGGTATGGAGCGGGGTATGTTGGTGCCGTGGAAGGTCATGCTCACATCGGGGTAGAACATAACCGCTTTGCAGCCCTTTTGTTTGGCATATTGTATGGTCTCGGGGTGCACAAAAGCACCCTTGTACACGAACAGCACCGCAGGCTGAAAAGTATCGACTCGCTTGCGAATGACTTCGTTGAATTCGGCTTCCTGCAGGGGGCGAATGAGGCGCTCGGCGATCTTCGCTTTTTTGCCGGTGCCCCTGAGGCTGATGTGGTAGAATTCATCTACGACCTCTATAAGACAGCCGCAGCGGGACAAAGCCCTGAACATACCACCTGCATTACTTCCGCGCCAGAGCGGTCCTACGGTTAGAAGTCTCATAAGATTTTATTGCGTAGTGAATGAGCAACAGCATGAGGTAAGTGGAAACAAGGGATATGATCAGCTGAAGGTCGGAACCCAGCCCAAAAAGGGCATTGAACAAGAGGTATCCTCCCCAGATACTCCCTGAGATGTTGTATGCTGAAGCGGTGAATTCGGCGGCATTCCAGAAAGCGCCTAGCATTGCCCCGAACAGAATCCCTCCCAGTATCACACCTATCCAACCAAAGTCGAGGTATAGCTCACCCGGGATGGTCATATTCACTGAGTTATTAGCACGACCGGTGATGGGTGAGATGGTGGCAGCACCGATTTCCAGCGCGAACCAGGCACCAAGTTCGATGTTTGGTTTGTCCGGCCAAAGCGCCCTCGGAACAAGTGCCGCCAAAAGCGGGAATGAGGCTCGGCCGTTATAGTGTCCGTTTTTCTCTACCAGATATATCACGTTTGAAAGCTGTGCGATATTTGACGTTCGGTCCATGGCGCCACCGCGTTCGTTCTCGCTGGTACTCAGGTCGGTATAGCCTAACATAGCTGTTCGGTCTTGTGTGAATGCGTCGATGAATCGGGAGCGACTACCCGAAAGGGTGTTGAAGAACAAAGAGAACAGAAATACCATAAATAGGATAGGTACAACGCGGTAGGAGAACAGGTACTTAAGGCTGCCTTTACCCATAAAGTATCCGCCATAGAAACTGACCGCAGGCGTAATAAGGTCGGAACGAAGATAGGAAGTGAAAAGGGCAATGATGGTTTGCAGAACGGCCAGAATGATGGCATAGTTGCGGTACTTGATATTGTTTTCCACTACCCACATACGGGCAAAGATCATGATACTGAGGAAGTTCAGTAGTACGAGGATCTTCTGCAGTCCGCCGGTGATGAACGCCAGACTAATGGCGTGCCCGGTGGCGTTAAGAATGAGTGTAAGGAGTACGAAGCGGAACAGATAATCGATATGGCGCTTGTTGTGCATATCAAGTCTGATCGTAGGGAATGACCGGTTGGCATAAGCTTCCAGACCTATAAACGCAAAAGTGTTACCGATGGCCCACAGTGCGGCCCCTTCGGTCACCTTGTCGAGGACGATGTAGGAATAGATATAATACTGTTTAAGACCATTTACATAGATCTTATTCAGGAAGTTCAGATTGGCAAATGTGATAAGACCCACACCCGTATAGAATGCCATCATGATGTGGAACCCTTTACGATTCCTGATGGAAACGATCAGTTTCAGCAGGCAGTGCACCACAAACAACCCACTCATGGTCACCCCATCGAGCGAACTCGACAGAGTGATGTACAAAACAAGAAAAATGACATTAAGGATCACTGGATGTTTCTTGGTTGACGCGTGCGCTGCGACGCACACAGATCGGCCAATACCACTACTGTAGTAAAGCGCCACCAAAAATACTCATTAATATCAGTATCTCCGATAGTGTTGTGAATAATAATGCTTCGAAAGGCGGGTTAGTTCAGGCTCCTGAAGTCAACCGGCACCAGCTTGCTCACACCGGGCTCCTGCATGGTCACCCCGTAGATCACGTCCACGGCAGCCATTGTCTGCTTGTTGTGGGTAACGATGATGAACTGCGAGTTGTCTGAGAACTTGCGGATCATCTGCGTGAACTTGCCCACGTTGGCGTCATCGAGCGGCGCGTCCACCTCATCGAGGATACAGAACGGAGCCGGCTTAATGAGGTAGATGGCAAACAGGAACGCAGTAGAAGTAAGCGTCTTCTCTCCACCCGAAAGCTGGGTGAGTGTGCTTGGCTTCTTGCCCTTAGGCTGCGCGTAAATCTCAATGTTGCTGTCGGCAATATTATCCGGGTCGGTGAGGCGAAGGTCACAATTGTCCTCGGCGGTAAAGAGCGCCTTAAACACCTGAATGAAGTTCTCGCGCACCAGATCGAAGGTCTCGCGGAACTTGCTGTTGGCGGTGTTCTCCACTTCTTCAATGGTCGACAGCAGCGAATCCTTGGCATTCACCAGGTCGTTGCGTTGCTCCACAATGAAGTCGTTGCGCACCTTCATTTCGGTGTACGCTTCAATCGCTGTCGGGTTGATCTCGCCCATGTTATCAAGGCGCTTCTTCATCTTTTCAGCGTCGGCGGTCAGTTCCTCTATTGTCTGTTCGCCGGTGCGTGGTTGGTCGAGAATGTCGTCCAGCTTCACCTTGAATTCTATAGAAAGGCGTTCGCTCATACCGGCCACCTGCAGCTTCATAGTGCCCAGCTTTTCCTTGATATTACTCAGCAAGGTCTCGGCATGTTCTTTCTCACGGCGCTTCTGGTTCAGCGCGCTTTCCTGTGCGCTTATGTTGTTGCGCATTTCGTAATACGCGCGGTCTTTCTCGTTCAGTTCGCGTTCCTCTGTTTCCTTGCGTGTCAGCAGTTCATACAATTCGTTGTCGCCGCTGTTCAGCAATTTGCCGGTCTCTTCCAGTTGCGTGCTCACGTACGAGAGCTGCTCAGTGTTGGAAGTGATCTGGTTTCTCAGATCGGTGAGCTGGTTGGTGCGGAACTGCAATTCCTGACGCAGGTTATCGAGCTTACTTTGCTGACGGGCCACTGCGAGGTTCTGGTTGTTATATTGTTGGGTAGCTTCGTTGAATGCCAGCTCCACTGTACGGAACTCTTCTTCGGCACCACGGATCTGGTCTTGGAGGCCCTGGAGTTCGGCATTTATAGATTCCAGCGCATCACGGGTATCTTGTATGCTTTCGTGTGTATCGTCCAGTTGTTCCTGCAACTCTGCCAGGCGTTTTTCGCCGTTCTGGTTCAGGTGGTCGAAGTTCTCGATGCGGTGTGTTAGGTTCACTACATGGTTCTGCAGTGTGTTGACATCGCGACGCGCCTGCTCTATCGCTTTGTCGTTCAGCTCCATATTGAAGCCGGTGATCAGCGTTTGAGTGTCGGATACTAACTGCTTTAGTTCAGCAGTGGTCTGGGTGAGTTCTTCAATTTCTTTGGCCAGGCGTTCCAGGTTTTTGGCACGGCCAATCTTATTACCCTCAAACAGACCCACCGAACCACCGCCCAGCGTGTAGCGGCCGCGCACCATCTTACCACTCTTGCTCACCAGCACGTTTCCGTTCTGCAGCTCCACGCCCGATATATCGGTATCGTCGGCAGTAACGTACACATGGCCCAGCAGGCGCTTAGCCAGCGATGCGTATTGGTCATCTACAGTCACCAGTTCCAGTGCCGGTATGGCTCCTGCCGGTGTTTCTGTCGTTGCAGGTGTGTACTGACTCAGGTGATCGAGGATGAAGAAGTTGGCTTTTCCTTTTTTGTTGGAATCCAGCAGAGATACCGCTTTGGCAGCTTCCTGCGGATTGGCAACGATATAATAGTTGAGGTAGTTGTCCAGCACGTTTTCCAGTGCAGTACGGTATTCGTTCTTTACCACAAACACATCCGAGAGAAGTGGGGCGCTGTTGTCCCAGTCTTTGTTCTTCTTCAGGAACTTGATACTGTCCGGGTAACCTTCGAGGCTTTCCACCAGCGACTTCAGCAGGTCGTGCTCGTTGCGGCGGCTATCGAGTTTTCGGTTCTCCTCTACAAGGCGTGCACGCAGACTTTCCATCTGCTCCTGGCTCGCCAGTATCTTCGCTTTTACTTCTTCGTGCTTGTCTATAAGGTCCTGCAGCTCATCCTGACGGTGATGCAGTTTGTCTTCTGTTTCGGTTTTTTCGGTAACCAGTTGGCTGATCTGCGAGCTGCGTTGTGCCATTTCACTCTGCACCTGCTGAATGCCGCGCTGTATGTTCATTACAGATGTATCGGCGATGGCAACCTTTTTCTCGGCTTCAAACAGTCCGCGCTGGCGCTGCTGGTATTCGTTGCGCATCTGCTCCAGTGCCTGCTTTTTCGCATCAAAGGCAGCACGTTGTGTGTCTACAGCGGCGCGTAGTGTGTCCAGTTCACCCTTCACTTTTTCCAGTGCTGCGGTTTCATCTGCTATCTGTTTTTCAGAGAACGCGATCGACTCTTCCAGCTTCTGTGATTGTCCGTCGGCACCGGCAAGGAAGTCGCGCAGGTTCTTGTCGCGCTCCTGCAGATGTTCCATTTTTTGTGCGGCCAGCTTCTTGTCGCTTTCCAGTTGGCGCACACGGTTCACCAGATCGTTAAACTTCTTCTGAAGTCCGTTCAGCTCCTGTTCTTTTTCTATCAGCTTCACCTTCTGCTGCTCCACAGCTGCTTCCTCCGTTGCCACCATTGCCTCCAGTTGGGTGCGGCGGTCGGTCTCGGCATCGTTCTGCTCGTTCAGTGTTTTGTATTGTTCGTTAAAGTGCTCCAGGCTTGCTTTTGCCAGCTCTATGCTCACTTCTTTGTATTCGTTCTTTACCTGGAAATAGCGTTCGGCTTTCTTGGCTTGGCTCTCCAGTGTACGCAGGTTATTGCCTATCTCAAACAGCAGATCTTCAATCCTCGATATGTCCTGCTCGGTCGCTTCCAGTTTTTGTTTTGCCTCTTTTTTGCGTGTCTTATATATAGATATACCGGCGGCTTGCTCCAGCATGCGGCGACGGCTGCCATCCTTGTCTTTGATGATGTCGTCCACCATGCCCAGTTCTATGATGGCATACGAGTCGTTGGACACGCCGGTATCAAGGAAGAGGTTGTGAATGTCTTTCAGGCGGCACGCCACATCGTTGAGGCGGTACTCGCTCTCGCCGTTCTTGTAGAACTTACGGGTGATGGTAACAGTAGTGAACTCGGTAGGCAGCAGGTTGCGTGTGTTTTCAAATGTAAGCGACACCTCGGCCATACCCGATGCACTACGAGTGCGCGAACCATTGAAGATCAGATCTTCAAGATTGTCCGATCGCAGCGCCTTTATCTTGTGCTCACCTATCACCCACCTGATGGCGTCTACGATGTTCGACTTACCACAGCCGTTAGGACCCACGATCCCTGTTATGGGATTGTCTAGTATTACATGGGTTTTGTCGGCAAACGACTTGAACCCTTTTATTTCCAGCGACTTTAACTTCACAACACAAAAATTTAGGAGGGAAACAAAAGTAATGAAATGGATGAATAGGTGAAACCCCTATTTCCTGTACAAATAGAAAAGTGCGGAATGTGTTGATATATTACTGTTTATGTTTAAGTTAGTGCGTTTGACTCCCGCCTTATGTCATCAGTCAATCTGGCCGACGACGATATTTCTTTCTCGGGTTTCTTCGCTCATGGAAAATCGCAGCAATGAACACGACTTTTGCCCTCATATCAACTAAATAGACTATAACATAAGGGAAAATAGAACTCACTACAGTTTCCCGGTAACCCTTCGACTTGCTACCATAGAGAAATGGATTTTGGCTGATCTCAGTGATTTTTGCCAAAACTGCATCTGCAAATTGGTCGCCCAGCCCTTTTTTCTGGTTTTCGTACCATATGTATGCATCGGTAAATTCACTGTCGGCCGCAGGGTGGATCTTGTGAGAAAAATCCATCGCTACCTGCGTTTTATTGCTTTGTTAGCTTTTTTCGCCCGGGCAATAGACTCGTCTATGGTGTACGTTACCACAGATTCGTTCACCATTTCGGTGAATCGTTTATTCATTTCCCTTTCAAATACGCGCTGTTCGACATCAGATGCAGCATCTGCTTCCAGCATAGCATACACCATACGCAGCACCCGCTCGTCGGCATGGTCAATGAATTTTTTGGTCTCTTTTCTCAGCTCTTTCAGTTCGGTGTCGCTCATAGAAACAGGTGTTGATACAAATATAACGCAAAAAGCCCCTCTAACTGCGTGTGGCGTTTACTGCTTGTAATACTTCAGCGCATCGGGCAGTTTCTTCTTAATGTTATCGATACGCTGCTGGTCGCCGGGGTGGGTGCTGAGGAATACCGGCGGTTTGGTGCCGCTACTGTTTGCCGACATACGCTCCCAGAAGCCCACAGCTGCATTGGGGTTGTAGCCTGCCTGCGCCATAAAGTAAAGTCCCATTTCATCGGCTTCCATTTCCTGATTGCGTGAGAAGGCCAGTATGCTCAGGGTGCTGCTCACACCATAGGCATTATTGAACAGTTCCTGCGTTTCAGCCGGCTTACTTGATAGTAGTGCCGACAGTGCCAGCCCCCCATACTGTGCCAGCAGTTGCTCGCTCATACGCTCGTTGCCATGTTTCAGTACGGCATGTGCTATCTCATGGCCCATCACCACTGCCAGGTCAGTATCGTTGAGGGTTAGCGGAATGATGCCGGTATACACTACTATTTTGCCACCCGGCAGGCACCAGGCATTCACCTCGCTGTTGTTCACCAGGTTGAATTCCCATGAATAGTTCTTCACCAGGTCGCCCTGACCCTTATCGGTAAGGTATTGGGTGGTGGCCGCTGTGAGGCGCTGACCTACACGTGCCACCATGTCTGCCGCGGGAGTTCCGGTCACAGCTGGGTTGGCAGTCATGAATGAAGTGTATTGCTGGCCCGATAACGACAGAACCGTCGCGTCGTCTACCAGATTGAGTGTACTACGGCCGTTAGCATTTTTTTTACAGGCTACAAACACAGAGAGGATCGCCGCAACCGACAATATCGAAACATACAACACCGACTTTTTCATGACTTAAGTATTAGTTGAAACAAATTTCGTGAAAAATATGTTGTCAAATGGAGTGTGGAGAAACAGATACCTATTTATCTATTTTATTAACTTTGATGTATTGGGTTGGCAATTGACGGAAGGGACAACCACTCCAAATCTCTTAATACAGTTCTAAAGACATATAAGTGAGGCTCGCTTTTATTATTTTGCTTACTTCATTTCTGTTTTCTTGTAGCGATACGAAAATATCCAAACGGATAATAGTCCCGTTTCAGGAGATCTCTTACCTCAAATTGAAGGGTAATATTCGTGAAGTAAGTTTGGCCAACCTTCGCAATGTGGATGTACTACGTGGTGGTTCCATCGTGTCGGTTGTAGACACTGTGTCTACCAGAAAATATGTGTTTGATCGCAATGGCAAATTGGTTTGTCAGGTCTTTAGGACGAGGCAAAAGCAAAACAGAGACTCCCTGCATTATTATTCTGACTCATTTTTTGTTATGTCTGATTCGTTTTTCTTCGATAGCAACAATTACCCGGTAAGGCATCTATCCTACTCCGATGGTACCCGAAGCACCACTGAATGTTCATTCGATGCAGGTAGAAAAGAGCTTGTGTGCAATTACTATGATCCAAACGGTAAGTTAGAAAAGTCTTCGGTTGAAACCTACGATGAGAAAGGAAATCCCAAGGAATGCCGCTATTACAACGAAAAGGCAGGACGTTATTTGTGGCAGACCACGCGTCATGTTAATCGGTCTGGAGTAGAGGTGAAGGAGTACAACAAAAACGGTACGCTGAAAGCATGGAGCAGGTCAACGACCGATACTACAAACGGCGAAGTGTGTACGATTGAGGAAGATAGTAGTGGATTAAATGGATACAACCGATTGAAGACGATATCTGTTCTTGGTCGGTCGGGTAATATTGTTGAGCGCTCCCAGTTTGACAAGGCAGACAGTATCAGCTCGCATAGTAAGTGGTTCTATGACAACAGAGGAAACGATACCTCCGAAACTTCCGAATTTGGCGGGTGGTTCACACGGAAGTTCATCACAAACCATTATGATGGTTCAGGGCGCCTCACGGTGCGTAGCTACTTTGTTACTTACCCCTTGCGTAATAACGAACGCGGCGACGCGGTAAGTGAGTGGTATCTGGATCATGACGCAATGGGTAACTACCGTAAGTCGATGACCGTCATAACCAGGTCGTCCGGTTCTGATACCAGTTGGCAGATACGTGAATTTCAGTATTTCTGATAGACCTGGCGTTATTTTGAACTCAATTGTTCTTCGATGAACGATTGATTCCTATTGTTGAGTGCATGCTCTCTATGTCGTCACTTTTTTCTGGCCTTACCTCCCATCACATACACAAGTTCACCGCCGCCGGTCAGTTCGGTGTGAGTAATGTAGCTGCGGTTCAGTGGTTTCCCGTTCAGTAGTACTTCCTGCACGTACACGTTTTTGTCGGATTGGTTTCTGGCAGTTATCGTCAGGGTTTTGCCGTTCTCCAATCGCACAGTGGCACTCTGTATTGCCGGACTGCCTAACTCGTACCTGTCGCTACCTGGTGCCATGGGGTAAAAGCCGAGCGCACTGAAAATGTACCATGCACTCATCTGCCCGCAGTCGTCATTGCCGCTGAGGCCATCAGGTTGCGGATGGTACATCTTCTGCATGATCATGCGCACGCGTTCCTGTGTCTTCCATGCCGCACCTGCATGATTGTAGAGATAGGCTACGTGGTGCGATGGTTCGTTTCCATGTACATAGTTGCCTATGATGCCATCTCGCGTTATATCCTCTGTATGGGCAAAGAAACTGTCGGGGAGCTGCATGGTGAACAGCGAATCGAGATGCGCGACAAATCGCTTATTACCGCCCATCAGGCCTATCAATGCCTCAGGTGCATGTGGCACATACAGGCTATAGTTCCAGGCATTGCCTTCTATATAGCCCGCCTCGTCGGTGTTCAGTACATCAAAGTCTTTTTTGAAATTGCCGTTGCTCAGTCTGGGCCGCATAAATCCGGTAGATGCGTCAAACACATTTTTGTAATACTCAGCACGTTTGCTGAAGGTATTGTACACTTCTTCGTTGCCCATTTTCCTGGCCATCTGTGCTATACACCAGTCGTCATAGGCATATTCCAGTGTCTTCGATACCGAGGCGCCGCTTTTATCTTCAGGTACATATCCCAGGCGACGGTAGTCGCCTATGCCTTCAAATTGATCGTGGTTGGCAGTGGCAATGCAAGCTTCCAGTGCCTTGTTGGCATCGCCCTTGTAGGTGCCTTTAATAACGGCATCTGCAATGGCCGACACACTATGGTAGCCTATCATGCACCAGTTCTCATTGGCACTGTTGCTCCACACAGGCAGCATGTGGTGTACGCTCTGGTCGTAGTGTGCCAGCATGGCGCTGATCATGTCCGAATTTCGTGCAGGTTGCAGCAGATTCAGCAGAGGATGCAGCGCGCGATACGTGTCCCAGAGGGAGAAGGTGGTGTAGTTGGTGAAGCGGTTGGCTTGATGCACATTGCGATCCAGCCCCATGTATTCGCCATTCACATCAGTATACACTGTGGGGTTGACGTAGGTGTGGTAAAGAGCGGTATAAAAGTTCTCCATTACTTCTTTGTCGGCAGTGATCCTTGTTTTCGACAGCTCCTTTTCCCATTCATCTTCTCCTGCTTTGCGGATTTCGTCAAAAGATCTGCCCGTGGCTTCGGTGTTCATGTTCAGGAGCGCATTCGCTGTGCTGACGGGCGAAAGTGCGAACTTAACAGTGAGTTGTTCATTGGTTGTTGTGCTGAAGTTGAAGTAAGCGCGTATTTGTGTGCCGGCCATCTCGGGGAAGTTATGTTCCTGATCGAATTTCCGCCAGAACCCCTTGTACACTTGTTTCTTGCTACCGTTCTGAAATCCGTAGCTCGCGAATGGTTTAGAAAATTTCATGGCGAAATACAAGGTCCTTGTGCGTCCCCATCCGTTTGTCTGGCGGTAGCCTGTTACCATGCTGTCATTCTCTACCCGCATATAGGTCCACACATTTTTGTCGGGATAGTTGTAGATGCCGTAAACAGCATCAAGAATGATGTGCGCATCCTGTGTGGCCGGAAATGTGTACCTGTGCGCACCCACACGGGTGGTAGTGGTCAAGTCAGCTTTTATGTTATATCGGTCCAGCAGTACCGAATAGTAGTTTGGAGCGGCAGTTTCATTTGCATGGCTGAACGCTGACCGGTAGCCCGATGTGGGCTGATCGGCTGTGCCGGGGTTCAGTTGCAATGCGCCGGTGGTGGGCATTATCAGAAAGTCGCCCAGATCAGAATGACCTGTTCCGCTGAAATGGGTATGTGCGAATCCAACGATGGTCTTGTCGGTATACTGGTAGCCTGCGCAATACTTATATACGTCCTTGTTGTATTTGCCATTTACCTCATAGGGTAGTGTGTCGGTTTCGGGGCTTAGCTGTACAGCTCCAAAGGGCACGGTGGCGCCGGGGTAGGTATGCCCCATCTTGTTGGTGCCGGTCAGTGGGCGCACATAGTCGCAATAGCGTTGCCCGAAGGCCAACGGCCCCAGTAGTAAGATAGATATTAGTATTCTTGTCATGGAATCACAACGGCTGTTGCCGTGCATAAATGTACTCAAAGACCGGTTACAGCCCCTGCCCCTAAAATGTGAATATCTTTCAGTGGGTCGCAAATGGTATGGCCCGGTTTTTGTGCCACTATCAGTTGCTGCACTCATAGCCCCATAAGAACGCCCTCTCGCATAGCTAGCGATTTTTTTGAAATGGGAGTTTTTGAAGTAGTAGGTTGGAAATAACTATATGAAATACAATAAGTTGTGATTAATTATGGTGTTTCCCTGATGCGAGTTTTTTGAGAGTTTTTCCGCATAACGGGTAGTTTCTCTGCCGTCCTGTGGTAGGGTGTTTTAAGAAACATTTATGCTAAAATGACAGCGCCTGATGCGCTATTATTAGGCAAAAACCCTCGTTTTACATATATTTGCTCCCCGGTATGCAAATACGTCTTAAAAATTTATTATATTTATTGGTGCTCAGTGTGCTCGTCGCGTCGTGCAACGGATTTGAAAAGATCCGCAAAAGCAGCGATGTGAACTACAAGCTTACCAAGGCCAATGAGTATTATGAAAAGAAAGACTATCAGCATGCCAACATGTTGTATAGGGAGCTGATGCCGATAATGAAAAGCACCCGCAACTACGAAGCTCTTTTCTATAAGTATGCTTACACGTTCTACAATCTGAAGGATTATGTAGAGGCGTCTTACTACTTCAAAAACTTTGCCGAGTATTTTCCTACCAGCAAAGACGTGGAGGAGTGTGAGTACATGAGCGCGTATTGTTTGTACAAATACAGCCCTAAGTCTTCACTCGATCAGACGAACACGATCAAGTCGCTGGAGGCGTTGAAGTCTTATGTGACCCGCTACCCTGATTCAAAACGCAGTGCTGAAGCGCAGAAGTGCATCGACGAACTTACAGGTAAAATGGAAACCAAGCAGGCCGATGCCGCAAAGCTTTATTTTCACCTGGGCCAATACAAAGCAGCGACTGTTACTTACAGAAGCCTGATGCGTAACTATCCCGAGTCAACCAAAATGGATGAGTACCTGTACATGATCATGAAGGCGAATGTGAAGTATGCTAAGGCGAGTATTGAGTCAAAACAGGAGGAGCGTTACGCAAGTGCCATCGGCGCATACAGGGAATTGAAAGATACTTACCCTCAGTCTTCCTACTTACCGGAGGCCGAGAAATTATACACTGAAACAGATAATAACTTAAAAAAGATAAAGAATGAGCACAAATAGAAGGTCACTTACATCGGTGAATCCGCTGATCGAAACCCGCGATGTGATAGCTCTGAAAGAGAAAACAGGCAATCTGTATGAATCTATCGTAGTTGTGTCGCGCAGGGCAAACCAGATATCGGTAACGATGAAGGAGGAACTGCACCGCAAACTCGATGAGTTTACCGTGCATGGCGACAACCTGGAGGAAGTGCATGAGAACAAAGAGCAGATCGAGATCTCTCGTATCTATGAGCGTATGGCAAATGCGCCGCTGCAGTCGTTCACTGAGTTCAACGACGATCAGGTTTACTACAGGAAGAAGTAATTCTTGTACCGGTTATACCCGGTCATAAATAATACGGAGAAGTTGTATCCTTTGGGTGCGACTTCTCTTTTGTTTTTACATGTTCCGCGTTCATAGATAAATTTAATGTGGTCATGGTATTGCGGATTGTGTTTTTAGTAGGGGTTCATGTAATTTGCAGGTAAGATGAGTTCAGTAAAAGAGCAGGGTCAGATAGTGGTGCAGGGTGCACGTGTGCACAACCTCAAGAACATTGATGTAAGCATACCTAAGAACAAACTGGTGGTGATAACCGGTATCAGCGGCAGCGGCAAATCGTCGTTGGCTTTCGATACCATTTTTGCCGAGGGGCAGCGCCGTTATATGGAGAGCTTTGCAGCCTATGCCCGACAGTTTGTAGGTGACCTGGACCGTCCTGACGTGGATAAGATAACCGGTCTGTCGCCTGTGATCTCTATTGAACAAAAGACCACAAACAGAAATCCCCGCTCTACGGTAGGCACTGTTACAGAGGTGTATGACTTCATGCGTCTGTTGTATGCGAGAATAGCCGATGCCTACTCCTACAACACCGGCAAACAAATGGTGAAGTTCAGCGAGGAGGAGATTGTGGCTCACATACAGCAGAATTTCAGCGGTCGTAAGATCATGTTGCTCGCACCTATAGTGCGTGGACGCAAGGGACACTACCGCGAACTATTTGAGCAGTTGCGCCGTCAGGGGTATGTGAAGGTGCGGATAGATGGCGTGGTGCTGGACCTGAAAGAAAAGATGCAGGTGGACAGATACAAGATCCACGACATAGAACTGGTGGTAGACAGAGTGATTGTGCAGGCGGAAAGCAACAGCCGCATGAGCCAGAGTATTCAGCAGTGTCTACAAATGGGTAGGGGCCTGATGTTCGTGGCCGATGTGGAGAAAGACAAAGTGCACCAATACAGCAAACAATTGATGTGTGTTGACAGCGGCATTTCTTATGAGGAGCCATCGCCCAACACATTTTCATTCAACTCGCCCTATGGTGCCTGCCCGCGTTGCAAGGGGCTTGGCAAGGTGTATGGCGTGAATATGCAGGCCGTGTTGCCTGATATGAACAAGAGTATCACCGAAGGGGCCATCGCGCCTTTGGGGTTGGAACGCGACACCTGGTCGTTCCAGATGGCGACCACACTTGCTAAGAAGAACAAGATACCACTGGACAAGCCGATAAAGGATATACCGCAGAAGCAACTGAACCTGTTGTTGTATGGCAATGAAGAGGGTGTGATCACCTATGCGGCTGATGATGCGGGTGCCTATGTGGAGAAAGTGGTGCAGCACAATTATGAGGGTATCGTGAATATGGTGTTGCGCTGGTTCAGCGAAACAACGTCTGAAGGAGTGCGCACATGGGCAGAGAGTTTCATGGAGTTGAACAGTTGCCCGGAGTGTAACGGGGCCAGGCTGAAAAAGGAAAGTCTATTCTTCCGGGTAGACGGTATGAACATTGCAGAACTATCCGATCTGTCGCTGCAAGAGCTTATGGAGTGGTTTGTGGATATAGAAGACAGGCTGACTAACAAACAGCAAGTCATTGCCAAAGACATTCTCAAAGAGATACGCGACCGACTGCACTTCCTGCTGGATGTGGGGCTGCACTACCTGACAATGGACCGTGGCACCCGCACGCTGAGTGGTGGTGAGTCGCAGCGCATCAGGCTGGCAACGCAAATAGGATCGCAGCTCACAGGTATTACCTATATACTTGATGAACCCAGCATAGGACTTCACCAGCGCGATAACCAGAAGCTCATAAAGGCGTTGCAGAACCTGCGGGATGGAGGTAACTCTGTACTTGTGGTAGAGCACGATAAAGACATCATGCTTGCTTCAGATCATCTGATAGATATTGGCCCGGCTGCGGGTTTCCATGGTGGGCGTATAGTTAGTGCGGGTACTCCTGCCGACATATTAAAGCAGAATACTACAACAGCCCGTTACCTCAATCACAGTCTGAAAATTGAGGTGCCTGCAGAACGCAGAAAGGGTAACGGACATAAGCTGGTGATAGAAGGTGCGTCGGGTAATAACCTGAAGAATGTCAGTATTAAACTGCCGTTGGGTACGTTCATTTGTGTAAGTGGCGTGTCGGGGAGCGGCAAGAGCACACTCATCAACGAAACGCTTTACCCGATACTGGCAAAACACTGTTATCCTACTTTCAAGCAACAGCCTATGCCTTACAAGAAGGTGTCGGGACTGGAGCATATTGATAAAGTCATAGAAATAGATCAGAGTCCTATAGGTCGCACACCACGTAGCAATCCAGCGACCTATTGCGGCTTCTTTAATGAGATAAGGCAATTGTTTGCGCAGGTGCCCGAGGCTAAGATACGCGGCTACAACGCAGGTCGTTTTTCTTTCAATGTGAAGGGAGGCCGATGCGAAGAGTGTCAGGGTGGTGGCATGCGTACGATAGAAATGAACTTTCTGCCTGATGTATATGTGTTATGCGAGAAGTGCAATGGCCGACGCTACAACAGGGAGACATTGGAGATCCGTTACAAAGGCAAGTCCATATCGGACGTGCTGAATATGACAGTAGATGATGCGGTGGAGTTCTTCGTGAATGTTTCTTTCCTGCATCGTAAGATCAAAACACTACAGGACGTGGGTCTTGGTTATGTGACACTGGGCCAAAGCGCGGTGACGCTTAGTGGTGGTGAGGCACAGCGTGTGAAACTGGCAACAGAACTTTCCAAGCGCGACACCGGGCAGACGATTTACATTCTTGACGAGCCTACAACCGGTCTCCATTTTGAGGACATCAGGCATTTGCTTGCCGTACTGAACCGATTGGTGGACCGTGGTAACACCGTGCTGGTGATAGAGCACAACCTGGATGTAGTGAAGGTGGCAGATTACGTTATTGACATGGGGCCGGAAGGTGGTGGCGGCGGCGGTCGCCTGGTAGGTGCCGGCACGCCCGAGGCGATAGCTGATATCAAGGAGAGTCACACAGGCAGGTTTTTAGTGGAGGAATTGAGATAGGCCTGTCGGGATGTATATGGCCAAATGTCATGAAGCGTTAGTGGTCTTTTGATTTCTTTTGTTCAGGATCGCGACTCGTCATAAACACGCTATAGACAACAATAGTCTTATCCCATATCTCATATACAACCACGTAGGGGAATCTGCCTACTATTCCCTGGCGAATGTTGCCACTATAGAAGGAATGGACAAAAGGATTTTGTGTGAGTTGGTGGTAAAAGGTATCCAGAGCAGCAAGGAAGTCGAATCCAAGGCCGGATTGTTGTTGCTCGTACCAGTCAAATGCTTCAATTGTTTCAAGTGCGGCAAGTGACCTGATCTCAAGATTGTAGGTCATTTGGTCGGTCTTTGCTTATAGCTATTTTCTTTACTTCTTCCCAGGAGTAAGACCGCCCTTCGCCACGCAAGTATTTTGCTCTTTCTTCTTCTATGAGGTGTTTTCTGGTGTCTGATGCAGTTTCCGGGTTATTGTATTCTTTCACAAGCGCATAGATCATTTTCAGCAATTTTTCATCGCTGTGGTCTATCTCTTCGTGGAGCATGGTTCTGATCTCTGGCGTATTCATTGGTACATCGGGCGTTTGCAATATCGGAATGTAACGTTGTGTTAACTCACTAATGTCCCCACCGGCTTACCGGTCACTACGTTCATTAGGTTGCCGTGTTTGTTCATGTCGAACACAATGATCGGAAGGTTGTTTTCCTGACACAATGTAAAGGCAGTCATATCCATTACCTTCAGGTTACGGCTAATCACCTCTGAGAATGAAAGTGTCTCGAAGCGGGTGGCTGTAGCGTCTTTCTCCGGGTCAGCGGTATAGATCCCGTCGACACGTGTACCTTTCAGTATCACGTCAGCATTGATCTCGATAGCGCGCAACGAGCCGGCTGTATCGGTAGTGAAGTAAGGATTGCCTGTGCCCGCACCGAAGATCACCACACGACCTTTTTCAAGGTGGCGGATGGCCTTGCGACGGATATAGGGTTCCGCAACCTGCTCCATCTTAATGGCGCTCTGCAGGCGGGTGTTCACCCCCGCTTTCTCCAATGCGGCCTGAAGGGCCATGCCATTGATGCAGGTGGCAAGCATACCCATGTAGTCGCCCTGTGCGCGCTCTATGCCGGTTTCGGCTTCGTTCATGCCGCGGTAGATATTGCCACCACCAATAACGATGGCTACCTGAACACCCGCATCAACAATAGTCTTGATCTCGCGGGCATATTGTTCCAGCATTTGAGGTGAGATGCCGTAGTTGCGGTCGCCCATGAGCGACTCGCCGGATAATTTCAGAAGGATGCGGCTATACTTTGGTAACATTATGTATCAGTAGTTGTTATTGACTAAACAATGGACTCAGTGGTTTCTGTTAGTGATAGGGCAGACAGCACTACTGTACAAATGGTATCTTAACGACTTTCGCCTTGATGCCTTTGTCGCGGATCATTACGAACACTTCCGATCCCTCGGCAGCATGCGCTGTAGCCACGTAAGCCAGACCTATTGCCTTGCCCAATGTTGGTGACTGAGTGCCTGAAGTGATAACGCCGATTTCCTGACCTGCTTCGTTCTGAAGTGTATAACCGTGGCGCGGAATACCTTTGTCCACCATTTCCAGACCTACCAGCTTGCGGCTTGTGCCTTCGTTCTTCTGTTTTTCGAAGATGGCACGTGATGTGAAGTCTTTGGTGAATTTAGTGATCCAGCCCAGACCCGCTTCCATAGGGCTGGTTGTATCGTCTATATCATTGCCATAGAGGCAGAAACCTTTTTCCAGACGCAGTGTGTCGCGGGCTGCGAGGCCTATCGGCTTCAGTCCGTTCGGAGTGCCTATGCGGAAGATGGCTTCCCATATTTTTTCTGCATTGTCGTTGATGTCTTCAAAATAGATCTCAACGCCGCCCGCACCTGTGTAACCTGTTGCGCTTACCAGTACATTCTCAACGCCTGCGAAAACACCCTTAGCAAAAGTGTAGTATTTCAGGTTGGTGATGTCCATGTCGGTAAGCTGCTGCATATATTCAGTAGCCTTTGGTCCCTGTACAGCCAATAGTGCTGTTTTGTCAGAGATGTTGTGCATCTCTACATTCTTTGTGTTGTGACTGCTGATCCAGTTCCAGTCTTTTTCAATGTTAGAGGCGTTCACCACCAGCATGTACACTTTGTTGGCCTCAACGCAGTAAACCAGCAGGTCGTCTACAATGCCGCCTTCGTTGTTAGGCAGGCAAGAGTATTGTGCCTTTCCGTCGGTAAGTTTTGAAGCGTCGTTTGTAGTGACACGTTGAATGAGTTCGAGAGCGTCAGGGCCTTTGAGAATGAATTCACCCATGTGGCTTACATCGAACACACCGGCGTTGTTGCGCACGCAGTGGTGCTCTTCGTTGATGCCTGAATAAGAGATAGGCATGTTGTAGCCGGCAAATGGTGCCATCTTGGCGCCCAGCGCAATGTGTTTGTCTGTAAACGGAGTGTTCTTCATATTGTTAGTTTGTATGGGGTGCAAAAATAAACTTCTAATCGTATAATTCCCTGCTTTTTGCAGTTTATCGTGTATTTGTGTCACTTATGCGTCCGCGGTGTACGTTGGTCGGTAGGCAGACCAGTTGATAAAGGTGGTGCAAATCAGACGGGATCGGAAATAGTGTTATGTGTATGGCGTATATTTGTTGATAACTCTATCCATGATGCAAATAGATCAAGTTGAGAACATATCTGGTCGAGACAAGTGGTATAAACGCGAGTTGCTGATACTTTTTGCCCTGTGGCTGGTGCCTACATTGATCAATTTGAATAAGGCATTCCATATAGACGATACTTTTCATTTGGAGGCGGCAAAGTGGATAGCAAAGCATCCGACGGAGCCGATGTCAGGCATGGTGAACTGGTATGACGATCCCGAGACAATAAGTGACCCGAATCAGCCTCCTCTTTATTTTTACCTGATTGCCTTCTGGGGAAGCATTTTCGGTTTCTCAGAAATTCCGCTGCACATAATGCAGTCTCTGTTCACGTTCCTTTCAATTTGGTTATTCTACCGCATTGCATCAGTGTTCAGCAGAGAGCATGCGGTAGTACTCACCGCGATATTTGCTATGAATGCGGCATTTGTTGTAAACCAGAATCTGATGAAAGATGTGCCACTCTTGTCTATGTTGCTGGCTATGGTTTATATGATGGTAAGGACAGACGAGATAAGTGATGCCAAGCGATATGGTTGGGCGGCAGGAGCACTATCGGTTGGTTTGTTGATCAAGTATTCTCTGTTGCCTATGCTGCCTGTCCTGGCATTTGTAATGATATACGATCGTAAATACCGGCAACTTTTATTCCTTTTGCTTCCTGTTACCGCACTTGGGCTTTGGTCGGTGTGGAATTATATTGAATTTGGTGGTTCTCATTTGCTGAACAGGAACACAGGCGTGCCATTGACTCAAATTGCCGACCGAGCCAACAGTATGCTACTGGCCATGGGGGCTGTGTCGTTTTTTGCGGTATTGGCTATACAATGGCCCGGGGCACGTAGTCGCCGAGTGGTAGCATGGGTATCGGGCATTGGTGTGGTATTGTTTGCTGTTTTTGTGTTGCTGGCCTATGCAGGCAAAACAGATCAGAAAGATGCAAATAATCTATTGCGGAATTTGTTTGGCGCTAAGGCGGCAATCATACTGTTGTCAGCGGTGGTGAGTGGCGTATACATGGCTACAGCAACGCATGTTGACGCTGCCAGGCGCAGGCACTACGCCATAGTTTTGGTATGGTTGGCGGCTGTTTTTGTTTTTATTGTACGGTTTGCACCATTTATAGCAACCCGCCATGTGTTGCTGGTTTTGCCGGCTATCATTTTGTTGCTCTCCCCATTTTGGGGACGAGCTGCAACGTTTACCAGAACGGTAGTACTGGGCGGAACAGTACTAATGGGAGTGGTGCTCGGCCTTTCCGATCGTGCTTTTGCGGATTTCTACAGAACTGCTGCCGCCGACTACGGGAAATTCACGGATACCAAGCGGGTGTGGTCGGTAGGGCATTGGGGGTGGCAGTGGTATTGTAACAGAAATGGTGTGCCTACTTTGGGCGTGCATACCTCGGATGTGAAAGACGGCGATGAGATAATAGCACCTCATCACGTAGCCAAGCAGGATGTGCGTGGATTTGATCTGACAAAGGTTCGGTCTTATTACTATCCTACGGGAATTGTGAGTTTCTTCTCGGTGAGCGAGTTTGCCGGATTTTACTCTACAACGGCAAATGAGATACCTTGGGTGCTTTCCGGGATCGCGATAGACTCAGTTGAGGTTTTTAGGGTAAACAAAAAATAGTATTGCCTGTTGCGGCGCTACACCCATCCGTTCTTTTGGTACTGTGCATATCCTGCTTTCATTGCGCCTTGCACGTCTTTCAATAACTCAGCATCTACTTTCTTAATATGAAAGCACGATTTGCCTTTAAGGTGTTTGAGTAGGTTGGGGGAAATGAGGGGTGTCACCTCGGGTGGATTGGTGTAGATGGGCATAAAGTAGAAACCGACATAGTTGCTTTGCAGAATGAGTCCTACGAATGCAAATTCATCTCTGATCTTTCCTTGTGCGAAAACAGATTTCTGTGTCCACAGATCATATTTTCCCTGAATGTCGATATGTGGCCTGAGTACGCCTTTTTCGTAGGGTTTAATCAATGTCTTTAAAGCATTGAATATCTCCAATAGTTGTTCCTGCGTCAGCTTTGCCATAAATCTGTTTTATAATAAAATGCCAATACTGCGCTAATTTAGCACGCAAACCGGCTTGGTATGCCTTTATGGCATTATCTTTATTCTGGTTTATAATTTGCTACCAATACCTAAAAATAAGACAACCGATGAATCAGAACGAATTTCGTAAGTATGCGATAAAGCATCACGGCATCAGCAGTCTCACTGTAGATAGCTATACTTCTTCCCTTAAAATGCCTGTGGGCCTCACGCCCTATATTATTGAAGAGCGTCCGATGAACGTAGCCTCTATGGACGTTTTCTCGCGCCTGATGATGGACCGTATCATATTTCTGGGTGAGGGCATCAACGATTATGTTGCCAACATCGTAACCGCACAGTTGTTGTTTTTGGAAAGTACCGACCGCAACCGCGACATACAGATGTATCTGAACAGTCCCGGGGGTAGTGTATATGCTGGTCTGGGTATCTATGACACAATGCAGATCATCAATCCGGATGTTTCTACAATATGTACCGGTATTGCGGCGTCGATGGCGGCGGTACTGATGTGTGCCGGCAGCAAGGGCAAGCGTACTGCGCTGAAGCACAGCCGCATCATGATCCACCAACCGCTGGGTGGTGCAGAAGGCCAGGCAAGTGATATCGAGATCACAGCTCGCGAGATAGGCAAGCTGAAGAAAGAGCTCTATGAGATCATTTCACAGCACTCGGGCCAGAAAATGTCGAAAGTGGAAAAAGACAGCGACCGCGACTACTGGATGACCGCAGCCGAAGCGAAAGACTATGGCATGGTGGATGAAGTGCTGGAGCGCAATCCACGCAAAGCCGAACTTTAATGCTGATAATGAATGTTAAATCTGCGCAAAACCCGGTGAAAACCGGGTTTTGTCTTTGTTAAACGTGCTGCAGAGGCCAAATAGTTGTAAACTATTCGGCAAGTATGGTTACTTTTGCTGCACAATAACCAATAAACAGTACATGTTCAATTTAGTCTTATTCGGCCCTCCGGGAAGTGGTAAAGGCACACAATCTGAAAATATAGTTACATCATACCAGTTGCAGCATATCTCAACCGGCGACCTCCTGCGCGACGAAGTGAGCAGGCAGACACCGTTGGGTACAGAAGCGAAAAAATACATGGATCAGGGGATGCTTGTGCCCGATGAAGTGGTAATAGGTATGATCAGCAGCAAGATAGATGCCATGCCTGATGCCCGCGGATTTGTGTTTGACGGTTTCCCGCGTACACGCACGCAGGCTGAGGCTTTGGACAAATTGCTGGAGTTCAAGAACACCAAGATACATCTGGTTCTGGCGCTTGAAGTGCCGGAGGCCGACCTGATTGCCCGTTTGGTGAACAGGGGTCTTACATCCGGTCGCAGCGACGATAACGAAGCTGTGATCACATCCCGCATCAAAGAATACCATGCCAAGACCGAACCGGTTGCCCGTTATTACAACGAACAAGGTAAACTGGAGCGCGTGGCCGGACATAATTCAATACCAGACACTTTTAAAGTACTTGCCAAGCACATCAACAAGTATCTGTTACCTGTAGCATAGTGGAAAAAGGGAATTTCGTTGATCATATCCGCATATTCTGCCGATCCGGCAAGGGTGGGGCGGGAAGCGTACACTTTGAGCGCAACAAGATGGATGCCAAGGCCGGCCCCGATGGTGGCAATGGTGGCAGAGGCGGCCATATAAAACTGCGTGGCAATGCCCAATTATGGACGTTGCTGCACATGCGTTATTACAAGAACGTATTGGCTAAAGACGGTGCCAACGGTTACAAGAACAATAGTACCGGTGCCGATGGTGACGATATAGTGCTGGAGGTGCCGCTTGGCACGGTGGCCAAGGATATGGAGACGGGTGAGCAGGAGGTGGAGATACTGGAGGATGGTCAGGAGGTGATATGGATACGTGGCGGACGCGGCGGATTGGGTAATGCCAATTTCGCGACGCCAACCAACCAGACGCCCGACTATGCACAGCCCGGTGAAATGGGCAGCGAGGGCTGGAAGGTGCTGGAACTGAAGATACTTGCCGATGTGGGTCTTGTAGGTTTCCCGAATGCGGGAAAGTCTACACTGCTGTCGGTGCTGAGTGCTGCAAAACCAAAGATAGCCGACTACGCTTTTACTACACTTACACCCCAGTTGGGTATAGTTTCTTACCGCGACAGCAAGTCGTTCTGTATGGCCGACCTGCCGGGTATTATTGAGGGTGCCGCTGAGGGAAAGGGGCTGGGTCACCGGTTCCTGCGTCACATCGAGCGCAACTCGGTTCTGCTATTGCTGATCCCTGCTGATAGCAGTGACCATCGTAAGGAATACGAGATACTGATGAACGAACTGCATGAGTACAATCCGGAGTTGCTGGATAAGAAAATTGTAGTGGCCGTGAGCAAGAGCGAGATGCTGGACGATGAGCTAAAGGCAGAAATAGCTGCTACATTGCCTACAGATGTGCCTCATGTGTTTATATCGGCTGTAGCCAATCAGGGCCTCCTTCAACTGAAAGACGAGTTGTGGCGTGCGCTCACTGCCAAACAGGAATCATAGATCTCCACCCTGGTAAATACATAGTTTGTGAAACAGATCACACCAGCACAGCTGAAAGAATGGATGGAACAAAACCACGATTTTGTGCTGGTAGATGTGCGTGAAGATTTTGAACGAGAGCTGTTCAATATCGGTGGGCTTCACGTGCCAATGAGTGAGCTGGCCGCACGTTACAAAGAGATTCCCGCTGACAAGGAAGTAGTGCTCTACTGCGAAAAGGGCATCAGAAGTGTGATCGCCATTCAGAGATTGGAAGGTGCAGGTTGGCACAATCTCATCAATCTGGCCGGTGGTATGAAACACTGGAAGGAGACAGTCTGAAGCTACTTTTGCTAATTACATTTATCTCCGCCATCAAAATCAATGGAGATGTCGTTCCCGGCCCGTTTCACGTTATACAGACCCATATTGAAGTTGATGTAGGCTGAGACATTTCGCCTTTTTACTTGAGCGGGTTTCATGGCCGGGTACTTACTCATGAGTTCACTTACAAGGGCTGAAATTTCTTCTCTTGGTAGGACACGGAGCCTGCCATCCGCCATGCCTTTCACCGGGCCTAATTGATAGAAAACAATTTTTCCGGTTTTGTCGGCAACGACGTTTCTGATATCTATTCTTAACGTCTGCAATGAGATGTTATTCCGGAAATAGGATTGTAGGACATCTTTCATTCCTGAGAACAAATAGTCGTTCAAAGTTTGCTGTCCGGTGGCTACTGATGCCGGTTTCTCTATCTCATTGTATTCATAGATCTTATCTCCGTTAACGGTCGTGGGATAGCCTGAACGGTCGTTTACAATCAAGGTTTGGCCGTTTGTTATTGGGTCAAACAGGCAAATAGAATCGGGCTTCGTTTTGCCCGGAAACAACTGGCAATCTGTTCTGGAGAAAAGTCCCTCAACTTCATTGAATTGCTGACCTGCAGCAGGCAACGAGCAGACAGCTGAAAGTGCGATGGAAGATAATACCAGTCGGAGTAGCAGCTGCATAGCGAGAAAGTTTGCTACATAAATATAAAGAATATTCTCCTATTCAGGATAAACCATGCCGTCGTAGCTGAACACAAGGTTATTGCCCACCTTCTCAATGCGGATGTGATGGAAGTCGGTCCCGGCATAGGCCATTACAGGTTTGCCGTCAACTGTAGCTGGCTTTATAGGGGGTAATTCGGTCATGAACTGGTTGAGAGCCACCGTAAGTTCGGGGAAAGTAAGCGGTTTAAATCGGTTCTCTGCCGTAACGCCACGCATACCGAAGAACTCATAAAAGATCACCTTGCCACGTTCGTCCACAATTATGTTGCGCAGGTTCAGGCGGGCAGATGCGCCATATTCGTAGAATTTGGTCATCATCAGAATCCCCTTCATTCTGTTCAGCAGGTACTCGTGTTGCGATTCGCTACTCTCACTGAAGATGACCGGCGTACTCACTTCGTCATACTCATATACTTTGCGCCCGTTTATAAACGACGGGAAAGTTGTATCCTCGCGAGCTTCAAATTGTTCTGCACCTGTGGCCGGATCCACAACAGAAACGGTATCTACTACCACCTTTCCGGGTCGGTAGCGAAGATCGCCACGCATGAAGAAGCCACCACCGGCTACAAAAGCCTGTGCATAGCCGGAAACAGAAATCGAAATAATGGCAGCAACAGAGAGAAGTGTCTTCTTCATTGGGGTAAATGGCATACAGTGAACCGGCAAAGTACAAAACAGGCCCGATGCAGACAACATGTGCAACCGGACGTGGCAGGTTTCAGCTATCGGTTTGCTTTCACATATTCTGTCACGTGATTCCTAACCGTAAATTTGTAGTCCTGCAAAAACAGGTCTGATAGCACAGCCACCGGTTTGCCATCCAGCTTGGCAGGCGTCATGTCCACAAAACGGCAATTGCTTGCGATCTCTTTGCCAATGGCTTGTTTCTGCAGGTCGCTCACAGGCATATCTTTTCCCTGGTCGTCACGGGCACTCAGGTGTGAGTACTCAAAGTAAACCACTTTCCCTTTCTCGTCGAATACGAACGACGACGCATACACCCGATAGACACCATCGGCGAAGGAATTGAAGGACCTTGCGAGGTTGGTGACCAGCTGCTCTTCCAGACTGAACTTATTGTCTATGCGCGCGGGCATAGAGGATACATACTCGTATTCATAGATCTTCTTGCCATTCAGCAGCAGCGGCCGCGGATCTTTTACCCGCACTTGCATGATCTCTTCAGAGGTTATAGGGTCTACCACCACAATGGTGTCGCGTTCAGGTTCGGAGATAGTTATTTTATTGCCATTATAGGTCACAACGTTGCCGTTCTTTTTGAATTCCTGCGCCAACGCAGATGTACTAACGGACACAATAATGGCAGCAATCAATGTGCCGGTGATACTTTTGATGGTACTTGTAGTTTGGGTAAACATAAAGTGTGTTTTTGAAGGTGAATTAATTGAAGTAGATGGTAGTGATTCGCTAGGGGAATGACCTGATAACGATAGGCATCTCATCAACGCTTGTGCCATTGCACGACATGCGTATATCTTCAACAAATATTCGCACATTGGCCTCGGCATTGTCTTTCAGGTACTTGCAGTGTTCCGGTTTTATGGTAGCTCCGTCAGTTTTGAAAGGGCCATAGATGTTACCGCCCTCCGGCAGAAATGAAATGGTGAATCCGGTCACTTCGCAGCTGGCTTTTGCCGAAATAAGCTTTGGGTTGGCGAGGATGGTCCGCACACTTATCATGTTCCTTTCTTCGTTTGCCAGACGCACATTGCCGCGTTTTACTTCTTTCTTTACCTGCGCATCAACGGGGGTAGCGGTCAATAGGAAGCCGCATAGGAGTGCAATAATAGTGCGATGGAACTTTGTCATGATCTGCAAATTAGGTGTCACTGTAAAGCTAACTTATATATTTCAGAAATGGGCATTGATGTGTCTTAAGTTGTAGGGCACCAAAAGAAAAGCCACCCGGAGGTGGCTTGATTATTAAAATCTTCTTTCTGTAGTTACACTTCTACGCCGAACTGGCGCAGGTGGTGTGTGCTATGCTTATAGAGCAGTTGCACCTGCTGTTCGAAATTTAGTACGCCGAAGAACGGGTTATTCAGTGATTTGCCCTGCTCACTTTCAAACGCATGGAAGAAATGATCTATCTCCTGCTGCAATTCTACTAAGGCTTCTTCTTTGTTGGCGTGGCGCACAGCTGGTGGTTCATCATCCATCAGTTGGTTGGGCGTGTTCTCACGAAAGGGTTTTTCTGATGCCAAAAAAGCCTGCATGCGGTCTATGTTCTCCGCAGGTGTCAATACTTCCATGGGCGTTTTACCGCTTGCTATGCGCACATAGTCGCTCATGTGCTCTATTATCTGTTGCACGTTCATCTTGCCCCATTTGCGTGGTGCATCGGCGGCAAGTGCTGCCAGCTTTTGTGTAAAGCCCGTGCGCAGGAAGTCGGCTTTCTGCTGTATGTTTTCCATGTTACATTAGTTGTTTGATGAGGGATTCCTGCGTCATGCCTTCAGCTTCTGCTTTATAGTTGCGCAGTATACGGTGGCGCAGCACAGGCATGGCCATGGCGCGCACATCTTCTATGTCCGGTGAATATTTGCCGTGTATGAGTGCGTGACATTTCGCTCCAAGCACCAGATACTGCGATGCACGCGGGCCTGCACCATAGGCGAGGTATTGTGTGGCTGCTGCCGCTGCACCTGCTGTGCCCGGGCGCGTTTTCTGCACCAGTCCCACTGCGTATTCCAATACATTATCAGGCACAGGCACACGGCGCACCAGTTCCTGAAATGCCAGTATCTCCGATCCGCTCATCACCTGTGTGAGCTGCTGTGTTTGCGCTCCGGTTGTGTTGCGCACGATAGAAACCTCATCGGCGAAACTTGGGTAGTCGAGCGTCACCTGGAACATAAAACGGTCCAGCTGAGCTTCAGGCAGCGGGTAGGTGCCTTCCTGCTCTATCGGGTTTTGTGTTGCCAATACAAAGAAGGGCGACGGCAGCTTGTAGAGCACACCACCAGCGGTCACGTTGCGTTCCTGCATCGCTTCCAGCAGGGCCGACTGTGTTTTTGGAGGCGTACGGTTGATCTCGTCCGCCAGAATGATGTTGGCGAAGATGGGGCCTTTAATAAACTGGAAAACGCGTTGTTCGTTCAGTATCTCGGCACCCACTATATCGCTGGGCATAAGGTCGGGGGTGAACTGAATGCGCTTAAAGGAGAGGTCCAGCACATCGGCAATCGTCTTTACCAAAAGTGTTTTTGCCAGCCCCGGCACACCCACCAGCAGGCTATGACCGTTGCACAAAATTGCGATGATGAGTTTCTCTACCACATCTTCCTGACCCACTATCACTTTTCCTATACTCTTCCTAACCTCGGCGGTCTTTTCTTTGAGCGCGTTGGCTGCTTCAATATCTGTTGCGTACATTGCTATCCTTTCTGCTTTGAAATGCCTGCCACCAACAAGGGCTGGAACAGGCTGTAAAAACGGGAAAGTTCTATTATTTTGTGTAAACTAACAAATACTAATTGCGGTGGAAATAACTATAAAAGAGGCGCAGCAGCAGGTAGATGAATGGATAAAGACCGTGGGTGTGCGGTATTTCGGCGAGCTTACCAATCTGGGCATACTCATGGAGGAAGTAGGCGAGTTGTCCCGGCTTATGGTGCGCACCTATGGCGAACAGTCGTTCAAGGAAAGTGACAAGGGCAAGGACCTTGGCGATGAGATGGCCGATGTGTTGTGGGTACTCATTTGCCTGGCCAACCAGACAGGGGTGGATCTTACAACCGCACTGGAACGCAATTTTGAAAAAAAGAACATACGAGACGCCAACCGCCATCGCGAGAATGATAAATTGAAATGAACAGTGTTGTGCGCTAGCCTTCCTCCGGCGGAGTAGAAATATGAAAATATTGTTTATGGTTAATATTTTCATTTGACAGGTGCATTTGGGAGGTGTTTTTTCCCGTATTTCGGCGTTTATGGGGCAATATATTTTGCAAATGCTATTGCATATAGTAGTTTTGTATAAATAAAATGCACCCTTATGAAAAAGATATTCAACTTAATTCTTCTCTTCTTATTTATTGTCAGCACGTCCTGGGGCAAAGAGGTGCCGGGGTCAACGGCTAAAGCTGTCGGGCATTTTTTCCTCACACAAAAGGGATTGACCTCACTTAAGGAAGGCGACCTTGCGCTGATATATGCACCATCGCAGGGAGGTTTGGTTCCATTTTATGTTTTCGGTACAGAAAAAACATTTGTTATAGTTGCCGGTGACGACGCAGTGGAGCCGGTGCTGGGCTATGCTACTGACCAGACATTTCGTGTCGATCATATGCCTCCTCAGGTGTCGTCTTTTATGGACGGCTATGCAGAGCAGATAGCAGAGGTTGCTGCTGCCGGTGCGCAAGCCAGCCCGGCTGTAGCCCAACAGTGGCACGACCTGATCGCTCACGTGCGCATGTCTGCCGCAAAGACAACTGCAGTTACACCACTTTTGACGATGACCTGGGACCAGGGAAACTATTACAATGCTGACTGCCCTTATGATTTCGGCGGTGGCGGACGATCAGTGACCGGGTGTGTGGCAACTGCAATGGCACAGGTTATGAAATTCTGGGCCTGGCCAACTACAGGCGTAGGCATGCACTCTTATTCGTCATCTTGTTGTGGTTCACTATACGCCAACTTTGGAGCCACGACCTACAACTGGGCCTCTATGCCAAACAGTGTAACATCGCCAAACGCTGCAGTGGCAAAGCTGATGAGCCATTGCGGTATAGCTGTTGATATGAACTACTCGGCATCGACCAGTGGTGCCTATGTTGTATCTTCCGCCAGCCCCATTACTCATTGCGCTGAATATGCAATGCGCACTTACTTCAATTACAAGTCGACGTTACACGGCGAGAAAAGGTCGTCCTATACTGAAAGCGGCTGGAAGAGTTTGCTTAAAGGAGATCTTGACCTCGGTCGCCCTATAGTTATGGCCGGATTCGGTAGTGGTGGTGGTCACTGCTTTGTGTGCGATGGATATGACGCATCCGACTTCTTTCACATGAACTGGGGATGGTCAGGGTCGTCCAATGGATACTTCAATATCAATGCGTTGAACCCCGGTGGCTTGGGTACCGGCGGTGGCAGCGGCGGGTACAATAGCAATCAGCAGGCTATCATTGGTGTTGTGCCTAACTCATCTACAACACCGGCCACACTGGCACTTGCCGACTGGGTGAATCTGTCGGCAACCTCAATTTTCTACGGTTCCGCATTCTCTGTAACAACGCGCGTACGCAACACCAGCTCCGCTGCATTTTCAGGAACGTATTGCGCTGCTGCATTCAACAGCACAGGTGCATTTGTTACCTATGTCGACTCGCTGACCGGTGTATCACTTGGTGCAGGGGCAACTTCCGGTACCTTGTCTTTCAGCACAACAGGTTTGTTGTCTATGTTGCCCGGTAATTACACCATTGGTATTTTCTATCGTTCTGCAGGAGGCGGTTGGGTGGCAGTGGGCAATGCCGGTAGTTATACCAATTTTGAGGCTATGTCGGTTGTAAACAACAACCCTATGCAGTTGTACTCTGCTATGACGCCATCGCCCACAACATTTGTACAGGGTTCTGCCGGATCTGTTAATCTGAACCTTCTGAATGAGGATGTTGTTTCATTCAGCGGTAGTTATGATGTGTCTTTATACAACCTCGACGGTTCATTCAGTTCCACCATCCAAACGATGTCCGGTATGACTCTTCCGTCGGGTTTTACATATACTAGTCCATTCCTTACTTTCAGCACCACGGCCGTTACATCACCTCCCGGAACGTACTTCCTGGCAGTTACTTACAATAATGGTGCAGGTTGGTACCTGTGCGGATCTGATTACTTCACCAACCCGGTGATGGTGACCGTTACAGCGCCGCCACCTTCGCCCGATATTTACGAGGTGAACAACACCCTTTCTACTGCATATAGTCTGCCGCTCACTTGGACCGGAGATGTGGCAACCAAGAGTACCACAGGTTCCAATATCCACGTGTCAACGGACAACGACTACTACAAGATCACACTTGGTGCCGGATACAACTATGCAATCACTGCAAGAGTGAATGACGTTGTGAGTTCTGACGATGCCGCCACATACGGTTTGGACGTAGTATGGTCCTATTCTACAGACAATGGCACTACATGGTCTTCGGTTTATACCGACGTAATGACAGGAACCATCAATTTGAGCGGTGGCACAGGCGGTACAGTGATTTTCAGAGTGTCTCCAGCATTTGCCGGCAACACCGGAAAATACCTTTTAAAGCTAAGCAACATCACACGTAGCAGTGCTTCGGCAATTCCGTTCGTGAGCCTTGCAGGTGCGAAGGTGTTCCCTAATCCGGCATCGGATGTTGTGTATGTTGATCTGTCGGGTTCCGGTGTTTCGGCCACGTCAGTTTCGCTTACCGATGTGCAGGGCAGGCAGGTATATTATTCCGAACTTGCCGGCCAGCAGCAGATTTCGGTGCCAGTATCAGAGTTGCCCTCAGGCACGTATGTACTCATGGTGCAGACTGATGCCGGCGTACTCACTGAAAAGATATCAACAGTAAAAAAGTAGATCCTACTTACACAGGCATGGTTTCGATTTACATGGAAGCCATGCCTGTGTTATCTTTCTTTAGCTCCAAATAATCACTTAACATGAGGAGAATTATTACCACACTGACGCTAGCCGTGTTATTGGCCGGCACCGTTTCCGCACAGGAGACACCTGGCCCTCACCTGATAGTGTACAAGACGAAGAAGAATTACCGTAATCAGGTGCCGGTGCTGCTTTCGGATGATAAGAGTAGCATTATATCCTATCCGGCTCCGGCTGATATCAAAGCTATGGGAAAGAAAGTCTATCCGACGACCCTTACGTCCGGATATCTGATAGACAATAGGGGGATAGGCACCAACGTAGCATTTCTGAAGCTGAGCTATTCAGAATATGCTAAACTGAAAACCGTTCCGACTGTCGACAAGTTGTATAAGATGATAAAGGACAAAGACCCAATCACAGAGATGTGTGACTGTGGTTTGAAAATGTCATTTAAAGAGCCTCAAAAGGAAGTGAATGTTCTTATCAAAGCAGGTGAATTACGTAGAAAATGCAAGGTCCTGACGGTTGGAAAACGATAGAATGCGTTTATTGCTAATTTAGTCCTGATTTTATCCAGTTATGACAGTTACTACC
The DNA here is from genome assembly GCA_044220845.1 of Flavipsychrobacter sp. GTDB lineage: Bacteria > Bacteroidota > Bacteroidia > Chitinophagales > Chitinophagaceae > Nemorincola. The sequence goes on along the minus strand of JBGAQG010000023.1, from coordinate 17,492 downwards.
ATGCTTTATCTGCATGTGTAGGGTCGTATTTGGCATATTTATTATGGTTTTTTCATAAATTTACCTGAATGTACCCCCTTTACCCAACCTTTTTGGATAAAGGATGGTCTTACTTCTAATTGATTTATATTAATAACCAATATACTTGTCCATAGCCTTGGCATATAGTGCAGTTGGCCAGACCACTGAGTTGGAACAACTTATCCAGGGGTGCATACGCAATGACCGTATGGCCCAGGAAAAGTTGTACCGGCTGTTCTATCCCAAAATGATGGCATTGGTGCGCCGGTATATAGATCATGAAGAGCAGGCAGAAGAGGTGTTGAACAATGGTTATCTGAGGGCGTTCCAAAAGATAAAACAATACAATTTCCAGGGTTCTTTTGAAGGGTGGATCAGAAAGATCGTCTTCCATGCGGTGGCCGACTATGTGAAGCAGAACGCCAAATACTCGAACCAGATAGTGCTCGTTGAGAAAGACGAGCTGGTGCATAAAGATCATGCTGACAAACTATACTACGACCAACTGATGAAGTTGGTGCATGAGTTGCCGGATGCAACCAGGGCGGTCTTTAATATGTATGTGATGGAGGGGCTTACCCACAAGGAAATAGGGAATCTGGTGGGCATCAGCGAGGGTACATCGAAATGGCATTTGTCGGAAGGAAGAAGAATACTGAAAGAAAAGATTGAAAGATTGGAGTTGCATCTGAAAAAGTGATGCGGGATATGAAAACTGAATTATTTAAAAACAAAAACATTTATCCTTATGGATAAAAATTTCATCAAAGTCGACGACCTCGTGAGGCAACGCCTCGGCGGGGGCGAAGAGCGGGAAAGGAGCGGCGCATGGCTCAATATGCGCGACCTTCTCGATAAAGAAATGCCGCAGGAAGAGCGACGCATCGGTATATTCTACTGGCGCAGGCTTTACAGTGTGGTTGCAGCATTGTCGCTGGTGGGTACGGTAGCTGTTGGCAGTTACGAGTTCTCCAACGCTTTCCGCAATCGCAGTGTTGCCGAATTGGGCGCACCCGGAATTGAAGCGGTGAACAACGAACCAACAACCTATGTTGCCAATGGTGCAGAAAATGTCGCGCGCGATGAGCAACGCGTAGCAGGCAGGGTGAGTGGTCGTATGTCAGGTACTTCGTCAGAAAAACCAAGACACACAGTTGCCACCTCTGCAGCAAGTAATGAAACAGAAGTGACGCTGAACAAAGTGGCAGGTACCGTTGGAGCCGACGGAACCACTTCAGGAACCATAACTATTGACGGAAACACCCATAGGGGAACTAACGTAAAACGTAATACAACAAAAACAAACTCTGTAAAGAAAGAAGTTGCAACTAAAGGCGGTACACTCGCATCTAACAATAACAGAAGCGGCAGTGAAAGTGTTGAAGGTGCAACGAGCGCTACTGCAAACAAAACTGCGAATACTGTAGAAAATACATCTGCCACACGCGGTGCGGCAGTAGCTGCCAACAACGAGGCTGTTGATGATAAAATGGCAGCAGGTAATGCCGCGTCGCATACTGAAAATAGCGGTGCGTCGGGCAGTGTAGCGAACGCAACTCACAAAGGAGGTCAATTGAAGGCAGGTGATGCAGGCAAACGATCAACCGGTACAGGAGCTAAGACTACAGGACGTGGTGATGAAGGAAAAACAAACCATGTAGCAAGTAACACTAAGAATGCTGACCTGAAAAACGGGCATCCGGTATTGAGTAGCGGTGTGGCCGGAAATTCAGTAGCTAACGGAGGAAAAGCGGAACAGGCCGGAAGGTCAGCGATCAACGAACTTCCGGCAAGCGGTCGTGGTGTTACATCGGCGCATATTCCTTCGGCTGGTGCGCCAACGCCTATGCCAGCAGTTACGGCTTCAGCTGCAGTTACCCCGGCGCAGAAGGCGCCTGTAGCAGCACCATCTGCTCAGCCGACTGAAAAAGAGGTGTCGAAAGATGCAGTTGGTCTGGTTGCCGCCAATGCAACCGACGTGCGTAACGATCCGCCACTGAAAGATGCTAAGTCTGAATCTAACAGCCAGGGCAAGAAGGTGATAACTAAACTGTTGGTGCATACACGCAACATCAAGATAGCAGAGAATGAGTATGCGTTGAAAGAGGATACCATCTCAATGGAGAAAGTGAATATGGATCTGGGCCTTGTAGCAACACAGCCTGCTCCTGCGGCCACAGACATGTCGGCCACTGTAAGCGGTAAGCGCACATCCAAAAGAGCTTTGGCTGGTCGCGGCCGTTCTGCTACATCACCAAATGGCAATGCAGCCAACAATACCTCTGCCGCAGTTTCGGGCGTAACCACAACGGGTGGTGCAGCAGGTAAGGCAGCAGCCGGAAAACAAGGGTCTTCACAGGGCGCGGCTAATGGTATTGCCGGGGAAGAAAAGGAATTGGCAGTAGCGGGTACATCTGAGTCTGGTAGTGATGATGTTGCTGCCAAAGGGGCGAATCAGGCGATTATTCCTGCATCACCCGCAACTGAGGTGGCCAAGGAGGCTGAAATTGCTAAGTCAAAGAATGCTGCAAAACAAGGTGCAGGTGCATCTCTGGTGCAGAAAATGCTGGCTGCGTTCAACGATATCAAAGAGAATGCGTCAAGAACACATTTTGTGCCGGGTATCACAGCAGGTATCAATGCTAATTTCTTCGGACCAAGTAGTTTCAAAGGTTTCCAGTTTGGCCTCACGGGAGATATCATCTTCAACGAAAAGTGGAATATCATGACCGAGTTTAAGTACTTCCACAGGTTGAATAACAGTACTCAGATAGACGATAACTTCTACACATACACGCAGGTGGGTTCGCAGTACCGTAGAGATCTGCAGCTCAACTCTTATAGCTTCTCTGCGCTGCACAGTCTGGAGCTTCCGGTATCTGTACGTTATCATCAGGGTAAATTTGATTTCTACGCCGGTGGCAACTTCCTGTACACGTTCTCTATCAACACAGGTGCGGCCACACAACCTGCAGTTGGTGTTGCTCCTGAATTTGTGAGCACACCGGGTAATGACAATGCACCAACGCTTAATGAAGCTGATTTCAGCAGCAGGTTTGGTTTGGGATATCTGTTCGGTTTCTCTTACCAGGTTGCTCCTAAATTTAATATCGATCTCAGGAACGTTCAGACAGTTTGGGATAATGCAGCATCAACCGGTGCCAAATCTATCTCTAACCAGTTATATAAAACTCCGTCAATCCAGCTGTCTATCATGTACAGGTTAGGTGGCAACAGAAATAAAGACTGATCATTTTTTCAAAAATGATAAAGTAGCCGGGAGTGTGCGCTCCCGGCTTTTTCTTTTCTGTTGATGTTAGTATCGAGCTGAATATGGTGTAACTTTCAGCCACACAATATTGCGAGTGACATCCTCCGCAAAATACAGGCAAGGCACTTATACACTGCATAACAAAGTTGAGGTTGTGCGGGGTGGCGCACGTTATTTCAAGTTGATCGATGAGATCGCTTCAAATGCGGTTTACTCATTGCATCTGCAGACCTATATTTTCGACGAAGACGAGACAGGTACAGCAGTTGCGAATGCATTGAAAGCCGCTGCACGCCGAGGGGTGTTGGTCTATGTTTTGCTGGATGGCTATGCCTCACAGAAACTCTCAGCCGCTTTTATTGATGACCTGAAAGGCGCGGGTGTGTATTTCAGGTTTTTTGAGCCTTTTTTTCGCGGTAGTTCTTATTATTTCGGCAGGCGATTACATCACAAAGTTGTAGTTGCCGATGGATATTACGGGCTTGTGGGGGGCGTCAACATCAGCAACAGGTACAACGATTTTGACGGTCAGCCTGCCTGGCTCGATTGGGCGCTGGCTGTTGAAGGCGACGTGGCGCAACGATTGGATAAAATATGTGTGCGCATGTGGAATCGAGGTGTTTTCGCACCAAGGTGTCTTGCGGGAAATATTCCACCCCTGCCGCCGCCACCTGAAACCTGCCGTGTTCGTGTTAGCCGCAACGACTGGGTATTTCGCCGCACGGAGATCACAAATAGTTACCGCATGCTGTTCACGATGGCTCAAAAAGAGATAACAATAATGACCAGTTATTTCTGGCCGCCCCAGGGTATTCTTCGGCGGATGGTGATTGCTGCCCGTTCGGGCAAGCGGGTGCGGGTTGTGTTGACCGGTCATGCCGACGTTCCCTTTGTAAAATTTGCCGAAAGATATCTTTACTCCACGTTACTTAAGAACAATGTGGAGGTCTATGAATATCAGAGAAATGTCCTTCACGGAAAGCTTGCCATTGCAGACAGGAAATGGATAACCGTTGGTTCTTACAACCTCAATACGATCAGTGCGTTCGCCAGTGTTGAACTTAATCTGGAAGTGGACGATGAAATGGTGGCTGGCAGGCTTTACGATGCAGTTGAAACAATCGTATCATCCGACTGCAGGCGCATTACAAGCGAGTCATTCGTTGCGTCAACGGGTGTTGTCAGCAGGGCGTTGTATTATCTGTCGTTCCGCATCATACAACTGCTGTTTGCGTTGTTTACTTTCTATTTTAGTCAGAAGAAGAAAGGAAGTTAGCGACCAGCTATCCTTCTCAGAAAGTTTCGGAACGACTGTCCGTCCCATTTGGCAAATCTACCGCGCTGAACGATCAGCTCATTGGCATCGGGGTGTTCCGGATAGTAGTAGAAAACACAGTGCGAGACTGAGTCGTCCCATCCCAATATCTCACCAAACCTCAGATCGTTGAACTTGAGCGTGTCGTGAACTTTTTCTACGGTGTAGAATCCATTCGAGAAACGGATGAGCTTGCTGATGTCGTTCTTGTTCGGTGCACTGTTGAGTAATGCGGCATTCCGGCAAACGAAGCGGAAATCAGTGGGTTTGGTGTCGAACAGAGATCGGTAGCCAATGTAGTAACCTGAATCGTGTTGTGCAACAACATACCAAAGGATATTGTTCATCGGAGTGGGCGTGCTGAAGTAGTGCTCGCTCCCTGCATTCATTTTGTTCAGGTCTTCGTGTGCCCGCCGGTCAATTATGTTCTTGAAGAAGATACCTGCCACCAGATAGCAAGTGCTCAGGGTAAGAGCCGCTACGGCTATGCGTGTTCTGTTTTTATGTGCGGCGCCCACGGCGAAGAGGGTAACCGTTGCAATTGCAGGCCAAATAGTGAACAGTGGGTCGGCAACAAACATTGTGTTGAAGGCCACACGATAGTGACTGAACGGCTCGAACCAGGCTGTGCCGTATGCATTGAATGCGTCTATGAAGATGTGAATGAAACACTGGAAAGCCCAAAAGAATCCCCAGCGACCATAGGTCATCGGAACCTTTCGGAAGACCCGTGTCGAGACCCATGCAAGAATAGGGCTGCACAGCACAATAAAAAGGAGCGAATGTGTGAATCCCCTATGCGCCAACAAGTCACTGGTGAGGGGCAGGAAGAAGGAAGCAATAAAATCTATGTCCGGCAGACTGTTCGCAATGGCACCAATGATCAGCGCTTTCTTGCCCAGTTCTTTTCCTGCGATCACATGCCCTATACATGCCCCGGCTACTATGTGTGTCAGTGAGTCCACTTCAGGTCAAAGTTAACGTGGATATTTCACCAATTTCCTAAGAATGGTCAGTGTGTTAGCTGCTATGATCGTCTCTGTGTTACTAAATCCCCCTAAAAATACCTTCCGGTTATTTCAATACTTGAGAAATTACACGCTTGGTTTGTCGTAGTTTTGTCCCCATAAAATTATTAAAAATATTATATATGCATTTCAGAAAAGGACTTATTGTTGCGTTATCGGTAATGACACTGGCGTCTTGCGGAGAACAGCAAAAGCCCGATGGGAAAATGGAGGCCGGCAGAAAGCTCCTTGATCCGGCCAACATGGACACTACCGTGCGCCCGGGCGATAACTTCTTCCTCTATGCCAACGGCGCGTGGTTGAAGAACAACCCTATACCAAAATCAAAAACACGGTGGGGTAGCTTTAATGAACTGGTAGAGAACAATAACGAGATACTCCACAAGTTGCTCGATTCTGCCGCCGCAGCATCCGATGCGCCAAAAGGAAGCAACGTGCAGATGGTTGGAGATTTTTACCGTACGGGTATGGATAGTCTTGCTATCGAGAAGGCAGGCATCAGCCCGTTGGCGAGCATTTTGCAGCGCATAGCCGGTATCAAAGATGCCGCCGGAGTGCTTGCAGAGGTTACCACTGAGCATACACAGGGAATCGGACCTTTGTTTGGGTTCTATGTATCACCCGACGATAAAAACGTTACTAAGCAGATCTGCCAGTTTGGTCAGGGAGGCTTAGGTATGCCGGGTCGCGAGTACTACTTCGATAAAGACGCCCGCACTACGCAGATCCGCGATGCATACCAGAAGTATATCGTGGATATGCTGACGCTGATGGGAACCGAGGCTGCGCAGGCAAAGAAAGATGCAGCCGAAATATACAAGCTGGAACTGGCGTTGGCAGGCGCATCCTACACACGTGTAGAAATGCGTAACCCTTATCTGTTGTACAACAAGCTGCACGTGGATGAGCTTACGAAAAAGACACCGGGGCTTGAGTGGAAAGGTCTGCTTCAGAGTCTGAAGGCGTCTGGCCAGGACAGTGCCATTGTAGCAAATCCTAAGTTCTTTACTGAGGTAGCCAAACAGTTGAAAGCAACTCCTGTTGAAACTTGGAAAAAATACCTCAGCTTCCACGTTGTGAACGGAATGGCATCATTCCTCAGTTCAGGTTTTGATACTACCCGATTCAATTTCTATGGCAAAACAATGCGTGGACAGCAGGAGCAGGAACTTCGCTGGAAGCGCGTACTGTCTATTGTTGACGGTAACATCGGCGATATGCTCGGACAGATGTATGTAGACCGTGCGTTCAAGCCTGAAGCAAAGAAACGTATGCTTGAATTGGTAAGCAATCTGCAGCAAACCTATGCCGAGCGTATTCAACGCCTTGATTGGATGAGTGCTGAGACCAAGCAGAAAGCGCTTGTGAAGCTGAATGGCTTTATGAAGAAGATCGGCTATCCGGATACGTGGAAAGATTACAGCAAACTCACTATCGGCCGTGAAAGTTATGTGGCCAACGTGCTCGCTGCTGCACAGTGGCAATACAACTTCAACGTCAACAAATTGGGTAAACCTGTCGATCGTATGGAGTGGCAGATGACGCCTCCAACTGTGAATGCCTACTATAATCCTGCTTTCAACGAGATCGTTTTCCCGGCAGGTATCCTTCAGTATCCTTTCTTTGATGAGAACGCTGATGACGCGGTTAACTATGGTGGTATCGGTGGCGTGATAGGACACGAGATGACGCACGGATTCGACGATCAGGGACGCCTTTATAACGCCGATGGCAACCTCAGCAATTGGTGGACACCACAAGACTCAGCCAATTTCACGACCAAGGCTAATGTGGCGGTAGATATGTACGGAAAGATCGTTGCGTTGGATACCATGCACATCAATGGTCACCTCACAGAAGGTGAGAACCTCGCCGACCTGGGTGGCATTAGTATCGCCTACGAAGCGTTTAAAAAGACAAAACAAGGCAAGAGCAATGAAAAGATCGATGGTTTCACCCCCGATCAGCGCTTTTTCCTAAGTTGGGCTCAGGTATGGCGTGCCAATACTCGTCCCGAAGAGATCGCACAGCGGCTGAAAACCGATCCGCACTCTCCTTCAGAGACAAGGTGCAATGTACCTGTTAGCAATATGGAGGCATGGTACAAAGCATTTGATATTAAACCTACAGATAAAATGTACAGGCCTGAAAACGAGCGTGCTATCATTTGGTAGTGCGTGTATTCTAATCCTTAGCTAGTTTGGGTTGGCAATTGACACATATGCATTTCGGCTGGATAGTCTTTTATAGATATTTTCAGAAAAATATATGATGTCGGTTGCCAACCTTTTTTTTGTTAATCATGTCTATTATCTCTTGAAAACCAATTGAAAGACGCACAATCAGTTATAGTGCATCTGTAAGTACATTTTGCTGTTTTTCAATTGTTTTTTCATTAAATATTTCATATTATTGCCAATTACATAAACACGACAGATATGCGTAGTTATTTTCGTTTACTCTTTGTAGCCCTGAGTTTGTTTGCCGGTGGTCGTGCAAACGCCCAGTTAGTAGGAACAGATTGTTTCTTACAGGGTAGATATGTCGAAGTAGGAATAAACCAGATGGGTGGTTTCGGAGCGTGTACTTCTCCAATGACCTACCACCCGCACGTTTGTTGCGGTACTGCAACGGCTTTTACTCCGGGTGGTAACCTCGACGCTGTGTATGATTGGGGACACGACGGTTGGAGTGTGGGCTCACCTCAGTTGATGGGTGTGTATTCTATTCCTGGTTTCCCTCAGGAAGGTTGGTCTGTACAGGTTGGCGCTACTGAGTACCGTAACGGTGCCTGGGGCGGAATCTGTACTGGTGCCTTCGCAATTCCGGGTGGACATACCGGTTACAGTAATACCGGTGGTACTATCAAAGGGTTCTGGAACGGAAACGTTGCCGGTCTCAACATAAGGATGGAGACAAGGATAGATACTGAGGCGTCATGGGCGGTCATTACTGCTGTGATCCGTAACACTACTGCTGCACCTATCGCAAATATTTACTACCAGCGTACACTTGACCCCGATAACACTTCTTTCTGGAGTGGTACACCCGTTACTCGTAACAGGATAGTACACCAGAACGAAGATGCAAGGCACAGGGTAATGGTAAGTGCCAACGGCGAAACACCGGCATCAGGTACAACACCAGCATACAACGCTACCAATAGCTATCTGGCTCTCGGCACCAAAGACTGTCGTGCAAGGGCTTGTGTGATCTCTGGTCTCTCACCGAGTACCACTCCTTCTACCTTGTGGACAAGTATTCCATCTGCTCCGTCAGGTTCAGTTACATTGGGCGCAACGGTTGGCCAGAATAACTACGCTGATCAGGGTATCTCTCTTATTTACAATCTCGGAACGCTTGCAGCTTTTGATAGTACTGTTATCTCTTATGCCTACATTTATAATGGCCCGGGCGGTATAGACAGCGCATTCCCCGATCCTCAGATCGTGATCAACGGTGTACCTAAAATTTCTTATGCACCGCCGACCCCTAACTACGATACTTTCCAGGCTTGCAACTCTGGTCTCGCAACACTTCCTGTAGATTTCAAGTACGCCGAAGACAAAGCATGGAGCTGGAGCAAATGGACATGGTCTCCTGGTACCGGTCTTGCAAGCACAACCGGTGCACATAATACCATCAATCTTGCTGCACTTCCACCTGTTATTACCTATACTATCATAGGTACTGATAGTAGCACGGGTATGTATAGCTGCAACACAAAAACATTCTACCTTACAGTAATTTCTTGTAACGGAGCCGAAGCAAATTCTCCTTGTGTAGGTGACACACTTTGGCTAAACGCTCCGGGCGACTCACTCGGTGCTACATACAAGTGGTACGGACCTGCACCTTCAACAACTATCATTGGTACAACGCAGAAGATGTTCAAGTTCCCTGTGGCAATTTCCGATACCGGTAAATACGCCGTAGTAAAATCAACCACTACCGGATCCGATACATCATACGTGAACGTTCGCGTCTTCCAGCTGCCTGCACTCAGCGTTACTTCGAATCAGCCAAACTGCGGCACTATCGTAAATACCTTGAACTTGAGCTGTACTCCTGACTCGATCTGCACCAGCTTTGCATGGACAGGGCCGGGCGGATTTACATCAACCCTCCAGAATCCGATCATCAGTCCATTCGATTCCTCGATGGAAGGGGTGTTTACGGTGAGTGTTGTTTCTGATAAGGGCTGTAAAAATACAGGCACCGTACTGGTTAGACCTGGTCCGTTTGTTGACTTCTCAATGGTTGCAATGCCGGGTTGTCCTCAGGATACCGCACGTATGGTTCCATTCGGAGCTAAGAATGTGGCATTGTATCAGTGGAATTTCGGAGATACCAAGACCGGTATCGATCCATACGAAGTACACTTGTTCAACGCTACGGTTCCGGGACTCAAAGTACACACAGTCACACTCACAGTTAAGAGTGCTAACGGTTGTACTTACAGTACACAACGCACCGTTGACTTGAGGCACACAGTCTCTGCAATTTACTCTACAACGTCAAGCCCGCTGAACATTGCCGACACCGTATGTCTTGGTAATGCGATCAGCTTCACCGATGCGTCAACTGCAACTAAGTTTGGTGCGCCAAACCTGCCACTTGCCGCTTACGAGTGGAAGTTTGGAGATGGTTCATCAGCATCAGGGCCTACTGCATCTCACAATTATCTCGATGCATCTGTTTACTCTGCTACGCTTACTGTAACAGACAACATCGGATGTTCTGATTCTGTACACCACAACATGGTAGTAATGCAGCCGGTTATCACAGCCATGTCCGATACTACAGTGTGTCTGGTTCAGCCAATGTGGTTGCCTAATACAGTGTCGTTGCTGCCTGAGGATCTTACATTCCCCGGCTACGGTTACACCTACATCTGGACACCTGCAACCGGCCTGAGCTCTTCAACTGTTCAGCAACCTAACTTCCTGGATATAGGTCTTCATACCTATACGCTTGAAGCAACACTGAACCGTCACGGATGTAAGGCAACACACGTAACCAATATCAATTCGGTACTGCCATCACAGATCCAGCACCTGTCAATAGACACTAAGATCATGTATGGCAACAGCGTGCAGCTCTATTGCGACAGCGAGTTCGTTTACGCATGGACACCTGATGACGGAAGCCTCAACAACCCGAATATCAACAACCCGATCGCTACGCCATCTGTAACAACTACCTACACCGTTTACGGAATGGACAAGTACGGATGCCGCGACACGGCTCAGGTAACAATCTTCGTAGACAGCTCCGCGACAGAACACGTCCCTACTGGCTTCACGCCAAACGGTGATGGTCTCAACGATGTGTTCCGTTTCAACGGTGGTAAATTCCAGAAGTTGGTAGAAATGAGGATATTCGATCGTTGGGGAACAGAGGTATTCTACTCAAACAGCAGAGAAGTTGGTTGGGATGGAACGTACAAAGGAGTTCCTGCCGATATGGGAGTTTACTTCTATACAGTGATACTTGCCCGCCCTGGTCATGCAACAAATCAGGTCTACAAGGGTGAGATAACCTTGATAAGATAACGCACGTTAATGGATAGATAATGATCCCCCCGGAGCAATTTCCGGGGGGATTTTTCTTTACATCTTTGTTATCTTCGCAAGAGAACAATCATTATGGCACTTATAAAATCGATCTCCGGAATTCGTGGCACTATTGGCGGTACCCCCGGCAAAAGCCTCACCCCTGTTGACCTCGTGAAATTCACTACAGCTTATGGCGCATGGATAGCGGCGCAGGGAACAAATAAAAAGATAGTGATCGGCCGTGACGGCCGTATTTCCGGCGGCATGGTCCGCGATATAGTCGCCGCTACACTGCAAAGCATAGGCTGCACAGTTGTCGATCTGGGCCTAAGTACCACACCCACGGTAGAGATGGCCGTTAAGATGGAGGAAGCTGCCGGTGGTATCATACTCACCGCCAGTCATAATCCTAAAGAGTGGAACGCGCTCAAGTTGCTCAATGCAGCGGGAGAATTTCTCAGCGCGGCCGACGGTCAATGGATACTTGACTATGCCGATAAGAATGAGCACAACTATGCCGATGTGAACAAGCTCGGTACACTCACTAAAGACGATTCCTACATTCAGAAACATATAGATGTTATACTGCAGCATCCGCTGGTAGATGTGGCAGCAATAAAGAAGATGAACTACAAGGTGGTGGTAGATGCCGTAAACTCTACCGGTGCCATCTCTGTACCGCCACTATTGCATGCATTGGGTGTGCAGGATGTTGTGGTGATGAATGAGGAGGTGACCGGCAAGTTCGCGCACAACCCCGAGCCGTTGCCCGAGAACCTCATAGAGTTATGCTCTACGGTAAAGAAGAAAGGGGCTACACTGGGTATCGCCATAGACCCCGATGTGGACCGTCTCTGCTTTGTATGTGATGATGGCACGCTGTTTGGCGAGGAATACACCCTGGTTGCCATTGCCGACTACATTCTGTCGCACAAGAAGGGTAACACCGTTTCTAACCTGTCCTCTACCCGTGCCCTACGCGATGTGACAGAAAAGCACGGTGGTCAGTACTACCCCAGTGCGGTGGGCGAGGTGAACGTGGTGCGCAAGATGAAGGAAGTGAACGCCGTGATAGGCGGTGAGGGTAATGGCGGTGTCATAGTGCCCGAACTGCATTATGGCCGCGACGCGCTCATCGGTATCGCGCTGTTCCTCACTCATCTGGCCAAGTCCGGTAAGACGGTGAAGGCTTTGAGGGCTACGTATCCCAACTACTTCATTTCAAAGAACAAGATAGAACTGAGCGAGGATGTGGATGTGAAGCGCATCTTCGAGGAGATAAAGAAGAAGTACAAGAAGCAACCCATCAATACAGAAGATGGTCTGCGCATAGACTTCGATAGCGACTGGGTGCACCTGCGTACCTCTAATACCGAGCCAATAATCCGCATCTATTCGGAGAGCGGATCGGAGACAACGGCCAACAACATAGCCAAGCGCATTATGGCCGACATAAAGGAGATGATGCTCATGAAGGCCGAATAAACTAAGTTGACAATACAATCTGCGAGGGCGATAACGATGGTTGTCGCCCTCACTGTTTATCGCTATTTCGATTTCAGTTCCAGAAATACGGGGCAGTGGTCCGAGTGGACGATGTGCGGCAATATCTCGGCATGCTTCAGTTTCGGCTTCAGTGTGTCGGTTACGTTGATGTAGTCTATACGCCAGCCCTTGTTGTTGGCGCGTGCCCCTCCAAAGGCGCTCCACCATGAGTATTGGTGCGGGTCCTGATTGAAGTGGCGGAAGGTGTCAACAAATCCGTTGTCGAAGAACTTGTCCATCCATGCGCGCTCTTCGGGCAGGAAGCCGGTGTAGTTCTTGTTGCGCACCGGGTCGTGGATGTCTATCGCCTTGTGGCAAATGTTGTAGTCGCCGCACACAACAAGGTTGGGGCGGGTCTTGCGCACCTCGTTCAGGTACTCAAAAAACTCGTCCAGCCATTGGTACTTATAGGTCTGGCGGTCTTCACCGCTGGTGCCGCTGGGGAAGTAGGCGTTGATGACGGTGATCTTGCCAAAGTCGGCACGGATGACGCGTCCCTCCGCATCGCTTTGCATAATACCGTTGCCGCACAGCACATTGTCGGGCTTCAGTTTGGTGAGGATGGCCACACCGCTGTATCCCTTCTTCTGTGCCGAATAAGAGAATACCTCGTAGCCCGCTGCGTTGATATCGGCAATGGGTACGTCCTCGCGATTGGCCTTTATCTCCTGCACGCATATGATGTCGGCAGGGTCGGTTTTGAGCCAGTCGGTGAAGCCTTTTTTGAGGGCACTGCGTATGCCGTTGACATTATAGGTTATGATGCGCATTGTATTGTCGTTTTGTCTGTGAAATTACGGAAAGTTGTCGGCTACATCAGGCCTTCATCGGCCAGGCTTAGGTGCGCATGACCGGCCACTATGATGTGGTCCAGCAGGCGGATGTCCATGAGTGCCGCAGCCTCGTTCAGTTTGCGGGTAAGCTCTATGTCGGCAGTACTGGCCTGCTTGTTGCCCGACGGGTGATTGTGGGCGATGATGAGCTGGTTGGCGTTTTGCAGCAGGGCATTCTTCAGTATCAGGCGTATGTCGGCAACGGTGGCGGTAAGCCCTCCGCTACTGATGAGCTCGTGGCGCAACAGCTTGCCCGCGGTGTTGAGGTACAGCACACAGAACGACTCGTGATTAAGGTCTTGCAGCAGCGGCATCAGTATGGGCAGGGCGTCCTTACTGCTGCGGATGGAAGGGCGGTCCAGGCCCTCGCTCATCTGGCGGCGGCGACCCAGTTCCAGCGCGGCCGATATGGCTATGGCACGTGCCTCACCTATGCCCTTCACTTTTTGCAGCTCTTTTATCGAGATGCGGCCCAGCTCGCGTATGTTGCCGCCGGCCAGTGCCAGTATATCCCGCGCCAGGTCTATGGCCGATCGCTGTGGTGTGCCGCTGGCTATGAGTATGCCCAGCAGTTCGGCATCGGTGAGGGCCGCTGCCCCTTTGTGCAGCATTTTCTCACGCGGCCGTTCGTCTTCCGACCAGTTTTTGATGCTTTTGTTTTCATTCATAGGGTGGGGTGTTGCTATACTACTTCAAAGGCGGCATGGTAGAAGTTGTTCTGTGCAGATATGGGTTTGAGGTTCACATAAAAGCACTCGGTGAACAACCTGTAGGCCATGAACTCGTGATCGTAAACATTAAACTCATCAAACATGATGATGTCGCCCTTGTTGAGGTAGGGATATAGCTGGCTGAGTGCGAAGAGGGTGGCACTGAACAGGTCGGCATCCATGTGAATGAGCTTGCGGGTATTGGTCAGCTCATCGCGGTGGGTATCTATAAAACCGTTCAGCGTATCCTGAAAGATGCCTTTGTAGAATGAAGCCCGGTTGTCGTTCACTTCCGGTATGGGCGACTGCATATCGCCCTTGTCAAACACGCCCCAGCTCTCCGGCAGGCCTTCAAACGTATCGAAGCCATGAAAGCGCGATGCGGGATTGCGGCAGGTAGCCAGCCACCATTTGAAGGAGTTGCCGCTGGCTACACCAAACTCCAGGTAACAAACCGGTGTATCGGTAAGGCGGTAATGATCGGCAATGGCTGTAAAACTCTTCAGGCGGTCGTCGTAGTGGCGAACGGGGCGGTAGAAGTCGTTGGTGAGCAACTGCGCTTTCTTGTTCTTGTGCACCCACGAGGTGAGCAGGTTGAAGTTGTAGATGAATCCGAACAGCTTGTTGAAGGGCTGGAAGATCTGCAGCAGGCGGGTGGCCAGCAGAAAGTCCTTGGTGAACTTGATAATGCGTAGTTGGGTGGTGCGTAATGACATTGTGTATCTGTAAAGTTTCAAAAATACCTAAATAACTGCAAGGTTTCGCCTGCGGCATCAGGTAGTGGTGTCGGTGAGCCACTGCGGGGCAGCCGGTGGTGTGTAGTTGGCCATCAGGTCCAGCAGCTCTTCTATGCTATCGGCAACCATGAGGATGGACGCCGTGGTCTCACTAAGGAAGCCGTCCTGCACCATCAGTGCGCACAGTGCTTTCAGTGGTTCGTAGTAGCCGTTCACGTTCAGTACGCCTATGGGGCGGGTGTGCAGGCCCAGTTGTGCCCATGTCAGCATTTCAAACAGTTCTTCCATGGTGCCCCAGCCACCGGGCAGGGCTATTACGCCATCGGCCAGGCGGCTCATGGTCTGCTTGCGCTCGTGCATGGTGTTCACCACTATCATCTCGGTCACGCCATCGTGGGCTATCTCTTTGGTCTGCAGAAAGGTGGGGATCACACCCGTCACCCGGCCGCCGTGTTGCAGTGCGCCATCGGCCACAGCACCCATGATGCCCACTTTGCCACCGCCAAATATCAGTTCTATACCACGCCTTGCCAGCAGGGCACCTACATCCCAGGCGGTTTCGCGGTATATATCAGCATAACCATCAGAGGCACCGCAAAAGACTACTATCTTCTTCATATCAATGTTATTACTGCTCAAAGATAGGGTTTGGTGTTTGGTGTTTGGGAATTTGGAATTGGGAGTTTGGAATTTGGGAGTTTGGAAATTGGAATTTGGAAATTAGCAGTTTGGAACCGCCACTTGCCTTAGGCTCCCTACTTTGTCATGGTGGTTCGCGTTCTCCTGACCGGCGAAAACATCTATCCTACTCGCCCATCCTACCATCTTCACATCTTATCAATCTTAGCTTGCCTGCCGCAGGCAGGTTCAGACAAACCACCGCAGGCATGTTCTCTCTCTCGTTCAGTGAAATCCTTTGTTCCGTTTAATCCGTGATTCAGACAAAACGCACTCGCGCAACAGAGCGCTCACTCGAGTTTTCCCCCTCCTGCTAAGCCTGCCTGACCGTTAGGCAGGGAGGGGATAGGGGTGGTTGTCGTGCGCCCGCCTACCATAGGTAGGTTCAGACAACCCACAACCCACCCCACAAAGCGCTCATTCGACCTCACCCTCTCCGAAGGAGAGGGTGAGGAGAGGTTTTTATGACACTACAAAAAACGCACTATCATAAAAACTCACCACCATTAATTTCAAAAAGTCGCAAGACCTTTGTACCCAAACCTATAACCAATATCATGCTAAACGAAAAGAAACACCAGGCAAAGACCCTTTTTTTCCAATCAGGCCTCAACAACAGCCAGATCGCTTCATTACTAAATGTCAGCCGCCGCAGCATATCTACCTGGGTCAAAGAGGGCGACTGGAACCGTCTCAAACAGTCGGCAAAATACCTGCCATCAATGCTCGCCGAGAACTGTTACCACATTATTGGTCATCTCACGGAAAGTTATTTGTCCGAGAGCCGTATGACCAACCCCATCACATTCAAAGAGATAGAAGGCCTGCACAAACTCACCCTCACAGCCAAAAAGCTGCAGAACCGCTGTACGCTCAATGAGAACATGGAACTCTTTGGCTATTTCATGGAGATGGTTTCGCAGCGCAACCCCGAACTCGCACGCTCCATCCACCCATATATCGACGAATTCATCTCTGCGCGCGCCTCCGTATACACCCAACACATTCAGCCCGATACTTTTAATTCAATGGGCCGCATTCCCGTCCCCGAGGTCGACAACACCGAAGCTCAACTCGACCGCCGGGAAGAATACCTCAGCGACCCCGACGTCGTAGAAGCATACAAACAATGGGGCATCCCGCATCCATACGACGAACAACCCTCGTCAGACGAACCAACACAACCAACTATTAATGAAGAAACTTCCGGCACAGAACCGCAGAACACCCGGGTGCCCGGAAGCCTGCCTGCCGATAGGCAGGTGGGAAGAAGTGCGCAGTTTTTGGGAAGTAAAATGAAGCAAACTTCCCACCCACCCATTGATGATCAACCGCTTTCATCCGAAAACAACCCAATAAAATTTCCTGCGCAACCCATCTCCGCCGACATCAAACAAACCATAAAGAATTGGCGAAAACTAACCATAACACCTCCTCCCGCCGATGCCCCTGAGCCCCTCGCCCCGGCATCGTAGCTTATTCGATATTAGCCGACGGTTAATTGTTCATCTATTGCATGTTGTTATTTTCGAAAAATGTTCCGAAGTAAGGGGATTGTCACTCTATTTATGCCAATATTTTCTGAACTTTATATATCATAACTTTAATGCCAATGAAAACAAACGTACCCAAGTACTTTGCCCCCTACGTATCTGCTAACAGCGTTATAGGCGGCGACAGTAATATCATGAACGGACAATGCTCAACAATTATTGGAGGCACGGGAAATACAGTTAACCATAACCTGGCGGCTGTATTTGGCAATGGTATTACTACTGCAGCCGCAGGTGCCATGC
>JBGAQG010000022.1:0-64081 GCA_044220845.1 Flavipsychrobacter sp. | reverse complement strand
TATCACAGGTAGAAACAGCCAATTTGGTTGAACATTACTTGTACCGTGTTTATTCTAATATGTGGCCGTGCGCAAAACAACTCGCATGAGTGTACATTACAAGTTCGTGCTCGACAAAAGAAGAAAGAGAGCCGACCAAATCTACCCGCTGAAACTGCGGATTTATGACACCGATGGCAATAAAGAAAAGTCTCTGGACATTGCCATCCATGAAGCACATTGGGATGATGCAGCACAGGTAATCTTACCAGCAGACCCAAACTACAAGGCCAACAGCTTTAAGCTGAATAGCGCAAAGACCAAAATCGAGCGCAGGGTATTATTAGCAGAGGATGAGGAAGATGCCCTAATGCCCGAGGCTATTATTGCGACTATGACTAAACGTAGGGTTGCAAAGAGTACAATAACAGTAAAGGAGTATGCTGATAGCCTAATAGCTGATATGTTCAAGGCTGGGAGAGCAGGTAATGCTATGGCTTATCAAGATGCGTTGAATAGCCTGCTAAAGTTTACTGGTGACGACCGCACGAAGTTCGAAGCCATCACTTACAAGCAACTGGATAAGTACAACACGCATATGCTATCCAAAGGGGCAAAGGTGAACACCGTCGCGGCGTACCTACGCAGTATCAGAGCTATCTACAATAAGGCTATCAAAGCAGAGATAATAGATAGCAAGGTCTACCCGTTTGCGAAGTTCACTATTGAGACCGAGGACACTATTAGCAGGGCGTTAACCTTGCAGGAAATGCAGCAGATAGTAAACTTGCCTATTCCTTCTAACACTCCTATGTGGCACAACCGTAACTATTTCCTGCTGTCATTCTGCCTTATTGGTATCAACTTCGCAGACCTCTTTACGCTGGAGCCGGATAATGTACGCGATAATCGTATCGCCTATAGGAGAAACAAGACAGGCAGGATTTACAATATTGGTCTTAACCAGTACACGCAAGAGCTACTACTAAAATGCTGCTCTGCTGTAGATAGCAAAAGTGGGAACAAATACGTTTTGCCACAGCTACGCTATGCCCCTGATACTGAACAAGAGCGCAAGGATATAAAGCAGCTATGTAAAACTTGCGGGAACTACATGAAAGAGATAGCTATAAAGTGCAGCATTGACAAGAGCATTGGCACATACTATGCACGCTATACATGGGCGAACCTCGCCAAGAAAGAACTTGGCTACTCCAATGACTTGATAGCTGATGCACTCGGCCATCAGTACGGCAATAAGGTAACGGGCATATACCTCGATAACTATAGTAGTGAAGCTATCGATGAGGCAAATAGAGCGGTTATTGATTTGGTGTTTAAACGATAGACATATCCAGAGAAAAGAGAAAAGGGGTGGCGGACGCTACCCCTTTCCTTTTTATGTGTACTAGTTGTATTATTTGTATTAAAGTATATCTAATACAATTAGTCAATACAATTCACATTTGCTACGCTGCTAAACTGTATGCGCCCTTACCAAAGCGCACTATGACGTTCTCGTCAAGTAACCGATTGATATTATTGAATACTGTGGTACGGGTCATCGTATCATTGGCAACAAACTTGTCTATTATGGTGTTGGTCTGTACGTACGCGACACCAGCTTCTTTTTCTTGGGTAAGAAAATCCAGTATTAGATTTCTATTGCCATCATCCTTACGACCATCCTGCGTGGAAAGAAGCTTCCCCTCATCTGACTGGCCAGTAATATTCAACCAGCAATCGGCACCAATATTATAGGTTCTGACACTTTCATCGTTGCTCGGTGCATATCGAAACGCTACATCCTTTATGTATTTTTGCCCGTCAGGGGTTCTGCTCAATCCTATCATGAAATCTGTTTCTTGTGCTAACACACGGCTTCCTGCTATGGTGTCAACGGTTAGACGTTGACCATACATCTTATGGGTATGATGAATAGCAGCGATCGTCGTATCGGTTGTTTCAGCTAAGCCACGTAGATTCCTCATTAGTTCAACTGCTACCTTACTGTCTTCAATTGCTCCCTGATACATGTGCGTCAGAGAATCCAGGAAGACGATGCCCGGCTGCACAGCGTTGATGTAATCAGCGAGCTCCAACCATTGATCTTTCGAAGTAATGTATCTTGGTATATGCTCGTTTCCGACAATGTAGTTGTCAAGCCAATCATGTCCGTACTGTGCAACGAGTCGAGCTATTTGCTTTTCGTTGCGTTCCGTTCTATTAATGAAGTGTTCCTCAAACGATACAAAAACCACCTTTCTGTTCTCGATGCTTATTGGTAAACCCAAATAGTTATCAACACCTGCTGCTATGGACATTGCAAGGTTTTCGCAGTACATTGTTTTGCCTGATTTGCTTGGTCCAAATATCACTCCTACCGACTTGTCCTTTATCCCGGAGTAGATCATTTTCAGCTTTGGTTCATTCTTTACCCTTTGGATCATACTCCTTAGGGAGGATGCAAAAACATGTTGTTCTATTTCTTCCTTTGCTATATGCTCCTTCTCCGCGCTTGGTAGCTTCTCTACGTTATAATTAATCATTCGTTCTTATTTTAGGTTGTTTAACAATTGCTGACAGGTCTATGATCTTTGATGTGTTATGACCGGACAACAGATTCCTTCCTGTGGAATAGCTGATACCTCTTGCGGTGCACCATTCTTTGATAGTTGCGAACTCTTTGCCGATAGTGTTATCAATTACACCAACAGCAAACGTGTGGTCACATCCTTTGTTTTTGCAAAGGCCGGTATCATAACAGTGCTGCATGTTCTGCTGATGTGTTACCCACGCAAGATTATGAGCGTTGTTATTCTGCTTATTCCCGTCCAGGTGATTTACCTCCGGTAAGTTGCCCGGGTTTTCAATAAATGCCTCTGCCACCAAGCGATGAACATATTTTTTGCTTCTGACATCATTCTTTGAAAGTGTAACTGTAAAGTAACCGTCCGAATTTTTTTGTTGAGATAATGTCTTGCCTATAACCTGTCTCGTTCGGCCACTACCGAATTCGATCTTTCTTTGAATGCTGTATACAATTCCTTCGTCTGTAACAGCATAATATCCTTCATACCCGGATATGGGTATAGAATTAATTTTCATATTTAAAATATTAAAATAAAAAAAGGGAAACTTGCAGGTATTGCCTGCGCCATTCAAAGGTTGGTTTCCAACTCAATTTTGAATACCGGCCACTATTATTTCGCCAGCTACCACATATTTGTATTTCAGTCTAACTATGGTTGGATACTGACTGAATTTTCCATGCACCTATAGTATGTCAGGTGACCAAAGAGAGTGCAAAGTTAATATAAAAATCAATACAAATTAGTATGATTATATGTCTAATAAGTCAGAAAGTGACACCTTTAGGAATTCCGCAATTTTATGGAGGGTGAAAACAGAAACGTTCACTTTGCCAGATTCTATCCGTGAAATATTCGACTTGTCAGAATTGAATGCCTCCACCGCTAACCGCTGCTGAGTTACTCCTTTAGAAACCCGAATTTCCTTTATTCGAGCACCAATTTTTTTAAGGAGTTCCGCCTCGTTCATCTGGTTGACAATTATGACAACCAAAATCAAATAAATACTTACCTTTAGTGTTATCATTTAATACAACATACGGTGTAATATATAAAGCAATTCAGATAATGAAAAAAACAAGTCGCCTTTTAGTGTTTGCAGTAATTACTCTATTTTTTGCCTGTCGGAAGGAGGAAAAAATCGATTCTGGAACGACAAGTAATTCAACTTCGAAAAGCATGAACGCTACGGAGAAGAAAATAGTCGGTGCGTGGTTCATTAAGAAAGAACGCGACAGCATGTTTACTACATCATCGGTATTTCAACGGGATACCACTTTTACGGGATACGACATAACCAATTACGTTAAGTTTGGCGAAAGTAAAGTTGGTACAGATTATTGGCAATGTGATGATGCAGTTGGATTAATTAATAACCAAGTGGTGCCACCAAGTTTGTTGCAAAATAATAATGCAGTTGGCAGCTTCTGGTATTATGAGGAGGCAACTGGCTACGTAGTGGTTTCAACCGTGCAATATAGATTAGTCTCTTTAACAAGCGCAGAAATGATACTGCATAGCAAAATAGGAGGACGGAATAAGTACTATTATTTTTCTAAATAACGACTGTTAAAATTCTGCAGTTAAATTGGCGTCAATTACAAAGTATTTTTCCGTCGCCTAGGACAGTGTTCAACAGATTTATAATTCGTTCGAAAAAGCGTCTAATTTGAGGACTAGTCAACTAAATGTAAAGAATGAAAATTATTATGTAACATGGGCAATGAACCATTTTTATTACTTACCGGCCCTGATTTGACTGCCGCAGAATCATTCTATGATTTATGTAAAGACAAGGAAATCAGAAAAGAGTTTCGGGGCTTAGAAATCAATTCAGTTGATGCGGCTAAATATTTTTTAGAAAAACAGACCGATCTGATCGGTGGGAGTTTGACCTTTTTTAGGATGATTAAGATAGCATACAATGAAGATCCAATTTATCACGATGATGCGCATACCGAGCTTATCGGCTTTATTACCGTTTTTGAGGTAGGCGCCGGTGACCTAATTAGAAACGGTGGTATTAACCACAATCTTGCTTTCGCCGTAGCTGAACAATATAGGAATCAGGGTATAATGACAATGGCTCTTAACATGACTATTGAAGCATTGATTCGATATAAATTCAATTTCATTTCTGCGCTCGTAAGCGGCGATAACATTAGCAGCGAAAAAGTTTTAATTAAGTGTAGATTTGATAAAGCACATTCAATAGACGGTACTTCAACTTTTGTACGACGCTTATGTATGCCGGCTGCTATTTACAATTCTACCTTCTCACTGTAGGAATGCACGTAGAAGTATTTTCATGCCAATGCGCAGTATAATAATTCTTGTTGAAAATGTTTGATAGCGCCGGTGTAGTCGCTAATATTATTGTATAGCATTTAACGTCTTTCGTTAAATTCACTACCATAAATTCCCATATCATGTTTGAGAATGAAATAGTTGAATTGCAACTTGCAGGTGCAATCAAAGACACAGAAGAGATGGCGGTAGCGCCTTTTGATAAAGAGAGAGTGCGATCTTATCTGGAGGACTATTCGGATGTGTTTGAAGCTTTGAAAGCGTCAATTGGGTATTTACCGGTTCCCCTTGATATTATGCATACCCCGAATGTCTGCAACTACTGGACCTTGTATAAACATTTTGAAGAAATAATCAGCCTCTACGATGTAGCTAAAAAGTGCGAAAAGGGGTTGGAAGAACTAAAAGAGATACTACAAAAAACGGAAAAGCGATATGAATTAAAAGAATGGCTTTCCAAATTTGAACATGTAAGTGCAGAAGCATACTTATTACCCCAAAGGAACAATGATAGTTGTTTCATCACATTCAATAAGATTGGTATCGAAATCAAGGTGCTTTATGATGATTTCAAGGCAATTTTCGAATTGACTGATGCGTATTTCCCGTTGGTAGAAGAGCTAAAAATTCCTGGCGAATTCATCTCAAATATTCATTGGGAAAATTAGCATTCGGGTGTGTAGCGATGACACAACCACATCAAGCGCTCGCCCCCTATCGAAGATAGGTGTCTTGCAGCCCCCCGGGGTAAACTTTGATAAGGGAACAGCGTGTATGTTAGCTGACCGTCAGTAACTCCGATGATAATTCAGAATAACTTCATCAACTAAGCAACTCCGAAACGGGAAAAAAGGTGTAGTGTCTATGCAGCATTGAATCTGCATGTTTGTCTGCTGCATACGCACTACTTCCGATGGCAATGTATCTATGGCTCTTGCCACGCTTATTTCATGCTCTCGCTCGCCATATCTACGCCATCTCCTTTTAATGTTCGAAGCCACCTGCCGAATAAACAAATAGAGGAGTACTTCGCATGCATGTATTGGTCATTTGCAGTCGATTCTAGCCACTTTCGTTTATTGGACGACAGTTGACTATCAACAAGCTCCCGTCCTCCTATTTGTTTATTTCATGGCTGCCGCCGCCCAACCCAACGCACACAAGCAACCGCACTGGCTATCCGCACAGGTGGCTCTTTGCCTATCGGCAATCGATTCAGACTCCTTTTACACCTGACGCGAACGGCAGCTAAAAATCTTACCATCACCTGCACAACAATCTTATCGCATCCATCTTGACAATGTATAGCCATCCTAGGCTACACAAGGCACAACTCGCGCATTCATTATCAATCTGGATGTTCTATAAATCAGCTATCACAGAAAACAGAGAGTTATGTTGTATTTTCTTTACCACGACTCGGCAAAGCAGCTTAGTGCACATAAGATGCTTTGTTTGTGGGTTTCTTTTGAGATGGTCTATCTCTCTTAATCTCAAAGTCCTTTGAAAAGAAATATTATTTTTGGCCTATCAGTAGTATGCGTCAGAGGTAGTTCCACTTCGTTTATTTCTCCATTCACTCAGTAGCAATAAGTCCAACCGCTTTCTGTCGTCTTGCTCGCCTTCGCTTGCCCACTGCTGCGTTACAGGGTTTGGCTGCCACAAAGCCAGCGCTTGTTCCCTCCTACCCACAAAGCTATTCAGGAATGCCACGCCAAACCCTTTCACTGTGCATCCCTGTCAGCCTCCTGTCGTCGGCCTCACTGGGCTGCCCCAGCAGTGAGCGCTCGCACTCCATTCCACTTGCTGCGCTGCGTTCCATTTCGTTTCGGCGGCTCGCAGTAGCAATCATCAGGCCTCCCTTACGGAACATCGCTATCTACCTCAGGATAAGCTTAAAGTCAATTGAATGAGTACATTCTCTATGTGTGAATTTCTTATATTCGCAGTTCAAAAATTACTATGATACAACAGTCTTTAAAGATCGTAAAAGCCAAACTTAGAGAAGCGATACCGCTTTTAACGTTAAATATATCAACGCATTCCGGCAACGCAAACCTACGCATAGCTTCGGGATTAAATTCAGTCAAAAAGGGGGTAGGTATTTTAAGTACAACCAATTTGTTTAACGAACAAATTGATTCATTGTTGACGCATAACATTTATGTTAACAACATAGCAGATAGTGTACAAGCGTCGCCACAAGAGGTTAACCCGCTAAATAGCGCAGTTAATTCGCTGGCAGCAGCGGCAGGAATTCTATTGTCGGCTATTGAAAAGCAAATTCCTGATGAAAGCGTAGATTCTATAAACATTAAAATGCCTAGGGATGTTCATGACTTGGCTTCCTTAGGTAAAGTATGTAACGAGTTTGATAAGATATTTAATCAGTTGTTCGTGAATGAAACCGTCAATGGGCAGCAAAAAATCATGAGCGTCGAAAATGGGTCCATTTGGGTTAATTTACTTGTTGGTAACATAGCAACACGGCTTATTGGTAAGGTAACTTGGGCCGCTGCAGTCATATATAATAAAACCACAGAAGTGCGAGCGAACCAAGAGTTTAATAAAGGACTCAAACTAAAAAACGAGGCTCTTGAAGCGATGGTAGCTCTTCATAAATCTTACATAGACCAATTGACAGCAGCAGAAGCTCAACTGATAGCTGATGAAGAGTTCGGGAACACTTCTGACAAGCATGAATATACTCAACGGCTTAAACTGGCAATAAAGGAACTGAGTGAGCTTATATTTAGAGGAGCAGAAATAAGACCTGCTATTAGTGCTCCTGAACAGGTATCAAATTTGTTTCCTGAATTCCCTAAGCTAATTGGAGTTTCTTCAAAAATAAAGGAGATCGAAGCTGCTTCAAAGGACTAGCGTTTCCATTCGACCAAATTTAATGTGTCATTATCTTTACAATACGGAATATTTTTTAACCAGTACGGAACATATCAGTTGAACATTGCTTGAACATACAGGTCGGAGCATAGCGAAAAGCGCAACAGCTAAGCATTTCAGAGGTTCTCTCACCTGACTCATAATCAGGTGGTCCTAGGTTCAAGTCCTAGTGGGCCCACCAACCATTCCCAAAACCCGCTCCCAGAGCGGGTTTTCTTATTTTATCACTGTGAGGTGGCGGAATAGGTGGCGGATTTTCACCCAATTTGATATAAATAAAAAGACCAGATTGTTAGTCTGGTCTAAATTTACGCCGCAGCTTGCCCGCCGCCACCATCGCTCTGTATGTTCCGCTTCCAACGCTCCGCCAGTATCATAGCGTGCTCTAAGGCATCCGCTTTTATATAAGTCAGAAATGATTTTTCGGTTTTGTGCCCTGTTATTTTCATAATTGTAATGGTAGGTGTGCCATTTAGATACTCGTTAGTAGCAAAGGATCTCCTTGCGGTGTGTGTTTGGAGAAGTTCATATCGCTTATAGGTTTTGGGATCTGGAACTCCGCCACGGGTTAAAACCTTTTCAAAATCAGTATTGAGTTGTGGCAACTTCTTACCCAAATCTTTAAGGTATTTGTTGAATACTTGGTTTGGAGGTGCAATCGGTAAGCCGTTCTGGTATTTAGCAAAAATTTGCTCAACTATGGGGTGAATTGGAATAGTCACCCTGCCTTGTGTCTTAACTTGGGTAAGGTAAATAAAGCCATTTTCTACTCGTGAGCGAGATAAATTTGAGTAGTCGGAGAACCTTAAGCCGGTATAGCAACCCACAACAAATAAATCCCTGACAACCTCGTATAGTGGTGTTTCAAATTCTTTGATAGCCATAAAGTCTGTTATATCCTTGTCGGTTAGGTATATGTTCTCTGGGCTTTCACGAGTCACCCGTATTTTAATGTCTAACATTGCATCAACCTTTATTAGTTTCTTCTGGCGGGCGTAGTTCAATAACGATTTGAAGGTTTTCATGTGTTTTCCTACGCCGTTAAAAGCCATCTTCTTATCGTTGACGAAGTAAGACGAGAGTTTATCAATAAATTTTTGGTCAACATCGGTAAGGTAGAATTTCCGATGTTGTAAGTCCTGAAATTCAACGAAGTGCTTTTTACAAGTTTCGTAAGTAGCAATAGTTGCAGGCATGATTGCTTTGCCGTCTTGCCCCGTACGCTTTTTGTTTTTACTATCTTCAATAAAGGTTTGGAAGAAATCAACAATCAGCACACGACACTCTTTTACCAGGGTGGTTGCTTTTTCTACTTGTTCGCCGAGATGCTTAGCATAAACCGCTTTCTTAAATATGGCAGGATCTACTGGCGAATTCGGCTTTTTAGCCTGCAACTCTCTGTATGTTTCCTTCATCAACTTGGCAAAATCATTTAGGAAATCAATGATGTCATAGTTGTCGGGAATGTCTTTGGGCTTGTTTTGCCCGTTCTTCCTTATCCAAGCATCCGTGTGAATACTGATGCCCGGATAAAGAATAGCGGTTTGGCTGTTGAACCGAGCGGTGGCGTATATCGCCTTTACGCCGGGTTTGTTTGGTTGCCGTAGCAGAAATTTTATGCGTATCATTTTTTACTACCGTTTATAAAGTTTAAGAGACCTTGTTCCGATATGTAGTATATCCCGTTTAAGCGGGTGGCATGTAGTTTGCGTTGCCTGATATACTTTGTAATTGTGTTCTCTGAACGGTCAAGTATTCCAGCAACTTGCTTCCTCGAATATACCTTCTTGGAGTCTCCCGATAGGCTAGGATACGGAACCTTTCCCTGATTCAGGAATCTTTCAAATAACTCTTCAATAATGGATATAAGTTGGGCTGTTGGTATTACTACCAATTCATTTTGAGGTATCATATTTTACGGATTAAAAGTTAATTATGCTGCATCGCCCCTTAAAACGAGTTCATTATCTTGGCTTGTCTCATCGGCGAAATTCCTGATGTCTATGTTAGTATTTCCGGTAGTGACGGATTCAATAAACTCGGCATCGTTTTCACTGAACTCGTTAGCTGCAAGACTTATTCGTTTCATTGCGAGTTTTACGAACCGCTCTTGCCGTTCAAACATAACTGCTCTACGACCCATTAAAACAGAGGTAACGATAGTTGTGCCGCTGCCTCCGAAGGGGTCACATACAAGGTCTCCGGGCTTGGTCGTTGTAAGAATTGGCAGCAACATTAAGGTTGTGCTATATGGAGCCGGGTGCTTTACATCCGAGAACAATTTTTTTAGTGCGGCTGACTCACTTTGAACGTTGCAGTGTTGTAATATGTCCTCTTGTTCCTGACTTGTGATAAAGTCTTTAAACTTTTTATATGGCTTACTCAAACAGAAGTCGCCCTTATCCATATTGCCTTTTTTATTTGGGCGGTCTATTTTATAAGCGGTAATCTTCTTTTTTGTGTCATTAACCTTAAATGGATAGTAGTCAAATTCGGGACTCTTTACAAAATGCAGTACCTTTTCATATGTAGGTTGTAATCTCTTGGCTGTTGCTTGCGGCAGTCTTGCACTTTGTTGGAAAACAATTTCATTTACCAAATGAAATCCAATCTCATCACATGCCATTATCACCAATCGGTGGCTTACGAGGTAATTTGCTTCATTGCTATAAGTGTCTCCTACGTTAATAAATAAACTACCCTTTTCGTTTAGTACCCTTTTCATTTCAAGAAGGTACGATTTGAGATTCTCCATGAATTTGAAAACGGTAGATTCTTGCCCTAACTCGCTTTCATCACTCCTCTGTTTAGCAGCCTCAATTTCTTCCGGTGTTCGGTAGTCCCGGAGTTGATAATAAGGTATAGATGTGGCTATGGTAGCAACACTCCCATTTGCCAATTGCATCATTTTTATGCAAGATTGATGGAATATTTTCCAGTTGGTGGGTTTCAGCAAATTTTTAACATCGGCTTTTTGTGTGTTGTTACTTTCGGATTCGTCTTTTAGTCCGGGATATTGTTTAGCCAATTTGTATGCCCTATCAACAGACATTATTCCCCTCTCAATCGAGTCCATAAGGTTTAGTTCACTATCGGGGTATTTGATTTCAAAGTCATCTACACAAATCCCTTTTCTTAAAGTATTACCGGAGACTTCCAGACCACAATACTTTGCGGCAATAGCATATCTATCGCTTTTAATCGTATCAAACCGAGGGTCACTTTCGTCCAGTAACAATTTTCGCTTCTTACCTTGCTGAATACCTATTATACCAAGGATATATTTTGCTTCGGCGATTTCCTCTTTAAATGATTTCTTACGCAACTGGTTAAACGCAATAATTAACTGGTGCAGCGTAGCCTCATCATCAATATCTATTCTTCGTGCCTTGATGTGAGACCACCCTAGCATCTTTGCTACAGCTATTCGACGGGCACCCGATACAACACGACATTTAACATCATAAAAAATTTCATGAAGTTGCCCCTCATCTTTCATACTCTGCTCTAACGAGTCGAGGTTCCCCTGTTTATAGATATTCTCTAAAAATGGGTGTATGACAAGTTCTGAAATCGGAACCAGTTCTACCGGGTGTTCCGTAACCTTGGGATTAACCCCAATTGCATGTGTGTTTTTGTTTGCTTGCATCATTCGTTTGGTTTAATGATGCAAGATTACGCCACCCAATAAAGCCCAAACCTTCTATTCCTTCAAAAATAAAGAAAGGGAAAAAAGGTATTGCTACTCTTTGATAACCTTTGATATCAAATCTCTAAATGGTCGGAGGTAGCCGTCTTTATGGACGCTATCCTTCAATAATTTAAACGGGTCATTACCGACAATCGGAATGTTAAAGGTTTTAGATAGAATTGCTTTAATTATTTCTTGGTTGCCATAATATTTTTCTCCGTTCAGCATCTTCGCCCTTTGGCACTCCATGAAAAAAGCGACTACATATGTTTTAGTCCCTTTACCTAAATGCTTTTCCCAGTAGAATTCATTCCGGTCAATTTTCACACATACCATATCATTAATTTCAAGTTCCAGAAGTCTATCCATAATTGGTTGATAGTATTTAGACTTGGTTCCACACCAAATGTCAATAAGTTTCTGTTGCATCATTTCTTCCTTACTAAGCCTAATGGGGGTTGTATTAGTCGATTTAACCACACTACTGCTTGTTATATTCTTTGAGGCAACTTCTTTATCAAATAACTTCACGGCTACATCAATAAATGAATCAATTACAATTTTGGCTTCGCTACTGATAGTTATTTCTTTTAGCAGTTTCTTATTCCTCGCCTTGAACATTGTTTCTATAATTGACCACATTTGGCTATCAGATAAGCCAGTAGTCTCCAAGTTAAATAATGATGACTCAGCATCTTTTCCGTATAGACAATGTATCAAGTATTTCGGAGCAGCCTCATTTTCTTTTGTTGTTATGAAAGAATGGCGAAACCTGTCTTTATCTAATCGATTCAGTAAGTCATAAGAGAAATCAGCCGGAACCCAATCTACACCTAATAGTATTCTAATAATGGCTTCATATATGAGCAGGGCTGTGGGTAAATACGGATTCACATCAGTATATTTCTCCCAGCCAGTAGTCCTAACAATTATGTCTCTGGTAAGGTCATACTTACAGAAACAATTGTCATCTAAAATGCTGTTTGTTAGGATAACGATAAAACTATCAGGTTCTATTTTGAGTTCATTTCTTTTTTCATCTGTTGGAAAGGTATCTATTAGTTCTGAAATGGGGTTATCAAAGAAACCAGGATCTAAAAGGTCTTTGCCGATTTCATCTTTTCTCATGGGCTCAACGAAATCCCATACACTATCCTTTTCTTTTTTGCCTACCGTATGAAAATCAAGAGTCCCTGATATAGTTTCCAGTAACCGAAACATCCCGACAAATTCTTTGTATGAGAAGCCATCTGTTCTAAAAAAATGAACCTGTATTGTCTCTGCCATAATAGTTCTTTTAGGCTTAGTAAAATATACTTGAGGTAAAACTAAAAATCACTTTTGGAATATAATATATAATATAAACCAGTTTGGTTAGAAAAATACACAAAGAATATGAGCCATATATCTAAATCCTTTAAAGACTTCGTTCGCCAGCAATTGAACGAGGAAATAAGCCAACAACCGATAATAACCGAAATAAAAAATAACGGCAAAGCATGGGTTGAGGAACTAATAGAAAAATACAACGAATTAATACAAGAATATGATTACCTATCAAGACAATTTTAATAGCACCTATTACGACTTTAAAACACTTACGGAAATTTTAAGAGTTCATCCATCTTATTTGAAAAGAGAAATCAAAAAGTATGGCTTTACTAACACGGATTATGTTAGATACAATAATCGGTACTTATACAGCCAAAATGCTGTTATCAATTTCATCGTATATCTGGTGAAAGAAAAACTTACCGCCGACCTACATAGAATGGAAATGGCGGATAAAAAATCAATAAAATAAATGAGTAGTAATACACAAGAAAAAATCACATCACTCCGGGAAGAAATAAACGGATTACAAAAAAGAATGAAACTGGAATACGACCATAACGAAAGAAAGAAAATTGAATTGCGAATAAAGGTTTGTGAGTTAAAGATAATGATAGCCGAAATTGAGTAGTAATTAAAGTGGCTTGGAACGCTCCCCGCCGGGTGCGGGTCGCTTAACTTAACAACTAAACTTTTTTACAATAATTAATATAACAATTAAGAGGTTGATGTGGTTATCGGGGGGATTACTATCCCCCTCCTCTGAAAATAAAACCACAATAAGAATACAAAACCACAAAATGAATAACCAATCTATACTCGTATCTATACAGAAATCAGTATCACAAATCAGGTGGGCTACTCCACTACAACAGCAAAAGGCTGTTTTGCTTTGTAAAAGCATCTTTAATTTATATACTAAAAACGGTTGTAGGTTCAACGAGTACATGAGCCTATCAAAAAATTACTTTACTACCATATTACCGAGCAAGAGGGATTACATTATCAAACAAATTTTGGTTGATAACAAAATCTTGGAAAGTGATAATAGTTATAGCGTAGCCAAAGGCATAGGTAAAGGTTATAGGTTTAGTAAAGATTGTTTGAGGCAAGATAATATTTCAAGCACAGTAATGACCTTTACATTTTCTAATAGCCAATCAACTATGTCGTATTTGTGCCCTCATACCGAAAGTAAAACGGAAACTACTATAGCCGAAGGGCGGCTAAATGATTTAAATAATTCACGCCAAGTTACAGGAGTAACTATATCATATTTGTGCCCTCATACTACAAGCCAGTATTATCAAGCCTACTACCATAGCCTTTTAAACAGGTTAAGTTTTGATGACGATACGGACGAACTGATTACCAGTATATCATCAATTACGCCGGATAGCCTTATAACTAACCAAAGTATTACCGACCAGTACATCTATATCAACCACGAAAAAGCAAAATACCGATATACAAGAGAGAAAGCCATATCACTTGCCCTCCAAACTGGCAATGACCTAATAAAATTCAAGGATAAATTTTATGTAGACCAGCCGGAACACTTCATAGAAAACAAATCAAGGCAACTTAAAATTACCTACTGCCAATCGGTATTCAATATTAAGAACGGGCTTTTTTATTGTGATAGAAACGATACAAACAACAGGCTTGATTATAACCTTACCGGGTTTAAAAAGGAGTTGTTTACTAAACTAAAATTTGATGGAGAGAGATTAACCGAATTGGATATCGCCAATGCTCAATTTGCCATAGCCGCCCATCTTAATCCCCAAATTGATGATACATTTATTTGCCATGCTGAAGCAGGGACCTTATACAATTACATAGAAAAAGAAATGAAATTGCCGGAAGGTGAGGGCAAGGCACTAATGTTTAGAATAGCCTTTGATAAGGTAAGGGCAATATCGGAGTTTGAAAACATGAGAACACTATTTCCGGAGTTCATGCGATGGGTTGATACTTATAAACAAGAACATGGTTATAAGTTGTTTTCCAATTTGCTTCAAAAGAAAGAAGCCGAAATAATGATAGATGGGTTACTACCCCATTTAATTGATTCCGGTTACGATGTATTCACCATACACGATGCTTTGAGGGTTAAAGAACCACAGACGAAAGATATTTATGAGATAGCCTGTAACTATTTTACCCGTATCGGCTTTAAATGTGTGCTGCGGGTCAGGTAGTAGAACTTACTTTTTATCGGGATGCTTAAATTTAAGCACGGGCATTCTGGGCTACACGAATGTATGTCAGAGCCCTCAAGCCCTCCCAAATCGCAAATGGGATAGCAAGGAACACATTTTCTAACGCTTACTGAATGAATTTCTCCGGATGTATGAAAAAAAGTCCGCAAGCCATAGCGTCACCCGACTCCGGCGATCATAAGTGCTATAAGGAAGACCTATAAAGAGTATAGGTCAAAAGGATTGAATATCCTTGGCAATGCGGTTTATCCGCCTGACATTAGCCTTGAATTAAACGATAGATTTATGGCTACTACGAAGAAGCAAAAGAAAGCGGTTGAAGCAAAGGCTCCCGTAAAAGAACAAAAGAAGGTGGAAACAAGTGCTGCGTTAAAAGAGCAGACAAAACCCGAAACAAAAAACAGTGCAAAGGAGCAAACGAAGCCGAAAGCCGAAAAACCTGAACTGGTGAATATATTTTCAACCACATACGGGTATTGGAGATACTTTATTAAGAATATCTTGGCTGAGGGCGGGATAGTGAAGTTCAGGTTTGTGAAGGACGAAGGGTCGTATAATGGCAAGATGGCAGTTGCCAAAGCCGAAGCGGAAAAGGCTAAAAAAGTGCTGGCAGGTTACAAGGCAAAGCACCCGGACGAGAAAGAAATGTGGAAGTAAGCACCACTAATCTTCACATTAAAAGCCATGTTTTCTACAAACATGGCTTTTTTATTAGCCCTTAGCCATGCAAATTAAGTAATATGGCTATTTTTTATACTTTTGATGGTTATATTCTTCGTGCCACCTTGAAAGTATTAACTGATGCCCAACCAAAATCCTGAGCAAATAGCAAGAGACCATATAGACAGGCAATTAACCGCTTGTGGGTGGGTTATTCAAAGTAAATCAAAAATCAATTTACATGCCGGGGTTGGAGTGGCGGTTCGCGAGTATCTAACAGATGTGGGCCCGGCTGATTATGTGTTGTTTGTTGATGGTAAGCCAGTAGGTATTATAGAAGCAAAAAGAGAAGAAGAAGGGCATAAGTTAACCGTTCATGAAGACCAGGCGGAGGACTATGCCACCGCCAAACTTAAATACCTCAACAACGAGAAACTACCCTTCGTTTATGTAAGCACCGGCGAAGTCACAACATTTACAGATTTCAGGGATCCAAAACCAAGAGGGCGAAATATTTTTACCTTTCACAGACCCGAAACACTATCCGGGTGGCTGAAGAAAACTAAATCTATAAGAACAGCCCTGCAAGACTTAAACGATTTGCCAAAAGAGGGTTTAAGGGAATGCCAGATTAACGCTATTACTAATCTTGAAAAATCGTTTAAAAACAATAAGCCAAGGTCTCTTATTCAAATGGCTACCGGGTCGGGTAAAACCTTTACGGCTATTACTTCAATTTACAGGCTGCTGAAATTAAAGGACGACAACAACAATAATGTAGTTAATAGGGTATTGTTTTTGGTAGATACTAAAAACCTTGGCGAGCAAGCGGAGCAGGAGTTTATGTCGTACCTGCCAAATGATGACAATAGAAAATTTACCGAGTTATATGGGGTACATAGGTTAAAGTCAAAGTATATACCCGAAGACAGCCAAGTATATATA
Organism: Flavipsychrobacter sp.; assembly: GCA_044220845.1. Taxonomy (GTDB): domain Bacteria; phylum Bacteroidota; class Bacteroidia; order Chitinophagales; family Chitinophagaceae; genus Nemorincola. Next base: position 47,450 of record JBGAQG010000022.1, on the reverse strand, counting down.
AGCACCATACAAAGGGTATATGCCGTATTGAAAGGGCAGGAGTTGGAAGAAACCGAGGAAGAAACAAACCCGAACGAAAGATGGCAGCCAAAAGAGGTGCCACCTGTTGAGTACAATGAGAAATTACCTGTTGAGTTTTTTGATTTTATAGTTATCGACGAGTGCCACCGGAGCATATATAATCTATGGCAGCAGGTACTGGATTACTTTGATGCCTTCCAAGTGGGCTTGACTGCCACCCCGGATGCCCGAACAATTGGTTACTTTAAGCAAAACTTGGTATCGGAATACTCACATGAGATGGCTGTTGCCGATAATGTGAACGTGGGCTATGATGTGTATTTGATAGAAACAAAGATTACCCAAAAAGGTGCTACCATATGGAAAGGTGAATATATAGAACACCGGGAGCGGCTAAGCCGTAAAAAAAGACTGGAACTGCAGGATGAAGATGAGCAATATACATCACAGCAATTAGACAAAGACATTGTTAATCCAAATCAAATCCGTAAAGTTATTGCCACATTTAAAGAACACCTGCCCGGTATGTTCCCCGACCGATTTGATAAGGATGGGAATTTTGAAGTGCCGAAAACTTTGATTTTCGCCAAGACAGACAGCCATGCAGATGACATTATACAAATAGTGAGGGAGGAATTTAACGAGGAAAACAGGTTTTGTAAGAAAGTTACCTATAAGGAAACAGACCCCAAAGCAATACTGGCACAATTCAGAAATGACTATTACCCCCGCATAGCCGTAACGGTAGATATGATAGCCACCGGAACGGATGTAAAGCCCTTGGAATGCCTGTTATTTATGAGGGATGTAAAGAGCCGTAATTACTTTGAGCAGATGAAAGGGCGGGGAACGAGGGTAATCAACTTTGACGATTTGAAAAAAGTTTCTCCTTGTGCCAAGATTACCAAAGACCACTTTGTAATAGTGGATGCCATAGGGGTAACTAAAAGCCTGAAAACAGATAGCCGCCCACTTGAAAAGAAACCCGGTGTGCCGCTCAAAGATTTATTGGGTGCGGTTGCCGTAGGTGCAAGGGACGAGGAATTATTTACATCCTTGGCAAACCGCCTTACCCGCTTGGATAAACAGATTACCGAGAAGGAGAAGAAACAATTTGAAGAAAAGACGGGCGGTGTTTCTCTTTCGCAGGTGGTAAAAGAACTACTGAATGCCTATAACCCTGACACGATAGAGGCGATAGAAAGAAATGTAAGGGCTGAAAATATAGGCGAAGCACCCATAAAAATAGATGCGGCAATCAATAAACAACTGGAGCAATTACGCAACCAGGCGGCACAGGTATTTACAGGCGAACTGAACGAGTATATTGATAATGTGCGGAAAGCCCATGAGCAGAAAATAGACTTGGTTAATCTTGACGAACTTGTAAATGCGGGCTGGCAAAAAGACAATCTGGAAAAAGCGAATGAAACGATTAAGGCGTTTAACGACTGGATAGAAAACCATAAGGATGAGATAGTGGCTCTACAAATATTTTACGGGCAGCCCTATAGAAGAAGGGAACTGACCTTTGATATGATAAAGGCGGTAGTGGAGAAAATTACAGCCGATAAGCCCACCCTTGCCCCGATGAGCGTATGGCGGGCATACCAGCAACTGGAAAATGTAAGCGGACAACCCAAGAACGAAATGGTGGCACTGGTGGCACTGATAAGAAAGGTGGCGGGTATAGATGCCGCTTTAACCCCTTATGATAAGATAGTAGATAAGAACTTTAAAGAATGGCTGTTTAGGAAACAAGCCGGGGCTACGAAGTTTAGCAAGGAGCAGATGGACTGGCTCTATATGATAAAGGAGCAAATAGCCACCTCCGTGCATATTGATGCGGATGATCTGGATTACACCCCGTTTGATGCCAAGGGTGGCAAAGGTAAAATGTGGGCTTTGTTTGGCGAGCAGATGGAAACAATTATTAACGAGTTAAATGAAGAACTGGCAGCGTAATGAATATACAATACGGGAATAATTTTATTGAGTTAGAACTGAAAGAGTTATTTGACTTTGTAATAGGGGGTGATTGGGGAAAAGATGCTGATTATAAGGACGATAATTATTCTCTTGCCTATTGTATAAGAGGGTCTGAGTTTAGAAACTGGAAAGAGGAAAAAGGTAAGACTGCTTCTTTGCGTAAAATCAAAACAAGTAGCATTAATACTCGGAAACTTATTGAGGGTGATTTGATTGTTGAAATTTCTGGCGGTGGGCCCGAACAACCAGTAGGCCGAACGGTATTGATTGATAAATCTGTTTTGGCTTTTAAGCCGGATATTCCCAAAATCTCTACAAATTTTTTGAGGCTTATTAGGCCAACCAAACACATCAATGCAAACTACCTGAATTTATTTCTTACTTTTTTTTATAAATCGGGTGAAATAGTTGCATATCAAGGTGGAAGCAACAATTTGAGGAACTTAAAGTTTGAAGAATACTCTTTAATCAAAATTCCTATCCCTCCTCTCGCCGAGCAGCATCGCATTGTAGCAAAGATTGAAGAATTATTCAGCAGTTTAGATAAGGCCATAGAGAGTATCAACACTGCAAAAGAGCAATTAAAGGTTTATCGGCAGGCAGTGCTGAAATGGGCCTTTGAAGGGCGTTTTACAAATGATAATGTAAAAGATGGGGAATTGCCAAAGGGGTGGGAATGGCTGACGATTAGTGATTTACTTGTCGACCCCAAAAAGGGGATGGCTACGGGGCCGTTTGGCACCGCTTTGAAAAAAGAAGAGCACAAAAAAGTAGGCGTTCCAGTATTGGGTATAGAAAACATCGGGGAAGGAATTTTCAAAATGCCCAATAAGATTTTTGTATCGGAAGCCAAAGCAGATGAACTAAAATCATTCAAGGTGCAAGCCAATGACATAATTATCTCTCGTTCGGGAACCGTTGGAGAGATATGTTGCGTGCCAAAGAAATATGAAAACGCTCTTATTTCTACCAATTTAATTCGAGTACGTCTTAATCAGAAAAAAATTAACTCAACTTTTTTTGTTTATCTTTTTCAAGGTGGGGTTGTAAAAGAGCAGGTCAAAGATTTGTGTAAAGGTTCAACTCGTGCATTTCTAAACCAAACTATTTTGAATTCGCTTGATTTTCCTTATTGCGAGCCTGCCGAGCAGCTAAAAATCGTTTCCGAAATAGAAAGCCGCCTATCTGTTTGCGATAAGATTGAAGAAGGCATTGAAAACAGCCTATTACAAGCCGAGGCATTAAGGCAAAGTATATTGAAGCGGGCTTTTGAGGGCAAACTGGTGCCGCAGGATCCAAACGATGAGCCTGCAAGTAAATTGATAGAGCGAATAAAAGCAGAGCGGGCAAAGAGCGATGGAGTAAAGGTTAAAAACGAAAAGAAAATTAAGAATTAATATGCCTATACCTCAAAACATAACCAGAGAGCATATCTTTCGTGCGATGGTTAGAATACACCAGGAAGGAATACCTCCGAGACGAGGCGCAAGAGACTGGGCGGTAGAATATGGGAATGCTACCTATCCCTGTAAATTGCTTATATCATGGGCAAATGTTTATCCCAACGGAGAGAAACTTGACCCTAACCCCAATATTTTTACAACCTACATGGCACAAGAGTATTTGGCTGTATTAGGTTTTACCACAATTGAAATTTAGAAAATGAGCAACGATATAAATAATGCTTCCGGTATAATAAGTAAGGTCTGGAGTTTCTGCACCACATTGCGGGATGATGGCGTGGGCTATGGTGATTATCTGGAGCAGCTTACCTACCTGCTGTTTTTGAAAATGGCAGACGAGTTTAGTAAGCCACCCTATAACCGAAAATTACCTGTTCCGGCTAAATACAACTGGCAGAGCCTTACTGATAAGCGTGGTGCTGAATTAGAGAGCCACTATACGGAATTGTTGCGGGTGCTATCGCAATCGACCGGGGTGCTGGGGCAGATATACACCAAGAGCCAAAACAAAATACAAGACCCGGCTAAGTTGTACCGCCTTATTGATATGATAGATAAGGAGCAATGGAGTACCATGGGTGCTGATGTAAAAGGCAAGATATACGAGGGCTTATTAGAAAAGAACGCTGAAGACACCAAGAGCGGTGCGGGTCAATACTTTACGCCAAGGGCTTTAATACGTGCTATGGTAGCATGTGTGCAACCCGAACCGATGAAAACAATAGCCGACCCGGCATGTGGCACAGGTGGCTTCTTCCTGGCAGCTTATGACTATATAGCCGACCCGAAGAACTATTCCCTGAATAAAGAGCAGAAAGAGTTTTTGAAACACAAGACTTTCTTTGGGAATGAGATAGTGGCAAATACCCGCCGCATGGCGTTAATGAACCTGTTTCTCCATAACATAGGCGATTTTGAAAGCGATAATTTTATATCCCCTGCCGATGCTTTGATTTCCGATAGCGGGTTGAGGGTTGATTATGTATTAGCCAATCCTCCCTTCGGCAAAAAGAGCAGCATGACCTTTACCAACGATGAAGGGGAGCAAGACACCGAGGACTTAACTTATAACAGGCAAGACTTTTGGGTCACTACCAGCAACAAGCAGTTAAACTTCGTGCAGCATATCAAGACTATGCTTAAATCGGACGGCAGGGCTGCGGTGGTATTGCCTGATAATGTGTTGTTTGAAGGTGGAGCGGGCGAAACTTTAAGAAAGAAACTTTTAGAAACCAGCAACCTGCATACCATACTGCGCCTGCCTACGGGTATATTCTATAAGCAGGGTGTAAAAGCAAACGTGCTATTCTTTGATAATAAACCTGCAGCCAAGACAACGCAGACCAAAGAAATATGGTTCTATGATTTTAGAACCAACATACATTTTACCTTAAAGAAAAATCCGTTGAAATTGGAGGATTTAGCAGACTTTATAGAATGCTACAACCCCGGCAACATCAATAAGCGTAAGGAAACCTACAACGCAGAAACCAACCCCGAAGGCAGGTGGCGCAAATTCGGTTATGATGAGATAGTAGAGCGGGACAAAACCAGTTTAGATATTTCTTGGATAAAAGACAAGAGCCTCACCGACCTCGACAACCTACCCGACCCCGATGTGCTGGCAAATGAGATAATTGAGAACCTTAAAGCGGGTATTGAAAGTTTTGAGGAGATTATGTTGTCAATAAATAGTAAGTAGTCCGGAAGATTAATTTATCAGGTATCTAAATCACATGCCATGATTGACATTAGCCTCATGTTAAATGACGATTTACCTACCAAAAGGGTTGTATTAAAACAATTAATTGATGCAGCATTTTTTATTTTGGGAAATCAAAGACCGGAAACTATCAAATCAAAATACGAACATGATGCATTCATTTTGTTTCAACTAAGTTCCTTACGATGTGTTTCAATTTTGGGGATTTCTAACGAATGTGATTATAGAAATGCCCTCAATACAAGTGCTTTAAGAATTCTTGATCCGTTTTCCGTTAATGCCTTAGTGAGGACTTTATTTGAGGGCTATTCTAATTTTCACAGCATTTACATTCAGTCAAAATCTGATGACGAGATAGCCTTAAAACATGATATGTGGGTTTTGTCGGGCTTGAAGTATCGGCAGCAGTTTCCAACAACTATTGAAGAACACCAAATAAAAAAGCAAAAGGAGAAAGAGGAAATTGAAGAATTATTGAAGTCAGTTAAAAGCAATAAGGTTTTCAGGCAACTGGATGCTACATCTCAAAGCAAAGTTTTACATGGGATTGAAAAGAAAAAATGGCACATTATCGTAAATGGGGAAAATGCTCATGTAGCCCACTGGCAGGAACTTTTCAAAAACGTTATTTCAAATCAACATTTTGATAAACTATATTCAGCGTTGTCTCTAAATACCCACCCATCTAATGTGTCAATTTTTCAATTTGCCGCACTCTATAATTTTCAACAAGAGACGAATGCAATGAGAACAGCAATCAACGTAACTAATATGATTTTCTCATTTCTTATCACTGATTATTGTAAATACTTTACAGCACTCTCGTCTGTCTATGAACGTTTGCCAGAAAATTCAAAGTTTCTAATTGAAAATCATTCAAAGATGAGATTGTAGAATACCAATAGATTGTATTACTAGGCAGTATGGTGGTTAATGTCTTTTTGTCACTTCCTGTAATTTTTCAGGAGGTAGATTATTCTGTTTTCAAGCATATTTCTTAAAAAAGTGCCCCTTTTTAGATTCCGCCACAAATTGTAATCGTGGGATTCCGAAATGTGACAGGTCTTCCGTAGGTTAGCCTCCATGGAAGGTTTCATAGCATATTACCGGGTAAGCACACAAAGGCAAGGGGCATCAGGATTGGGTTTAGAAGCACAAAAGAACGCTGTACTATCATTCCTTAATAGTAGAACTCTCCGGGCTGAATTTACAGACATAGAAACTGGGAAAAACGATTTTCGTCCGGAACTGCTAAAAGCAATTGAATTAGCAAAGCAGACTAATTCCACCCTTGTTATTGCTAAACTGGATAGGCTCTCCCGCAATCTTACTTTTATATCTACCCTTATGGATACAAAGGTTCGCTTCATATGCTGCGATATGCCGGATGCCAACGAACTAACAATAAGCATCTTCGGTGCCTTGGCTCAATGGGAGAGAACGAGGATAGCAGAACGCACCCGCTCAGCCTTACAGGCTCTTAAAGCGAGGGGCGTAAAACTTGGGACACCTTCTAACTTTACAGATAGGGTAAAGGAAATGGGCCCTGCTAAGTTGAAACAAATAGCACAGAGCAACCCGCACAATCAAAAAGCGAGTAAGGTTATCAATCTCTTACATAAGAACGGAAAATCATTGAGGGAAATAGCAATAGAATTAAACGAGGCAGGCTTCAAAACCGCAAGGGGCAACAATTTCGGACCCGAACAGGTACGGAGATTAATAAAAGCATAAGAACATGAAAATAACAATCAAGCATCAGTTAGAAGGCACCTACCATACTTTCTCCGTAAGTAACCAAGATAGGCTTACATCGTTGGAAGTGATGACAATTTGCGAGAGTATGGGGGTTAGTGCCATTTTCGTTAATGGTAAGTACTACCAGTACAAATAAAAACAGAGATATGGAAGCGATAGAGTTTATCAGCAATTATGAAGCATACCTTGCCGAGATAGAGCAGGTAATTAAGCCGGAGTATAAGCCCGCAATAAACAGGCTGCGAGAAAAAGACCCGCACGACTTGGTAAGACCAGATACTTGGTTCCCTTCGGCTTCTGGTGCGAGGGGGTATGTGTTCACTTTATTTTTAAAAGAAATAAAACAATAGAATTATGGCATGGGATCCAAGGTTCCCCGCATTCGGGGTAATCAAAATTGAAAACAAAACGGTTAGGGTCTATTCATCACGGGATAGTTACACCAGCCTTTCCTTTACGGTATCAGTTAAGAACGCCGTATGGGCGGGTAACTTCTTAAATGTTACCCTCACCGATGGCAAGGTGAGGCGTTATAGTTCAAGGGATAGTTATAATATTATATAGTCAAGCAATGCGTGATATGGAATGAAGACAATTGACTTGTCGCCGATTCAAATGGTCAAAAAGAGTTGATTGTTTACCTAATGGTTATATTCTGCGATTTACATGGATCAATCCTTATTTCACCTCTCGAGTAGATTGTCATTGGGAAATACAGGTAGTCAGCACCATAATAGTTTGGATCACCAGCTAAATAGGTTTCATATCCATAAACTCCGGCAGGGAGGTTATAAAAACTCTGTGATTGTCTTACGTCAATAATAATTTGTTTGTTGATGTAAGCTTCCATTCGAGAATACTGTCCATTTTCAACTTTTGACCTCAGTATAACTTTTACTTTTCTTATGGCATTATTACCAAATGAACAATCTCCAGTTCTTCGCTTATAACAATCTTGTTGCTCCAAGGGAATTTCTTGTTGTTTACTTATTTGTTGTTCTGTTGACGTAATCATTGATTTTAGATATGGATCCGATATTGGTTCACTTGAATACGCGGCAAATATCTCGGAACTAGTAACATCTATAACCTTAATTGAGATTTGAATTTTATCACCAAATGTTGTGATTTCTCCAAATGCCCACCCATCTACCTTGATAAACCCCACTGAATTTTTAGCTGTTGTTTCATCTATTAAACCTTGCGATTGGAGATGATTATCTGATAACAACTGCTTAATGTGTTTTCTATCCAATATGCTAATGTTGCCTTCCGCATTAATAATATCTATCTCAAACTGCTCACGTAAATAATTTGTTATTTTATCGGTTGCTCCCGCATTATTTACAAAGTCTGCAACAGCAATACTTCTCTTGCCTCTTTTGGCTATTTTATTAGCCATATCGTTCGCTGCATTTTTAAGGAGACTGTTTGCTGTCTGACCAAACGTCATGTGTGCAAAGAATAAGAAAATTAATAACCAAAATCTACTTTTCATATTTACGTGTCTTTTGAGTGTGATAGAATTCGTTAAAAAATACTCTTAAAAATGAATATTCTTTTTCACCAACATGCCAATAATTTTCTCCTCTACTCCTGATTCAGCATGGGCTTTATCGTCAAAAGCGTTTGCTGCGACCAATTTGAACCCATCAATCTGACGCTTTTTCGTACAAGAAATTATCTTCAAATCAAGAGAGCCATTACAAACAAATTTGGTATATTCTCCAGAAACAAAATCATAATTGTATCTACCAATAATTATGTACCCCAACCTTGATGGTAGGGAGAGCATATCTATTATTTGGGAACTACCTGTTTCCAATTCGTTTAGGTATTCAGACCTCAAAAAAACATTTGTAAAAAAAGAATTAGATGTTGAATACCCTTTAGAGTGAAATATTCTCGAGACCTCTGAAGCTAGAGAGTTTACTTGCTCACTATTATCATTTAATATCAATATCGCGACATCTAGCTTATCTTCTAAATGAGCAGTATAGCTATTTATTTTATCTAAGTTTGCCTGTATTTCATACTCTTCTTTCTTTTTTTGCTGAATACTATCTTCGATATTTTTTTTAATAGCGTCAAGGCTGTCTGCAGTCTCATTATTTCTCTTCAGGGCAATATTATCAAGTTGCCTTCTTACTTCATTAATGCTGTCTCGAACTTCCTTCTGTCTAATATTCTCATATCTTGCTTGGTTCTCGGAAACTTGCCTATTAGAGATTAAATGGTTGAATACAAAAATAATTCCTGCCAAAACAGCCAAACTTATCAACGTCAAAGCAGTATACTTTCTCATGCCTTATTTTTTTAAAAAAGATGTAGCCAATTCAATTATTTTTAGGATATTATCTCCAGTTTCTAAAGTGTACTTCATTTCAGTTGGATGTCTTGTCTCATGTATTTCCTTTTTCAATTTCGACCCGTATATTAGCAAAAATTCTGAAGCTTCACTAGGACTCATTCCGACATCTAAAACCATTTCATTTAATTTATTGACAAACATTTGCATTTCATTATTACTCATTTCCTGTTTCATAAGGGCTTCCTCTCTGTCTACTAATAGCCTTTCAAGTCTAATTTTTAACTCTAGTTTTTTTCTTTGATATTCCTTGCTTTGGTCCTCAATTTCTTTTGAAAATCTGATTGGTGGTATAAAAATGTGTGTTATCAAAACTCCATACTTCGACCCAATTTCTCTCGAAAAGTCTTTCAATAACTGATCACTAATGCCATTGTCATTCAATATCTCAAGTGCATCTTTTGAAGAAAAATACGGCCGGAGTTCATGTAGTAGATAATCCTTCATCGCCGAAATGCCAGGAGAATTGCTAAATAGCCTTAGGTCTTGAATAGTGTAATATATTTTTATCTCAATATTTTCTAACGCTAAGCCATTTTTTGTCCATACAATATCGATCTTTAATGTGTCAGCCTTTTGAATTGTATTGGGGTATAATTCAAACTTAGATAGTGTTAAAGGAGAAACCCACCACAATCCTTCGCCATACAATCTTTGAAAATCTCTTGCTTGATATTCATCTAAAATCCCAACATTTCCTTTGGGTATATTCTTTAAGCCGAGTTTAAAAAACCAAACAGAAAATACAATTAATGCCATTAAAAATACTAGGCCGTAGGATTTTGCTAAATTTATTACGTCGATATCTAAAAAAAGACAAAAAGTTGTTGCAACGAATATTAATGCAATCACAAGCATAAGCGCAAAGGCTATTCCTTTGTAAAATGTTTCAAGTTGCTTATCACGCCCAGTAATAATCTTGATATTTGATGTCTCTATTATATCCCCAATCTCTTTCATAGAGTAATTTTATTATAAAGATATAGTGAATTATGGATAAATATGGCATGTAAAATGGAACCCGACACTTAACCCACACGTCAGGTTGATTGTTAGTGTGCTTCATTTTTTCAATGATTTTTTGAATTAATAGGATAGTTATAAAGGCATGTAAAAAGAGTGTTTTAGCGGTGTCAACAATATATAAATCACATTTGGCAATAAGTCAAAATAATCTAATTTTAAATAAAAAATATCATTACCATGAATTTAGAAAAAAGAATTAGGGAACGATTAGATTACGTCAAATACCACGGATGGGGAGTGCTTGACTTGAGAAATTGTGGTTTGACAGAAATACCGATTGAGATATTTGACTACCCTGAACTTGTTAATGTTAATTTGGGCAACGACGCGTATTGTAGCCAAGAAATGAGAAACAAAATATCGACTATACCCGACGAGATTATAAAATTAAAGAAATTATCCAGGTTGGATGTCTCAGGCAACGAGCTAAATTCGATTACTGAGAATATTGCAAAACTTGGTGAACTGAGATATTTGAATCTCGCAAACAACAAATTAACGGATTTATCTGCAAAAATCGCAAATATGTCGTGTCTAAAAGCGTTATTTCTTGAAGGAAATCCTTTTGACATGTTACCTCCGGAAATTGTCGCAAGAGGAATTGAATCAATTAGAAACTTTTATAAGGAACTTGATGAAAAAGACTTCTTGTACGAGGTCAAGTTAATTATCGTTGGAGAAGGGAGAGTTGGGAAAACCTGCCTTGCCAATGCTTTGGTAAATGCAGATTATAAACTTGACCTTGCCGAAAAAAGTACAGAGGGTATTAACATAAATCCATGGATTATTCCAAAGGAAGAAATTGAGAAAATCAATCCCAAAATACACAGAGACTTTCAAATAAATATATGGGATTTTGGTGGACAGGAAATATATCATTCAACACACCAATTTTTCCTAACTAAACGGTCAATTTATATGCTTGTTACAGAGTCAAGGAAGGAAGATCGTCATGACGATTTCTTCTATTGGCTAAACATCATTAAACTCCTTGGTGACAGAAGTCCAGTAATAATGGTTTTGAATAAATGCGACGAACCTACTAAAGAATTGCCAATAAAAGAGTATCGAGACACTTTTAATAACATTATTGACTTTGAAAAAATAAGTTTAAAAGAAGGCTACGAGAACACCTTTAATACATTGAAAGAGAAGATCAAGAAGATAGCTTCTAATTTACCACATATAGGAAATCCCCTTCCCAAAAAATGGGTGGATATAAGAATTGAAATTGAAAAGTTGAAATTAGAGGGCAAAAATTATATTCCGGAGAGTGAGTATCTTGAAATTTGCAAAAAACACTATCGAAAGGAAGAAAGCGCATTATTTCTGAGTGAGTATTTTCATGATTTGGGTGTACTTCTTCATTTTCAAGACGACATTGATTTGAAGGATACGGTTATTTTGAACCATGAATGGATCACCAGCAGTGTTTATAAGATTCTAGATGATAGAAATGTTATCAAACAAAAAGGCAGGTTCTCAAATGAAGACATAAGACGGATATGGCACAGTGAAGAGCATAGGGATAAAATCCGAGAATTGATATCACTAATGAAGAATAAAAAATTTGACCTGTGTTTTGAACTTCAAAATGGTGATTATCTAGCACCTAGGTTATTACCTGTTGATGAGATTGAACACAATTGGCAATATTCTGTATCGAACTCAAAATTTGAATTTCACTACAAATTCATGCCAAAAGGCATTTTAGCTAGGCTTATAGTGAAACTGAATAATGACATTTTTGAGGAAAAATATTGGCGATACGGAGTAGTTCTGCAATATGAAAACACTAAGGCTATTATTAAAGAAAAATATTTTGAAAATAAAATTACAATAGAACTTGCCGGAGAAAATAAAAGGGAATTTCTGTTTCTCATTCGGAAGGCTTTAAATGAAATCCATAGAGATTTTAACAGAATTAATGTAAGTGAAATGATTCCGTGCAATTGTCAATATTGTAAGAATATTGAGGAACCCTATTTCTTTGAGTATGACCTACTAAGACGATATGAACAAAAAGGGTTAGTAAATATTCGTTGTTCCCTAAGTTTAGACGAAGTGAATGTTTTTAATTTGACAAGCGATGTAGAAAAGAGTAAATTATCCGGCGACAAACTAGTAGTTTGTGAAAACCAAAATAGTGAGTTGTTGAAGATTATTGGGTACAAAAATCTCGTTTTTTTCCCGGAAAGGGATAGTGCCTCTGTGTTCATGCAAGTTCATACCAAGCCAGATAGATTCGGATTAAGAGATAGAGATTATTTGATTGATTCAGAAGTGGAAAAAATAAAAAGTAAGTATCCAAATTACTACATTCTAGACTACTATTGCTTTGAAAATTACCTCTACCATCCCGAGAATATAGCTGAGTTGAAATTGAGTGGTTTTAACAAGGAAGAATACCAAAAAGATATTATCAGACAAAAAAATGAGAATAAATATCATATCCATTTATAAAAATGCTAGACGAACATATGCTGAACTAAAAGTTGACAATGAAAAATATAAAAACAGCAGGGAAGAAAATAGTATAATTGACTATTTGGAATCTGACGAAATTGAAATATTTTTTAAAGCATTTAGTATGAAAGACTACTTTAATAAAACTATCATAAACAAATACAACTTAAAACATATTGAATTGGTTAAAACAGAATGGGTGAAACGAAAAATCGGTGCAGCATTAGATATCGTCGTTATATAGTCATCCTATAAGCTAGCGTAAAGGTGGTGGTTTGCTATGTCCGTCAACGCATGGGAGTGTATGCTAACGAATATGCTTCTACACTAAAGCGCTTGCTGGGTATTGAAAGCCGTAAAAAAGAACCAAAACACATATTAAACAATTCGTCCTAGTGGGCCCACAAACGGAAAGAGGAAAGCGTCAGCTTTCCTCTTTCCGTTTCTTCAGTTCTCGGTCTCTTTCTCACCCATCCAACAAGTATTTATACCTGCTTGCAAAAACAGGTATTTCTACGCATGATATCCAACAGTGTTATAAACACCTTTGTTGTGTTAAGTGCGCTGAGGTGGCGCCGGGCGGAAAATGCCTGTCTTGCACGGGTACGTCATGAACGTGGCCTCATCTCAAAGGCACTAAAGATCCATAACCATTAATCAACCGGAAAATGAACCAGAAAACAAATGCACAAAGCCCGACGGGCAACGTATTGAACATTGCAAACGCAGGGGCTCTATTGCCCATACAGGGAGTATGCTACACACCAACGCCTTCGGACGATACGCCGTCGCCACCACAAAAGTACTTTGATAGTGATTTTACCAATTCAGATTTCCCGTTGTTGTGGGGTACAGCAAATGGCGGAAGGGGCGACATCAATACACTGTCTTCGGGTGTGGGTGTCAATTTTGTGCACTTGTACAATTGGAGTGCACCACCTGCGCCCGGTCAGCAGCCGGGTCAGTATCAACGATCCCACCTGTCGTTTCTGGCAGAATGTGCAGCAAACAATGTGAAGGTGTTTGTGCCTATCTCGAACTACTTTCTGGAACAACTGAATCAGGGGAACACCGCAACAGTAACTGCGCAGGTAACAGCTATGGTGACCGAGATATATAACGGAGGCACCACACCCAACCCAGGTGCAGGTATCTGGGGCATAGGCAATGAGTATGATCTTGCCGGCGGCCTTTTTACTGTGACAGATGTGGTGAATATGATTGCTATTTTGCTGGCAGCAGAAACCAGCCTGAACATTCCAGCCCAGGCGTTGCTGCCCATAACGGTGCCTGTTTCGTTTGCAGATCCTACCGGAGCCAACACGCCGGCTATTGTGGCGCTGCAAGATCTGCAGACGGCGCTCGCTGCCAACCCGGCCACGGCCAATGTATGGACAACTAGGTTTATCGCATCGATGAACCCCTTTAATGATGGCACTTACCTGGCCAACTATATCAGCACTACATTTCCGAATGCGTTTCCGAATACTCCGTTTTTCTTTACTGAGATGGGTACGGCGATACAGGCGGGAACACCGGTTACCACAGAGGCGCAGCAAGCGACCTATGTACAGGCCCAGCTGCTGAGCGCCAGGGCACAGGGCAATTTTATGGGAGCCTGTGTGTTTCAGAATCTGGATCAGTCGGCCGTGAAATCGGGTAGTGAGGCTACTTTCGGGATGACGAAATATGCTACGCCTCCATCATGCACCACGGGTACCATACCTGCAGGTTACGTGCCCGGTGGTGGTGACACCTACAATGTGGATGTGCTGACACAGAAGCCACTCTACCAGAGTGTGCAAGGAGTGTACATGGGTACGATATTGGCAAACAGGACGTGGCATAATACCAACGTGAACGTCGATCCGTCTACACCAGTGACGATATCGTGCACCGGCGGCGCATGGACTGCCGACCCGCACGATAACGGCGGGCAGTTGTACGGTGCTGCTGGAGATCCTACAATTGTAGTGACGCAACCCGGCTATCCGTTGATGGGTGAGCCTATGGGTGCATTGGTGGGCCGGGTAGGAACTCAGGTATTCCTTGTGGGTATGGGAGCTACTGTGCCGGCTACGGCAAGCGGTGTGCTGGAGCTATGCATCAACGATGATCTGAACCATATATACGGATCGGGCCTGGCCGACAATATTGGCGGTGTGTTTGTGAGCATTAGCTAAGAATGTCACTAATTCAGGGTGGCAGATATCAGTTAGAAGAATGCGATCATCTATTTCAAAAACCAAAGCGGGCGGAGTGCGAGAGCACTCCGCTCTGTTGTATGCGGGATCCGTATTTGGGAAAGGTGGGGTATAATAATTTGATGGCTAAATGCGTTACTGGAATCGGATAGTTGTATATTTCCGACACGCCACACCAAACATGATCAGATCCTTTACGTTTCTTTCAGTTCTGCTTCTTTGCTTTTCTGCCGCATCGGGGCGAGACTTCAGTATTGGCAGGTATGATACGCTGCGATCGGAGATACTGAAGCAAAAACGCGCCATAATTGTGCATGTGCCGCCGGGGTACAGAGGTCGTGGGGAGCGATATCCTGTGCTTTACTTGCTGGATGGAGAGAGCCACTTTACAAAGACTGTGGGTATTGTGGATTTTCTGAGCCGCACAGCCGGTAATGAACTGGTGCCTGAGATGATAGTAGTGGCAGTTGTGCACAACGACCGCGAGCGCGAACTGGTACCTCCACCCTATGAAGCAGGCAAAACAGATAAGGATGGCTTTGCCCGGTTTGTTGAAAAAGAACTGATACCGTTTGTGGATGCCAAATATCCTACCGCCCCCTACCGTGTTTTTGTGGGGCATTCGCTGGGTGGGTTGAGGGTGATCAATACTGTTGTCTATCAGCCTGGTCTGTTTAATGCGGCAATTGCGCTGGACCCCAGTTTGGGACATGTGCGCACTTGGGTGGACAGGGCTGTAGAGGATTTCAATAAGGTGAGCTACAGTAACCGATCGCTGTACATAGCCATGGGTATGACCATGCCACAGGGGATGGATACAGCGGTGATCTTCAGAGATACATCGAGCAATGCACGGCATATGCGCAGCATCATGAAGTTTTCATACAACGCAAGCCGGAGAGTCAATAACGGGCTTGATATGAACTGGCAGTATTACCCTGATGAGTCGCACCAGAGTGTGGTGTTTAAGGGTACTTATGACGGACTGGTGTCGATATTTTCGTGGTACAAGAACGAGCATCTGTACGACATCTTTAAGCCTGATGTGAACGCGGCCGACGCAGTGAAAATAATGACCGACTACTACGAACGATTGTCGGGGAAGATGGGGTACAAGATGAGTGCGCCCGAACAGGGTATCTCTGAACTGATAGATTGTCTGTTGTACAAGAAATGGTATGACAAGGCGCAAGCTTTTGCAAGGTTGAATGCACGAAACTATCCGGATAGCAAGGAGGCAGCGGAGCGAGTGCGCGCAGTGGCGTGGCTGTTGAAGCCGCCAATAACAGTGTTGCTGGAAACGCGGTCGGTAGCGGCTGTGGCTGAGATATGCAGGATGCAGGCTAAACTGTCTGAACCTGAATATAACATATCGGAAGAGGCGATAAACGCACTTGGCTATGAAATGATAGGTCAGAATAAAGTAGCAGACGCTGAAGTGCTTTTAAAGCTGAATGTGGACCTTTATCCTGCGTCTTACAATGTGTTTGACAGCTATGGAGAGGTGCTGGCATTGCTGGGGAAGAAGGAGGAAGCTATAAAGGCCTACAGACGATCGGTGGAGCTGAACCCGAACAATACAAACGCAAAGAGAGAGCTGGAGAAACTGCAAAAATAGCTGTCTCAATCTGTTAGTTGTTGGGGAAACCTTTGTGCGAGGAAAACTTCCAGTTCTTTGATGTTTGAGTAGCCAAATTTGAATAGATAGAACGGTCTGTTATTGAGAAATGTGAGGCGGATGGCTTTGTAGTCTGTTTTGCCCATCCATTTCTTTTCATTGATCTTTACTATTTCCAGATCACGCAAAAAAAAGACCTTAGTGCGGTTGAGAACGAGTTTTTCATCGTCGGCAATAAATGAGGGTACATTCATGTAGTCCCAGAAAAAGCCGTAACAGGCGATGGCAAAGAATGAAATTCCCATCCCCGTTATGACATACATAGGAAGAGAAAAATCAGGTTTTCGCCAAGCGATAGAAATCAAAAACATTCCGACTCCAATAGTATAGACATAAAAGAGCCAAATTAATACACGCTTGTAGCCGAGCTTTGATTTAATAAACGTCACAACTATAGTATCTGAATCAAATGTACGTAAGGAAAATTTCCTCGTTAGTTCAGGTTAAGTAAGCAATAATATGGCACGGTCTGAAATCAGACACATTCTTCCCTATTTTTGCTCAAAGATGATTCTTATGCAATATCTGAAGTGCAAGATGGCGGTTTTGTTTTTTTTGTTTTTCACAGGTGCAACCGTACAGGCGCAGAATGCAGTGCATGACGCAGCACAGCGGAAGATAGATGAGAAGAAACTGCAGGAGTACTTTCTGAAGAACGATCTGCACCCGAAGAGGGGGCCCGGCGGCATGTACTACAGCATCACAAAAGAAGGAACCGGCAGGCTGGTGCTGATTGG
Source organism: Flavipsychrobacter sp. (assembly GCA_044220845.1). Classification (GTDB taxonomy): domain Bacteria; phylum Bacteroidota; class Bacteroidia; order Chitinophagales; family Chitinophagaceae; genus Nemorincola. The sequence goes on along the minus strand of JBGAQG010000022.1, from coordinate 30,017 downwards.
CGAAAGGGTGAAGATCAACTATACCGGGCGGTTGCTGGATGGCACTGTTTTTGACTCTAATACCGACCCGGCTTTCCGTCATCAGGAGCCTTTTGAAGTGGAGGTAGGGGCCGGCAGGGTGATAAGGGGCTGGGAAAAGGGTATGCAACAGTTAAAGAAAGGGTCGGTTGCCACGTTATACATCCCTTCTATTATGGGGTATGGCGAGGAAGGTGCCGCGCGTATTCCTGCCAATAGCATACTCATTTTTGACGTAGAGGTACTTGATGTGATGAAGGGAGAGTAGGTTTAGCCCGAGTGTGTTAAGTCGGGAGGCTCTTATTGATGTATTTGGCATTGTGCGCTGTTCTCGCTTCCCGCATATCTACTTATCTTGCAGTTTGTGAAAGAAAAGCTGGTTCCTTTGCTGGTAGTGCTGGGTGTGGCGTGGGCTGCACTTAGCTTTGACAAGACTGTATCAACGGCATATGACGCAATAGACGGCCTGCGGGACGGCCTGAATGAGGTGGCTACAGCAACTTCTGCAAGCAGCAATATGTCGTTTCAGTTTATCGGCGATCCCGCACGCAAAGACTATGCACTGGCTTATGCCCGATACATTCTGGCTCCTAGGTATCTGTCTCCCGATGAGCGTGAGTGCGATACGGTACTTACTATGTGTAACGAAAGTGTGTATGGTAAGGTGCAAGCCGCAATTGAAGGCAACCGCCGTGTGCTGGCGAAGACCAGAAGTAAGAACTTTTATTTTGTGGCCACATGCAGCAGATGAGCGAACGTAATCGGTATATGATCTTTGCCGGCATGGGCGTTGGGTGCATCAGCAGCATCTATTTCCTGTCGTTATTGATGAGGTTGCCTTTATGGTTAGTCGTACCTGTTACACTTTCCGCGCTTGTTGTTCTGGGAAAATGGCTGATCCCGACCGCAACTATTGCTGAGGGGCAAGCGGGTGGCACTGCAAAGCAGCAATGGATATCACTGGTGGTGCTGGCTGCCGGTGTGACCGGACTGGCTATTACCGGGCCGGTTATGGCCCCAAAGTATGGTGGATGGGATGCGTGGACCATATGGAACCTGCATGCACGAACGCTGACAGATGCCGAAAACTGGCGCAAAATGTTTCAGAATGTAGCCAATGGCCATCCGGACTATCCGTTGGCATTGCCGGCTACGTTGGCATTTTTTATGCGGTTGTTCTCCTCGGCAGACGGATACATGATCCCATTTGTATTCAGCATGGTCGTGGCCATCACTATACCTGTTATTGTGTACAATGAGATAGAGCGAAAGAGTTTCCCGGTGGCTGTGGTGATTCTTGCCTTGTTTGTAATGGAGGCTTATTACATCATTAACAGCACCACGCAATATGCTGATGCGTTGCTGTCATTTTTTCTGCTGTGTGCGCTGGTGTGTGTGCAGTATGCCAGAGACAATACGAAGTACCTGATGGCCGCAGCAGTGTTCGCGGGGCTATGTGTGTGGACCAAAAATGAAGGCGCCATATTGGCGGGCATATTTATGGCGCTGTACGCTCAGGTATTTTTTTCTCGTAGTGCTCTGCGCTATACATTGCCGGCAATGGCAGTGCCACTTCTTGTGGTGGTTATCTTTAAGTTGGTGTGCCCGGTGCAAAACGACCTGGTACGCGAGGCGGGTGGGGACAGTTTCTCTTTGCTGCTGCAACGCGGGCGGTGGGGAGTTGTTTTTGATTTCTTTGCGGATGTGTTCAATCAACGGTTTGCATATAGCCGGTGGATAGTGGCGGCTTATCTGGTGTTGTGTGCTGTAACTAAACGACTACCATCAAAGAGATTTTTGCTTGTGTTGGTGTGCGCCTTTGCCTACTTCCTTGTGTATGTGGTTACACCCAAGGATCTCACGTGGCATTTGTCTACCTCTGCAGAGCGATTGTTGTTTCAGTTGTTTCCAGTATTGCTTTACGCGGTGGGGATGGATGTCGCGGAAATGGGTCTGCCTTTTTCGAACAAGCCTAAAGCTGTACCGTCGTCAGCAGAGTAGTAGTGTACATTTTGCCAGAGCAATAAAGTTCTTTTCCGTTCGTTTATCAGATTAATGAGCGCGCGCATGAAGTTGCTGATTCTCCTATTGTTATTTCTGGTTATGTTGCAATGCAATAGCTCTTTTGCAGGTTTTGTGCTATCTCCGCATGCCCAGATCGCGACAGTTGATAGTCCTGTTGTGGATAGTGCCCGGCAGGCGTATGGGCACGGGGCTCGTTTCGTTCCCACCAGGCAAGTAAGGGGAATTGCTCTTCTTGCATTTGCGGGTGGCATATTGAGTGTTGCCGGTCTTATTGCAATCATTGCGTTGTGGCCGCTTACTTTTTGGCCTGCTTTGCTGTTGGGGATCGGTACTATTGCCGTCGGTGCAGGAGCAATTTTGCTTGCCGATGCCGATGGGAGAAATATCAAGCCGCACACGGGTTTAAGTCTTACGGGTGGTTTGCTGGCAATCGTGGTATTGTTGCCGGTGCTGCTGCCACTAAGTGTGTTAGTATTGCTCTTTACTTTCTTTGATAAGTTGTTGGGTCGCCGCCGTTCCCATAAAGGGAGATATTTTTAGAACCTGTATTGGTATGGGCCGAAGTCACTTTATGAGGTCTGAACAAAGTATGTTATCAGTATAAATTTATTTTGTTTAATATTGCGTATAAAATATTAAACAAAATGGCGTCTACATACATCTTCAACCGACTTATGGTTTTCTGCATAGCCGTGCTCGGGTTTGGAGTGGCATATGGTCAGCCCTATCAGGTGGGGCACATAACCAAGACATTTACAGACGCCGCAAGAAGTAACCGATCGGTGCCGGTAGAGATCTATTATCCTGCAGATGTGGCCGGAGACAATAAGCCTTTTGCCACAACCTTTTCCGGCAAGGCACCCGTCATCAGTTTCGGACATGGATTTGTGATGACCTACGATGCATATGCGAACATATGGGATGCGGTAGTGGCCAACGGCTATATTATTGCCTTTCCCACTACTGAGGGTTCGTTTTCTCCGTCGCACAGTGAATTTGGAAAGGACCTCGCTTTTGTACTGCGCGAGGTGACGGCGTTAGGTTCAGCGACGACATCCGTGCTTTATGGAAAGACCGATACCAACAATTGTGTAATGGGCCATAGTATGGGCGGAGGAGCTGCGTTTTTGGCGCGTTCCTATGATCCCTCCATAAAAGCGATGGTGACATTTGCTGCTGCAGAGACAACGCCGTCGGCCATCGGTGCGGCTTCGTCGGTCAATGCGCCATCGCTTGTGTTTGCAGGCGAGAACGACTGCGTGACTGCGCCGTCGACCAACCAACGCCCTATGTATGACGCGCTTACCGCAGCGTGCAAGCACTACATTACAATTAAGGGAGGCAGTCATTGCCAGATGGCAGGAGCAAGTGCTACCTGCAGTTTTGGGGAGGCTACGTGTACGCCTGCACCCGCCATCACGCGTGCCGTCCAGCATGCGACCATCAATAAATATCTTATTCCATGGCTCAACTACACGTTGAAGGGCAACTGTGCGGCCGGCACTACATTTGAGTCGGATCTTGTGGCAGATGCCGCTGTTACCTACGCTAAGAACTGTATTTTGTGCAGCCCCACAGGTCTGGGCGTTGATGGCCAGAAGAAAGGTTTTTCTGTATATCCCAATCCGGCATCAAACGAGATCGTTGTTCGGACAGATGGAGCGGCTGCTGCACGCATCATTATTTCGCAGGTAACGGGTCGTGTGGTTTACGACGGACATTTCATTGGAAGCGTGGCCATACCATCATCATCGTTTCCTGCCGGTGTTTATCTGTATCAGATATCAGATGGCGAAGTTACCATGGTTGTTGGGCGATTGGTCGTATCGCATTGACCCGGTGGCCTGAAACAGTATTCGACAAGCCTTATATAAGAGACTGCCCAATAGGGCGGTCTTTTTTCTTTTTGCAAAAGCGCACGTGTCCATATTGGTCATTGGTGGACAGTCGCATAAAATTATCTATTCAAATTTCTATGATTTTAAAACAGAAATTGTAATCTTTACGCTGTGACTTAACAACATGATTGCATCGTTAGGTTAAGTACTTTTTACTACACTTCTCCCAAAAACAAAAGCTATGAAAAAGACGCTACTTCGTGTTGTATTGGTAATTGTTATCCTGTTCGGGTCGCTGATAGCTTACATCAGTGTGGCCGGTAACAAGGATTTTGATGTTCCGATACCGGACAATTTACATGCAAGCAAAGACCCTGCGGTGATAGCGCGCGGAAAATACCTTGCATTCGGACCGGCGCATTGTGCATCTTGTCATACTCCGTTGGCGAAAAAGACGGATATAGACCAAGGCAAGGAGATGCCGTTGATAGGTGGCTGGGCTGTAGATATACCGCCAGGAAAATTCAGGGCCGGCAACCTTACACCGGACGAAGAAACCGGTATTGGCAAACTTTCGGACGGTCAGCTGGTGCGTGCGCTTCGCTATTCGGTGAATCACAATAACAAGGCTATGTTCCCCTTCATGCCATTTCAGGAGATGAGCGACGAAGATGTGGTAGCCCTTATTTCGTTCCTACGCTCGCAAGAGCCTGTGAAGAACAAGATCGAGCCAACAGAGTATTCATTACTGGGCAAGGCGCTGATAATGTTTGGCGCTTTCAAGCCTATGCCACCTTTGAACACACCACCTGTTTCGGTGCCGGTAGATAGCAGTGTTGCATATGGTGAGTATGTTGCACATAGGGTGGCCAATTGTGTGGGTTGCCACACCGAACGAGATCTGCAAACAGGAAAGGCACTGGGTCCGTTGTTTGCAGGTGGTTTCAAATTGCCTGCCGACGCGATGTCTGAGGGGTACACATTCATCACACCCAACCTTACGCCCGATCCTGAGACAGGCATCATGGGGCGTTGGAGTGAAGAGGCATTTATAGCCAGGTTTCGCAAAGGGCGTGTGTTCAGTGGTTCGCAAATGCCATGGGGTTCTTTCTCGCGTATGAGCGATCTGGAGTTGAAAGCCGTATATCGTTATCTGCGCACTCTGCAGCCTGTGAAGAATAAGATAGAAAAGGTAGCATATGCACCCGGTGAGAAGGTGCCCGCGTAGCCCATACTGAAGTTTCTTCGGCCGGCAAGCGAAAAACAATTTAGTTACTTTTACGTCTGATGAATTCTAAAGTCGATTTTTACTTTGATAAGCCCGGACGTTGGCAGCAGGAGATAGCATTTATGCGATCAATAGCTTTGGATTGTGGCCTTACCGAAGAATTGAAGTGGGGCTGCCCGTGCTATACTCTTGACGGGCGCAACGTGGTGCTCATTCACGTGTTTAAAGACTACTGCGCGTTTCTTTTCTTTAATGGCGCGTTGCTGAAAGATGCAAAGAAGATCTTGGTACAGCAGTCTGCCAATGTACAGGCAGCGCGGCAGGCCCGTTTTACAGATACAGCAACGGTGAAGCGGCAGTCGGCAATACTAAAGACATATATCAGGGAAGCAGCAGCATTGGAGAAAGCTGGTAAACGTGTGGCATTGAAGGCAGTAGAGGAGTATGAAGTGGTGCCTGAGTTTCAGGAGTATCTAGACGGAGCACCCGATGTGAATATAGCTTTTAAGAAGCTGACACCCGGCCGGCAGCGGGCATATCTTTTGCACTTTTCATCGGCAAAGCAGTCTAAGACGCGTACTGCGAGGATTGAAAAATGTCTTCCGGCCATACTCGCCGGCAAGGGTCTGAGCGACGAGTGATCCGGGTAGTTTCAGCTTTTCATGTACTTGTCTTTAAATGCGGCTTCATCGCCATAGTCGGCAAATTTCATTTGTTCCTGATGTTCTGCCGCTGCGAATCTTTGGTTCATGGCGTGTTTTATGGGGCACCAGTGTTTTTCTGTGAGATTCACAATCTCTTTCCAGTAGCGCATAAGTCCGTTAACATAGCCGCAATAGGCGCAGCCAATTTTCTGCACCGGGTTCAGATAGGGTAGCTTCAGCCTGTCGGCCACCATTACATACTTGCTGCGGGACACATACGGGATCTTGTAGATAGGGAAGCAGACGCGGTGGTAGATCTCCGCCCATATATCGAGTACGATGACAGGAATGATAAGTGATGCGATCAAGGGTGTGACCAGCAACACCAGCACCCTGTTGCCGGGGCCTCGTTTTTTTGTGGTTGTATCCATTGGTAGTGGTTGTGTATCTAAAATTACCGGGTAACAATGGTTGTAGCAAATAAAGACATTTTTTTGGCAAGATAGCCGCTGGAAAAATGCAAAATGACAGCAGAAAATTGTAGTAATTTCACTTAATTACTAAATCTATAATAGTCTATGGCTGAGAAGAAATCAAAACCCGCAGAGATCAAGACGAAACCGACGGAGGTGAGCGTAGATGATTTTGTAAGGACCGTTGCCGACGAGCAAAAGCGCGCTGATACAGTTGCCATTATCGATATGATGACTAAGGTATCGGGCGAGCCTGCTGTGATGTGGGGCAGTTCAATAGTCGGCTTTGGGAACCGCAAGTACAAAAGTCCCAATACAGGGCGGGAGGTAGATTGGATGAAGATAGGGTTTTCGCCGCGCAAGGCGAACTTCGCATTGTACCTTTCGGCAAATATTCACGAAGACGCCGACACGTTGAAGAAACTGGGCAAACACAAAACCGGAAAGGGGTGTCTTTACATCAACAAGTTGGCGGACGTGGATCTGAAAGTGCTGAAGTCCATGATCGCAGCTGCACTGAAGGGAAAGTAGCTTACCGCGCCACCATCAAATGATCTTGTTGTCGTATGCATATTTTACCAGTCCTATGGCAGTCTGGTTGCCCGTTTTGCGAAGTATGTTCTTTCGATGAGTTTCCACTGTTCGTTCACTTATGAAAAGCTCACCTGCAATCTGTTTGTTGCTGAGGTCGCGCGCTATGAGGCGAATGATCTCTATTTCGCGGTTGGTGAGGTGTGCTGCACTGTGTTGCGTTCTGCTTTTCACGGCAGTGGCCAGTTCGCGGGTTATCTCGGGCGAGAAGTAGTTCTCTCCTTTTGCCAGTGTGTGCAGTGCACGTATCAATTCCTCTCTGCCGGTATTTTTAAGAATGTAGCCTGAAATTCCTGAATCCAGCATCTGGCGGATGCTACTGATGTCGCCGAACATGGACAGTGCGAGTATTCGTGTGTCGGGATATTTTTTGGCAATGTTGCGCGCCAGCTCTACGCCCGAGAGGCCCGGCATCTGAATATCGGTCACAACAATGTCGGGGACATGCTGCTGCAACTCTGTCATCACTTTTGTGGGGTCGTTACAAGTGCCGCATATCTGAAATTCCTGCTCGTTGACCAGCAGTGAGCAAATGCCGTCAATCACTATCTGGTGATCGTCAACTATAAAGATCGTTATCTTTCTACTGTTGTTCATATGCTGTAAGGGGTATGTGAATTGCTACAACTGTACCTTTGCCGGGGGCGGAATCGTATTCCATTTTGCCTCCCAGAAACTCCACGCGGGCTATCATGCCTTTTACGCCGATGCCGCCGGACGTTTCGAGGAGCGAAGTATCGAAACCTGTTCCGTTATCTTCAATAGTGGCTGAAATGTGATCTCCTTCGTTGTGTATCTGAATGTCGAGATGTGAGGCTTTCGCGTGCTTGATGACATTGTTCACACATTCCTGAACAATTCGGTAGACCACGGCTTCTACGTTTCCTGGTATTTTTCTTTCGAAGCCGGTTATGTCAAGGGTTACATCAAGTCGGTGGCTGTCGATCTTATCTACAAACTGATTGATAGCTGCTGTGAATCCGGTCTCGTTAAGTACATTAGGCATCATCTGATGCGAGATGGAGCGCACTTCACGGCAGCTTTCGTCTACGAGTTTTATGGTTTTATCAAGGAGTTTTTTGTCTTCGCCTGAGATCTCTGTTCTGTCGGCAATGCCGGAGAGGTTCATTTTTACAACCGAGAACATCTGGCCAATTCCGTCGTGTAGTTCTCCTGCAATACGTTTGCGTTCATATTCTTCCGCCGCTATTACTGCTTCAGAGGCCATTTGTTTCTGTTTCAATATCTCGGCCTGCAACCTCGCTTGTTGCTTTAGTTTATAGCGTTTATAGAAGAGCACCCCCAATATTAAAGCAAGAATGAACGCTGCCGAAATGGACCATATAGCCACGTTCTTTCTGAAGATAGACAGCTGCATAATAGTGTTCTTGTCGTTCAGGTGTTGCAGTTGCAGTTCTTTCTGTTCTGTTTCGTAGCGTGTGTGCAATTCGTTTATTTGTCGCAGCGATTCCTCAGAATAAACGGAGTCAGATATAGCTGTGTATTGGTTATAATAGATAATAGCTGAATCGGCATTCCCCTTCAGGATAAAGTAATTGCCCATTGAGGCAAATGCAGTTTTCAGTGTGCGCAGACTGAAACCCGGTTGGTGTCGGGACAGTGCAAAGCGAAGATAGTGCCGCGCTGAGTCGAGCGATCGCAGGTCAACGAGAATAGAACCCACATTGGCAGCGTAAAAGCAAATGTTGTCGCCATTCTGCTGCTCCAGGGCAAGTTGCAGCGCTTTTTTGTAGTAGGGAAGCGCTTCTGCATCGCGCATCATAGCCCGGAGCAAAAATGCCATATTGTTGTATGCGCGGGACAGTGAGTTGTAATCGGGCGCAACTGACTCAAGGACAAGAACCGCCGTCCTCTGATAGTAATACGCACTATCAAAATTTTTCAGCCCTTCGAAGGCTGTGGCCATCTCGTGGCAGGCGATTCCGAGTCGCACACTATCCTCGTTGGCAATGGCAATGTTTATGGATCGACGCAGGTATTTTGATGCTTCCTCGTAGCGCTTTGTGTTGAGCATTACGTCGGCTATGTTGGCCAGAGTAAGGCCTATGTACTGTTGATTTTGTATTTGCTCCGATAGTTTCAGCACTTCAAGGTTATATTGGAGCGCTTTATTCTGATCCCCCAGTTCGCTGTGGCAGCTGGCTATTTTATTAAGAGAGCTGATGAGCAGTGCAGGGTCGCCAATAGTGCGGCGTATCTCCAAAGCTTTCAGGTTGAAGGCAAGTGATCTTTTTATGTCGCCGCGATGATAACAAAGCAGCGCCTGGTCATTGAGCGCGTTCGCAATAAGTCTGGGGATGTTCAGTTTTTTTGCCAGTTCCAGTTCCTCGTCGATGTAGGGTTGTGCCGAGTCGGGTGCAACCATGGAAAGGTTGTATGCCAGTTCCGAGAGCAGAACTACGCGGGAACTGTCGTTTTTCTCTTTGCCTAACAGCCGCCGGAGGCTATCCAGATCGTCAGATTGCGCTGTGGTGCGGATGGCACACAAGAGGATTATCGCCAGCAGCGTGTTCAGGAATGTTCTCATTATTACTGTTTCTGATCCCGGTTACAACTAATATAAATAGAAGAAGCAACATTAATATACGTCATTATTGCGGCAATCACAAAAGTGGGCAGCTCTATTGAAATTTTGATACCCTTTCGAGGGTATTTTCACCGACACCCTTCACATTCATTTCCGGCTATAGGAGATCTGTATTGGTGAAAAGCTGACAAAGATCATAAATGCAAATATGCGTGCAATCATAATTGTCGTAGCGCTCGCGGGGCTATCTTTGCCCAAGAAAATAGAGCGGTCTGAAGAAGATATTTGCCATATGGATGCTTATAGCGGTTCTGCTGCAGACCTTTAGTGCTGCTCTCGTGGTATCGGAGTATTTTGCCAACAGAAAGTTCATTACCGAGCAACTATGTGAAAACAGGAGTCGCCCGCAATTGCACTGTAACGGTAAATGTTACCTGAAGAAGAAGCTTGCATACGAAAGTGAGGGGCAGAAGAGTGAAAAAAGGAACCGGACGACTGAGGAAGTAGTAGTTCTGTTTTTTGAACACAACGAATTCGGCATCTCTCGTGGTGCTGCTGAGGTGGCTGATTTGCCAATATATAGAAGTCGGAACGATGTGCTCGCAACAGGTGTTGAGCGATCTGTCTTTCATCCACCGTCTTTGTTTGTTTAGACGTTTATTTTACTTATCGACGGGATGTGTTATTTACATCCGAGTTTCTAAATCAATATTGCTTTTTGGCTGTTGGTCCGCCTGTGTTTTATCCACGTCGGTCCACCATGCCTGCGGCTGTCTTTGATCGCGGGCATCGCCTAATTACATTCTAAACAAACAAACAATGAAAAGTTTCAATAAAATATCCAAGACACTCACAGTTGTACTTCTTGCTACCTCTCTTTTCAGCTGCAAGAAGAACGATAGTAATGTAACCACCAAGCCCGATCCCACTGTCGGATATATCAAACTCGCCTCGGGCTATGCCGACGGCGCCGCCACTAAGGTAGACGTCTATGCGAAAGACTCTGCCTTTACAGGCTACAATAGACTATACATAGCCCTCACCGACTCTGTGACTAATGAATATGTTGAGCGTGCTGAGATCAGCCTGATGCCTGAAATGAATATGGCCACTATGTCGCATGCGGCACCGTATGAGAGTCCTGCTTCATCGATGGCGCAGAATATGTTGTTTCCATGTAGTGCCAGTTTTATTATGTCTTCGATGGGGGGGACATGGACATTGGGCGTTTCAGTAAAGAACCTCAATAATTCCAAGAGCGGTAAAGCAAAGCTGTCAATACATGTTAAGGACCCTGTAGAGGCAAGGATGTTCACTTTTGTATCTCCTGTAGACTCTGCAAAGTACTTTGTAGCGCTGGTGCCGGGGACAAAAACAATTGTTGGTGCTAATGACCTGGAGCTGGTTGTGTATCGTAAGATGTCTATGATGTCGTTTCCGGCAGATAGCAGCCTCACTATTTCATTTGTACCGACGATGCCATCAATGGGGCATGGTTCACCCAATAATGTTGATCCGGTTCATACATCGAACGGCCATTATAAAGGCAAGGTGAACTATACCATGACCGGTACATGGAAGCTCGCTATCAAAATCTCGAAAGGGGCTACTGTAATTGATTCTGCTCACTATTTTGATTTTACATTCTAATCCACGCTGCCGGGACAGATATTGTCCCGGCAGGTTCCTGTAGTATGAAAGCAAGAATTATTTTTATGTTAGCGGTGCTTCCTGCAGTCGGCAACGCTCAGGACGCTGTGCGCAACGATACGGTGGTGGCAATGGACGAAGTAGTGGTTAGGGGAGTGCTATCTGATCAGACACGCCAGATAAAGGATTTTTACGTTGCCAACAAGGCAGCAACCACCGAGGATATACTGGCGCGCATGCCTGAAGTGACAATGGTGCGCCGGGGAAGTTATGGGTCGGAGCCGTTGTTGAGGACTTACAATTCGGGTCAGGTGAGTGTGTTGATAGACGGTATGCGCATACATGGCGCATGTACCGACAAGATGGACCCTGTGACGGTATATATAGAGCCGCAAAACCTCAAAGGCATCAACATCCAGACATCGGGTGTGGCGCAGGTGGGCTCTAATGTGGGCGGTACAGTTGATCTGAGGTTGCGTGAGCCTGTTTGTGGATGCGATCGCTCTGTGTCGGGTGCGGTGAGCAGTGGTTATCAAAGCGCGGCCGGCTATTTTTATGAAAGCGGCCAGTTGAGTTTCTCGAAGGAGAGATGGGCAGTACGCACAAATGCTACCTACCGAAAAGCCGGCGACTACCGTTCCGGTGGTGGAGGTATGGTGGCGAATTCGCGTTACGAAAAGATGAATGCCGGACTTTCAGCAGTGTATAAATTGAATGGTAGCTGGAACATGAAGGCTGATTTCTTGTATGATGATGGTTATTTCATTGGCTATCCTTCCTTGCCGATGGATGTTGGATACGCGGCTGCGCGTATAGCCTCGCTGAGTGTGTTGAAGTGGAAGCCAGAGTCGCGCTGGGAGCGTATGCAGTACAAGGTTTATGGAAACACGGTGTACCATTTGATGGACGACACACACCGGCCCAATGTAGCTATGCATATGGACATGCCCGGCCGAAGCACTACTGTGGGCGCACTTGGCGAGGCTACCCTCCGACTCGGGGATAGTCGTCAGTTGTCGTTGCGAGGCGACGTTTCAGCGACAGACCTGTATGCGTCTATGACCATGTACCAACTGGGTCAGCCTGATATGTATATGCTGACGTGGCCCGATAACAGAACAATTCAGTCCGGTGTTGCAGCAACATATACCTTTCGCCCCGATACGCTGTCGTCAATCATTGTATCAACCAGGATCGATCAATTTTCGTCTTTCCTCACTACACAAGATGCGAGAGATCAGTTGACAGTACTGCAGGAACATCCTGAGCGATCAGTGAACCGTTTGTTGAAAAACCTTTCATTCGCTTATTCGCGAGATCTGTCAGAACATTTTCAGACCGTGGCGACCGTAGCATACGCCGAGCGAATGCCTACACAAAGTGAACTGTATGGATTTTATCTGTTCAACGCTTTTGATAACTATGACTACATTGGTCGAACGGACCTGAAGACGGAGAATGCCTTTAAGGGAGATATGTCGCTGTCTTATAGCACGTCTGACGTATTGGTAAGTATGACTGCATTTGCATCCAGAGTAAATAACTACATTATGGGCGTGTACGAACCTACATGGGGCACCATGACGATTGGTGCCCTGGGCGTGAAGCGGTATGCAAATATGGGCTATGGTAATATGGCAGGAGCAGAGGCCGCATTTGTATGGAAGGCGCCTCGTGCCACACAGGTAGTTTCTACCTTCCGGTATAACTACGGAGCTGACGATAAGGGAACGCCATTGCCACTTATCAATCCGTTCCGAAACATTTCGTCGGTGAGGAAAAAGACAGGTAGGTGGACTGCCCAACTGGATGCAGAAATGGCCGTTGCGCAGGATAGGGTGAACGTAGCGGCACGAGAGGTCAGAACACCGGGTTTCTTTAAGGCAAACATACGGTTGGCCTATGCTACAATGTATCGGCTGACGGCGTTTACGATAGAGGGTGGGTGCGAGAATCTATTTGACGCTACTTATCGTGAGCATACTGACTGGGGGCGTATATACAGGCCGGGCCGCAATATCTACATACAGGTAAATTGTAGCTTTTGATCGTGAACCGCGCTATCCCTCATAAAAGCAATGACGGCAGCGCGGTTCATAATCCTCTTTTTCGCCCAGCAGCAAAAGGTCTTCTGTCTTTGTTTTTCGGTAAGAGTAGTTGGCAAGGTCGCCGCACTGCACACATATCGCGTGCAGCTTGGTAATATACTCGGCCTTAGCCAGTAGTGCCGGCATAGGGCCGAATGGTTTTCCTGTATAGTCCATATCGAGGCCCGCAACAATGACACGGATGCCCAGCATCATCAATTTTTCTACAACTTCGGTCAGCCCTTCGTCAAAGAACTGTGCTTCATCTATACCCACAACGTCTACGCCCCAAGCCAGCAGCAGTATGTTGCCTGCGCTGTTCACCGGCGTGCAACGTATGGCGGTCTGGTCGTGAGATACAATCTTTTCAGCATCATAGCGTGTGTCCAAAGACGGTTTGAATATCTCTACTTTTTTTCCGGCTATCTGCACACGCTTCAATCTGCGTATCAGTTCTTCGCTCTTACCGGAGAACATTCCGCCGCAGATCACTTCCATCCATCCTTTCTGTCTCCCGGGCTGATGTGGTTCTAAAAACATAGTCTAACCTTGATACGCTAAAATAGTTCGTTTTACGCGAAAACAACGAGTGGAATTTGTCGATGTTACTGTGCAATTATCAACTTGCATGTTTCGTTACCATCGTTGGTTTGAACATGGACGAAATATATACCGGTTGTATTATCCTTCAGGTCTATTTGAAAGTGCTGCCCCGAAGTAGACTCTTTGTAGATTGTCCGGCCACATACGTCAGTGATCTCGATCTCAACATAAGAGCAATAGTGAGGGAGCGTTATGGAAAACGCACCGGCTGTAGGGTTGGGCGCCACGCAGAATGGCTGTTTTGTGATTGCTACATCTGGCGCGGCCATAGGATTAGTAACCTTCCTTATAACGGAGTTGCCGGCGTCAGCTATGTACAGGTTGCCCACAACGTCAACATACACGCCGTATGGGTTGTAGATGGTGGCAGCTGTCGCGGGGCCACCATCGCCGGTGTAGGCATACGTTCCTGTTCCTACAATAGTCTTGATGATGCCGGCGGTGTTCACCGCCCGTATCACATTGTTGCCATCTTCTGATATGTACACAACTGCCGCGGCATCAACAAACACGCCGTTTGGCTGGCCCAGTTTTGCTGATGTTGCAGGACCATTGTCGCCGCTATATCCATTCACGCCTGTTCCCGCAATTGTTGAGATGACGCCCGTTATTATGTCCAACTTGCGGATCACATTGTTTCCGTATTCGGCCCAGAGTAAATTTCCCCAGATATCTCGGCAGATACTTACAGGGTACGAAAGGGTAGCCGCGGTTGCGGGGCCACCATCTCCGCTGTATCCGTTAGTGCCGTTTCCGGCAATGGTTGTAATGATGCCTGTTGCCGCGTTTACTTTCCGAATGCGGTGATTGGCATAATCGGGAATATATATGTTGTTATCTCTATCCAGGCAGGCGCCACCGGGTGTTCCCAATTTTGCATTTGTTGCCGGCCCGCCGTCGCCACTATAGCCACTGGTACCCGTGCCTGCCACAGTGGTGATGATACCTGTAGATGCATCAACCCTTCGCACCACACTATTATACCATTCGGTGATGAACATATTGTTTGCAGTGTCCAGCACTATACCATTGGGTTTGTTCATGGTGGCTGCTGATGCCGGCCCGCCGTCTCCTGTGTAGCCGGTGGTGCCATTTCCCAGCAGGGTAGATATGGTGCCTCCGGGAGTTATTTTCCTGATCCTTTGATTGTAGTTGTCGGCTACATACACGTTTAGGGAATTATCAACAAATATCCCTTCTGGGTGGGCCAGTGAAAAGATCGTTGCCGGTGTGCCATCGCCAATGTACTGTGTAATACCGTCTCCCGCGATAGTGGTGATGATGCTCTGAGCCCGACCTTGAAAAGTAGAAAGCGCCAGAAACGTTGGTAAACACAAGATGAAGCGAAGTAAAGCCATGATCTTTGTATCGTTATTACCAAATATACGAAATGCACCCGGTTGGGGTGCATTTCTGGTGTATTGTTACAAAGGGTGTATTACTTCACAAGTGTCACTTTGTGTGACTCAGTGCCGTTGGCTGTGTTCACTTTCACAGTGTATGTTCCTGCGGGTTGTTTCAATTCAACCACTGCTTTACTGTCGGTTGTAGATTGTGTGTGTACCAATTTACCGGCAACATTGAATATCTCCATTGTCGCTGCCCCTGGTGTCTCAACAGTGAACACTCCTGTAGACGGATTCGGGAATACGCTGCTTGAGGTCGCACTTGTCGGGTTGCCCATAGTTGCATTTCTGTAGGCACTGCCTGTTATCACACGTACACGCTGGTTGCCGACATCAGCAATGTATATCTTTCCTGTTCCTGCGTCTTGCCATACACCTGTTGGCCTGTTCAGGCGTGCGGCGGTAGGGGCGCCGCCATCACCACTGTATCCCATGGATCCGGTGCCCGCAAGTGTATTGATAATGCCGTTTGTCGTGTTGAGTACACGCACTGCATTTGCATTAGGGTCGCAGATGAAGAGATATCCCTCGTCGTTAAGGTACAGCGCTTTCGGACTGTTCAATAATGCGTTGGTTGCATTGCCACCGTCGCCATAGTAACCGGCCATACCTGCTGTTCCCGCAACTGTACGCACCATGCCTGTTGCCATATCTATCTTCCGAACGATGTGGTTGCCCGCGTCAGATACGTAGAGGTTCCCCATGTTGTCGCTACAGATGCCATTCATTGTTCCCCAGCTGGTGCTTGCAAGCGGAGCCGGGTTAGCATACGGACCGGTGTATGTGCCGGTAAAGGTTGATACAATGTTGTCTGAATTTACTTTCCTGATCTTGTGGTTGCCGATATCCATCACATAAATGTTGCCAGCATTGTCACCACCAACACCATCGGGTACGCAGGTACGTGCATGATGACCGTGACCACCGTCGCCTGAGCTGCCCTGATGACCGTCGCCGCAATGATTATGGATAGCATGGCTACCTGCATCGATCTTGAATACTATGTCATTGAAATTATCGTTTACGAAGAGATTGCCGCCATTGTCGAAATACAGAGCCGATGGATACTTGATACTTGCCAGGGCAGCATCACCACCCATGCCGGAGAATCCGTAAGTACCGTTTCCTGCGAAAGTTGAGATCTCGCCGGTTGCTGCGTCTATTTTACGCACACGGTGGTTGTTCTTATCCGCAATGTAGATATTACCTGCAGCATCGGTTGCCACGCCCGACGGCGACGACAGTTGTGCCACATTAGCCGGACCGCCATCACCGCCATAGCCGGATATTCCCGTCCCCGCGATGGTGTTGATCACTCCCTGAGCACCTGCTGTGGTGCCCAATGCCATCAGTACTGATGCGCATATAAAACGTAAAGAACTTTTCTTCATAACAGGAGATTTTATTAATATGAATGTACGCTTTTTAATACATAGTGTAATAATTCTAATCCATTTAATTTTAACTAATAGATAAAGTGCTGAAACGTATAATGTAGCAATTTGATGATTGTATTTTATAATTCGATTTTTTAGCGAGCTGGTCTCGATTTCTTTTAGGCGAGAATAATAGGATTTTATTCACTTTTTAATATTTATAAAAATGTATTTGTATCTGTTTCATTTGATTTGCAATAATTTGCAGAAGAATTCAGATGACAAATTCACAATCAAGTAATTTGAAAGTAAACGAAACCAAAGTCATGAAAGCAACCACATACGATGTATTACAAGCAGTTCTGGATAACATTACAGACTTTGTAGTTGTGCTGGGAAGGAAATATGATGTTATTTGTTTTAATAATATCGCATTAACTACGTTGCGTCTCATCCACAACAAAGAGCTCCATAACGGGGCTAACTATCTGGATTATGTGGCTGGAAAAAACATGACCGACTTTCGTTCCGCTTTTGAGTGTGCATTGAATGGTGAAACGATAACACTCGAAAGGCAGATAGAAATACCTCGTGAGCCAACATGGTACCAATTGCGATTTAACCCTGTTTATGCCTCAGATGGAGAATTAATAGGTGTTGCATTCACTGCTTCTAATATCGATATCCGGAAGCGACGGGAGTTGGAATTGGAAAATTTGGGCGTGCGGTTATCTAAGTTCAATCGCGAACTGACACTTCTTACGAGAGTTAATGACCAAATTCTATCTGCCCAAAATGAATGCGATCTTTTCAATAGAGTTTGCCGGTGTATCGTTGAATCTGGTGGATATCGTTTGGCATGGGTCAGTTACGGCGGGCAAGGCAAGGATTCCCTGGTATTGCCAGTGGCTGCTTTCGGACAAACGGACTATTTGACTGGAATAAAAATATCTCTGACTGACCCCGATTTATCTAAAGGGCCAACGGCACGTACGTTAATGGCGCGCCAGCGAGTCGTAACAAACAGGGTAAGCGAATCGCCGGGCTTCAGGCCGTGGGTCGCAATGGCGAAAAAATTTGGCATCGAAGCATCTATTGTTCTTCCCCTCGATTTCGGTGGTGAAGAAGTAGGTACAATTAATATTTATTCTGGGGATGAAGATGCCTATGATGAGCATGAGGTAGCGATTCTCGGCCGTCTTGCTGAGAATCTGTCTCTTGCCGTTAGAGGCATTCGTACCCGACTGGAGATGGAGCGAACCAAACACATGCTGAAAGAGCGAGTAAAGGAACTATCAGCAATATACAATGTTTATAACGTGCTGCATGATGAGATCACGGATAAGGGAGCGACACTTTCGCGTATCGTTCCGTTGTTACCTTCCGGTTGGCAGTATCCTGAAATATGTTGTGCTCGTATCACTTTCGATGGTGTAAAGTACATGGCCAATGATTACAAGGAAACACCTTGGTCTCAGCGGGCCGATTTCCAATTATCCGATGGGCGTTTTGGTTCTGTCGAAGTGGCATACTTGAAAGAGATGCCTGCCGAGGCAGAAGGACCATTTTTGGCAGAAGAGAGGGAGTTGATAAATACTATTGCTTCTACTATTCAGGTCTTTTTCAATAAAGCAGCCCAAAGGCGTTTGCTTGAAGAGTCAGAGGAGCGTTTCAGGGCAGCATTTGAACGGTCTGCAATTGGCATGGCGATAGTCTCATTAAAGGGAGGATGGCTAATGGTGAATGATGAACTTTGCAACATAACAGGATACTCGTGTGAAGAAATGTTGACTGGCTGTTTTCAGGATATCACTCATCCTGAGGATCTCCCGGCAGATATTGATGCAATCCCGAAACTTGCAAAAGGAGAGATGGATCTATACCGGGCGGAGAAGAGGTTTATTCACAAAAGCGGAGCGATTGTTTGGATTAATCTGAATGTCGCATTGCTGCGCAATTCTGCGGGGATGCCTGTTTCACACGTGGCACAAATCGAGAATGTTACCGAGCGGAAGGAGTCGCAAATGAAGTTCAGAGATTTGGTGGAGCAGTCTCAAGTAGGTGTCTACATCGTGCAGGACAACAACTTCGTTTATGCCAATCCTTGGGTAATAAAAGAGTTTGGCTATTTAGAAGAGGAACTGATCGGGCATCCAATCGATAATTTCATTTTTGAGGACGATAGAACAAAAGCCAAAGCTAATATTGAAGCCAGGTTGAAAAAGGACGTTGAAAGTGTCCGTTACGAGTTACGTGCTATCAGGAAAGACGGTAGCATAGTTTGGCTTGAACTTTTTGGGTCCATAACAATTTTCCGTGGCGTGACTTCAATCATTGGTACGATGGTTGATGTAACAGAGCGTAAACGTTTGGAGACTGAACGGCGCCAGATCATAGCGGACCTGGTGCAACGCAATAAAGAGATCACTGAATTCACCGAAATTGTGTCACATAATTTGCGAGGGCCGCTGTCAACAGTACTTGGAGTATGTAGGATGATTGGAGAGATTGAAGATCTGGCAGATTTGAAGATGATCTCAGATGGGCTACTTGTTAATGCAGAAAAGCTTGACAAAGTTGTCAGAGAATTAAATACCGCTTTGTCGATCAAGAGTTCTTTTACAGCGAATGTGCGAAGTGTAGCTCTGGCAGATGTGCTGGAAGAAGTGAAAAGAAAGCACGAAGAGGGCGTAAAGGCGGTATCTCCTGATGTCATTGCCGATTTTGAATCCGGATTTATGATAAATACCGTTGCCTCGCTTTTTACTGATCTTATCTCAAACATTTTCTCAAATTGTCTTCTTTACCGTAGCCCTGACAGAAAGTGCCGTATTGTGATCAGTGCTCGTAAGACACCGGCTGAAGTGACCATATCTATTACAGATAATGGTATCGGCATCAATATGGAACTATTCGGCGATAAGTTGTTCGGGCTCAATAAGCGTTTTCATAACATAGGGCATGGTACCGGCCTTGGCTTGTTTATGTCAAAGGCCATGGTTGAGGTCTTGAACGGTTCCATTGGTCTCGAAAGTGAGGTTGGTGTGGGCACAACCGTAACCATCAAGTTGCCCGCTTAGTCCAGTTATGATACTTGCTAAGGGCCTTAGGGGATATTTTCCGACCTTTGCGGCTGATGTTGCGTCACACGGGTCAGAATAGAAGTCTCAAACACAATCTGCGTTTGGCGGTGCTTCTTTGTCTGAATGCAGGCTTTATAAACGCCGCCGGATATTTCGCCTTCAGGATACTTACTACCAATGTTACCGGGCATGCTGCTATCATGGCCGTTAGTATCGCTACTTCCAACGTTCATATGGCTGCCACGGCGGCTGCGTGGCTTTCTCTATTTCTCCTAGGAGCGTTCTGTTCGGCATTTGCCATCAATGCCGTGGGGCGCGAAAAAGCGAATGCATACACTATACCCATCGTCGTCATATTGTCTGTGGTGGTGGTAGTGGCACTGATGGGCGGTCATTACTTCGCGTCCTGGGTGCATGAGCGGTATTTCGCAGGAGCACTCCTGTTTGCCATGGGTATGCAGAATGCTATGGTGTCCGTCATTTCCGGGTCGGTAGTACGCACAACACATCTTACCGGTATGTTCACCGATCTGGGCATAGACCTTGCTTCCGTTTTTTCATCAGTCGGTACGGCTACGGTGGTGCGCAACCGCATTGTGCTCAGGCTAACCATCATTTCTTTTTTTCTGTTGGGCGGTATTGCAGGGGGCATTGCTTTTTTGCATTTCTCTTTTCATTCATTTCTTGTACCGGCAGTGTTGTTGGTGGTTGCCCTGTTTTACGACTATTTCCGAGTTCGCATCATGAGGATATTGCGCAAAAAACAGCGGTAGCCAGTTGTTTGCCGGTTAATAATATCTAACTTTAAGTTTTAGTTAAAGCATAATTACAACACATGATGTCTTTTATTGCTCGTCCTGCGAAGATCCTCACCGGATTTTTTGCCGTATTGATACTTTCTGCTTCTATCAGCTGTGCGCAAACAACCGACCCGTTTGGTTTGCCCGGCGAAATTCCTGTTCCGGCTTGGGTGCGCCTGACCAACTGGAAGGACGTGAACGTATTTAAAGTCGATTCGCTGATCGATGTGTATAAGGCCACTGAAAAGCGCAGGGAGTCATCTGATAACGAGGCTGAAGAATTTCACGAAGATCCTTATCTGAACGCTTATGTGCGGTGGCGCACGGGCATATCTCCGTTCATTCAGCCGGATGGAACAATAAAATACGATCCCGAGCACGCGCGCAGAGAACTGATAAAGTCTTTGGAGGCACAACATACGAAGACGGAACCAGGCACGGCAGCGAAGAGCACTGCTTTGGCCAGTTGGACATTGCTCGGGCCGTCGCAGACATACAATGTGGGTACAGGTGCATTGAAGAACTATCAGACTAATATTTATTGTATCGCTATAGCGCCCTCGAATCCCTCGGTGCTCTACGCGGCCAGCGAACCCGGTAACTTTTACCGTTCAGCCGACAAGGGCCTCAATTGGACATCGGTAAGTAACTCGCTCACAACATGTGGGAACAGGTCCATTGCTGTTGATCCGTGGAACGAGAATATCGTTTATGCCTACGACGGTACCGCGTCGACGCTATTGAAGACTACTTCCGGTGGTGCAACATGGTCGGCACTCACCGGCTACACAGGTAGTGGCGGCAATGCCATAGCTGTGAACCCCAATACCGGTCGTGTTTTAATAACCGGCTCTACCACTGTTTACTATAGCGACAATGGTGGTACTACCTGGACTGCAGCAGCAGGTAGCACAGTTACCGGGTCTCTTTATGATATAGTACTCAACCCTGCAGGCACCGACACTGTATATGTTGCCGGTTCGTCTGGCGGCATGCTTGTGTTACTGCGTTCAACTAACGGTGGAACAACGTTCACAGATGTGACAGGTGCAACTATTTCCGGTACAAGCACTTCCGGTGCACGGTTGGCAGTGACACCCGCCGCAACCGGGTATGTATATTGTGTGAACCTGGGTGGCTCGTCCACACCGCCGCGCATCATCCGTAGTACCGATGGGGGCTCTAGCTGGTCTGTGACCGCTACATCAACGTCAACATCTTTGACCGGTACATCGGCAACAACCGGTTTGGGTATGTCTAATGGTCAGGGTTTTTACGACCTCGGCATCATGGCGTCTCCATACAATGCCAACCATGTTATAGTCGGCACTACTACTACTTATAAGTCTACCGACGGTGGTGTAAATTTTGCCCCATTGGGTGGTTATGCTGGTCCTTTTGGTCTGCACCCTGATATTCAGCAGGCAGTAGTTCTCGGCAGCGATGCCTATATCGCTACAGATGGCGGCGTCAATTACTCAAGCGACTTCTTCACGAATACTTCCAACTGGTCTGTTCGGAACAATGGCCTCAGAAGCGCCGATTACTGGGGCTTTGGTCAGGGCTGGGACGAGGACATTGTAGTAGGTGGTCGTTACCACAATGGAAACGCTGCATTGTTTGATGTGTACGGTGGTGGTAAGGCGTTGTCGCTGGGTGGTGGCGAAGATGCCACCGGACATGTGTACCATGGTTTCTCACGCACCACCGGTTTCCGCGACATCGGAAACGTGATCATTCCCGCAACGCTCACAGGTGCAGCACAATACTCAGCGGCAAATGTCCCCAACTCCATGTGGCCACAGGACAATTATTATGGTCAGTTCTCCAGCAAGCTGATGACAGACCCGCGTTATGCCAATGTGTTCTACCTTGGTAAGGACACAGTACTGTGGAAGTCTTCTAACAGGGGGTCATCCTATCAGGCTTTGCACGATTTTGGTCCCGGCAATAAGGTGTGGCGATTCGACATTGCTCGCAGCAATCCGCAGGTGATCTATGTATGCGTGACCAATGGTGTATATAAAACAACGGATGGAGGCGCAACATGGTCTTCTATTACGCTACCTGTTACGTGGCAGTATTATAACTCTGATATAGTTGTGAATCCGCTCAATGAGAACGATGTTTACCTGTGCATGGCAAATGGCGCAGCCGCCAACAAGGTCTTCAGGTCGGTGAATGGTGGTAGTAGTTGGACTAATATCACAGGCACGGCCCTCAACGGAAAGAAGGTGGCATTTCTGCAATATCAGGGAGGGGCCGGTGGTGTCTATGCAGTAACCAACAATCGTCCGTCAAAGGTATATTACCGCGACACAACCATGTCCGACTGGTTCGCCTTTAGCGATGGTTTGCCGCAGGGGCTGGAAGCACGTGTAGGGGCATTGATCTTTTATCGCGATAGCAAGTTGCGCCTTGCCGGTAACAGCAGTATTTGGGAAACGCCTCTTTACGCGACAGGCGCTCCTGTAGCGCAGCCTATGGCCGACAGAAAGAACGTTGGTTGCCCGCGCGATACCGTCAATTTCTTCGATTATTCAATGTACGATCATGCCGGCGCTTCACGCACCTGGTCTTTCCCGGGTGCATTGTGGGTCAGCAGCACCACGGCATTGCGTCCGCAGGTCGTTTACCCTTCGGCAGGTTCTTACACAGTTTCCCTATCTGTGACCAATGCATTGGGGCAGACGCACACAAAGACAATTCCTGATATGGTAGTTGTTGCCAATGATAACTGCAGTCCTGATACCGTTGCGGGTAAATGCCTGCAGATGAATGGTAATTCACAGACAGTGAGTCTTGGTGTTGCCAATATCAATAGTAACAACTTCTCCATTTCCTGCTGGATAAAACCAGAGGGAAAGCAAAAGAGTTTCTCACAGATCGTTGGTCACCCTGCTTATCCTGGTTCTGCCAATTATGGTTTCGGGCTTGGCTTTAAGTTTAACGGTTATACACCCAATCTCATTTTGTGCTATACCGATAGCACTGTGAATTATTCGGGCACCAGCACACTTGTCTGCGACAGCACTCGCTGGAACCATGTAGTACTTACGTATAGTCCTTCCAGGGTCGTTATTTACCTCAACGGAGTAGGAGATACGGTTAATAACGGACCAATGCCGGTGATAGACCTTTCCCAAACACCTTTCCAGATCAATTATGACGTGCACAACGGACAAGGATCTAAGTACAAGGGGCTGATTGAGGAAGTGAAATTCTACAATTATGCGCTCACACAAGAAGAAGTGAGAGAAAAGATGCACCTCATCACAGATCCCGCTACTGAGGCAGGTTTACTCAAATACTTCCAATTCAATCAGTACGATCC
Organism: Flavipsychrobacter sp.; assembly: GCA_044220845.1. Taxonomy (GTDB): domain Bacteria; phylum Bacteroidota; class Bacteroidia; order Chitinophagales; family Chitinophagaceae; genus Nemorincola. Next base: position 6,313 of record JBGAQG010000022.1, on the reverse strand, counting down.
GGTTAGCGGCAGTGTATATGATGTAAAAGGTAACTTTAATGTACTGGTTCCGTCAGCCAATATCGTGACCTCATCTGCTCCGGTGGCAACCGGTCGTGTACTCCGTTTGCTATTGGTAGCTACGGGCGGTCTCACGTCATTTGGCCCGGCCGATGTTGACGAGTACCTGCCGGCCTCAGGCACTTACCCCGATGGGGAGGTAGTTGCGTTCCATTTGTTGAGCGGCCCCGATACCCGCCCCGATTTCCGTCCCGCAGTTCCGGGTTATTTCATCATCAATAATTACGGTACCAACAAGAGTTTCTCATCGCCTGACAGTGTGGTGTTCAGCAGGCTGAATATTACTTATCCGGGTTATGAGGCCGGCAATTTCCGTTTGTTCAAACGTGCCACCGGCGATTTCGGCAATACGTGGAGCGCTGAGCTGGATAGTGCCGACAGGTTGCAGTACGTTTCAGGCAATAGCAAACTCACGTGGAGGAACAATGTATTTGACACTTCATTCAATGCCCAGTACATTATTGTGAACAATGACACAACCAATTATGCCGTTGCAACCGGTGGTCATACAATGGGAACATGGGTAATTTCAGACCCTTACCCTAACCCGTGCAGAGAATGGTTGCGCATGGATATTTCCGCGGCTGTTTCACCTGAAAGCCCGGTTAATTTCACGTTGTGCGATATCACGGGAAGGCAGGTCATGAGTTTTAGTGAGCGGTTGTCTGTCGGACGTAACGCATTACTCATTCACTTACCATCGGTAGCCCAAGGCACCTACCTTTTGTCGGCTGAAATACCGGGAGAAGGTCGTGTCACGAGGAAGGTCTCAATTGAGTAGTAGTAAGCTTGATGGTTGACCCATAACAGTCATCTGGCTGACCGCAGTCAGCAATTGGCGGGGAGTAGTAGATGAACTTTGCACTATTCACAAAGCAAAATCATCTGTTATGAAGCGTTATGTATTGTTGTCTGCTTTTGCCACGTTGGGCATATTCACCGCCACATTGTACACAGCCTGTACAAAGGATAAGTGTAAAGATGTCACCTGCAAGAACGGAGGTACTTGCGATGCAGGTGTCTGTATTTGTCCGTCTGGTTACACCGGTTCACGGTGCGAAACAAAGGTGCAGAGTTGTGTTGTGAACAATACTGCCGAGGTACAATTCAGCAATCGATCCACAGGCAGTACCTACACCGTGGTGTGGGACGGCTCTGTCTGGACCACACTGGCACCGGGGGTCACAAGTCCCACATACACAGTAGCTGCAGGCGCTCATACACTCGAGTTCCGATATTCAAATAGCTCCACCACCGCGTGTACGCCAAGTACACCGGTACTGGCGCAGTGTTCTTCTATGGTGTACTGGTGTACCTACTAGCGATTGTTGCAAAGCTTTGGGTGTTGAGAGCTGACGTACTTCTGGGACTGATTTAGGCTTCTCGACCGCGAACGTCTGAACCGACATTAAGGGCTCCAGCACCATTCAGTTTCTTTTTCAATGTTAGTCTCACACGCCAAATGTGGGTAATTTGCCAAGTTCATTTGATTTTCTGAAATAGTCCGTGGTGATTCCGGGGCGCAGTGGTGGCAGTTTTTTGCGGAAATGCGGTTCCTTCTCCACCTAGAGGCGCTACTTGAAATAGGGGGAGCTGCTAAGATGAGTAGTGTCTAAGTTTCATCGCCCATGCCGGAAATTACTATCTTGCGCCCGCGGTTTTGTCGCAACTTTCAATCACAGTGAAATTTCTATTTACGGCCACCCCAAGAGTTGATTTTACTTTGAATTATGCAGAACGGGCAGAAGTATCTTTTGAAATTGCTGGACTCTATGTCCGATTTCTATTTGATCGTGATAGACATGCAGGGGAATTACTCGTATGTAAATCAAGCATTCCTGGACCGGTTTGGTTACATAACTAACAACTTTGTAGGAAAAACCTGCATGGAGGATGTGCATCCCGATGACGCGCCGGAGGTTTATCGTGTGGTGGAGGATTGTATTAAAGCCCCCGGTCAGTTCCGCTCCATTATCATCAGAAAGCCTGTGAAGGGTGGCGGTTATGCCACTACCGATTGGGATTTTGTGGCGCTCAGGAATGACACAGGCGTTATTGAGGGCGTTATGTGTATAGGGTATGAGGTCTCAGAATTGATGGATCAGATAGAACTGAAAAACCGCACAATCGAACGATTACAGTTCATTCAATCTCACGAGGTGCGAAGGCCTGTTGCCAACATTCTTGGTCTTGTTGATATTATAGACACCTCAAAGTTGGATGAGGAAACGAAATATGCCATTCAGCGCATTGGCGAAAGTGCAGAGGAGTTAGATCAGATATTGCATGATCTTGCCGGCCGTATACGATCCAAGGGTGGGGCGCAACCACTGTGAAGCAACCAAACTCGGTTCTCTCTCTTTGCACGATAATGCACCACTTTTTGTTACATTTGCATTAAATGCATGCAAATTGATGCTCGCCGATCTCTTCTTTTTCCTTCATGGCTATGGCCTCGTGCAGTCGAACTGCAATAGTTGTTGCCCCCGATGTTGACGCGGGTTGCATGTAATTTCCCGTACACTCTTATTTTTACATCCTGTTCCTTAGCCGAACAAACGTTTTGGCAGGAAAGAAAATTGAATCTTATGTCTGAATTTCACATATACAACTCATACACCCGTCAAAAAGAACGATTCGAGTCGCTTACACCCGGTCATGCCGGTCTGTATGTATGCGGACCTACCGTTTCAGGCGAGTCTCATCTGGGACATGCCCGCCCATACGTCACTTTCGATGTGGTGCAGCGTTACCTGAAACACCTGGGCTACCGGGTGCGCTACGTACGCAACATTACTGATGCAGGTCACTTTGAAGAGGAGGGTCGCGATGCTGTGGACAAGGTGAACGAAAAAGCAAAGCTGGAAAAGCTGGAACCAATGGAGATGGTGCATAAGTACACCTCTATGTTCCATAAAGGCATGGCGATGTTCAACTGCGACGAACCTTCTATTGAACCCACCGCCACCGGCCACATCGTAGAACAGATATCCATGATCGAGACCATCATTGAAAAAGGTTTTGCCTACGAGGTGAATGGCTCTGTTTATTTTGATGTACCCAAATATGCGGCCGCTTATCCTTATGGTAAACTCTCGGGTAGGGTATTGGAAGACCAATTGGAGACCAGCCGCGAGTTGGATGGTCAGGAGGAGAAACGCAACAAAGCGGATTTCGCGCTCTGGAAGAAAGCCCCGCCCGAACATATCATGAGGTGGAAGAGCCCCTGGGGCGAAGGGTTTCCGGGTTGGCACATAGAGTGCTCTGCCATGGCCAGCAAATATCTCGGCGAGACGTTCGATATTCACGGCGGCGGCATGGACCTCCAGTTTCCGCACCATGAAAGTGAGATAGCACAAAGCACCATCGCTCACGGGCATCCCCCTGTGCGCTACTGGATGCACAATAATATGATCACCATCAATGGCAAGAAGATGGGTAAAAGCTACAACAATGTGATCAAATTGTCAGAGCTTTTCTCAGGCGGGCATCCGTTGTTGGCGCAGCCCTATCACCCTATGGTGGTTCGGTTCTATATCCTTCAAACACATTACCGCAGTACGCTCGATTTCAGCAACGAGGCCCTTCAGGGCTCTGAAAAAGCCTTCCGTCGACTGTGGGAAGCGTTCGAGGTGCTTCAGAACCTGCCGCATGCCGGAAATGCTGATGCAACCGATAAAGACCTTGACGGAAAGGTTGTAGCCTGGTGCCACGAATGCGCCGATTTTATGAACGACGACCTGAACACCGCCAAAGTCATAGCCAATCTGTTCGAAATGGCTCCCGTGATCAATGGTATGAAGGGCGGTCAGGTGCCGGGTAATGCCCTTTCGGCATCAACTTTCGCCTTGGTGAAGGATACTTTCCGCACGTATCTGGTGGATATTCTGGGTATGCAACCGCTGCAGTTGCAGCAAACCGACAAGCTGGACAAAGTGCTTTCGCTCCTCATAGACATCCGCAAGGATGCCAAAAAGAGGAAAGATTTTGCCACCAGCGACCTTATTCGGAATCAACTGGCAGAGAACGGTGTGCTACTGAAAGATGAGAAGGACGGAAGTGTGAGTTACACCATTGAATAGAAAGAAATTGTAGAAAAATTACGTCCACCTGTACGGTCCTTATTTAAATATGTATACATATTCTTTTTATTATTTCTGTATTTGCGTCTGATATTATAATAGTTGTGTTAAAACATTTTTTTTTTAAACCGATTACATTTCCTTAGTTTTACTCCATAAAATCCCTTTAGTAACCTTTAAGTAACCAAAAAATGAAGAAATTTTTATTAACCTTCGCTACGGCGATTGTTGCACTTGCATTCAATGCGGATGCACAGGTAATTATGACTGAGAATTTTGACGGCCCTTCTGGTGGTGCACTCCCTGCAAGCTGGTCGCAGACATCTACCGGTACTCCGGGTTGGAAAACACAAATGTTCGCGGCTCCTACAACAACCGGTTGGGGCTCTGCAACAGGAACCACATCTCCTGCTCACTCTACGCAGATCTGTCTGGTAGATGACTGGAACGACTCAACAACTTCGAACCTCAACAACAAGCTTGTATCGCCTACATTCAGCCTGTCAGGCACCACTTCAGTTTGGTTGAACTACAGCTATTACTTTTTTAACGCCACAAGGACATCTTCAGGAAATACTGAAACATGCATAGTTGAAGGATATAATGGTACCAGCTGGATTCCACTTGATACGCTCGAAGGTTGGGCATTTAATGAAGTTTGGCACAGGGGACACACAAGCCTTGCTCCATTGGGTACAACTACTTCGGCTCAAATTCGTTTTGTATACTCTGACGATGCCGACCACCTGTTGGGTTGCGCTCTCGATAGCGTTGAAGTGATCAACCTCACTGCAACACAGGCAGCTGCAACTGCTATCGGTTACAATGATATCAACATCGGTATCTCTGCAAACGGTCAGTCAGTAGCATTCCTCGCTCAGAACACCGGTGTTCCTATAACTTCACTCAAAGCACAGTACACTATCAATGGTGGTGCACCTGTGGTTGAGACTTTCTCAAGCCTTAGCCTTGCATCTTACGCTTCTCAGGCGTTCACATTCACTACCCCAATGGCAGGTGCTATTGCCGGTCTGAACACACTGAAAGTATCTATCATTGAGGTGAATGGTTCTCCTAACACTGAGGCTGATTCAACTGAAAGCTCTTCATTCACAATGGCTTCTGCGGTAACAAACCGTCAGGGCTTCATTGAAGAGTTCTCTTCTTCAACTTGTCCTCCATGTAAGTCTTTTAATGACATGTACGATCCTCTGTGTCTGTCACTGAATGTGAACACAACAGGTACTGACATCAACGTGATCAAGTATCAGATGAACTGGCCTTCACCTGGCACAGATCGCAGCTACAACACTGATGGCGCTACACGTCGCACATACTACGGTGTATCAGGTATCCCTGAGCATTTTGTAAATGGTCGTCCAAGTACTGCTTCAGATTACTCTGCTGAGGCTACAGGTTCTAAGTCACTGAAAGCGTTCATCGACATGTCTATCACTTACACTGTTGATACAGTTCGTAAGAAACTGGGTACTATCGTTAACGTAACTCCAAGGTTCACTAAGACCGGTTCTTACCACGTGTACACTGCCGTAATGGACAAATATTACGAAAACACTACCAACACTACAGGTCAGTTGAAATACTACCACGTAATGCGTCAGATGCTCCCTTCAGGTTCAGGTCGTGCAGTAACTTCTTGGACTGACGGTGTTGCTCAATCATTTGTTGACACAGGCGTATCTTACACTAACACTTCTTACACACTCGGAAGTGGTGCTTACCCAACTCAGAACAGCTTCAAATTCTGGAACAATCCGTTCACAGGTAGCGAAGTTATCGCTTGGGTTCAGGACGATGCAACTAAGTCTGTACTCCAGTCAGTATGGTCAGTACCTGCAGGTTCTCTGAATGTATCTACTATGGCTAAGATCGAAGGTATCAGCATCTTCCCTAACCCTACTAAAGGTGAATCAAACCTGAAGTTCGACCTCCAGGAAGAAGGAAACGTTCGTATCACTGTTATGGACTACACAGGTAAAGTAGTTACTGAAGTAGCTAATGGCCACATGACAACCGGTGTTAAGAATGTGAAGATCTCTACTAACGGTATCGCTGCCGGCAACTATATTGTTGTTCTTTCTACTGAAAGCGGCAACAGGGCTGAGCGTCTTACAGTTGAGTAATAATTTTCTTTAATATTGATTTGGAAG
>JBGAQG010000058.1:0-8607 GCA_044220845.1 Flavipsychrobacter sp. | reverse complement strand
CCGAAGATCTTATGGTGGTATTACCGAGCGTGTTCACCTCTTCCCATTCCGAACAGAGAAGTTAAGCCGCTCATGGCCGATGGTACTGCACCACAATGCGGGAGAGTAGGTAGCTGCCATATTCATTTAAAAGCCTCACATACATGTGAGGCTTTTTTATGCCCGTACCCCGCCGGCTATCACTTGAAGGATTGATAAAACAAATAAAAGCGCTTCCTTTCGAAAGCGCTTTCTCAATTGGCAATTTGCCCCTTTAGCGTCCCGCCAATATTGTTGATGTGGACCCGGAATGTACAGGCTGAACATTAGTCTTTTCACGTGTTGATGTGGTCAATACATTTGAGTAGTAGGTGGTTCCCTGCATAGTTACTGCAGCTACTCTGTAGTATTTCTTGTCGGTGCTGTACATATTGTAGTTGTAGGTTCTGGACAACATCGTGTTTCCTTTTGAGGGGATTGTAGCCATTACGGTGTAATTACTGCTGTCGTTACTGGCCTCTATGCGGTACTGCGCCACATTTGTTTCTGACTGTAGTGCGAAGGTGATCCTTTCCTGGTTGTGGTTGGTTGCGAACATGGCACTGATACTGTTGTGCTGCGCGGTGGCTACTGTTGTTACGAACAATGCGAATGCGAGGATAATGTTTGTCTTTTTCATATGCTTTAGTTTTTGTGTTTTTTTTCAGTTGTTTTTGATGACACAAAGATGCGACGGCAAATAGCCCCCCAGCACAGGAAAACGACCCATTTTATGGTGTTCTTACACGCTCAATTATACCGTGAAAACACCTTTTTGATCTGTTCTGGTATTAACAACCGTGTTTTAACGGTATATTTTTGGGAAAAACACGTTATAAAAAGGTACTAAAACAAAGAGTATATTTGATGGAACCAAAAACGAAACGAATATGAAACAGATTCTATTACTTCTATTTGTAGCTTTTTCGCTTACATCATGTAGTAGCGGGAGTAGCGATGATGTCGCTACTCTACAACGAAAGGTTGATAGTCTTACGAAACTCGTTCCTGCGGAAGGGACTACGCACGTAAATAGATTTTCGACGCAGGCTTTTGCGGCACGTGGTGTTCCACCCGGCACACCGGCGGCTGCATTCCTTGTAGCAGCTGAGGGGGCTAACAAGCAAATTCAAGAGTGGCATAGCCTTTGTAAGAATACACCCGGTTTGCATTGGAATGTTAATAAGAATAGAACAGCATTTATGGTGCCTGCAGTTACCCTCGATACTCTTATCAATCATAATGGAGCTGACTATGTTGTGTTTTATTTCGGTATCAATGCTTCAAATGATAAAAGTATTAATCTTTTCTACACGGGCGTAAAACAGCAGGATACAATATTGACTGAAATGGAATTTAAGAATGGCGATAATGTAAATTGTGTGTTTGATATGAGTTTCCCATGCCCTCAATGTAATAGTGTTGGGATCCATGTTTCGAGCAATGGCATAGGTGGCGAACCACCTGCAAGTGTTAGCGCGAATGTCATCGGTGGAAACGGGAAGATCTCGCCTGATGGCATCAGTACATATTATACTACTCCCAAAACTGTGAAATATAGTTTTACACCCGATAGTGGCTTTCAAGTGGACAAGGTTACATTGAATGGTGAAGAAAAGCAAACCAATGGTAAGGAAATTGACGTACAAGTTGATGGAGGTTCACAAGAATTGACTGTTAGCTTTAAACGGCAAGCGAAATAGCTAATGCAGGTCGTATGAAGCAAGTTCTGATTGCATCGATGGTCATTTGTCTTGTGATTTCATTGTCAATTGGAATTGCGCGCTACAAGAGAGTTGATTCCTCTATGAAGATTTCGGTGTGGTATCTTATGATGCAGTTGGCAAGTGAGATCGGATTGGTTGTAACTGCCGAAACGAGGCAGTGGGCATTACGTGCAGTAATTTTGAATATTTATGTAATTGTAGAGGTGTGTCTTGTTTCTGTTTTTTTTATCATTGCCTTAAAACCCTATCACCCTGAAAAAAAGATAATAGCGGGATGCCTGTTTTGGTCAATCTTGGGAGTGTTAAATATGGTGTTTCTACAGAAGCCGACAACGCTTAATAGTAACTTTCTACAAATTGCGGCGTTGGGTATAATGACGATGTCTTTGTATTTCATTTATCAATTAGTGAGGAGTTGCGTGACGGAAAACATGTTTAAAATTCCCCATTTCAGAATTGCATTTATATGGCTGGTGATGTGGTGTAGCACGCTGTTTTTCTGGGCATTCATTAAAGTACTCTACGACCATCATTGGGTGTATTCAACTGCAGCTATGTATTCCCAAGTAATCCTGAATTGTGTTATGGTGGTGGCAATCGGGTATGTGCTTTTCACCTACCCTAAAAGCAGGACATATGAAAACAAGTGAAATTGCGGTAACACTCATAGTAGGGACCTTCACCTTACTGGTAATTTTAGTGTTTATAATTCTTATTTTAATTGAATACAGGAGGCGACAGGTGAAGCATATAACTGAGAAGCTTGAGTTGGAGCATTTGTATAAACAGGAGGTGCTGCAAACACAGCTGGAGGTGCAGGAACAGTCGTTTAAGTATGTGTCGGAGGAGATACATGACAATATTGCACAAACGCTGAGTCTGGCACGTATCAAGTTGTTCAAGGCGACAGAGAAGGCTATTGATGAGCGGGCTAAGGCGAATCTGGAAACAACAACCGAACTGGTGGGTAATGCGCTGGACGGGCTGCGCGGTCTGAGCCATGTGCTGAATGGAGGTCTTGTATCGAAACTGACCTTGAAGGAAAGTCTGGAAAAGGAATTGCGGTATGTGCATGAGGTAAACGAGCGCACTACCGAACTGATAGTAACGGGTGATGCGTATGAGCCGGATGCAGAAAAGAAGCTGATGCTTTTCAGGATCGTGCAGGAGGCCATTAATAATTCTGTGAAACATGGCCACGCCAGTAAAATAGTGGTGCGCCTGGCGTATGAACCACGCTTAATAAAGGTATCGATCATAGATAACGGAAAAGGATTTGATGCTTCAAAAGTCGCGGACAGTAAGGGTTTGGGCATGACCAACATGCATGTGCGTGCCCAACTGCTGGGCGACATAAACGTGGAGTCGGTGGAGGGAAGCGGAACTACAATAACCATAAACGTACATACTAATGAGTGAGAAAATAAGACTGGCACTGGCCGATGATCATAACCTGTTCCGTAAAGGGGTAGAGGAGCTGATAGAGGATTTTGAATACATGGAGATAGTAGCGAGTGTGGCAAATGGCAAGGAACTCATAAACAAACTGACGGCTGCAAAAGTGCTGCCCGATGTGTGCCTGCTGGATATCAATATGCCGGAGATGAACGGGTTTGAAACGGCGAAAAGGATCAAGGAATTGTGGCCGGATATCAAGATTCTTGCAGTGTCGGTTTATGATTCTGAATTCAATGTGCTGGGGATGCTGCGGGCCGGTGCCGGCGGCTACATTTTGAAAGATACACAGCCACAGGTGCTTCGCGTGGCCATTGAGAGCCTGCACAAGAATGGCTTTTACCACTCGGAGTTGGTGACCGGGAAGATTCTGCACCAGTTCATGACTAAGCCGAAAGAGCAATCGTCGGTGGAGCTGAGTGAGAACGAGTTGCAGTTTCTGAAGCATTGCTGTAGCGAGCTGACCTATAAAGAGATAGCCGACCTGATGAAGATAAGCCACCGTACCATAGACGGCTACAGGGACCAGTTGTTCCTGAAACTGAATATCAAATCGCGCACGGGGCTTGTGTTGTACGCGCTGAAGACCGGCATAGCAACACTTGACTAAGAGCACCAAATGAGTGCGCCTCTCTGCAACAGTTTGCAATGAAGGGTTATTCACAGAGGGTTGGTAAATAAAGTCATGCATATTAAAGGAACAATGTTGTGTATTTTATAGCTTTAGCGTTATAAATCATATATAGATGTTCAAAAAACTCCTGCTGGCTGCCGTTACTCCATTGTTGTTTGGCACTGTGGTCGCTCAGCCTACCTGCGGCACTGACGAGATGATGCGCAATCTGCGGATAGAGCACCCTGAGCTGGTTGCATTTGAGGCCGAGATGGAGCGGCAGATACGTGAAGGGATGCGGAAAATTGACTTCACGAAGGCGGCAAAGAGCACAGGCACCGACCAGACCAACAACGACGCTTTCTGGTATGATATACCGATCGTGATTCACATTATCCATGACTACAACAACTACAACACATCGGTATATTCGGGGGACTTCATTCCGGACGACTTCATATTTGAAGCAGTGAAGGAATGGAATGTGGTGTTTGCCAAAAAGAACGCGGACACTGCAGACGTGATACCCCCTTTCAGGAAATGGATAGGCAACCCAAAGATCAGGTTGCACCTTGCCACTGTGGACCCGTCGGGCAACAGAACACATGGCATAACAAGACGTAGGTCATACCTTACTTACCGCGGAGGTGAGCAGGCCAAGTTTGACGGGTGGCCACCCACCTCTTACATCAACATCTGGTTCATCAACAAGATGGGCTCGGGCAACAGCAGTGCAGCGGCGTATGCCTATTACCCATCGGCAGTTACCTACATACCATTTTATGATGGTGTGATATCGCTGGCTGAGTACATGAACAAAGGTTCGAAGACCATTCCGCATGAGCTGGGGCATGTACTGAACCTTAGCCATGTGTGGGGCGATACCAATCAGCCCGGTGTTGCCTGCGGCGATGACAACGTTGATGATACCCCACCTACGAAGGGGCACAATCCATCGGGGTGTACTTCGGGCAGTGTTTATGACACAACCTGCAGCAGGAACTACTTCAAGTTGTATGTGGATGCGGCAGGGCATCTGGACCTTGTGAACTATCCGGATACGAACAACTCGCAGAACATTATGGACTATACCTATTGTGACAAGATGTTCACGAAGGGGCAGGTGATGCGTATGCGCATAGCACTGAACAGCAATGTGGCAGGCCGCAACAATCTGTGGGATAGCACGAACCTCGCCGCTACAGGGGCTATACTTCCTTTCCCGGATCTGAAACCGATACCCGACTTTGCGGTGACCAATCCGTTGAGTACGAGCTATCTGACCAAGAACGCGAACTTCGTTTTCCCGGGCAAGGATGTGCGGTTTACCAGCTATACAACTAACGATACCGTAGTGGCGCTGAACTGGAAGTTTGAGAACGGCGCGAGCGTGATCACGAATAGCTCTACCACCAACTTCACGCAGGCTTTCAACGAGCCGGGCTGGGTGAAGCTGACCATGACCGCTACCGGCAATAACACGGGCGACAACAGCGAAACATGGGACAAGGCCTGTTTCGTGGCCGACAATACGGGCACTAACGCGGTGGGGTACTTTCAGGAGTTCAATCCGGAGGGGGATGTGAACAAGTGGCCGAGCTTCAACTACTACAATAATGAGTTCAAATGGCAGATGGATGATCATGGTGTATGGGATAATCACTGTATCATGTATAAGGGATATGATGAGCGCCTAACGGCTACAACGGCACCCATCAACGGAACGCCGAAGGGCGACTTTGATGACTTCTATACCGTGCCTTTTGACCTGACAGGCTATGCAGGCGGACCGTGTAATCTGAACTTCCATTACTCGGGTGCTTCACGATCGAGCAGTACTGCAAGTATCACCGATACGCTGTTGGTGGACTATACCATTAATAAGGGTGCGAATTGGGTGAATCTGGCTAAGTTGTCGAAAGGGTCGCTTTGTAACAAGGGGGCTTATTCTACGCCATACGTACCGACCTCTATAATGGATTGGGCGCCCAAGACGCTGCCATTACCTGCCGCAGCTATCACTAACTATACCACTTTCAGGTTCAGGTATGTGCCGGGTGTGTCGGCCAACGGGGTATCGAGCAGCGGCAACAACTTTTACCTGGACCGTGTGAACCTGGGGCCGTGGGCAGCCGAGGCGAGCATTGTGAACAATGAGCAAAACACCGTGACCGTAGTGCCCAACCCTACCCAAGGCGATGCCTATGTGCTGGTGAATGATGCCTACAACAGCAAGGCTGAAATAACCGTGACAGACATTACCGGAAAGGTGGTGTACACTACGGTGGCCCCGATAGCCGGTAATCATGCCCGTGTATTGATACCGGCGCATGTGCTGCGGACCAGCGGCATTTACCTGGTGCATACGCTGACCGGTAATCAGGCTGATACCCGCAAACTGGTTGTTTATTAACGGTTGGCGATATGAGCGGGTGTTTTTTCATTTTCTTAATAGTAACACAATTATCTTTGTAGAAACGCGTAAATAGGATGATGGAGCCAAATTTCGGAGCGTCGACGAATATAGTTTCGCTGCGCCAGGTGAACATATACCAAGGGAACAGTCTGGTATTGAATAATGTGAATCTGGAGGTGGACAAGGGGGAGTTCATGTATCTGATCGGTAAGACGGGTACGGGAAAGTCGAGCTTGTTGAAGACGTTGTATGGTGATCTGTACCTGAAGGAAGGCGAGGGCACGGTAGCGGGTTTTAATCTGAAGGAGCTGACGTGGAAGAAGATACCGTTGCTGCGCCGGAATCTGGGGATAGTGTTTCAGGATTTCAGGTTGCTGACGGACAGGGATGTGTATGACAATCTGGAGTTTGTGCTGAAGGCCACGGGCTGGAAGGATAAGGTGATGATGCGTGAGAAGATAGAGAATGTGCTGGCGAAGGTGGGGCTGAAGAACAAGGGCAGCAAGATGCCGTATGAGATGTCGGGTGGGGAGCAGCAGCGTGTGGACATTGCACGGGCTTTGCTGAACAACCCTACGCTGATACTTGCGGATGAACCGACGGGTAATCTGGACCCTGACACAACAGACGAGATCATGCAGTTGCTGTTCAATATATGCAGGGACGAGCAGACGGCGTTCATCATGGCGACGCACGACTACGGTATCATACAGAAGTATCCGGCACGTGTGGTGCGCGTGGAGCACGGGCAGGTTAAAGAAATATCGGCTGCGGGTGTATAACCTTTGTTGGGTATTGTTTGAAATTGAGTAGAAGTATATGAGTCGTTTTATTTCGTTTCTCTTTATAATAGTTATCGCGTTTACTGCCTGCAAGAAGAAGCAGGAGAATATACTTGCATCCATAAGGGAGACCCGCACCGAAATCGATGCCAAGCTGAAGGACTATACCTACAGAAGGGTAGATGATATGGTGACGGAAGGGCAGGGTGTGATATCGGGCTACTTCAGGGATGATGAGGCCAAGAAGATAATAACCGAGCGCTATGTGAAGGACAGGCGCACCTTTACCGAATACTATTTTGACGATGGGATGCTGATCTATGTGGTGAGCCAGGAATTTATTTACAACAAACCTAACACCTATACCGAAGAGGTGGCGCGCTTTCAAAACGACACGGAGTGGTATGATGATTCGAAGACGAAACTCGAGATCAATAAATATTACTTCAACGATAATAAGCTGATCAAATGGACGGGACCATCGAGCGCTGATGTTGCGGTGAATGGAACTGATTTTACGGAGCAGGAGCCACTGATACTGGCGCGGGCTGTGCTGGCGCTGAAGCATCTGAAGGAGGAGGAGTGATCTTTAACTCTTTCCAGTTTTTTACCGGTCCTGAAGCATCGGGTCCGGAAGTTTTCGCAGGAAATTTTATTTGGGTGTTTTTGGGTGGAATCTGTTGATCTTCAACGGGTGTGTGGGAAGTTTGCTGCATTTTACTTCCCAAAAACTGCGCACTTCTTCCCACCTCTGAGTCCGGGTGATAAGTGGGGGACGGTGTGTTTTGCGGTTCTTCGCCGCTATTTTCTTCTTTCGTTATGGGTGGTGTTGGCTCGCCGGACGAGGGTTGTTCGTCGTAGGGATGGGGGATGCCCCATTGTTTGTATGCTTCTCTAACATCGGGGTCGCTGAGGTATGCTTCCTGACGGTCGAGCTGCGCTTCGGTGTTGTCAACTTCGGGGACGGGAATGCGGCCCATGGCATTGAATGTGTCAGGCTGGATGTGTTGGGTGTAAACTGAGGCGCGGGCCGAGATAAATTCATCGATGTATGGGTGGATTGTGCGGGCGAGTTGCGGGTTGCGCTGTGAGACCATCTCCATGAAGTAACCGAAGAGTTCCATGTTCTCATTGATGGTGCAGCGGTTCTGCAGTTTCTTGGCTGTGAGGGTGAGTCTGTGCAGGCCTTCGATTTCCTTGAATGTGATGGGATTGGTCATTCGGCTCTCGGAAAGATAACTTTCTGTGAGGTGCCCGATGATGTGGTAACAGTTCTCGGCCAACATGGACGGCAGGTATTTTGCTGATTGTTTGAGGCGGTTCCAGTCGCCTTCTTTGATCCATGCGGATATGCTGCGGCGGCTGACGTTTAACAGGGACGCGATCTGGCTGTTGTTGAGGCCTGACTGGAAGAACAGGGTCTTTGCCTGGTGTTTCTTTTCGTTTAGCATGATATAGGTTTTTAGGTTTGGGTACAAAGGTCTGGTGCAGTTATGAATTTACGGGGGACAAAGTTTTATGATAGTGCGTTTTCTGTAGTGTCATAAAAACCTCTCCCCGGCCCTCTCCGAGGGAGAGGGTGAGGTCGAATGAGGG
>JBGAQG010000021.1:41790-65070 GCA_044220845.1 Flavipsychrobacter sp. | reverse complement strand
TGAATTAGTTATAAGGGCTAAAGATATACCAATCTTTCATTTTTGCAAAACTATGCCACAACGACCACTGCGACACGACCCGGGGAAAAACGGCCGGTTTCACCAATCACAACATAGAACACCTGCAACATTCGCTACATATACGTTAAGCATATTACGGCTTTACAATGTACTTTTGCGCCATGTTTCAACCGTTAAGTAATGAACAGCTTATTGCTGTTGCCAATGAATTCGGTACGCCCGTATACGTGTACCATGCCGAACAGATAGCCGAACGCTACAACAAACTTACCGATGCCTTCAAGGCACACCCTACTAAGTTTTTCTACGCTTGCAAGGCGCTCACCAACGTCAATATCCTCAAATACGTCAAGAGCCTGGGTGGGCTGCTCGACTGTGTCAGCATCAACGAGGTGAAGCTGGGCCTGCTGGCAGGTTTCGCACCACAGGAGATACTCTTCACCCCAAACTGTGTCGATTTCGATGAGATAGTAGCCTGCGTTGACCTTGGTGTCCGCATCAACATAGACAACATTTCCATCCTGGAGCGCTTCGGTAATGTGTACGGGGGCTCTTACCCTGTCTGCATCCGCATCAATCCACATATTGTGGCAGGCGGCAATTATAAGATCTCCACCGGCCATATCGATAGCAAATTTGGCATCTCCATCCACCAGCTCCGCCATATAGAGCGCATTGTCAAGACCACCGGCCTGCACGTTCAGGGGTTGCACATGCACACCGGCTCCGAGATCAAAGACATCGACGTGTTCCTGCAAGGGCTTGATGTGATGTTCGGCATTGCCACCCACTTCAAAGACCTCGACTTTATCGACCTCGGCAGTGGTTTCAAGGTGCCTTACAAAGACGACGACCAGGAGACCGATGTGTACCTGCTGGGCCAGAAGGTGGCAGAGGCAGCGATGGAGTTCGAGCGCGAATATGACCGCAAGCTGGAGATCTGGTTCGAACCGGGCAAATACCTGGTGAGCGAATGCGGTTGGTTTGTGGTAAAGGCCAATGTCATCAAACAGACCACCGCCACTGTATTCGTGGGTGTCAACTCAGGCTTCAACCACCTTATCCGCCCTATGTTCTACGACTCTTACCACCGCATCACCAACATCTCCAATCCCGATGGTGCCAAACGCATCTACACGGTTGTAGGCAACATATGCGAGACCGATACATTCGCGTGGGACCGTGTGCTGAGCGAGGTGCGCGAGGGCGACTACCTTGCCTTCCACAACGCGGGCGCTTATGGCTTCGAGATGAGCAGCAACTTCAACTCGCGCCTGAAGCCGGCAGAAGTGCTCATCCAGAATGGCCAACCCAAACTCATTCGCCGTGCTGATGTGTTTGAAGACCTGCTGAAAAACCAGATCGTTTAACAACTTACCCTCCATAAATAGCGAAGCGCACCGGCCTCCGGTGCGCTTCGTTGTTTATATACATTTCAGAAAACGGCTTACAGAACCAGCATTGCGTCTCCATAGCTGAAGAAGCGATACTTTTCTTTGATCGCCGTTTCATAAGCGGTCATCATCAGGTCGTAACCGGCAAAAGCGCAGGCCATGATCATAAGGCTTGTCTTAGGCAGGTGGAAGTTAGTGATCAGCGAGTCTGCTATTGAGAAGTTGTAAGGCGGGTGAATGAATACGTTCGTCCAGCCTTCCTCAGGTTTCAGCAGACCTTGTGCGGTCACAGAACTTTCCAGGGCGCGCATGGTGGTTGTGCCCACCGAGCAGATGTGGCGCTTCTCTACCTTGGCACGATTCACCAGATTAGCTGCATAGTCATCCACCTTGAAGTACTCAGCATCCATCTTGTGCTTCGACAGATCTTCTACCTCTATAGGGCGGAAGGTACC
This sequence comes from Flavipsychrobacter sp., assembly GCA_044220845.1. GTDB lineage: Bacteria > Bacteroidota > Bacteroidia > Chitinophagales > Chitinophagaceae > Nemorincola. The sequence continues at coordinate 63,200 of JBGAQG010000021.1, read as the reverse complement.
AAGGCCTGTGTGCAGGGTCACCTCTGCAAACTTCACGCCTTCTATCTCCAGTCTTTTTATCAGCTCGCGGCTGAAGTGCATACCTGCGGTTGGTGCCGCAACAGCGCCTTCATACTTCGCATATACTGTCTGGTAGCGTTCTTTATCTTCTTCTTCAGGCTTGCGCTTGATGTATTTTGGCAGTGGTGTCTCTCCCAGCAGGTCCAGCATGCCGCGGAACTCTTGTTCGTTACCATCAAACAGGAAGCGGATGGTACGGCCGCGAGAGGTTGTGTTGTCTATCACTTCTGCCACCAACTCATCGTTATCGCCGAAGTACAGTTTGTTACCTACACGAATTTTACGGGCAGGGTCCACTATCACGTCCCACAGGTGGTTAGGTTTGTTCAGTTCGCGCAGCAGGAACACCTCTATCTTGGCACCTGTCTTTTCTTTACGGCCGTAAAGGCGAGCCGGGAACACCTTGGTGTTGTTCACGATCATCACGTCTTTGTCATTGAAGTAACCGAGAACGTCTTTGAACACCTTGTGCTCAATTTTGCCTGTGTCGCGGTGGATCACCATCAGACGGCTTTCGTCGCGTTTTTTTGCAGGATGTTGCGCTATGAGATTTAATGGTAAGTCGAACTTAAACTGCGACAACTTCATATATGAGAATGGATTGAATGAAAAGTGTGCAAAGTTATATAAAAGTAACGATATTACGGGGATTTGGTTCTACATACCATATCCCCATTACGGTTGCCCGCTCCTGCACCGGCATCTAATGCCCCGGCTCCACGCCGGGGAACCGTGAATATCTCCCGTTTATTAAAAATCATTTCAAACCACATTTTGCTTTAATTATACTGACAATCAACTCATTATAAACCTCTTATTCACTCAGAAACTCCCAAAAAACTCCCAATATTGACAACTACAGTTCGCTGTGCAGCTTCGTGGCGCCGGCATCTTTCTACCGAATGCTCTCGGGACTGCGCTGCCAATGGGATGGACGTGCGTCTGTTCAGCATTGGGATTTCTACTGTGGTCACGGTAACCACACCTACGTAAATATGAAGGTGCTCTCACGGGCCGGGCCGGCTTACCTGTATCGGGCTCTTTGTAGCACATGAGACTCGATGTTGCTTCCCGGTGCGCAGATTTTTTTCTTTTTCCTGTTTCTTACTTACTTCATTGATTATCAATTAAAAGGTGGGAAGTATTGCTTCTCACTGCTTCCCAAAACTGCACACCTGCCTGCCGGCAGGCAGGAAAACTTCCCACTTCTTCTCACATGCTGCGCAGTTTTGCTCAGACTGAGAAGTGAAACATAATCATCATATATGTATTCCCATCCCATTTTCTTCAACTTCAATTCAAGTTACGACGGTGGAGGAAAACAGGCAAAAGAAAGTTTTATGATATGGGGTTTTCTGTAGTGTGGTTAAAAGTTGTGTGTGTATTTCCCATCCGCTCTTGTTCTTTTCTTTTCTACAGCGAAAAGAAAAGAACCAAAACCTGCCGGCAGGCAGGGAAAGCGCCGCCTTTTGCCTCATCGCTCCGCGAGGCAAAAGGTTAGCTCTACGCTGTTTCGCAGTTCGCTGTGCAGCTTCATGGCGCTGACATCTTTCCTACCGTCTACCAAATGATTTAGCTGAGCACCTGTTCAACTATGGAATTTCTATTGAGGGCACGCCAACCACATCTACGGAAATATGAAGGCGCCATCAAGTGCTGAGCCGGATTCTTTTTATCGGGCTAGTAGTAGCATGTGGGCCTCGAGATTGCTTCGTCGCCGGCACGCACGCTTGCCCACAGGGCTTCTGGCAATGGAGCGTTTTATGATAGTGCATTGTTGGGGGGTATAATAGAAAATTGTTGGGGTTGGTGAAAATGATAGCCATGAGTCTTGACTTCGCCAGTGAATAGATCCTGTCGATGCAATTACAAAGACGGCACCGAGGCAGGGCGACTCACTCAGGCTACCACCCTACTCTGCAATGGTCAGTTTGCTGCGCAATGGGTGACCATCGGTTTGCAAAGACAGGATATAGACACCCGCCGGGATACCTGCCACGGAGATAACCGCATTGCGTGTAGAAATTGCGGTGCGCAGCACCACGCTACCCTGCAGATCGGAAATGATAACCCGCCCGGCCGATACGCCATCAGGCAGCTGAATGGTCAGTGATCCTTTTGCAGGATTGGGGAATATCTGCACTTCATTCACAACCGGCAGGTTGGTAATACCCGACGGACAATCGGCCTCAGGTATCACCGTCAGCATCTTTGTGGCTGCAACCGATCCGCAACTGTTTGTCACCGTATAGCTCACCAATGCCAGGCCGGCTGCAAGGCCGGTCACTACCCCGCCCGACGAAACCGACGCATTTGTGCCCGGCGTGCTCCACGTGCCGCCCCCAACCGATGCCGTCAGGGTAATGGTCTGCCCAACACACACTGTGCTGCTGCCACTAAGGGAACCCGCAGCAGGCGTAACGTTGATCGTTACGGTCTTTGTCATCGTTCTGGCAGCACCACAACCTCTTGTTTTAGTATAGGAGATAGTGACCACTCCGGGTACTAATCCTTTCACGATACCGGTTGCAGACACTGTTGCATAAAACGCATTGCTGACCGTCCATACCCCGCCGCTAACGGCATTGAACAGCACCACCGAATCGCCGGTACACACTGCCGAAGGGCCACCGATAGGATACAACAAAGGCGGCGCACAGGTATCGTAGGTTTTGGCGATAACGGCATCAAAAGCCCCGACACAGGGCACTGAAATAGCATCAAACATTGACGGTCCGGTAACAGCACTGGTCACGTAAATACCATTGAAACGATCGATAGCTATGTAAGGGGTAGTGACCGGCACTTTATGCACCTGCAACGCGGCACCCGTAGCGGGATCGTACTTGGCAAAGAAGCCGCCGCCGTTGTATAGTTCCAACGCGTCGAACCAGGCCGAAACCCCGGTACTGGAATAAGACTCACCAGAAATGAATACATACCCCAGCGTATCCAACACTACCGACGACATCCAATCGTTATATACAGTACCCGCGCCTTTTGCCCACAAGACTGTTCCGCCCGGGCTGTACTTCACCAGGAAAATATCTGAAAGGGTTGTTATGGACGCGGCCTTGGTAAGCGTGGTGCTGCCAAACTGAATGGACATGCTGTTATATTGACCACCCACATACACGTTACCCACCGAATCGGCCGCGATTGCGAGACCCTGATCGTCGCGCCTTGCGCCCGCACGTTTCGCCCACAACAGACTGCCAGCCGTTGAGTAGCCCATCACAAACATATCGAAGGTGCCAACGGTATCGTTGAGAAGATAGCCCGATCCGGTAAAAAATGTGTCGGACGGAAATTTGCCGGTAACGAACACATTCCCGCTGCGGTCGGTGGTAACTGCCGTTGCTTCGTCGTAGGAGTAGCCGCCGGCTTTTTTGGCCCACAACAAACTACCCGACGGGGAGAACTTGGCAAGAAAGGCATCGGAGTTATAACCCGGCGAGGCATTGATAAGAGTTGTACCCCCCATCTGAATACTATCGTCAGAAAAATAACCGGTGATGTACACGTTGCCCGATGGATCAACCGTCACCCCATTGGCAACATCGTCAAAACGGGTACCGAAATTGCGGACCCACAATAACGTACCGGCAGTGTCGTACTTGGCAAGGAATATATCTTTATCGAGGAACACACGCCAGCCGGGAATAGTATGGTGAACAGTGGTGCTGCCAAATCGTACCGAGTCGCTGCTGTAGTATCCGGCCATATAAATATTGCCGGCCGAATCTGTAGCTACTGAAGTACCGGCCTCGTCATACAGACCAATGGTAGTGCCGCGGGTCCACAGGGCCGTGCCGGCTGCATTATATTTAGTGAGGAACAGCTCTCGGCGACCTGTTCCAAAAACCGCGTTGTACAGCGTGGTGCTACCAAATGTTATGGAATCGCCGGGGAACTCGCCCGTCATGTAGGCGTTGCCCCATTTGTCGGTTGCCGCCTGCCGCGAATAGTCATATCCATTGCTGCCGGCACTGTGCGCCCACAACCACGTTTGCGCGCCCGCCATGCGGGGCATAAAACAACAAAATACCGACAGGAGGAGGTATATCTTTTTCATAAAGCGGAGTATATGCGACAAAGATAATCAATCGTGACCATCACCATCACTGTGACTCCCGTCATAATTCTTCACCGCACTTCGTCCGTCCTTTGCCAAAACTTTGAATGCGATGATACCACACCAAAAAAGATCGTGGGCAGAACCATTTAAGATAAAAATGGTGGAACTGCTGAAAATGACCACTCCGGCACAGCGTCAGAAAGCGATAAAAGAAGCGGGCTACAACACCTTTCTGCTTCGGTCGGAAGACGTGTATATAGACCTGCTAACCGATAGCGGCACATCGGCGATGAGCGACCAACAATGGGCCGGCCTGATGCTAGGCGATGAAGCGTATGCGGGCAGCAAGAATTTTTACAATCTGGAGAAGGCTGTTAAAGAACACTATGGCTATAAATACATGATACCTACCCACCAGGGCCGAGGCGCAGAGAACATACTGTCTAAGGTGATGATCAAAAAAGGCGACATCATTCCGGGAAATATGTACTTCACGACCACACGCCTGCACCAGGAACTGGCGGGAGGCACGTTTGCCGATGTTATCATCGACGAGGCGCACGACCCCACCCATCCGCACCCTTTCAAGGGCAATATCGATCTGGAAAAGCTGGAGAAGCTGATCAAGAAACACGGTGCCGCCCGCATACCCTATGTGTGTGTGGCCGTGACGGTGAACATGGCTGGCGGCCAGCCTGTATCTATGGCCAATATGAAGGAGGTGCGCGCACTCACCGCGCGCCACGGCATAAAAGTGATACTGGACATGACCCGCATTGCCGAGAATGCCTACTTCATTCAGCAGCGCGAGAAAGGATATGCCCGCCGCAGCGTGAAGAGCCTGGTGAAGGAGCTGTGCAGCTATACCGACGGCGCGACCTTCAGTGCCAAAAAAGACGCGCTGGTGAACATTGGCGGCTTCCTGGCACTGAACGATGAAGAGAAATATCAGGAGGCCAGCAATATGGTGGTGGTGTACGAAGGACTGCATACCTATGGCGGACTTGCCGGGCGCGACATGGAAGCTATGGCCATTGGTATTGCCGAATCGGTACAGGACGAACACATGAAGGCGCGCATAGGACAGGTGATGTACCTGGGTGACCGCCTGCAACAGGCCGATATACCCATAGTGACACCCGTGGGTGGTCACGGCATTTTCATTGATGCCAAAAAGTTCCTGCCACACCTCAAACAAGATCAGTTTCCGGCACAGGCGTTGGCCGCAGAACTGTATCTTGATGCGGGTATACGCACCATGGAACGCGGCATAGTATCGGCGGGCCGCAACGCCAAAACAGGCGACCACTACTACCCCAAGCTGGAGCTGGTGCGCCTGACCATTCCACGCAGGGTATATACGCAGGCACACATGGACGTGATAGCCGAATCGGTGGCCAATGTCTATGAACGCCGCGATAAGATAACCGGTCTGCGCATGGTGTGGGAACCACAGTATTTGCGCTTCTTCCAGGCAAGGTTTCAAGTATTATAGAAACAACCAGACCCTGCCACTCACTTGCAGGTTCTCGAAGCCTTCTGCATTGCTGCTGCGTGCGGGAGGCTTCCTTTTTTTTAAAAAAGAGGATGCCGGTGGATAGTGCGCGCAGATTATGGCAAAGCGATCTTGCTACAGTAAGAACCGAAACCACCTCAAGACCTCTTAACAGAGGTATTGTCAGATTGCTCCCCGATCGCGAGCGATAGCTTGTGACTTAGAAAGACGGATAGCTGCACGCCCTCACTCGGACTTTACAAAACTCACTGTGCGGGTAGCCGCACCGTCAGAAAGCCGCAGCGAGTATACACCGGGCGCAAAGGCACTCACATCTATACGGAATGTACTTGTTGTGACAGGGGCATTATACACCTCGCGTCCCCGCGCATCGGTCACCACTGCGCGGCGGTACACTGCGCCTGTCACAGCCACCACCAACTCATTATCCGCATTCACCGATACATTCACAGTAGCTTCGGCCGCCTGTGCCACGCTTACCACCTTGTGTATGCGACTAAGGTTGTCGCGGTTAAAGTCTATGATGTACAGATTACCCAATTCATCAGTCGCCACATCGCGCGGATTAGACAACTTACTTGCCGTGGCGGGTATGCCCGTGCCGCTTCTGCCACCAATACCGGTACCTGCAAATGTGGTGATGATGCCATCGCGCGACACCTTGCGCACCACATGATTGTCCTCATCGGCAATATACAGGTTACCGGCCTTGTCGAGTGTGATGCCGGTGGGCTTGTTGAGTGTGGCATTGGTAGCGGGGCCACCATCACCCGTGTAGCCACGGCGGCCATTGCCGGCAATGGTAGTGATGCGCCCCTTGGCACTGACCCGGCGCACCACATTGTTGCGCATGTCTGATATGAAGAGGCTGCCATCGGCCGCAAGCGCCAATCCATAGGGCGTGTGCAGCTGCGCATCAGTGGCAGGGCCGCCATCGCCGCTGTAGCCCTTGCTGCCAAAGGTGCCGGCAACAGTATGAATGAGCCCATCTGTCGTGACCTTGCGTATCACATGGTTGCGTTCATCAGAGAGGTACAACTCTCCCGTGGGCGACACCACCACCATGTTGAGCGATGAAAGCTGCGCAGTGGTGGCTGGTACGTCATCGCTCCGGTCGCCGGGGCCACCCGTGCCCGCCACCACCGACACTGTGCCATCGGGTGTTATCCTCCTCACTATGCCCCCATTGTATTCGGTGGCATAGATGTTGCCGCTGCGGTCTATACACAGTCCGTGCGAGAAAGCAACCTGCGCCTCGGTGGATCGGCCGCTGCCCACGCGCTGCCGTACGACACCGGCACAACTGTCGCCCGGCACAATGCGCACAATGTAGCTGCTGTTCCACTCGGTAGCATATATGACACCCTGCGCATCAATGGCAATGCCGTTGAAACTGCGCACATTCGCCAGGCTGTCTATATGGCTGTCGCAGAAACGCACCGGCACTGTCACAATCTGTTGTGCATGCAGCGGCATACCACACAACAGCAAAGCGACACAGAACAGCAGGAGTGAGCGGAGAAGCATGGTGCAAATGTAACGACAGTGCAGTGTATTGTCTGCCTTTAGTACTTTTGGCGCCTATGCAACTCAACTTTCAGGAGGCGGCGCTTAAAAAGCTGTCGGTACATTATATAGGCAACAAAGGCAATGGGCAGGACATGATAACGTCAAAAAAGCCCTTTCAATTGGGTGAAGACGAAGGAAAGCTGTTGTGCGACGCGTTCTTTGCAAGGTTCAACGCGGGTGGCGAGAAGTACAGCTTCAGCCATGGGGCGTCATTGAATTACAACGAGGTGTATAACTATTGTCTGGAAAGTCTTGCCGAGGAAGCGGCTTTTCATAAAAACTCGGTGAACATTGCGAAACACCTGCACGAGAACACTACCCACCCGAAGGTGAAACCCGGGGAGTTGTACGTTGCCTACTTCGGCAATTGTATAGTGAACGGCGCCTTTGTGGAAGTGATGGGCATGTTCAAGACGGAGACCAAGAGCCACTTCCTGGACACACAGGTGGACGCTAAAGATACCGAGTTGACCATGCGCACCGGTGCCGACATAGGTAAGTTCGACAAAGCGGCCCTGGTGCTGCCCACCAATGCCGAGAACGGCTTTGATGTGCTGATCTATGACAGCAACGGCAACCGGGGCGAGGAGGCCCAGTTCTGGCGCGAGAGTTTTCTGGGCGTGGTGCCGCAGGCCACCGAATACTATCATACCAACCAGTTTCTGGGTATGGCAAAGGAGTTCATAACAGCGCAGTTGCCACAGGAATACGACATTGAAAAGACCGGCCAGATAGACCTGCTGAACAAGTCGATGGAGTACTTCAGAGCCAATGAGGCGTTCGATAAGAAGAAGTTCACCGAAGAAGTGTTTGAGGACAAGCGCATCATCAAGGCGTTCAAGGAGTTTGAAGACAACTTCACCGAAATGAACGAAATAGAACTACCCGACCGTTTCGACATCTCGACACAGGCGGTGAAGAAACAGAACAGGGTATTCAAGAGTGTGCTGAAGCTGGATAAGAACTTCCATGTGTACATTCACGGGGACAAGAGCCTTATTGAGCGTGGCTATGACGAGAAAACGGGCAAGAAGTTCTACAAGATCTACTACGACGAGGAAAATTAAGCAGGTATAGTGGCAGCGTTTGTTTAATTTCGCTGTACTCAGGCATCAATACTTTACAGATACGAATAACCAATGAAGAAATACATAATACTCACATCTCTGGCCCTTCTCTCTCTGGCATCTTGCCGTAAGAAAGACGACACTATTGATCCGGAGGTATCGGCACGTATAGGTAATTATGTATTCTACTCATCGGGCAAAATGGTGACTGCCAAGCGTGAAGCATCAGTGCCATCGGGGCCTGTGAGCATTGAAGGGTTGATGAGCAATGGTGCTACCCTGAGGTTGTGGATCCGCAGCTATGTAGAGAAACCCGGCATCCTGAACCTGGACAGCTCTGACGCAGCGGCAACCTACCTGCCCCCTACTCCAAGCATAGAGGTGCGTTCGGTCAGGGGCATACTGAATATAACGCAGGTAACACCTGTTGTTACCGGTACTTACTTCTTTGTCTGCACCGATTCTACCGCGGTGAACGGCAGTTTCAAGATCAATCCGTTGTAACTGACTAAATAATGTGAGCAGGGCGCAAAACCGAATTCCCAAATCGGTCACAATCAACTATTTTTGCAGCCATGCAAGCATCACTCAGCGAACAAGAACTGGTACGCCGCGACAAACTGCGGGAATTGGTAGAATTGGGCATTGACCCTTATCCGGCACCATTGTATGAAATAACTCATACAGCCCGTGACATAAAGGAAAAATACAATGAACAAACTGCCGACCAATTCAAAGCTGTAAGTCTGGCAGGCCGCATCATGAGCGTGCGCGACATGGGCAAGGCAAACTTCGCTGTTTTGCAGGACGCTACAGGCCGCATACAGGTATACGTGAAGCGTGACGAGATATGCCCGGACGAAGACAAGACGATGTATGACACAGTGTGGAAACGCCTGCTGGACATAGGTGACATCATAGGTGTGAAAGGATACGTATTCACCACTAAAACCGGTGAAACATCGATACACGTTTCGTCGTTTATACTACTCACGAAGAGTCTGCACCCGCTGCCGATAGTGAAGGAAAAGGACGGCGAGCAATTTGACGCTGTTACCGATCTGGAATTCAAATACCGTCAGCGCTATGCCGATCTGATAGTGAACCCGGGCGTACGTGATACGTTTGTGAAGATCACCAAGATGAAGAATGCCATCCGCACCTTCCTCAACGAGCGTGGTGCGCTGGAAGTGGATACGCCGGTACTGCAAAGCATACCAGGTGGTGCCACAGCCAGACCGTTCATCACCCACCACAATGCACTGGACATACCACTGTACCTGCGTATTGCCAACGAGCTGTACCTAAAGCGTCTGATCGTGGGTGGTTTTGAGTGGGTGTATGAGTTCAGCCGCAACTTCAGGAATGAGGGTATGGACCGCACGCACAATCCTGAGTTCACTATCCTTGAGTTCTATGTAGCCTACAAAGACTACCTGTGGATGATGGAGACAACGGAGCAGATGCTGGAACAGACAGCGATTGCCGCAAACGGCACCAGCACTACTACTGTTGATGGCGTGACCATAGATTTCAAAGCGCCTTACAAGCGTATCAGTATCTATGACGCGATCAAAGAGCATACGGGCATAGACATCAGCGAAATGGATGAAGCCGGTCTGCGCGAGGTGTGCAAACAACTGAAGATTGATGTGGACCCAACCATGGGTAAGGGCAAACTGATAGATGAGATATTCGGTGGTAAGTGCGAGGCACATTACATACAGCCTACCTTCATCACCGACTACCCTATAGAGATGAGCCCGTTGACAAAGAAGCACCGCAGCAAGCCGGGTCTGGTGGAGCGTTTTGAACTGATAGTGAACGGCAAGGAAATTGCCAACGCCTACAGCGAGCTGAATGACCCGATAGACCAGCGTGAGCGTTTTGAGGATCAGGTGAAACTGATGGAGCGCGGCGACGATGAGGCTATGTTCATCGACTATGACTTCCTGCGTGCACTGGAGTATGGTATGCCGCCTACAGCAGGTATCGGGTTTGGTATAGAGCGCCTTGCGATGTTGCTTACGGGTCAGGTGTCTATACAGGATGTTCTGTTCTTCCCGCAGATGCGCCCTGAAAAAACGCACCCAACTGCTCACGACGAGGACATAACAATATAAAGACAAAACCGACAAGTGTTTGACATGAAAAGACTGTTCACTATAGTGTTGTTGGCTGGTTGCATCAGCGGTGCTGCTGGTCAGAGCTATACGGATAGTATTGCCAAACACAGGGAACACTATATAAAGGAGTTGCTTGAGGATAAACGTGCGCCCATAAAGCCACATCAGGTGAAGGACATTCACTTCTTTGCCGCTGACCCGGCATACAGGGTGTGGGCAGAGGTGAAAGAGACGCCGGGCAGTCAACCGTTTATGATACCCACGAGGAGTGGTAAGCAGAAACCATTCAGGGAGTATGCTACGCTTACATTTAGTTTGAAGGGCGAAACCTATGTGCTGCATGCCTATCAGGGTATGGACCTCATAAAGGACACAGCCTACAAGAACTATTTGTTCATCCCCTTCCGCGACCAAACGAACTACGAGAGCACCTATGGCGGCGGCAGGTATATTGACCTTTCTATAAGTGATATCATCAACGGAAGGATAGTACTTGATTTCAATAAGTGCTACAATCCGTATTGCGCCTATGCTGATGGATTCAACTGTCCAATACCACCGTCGGAAAACAGCCTGCAAATAGATATCCCGGCGGGCGAAAAAACTTTCATTCATTAAACCGGACACAGCATGAACCTGGCAGAACAATTTGAAGCGGCAACGAAGAATAGTAAATTACTCACCTCACGGCCTGATAACGATACGCTACTGAAGTTATACAGTTTATATAAGCAGGCAACGGAGGGCGACAACGATGGGCCAGTTCCTTCAAATCCATTCGATTTTGTGGCCCGTGCAAAGTATGACGCGTGGTCGGGTCTAAGCGGCACCACAAAAGAAGATGCCATGCAGCAATACATCGATCTGGTCGCATCACTTCAGAACAAATAATAAAAGGCTTGCCGCGCGGCAAGCCTTTTAATTGAATATCATTCTACTATTTCTTATTGAGGAAGGCGGTTCAGACGGCCGGTCCAAACTGCACGCTTTGACACTGCATAGATAGTGTACAAACCAGGCACATCGAACGAGATGTTGATGTACTTGTTAGTTGGCCCAACAGACTGCTTAACGAGACGACCTGTCATATCGTAAACAAAGATGTTCGCCATCTCTTCGTGAATAGAAGACATAAACACGTTAGTGTTGCTCGTGCATGGGTTCGGGAATATTGTCAGGGTATCTGTTTCGAAGGGTTCGGCGAGATACACATAACGGATCCTGTTGGCTTTTTCGCCGATAAACAGATTACCTGCAGAGTCTACAGCCACGCAAGTAGGACGGGTAACACAGGCATCTACAGCCAGTCCTCCATCGCCGATGTGCGACCTGTCGGCTGTTCCATCGCCGGCAATTGTATTAATCTTACCGTCAATACCGATCTTACGAACGCGGTTATTGAAGTAGTCAGCAAAGTAGATATTGCCGGTGCGGTCCAATGCAAGCGACACAGGGTAATTCAACTGAGATGTTTTTGCGGGTCCGTTGTCGCCACCGTAGCCTGCATTGTTACCCGAGCCTGCGATAGTGGTGATGATACCGGCAGTATCGATCTTGCGTATGACATTGTTGGCAGCGTCTGTGAATACCACTTCATCGTTATTGAGCACAACGACATCTGATGGTTGGTACAGGTAGGCATCAACAGCTTTTATGCCATCGCCATAGTAGAAATGGAAAGTGGTATCGGCACCTGCAACAGTGGTGATGATGCCTTTGGTGTCCACTTTACGGATCTTATGGTTGTTGCAATCGGCAATGAACATGTTTCCTTTACTGTCGAAAGCGATTCCTTTAGGCAGGCTCAACCTGGCCAGTGTGGCAGCTGAGTCATCGCCTGCGAAACCGGCCATTCCATTACCAGCGACAGTAGATATAACACCGGCGGTGTCTATTTTACGTATCCTGTTGTTTTTAGAATCGGCGAAGTAGAGGTTACCAACCTTATCGATAGCGAGTCCCATTGGTGCACTAACTTTTGCTTTTACCGCAGGACCTCCGTCGCCGGACATACCTGCAGAGCCAAAGCCTGCCAGGGTGGTGATGACGCCGCGGGCATCAATCTTCCTGATCTTATTGTTGTACTGATCTGAGATGAAAAGGTTTCCATTATTATCATGCTTCAACCCACCTGTGATATTGACAGTTGAATAAGCAGCATAGTCGTCGTCGCCGGTTGCGCCCAACTTACCGTTGCCTGCCACAGTGGTGATGATCTGTCCGTTCGCACTGAACGAAGAAAATGCCACAACTGCGATAACCGCGCTAAAAAACCTGTTACGGCGAGTATTGTTTTTGTTCATGTATCTTATTATTTAAAACTACTCTTGGTGATCGTATCCAAAGTGTCTTCCATCAGGAAAACGCTACAAAGGTATGTTAGTTCCTGATTTCAATTTTACCTGTCCAGAAATTATCATCGGTAATTACTTGTAACAAATAAATACCAGATGGTTGCTTTAACTGTACATCGACCGGTGCATTTGTTTCTGTCTGCTTACTGAAAATCAATTTCCCTGATAAGTCAGTGACATTCAACACCATACGAGAAGGCTGCTGTAGCGTGACATTCACTGTGAACTTACCATTATCGGAAGGATTCGGGAAAACATTGAAGGTACCAGCGGCGTTGGCAGTTGACGGGACATTTACCGGTGCGTTATAGTAACGCACGCGCTCGTTGTGGAAATCGGAGATGAAGACGTTTCCGGCACCATCGGCAGCAAGGCCACGGGCAGCAGATAGTTTTGCTGACAAAGCAGCACCACCATCGCCCGAGAAACCAAAACTTCCTGAACCTGCAACCGTTTTATATATACGAGCTGAGTCCAGTTTTTTAACAACCAGATTTCCCTCGTCAGCAATGTACATATTGGCAAAATTATCGAAGGTGATGCAGGTTGGCTTATTGAGCGACAATGTACCCTCGCCCAGCGACAGCAACAACGCATTCCTGCCCTTTACTGTAACGACCTTATTATTTGCCCGGTCGTATTTGCGGATGATGTTGTTGTAGGTATCAGCAAAATAGACCTCATTTGATGGAGAAACGGCTACGCTGTATGGCTTATTGACGGCCACCATTGTGGGGGAGGGCTGAAGATCTGTATTGAAAGTAGCCACACCAGTACCTACTACAGTGGTGATGATACCTGCAGGAGAAACCATGCGGATGCGATTGTTCATCTGATCGGCGATGAATACATTACCTGCACTATCCACAGCTACTCCTGTGGGATGATTGAGTTTTGCGTATATGGCAGTGTCATTATCTCCGCTAAAACCAGCTGTACCATTGCCGGCAACGGTGGACACAACGCCTGTAGCGGTTATCTTGCGGATGCGGCTATTTTCCTTGTCTGCGATGTAAAAGTTGCCGTTTTTGTCGCGCGCGATAGCTGTTGGCTGATTGAAGCGGGCTGCTGTTGCCGGACCGCCATCGCCACTAAAACCGGCAGTATCGTTGCCTGCAATTGTGGAAATGACACCCAGGGGATCGACCTTGCGAATGCAGTTATTATACTGGTCTGCTATATAAAGATTGTTGGTTCCGTCGGTCAACAGACCAGCCGGCCCATGAATGGCGGCAGCTGTTGCCTGACCACCATCGCCGAGATAGGCCGCGGCTCCGGTGCCCACCTTCGTAGAAATGTTTTGCGCACCGGCGGCAAAAACCGCCAGGGAAAACACCCCCGAGAGCAGGTATTTCTTGCTTTTCATAGTCGGAAAATTTGGCACTAAGATAATGTATAATTTTTGATTTTAAAACCCTTCAAATATTTCAAGGAGCCGGATCATTCCTTCGAGCAGACCAAGGCCCGGTCTATATTTTGCTTTGCGCCATCATTTCGTGAAAGACCACTCATTTTGTTATCATTTAATTAATATAAATGCCAACTTAAATTATCATACATATGAAAATTTGTCCACAGCATTATCTAAAGCTACCATCTGAGATTTGAGGTACATTTGCGTAAAACTGACCTTTGGCAGCAAAAGTATTTCTGGCGACGCCTCCGTTTACACAACTGAATACCCCCTACCCGGCAACCGCCTATCTGAAGGGTTTTCTCAATACGAAGGGTATCGCGTCGGCACAGGCCGACCTGGGAATCGATGTTATATTAAAATTATTTTCAGCAAAAGGCTTTCAGGACCTTTTTTCGAGGATCGATCACTATGAAGATGAATTGTCTGCCAACACGAAAAGGATAGTGAGTCTAAAAGACCAATACACACAAACAATAGACCATGTAATTTCTTTCCTCCAAGGCAACAACCCCACACTGGCACCGCTCATAGCAAAACGCGGGTACCTGCCGGAAGCGTCGAGGTTCAGTCAGGCAGAGGACCTTCATCATGCATTCGGAACCATGGGGACACAAGACCAGGCGAAACACCTGGCCACGTTGTATCTGGAAGATATTTCAGACCTCATCAAAGAATGCGTTGACCCTCATTTCGGCTTCAGCAGGTATGCGGAGCGACTGGGCAGGAGCGCCAACTCATTTGATGAATTGTACGAACACCTGCAGCAACCACTAACCTACATAGACAAAATACTTATTGCAACGCTGTCGGGCTATATGGAGGAACACTCACCTACCATTGTAGCACTGTCAGTACCGTTTCCGGGTAACCTTTATGCAGCCTTCAGGTGCGGACAATGGATAAAGGCGAACCTACCGGAGGTGTTAGTGGTGATGGGTGGTGGCTTTGCCAATACGGAGCTGAGGTCTTTATCTGATCCACGGGTATTTGAGTTTTTCGACATGATAACGCTGGATGATGGTGAAAGTCCGGTGGAACAGATAATAGCCTTCTCTGAAGGGAAAATATCTGTGCAGGAACTGAAGCGCACATTTGTGTTGCAAAACGGCGTGGTAGCCTTTATAGACAACAAAGCGTGCACCGACTATAAACAGGGGCAGGTGGGCACACCGGACTACAGCGATCTGCCGATAAGGAAATACATATCGGCCATAGAAGTAACCAACCCGATGCATAGCCTGTGGAGCGACGGACGGTGGAACAAACTGACCATGGCGCATGGATGCTACTGGGGCAAGTGTACTTTCTGCGATACATCGCTCGACTACATTCAGCGATATGAACCGCTAACCGCATCGGTGATCTGTGACCGGATAGAAGCGATCATAGAACAGACCGGGGAAACAGGATTTCATTTTGTGGACGAGGCTGCACCACCAGCGCTGATGCGCTCTGTGGCACTTGAAATAATAAGGCGAAAGCTGACCATAAGCTGGTGGACGAACATACGATTTGAGAAAAGCTTTACGCGTGACCTGTGCCACTTGCTGAAAGCATCGGGCTGTATCGCAGTGTCGGGTGGACTGGAAGTGGCATCGGACAGATTGCTGCAACTGATAGACAAAGGCATAACGGTGGCACAGGTGGCTGCTGTGAACCGCAACTTTACCGAAGCCGGCATCATGGTGCATGCCTACCTGATGTATGGGTTCCCGACCCAGACCGCGCAGGAAACGATAGACTCGCTGGAGATGGTGCGGCAGATGTTTGCGATGGGGGTGCTGCAATCGGCCTTCTGGCACCAATTTGCCATGACCGCACACAGCCCTGTGGGACTGAACCCGGATAAGTACAAAGTGAAAATTGAGAGTGGCACCAACGGTACATTTGCGAACAATGATGTAGTACACTCGGACCCGACAGGTGCTGAACATGAGCTATTCTCTGACGGACTTAAGAAGTCGCTACACAACTATATGCATGGTGCGTGCCTTGACTTTCCGCTGCATAAATGGTTCGACTTCAAGACACCGAAAACGACAATAGCACCAGACCACATAAAGAAGATACTGAACAACGAAGAATACAATCCGCCAAAGATGACCGCACGTGTGGTGTGGCTGGGAAGTGAGCCTATTGGGGAAATATCTACTAAATCGGCTAAGGGTGAGGTGTGGGAAGTGTGTGCGCTGACACTCTACAGCCGCCGCTACACAACCGTAGTGAAACTGAACAAGGAACAGGGCCTATGGCTGGCAAGTATGTTGCCAAAGCTTGCGCCTTCCAGTGTGAAGCTGCTGACCCTACAGGAGGTAAAAGACAATTACGAAGCAGCGGGATTGGAAGACTTTGAACTTTTCTGGGAAAACAAGCCTATGAATACGCTGTATAAAGCGGGGCTGCTGGTGGTGTAGGTTCAACTGAAGTACAGAAAATTACTGTGTCACTTTTTCTGCAGCCTGAGTAGCCATAATATTCTCCAGCATCTCTTGCAGTTGTTCGCCACGCAGGTTGCGTGCAATGATCTTGCCATCGGGGCCTATGAGTACATTACTTGGGATGGACTGAATAGAGTAAGTGACTGCTGCCTCTGATGACCAACCTTTGAGATCGCTAACGTGCGTCCAGGTGAGACCGTCTTCTTTAATGGCCTCTTCCCATTTTTCCTTGTTGTGATCGAGAGAGACACCGTAAACAGTGAAGTTTTTGTCTTTGTATTTTTTGAATGCTTCAACCACATTGGGGTTCTCGCCACGGCACGGACCACACCAAGACGCCCAGAAGTCGAGCAATACGTACTTGCCACGCAAAGACGAAAGCGCCACAGGTTTGCCATCGGGACCTGGGAGATTTACCTCGGGTGCTACGGCACCGGTCTCAGCATATTGGGCGTGAGGGGCAGAGCTACCAGACCTCAGGTTCACTTTGCTAAAGTATTCCTGAAATTCACGTGTCATTTTAGTGCCCGGGAAACGCTTGTTGAGGCTTTGAGAAAACTCAGAAAGGAATACGCCCTCACTAGCCGGATTGAGTATGCGTGCCGCAAAAACCGCGTTCGGCTCATATGGCGCAGTATCGGCATAGTTTTCTATGAGGCGTGTGAAATCCTGGTTCATCTCCTGATAGTTTTTCTGAGCCAAAGCCAGAAGACTATCGTTGCCACGTGCGCGAAGGGTATCGAGCACAATATTCATTGTATTGAAGTCGCGTACCTTCTCGCGGAAGAAACGCAAAAAGAGCCTGAGGTGTTCTGAGCCTGACGAACCTGAAACAGTATAATTTTCAAGTGAATTCCAGTCGGCGTTTAATTTGATATTGCCTTTGTCGAGCGATAACAAAACAAACTTATTATCGGAAAAATGGAGCCTGTATAAACCTGGTTCGGCTCCGGCACCAGAAAGTTCGAAATGCCCGTCTTCTTTTGAACGGACAGAATCGACCACAGCTACTATGTCGTTTGCCCCCAACTGCTCCAGGACCACCGTTTGGACAGGCATACCGCTAATGTCGCCGATAACCACAAACTTGTTGTTATTGGTGCTGCACGCTGCCAAACCGGACAATGCAATAAAAAGAAGTAGTAAATGTTTTGTCCTCATCCAGGGGATTTTATGACCACAAATAACCGAACCAACTTCAAATTTAGGGGCTCAAATGTCAACAAATGCCTAAAATTATCTTAAAGAGGCATTCGTCATCGAAATAAGACGAGACAGCAACCACCCCCACGAGAAAGAAAATCTGGAGAAAACGTGTACTTTTAGTTGAAAATTGACAACATACACATGCGATCAATATTATTAGTATCAACATTTCTGGCTATGAGTGCGTCTTCAAATGCACAATCGTTTTTGGGAGGCACCGGCGTTACGGCTTCTTTTGCCCAATCGGTGACGGCAAAATGCAAGGGAGATGCCCGCCGCTGGACGGTAACCGACAATAAAGTAACCAGACGGTACGACAACGGATTTGACTACATGCTTATAGACACTGCCGGTCTTTTTGTATATGTAAAACCAAAAGCAGATGGCAAGAAGATACCTGCTGCGAATGCACCGTTGGAAGGATTCTTTAGTGTGGACGGATGCGGGGAGATCTACAAACTGAACTACTACACACTGAAAAAGTACTTCAGGGGTGAGACTGAATTCCTAAAGGCAGTAAAGGCGATGGAGGATAAAGACCTTTTCACCGCTGCCGGAAAAACCACAAAGGTGAATGAACTCTACAAAAAGCTGGTCAGTACAGTGAACGAGTAGACCAATATTTATAGAAAAGCGGCGACTGTTTTTAGTGAACAGTCGCCGCTTTTTATTTTGATATTTCTATGAAATCCTATTCAGCAGGCACCTGCATTGCCGTGCGGATCTTGCCTTCTATCTCGTCAGAAACCTCAGGGTTATCGAGCAGGAATTGTTTAACCGCATCGCGGCCCTGGCCGATCTTGCTATCGCCATAAGCGAACCACGAGCCGCTCTTCTGGAGAATACCCAGCTCAACGCCCATATCTATGATCTCTCCTACCTTGCTGATACCCTCTCCGAAGATGATATCGAACTCGACCTGACGGAAAGGAGGTGCTACTTTATTTTTTACCACCTTAACGCGAACGCGGTTACCACTGGCAAGATCGCCGTCTTTGATCTGGCTGATACGACGGATATCGAGACGAACTGATGCATAGAATTTGAGTGCGTTACCACCGGTAGTTGTCTCGGGGTTGCCGAACATAACACCGATCTTCTCGCGCAGCTGGTTGATGAAGATGCAGCAGCACCCTGTACGTGATATGGTAGCTGTGAGCTTGCGCAAAGCCTGGCTCATGAGGCGCGCCTGCAAGCCCATTTTGCTTTCTCCCATCTCGCCTTCCAATTCGCCCTTGGGCACGAGTGCAGCCACCGAGTCGATAACTACTACGTCGACCGCACCAGACGAAATGAGACGATCGGCGATCTCGAGACCTTGCTCACCATAGTCGGGCTGAGAGATAATAAGATTATCTACATCAACACCCAGTTTGCGGGCGTAGCTGGCATCGAAGGCGTGTTCCGCATCGATGATGGCACAGATGCCACCTTTTTTCTGCGACTGGGCTATGGTATGAATAGCTATGGTTGTTTTACCTGAAGATTCAGGGCCGTATATCTCAATGATACGACCGGCAGGCAGACCGCCCACACCAAGCGCGACATCGAGACCAATGGAACCGGTGCTTATCACTTCCATTGTTTCTTTCTGCTTGTCGCCAAGCATCATCACGGAACCCTTGCCATAGTCTTTCTCGATCTTGTCGAGCGCGAGCTTCAGTACTTTTAATTTATCGTCTGCCATTTTCTTACTTTTTATACAATGATTTAATGCACCAAAAGTAGGAGAAATAGCTACACTGCCACAGAAATGCAGCAAGAAGATATCCACAATTTAAAACAGAACGAACAGTGGGCGAAAGGCCGCTATTTATAGTAGCTGATGTTGCGGAAACGGTGAGTCACAAACCTGCCATCGGGGCGGATGACCGTTGAGGTCAGTTTCCTGTAATTACCGGCACCATCATAACCCGAGTACAGTTCCTTTACCGTAACATCGGGATCGGCACCGGTGTGGTCGGTTGTAACCATTGTGCGCGCCGTGAGGCGACCTTTGGTGTCATATACACATCGGGCCTTCTTACTCCATTGCAGCACACCATGATCGAAGTACTCTTCTGACGCAAGGGTGCGGTGGGTATCGTAGGTGCGAGCATGACGAGAGAGCAGCTCTTCCCTTCCGTTGTATTTCAATTGTTCGAGCGGGTCTCCTTTCTTATTGTAGGTTGTTGCAGTGCGTACTGTGTCTTTTTCGCCGAAGTCGTATTCGACAATACTGATCACCTTCCCGTCCTTACCAAACGTAGTGAGCGTGCGCAAAACACTGTTGCCGCGCTCCCTGTCCTCTATACGAGACTCCTCTTCTGCCACATTGCCGACGGTATCGGTACTTAATTCTATCCAACGCTGCACAACGCCATCTTCGTCATACTCCTCAATGCGCGCCTGCCGTTGTTTGTTGTAAATCCAAGTGTGCTCAACCAGTTTTTCACGACCAGCAACAGCGTATTCCTTCTTCTCTTTAAGTTGGTTGCTCTTGCCATATATATATTCTATCCGGCGTATCAATTTGGGTCCGGGCAATTCGTATTGACGCCACTGACTAATGAGGCCGGACGAGTTGAACTGCGCTTCGCCTCTAATGGAGCCTTGGTAAGATGAATAAGAATCGAAAACTAATGTGCCTGAGGAGTCGTAATTGTATTCGGTTACAGACCGATCGAAATTATCTTCAAACACCTCCAGAATATTTCCCGCCAAAACATGACCGCGGTGCCGCTTCTCAACTTTATAAGATATTGTGCTGCCATCGGGATACAGTTGCATATCCTCGATAACAGACGTATCGCTGACCGGAATTCGCTTACCATTTCGTTCGACAAGAATAGAGGTAACGTTAAACATCCGCAAAGACCGCACATTTCCTTTCAGCGCGATCGTCTCATTTGTCTGGTAAGCACGGTTTTTAGTATCACGGGCAATAGCTGTGATCGCAAGCAACCAACTAAGGGAAAAAAGAACGACTATTCTCATTCAACGCGTTTATACTTGCCCGGATTGGCGATCATCATTGACTGCTTGAGCGACGCATGATAGCCGCTGACCTTGTAAAAGCGGGTCGTGTCACCATAGAACGACGGGTCGTTGAGGTGGGCTGCTATGTAACTGCGCACCTGTGCGGCACTTTTCAAATTCTTGAGTGTTGTATCGTCAACCATAACGGCTGTGATCACGTTGCGCATATCATTCACTCCCAGTACCCTGATAAAGAAGTACTCATCGGTGGCACGAGCAGTGTTTTCAATATCCTGGTCATCGCCGGAAGACTGGAGACCACTTGCCGAAAGATTGAGGAATGTTGCGTTACCGATCCTGGACGTATATGCAGTCCATTCGTCCAGTTCTGTTTTGCCCTCCACCTCTGTCACCTGTGTGATGTAGTAGTTATAGCTTTTGTAGTCGCCGTATTTTCCCTCATCACTACCGAGAATGTTCTTTCCCGTTGGATTGAAGACATCTATATAGTCCTGGATCAGGACATAATTAGCAGGATTCTTGTCCGTTACCGGTTTCCAGATACCGAGCATAGAACGATCGGGTTTTATTGACGGCTTTTCGTCTATCGGAAACTTCGCA
>JBGAQG010000021.1:0-41781 GCA_044220845.1 Flavipsychrobacter sp. | reverse complement strand
CGCATAATTATCGCAACCTGTTACAAAAGCAGCAAGCGAAAGAACAACGGCATGAAAGAAGTGCTTTTTCATATCATAGATTTACAATAAAAGTACTTTTTAGTTTGGTAATTTTATAATGGAAAGAAAAAGTTATACCCGAATTCAAAGAAGAGAGCGTGTGCCATTAACAAAACTTTAGGCGGGGCATTTGTGGAAACGATAACAATAACACATCTTTCTTTACACAACCAAATCCAAAAACATGCATAAAACCGGCATCATATTATTTGCAGCCATCGTATCTCTGCCCTACACTCGTGTGAATGCCCAAACCACACAAAAACTTAAGATAGAACAGGCTACAGTGTTTCTTCACGGCGCACAGTTGGTGAGCACAGCCAAAGTGCACATCAATAAAGGAGAGACCGAGCTGCTATTCACTAACGTAGCAGGCGACATCAACAGCCAAAGCCTTACCGTGAATGCCGGTAATGGTGTAGCTGTGGAATCTGCAGTATTTCAGAACAATTATCTGGTGACAGAGATATTATCTCCAAAAGCAAAGGAGCTGAAAGACAGCATAGAGCTGCTTACGGATGAGCGGGTGGTACTTGCCAACAAAATAAGCGTACTAAACGAGCAGGTGACTGTATTGCAAGGTAACCGAAAAGTGGGTGGTGACGACACCGGACTTTCAGTAGCAGAATTGACCAAACTGTTGGATCTGATAGGTACCAAAATGGAAGGGCTGCTGACGCAGAAAAACAAACTCGAGAAGACACAAAAGAAGACTGACGAAAGAATTGCGTTGCTGAACAAACAACTGGAAGAAGAAAAACGCAAGGGATTTCAACCAGGGGGACAATTACTCGTGAAACTGTATGCAAAGGAGGCAACTACTAATGAAGTGGTGATCAGCTATACTGTGCCTAACGCAGGGTGGGCACCGGGATATGATATAAGGGTAGAAGACCTGAGCAAACCGGCCGGATTGTATTATAAAGCTAATATTTATCAGAATAGCGGTGTGACCTGGGAAAACGTGAAGCTCAGCCTGTCAACCGGCAACCCGCAGGAAGGTGTTCAGGCACCGGTGATGATGCCATGGTATCTGGAATTCTACGCACCGCCTGTGATGAAAACAGCATACAACCGGGCCCTCGCAGCGCCGATGGCAGCGGATGCGGAAATGAAAACTATTGATGGAGTTCAGGCTCAATCGGGCATGAGTGAATATGTGACGGTGGACAATGCCGGCATCAGTACTACATTTGATATTGACCTCCCCTACACTATCCCAAATGATGGCAAGCAGCATATGGTGGCCATAAAGAAATATGAGCTTGCAGCTACCTATCGCTATTATGCAGCGCCCAAGTTGGATAAGGACGTATTTCTGCAGGCTCAGGTTACCAACTGGGAAGAACTGAACCTGATACCGGGCAAGAGCAGTATCTTCTTTGAAGGCACTTATGTGGGTGAAGGTTATATAGATGTACGCAACACTACAGATACACTAACGTTCTCGCTGGGCAGGGACAAAAAGATAATTGTGAAACGGGAACAGGACAAGAAACTGCGCAGCGTTAAAACGATAGGCAGCAATGTAAAGGAAACATTTGCCTACACAATAAACGTACGAAATACGAGGAAAGACAACATTGAACTGGTGCTGCAGGACCAATTGCCGGTAAGTAATGACAAGGACATCGCAATAGAGGATAAAGAAACGGGATCGGCAGATATGAATGAAGCGACAGGCATGCTACTATGGAAAATGCAGCTGAAGCCTAACGAACAAGGGAATATGAAATTCGGATATACCGTTAAATATCCAAAAGGAAAACAGATCAATAATCTACGATAGACGGAAGAGCGGCTAAAGCGGGCAGGTCGGATACGAATCGGGCCTGCCCGCTTTTTATTGTGCAGCGACTGTTATTTCATTGATACATAAAGATATAGTAGTATATTGCGGTACATCAATATAGTTGCAGATGAGGGTTGCCCCATTGCCCGCAAAAGAGCGAGAACGTCTGAAGGTCTTGCACGAATACAGGATACTGGACACAGAACATGAAACCGACTATGATTTCATTACTGATCTTGCAGCAACCATATGTAATACTTGTGCCGCCGGCATATACTTTATAGACGCTCATAGGCAATGGTTCAAATCGTGCAACGGATTTGAGTTGGGCGAAACAGTATGGTGCAACAAGCTGGCAGTACACGCCATAGACACCCCCGAAAAGATCCTGGTTGTAAAAGACCTGTCAGAAGATGACTGGTTCAATGAGAACCCATTTCTGCACAAAGGCACTCCGCTCACCTATTACGCGGGGGCACCGCTGCAGTCGCCGGAGGGCGCGGTAATAGGTGTGCTTTGTGTATTTGACACAAAGACTATCAATCTGTCGCTTGAGCAGAAACAGAAGCTACTGATGCTGGCAACGCAACTGATGACGATACTGGAACTACGCAAAACCCGAAGCAAATTGCTACAGAAACAGGCCGACATCGATATGGCCTATTCTGATCTGGAAAATATTGCTCATCTTGCCTCTCATGATCTGCGGACACCGCTCAACAACATCATATCACTCGCCCACCTTATTCAGGAAGAATTTGGTGCTACATTAGGCGACAGCGGTAAAGAGTATATCACTTATGTGAACGAAGCATCCTACTACATGTCCGACCTTTTGAGCAGCATACACAGCTACTCGAAAGCGTCGAAGCTTGCCGTAGATGTTCAGGAACGCATCAATTGTAATGAACTCATCGATGAGATGATGACATTACTTAAAGTGCCTGCAAATTTCACTATTGAACGAGAGTTTCATGTGAATGAGATCACTGTGCCAGCATTGGCGATAAAGCAGATCTTGTTCCACCTGATCTTGAATGCATTGCAGTATAACGACAAAAAGGAGGGCAAAATAGTTATCAGCACATCGGAGAGCGACACCGCATGGATCATCAGCATCACTGATAATGGAGAGGGCATAGCAGGTGCGGACCTTGACAAAATGTATTCTCTTTTCCGGCGACTGCGGAACCGTGATAAGAACGGCGAAAACATGGGTATCGGATTGGCAATAGTGAAGCGACTGGCTGAAAAGATGCATGGCATAGTATCTGCGACGTCGACGATGGGATCGGGTAGCACATTTACTGTTACAATCCCCAAATAGGCCGCTATTCCTTTAGTAATATTTACCCGGAGCGAGGTATTCTTTTACATACTCGGCCACCCCGTCTTCTAAACTATAGAAGGGCTTGTTGTATCCGGCAGCGTGAAGTTTGCTCATATTCGCTTCGGTAAAGTACTGGTACTTATCGCGAATGTCGAGCGGAGTATCTATGTATGTGATATTTTCCGGCAACTGCAATGCAGAGAATATGGCTTTCACCAGATCGTTGAATGTTCGTGCTTTGCCTGTACCTGTATTATATAAGCCACTAGCCGGTTGATGCTGCATCAACCAGACGCAAATACTGACCACGTCTTTGACGTAAATAAAGTCCCGGATCTGCTCTCCATCTTTATAAGCCGGGTTATGTGAGCGGAACAACCTGGTGCCACCTGTGGCACTGATACTGTTGTACGCATGAAAGATCACTGAGGCCATGCGTGCCTTGTGGTATTCATTAGGGCCGTAGACATTGAAAAATTTCAAACCAGCCCAGAATGGTGGTTCCTGCGACTGCTGCAGTGCCCAAATATCGAATTCGTTTTTGGACACGCCGTATGGATTGAGTGGTGCCAATTTGGTTACCACATCATGATCATCATTATATCCATGTTCTCCGTTGCCATAAGTTGCGGCTGAAGAAGCATAGACAAGAGCGATGTTACGATCCGAACAGAGTTGCCAGATTTTCTGCGAATAGTCCAGATTCCACTTCTTGTGGACACTGTAGTCCATTTCAGTGGTATCTGTACGGGCACCGAGATGGAAGATGTAACTTATAGGATGCTCTGAGTTGGCTACCCAGGCAAAAAACTCTTCGCGATGCACCTTTTGAAGAAATTTCTTTCCCTCGGTATTCTGCTTCTTTCTCTCTACAGAAAAATCATCGACCAGAATGAGTTTTTCGAAACCCATTCCATTCAGATAACCGACAAGAAAACTACCGATAAATCCGGCAGCACCGGTTATCACTATTACGTCGTCCGACTTCATTATAGAAAAAATTAGTGGCCGGCAGGAGCTGTTGCTTCAGCTGGCTTTGCCGCTTCAGCTTCGGGCTTTGCAGCCTCTGCTGCAGGTGCAGCGGCCTCATGCGTTGCTTCTTCATGCTTCGCACTGCCCGCCTCGTGCTTGCCGTGGTCTGCCGCTTCGTGTGTAGTACCATGACCACCACCATGACTTTCGCCTTCGTGAGCACTCTCAACCTGTATAAAATTGATAGCAGCTATGAACAATCCAACAAGGATTATCACCAACCAGAATGAGTTTTTAAAAGAAATAATGGTCTTATTCTCTTTGCTGTGGGCGTTATGTGTATCGTGGCTCATTTTTTGTGTTTTATACAAAGCAAAAGTAAATGATTGACGTGTATTGTGCAAGAACTAAGCACCGATGATTTTGCCTCAAGATTCTAATTTGTACTTTTGCGACAATATGTCAAAAAACTCAGGGAGTCTATTAAGAAAGGCGTTTAGATCCGCACTACGCTTCACACTCATCCTATTCCTTTCTTCAACTGCCTATCTGGTTTTATGCAGATTCTTACTGCCGCCAATTACGCTCACACAGATCGGGTCTGTATTTGAAGGATATGGACTAAAAAGAGACTACGTTTCCTGGGAAGAGATACCGCGCAGTGTAAAGCTGGCGGCTATCGCCAGTGAAGACCAATTATTCCCAGACCACAACGGCTTTGACTGGAAGTCGCTAGACCGAAGTATGAATGGGAAAGGCAAAAGAAAAAAGAAGAATAGGGTGCGCGGTGGCGGCGCCAGTACCATTAGTCAACAAACGGCAAAAAACGTCTTCTTGTGGCAAGGTTCGGGGATAGGTAGATACATAAGAAAAGTACCGGAATTCTATTTCACACAGTTGATTGAAGTAATATGGGGGAAACGCAGAATTATGGAAGTGTATCTGAATGTAATAGAAATGGGACCTGGCATATTTGGTATTGAGGCGGCATCTCAGGCATATTTTCACAAACCTGCCAAAAGACTAACTGCCGCAGAATCAGCTCAGATCATTGCATGTCTTCCCAACCCGAAAAAATTCACCGTAAGACCGATGAGCAGAAGGGTTCAATGGCGATATCCTCAGATAGTGTCACAAATGAACAACCTGAGCGGCGATGGAGACCTTGAAGCGATCATAGGGAACTAGTATTGAATCGTTACCTGGCAAATGCAGCGCTCTTCTTCAAACAAAACAACTGCTAACACAAGCAGAACCACCAAATAAATCACGAAATTCCATAAAAAGAAAGTGCCACCTATCGGTGGCACTTTGAAATAACATTCGAATTATTCTAGTACTCAGATGGATGAAGGATGTAAAACCTGAAACCAACTGACATTACTGTGTAAACGTCATTGCGCTTGTTGGCAGCAAGTGGAAGCTTGTAACCATCAATGTAATCTGACATTGTTGACGTGTACTGGAAGTTGGCGTTAAACACACAACCTTTGAATATCCAGAACTGAGGGATGTGCAGATTATAACCAACATTCATTGGAATATACAGCGCAGTTGAGTTTGTGAGAACCGTTGGATTCACACTATTAACCTGGCCGGCATAATCATTCGGAGTAGCAATACGTGGGATGTTGTTATTGATAATACCCAAACCAACACCACCATATACACCACCTACCAATCGCAGAATAGGATTGTCGTAGTACTCACGATCTACCGCTGCAAATAGTGTCCCGAGCTCCACGTTGATGTGCTGATCAACTGAAGTAAACCTGTTGAAGCTACGCAACTGAGTATAGGGATCCCTAGTCGACAAATCCCCAAAGGAAACAGTCCAACCATAACTAATTGTAGGTGTGATGTTCTTTTCAAAGTAACCGATGTAGGCCGGTTGTGGTTTTGAATAGGACAAGTCACCGTACATTTTAGTAGACCCGAGACCGAACCCAACACTGAAGTTATGGGCATTGTAGCCTTGTTCTCCGACTTCGTAGGCGCTATTGTTCCTTTCGCGTACACTAATATCCGTACGTACCTGAGCCAATAGCCCCGTAGCGGATAAAACGCCAGCAGAAAGAAGAGTTAACAGTTTAGTTTTCATACACACAATTTAAATAGCCTGCGACCAGAGAATTGATTAATACTTCCAAAGATTACGCTTGTAATTCTGAATTTCACGCTCGATACGATCAGACTCTTTCTTCTGCCTTGCTTCATCACTAGGATATTTGTCCCTGATTCGGAGATCGGCAGGATTGGATTCTTTCACGATGCGAGATTTGAACCTACGCTGAACGAACATGTCATCGTAACTTTCGTTGTAGATATCACGCTGTGGATCGATCACCTCACGTGCAGCAAACAAATTGCGACACTGTGGATAATACAACCAGAACGGGTGCTGCTCACCAAGTACCTCACCGGCACTTGACTTAAGCCTCCTTACAGGTGACAGACCAATTACCTGAGTGATAACACGGCCACGAGTCTTGTCAAAGTAAATATCTTCTTTGATCTCGAATTTCGTAACTGAGTCAGCGTTGAAATCATTGAACACAGTCTTAGAACCTGTCTGCTCACCAGATATTGAGTCGAAAATAGGAACGATCGAACTGTCGGTGAAAATCTTCAACACCTTTTCGTAAGTGAGCTGCTTTTTAAAGCCTTCATCCTGGTAAGCGATCAGCTTTTTGTACTTGATCGCATCCATGATGAGCTGCATGAGTGTTTCACCCGGCATTGCGAATATCTTGTTCGAAGAATCCGTCAGATCTATCTCCCTCCATATACGCTTGTAGAACTTAATGTTGTTCTTATTTTCTTTAGGGAAAGCGAAAGGTTTAGCACCACGCAGATTGGTCTGCTTGTAATAACCGTCCACCGGCTTCGAAGTATCCAGAGCAAAATCATTTGCAAAACCTGTATCATTTGACACGAGGTCAGCAAAAGGATTTTCTTCCTCTGCCGGAGGAGGCGGAGGCGTAGCAGCAGCAATTGCAGCAAGGCTGTCAGCAGCACGAGCAGCAGCGAGGCTATCTGCATTCACTTTATTCTCCGTCTTCTTCTTTTTCTTCTTCTTCGGAGCAGTTTGTGCGTTCATATAGGTGGTGATGCCCAACGAGCCTACAACAAACAAGATAAACAGTACGTTCTTTTTCATAGAAATTTCAATAATTTAAAATCATTCAGGTTACTCAACAGTAAAGGTTATAGGATCAAGCTGACGCTTCATACCGTCAGGACCGGTTGCAAACACGTTGTCGATAGTTACGCGTGAGCCGGAAGTGATACCTTGCATACCTGCAGTCATAGCCGGTGTAAATGCATTGCTGTTTGATTCAAACACCATTGGCTCACTGCGTGGCTTCATTACATACATTGTGAAGTGCTGGATAGCGAACGGAGCGTCAAAGTCGAAGTCTTCAAGTACTGCGAAGATACGGTTCTGAGCCTTCATCGCACCAGTGCTCAACTTACCACCAGATTTACCACCAAATTTCACACGTGGAGGCGGGATACGCTTGATACGGAATTCAGAAGCACCGAGCGTGGTAGTTTTACCGCCTTCGAGCATACCTGTAACCGTAACCATAACCTTACCAACTTGCGAAACAGTAACGTTATATGCACCGCCGCTACCCTTTATCTCGCCAGCGCTGATGCTAACTTTGATCTTGTCTTTTGAGAAACCAGGTGCAGAGATAGAAACCGGATTTGGAACGCCGATGTAGAATACGTTCATCTTATCAGGAGAAACAACCGCTGAAGGACGTGCAACTGTATACACCTGCTCTTTGGTTTTGTATTCCTTCATGGTTCCATCAGCTTGTTTAACCCTGATAGTACCAACCCACTTGTATTCACCTTCTTTCGAAGCGGTCACAGTGTACAGGCCCTTTCCGTCAACAACTTTAAGTGTCTGTCCACCTACAGTTACCTCAGGATTAGCTTTAGAGTCAGACGCTGTAAGGAACACATCAGCGGTATACTGCTGACCAGTGAGAATATAAGAGGTAGGCGCTACGGCAACCGCATCGAAACGGTCAAGATTGATAACTGCCTTATCTACTTCGCCGAGTATCTTTTTAACAGCTTCAGCTTCTGTGTTACGCATATCCGCCTGGATCTTTGTAAGAGCTGTGATTGCTGCTGTCAACGGAATACCATCACCGAAGTTAGTCTCTTCCCAAGACGCCTTGATAGAACCCTTGCGCTTTGGCGGATCCTGAGCATTCAAAGCGAGTTTACTTTTCAGATCTTCTTTTTCCTGTGGAGTTTTTGTCGGCCACTCAGCAATGATAATTGTACGAGCTGCTTCAATTTTCTCTCTCAGTATTTTAGCCTTTCCCTTGCGAACCATTTCACGTGGTGAAATATCAATGTCATCGCGGCTCTTAATGTCGCCGGTCTCATCAATATCACCACCCATTTTGATAAGTTCATTCTTAGTATCAGAGATGTACTTATCGAGGTCAGCGATAGCTTTCTTCACCTTCTGCGCTTTTTCCCATACCGGGCGAGCACGTTCTGGTTCATTCTTCAGTTTTGTAGCTTCGAAAGACGATAACGCGTTGTCAACGTTAGCCTTTACGTTTTCTGATGAGGTCTTGAGGCTTTCAGTAAGATTCCTGAAGGCGTCGAGAACGTGATCTGTAACTGTGGTTGCGGCGAGTCCCAACAACACCAGGTACAAGATCCCCATCATCTTTTGCCGGGGGGTTTCATTTGCTCCTGCCATGCGTTTGTAAGTTTTTAAATTTCGTAATGGGTGAGTTTAGTATTTAATTTGTTAGACTTAGGTTTGCTGTAAAAAGATTACTTTTTGAAAGCATCAACCTGAGCCTGGTAAATACGAGCGAGATCAGTGAGGTTTTTATTGTAAACCTTGATACCATTCGTTGTTGCTTCGAATTCTTTGATCATGTTTTGCGAAGCAGCACCCATTTGATTTAACGCACTAAGAGTTTTATTGAATTGGTCGAAGTTAGCATTCATGTCACCAATGTTTTTAGAGAATGACTTCATACCTGCACCAGCAGATTCGAACTCTTTCATCATTGTAACAGAAATACCAGACATTTGGCTAACAGCCTGGAGAGACTTATTGAACGCATCAAAACCACCTGACACTGAAGTCATGTTGTCGCGGAATTTTTTCACGTCGCCGGTTGCTGTTTCAATTTCCTTAATGAAATTCGTAGCAGTACCTGCGGAACCCGCAATCGAATTTACAGACTGAACTGTTTTAGTAAACTGCTCGAAACCTTTAGTAAGGCCTTCAACAACTTTTGGAGTCACAGCTGAGTTAAGCACTTCGCTCAGATTGTTTCCACCGTTTGCAGCAGCTTCTTCTTCCGGAGAAACCCTTGATGCCCAACCGAGGATTGCGAACAGGACAGCCTCCGTCATCAGACCAAGACCGATCATCCATTCTGCGCCCTTCCAGTGAAGGATCTTGAACATCAGACCAAGAATTACGACGCTGGCGCCGAAAGAAATGATGGAATTAAGACCAATTTTCTTTGATGAATTTTGATTGCTCATAATAAGTTGGGATTTGTGAGTGTGAAAAAATTTAACGAGTTAGAGATTGTTTTTAGTGACTATTATGGTTAATTGTGAAAATGCTTATTTTTTTGCTTTTCCTGATGTTGGTTTTGCTGTAGGTACTGCTTGCTTACTTGCAGGTGCTGCAGGTTTAGTAGAACCTGTTTCCCTCCTACGAGTTGCAACTTTCTTTGAAAGGATCTCTGGAGCTGACATTACACACCTGAAGCCGATGTAGCAGTGTACATTATCCTGCAATTCGTAATCACGAGTGAACGGACTAAGTGCTTTTGCATTACTTACGAACGAACCACCGCGAACAACTTTGCGCTTCATCGCATCACCATCTTTAGGATCAGCATCATAAAGGAGAACCGGGTTTACGTCTGATACGAAAGCAAACGCTGACGGGCTATATGCGTCAAGTACCCATTCTGCGACGTTACCTATCATATTATATACGCCGAACTCGTTTGGAGAATATGACATTACAGGCAAAGTGAAGTTTGCACCATCTTCTGTGTAGTCACCTTCTTCCTGTTTGAAGTTTACGAGGAGGCTACCGTTACGGTCCTTATCAACAGGAGTTGCATCTTTGTCAGGCTTAGCAGGAGCTACGACAGCAACTTCTTCAACTGACTCTTCATCTTCGCTATTTTTCTTTTTCTTCTTTTTCTTCTTCTTGCCACCACCATCTTCATCTTCGGCCACAGGAGTTGCAGATCCATCAGTTGCAGCAGTTATTGCTGAAAGCGCAGCGCTATCGGTTGTTGGCATCGCCGCGCCGGTAGAATCGGTAGCAGGTGCTGTTGTAGAAGCTGTAGCTACAGAATCAGGAGTTGCTTCCGGTTCTGGCTCCGGAGTTGCTACCGGCTGATTTGAATTCTTAATATCTTTTCCGGCTGCATATACCCACTGAGCTTCCGAAGGCAGGCTGTACTGCAACTTATAGTACTTCAGGTAATCAGCGATATTAGCATAATCGAAGTTTGTATGGCTTCTCCATGCTGCGAAAGCGCGAGCCTGCTTCCAGGTTACACCAACAACAGGGTAATCGTCGAACGGAGGTTGAGTGAAATAGTTTTCAACAAGGATATCAACCTGAGAGTTGTTCAGATCTTTGAACCAGATTTTTTCGTCCGGATAAACGTTAATAGACTCAGTTGCATATTCACCTATCTTAACGTTCTTGTTTGTACCGGTTGCTTTGAGGTAAGTGTAGCTGTATGTGTACAATTCTTCTTTGATCTTTCCGGTAACAGGGTCGAACATTGGAGCGATCTTAGCTTTGATCTCGTCATCATTGCTTTCAAAGATATCCTTGTGCTTAACCACCTCCCAGTTGATACGCCTGCGGATCTGACGACCATTGCTGTCGGTTACTGCGTTTGCAGGAGCGGAAGTAGCCGTAGTTGAAGCAGGTGTTGCGTTTGTAGTGGTCGCAGCAGTAGCATTCATGTCACCACCAAGTGCAGAAAGCAAAGTATCTTTTACTGTAGTTGTGTCAACTTTGGCAACTTCAGTTTTGGCTGCGTCGTCCTTCCAACCACCCGGAGGCGGATCGAGGAACCACTTATCATCTTTCAGATAGTTCACTATAGCGATAGAGTCGATGACCCATTCAGTGAACATACGGTACTGCTGGTTGGTCACCTCAGTTTTGTCGATGTAAAACGAACTGAGACTAACGCGCTTTTTGCTATTGGTATCGGTAGACGACTGGCTATACTTAATAGTCACAGAACCACCGGGAACGTAGACCATGCCTGGAGGCGCTGCAAGCGTCAGGTGCCTGTACGGGATAACAGGACGCGTGCGCGACTTGTGGTAATTCGGGTTATCCTGAGCGGTAGAGGTTGTTGATAAAGAGGAAGCAGCGATTAAGAACACTCCAGTGAACAACAAGGATCTCTTTATGGACATACGTGTAATTTTTATTAATTTAAAAATGCGTTAAAATAGTGCGTCAAATAAAAATTTGGTTAAAAATTGTTTATTTCTATCGGCTTACAGCGTGCAAATATACTCAAAATTTAGTCACCAAGAGCACCACTATGCTAATTTATTAATAACAAAAAAATCAGCCAGCAACCTCGATTCAAAGGCCCGGTAACCGTCATGGTCTGAGTGCAATGCGCACCTAGACTGCGTAAAGATAAATAAGTTCTTTAAAAAGCAAAAGGTTTTGAAAAAAAAACGAATTCAATTCGTAAAAAAACGTGAAAAAACACCTCCCTGAGAAGTATTTCGAGCCTACTTTGACCTTATAGCTTACAATAAAAAATTATACTCAAGTTAAAAATTGAATTTTATTTAAGTAAGCACTTTTATAATACGTTAGACAATTAAACGTAAAATAAACGTCTGTTCGTTAATTATTTGTCAACCGCCTTCAGTACGCCAGTACACGATCTATCAGGAATGAACAACTCGAAAAGTGACCAAAATCTGCTCACAAGTAGAAAATAGACTTTGTTGTCTGTGACATCAGACTCAACTTAGATGTAATTTAAATCGATAAATTATTGAACCTCACATACATTATCGTCAAATCGGGTAAAGAAAAGTGGTAAACAACGATTAGTAGTAAGAGATAGGCAAAACAAGTATTATTGCTATATTGCAGCATTCTTTGTCCGATCCCGGACACAAAATATCACAGAGAAACAGAGATGCTAAAAGTAGGAGTTTTTGGCGCAGGCCACCTTGGAAAAATTCATATCGGACAATGGCAGCAAATCGGCCACATAAATTTGGTGGGGTTCTATGACCCGGATGACAAACAAGCAAACTCAGTCGCTGCCGAATTCGGCATCAAAAGGTTCACTGATATTGAAGAATTGATCGCCGCCTGCGATGCATTGGATATTGTTTCAACAACCACTACCCATTACGAGATTGCAAAGAGGTGTATCCAGCACGGGCGACATGTCTTTGTTGAAAAACCGCTGGCAAACACGCTTGAAGAAGGACGTGAGTTGGTGAATCTTGTGAAAGAAGCGAACATAAAGTGTCAGGTAGGTCACGTGGAGCGCTACAATCCGGCCTTTTTGGCACTTGGTGAACAGAAAGTACAGCCTATGTTCATTGAAGCGCACAGGCTGGCGCAATTCAACCCGCGAGGAACCGACGTATCGGTGATACTGGACCTGATGATCCACGATATTGACATTGTTTTATGTCTGGTAAAATCACCGGTAAAACGGATCTCGGCAAGTGGTGTTGCAGTACTCAGCGAAACAGCAGACATTGCAAACGCCAGGATAGAGTTTGATAACGGCTGTGTCGCAAATCTCACCTCGAGCAGGATCTCGCTGAAAAAAATGCGGAAAATGCGGTTGTTCCAACGAGACGCATATATCGGGGTAGATTTTCTTGAAAAGAAAACAGAGATCATCAAACTGAAGGACGGAGACGCCCCGGAAGAGTTGCTGGATCTACCGATTGAATTGGCAAACGGAGAAAGAAAGATTATCTCGGTTCAATTGCCGGAAGTCGCTCAGATCAACGCGATAAAGACGGAATTGACCGAGTTTGCAAACGCCGTTCTTGAAGATAAACCACCCCGTGTATCTGTTTATGATGGCTATCAGGCAATGGACGTAGCTCATCAAATACTCAAGAAGATGAGTTTACACAATGAGCAACACAATGTTTAACTTTTTTTTGCGTTTACTACATATACGGCACGAATATGCTTAAAACCTACTATCGAATTGTTGTCGGCATCCTCCTTACTGCCTTTGTGGTGTGGAATTCGGGTTGTAACATCATAAACCCGTCTGAACCCATTGCAACGCATGTTAGGATAGACTCTTTCTCGTTTGAGAACGGCGCCCGACACGATATTAGATACGCCTGGGTCTACTACAACAACAATCCGGTTGGTGCGTTTGACCTTCCGGCTACAGTGCCGATCATAGCATCGGGCAAGGGAACACTACAAATTGCCCCCGGAATCCCGATTAATGGCCGGGGAGAACGACCGGTGGCCTACCCTTTTTTTAGGATCTATACTACAGAGCTGAACTATGAACCCGGTAAGATCCAAACAGTGTCTCCAACAACAGGATACTATGACTCGGTGAAATATACTGTCATCTCTGAATTTGAAGGTGGCATAACTAAATTCGCAAAGTATTTTGGTACTACTACGATCACCACAACATCAGTGGACTCATTGAAACTAGATGGCACAGGAACCGGTCTGGTAATGTTGCCTTCATCGGCAGACAGTTCTCTTGACAGCACAAGAACATCTTTCAAAGTGCCTGAAGGTGCCGCTTTTATAGAGTTTGAATACAAATCGTCAGTAAACCTGCAAATAGGCATACGCGGCGTTCTGGCAAACTCACTTATTACTGATATTGAAGGATGGGGCGTTCTACCGAGCTCGACCTGGAAAAAATTCTACATTAACATCACATCTTTCGTCAACAAGTATCCGGGCGGCGACTATTACCTTTATATCAAGACGTCGGTTCCATCGGGACAAACGAGCGGAAAGTTATTGATTGACAACATAAGACTCGTTACATTCTGATCTGATGCGCCTTGACCAACACAAAAAGAACGCCATCAGGCAACTGGCAGCGCTGGACTATCTGGGCGCAGCATTGGCATGGTTCTGTTTTTGGGTGTACAGACAACACTTCCTAACGGGAGCTGACTATCTCGCGTGCCTGAAGAACTTTCACCCACGCGATTATTTTAACGTACTGATCGTTGTACCGCTCGGCTGGTTGTTCGTCTATCTGCTTTCGGGCACCTACTTTGATCTGTACCGAAAATCGCGCCTCAATGAAATAAACAGGACACTTATCTCGTGCATTATAGGCTGTATAACTGTTTCGATAATCGTTTTCGGAGATGATACCGGCAACTATTCCTACTTCATGAACACTATCAGCCGGTATCTGCTGATCCATACATCATTTGCGCTTACATTCAGGCTGGCTATTCTTTACAAGGTTAAACGCAACCTTGTAACCGGCAAAGTCGGTTTTAATACATTGGTTATCGGAGGAAACCAACAAGCGATAAACATTTACAAACAGGTTCTGGAGAACCCCAAGGCATTGGGCAATATCTTCAAAGGTTTCATCTACTCCAACAAAGAGGCGAGCAACGGTATGAGCAAATACTTACCTCAATTAGGAGACCTTTCCCAGCTTGAAGAAATTATTGACCGGCACAAGATCGAGGAAGTAATTGTGGCTGTCGACTCGTCAGAACACCATTTGCTGGAGAACATACTGACCCGCCTATCATACCGGCCGGTTGTAGTAAAAGTACAGCCAGACAATTATGACATCATTTCAGGATCTGTAAAAACGAGCAACGTATACGATGCTGTACTGATCCATATTCATCCGGACCTTATGCCCGACTGGCAAAGAGTATGCAAACGCATGCTGGATATAATAGTTTCGGCAGTGTCTCTGATAGCGTTGCTTCCTTTTCTGATCTTCACTGCCATAATGGTTAAACTATCATCGAAAGGTGGTGTGATCTACAAACAGGAACGCATAGGACTATTCGGACGGCCATTCTATATCTACAAGTTCCGGTCCATGTATCTGGAAGCCGAAAAAGCCGGGCCTGCATTATCCAGCAAGATGGATCCCAGAATAACACCCTGGGGACGCACAATGCGCAAGTGGCGTATTGATGAGTTGCCGCAGTTCATCAACATTCTTAAAGGAGATATGTCGCTTGTGGGTCCACGCCCTGAACGGAAACACTACATAGACCTCATAAGCGAAAAACACCCTCACTACAAGTACCTGCACAAGGTGAAACCCGGACTCACATCATGGGGAATGGTGCAGTTCGGATACGCTGAGAATATCAATGAAATGATAGAGCGTATGAAGTATGACCTCTTGTACATTGAGAACTGCTCTCTGGCATTGGATGTTAAGATCATCCTTTACACGTTTATCGTTATTTTCCAGGGAAGAGGCAAATAATCCGGCTTATGGAAGTACGACCACGAATCATTCTGACACTTACGCCAACCGACAGGTTGCTCAGCAACCTTTCATGGATCTTGTTTCTGGCCACGTGGGCACTTCCGCTGGCCGTGCTGCCTAACCTACCAGACATAATACCATCGCATTTTAATGGCGCCGGCATGGTGGACGGATACAGCGGCAAGATGTCCGTGTTGATTCTGCCGGCGGTGGGCACCTTTGTTTTTCTTCTGCTGCACGTGGTGGGGAAGCATCCGGACAAACTAAACTACCCGGTAACAATAACGGAACAAAATGCAGAGAAACAGTACACCAGTGCAACCAGAACATTACGGACGCTGAAACTGTCAGTAACACTTCTACTGTTGTTGATTGAAGCAGAAGTGATCTTTCCATGGGTAAGAGAGCACCTGGGACTGTGGGCACCGGCAGTGGGCATATTCATGCTGGTGGCGCCGGTGAGTTACCAGATATTCGCGTCAATGCGAAACAAATGACAGTTACTATTCCCTGACTACAAACGTTGCTGTTGCCATTGGGAGGCCATTGACAGCAACTGCGATACGATGCTCACCTGCATAGTGTTTACGGGTGGTCATATCTGCAAATGATTGTTTGCGGCTGTATTCCAGCACTTGCCCCGGCGCAAACACTCCTTCCGTTATCTGAAAGACTTTATCGCTGAATTTGTTGTTTGCCTTAGCATAGGTGATGACGTATTCGAGGCGAAGCGGACCTGAGTGATCGTCGTGGGCCTGGATCCGGAACGAGAAATAAAGTGTATCGCCGATGCGGATGTGTCGCTCTTTTAATTGCAGGTCATGAACTGAGCACAGAGGCGTAGTTGTGAGGCCAAAAAGAGCGAGTGCCGTAGGGTCTGCCTTTTTAAGAAGGTTGCGACAAGCATGTCGTATCAAGCGATCGGTCTGATCACTAGCGCCTTTCCAGCGGCTAGCGATCTTGAGAACAACGTCGGGATTGTCTTTCGCGATGTCGTTCAAATTGTTTGCCACACTACGGCGAACAAACTCAGAAGGATCGTCTTTCAGGCTTTCAAGAATTGGCAGGATCATTGACGGGTCTTTCTTAAACTGCGGTAAGGCAGCGCCCCAAGGCAACCGTGGACGACACCCTTCACTGGCCAACCTTCTTACCGATGGATGGACATGTTTGGTCCACTTTATCATTTCAGCGATCGTCCTATCAGGGTATTTCATCAGAAATGGACGGATAGCAAACTCACAGCTGCTCAATTGCGTTAGCACTTCCATAGCTCGGAGCGACTCTTCGGGATGATTAACACCAAACAATGCTACAAAACCCGGAAGGAAGATATACTCAAATGTATTCTCGCGCCCCGTGCGATCTATGACAGCATTTGCGAACGCTACGACATGAGGAATGTCTTCGCAAAAATCTCCCGACAATACCTGATGCAGGGCAGTACTAAGCCTGTCGACACGTTGCTTCAGTTCAAGACCGTCCCAACCGGCAGCCATGACCGCGGCCACAAAATCGTTTTCCCTGAAAGACGGCATAACTTCTTTGGCGATACCCGCAAAATGTATTGCAAATTTGCGGTCGTACATGTATTTAAGTGGCTCCATAGTAAGTGTCTGTAATGTCTTTATTTTCCGGCCTTGCGCCTGATCTTGACCGCATAATCAGAAGCGACATTGTACCCCAATTTCTGCGCCTTTTCCATATAAAACAAAGCCTTGGAAGGATCACGGAGTGAATCGTACGCCACACTTAAATTGTAAGAAGCTGACTGCTGCACGTCTTTTGAATTCATTTTTACAGCCACTTCCCAGTCGCTAACAGCATCAGGCAAATGACCAATTCCGAAATGAGCGCAACCTCTGAGAAAATAGTAGAATGGATTTGTGGTATTCAGTTTCATAAGTAGGTTGTATTGCGCTATCGCGCGCGCATACTGCTGCTTTTGAACGAGCTCGTCACTGACAGTGGCCAGAGCACGTTCAGCGTTTACAGGATCAGCAGCAAGAGCAAGTACATACTGCCGGAAAGCGGCAGTAGTATCTCCTGAAACAACCAGCGCCATGGCGGAATCAAGGTGAGACTTGTAGCTACCCGCGACCGATTGCAGCTGAACACCGGCAAGGTTGCTTTTCAGGGCACCGAGCACCGCGATCTTTTCCATATTTGCCTTCACCTTATTGTCAGCCGAGCGCAATGTCACCAGCACGTTGTAATCCTGCATGGCCTTGTCGTACTCCCCGATACTGAAATAGTGATGCCCGCGCCATTTGTAAGACAGAAGCGCGCGTAGAGGGTATTTTTCGATCGCATCTGTGTGCAGTGTTTCGGAATTGTGCCAAACCTTGGTACGTGCGGCACAGGCGACGGCATATCCGGCAGAAACAACAAGTAACACCGAAGTGACCGCTAAACGCATAAATGGGAGACGCTGTATGAGATCGGCTAGTAAATAGAAAAAAAGAAATAATAGCCCAATGTAAGCGACATAAGAATAGCGGTCGGCCATGATAGCCGAACCAACAGAAATAAACTGCAGGACCAACACCAGATTCACTACGAAAAAACCCAGACCGAAAATAACAATGGGCAGGTACCTACTCTTGATCCGTACCAAGACCGCAACCGGCAAAACAACAATGAGAACAGCCATAAATGGCGCCAGGTAATAAATCATGGGGAGGGAGCCATCAATAAACCTGTATGGATACGGATAAAAGGTAGAGAGGCCAACCGGCACAAAGAACTTTGCTACATACATCACAAACCCATACCCGGCATACATAATCCGCTCTGAAATGGACAATACACCAAATGAAGCAACTGCGCCGGTTCGGTGCTGTGTGTAGAATGCGGCGGCACCAAACGCAAATGAAGTGAGCAGGAATAATGTCTTTGAACGCATTTCGGACAGCCCTACCTTACCTGTCATCAGATAATCTAACGCCAACAGAGCCAGAGGAAAAGTGACGGCCATGGGCTTGGACAAACACGACAAGAAAAACAACGAGTAAGTGATCCAAAGCCATTTTTTCGACCGGTCACCAAGATAGCGCAAGTATGTCATGAGACCCGAAATATAGAAGGCGGCATACAAGACGTCTTTCCGTTCCGAGATCCAGGCAACTGACTCAACATGCATAGGGTGTACGGCAAACCACAGCGACCCGAAGAAGCTCAAAAACAGAGCGGCACTTTCCGACAACGACAAGTGCACTGCAAGCCTGAAGAACAGTAAGAAAACCAGCCATGCGTTAACGACGTGAATCAGTATGTTGGTGAGGTAATAACCCATTGGTTCCAAACCGGAAAAAAAATAATTGACCGCCAATGAGAGCATGCACAGTGGGTGGTAATTATTCCGGGTGATATCTTCCGTAAAAAGAACCCTGAGGTTGTGAGCGGAAAACTCTCGTATATACACATCGTTCGTGACGTAAAAGTCATCATCCCAATTAGTAAACTGGTTATTCAATGTATACCGGAAACAAATAAATGTAATTACAGCGACAATTGCCGGCAACAGAACCTTTTGTACAGACAGTGAGAGTTTCATAGCTCAATCGAGTAAAAGCAACAGTCCAAAGTAACTACAAAATGCATTAAGTCCCCAACCGGATGGTTTGCCGAAGAAATGTTAAAAGAACGACCCGCTTAAACTCTGGCAATAAAATTGCATCAGACCAATACAACCAAATCCAAAAAGACATGAATATCAAGATCATTATGGGTACACTGGCAGCAATAGTACTGACAGGACTCACCAACGATGGTGCCTATGCACATGGAAGACACCGCCACGTCCATCGCGTAACCGTTCGCAACCATTATCCTGTAAGGTATTATGTTCCTCAACGCCGGCACTGTCCGCCACCGGTTGTATACTATAACGGTCCGGCATACCGGTCGAGATATGGCTATCCGCCGATTACTCATCCTTACCCATATAGACACCAACAACCACCCGTAGGATATTACAGGCACTGGAATTGTCGTTAGTTTAATTAAAGTGAACAGTGCGGAGGTGTGGTATGGCATGCTACACCTCCGCACTATTCATATATGTTGCATAGATATTACC
This sequence comes from Flavipsychrobacter sp., assembly GCA_044220845.1. Lineage (GTDB taxonomy): Bacteria > Bacteroidota > Bacteroidia > Chitinophagales > Chitinophagaceae > Nemorincola. The sequence goes on along the minus strand of JBGAQG010000021.1, from coordinate 22,024 downwards.
GCATTAGTTTACTAACTTAGCAATTCTAATAACCACAATTATACATTCAATATTATTTTATTGCATAAACATCACACGTTTAGCATAGAGGTAATCTGCTCATGAATACCGATCGCACAACTCCCACTAAGGACGCCACCAAGAGTTCAGACACCTGGGTACAGACACTTTTGTCTATCCCGGAAAAGGAGTTGTCGGTCGTCACAAAGTTGGCGACAATGATGTGTGGCGCAGGCAGCTCTGCGATTGCGGTTCAAAATGGTCTGTATTATAATTTGATCGGGTGGCACGATCAACGTACACACGCGGGCAATATCCCGGCAAATGCAATGATCGTTCCAACAGGTGGGTCGAAGACTTTTAACGTTCCTGATCTTCGTACAAAATCTGGTTCAGAAGACATCCGACGGTATCTCCCTGAGAACACAAGCGCACTTTCAGGAGTGGCGATAGAAGATGCTAATGGCCACACGGTGGGATACCTTTTGGTCTTTTGGCCTGAAGAACATGAGATTAAAGATGACCAGACTACTGCGTTGGGATTACTTTCTTCGCAAGTAAGCAATCTACTACGGTTACACTACGCGGCAAGATCAAGCATCATCTCTAACGCGCTTCACTCCGAAGAGATGATGAAGATAATATTTCAGAAAGCTATAGATGCTGTTGTGGTTACTGACAGCAACTGTGCTGTGCTGCTCATGAATCCGGAAGCAGAAATAATGCTCGGTTGGAAAGAAGAAGAAATATTAGGTCTGGACTTTTGCAACAACTGCCTGGCGGGCAATTGTTATGACGACACCGCCATGGCTGAGCGTGCATCGGGAACTAATACAGTATCGGGGAAAATAGTAGAAACGATCATAACCACCAAAGATCGGTCTGCAATAGAAGTAGAATTAAATTTTACATCGGCCACAGTAGATGGGCATGACTACCATATCTATCACATTGTAGACATTTCGGAACAAAAAAAAGCGCGGCTAAAACTCGATCAACAAAGGGAATTTTACGAAAACATCCTCAACAACATTCCGATCGACCTCGCTGTATTTGACCCTGAACACGTATACATATATGTGAATGCAACTGCAATAAAAAACGAAGAGCTCAGAAAATATATCATCGGGAAAGACGACTTTGAATACGCCCGTTACCGTGGCAGACCATCTGACGTAGCAGAATTGCGGAGGGCAAAGTTCCTTGAAGCAAAAAAAACCGGAAAGGAAATGAGATGGGAGGACAAGGCAATAGCTCCCGATGGCTCAATCGTCACCCACCTCAGGCGAATGTTCCCGGTTTTTAACGGCTCGGGTAAGCTGTTAATGATGATAGGGCTGGGCATGGATATTACTGACCGTAAAGAACTTGAAGACAAACAAACAATGTTGCTTGCTAAACTATCGCAACAGAATGTGCAATTGAGTGATTTCTGCAACATCGTCTCTCACAACCTGCGCGCACCATTAGTAAATATCGCGATGCTCTCTGAATTCATTGAGAACTGTGGTGATAATGAAGAAAGAAAGCAACTGATCACAAGCCTGAATAATGTACTAGACAACCTGAACTCCACATTCAATGAACTGGTTGAATCCATACAGATACAGGAGGACCCGGAAGTAAAATCAGAACATCTACAGATACACAAGTACCTGCAAAGAATTTTGGAAAGTCTGGAACCTGAAATAATCAGATCTGGCGCAACATTCACTACGGACATTGACAATGCTCCGACCATCTTCTACCCTGCCACCTATTTCAACAGCATTCTTCATAATCTGATAAGCAACGCCCTGAAATACAGGTCACCCGATCGGAAACCTGAAATAATAATATCTTCTCATCGAAAAGGAAGCAACATATATCTTTCTGTTACCGACAACGGACTCGGCATAGACATGCAGAAGCATAAAAACAATTTCTTCAAGATCGGGAAGGTATTTCACCACCATCCCGATGCAAAGGGATTCGGTCTCTATATGATCAAAGCGCACATCGAAGCGCTGGGCGGGAAAATATGGGTCGAAAGCGCACCCGACAAGGGAGCCACATTTTTTATCGAATTCACTAACCAGAACCAATGAGCACCGTAAAAAATATCTTTCTCATAGATGACGACAAACTTTTCACATTCCTGTTGAGGAAAACTATAGGTTTGACGGGTATCCCGACGGCAATAACCGACTTTCTGGACGGCAACAAGGCACTCACCTATTTGAGAGAGCATTCAGGGTCACCGGAACTATTGCCGGATGTTATTTTTCTGGACCTCAGAATGCCCATAATGGATGGGTGGGAATTTCTTGAAGAGTACAGGAACATTGCACCGATCCTCTCAAAACCCAACCGCCTATACGTGTTCTCATCGTCCATATCGTCCTACGATATTGAACGGGCAAAAACTAACCCGAACGTGACAGACTTTATCATAAAACCAATTCTCAAGGAGAAGTTCGTTGAGATACTAAGTGCCTGATCTTACCTGTTCCACAGGTCAAATTTACCCTCCTTTCTGCACAACTTTTAACTCAACGTCATGTTCGAACACTCCTCAATAGATCTTAGCATACTAAAAAAAAGAGCCTACAATCTGCGCTGGGCAACCGTTCCGGAAGGCGTGATACCCTTGACGGCCGCCGACCCCGATTTCCCGTGTGCACCCGAGATCGCAGATGCTGTCATGGCCTACACGCGTGACCGGTATCTGTGCTATACGCCCCCCACAGGCATGCCTGAGTTCAGGAAAGCAATGGCAGAGTTCTTCACAACACGTCGCGCCATTCATTGCGACCCGAGTCGCATTTTTCCGGTGGACAGTGCTGCTTCCGGCATCTACATCACTTGCAGGGCATTTTTGGCACCCGGGGATGAAGCAATAATCTTTGACCCGGTAGATTTCCTGTTCCGTTATTCTGTTGAAGCTGTAGGGGCGACTGCAATTCCATTTGCGATACCACAGCATTGTGATGCTGTTGATTTTGAGAAACTTGAAACACTTATCACTCCGGCCACCCGGATACTGTGTCTTTGTAACCCGCTGAATCCTACAGGAAAAGTGTTTACAAGGCAGGAACTGATGCAATTTGCTGCAATTGCCGACAAACATGACCTGATCATACTATCTGATGAAATATGGAGTGATATCATCTTTGCCCCGTATTCATTTACCAGCATATCGTCTTTGTCGCCTGACATCGCAAAACGCACCGTAACCGTAACTGGTTTCAGCAAATCATATGGTCTGGCCGGACTTCGGATAGGTGCTGTGATGGCAGGGACTAACGCTCACTTCGACAGGCTTATGGAGGCTTCCCTTCATAATTCTACCATACACGGCGCCAATGTACTTGGCCAGGTAGCAGCAACTGCTGCACTTACAAAATGCGCCCCATGGCTCAACGAATTTGTCAGCCATCTCTCGGCCATGAGAGACATATGCGTGTCTGGCCTTAACCAGGTGCCAGGGGTTACTTGTATAGCGCCGGAAGGCTGCTATGTCGCATTCGCAAACATATCGGGAACCGGCAAAACAAGCAAGGAAGTGGCTGATCATTTACTTGAACATGCAAAAGTAGCCGTTGTTCCTGGGTTGCCACAGTGGTTTGGCAATGGTGCCGAAGGATTCATCAGGCTCAGTTTCGCCACGTCTGCCACAATTCTGCAAGACGCACTGACCCGGATAAAAAATAGTATCCCCTAATTTTAGGGAAGTCGGAATGAATTTATATTTTTACAAATAACAAATCAGATCGTTAACAGACACTCAGAAAGCCCGGGAATGAAAGCAGTCATAATTGGAGGTGGTATAGCAGGGTTATCAATGGGTATCTTCTTGGAAAAGAAGAAGATAGAAGTAGTGATCTGTGAACGGTCGGAAGGACTTAATGTAAAGGGGCATGCCTTTCTGATACATAAAGACGGTATTGGGCCTTTGAAAGACCTGAACGAAAAAAGCAGGATCTTGCTCCCGGCCCGAAAAGTTGACGAGTTTATACTGCGCCGACCTGATGACAGCGAGGTTAAAGATCAGCGACTAAGCCAGTGGTACTGTATAAAAAGAGCTGACCTGCTGGGTTTTCAACGGTCGTTAGTCAATGCCACCCGCATAAAGGAAGGTCGCAAGTTTATGAATTTTGTGTTCCATGAAGGCAAGGCCATTGCGGCAGTGTTTGACAATGGAGACATTGAATACGGCGACATTTTTATTGCTGCAGACGGGGGAAACTCGAGAGTGCGGAATCTGCTGTTCAACGACGTTAAGTACACGCCTGTACAGGTCAAGGAAATCGTTGGGATAGCTACCAACCCGGAAATAGCCCGGAAACATCCAAATGTATTTTCAAAATTTCAGGATAAGAACAATGGCCGCGCATTCGGCTTCATCCCGACATCTGACAGTGAACTGGTTTGGTTCATGCAGTATGACCCGACGATCTCTGATGTTACAGGTGATACGCCTGAAGCATTGCGCGCTTTCTGTTTCCGTTTCATGTACGACTTCCCTGAGGTGGTGCAGGAGATTCTCCGGTCGAATGACTTTTCGACAAGCTATATATGGGAGACCAAAGATTTTGACATGCTGCCCGCGTTTCACAAATCGAATGTGGTACTTATTGGCGATGCGGCGCACCAGATGCTACCATTCACCAGTGCAGGCACTACCAATGCGATACTTGATGCACGGACACTTGCTGACTGCCTGGGCGAAAACACTGATTACGAAGCTGCATTCAACAACTATTACCAAAAACGGATACAAGACCTTGCCGAACACCTGAAGAAAGGACGTGAACTAAAAAAGCAGTTCCTGGAACCGGCACTTCAGAATGATGATGACATCCCTCTGCCACTTGCATTGGACGATTCGCCCAAACCATATGTTGTTGGCAAGAACAAGCAGATACAGGTCTTGTACTTTACCGACCCCATCTGCTCAACTTGCTGGATCATTCAACCCACGCTACGCAAGCTGAAACTGGAATATGACAACTATGTCAATATTGAGTATTGTATGGGTGGATTGCTCCCATCGTGGGAAAAATACAATGGCAAGGCAATTGTTAAACCTGCGGACGCGGCAAAACACTGGGACGAAGTAGGTGCTGCCTATGACATGCCCCTTGACGGCGACATTTGGCGCGAGGACCCACTGACGTCATCTTATCCGCCATCTATAGCGTTTAAAGCAGCACAACTGCAGGACCCCGAGCGGGCGATACACTTCCTGCGCAGAATAAAAGAGATGGTGTTCACTCAAAAGAAGAACATTATAAAATGGGAACATCTCCGCATGGCTGCTTTTGAAGTGGGGCTGGACGCTGCAAGACTGCTGCGTGATTATGAAGGCAAGGCAAAAGAACTTTTCCGTCAGGACCTGGCATTGTCACAGCAATTAGGCGTAAAGGGCTTCCCTACCCTGTTTTTCTCTAATGGAGACAAGACAAAACATGTGATCCGCGGACTTCAACCTTACGAACGATTTGAAGAGATCATTAGAACGATGATACCGGGCGCTCAGAAAGAATCCTACCTACGCACGCCCGAGCAATTATTCTCTTATTTCCCAACCATGACCGAGAAAGAATTTGTCTTTCTTGGCAACATGTCGAGGGAGGAAGCACTGATAGAACTGAACAGGATGTATAGACAGGGTACCATAGACAAGTTCGAAAGCAAGAATGGTACTATTTGGATAAGCAAACTGAAGGCAGCCTGATAGCTGACGTTCCTTTTCTCCTTTTTGCGTTGACGTGTTAAAAGACAATGTCTTTTGCAGCATATTTTTAATACATTTGTATAAAGCGAAACCAAAAAAGATGAAAAGCAAACTACTTGTTGCGTGTTCGGTGTTGATGCTATGCCTTTGGGCTGGCGAGGTGCAGGCGCAGGAAAAACAAAAAGTGAAAATGAGCCTGCTTAAGCAAGCGGGCCCAAATGTAACCCTCACCATAACATCGCCCAACGAGTTCTATATTGGCGGTAACACCCATGTACTCTACATTGGCAACAAACACTTCCTGCTTCATGACCAGGACAATGAAAACGGAAAAGGCATATTGAAATTCTACATACCGTCAGAAGACTTCAAAAAAATATCTGATGGTTCCCGTGTGTATCTTTCCTACGGTCTGTTGGAAGCAGAATCTGAACAGGAACTTCAGGACATGTGCAAGCAGAAATTCTGCCCCTGCTGGGAGCTTGGCAAACTGAAAAAAAGTCAGCTACGCTAAATATTGCAAGGCCTTCATCTTCAACGTCTTAACAACATTATCCAATGAGGAAAAACACTTTCCCCTCCATTTTCAGCGCGTTGCTGATTTTACTCGCAGGTGCGTTTGCGTCTGATGCACAAACAACTCCGGATCCGGGCATCGCAGGAACACTGGCTGTAACAAAGGCAGAATATAACCTCGGCGATGCCGCTGCGTCGCTTACAACGTTCACTGCCGGTCCGGTAGAAATGAGGGCTTCAGTACACTACCCTACGGGTCTGCCCGGCGGGCCCTACCCGGTAATAGTGTTGCTTCATGGCCGGCACTCAACATGTTACAATGCCTCCCCGCCATACTCATCGTCTTTGTCATGGCCCTGTCCAACTGGCCGCTTGCCTATTGAGAGCTTTCAGGGATATGACTACCACGCACGCTTTATGGCAAGCCACGGGTATATCGTGATCTCAGTTTCCTGCAACGGCATAAATGCACGAGATGCGAGTACCGCCGACGCCGGCATGAATGGTCGTGGCGAACTTGTGCAAAAACATCTGGACCTATGGAAAACATGGAGCACAACCGGCGGAGCGCCATCAACGCTGGGAGCGGCAGGCATGTTTATCGGCAAGGTTGACCTGACGCGTGTCGGCACCATGGGGCATTCTCGCGGCGGTGAAGGGGTTGTATTCAACGCACTTTATAACAAGTCGCTTGGCAGTCCTTATGGCATAAAAGCCGTTATCACTCTTGCCCCGGTAGATTTTCAGCGTCGTTGGCTAAACGGCATCCCGTTGATGAACATTGCCCCTTACTGCGATGGCGACGTTTCAGACCTGCAGGGTGTTCACTTCTATGATGATGTCCGCTATACTGACACGACAGACGAAGCTCCAAAGTACAACGTTCTGATGATGGGAGCCAACCACAATTTCTATAACACAGTCTGGACTCCGGGCTCATACATAGCCGGTACAGCAGACGACTGGGGTGCAACAAGTACCGACCCGCATTGTGGACCGGCATCACCCACGAACAAACGCTTTGATACTACAAAACAAAAGAACGCATACAACACCTATGCTGCAGCATTTTTCCGTCAGCATGTTGGCGGGGAGCAGCAATTTGCGCCTATTCTTGAAACCCGTGACATCATCCCGCCGGCAACGTCACAATTGGACACAACCAACGTTTTTGTTTCTTACCACCCCGGACGTACAGAGCGTCTTGATATCAACAGGACCGATACCGTAGATAACGAAACAACCAACACAATGGGCGGAGCCGTTACCTGGGCAGGCCTTGTCACTTCAGGTGTGGGAATATGCGGCGGCGGACTTGCTATACCGATGTGCAACGTAGCAACACAACAAGCTAAAGAACCACACAGGGGCACCACATCAAGAAAAGGCCTTGCGCAAATGGGTATGCGCTGGGACGACACGCTTGACTATTATCAGAACGACATCCCTGCCTCCCAACAAGATCTGTCGCTTATTGACGCAGTTCAGTTCAGGGCCGCACAGCGATTCAATCAGGTGACAGCCGGGCAAAACCTCGACTTCACAGTGCAGCTGATCGATTCGGCCGGTGCGGTAGCCAGCAAACGTGTTCATGACTATAGTTACGCGCTTTTCTACCAGCCGGGGACAAGCGCCAGCTTGCTGCCGAAAGTGATGTTCAACAACATCAGGATTCCGATCAGCGACTTTACCGGTATCAACGTAAAGAAAGTCCGCAAGGTTAAATTCCTTTTCAATAAGTCTTCATCAGGTTCTGTGTTGGTGAGCGATATCGCCTTTGTTAATTCAAAATGCGGAAAGCTTAACAGCACATATGGCTTCTCCTACGACACAGTGGGCTATGACGTTACGTTCTATGACACAATTGTATCAAATACGGGCGACACAGTATCTCGCTTATGGAATTTCGGCAACCCGGCATCCGGAACTGCCGACACCAGCACGCTGCACAACCCGACGCACGTATTCACCGGAGCAGGAAACTATACGGTATGCCTTTACACACGCGCGAAACGGCGGAACCAGTGGGTGTGTACCGACACAACCTGCTCGGTTATTAAAGTAGTGTTCGCCCTTGCAGTTACAGATCTGCATCCGGAAACATCTATCACGATTGTGCCCAATCCTGCAAGAGACTACATTCAGATCTTTGGTGCTCAGCCAAATGATGAGCTTCGTCTCATAAACGCGATGGGACAAGTAGTATTAACCACAAAGATCAGTGAGCCTACTATCTATCTGCCATCATTCCTCGCAAATGGTATTTACTATGCTATAGTGACAAGCGAGAAACAGCAGACAACGACAAGGCTGCTGATAGCGAGATAAAAAAGGGATAAAATTCAGGTATAGAAATGCCGGTCCAGGGATCGGCATTTTTTATTGATGTGGATCATAAACGTACGCTACTTCGTAACGTGCGTTCACCAGTTCTTTCGATATCCGTCCAAGCGGAACGTCCTGTTTCTGTGGTGTTGGCTCACACATAGTGTACTTCTGACCGTTGTAAAGAATTGGTTTGCCAACAGGTTTATCGAACTTCACAGCAACAGTCACGTGCTCGGGGTACGCAAGAACAATCATCGGCAATTGATAGATCTCCTTTACCAGGTAAAAAAACAGTGCTGCTCTGTCTTCGCAATCACTACCCTCATAAAGCAATGTCTGTTCTGCAAACATTCTCTTTTCCTTACCAAAATGCTCTCTGTCTGTCTGATAACTGAATGCGTATCTTGTGAAACGCATTAGGTAGTCCACCCCCTGACGCACCCCCATGTCTGATGTTGCTTCTTTAAGTTGGGGAATCAAAGAACTGTATGTTTCGCTGCTCAATGGCATGCTAAAATAAAGCTGGTAGTCTGCAACCGGATAATTCGCAAAAATGTTCTTTACATCAGGATTTAATCTTACCCTGAAATTGTAATGATTGTCGTGATAGCTGAACTGCAACTCCTTCTCTTCATATTTCTTCGGGGTATAATCGGGTATATGAGACAACTTATAAGAGAAACCGCAGCGCGCATCAGGCACTTTGATCAACACTGACTCAAAACGAGTATTTGGAACATCGATGTTGGCATAGTCATGGTAATTCAAACAAACGTACTGCCGCCCTCCATCGGTGTAACACGGGATATCATAGATATTCTCATCGCATTGTACATAGAACATCAACTTATCGCCTGCAATCCTTAGTGTTGCATCAAAACCGGAACGAGTGAGGAAGAACCATTTATAGAGTGTATACCGATAGTAATTTTCGGATTTGGGGCTAAGAACCTGAGCCGTGCGGCGAATGAGTTGATAGTACATCCAGTCATCGGGGCGGTGACGATCTCTATATTCACGAAGAGCGGCCACGACGGGAGCGAATCCACCGGAATCGATTGACCGAGAAAAGGAAATGATGTTTTCCGCAGTCAACTCCCCGGCAAAATCGGGACAATTGAGGTGTAGACCCTCAATTTTGATAGAATCTCCGTAGAAGTCAAAAGCAATTTTTTCCACCAGGGGCGTGTATTGTGCCCTGACGCCAAATGAACCAACTACCAATAACCACACCACTAATACCGCCCTCATATCTATTTGATTCTATCATAAATTTACGAAAAGGTAACAATTTAGTAATGTTAAGTTTGCCATCATCAAAACCATTCTCCGATAAGTGGGCTTTCAGTTACTCCATACAAGCCAAAAACATGATTACCTTTAGACCTCAAATACAAGATCTATGTTGCCTGATCATATTCGCCGGCGTGCCGATGAGCTATATGCAGACGTACTGACTATTCGCCGACACCTTCATGCACACCCCGAACTATCTTTTCGTGAATTCAACACTGTTTCCTTTGTGGAGGAGCAGTTGCAGAAGATCGGCATCACTGACATAAAACGCATAGCAGGCACCGGACTGGTGGCTCATATTCAGGGGCGCGAACCGGCATCAAAATGCATCGCATTAAGAGCCGATATGGATGCACTACCTATCACAGAAGAAAATGACATATCCTACGTTTCACAGAACTCAGGCGTGATGCATGCGTGCGGTCACGATGTGCATACTTCGTGCCTGCTTGGAGCAGCCCGGATACTGCACGAAATGCGGGATCAGTTCACAGGCACAATAAAATTGCTTTTTCAGCCTGGAGAGGAAAGCCACCCGGGCGGAGCAAGCATTATGATTGAAGAGGGAGCACTGAAAAACCCTGCCCCACAGGCAATATTCGGACTACATGTCTTCCCCAATCTGCCATCAGGCACAGTAGGGTTCAGACCGGGCAGATACATGGCCAGTGCCGACGAGATATACATCACTATTCATGGCAAAGGAGGGCATGCTGCGCAGCCACATCAGACGGTTGACCCAATTGCCATTGCAGCATTGGTAATAACCGGACTACAGCAGATAATAGCCCGTAAATGTGACCCGATGAGTCCGTCAGTACTTACTTTCGGAAAGATCGCCGGGGGATTTGCCACCAACGTGATCCCGGAAAAGGTGGAGTTGCTGGGCACTTTCCGCGCAATGGACGAAAAATGGAGATATGAAGCGCATAAATGGATCAAAGACTTCACGGAGCAGACATGCGCCGCCTATGGTGCTACCGCCACAGTAGAGATCCCTATTGGCTATCCGGTGCTGTTCAACGACCCTGCGCTTACTGATAAAGCAACAAGTTGGGCGGCCGTATATGCAGGTGCCGGAAACGTGCATCCGCTGGAAATGCGCATGGGTGCTGAAGACTTCGCATTCTATACACACCATGTACCCGGCTGTTTCTTCCGCATAGGCACCAACAGGAACAATGCGGAATATACTACTCCTGTTCACAATCCGCGTTTCAATGTGGATGAAGAATCACTTAAGACAGGCATGGGTATGATGGCGTGGCTGGCACTGAACGCCATTACCGAATGACAGAAAAAACCGCTGCTAACTTTTTGATGCTGTACTCATCAACGCCATCAGTTTAGCGTCACGCTCGTATATGTCGCGTGTAAAAAGTACGTGTTCCGTTGTGGCATCCTCAAATGCTGTGAGATATGTGATGTAAACAGGGATCTTGTTTTTTAGATTCTCCCATTTGGTCTTGTGACCCGATATCAAGGTATCCAACCTGCCCTGAGTATACTGTTTCTTGTTCTCCATTTCAGCAAGAATATACAAAGCCAGTTCACGCGGCTCATGGACACGCACACAACCACTGCTCTGCGCGCGGTCACGCTTACCAAAATCCTCTCGGTGTGGGGTATCGTGCATGTATATGTCCCACTTGTTGGGCATGTTGAATTTCACATTACCCAGCGAATTGTCCTCACCGGGTGCTTGCCTGAATGAATACCTTCGGTAGTTGCGGGCGTTCACTGCACTCACTTTTACAGCCTTGCCATCACTGTCGTATATCTTCAGTCCTTTCTTTGCGAGATACTCGTTTCCACTACGCTGGATCCCCGGCAAAACATCCTTCTTAAGAATGGTGGGCGGTACAGCCCATGGCGGATTGATCACCACATTGGTCATTTTGGCGAACAAAGATGGAGTCTGTCTCGCCGGCTTCCCCACCACAACCCGCTTATGCATTACATTAGTACCATCCTTACGGAAGTACATTTCCATCAGTGGAACGTCAACAACTATGTACGTGTTTCCCGGCGAGTGTTTCATCCAGCGTAGCCGCTCCATGTTCGCGTTCAACCTTGCCATGTACACTTCAGGTGGTGTTGCCAGCTCGGCCATAGTAGCGCTATCAAACTTTCTGGTGGGGCGCAGCGACCTATAAGCCTGATAGGTCACCATCATACGCGCTCTGTCGCTCAGCGAATCGTCGGGCATGCTCTCGGCCCATGGCAACTCAGAAAGAATGATGTAATCTGCACTCATTCGCAGAATACTGTCCGTTTGCCCTGGTTGAATATTGAATTTAGCATTCAGGTAAGAGCTGTCCTGCTGCAACATGGAAAATCGCATGTATTCGTTGCGTAGCAGTCTGTACGTAGGCCATTCACTCCTGAAGTTATCTAGAGAAGGATACTCCCCTTCCTGATTCACCAATACTTCCGGCCCATCCCACACAGTGTCATTTACATGATGCCACAAAGAATCGGCCTTGCGTGGATTTATTGTACCGAAGCGTAGAAATTTCGCCGCAGCAAGATAATTCCGGGTAAGCATAGTATCGAAAGCGATCGCGTCATCCACGCTGTTCCGCTTCGATGTATCCAGACGTATTTTCAGCAACTTCAACTCATCAAGCCGATATTGCCCTATTTCCGCACCATCCCATTGCATATCCTCCAGTTCCTCCAATAAACGAGTTGCAGCCTCATTTGAAGCATAATTCTCTTTTACCCATATAGGCTGATAGTCATCGAGCGCGTAAACGAGCCGTACATCATTAAATAGTTTCCTTTTTAAAGCTCCTCCGGATGTGTCAGGCGAAGGCATCAAACCACTCAATCTGTCGGCAAATGATTCGTCAGCAAAACCTGTTGGGCCGGGTTTAAGCCGATGCTGATTGCAGGCAGCAAACAAAAAAACGATGAATATACCGGAAAAGGCAAGGGAAAATGTAATGGAACGGGACGATCTAAAATACATACGGTACGGCTAATGCCGCAATTTTATTTTTACTTTCATGGCATCAAAAAACGTTCCGATTCTATAACCGAGCGCTCAGCGAAACCCTATGACAACGTTAAAATACCTCATATTTTAACGTACACCCACCAAAAGTAGGGAAATGATATTGCTTTAGTGTGATTTTCACATGATTATTAGGTATTACCTTTGCATCTCACAAAAATGAAGCTGCCGTTGTGCAGATTTTGAAGATATGCTTGATACAATTGAAGCGGCACTCGAAGACCTCAGACAAGGAAAATTGCTAATAGTTGTAGATGATGAAGACCGCGAGAACGAAGGCGATTTCGTTACTGCTGCGCGTAACGTTACACCTGAGATCATCAACTTCATGTCCAAACATGGCAGAGGGCTTATTTGCGCACCTCTTACCGAACAGCGGTGCGAGGAATTGCGTCTCAACCTTATGGTGGAGAACAATACTGTACTTCACCAGACACAATTCACTGTATCAGTAGACCTTATTGGCAATGGCTGCACAACCGGCATTTCGGCGCACGACAGGGCAAAAACTGTACAGGCACTTATTGACCCAAATACAAAAGCAGAAGACCTGGGCCGGCCTGGGCACATCTTCCCGCTTCGCGCAAAAAACGAAGGTGTTCTGCGTCGCACCGGCCACACCGAAGCGACAGTTGACCTTGCTCGTCTTGCTGGCTTCGAACCTGCCGGCGTACTGGTGGAGATCATGAACGATGACGGGACAATGGCACGCCTGCCTGAGCTGATGGAAATAGCCAGGAAATTTGACCTTAAGATCATTTCGATAAAAGACCTTATTTCTTACCGTCTGCAGAAAGAAACACTGATACAGGAAGAAGTACGGGTACAATTACCTACCAAATTCGGCAATTTTGAACTGGTAGCTTTCCGCCAGACGAATACCGGAGAGAACCACCTGGCCCTTGTGAAAGGAACATGGGAAAAAGACGAACCTGTACTCGTTAGGGTGCACAGTTCATGTGTAACTGGCGATATCCTTCATTCACTTCGTTGCGACTGTGGCGACCAGCTTGAATCTGCGATGCAAATGGTTGAGAATGCGGGCAAGGGCGTGATCCTTTACATGAACCAGGAAGGACGCGGCATAGGGCTCATGAATAAACTGAAAGCCTATAAGTTGCAGGAACAAGGAAAAGACACTGTTGAAGCCAATCTCGCACTCGGATTCAAAAACGACCAGCGCGACTATGGTGTAGGTGCTCAGATCCTTCGCCACCTCGGTGTTTCTAAGATGAAACTGATGAGCAACAACCCACGCAAGCGTGCAGGTATGCTTGGATACGGTCTGGAGATCGTTGAAAATGTCGCGATCGAGATCGCCCCTAACCAGCATAACGAGTTCTATCTTAAGACCAAGCGCGACAAACTTGGCCACGATATAATGAAATAGTTATGGAATGTGATTCCTGAAAAAGACAAAGGCCGCATTTGCGGCCTTTGTCTTTTTATGCATTTTATGGATCACCACGCTATCTGATGAGCGTAATATTGCCCTGTCGTTTTTCTATCTGTCCATCAACGAAGGTTGCGTCTATTGTGTAGACGTAAACACCTTCTGGCTGATCAATACCATTCAAACGACCATCCCAGCCACGGCCTTCTATCTTTTCGGTTTCAAATATCAATTGCCCCCACCTGTTATAAATATTCAGCTTGAAGGTAGCCAACCCTTTCGCCAGCAATGGCCGTGGAAGGAAATAGTCGTTGATACCATCGGCATTCGGTGTAAATGCGTTCGGAACATCCAAATAACAATCCTGTTTTACTTCTATCGTATCCGTTGCAGTACAGCCATCTACTATCACCTTTGCCCAATAACTACCGGGCGTGGTCACCTTAATAGCGTTTGTTTTCTCACCGGTACTCCACAACCACCTCAAGCCCGGAACACCGTCATATTTGCCGTCAGCAAGTATAATTGGATTTCCGCCGGGACAGATGGTAGTGTCTGCTCCTAAGTATGTCTGCGGATGTGAGAATACCCATATCTTTTTAGTGGCAAATGTGTCAGGGCAAGCCCTGTAAAACGCATCGAACCTCACCGTGAGACTACCCTCTGCATCAAACCCATGTGTCACAGGATTCTGATTAGCTATCTGCGAGCCATCACCAAAAGTCCAACGTATTCCGGTGTTACCAATACCTGCATAAATGCCCGTGAAAGTCACCACCTTGCCATCGCATAAAACAGAGTCTGTAAGTTTAATGCTCACGTCGCTTATTGAATCGACGGTCATCACTGCACTTGCGGTGTCGCGACAAGGAACATAGTTGGAGAGCGCCATTACTATCTTGTACGTTCCGGTACGATTATACACATGCACAGGATCTGCAACAGTATCTGTCTTTCCGTCTCCGAATGTCCACGCATATTTCAGTTGCACACCCAGCGACGTATTAGTAAAGGTGACCGGCGCTCCTGTACAAACAAAACTGTCAGGCACATTTGTAAAGCCCGCCTTCACAATGTTAGTGATAGCAATATTCTTTGAGATACTATCCACACAACGGGTATTGGTTATTACGAGTGTCACATTGTAGTTTCCCGGCAATGTGTAAATGTGCTGCGGACCGGCAACAGTAGAAACCGATCCGTCCCCGAATGCCCATGTATAGGTTAGATCTGCTGCAGGTGTGGATGTGTTGGTAAAGAGCACAGTATCTGCCTTACAGTTTTCACGTACCACAAAATTAAAACCAGGCGTTATTGGCGGATCGACGAGCGTCACAGGTCCCAACACATTGGATACGCATACACCACCGGTACGTGCAACAAAATCTGAATAGACTCCATCACACAGTCCGTTAATGTAAACGGTACTATCTGCACCAATCGTTGCGATCACGGGCGGCTGTGCAACTCCGTTTCTCCTGTAAGTGATTGTATCAGTCTGTCCGGGATGTAGTCCAACCAATCTGATCTTACCATCACACCAACCACATTTAGTGGCATTCGTAAATGTAATGGCGCGCATTGTGAACGGTGGCACCGTGAGGTTGGCAGGGCCCAAAGTATTGGAAACACATACACCTCCGGTGCGGGCCACAAAATTGTCGTAAAGGCCTGCACATAGCCCCGTGATCGTGATGGAGCTATCGGCCGCCACTGTTTGTACAACAGCAGGATATGGTGCACCATCCTTGGTGAACGTAACAGTATCTGTTTGCCCCGGATACAAGCCTCGTAAAGTAACGGTACCCGTGCATATCCCGCAATACGGAGGATTGGTAAATGTAAGCGAGCTCATGGTAAATGGTGGCACAGTAAGGTTGGCCGGGCCGAGTGTGTTTGAAACACATACGCCACCTGTCCGGGCAATAAAATTGTCATACAGACCCGCGCAGAGCCCTGTGATAGTGATCGTACTATCAGGCCCCACAAACTGGATCTTGGGTGGTTGCGGCACACCGTCCTTGGTGTAACTGACTGTATCGGTCATGCCCGGGTGCAGACCATATAAAGTGATCGTGCCCGTGCAGATGCCGCAATACGGCGGATTGGTAAACGAAAGCGCACGCATCGTGAACGGCGGTACTGTAAGTGTTACCGGCCCGAGCATGTTTGATACACAGACCCCGGCAGTTCGCGCAACGAAATTATCATAAACACCCGCACAAAGTCCTGTGATGGTGATAATGCTATCGGGCCCAACCAATTGAATTCTGGGTGGTTGCGGCACACCGTCTTTGGTGTAATTCACCGTATCAGTCTGCCCGGGATACAATCCGTAGAGTCTTATCACTCCGTTACATATCCCGCAATAGTCGGGATCCACTTTACTGATCGCACGCATGGTGAACGGCGGTACCGTGAGGTTTGCAGGTCCTACAGAATTGGATACGCATACGCCACCCGTGCGGGCAATAAAATTGTCGTACAGTCCTGCACAAAGACCGGTGATCGTTATAGTGCTATCAGCGCCCACTAACTGTATTCTGGGCGGTTGCGGCACACCTCCCTTAGTATAATTGACGGTATCGGTCTGCCCGGGGAAAAGTCCATACAACGTAATGGTTCCGGTGCATATACCGCAATAAGGAGGATTGGTGAAAGTAAGCGCGCGAATATTCAACGGCGCAGCAGTAAGCGTATCCGGCCCCAAAACATTTGAAACACAAACACCGCCGGTGCGCACAACAATATTTGAATAAATACCCGCACAAAGTCCGGTAAGAACTGCTGTACTATCTGCACCAATAGTCCGCACCACAGGTGGCTGCGCCACGCCGTCTTTCAGATAAGTGACTGTATCAGTCATACCCGGATGCAAGCCATAAATGGTCAACGTACCGGTACACATACCACAATAAGGCGGATTGGTATGGCTTGTAGCACGTGCAGTAAATGGCGGCACAGCAAGCGTTACAGGACCCAATGTATTTGACACGCAAACACCTGCTGTGCGCGCAACAAAATTGTGGTAGAATCCGGAACATAGACCGGTTATTGTCACCATGCTATCGGGGCCTATAAATGCTACAACCGGTGGCTGCAATACACTGCTTCTGTAGTAGGTGATTGTATCAATTTGGCCGGGCTGCAGTCCGTATAAACGAATCACACCGTTGCAAACACCACAATATGCAGGATCGGTCTTGTCCATCGCGCGCATTGTAAACGGCGGATTCACAAGCGTGAGCGGCCCCACTGCAGGCGTTACACAATAACGACCCGAGCTCACAATGAAGTTTCCGTAAACCGCTGCAGTCAGACCGGTTATAGTAATTGTTCCATCGGTGGCAACTGTTGTTACGACCGGCGTCTGCGCCACAGCATTCCTTGTATACTTTACAGTGTCTATTGTGCCTGGCAACAACCCCGACAATCTTATACTTCCGTTATTATTACCGCAATAGGAAGGATTGATTCCACTTAGCGTTGGTGTAGGGAACGCTGGTGCAACCAGCGTGATACTTGTAGACGATCGGCACCCAACACCCAAAGTATATATTGTAAACGTGTAACCACCTGGTGTTAGACTATCAACAAATGTCGACGAAACTCCGGTGAATGTTTGTATCGTATCAAACGGAGCTACCGACCGCGACACCTTCACGGTCCATGGTGCGCCAGTTCCACCGGGCACAACAGATACTGCTGCCTTGTTGGTACATGTTGCGGCGGAGAGCAACGTTGCAGAAATAGTGGGTTGGGGCAAAACAGTTATTGTATAGGCAATGGTCTGTGTGCCGGACAATGGACAGTTATTGTCAGTATAGGTTACGTAGAAAGTGTATGCACCCGGAGCAACACCCGTAGTGGTCCACGATATGACGCAGGCCGGATGCGGTGTGCCGTTACCGGTAGTAGTAAACGTCATTCCCGACGGCAGGCCGGATGTTGTCACAAAGATATTATTGGTCGTGTCCGTCTGATAAGGGTTGATATTTATCGTATAAGCACCCACACCCTTGCAGATATTGAAGTGTGTATTATCAACAATGGTACCAGCGGTTGCCCCGGAGAAATCTCCGTTCGGCGGTGCATCAGTGCAGGTCTGGACAAGGAAAGTCATTTCACGCTGACAGGAGCCTACAAAAACGCCACCGCGGTATTCCCGGATGTTATACACCACCAGCGACCGTTGCAGCGCACTTGGCGTAAAGGATATCTGTCCCGTTTGCTGATCGAATGACAGGGCAGATACCGCAAGCGGGGCCGCTCCTGAATAAGGTGCGATATAAGTCGCCGACGCACCAGGCACCGACGTTGTGGTGCCAGCCGCACCGTTTACCAATGCAAACCTCAGACTGTCACCGTTCGGATCTACTGCTCCCGGATTATAATTATTAGGCGTCGAAAGGCAGAAAAACGGTGTCGGCACATTGGTCAATGCAGGGCTGCTGTTCGGAGACACTGTATTGTTCAGCGTATCCACCAACTGAATGTAGGACACAGGCGTGGTAGAAATATTAGTGATGGACAGCGCCCTGCCTGCGATAGAGCCTACTAACTGACCCGTGAATATAAAGCGCCAAACAGGCGATGTGCCCGGCAACGTATAATTGGCACTGTACACAAATTTCTTGATCCCCGGCGTCGGAAAGCTCAGACTGGTACACTGCGTCATGGAAAGGAATGCAGGACATACCGGCGTTATCTCCACACCCGCTGTGGGTGGTTGAATGGCAAGATTTATGGTTGAAATAAGTGTGCCGCCATTGTAAATGTGCACCTCCGGAGTGTTGGTAGGCAATGCTCCGAAAGAAGTAGATGAGCCTGCTGAGCCACAATCGCCATAGGCCACCAGTGTTATCTTATATGTATTGCCCGAAACATGTGTATAGAACAGATCCATCCCTACGAGATGGTTTGCTTTTGCTGCGACGCCCGCAAGAAGGAGCAACCACACAAGCAACAGTTTCCGGAATTGAGTTAATGAACCAAGGCTCATAAAATTTTAGTATCAGGGTGATAGATAGGGTCCTTGTTAATAAAGTCAGATGTGGTTATGCGCTCGATTAAATTTATTTTTTGCCAAAAAAGCCGCTTCGGGTCACGAAGCGGCTCTGGAATTATCTGTTCATTTATTTTAATAGTGTCACGTTTCCTTGGTGTTTCTCGATCATGCCATCTTTAAAGGTAACATCGATCGAATAAACATATACACCTTGTGGTTGCGGCTCACCATTCATTGCGCCATCCCATCCCTGACCTTCGGTCTTGGATGTTTCATAGATCAACTGTCCCCACCTGTTGAAGATAGACATGTGGAATGATGTTACACCCTTGGTAAGTATTCCGCGAGGGAAGAAATAATCATTCACACCGTCGGCGTTTGGAGTGAACACATTCGGCACATCCACGTAACAATCTTTGCGTACAACGATCGTATCCGTTGAAGAGCATCCATCAACAGTGATTGTCGCTACATAGGTGCCCGGCTTGGTAACAGTCAGTTTCGGAGAACGGTTTGTCTCGTCAGTACTCCAGCGCCAGCGTGCCTTAGGATTTCCAATGTTACGATCGTCTGTGAGCACTATAGGATTACTACCCGGACACATTGCTGTGTCTGCACCCAAGTATAGACCCGGAACATCATACACATTCAACTTCACGTTTGCTTTCTTTTCAGGACACGCCCTGAACTTCGCATCGAAGTTTACGGTCACCGGACCACTGCCTTCAAATGCATGTGTCAGCGGATTGATATTGTTCATCGCAAAACCATCGCTCACAGACCAACTGTTGCTCACTTCACCACTGGTCGTGTAGATAGCAGTTACAGTAACCGCCTGGCCACGACACAACGCAGTTGATTCGCCGGAAACCAACAATGACAGCTCGCTGTTTGAGTCAACTACTATGGTGCGCCTTACTGTATCGTAGCAGTGCAGGCCCAACGTGTTATTGTGCGCCACCAGCATTGTCGAGAAGGTCCCCACGTTGGCATAAGTATGCGAGACATCAGTGGTAGTAGCAGTAGCACCATCACCAAAGTACCACTGGTAATCAGGGTTTGTTCCCGTTGAGGTATTTGTGAAATTCACCGGATCTATCTGACAGACAAAATTAGTCGGGCTTTGCGTAAAACCAGCTTTGAGGTAGTGGTTCAGGTTGAGCAAGCGACTAGTGTCGTCAATGCATTTCGTATTAGTAGCTGTCAACTTAACCAAATAGCTGGTACCAACTGTGTTAGTATAGACGTGTACAGGATTGATCTCAGTTGAAGTGCCACCATCTCCGAAATCCCATTGATAAGTAAGGTCTGATGCCGGCACCGAGAGATTTACCAGCTTCAAAGTATCACCTTTACAGCCACGGCTTACTATTGTATCAAAATCAGCCCTGATTGGAGGCGCAACCAACGTCAAGACGTCAAGCAAAGTAGCGGTACAATTTCCTGCCGTGCGCACATTAAATGTAGTATACGTACCTGCACACTGCCCGGGCAAATAAATGGTACTATCGCTAGTTACAAAGAAGGCAACGGCCGGTTGAGGTACACCGTCCTTATTGTAGGTTACGGTATCTAACTGATCAGGATGCAGACCATACAGTTTGATCCAGCCGTCACAGAAACCACATTTTGTAGGATTCTGTGATGCAACAGCCCGGAGTGTGAACGGCGGATCTACCAGAGTTATCGGCCCAACTGGCAACGAAGTACAATAACCAAAGCGAACAACAATATTTGAGTACGTACCCGACCTAAGGTTAGGTATAGTCAATGAGCCGGCAGCCGACACAGGTAATATTAAAGGTGCCTGTGGAATACCCTCCCGGTCATACGTTATAGTGTCAATACCCCCCGGATTGAGATCATCCAGGACAATCGCCCCGTCATTCTTGCCACAATAAGTTGGATCGAATTTCGAAAGAACAGGAACAAGACGCGGCGGCCGCGTAATAGTGATTGAATCATACAACGCACATTGAGTCGAGACTGAGGTGTATATCACATAATAGAACTTACCCGGATATCGGCTGTCAAGAACAGGAACAGACGTGGTATACGATGCAACAGTGTCTGTAGGAGCAGACAAAGCAGAATCGACCACCTTTATTGTCCATGGCGCCCCCTGCCCACCAGGGGTTGCAGTAACTAGTGCATTAGTGGTACATTGCAAGGGCGCAGTTAGCGTCGCTGTAATAGCCGGAACAGGATAAATAGTTATGGTGTATGCAATAACGCTCTCTCCATTAATAGGGCACGCATTATCCTTCAACTTAAGGAAGAAAGTATAAACTCCCGGCGACATCACGGCAGCGTTTCCCGCAAAATTCACAGTAGGTGTTGGCGTACCATTACCCAAAACTGTAAACGTGATACCCGCTGGCAGACCCGTTGCAGAGCAAGTAAGATTGAGCGGTGGAACAACAGTAGTATCGGCCCTGGGACGCATCGTCAAAGAGAAAGTACCTGAATTACCACAAATATGATAGGCTCTTGGACCGTCTGCAACTAGGACCCCTCCCGGAGTCTCGGTACCGGCCGTTGGCGTCCTAACATCACACGTCCTCACAAGGAAAGTCATTTCACGCTGGAATGTACCCACCAACATACCTCCACGGTATTCGCTGATGTTGTACACTACTATTGCCCTTTGTGTAAAGTTCGGGTTAAAGCAAACCTGACCTGTCACTGTGCTAAAGGAGTAGCTTCCTGTGGTTGTACGAAGCGGGGTAGTTGCAGAGATCGGAG
>JBGAQG010000020.1:0-66193 GCA_044220845.1 Flavipsychrobacter sp. | reverse complement strand
ACTATGGCCAGATTCCACCACCCGGGCATGTATATAGGCTGCAGAGCGGTGGCGGCAAGCTTACTCAGTATCATCAGCACCGGCGTCACCAGCGGGAAACCAAGTATCGCCATCAGAGAAGAGTTCTGCTGGGCTCTGGCTGCTATTGCCGACAAGAACGTGAATACTACCGAAAGGCTCAGGCTACCGGTTAGCGCAATAGTAATATACAATGTGCTATGCATTGGCGGCCAACCCAGCATCAATGCATACAGCAGCAAGCTTATTACACTCATCACCACCATCAGCGCTGTGCTGTAGGTAAGTTTGGCCAGGAGAAAGGTTGTTGGTTTTACGATGGTATAATAATACCTGAAACGGTGTGGGTGCTCTTGCAAAAAACTCTTGGCCATTGAGTTCACGGCCACAAACAACTGGGATAGCCAAAAAAGAGCGTTCCAAACTTTAGTGTCGGGCTGGCCGTTCATCATATACACCACAAACACTGTGGCGCCCACATACACCAATACACCAAACAAGGCATGCTTCTGGCGCCACTCCATGAGCAGATCTTTTTTTACCAGCGATACAAACGATGATGCCATTCTTTGTGTGTCTGTTTTCTTTTCAGGAGTGGGCAAATGTACTACCCCGCCACCGTATTTTTGCCATGGTGTTTTCATGTGTTAGCACCCTGGTTTTAGCCACCATAAATTGCAATTATTTTTTTTCGAAAGATTGTTTGTTTTTTAAAAGACTGCTCTTATCTTTGCAATCCCAAACGCAATCAGCCAAGGGAAAAGTTCTTAAAATACAAGCGGAAGTAGCTCAGTTGGTAGAGCACAACCTTGCCAAGGTTGGGGTCGCGGGTTCGAGTCTCGTCTTCCGCTCTTAATAAAAAAATCCATCCTCTTTGTGAAGATGGATTTTTTTATTTAGGGAAATACCATCGTTCTCATCATTTGTGTTTCACCTCTCGGTAAGGCACAATATATTTGCAGAACAACACCATGCCCTGGTGGCGGAACTGGTAGACGCGCAGGACTTAAAATCCTGTTTGCCGAAAGGCGAGTACGGGTTCGATTCCCGTCTGGGGCACCAAAAGGGAAGAAGGGTCGAAATTATTCGACCCTTTCCCTTTTTTTAGCGTGAAATCCTTTGTGGCATTGACAAGTAGCGGAAGAACACCGCTCTCAGGATTGGTTCGAAGTTCCTTATTTTCAAAAACAAGCTTTTCAGGGAACATCGAACCAATAATTTGGTGTTTTGCCTCCAAACTCGCTTCTGCAAAGAGTTTCGTCATATTACTCAAAAAATAAAACCCAAATTCCATTACTTCCTGCTCTTCCGGGTTCTTCTCACTTAGATTGATTTGCTTTCTTACCAGCCGTTCAATTTCCGGTTCCAATCTCGACTTGATACTGCGATATTCGCCAGCATCCAAAGCTCCATCTAACATCAATGTCTGAGCATTCTGTAACCTATTGCGGTAGGTTTCAATTTCCCGATCTACTTTCTCAACTTCAAGTGATTGGTCTTTATTGTTCTTTTTGTAGTGGTCGGTAGTAATGTGTTTAATGGTCTGCAACAACTTCTTATTGCCACTGATTTGATTCAGCAGTCCATAAAACAAGTCATTAGCCATTGGTGCTTTAAAACGCTCCGCACAGCCATCAAAGCAATGATAGTAATAATATTTACCACCATTACCTTTTGAACCACTACCCGTTAGTGTCTTACCACATTTAGCACATTTTAAAAATCCCCGCAGTGGCAATTCCTCCTGCTTACTGTTATGTGTAGGAAATCCCAATTTCTTCCTACCCAGAATCACATCCTGTACGGCATAAAATAAAGTATCAGAAATAATTGGCTCATGTTTACCCAACACAATTGTGGCTTCTTCGTCTTTATAGGGTGGAATGACAATCTTGCCAATATAAATGGGATTGCGCACCATATGCCAAAATATGTTCCTGCTTATTTTCAAACCTTTGGCATTGGCTAATTTTCGTGCTGCCTCGATGTTGTATTGTCCGGTTGCCATCTGCTCAAAAGCAAACTTCACCAATGGCGCATCTTTACTCGGAATAATGCAGGGGCGATTGGCTTCATCCCTTCTGTTAATATAACCCTTGGGAGCCTGTCCCATCCACCTGCCATCTTTCAATGCTCGTCTCATTCCGGCAATAACATTGAGCGATCTTCTGTCATTTTCAACTTCAGGAGTGGTTAGATATACCGCCAGCATTATTTTGTTCTCCGGCACGCTCATATCCAACGGCTGCTCAATCGCTTGTGGCTCGATAAACAATTTCCCAAGCACACTAATCATGTTGTATGCTTCAGGTGCGTTTCGCGAAAACCTATCCCATTTCAGAAATAACAGCAAGTCGGCATATCGCTTGTTCTTTTTCAGGAACTCCAGCATCTTCCTGAACTCTGGCCTTTCGAAGGTCTTAGCCGAGTGATCTTCTTTGTACAGGGCAACTACTTCTATACCATTTATGGCACAGTGATTACGCAGCCGCTCTTCCTGGTGCCGCAAACTGTGTCCTTTCTCAGCTTGCTCGTCTGTACTCACCCGGATGTATAGGATAGCTTTCTTCTGTCTCATTCTTAATGGGGTTTAAATTAATAATGTTGTTTCGCTCCTTCTTTTTGGAAGCTTTAAAAATCACATCTGCCAAAACATACACCCACTCTCTCATTTTCACACCCACTCTCTCATTTTCAACAATTGCTCATCCGTGTATGTATCTTCTTTATCATTCCAGATACTTCTCATTACCTCTAATGATACCCTATCTGTAAAAGCATCCACTATAAACTTCTTTGGCTTTAACGCTTTGCAACTCATAAAATTTATATTTCGTGCAAAGTATCCAGTCCTAAAAAACTGCTTTCCCGAACAGGACAAATTCTCCCCGATCAGGACAAATTTTCCCCGATTTCATAAAATCAGGCAGCATCCATCTCCTTTGGTTCACCAATTTTGTCGAAAATAATTTCTACTTGCTTTATTGTGTAAAATCTACCTTTTTTGTCTCCTATGACAGACGAAAATGGTTGCAGCCAGATCTTTACTGTTCTGGGCTTAACGTCATATAATGCAGCGAGTTCTTTTAGTGAGTAGGGCCGCAATGTGATTGTTTTATTCTTCGATATAGTGTCCATACCAAATTGTTTAACTGTTAATACGCTTATGTCTTGATTTCATCTTCGCTGTGGAGTTGTGAGATAGTAATTTCGTGATTTAATTGTACCGTGCTGTAAATTCATCCATATTCAGATGAAACAGGGAAGCCACCCCTTTATCGTTCAGCTTCTGTTTAGTTTTTAATTCTTTGATCCATTTCTTTACCAACTTTTCTCTTTCAATCGGGACATCTAGTTCTTTCGGCTCCCTCCTTCGCATCTTTTGCTCATTAAATTGTTGTAATAGATACCGCTTCTGATTGGGTGTGAGGTAGCCGAGGTCATCTGCACGGTACAATAAAGAAATCATAGATACTTTCCATTTGCGCTTTAGCTCTCCAAGTAAAGGCAA
This sequence comes from Flavipsychrobacter sp., assembly GCA_044220845.1. Taxonomy (GTDB): domain Bacteria; phylum Bacteroidota; class Bacteroidia; order Chitinophagales; family Chitinophagaceae; genus Nemorincola. The sequence continues at coordinate 62,664 of JBGAQG010000020.1, read as the reverse complement.
CGTAACACCATTATCAAAATCCCCCCTAATGACAGCTTCTGGCATTAAGAACTCAGATGCGAACAGGTTAGCCTCATGTGCAACATCCCTCTCCCAATCTACACTGGTTGATGTGTGCATAACAAGATGCCCTAATTGAAATGCCAATGAGAATCGCTGGCGGTCACCAAGCAAAGTATTATTGTAAATAATGATTGGGTGTTTATTATCGGTCAGCACACAACGGCTATCAACACGCTCAGTACCAAAATCAAAACTTGTAACAACAATTCCTTTGCTTTCAAGCAATTCAACAATATTGTCAATTATGGCACTATCCACTTTCCATACCTTCCGTATTTTCTTTGCTATAATGGCAGGGGTGTTCTTTTCGTTAACCTCAAATGATGGCAAATCCGACTTCTTTATGTTCAAATCAGACAATAACCGCTGAATATGTAGTCTTACGATATTAACATTAGCGTTTAACGGTGTAAGTAGTTTTTGAGCAACACTATCTCTCTTACGATAATTCAAATGTTCAGGATAAATATCATTCTCCTGACTAAAAAAGGAAACAGGAAAATTTGTTGCCTCAGCAATTAGGGCAATAGCTTCATCGCTGGTGTTCAGGTCACCCTTCTCCATTTTACTTACTGTAGTATTAGCTACACCTATCTTCTCCGCTAGTTCCAATTGCGTGATCCCCCTCGCCTCTCTCGCTAAAACAATCATGTTCTTGTTTATCATATCATCTTCTTTTCGCATTTCGCAACAAATTTAAAAAATAATTTGTAATTTGCCTAATTAATTCCCCTATTTATTCTCTGTTTTATTTTTCCTGCACCTAGGATATACCCAATTAGTTGTGTGAAAATTCACAATTTCACGAAAAACCGAACTGCCACGAATAATACCGTACATTCTTAAACATTTTCAAATCCCTCACGAATCCCCCACGAACCAATCCCGAATCCTGAAATCATGAATTCGTATGCACTTTGGTAGGTTTCACAACTACTTTTCCGATCAGAAAAATGCACAAACGTTTAAAAAATTGCAGAAACCACTACAAACTATCAACTCTTGTCAAGAAAGTGCAGAAAATGCAACGAACGTTTAAAAATTATCAATTTTATTCAATCTTGTTGAGAAACGTTTAGAAAGTGTTAGAAACAGGAAAGTGCCACTTTGCGGTGATAGCATCTTTGTGTCGCAAAACAAAGAAATATGCGCACAGCAAAGATTATAGACCTCGTACCTCACTCACAACCTGGCCGCAAAAGGCAGGCAGTCGCCATTGATAAACTTTCCAATGCCGCATGGAATTTCGCCCATACCATTTTATGGCCGCAGCAAACATTCTGCAAAGAAGATCTGAACGGGACATTGGAATCCATCCAGTCCTATTTTGAGTTGTCAACGGATAAGAAAAAAGCGTTTACCAGCTTTTGCGAACGTATTATACTTACAGACCGATACGTTTCCGCCCGTCCTGAAAGATATGTCCCCAACCCCTCCGTGTGGTTCAACAGAAATTATGAATTCGGTTTTGCAGGAACTAAAAGCTGGTATCAGCGGTTACAACTACAACGGGAAGAAATACCCGGCTATTTGCAACAAAGCTCCGTTATCGCCAGTTGCTACCTTGACTATTCGCTAAAGCCCTCTGCCAAAGTATTTACCCGGTGCCGGAAGAAGCTGCTTGAATTGAAAGCAAACAAGCTACTTCAATACTTCTACAATTCTATTATTCATCTCAACTTCTCAATACAATAATAATGAGCAAGACAATCAACACCATTGCTGCTACAAGTATTCCGCTACAACCCTACACGCCATTGCAGCTTAGTGCCATGTATCTAGTAAGCAAAAAGACATTTAATAAATGGTTGCAGCCATTTGCTGAAGAAATCGGTGAGCGGAAAGGGCACTTCTTTACCGTCAATCAGGTGCAGACAATTATTGAAAAAATTGGTTTTCCAGGCACTTTAATCGCTGAATAGCATAAGTAAATCGGGGAAAATTTGTCCTGATCGGGGAGATTTTGTCCTGATCGGGGAATATCGCTCCTGATGGCGAAAGCAGTCCAGAATGGCAATAGACCTTTGTCCTACAAAAGCAAAAAAATGATGAAACCAGACACAGTAAACGCAACCTCAAATTTCAGCAATGTGATGCTTACAGGAACAATACTGCTTGCCAATGTGGACATGAATGGTTTGCTGGACTATAGCCTCAAAGCATTTTTTGGCGGAGCAATATGGCTTGGGTATAAGATAACTGCTGACTACCTGGAACGGAAACGTAAATCGAAAAACAAATGAGTACAGCAAACAAAATTCTGGCGGGCACTGTAATAGGAGCCGGAGCCATTGCCGCCATTGCTTACCTGAAAAACATTAAAAGAGCGCAGGCACAATTGGAAATTATCCCTGTTATTAACATCCACCAGATAAGTCTTGAAGGACTAACCGTAAGAGTGGATGCTTTACTGAAGAACCCAACAGGTGCAAGTTTTAAAATCAAGTATCCATTTGTCAAGTTGAATCACAAGGATGCACTGTTAGGCAGTTCTCAGGCTGTCAATAAGGACATAAAAATACCCGCATTTGGGCAGGTGATGATAAAGGATATAATGATTAAAGTGCCCGTGCTTAGTTTTTTCTCGGTTGGCTACGACATTATCAAAGCCCTGATGAACAAGCAGCCCATAACACTGACCATATCAGTAATCACCACAGCCGATTTAGGCGTAACGCAGGTAGCTATTGAACACAAACAGGACATGACACTAAAAAAGTAAATAGTGGAAGCAAGAAAGAAACGAAATATTAAAAGCGGTGAGCAGTACAGCCGATTGTTCCCGGATGCAAATACTGGTACGCATACCATAATGACAAATGCGGGAGTAGGCGATACTGTGGCATTTATCCCGAAAGTAGTACGTAAAACACTCGATCATACAAAGGCTATTGCCAAAGTACTGAAAGGAAACAGTGACTATGATACCTGCCGTAATATTTGGCAATTCGTGTACGACCACATTGCGTACCGTAGGGACAAAGATGGTTATGAGCAGATAAGAAGCCCGGCAAGATCATGGCATGACCGTCAAGCAGGAGTTGATTGCGATTGTTACACCACGTTTATCAGCAGCATACTTTCCAATTTAGGTATTGCGCATAAGTTGAGAATTACGAAGTACAGCAAACCCTACTTCCAGCACATCTATCCTATTGCCAACTGTAACGGCAGGGACGTAATACTGGACTGTGTTACAGACCAATTTGATTTTGAAGTACCATACAGTGAAAAAAAAGACTATCCAATGGATCTACAATACTTAGATGGCTTAGATGATATAGGCTACAACGACAACCGCCTGTTTGACGGCACAGGCGAAATGGAAGAATTAGGGAAGCTGTTTAAGAAGAAAGCCAGCGCACCTGCCTCCGGTGGCGGCAATAAAAAGGGCGGTGGCGTATTCAAAAAGATCGGCGCTGCCGCAAAAAAGGTCACAAAAGCAGCCGGAGGAGCGGTAAAGAATACAGGTAAGAAAATAGCTACCACAGCTAAAAAAGCCAACCTGAAAAAGGTGCTGAATGTCGTTAACAAAGTAAATCCGGCAACGGTAGCCCTTCGTAATGGATTGCTTGCAGGCATGAAGCTGAATGTAAGTAATGTGGCAAAGCGGCTCCGGTGGAGTTACCTCACCCCCGATCAGGCAAAAGCAAAGGGGATGCAGATGGACAGGTGGAATAAGCTGGTACAGACTAGACAAAAGCTAGAAAACATCTTTTATGGTGCTGGTGGCAACCCTGCCAATCTGAAAAAAGCAATACTCGGTGGTAAAGGCAATAGCGATAAGGCGGTAAATGGTTTTGATGGCTTTGATGGCTTGCGAAATCGCAGTGATGCAGCACAAATGAGTGTACATACTTCATTGTCGCAACTGCTCGGCCCTGAAATATACTATTCTGAAAACGGATATCAGTCGCTTGGTGAATTAGGAGAACCGGTTACCCTTGCGGTAGTTGCCGCAGCATCGGGCGCAATCGCAACGATTGCCGGGCTTATCAAGAAAATTGGCGACATCTTCGGTGGCAAGGGTGAAGGCTCTAAAGATTTCAACGAGGCTGAAAATGCAGTAGCTGAAAAAGAAACTCAGGCGATCACCCAACAAGCAAACGAAGCTGGTGTATCACCTGCCGAAACATTTACGCCTACAAGCCCGTCTGCAACCAATGAAGGCGGCGGCGGATCGCCCGGAAGTGCCACACCCACGACTGCTTCATATGACAATCCAATGCCTAGCGATAGTGGTGGCGGAGCTACTACGGCTGTTTCGCCACCACCGCAGACAAGTACCGAAGTAACCGAAAGCGGAGAAAAGACAGCAGCAAAAGCTGCCACAGATGCAGGCAATAACGAAGAAGGATTTTGGAACAAGCATAAAAAGTGGCTGCTTCCGGTGGGAATAGGTATTGGCGGGTTAACGATAATAGCCATTGCAGCCTCTGCTATGAAATCTAAAGCTGATACCCCTATACCTGCAAAGGCAAAACCTATGCACGGGCTTCCCTCCAGAAAAAACCACCAGAGAAACAAAGGAAAAAAGCAGGGCAAGAAAAAATCAGTCAAACTGTTGTGATTCATCTTCAACAATTAAAACAAAACAAAATGGCAAAACAAAAGAAAGGTGGCAAAAATAAGTTTGCCCAGAAAGCAAAACAGGCGGGATTTATTGACTTTCATCAGCGATTACAGACGAAGGACAACATAAAAAATTCAGCCCTCGAAACAGGCAAAGATTTACTGATTGGTGTAATAGGTGGCGGTGTGGCGGGTGCGGCAATAGGTAAACCCTCCCTGCTTGTCGGAATCGGCTTAACAGGTGCGGGACACTTCACAGACAACCACTTGTTAAAGCTGTTCGGGATCGGGCTGATGGCTTCCAATGGCTTCCAAAGATCGAAATCAGTGAACGGACTGGAAGGGCTGGACAAACAAGCTATTCTCAACCGCATACAAGCCTACAAAGACAATTTTTCCGAGAAGCTATTTATAGATAAGCTGACAGGGAAACGTTCCGCAAATGCAGAATCTGCAAATGGTATCGGAGAATTCCAGTTCTTCAATTACCCCAACGACGTGAATGGCGCATACGATGAACTGGCAGCCCTAGAGGATCTGGAACAGCAAATCGCACAAAGCGGTATCGACCAGATGCAGGTATCGGGCATGGGAGAGTTTGGGGAGTTTGGAGAATTTGGAGAAATCGGAGAACTGGCATCACTGGACGCATCAGATTTAAACCTGTAAAAAACAATTTAACTACAATCAATAACCAAAGTAAAAACCAAAAAACAACTACTATGTTAGAATTCAACGGAATTGAAGAGTACAGCAACCAGGGCGCATTGCTCGGTGTGGACGGGCTGGATGATGCGGAACTGTTAGGCGCATTAAGGAGCATGAACCCCATCAAACGAGCCAAGACAGTCAACAAGCTGGCAAACAGCGGCCCTGCAAGCAAGGGATCAAGGGCGGAAATGGAAAAACACTTCGGTGAATTGCCGCCTAATATCAAGCAGTCATTGGTGAAAGGTGAATTGCGCCTTGCGGACACCATCGTCTATTCTATCAAGAAGGTAGGAGCCAAGACAATAAAGATGTTTGAAACACAAGACACTAAGGAAATCGGCTTGCGCAACATTTCCAATGCCAAACTGCCCAAGAACCAGGTATTGCTGGTAAGTGGTATTATTCTGTTGGCTGGCACTTCAGCGGATGCGACCAATGACAAGGTAATGGCAACGGAATACAAGGGTATTGAGTTTTTCCCGGCAATTGCTTCTGGAGAACTTAACCTAAAATCCAACAAGAAGCAGATAGTACCGGAAACAGGATGTGGCGTATTCAAGACAGGTAACTATCATGGCGTACCTGCTGGCTATTACAAGCTAGCTAACCCCCGTCTGATCCTTGACGATGTCCTGATAGAACTGACCGTTGAGTTGGGTACAATGGACGGCATACCAGCCAATACCTATCTGTATGCGGCATTGCATGGTACGATCACCACTCCATAACCGATAGCGGCAGCTACCGCTGGGCAGTAGCTGCCGCTTAAATCAACAATATGGCAAACCTGATAAGCAAAAGGCTATCCAACATACCCTATCTGCCCTATATAGCCATGAGCATTGCCGTTCCCGCATTGGTGGTGATATTCAGTAAGAAAGCAAAGGCTGCAAACCAAAGGATACCCTACAATAACCTGAAAGCCTTTCTCACGATGATCCAATATGCGGAAGGCACTTATGGCCAGAATGCCTACCGTATGCATTATGGTGGACAGTTATTCAACAGCTATGCCCGGCATCCCAATATCGCAATCACCAGAAGCGGCATTACCAGCACAGCCGCAGGTGCATACCAGATATTGTACCGGACATGGGCAAGCGTACAGCAGGCATTACAACTGCCGGATTTCAGCCCGGCAAGCCAGAACAGGGCAGCTATCGAACTGATCCGGCGAAGGGGGGCGTTGGAAGCGGTATTGGCAGGGCGGTTTGGAGAAGCGGTGGAAAAATGTAGAAAAGAATGGGCTTCACTCCCCGGTGCGGGATATGGACAAAGGGAACGCAGCCTTGCACTACTCAGCGATGTGTACAAGAGTGCAGGCGGGCAGGTAGCGGTATAACGATTAAAAAACAAACAGATGAACGAAAACAATGCGCCTGCAATCAATATAGCAGGCATCGTCAAAAAGCGGTTTGACCTGCTAATAACCGCAGGGGATGCAACTTACACCCAAACATTCGAGCTGGACAAGACGATTGCCTTTGTAAAGGGAGTCTTGCTCACATCGGATAAGGACGACCTGATGTATTACAGGGGATCGCAAAAGATAGAGATCAACAGGCAGGAAATATTTCCTGAAGGCTATGAAAGCAAACTGGTAATCAGCGGTATTAATTGCCCGGTCAACCAGCGGTACTACCTAACGGGGAATATGCCCATCGGTAATGGATTGGTAAAGATCGAATACAAGGATAAGGATGATAGCCGTGCGCCATTTGAGGCATACCGGATTTCACTCTACCTCGATTGTGAACTGAAAGCCTATTAACCGGATAAATCGCAAAACAATGTTGACCAATGTAATTATAGTGCCAATACCCATAACACGACAAGGACAGAAGGTGTTTTTTGAGGTTGCTATCCCAAAAGATGTGAACAGTATAATAGGGATAGAGGCAAGCATAACGGGTTTATCAGGTATTACGCTGGTTGAAATTATTGGCAGGCAGGTTGCCGGGATGATAAAATTGCAAGCCGAAGGTATAGCCAACCAATGCTACAGCACTCAGGTACATATAGGCATTAGCAGTTTGGACAAGAACCAGCCCGGCTTCAACCCTACCTATACAGCTTGGCAGCAAAACACCTACGTAGGCAGCTACAACCGGGAACCGGAACAAGTAAGGATCGGCAAGACGAACACGCTGTATGGTAGTTATACGGACGTATATGGCAAAAGAATAAGCAGGGATCTGGTTTATACTGCCGGGTTGTATTTATGGACGGAAAGAAAAGACAACTAAAATGACACAAGAACTGGCAATAGCGTATATCCGTAAAAGAGCCACAGAGCTTGGGCAAGGCGATCAGTATAACATCCGTTTCAGGCATTATGTGCTGCCCCCTTTGAGTGAACAGAGAATAACAGGCGGGACAGCATTATTTGTGCTGGTTGACCCATCACCACATATCAGGGTAGAAAATGAAACAGCACTATTTGACCTGACAGAAACAGCAGTCAACGAATTGCAATACGAGTTTCAGGGCATATTCGATATAACCAACTACAGTCCTTCACTGCAACACGTTCAAATGATACAGGTAATATTTAAAAACGAAGCGCAATGCCACAGATAGAAGAAAAATTTGATCAGGACAGAGTGGATAGTCTGAAAAGATACCTGCTAAGAGAAGCATCAAAGAACAGAAAGAAGGACTTCGAAATTGTAGTGGATGGCTTTAAGGTAGTGTCCCGAACCAATAATGTTGATGAGTTTGATGAGTATGAACAGGAAATAAGGAATGATACCAGCAGCCTTAGTATCCTCATTTACGATGGTCCGACAACTAACCGAAACACAAAGCATTCTTTCTACTTCAATGACGAAAGAACCACAAACCGAAAAGCGGTGAACGGATTGGGCAGCCTTGGGGAAATTGATCAACTGGTGCAGATGAGGATCGATGAAAATAACAGGGATCATATGGTTGCGAAGCTGAAGGAAGATCTGGAGCGGACACAAGACGAACTGGATCAGGCGTTGGAGTACAATGAAACGCTGGAACAGACGATCAACACCTTAAAAAGCAAGAAGCTGTCCGACAACAACAACCTCGGAGACTTACTCAATGCGTTCATTGGCTCTATAATCAAATCCAATGCCAGCAAACTGCCAGGAGGTGAAATGCTTGCCGGGTTATTTGCAGGTGCTGAAACAGAAAAACAACCAATAGAACTCCCGCAGGAAGGGGAACCGTCTAAGGTGACCTTCAAAAAACAAAAACCAGCGGACGAACCAGATGAGATGACCCAAAACCGGATGGCGTTGATAGCGGATCTACAGAAAAAACTCAATGAATTGCAAATGGTGGGCTTGTTCTCCATTATTGAACACCTGACCACCAAACCGGAACAAATACAAACAGTAATCGAAATTCTTAACGACAAATAGAAAAACAATGACACACCAATACGATTTCATTATCGAAGCACCTACAGAAAAAGAAGCTGAACAAAAGATCAATGCCTTGGCAATGCTTGCAAGCAAGTTAAAAACCAACGAACTAGTAAAACTAGCATTGGTGGTAGAGAAAGACCCGGTAACAACCAGGCTGGCAAAAAAATTCCTCAAACTCAATTAGGAATAGTTCTTAGGCTAAGAAAGTTTACAAACCCAAAAAGTAAATCTAACCGTGTACACGAACAATGAACAAGCAAGTAGCGAAGGAGAACTTACCGTCCGTGAAAAAATGCAATACTCCTTGCTGGGTGTCCTTGTGTTGGGAGGGGCGGTAATGCTTGGGCGGACAATTGTAAAAAAAGCTACCTCCAACAATGAGCAGCGCAAAACCTATACAGAGGGCAATACAGCAACGTATGCCAAGCAGATAAAAATGGCTTTTGACAATGACGGCTGGTGGGGAACGGACAAAGATGTTTTACGGCAGGTAGTACGGGTAATACCAAGTAAGGGCGAGTTCAGAAAGGTAATGACCTCTTACCAAAAGCTATACGGCAGAAACCTGCTGGCAGATATGCAGGGGGAATTAAAAACAACAGAGTACAATGAAATACTGGCAATCATTTCAACAAAGCCGGAGCATGGCGAAGAGACTGTCAACGAAGTAACGTCTGAAAAATTGCAAAGCTGGGCAAAAAGGGTAAGGGCGGCATTTGAGATCAGCTATGGCCCGTTTCCGGGAACGGATGAGCCAGCAATCAGGGCGGTGTTCCTTGAAATACCGACACAGGAAGCATACCGGAAAATGGCAGCCGTGTATCAATCCATGTACGGTAACAGTTTTACGGACGACCTCAAAAGCGAACTTGAATTATGGGAATACGCACCGATGATGCAGCTTATTTCCGGCAAACCAAAAAATTAAACATGGCAACGAAAACGAAAAAGGCGGCAACAAAAAAGAACGGCAAAGCAGCAACCCCCAAACAGCCGAAGACAAGAAAGGCAAAACAAACGATGGTAAAAGGGGCAACTGCTAAACCTGCCGCAAAGGACAAGACTGGGCAGATCATTATGACCACCCTTGCTGTAGGCGTAGCAGGTGTCGCAGGATACTTCGGTTGGCAGTACATGAAAAAGCGCATGGCTACCCGCAACGATACGGACATAAATATCACTGATACTGATTTCGTTACTCCGGTTATCAAACCCGTTAAACCCATAAAGGAAACACCTACCCCTTCAACCGGAAGCTTTACCAAAAGCCGCAATGACGATTTTCCATTGAAGAAAGGAAGCAAGGGTGACCGGGTCAGGACTTTGCAACAGGCATTGATTGACAAGTATGGCAGCAGTGCCTTACCCAAGTACGGAGCTGATAGTGATTTCGGAACAGAAACCGCCAATGCACTGAAGAAGTACGGAATACCAATGCCAGTTACAGAAAGTGCGCTCAACCTGCTCACACAGGCGGGTGGTAATGTCGGAGATGCTGCCGGAATAGCGAAAAAATTACATGCTGCCTCATCAGCTAAAAATTTTGATAGTGTGCTGAGTTTGCTCAAAAACATCAGGAACAAACAGGACTACCAGCAAGTTGGCAACAGTTTCCTGCAATTACGGTTGCGGGGAGTAAGGCAGACCCTTGTCAACGGACTACTCAGCAGCTTTGATAATGCAGAACAGAAACAAAAGATAGGTATGGAGTTCGTTCGTATGGGTTTGCAATACAATGGCAGCAAGTGGAGCCTGGCTGGTTTCGATGGGCAGCCGGTAGTAACAACAGAACCCGCCACCGTTTGGATCTCTTCCGCCCAAAGCCTGCAAGTGCCAGCAATGATGGTGTTGGGTAATGAAGTAACACGTAGGCTTGACTACACCCTTTTTGAAAACAACAACAAGTATTTTTTAGTCAAAACACAATCAATCAAATATCTATAACATGAAAAACAGACACAAAAAAAGAACAGGCAATGGACATGTCCGGCACATCGTAGTACACAACACGGGAACAAGACCGGATATGCGGGTTAGGGAACTCGACAAGCTACCTTATCACTTCATCATCACAAGAAGTGGCAAACTGCTTAACCTCAAACCAGTAAGGAAGGAAGATAAAACAGTAGAAGTGGCATGGCTGGGTGGACTGGACAGGTATGGCAGGCACACCGATAACCGGACGGAAGAGCAAAGTGATACCCTTTTTGATACGCTGGTATTACTGACAGATCGTTTTCCCGAAGCTCAGATAACACCTGCCGATAAACTGTACCTCTATGGTTATGCCAATCCCGGCTTTGACCTGGTAGCGTGGCTAAACGACTACATCCCCGCCTTTCTCGCAGCCTAGCCTGCGGACAATTCATTCTTAACAGGTTAACAACTCAAAATGACAGAAAAAATAATTGCCGCCCTGGTAAGCCGGGGCTATAGGGTACTTATGCGCCCATTTGAACTCAATATCGTTGGCATACGAAGCAGCGACAGAACGCCTAACGTCTTTAATGACAGCATCAGTGCGGTGTACAAGGACGACAAAGGGCAATGGAAAACACTCCGCTATCCTGCCACAACAGATCCCGGATTATACTGGCTGAAAAATCCCATGAATGTTTCAGGTACGGCTATCCTCAAAGCAGGACAATATGTTAACTCCCACATTATCGGACTGCACCGCAACAAGTACACTGCACTGGTACAGCGGGGCGCAGTTACGGTAATCAGGGATGCGACACGAGATGATCGACACGACTTCAATGGCAAGGAGGAGAAAGGGTTGTTTGGTATCAATATCCACAGGGCGAAGCCAGAGGGGGTAACCAATGTCGTAGAGCAACATTCTGCCGGATGCCAGGTATTCGCTAATGAAACAGATTTCAATGCATTCATGGCATTGTGTGAAAAACATAGCAAGTTATACGGCAACTGTTTCAGTTACACCCTACTCAATGAACCTGAATTACAACAGGCGGCATAACTGTACAATTATCTAAAAACAGCATCTATGAAAAAATTCATTCAAGAGTTATTCAAGGATAAATCAGGCAATTACAGCATGAGAGAAATTGCAATTGCACTGTTACTACTTGCCCTACTCACAAGCTGGATCGCCATGCAGTTCTTTGGGAAAGACATACCGGAGTTCATGTTCTTCTCTTTCTCCAGCCTGATCGCAGCAGGGTGTTTCGGTTATTCTCTTGAAAAAAGGGGCAGCCCTCCAAATAACGACTTGCCATAAAACAGCATTACAAAAAACAATTATTTCAAACACAAAAACAACAAACATGAAAAACAGAAAATTAAGCACTATTCTATTGTCCCTGCTTTCCCTGATTGCCGCATTATATGGGTTATTCCACTTTACCAACCCACGCCCGGATCAGAAAGTACGGGATAAACCTGATTATGCGATCAGTAAAGAGGCTACCGCCAATTTGGACAAGATGTACAGGGCGCAACTTGATTCGATTGCCGCAAAAGCCAGTTCATTACAGGCAAAGGAATATGCGGTAAAGGCGCAACTTAAAAAAGCAAAGGAAAGTAACAGGAGTTTGCAACAGCAGGTTAACGGCCTTGTCGCACGATCAAGAGCAGCAACAGACACCCCTGCGAAACTGGTTGTGTGCGACAGCTTACAGGAAGCGGTCGGCGAATGGGTGACTGAATCCGCTTACAAGGACAGCCTTTATGATAGCGAAGTAACTGTATTAAATGAGATCATCAGCAATAAGGACGGTACACTCTATGTACGACAACAGATGTACGCAACCATACGGCAGTCATTTGACAACTGTTTCGCAAATAGTGAGTTGCTACTCGAAGAAAACAAGCTATATGCCCGGCAATCAAAGAGGTGGCACATCAAAAACAAAATCCTTTCCGCAGGTGTAATGCTGGTTTCCGGCATTGCGGTTTACAGCTTTATTAAACACTGAATTATACATGAAAGAGAAAACAATCATATCCACAGCCACAGTCGTTACTTCCTTGCTTGCTTATTGGTATGCGAAGGCAGCCGGAAAAGATGCCGCTCCCCTTGTTATGCTGGGTGGATTTTTGGGAACGCTGATTGGAGACGGGCTGGCAGAACAGGTCAAACTGAATGAAAAAAACAAAAAAAATGAGGACAAGGATATATGATATCGCAGCAGGTATCCGTGTTGAAAGCGGAGATACAGTACGCCTCATCAACAAGTCTCACATAAAGGACATCGCAATTGTCAACGGGCGTATCTGTATCAATACCGGAGAGGGAGTATTGCAACAGCTATATATCAACTACCCTGATGTGGAAGAGCCAGGGACGCATGATATGGATGAGTTGGTCATTGCATTGCAGGCAATGATGCACAGCAGGGAAACAAACCTAACCTCACAATTAGACACGGTAATAGCGGCTTTAGCAGCGATTGAATTATCACTACATGGAACTACTGATCATTTTAAGGAACCTCAGCTTATTGATGACCCCTTTCCGGGCCTTAGCTACAAAGGTTATTCTTCCACACTTAACGCAGACGGCTCGCAACCTGTTTGGGCGATTTTGGAAATAAAGCAGAGCGGAACACTTACCTCTTTCAGGTGGGCAGATGCCAGTAAAGACTTTAATAAGGTATGGAATGACAGATCATTTTACATGTATTAACCAGCAACAATGAGCTACTATTTATCATCAAAGGGCACATTGACTTTACCAGATGAACGGCTGATGCACTTCGTCCATAAGGTGGAACAGGAATTAACCACCGGGAAATCGTACAACAAAACGTCTATTGAAAAGCTGGCAACCACTTATGGCATTACAGACAAAACAGAAGTAAAGGAGTTGACGGAATTGGCGATTGTCCGTAAGGCAAGGGCGATAGCAGCAGGTGCAGGTACAGTAAAGCAGCATTTTGATAGTATAGTAGCCTTATACTATAAACAGGTCAACCTATCGCACCGGACAAGCCAATCCATTTTGTTGCAGCAGTATTCTACACCTGCACCGATAGGTTATATAGCTGGTATCTTTTGCGGTTTAGACAAGCTATCTATACATGGTGGATATGGTTTTGAACCATCGGCAGGCAATGGTTTACTCACAATTGCCGGAAAACCGGAACGGATTTACGTAAATGAGGTGGATGTTATCCGTAGTAGGAATTTACGTACACAGGGGTTTGCTAATGTTTGGGACAGGGATGCTTCAAAGCCGTTCTTTGACGTGCAAAACAATTTTGTAGCGGTTATCACCAACCCACCATTCGGCAAATTGGACAAACCTGTACTATTCGACACCTTCAAAATAGACACCCTCGATCATCTGATGGCATTGCGTGCTTTGGAAACAATGACCTATGACGGCAAGGCGGCTATCATTATCGGTGGACATACAAGCTGGGATGATAGAGGCAGGATACAGGCAGGGCGAAACCGAATTTTCTTCAACTACCTGTACAGCCGTTACCATGTGGCGGATGTATTGCTAATAGATGGCAAAAAACTATACTCCCGGCAAGGCACTTCGTTCAATGTTCGGTTGATACTTGTAAATGGTAGGAAACAAAAACCATCAGGTGTTGCCCCGGTATTTGACCCGCAAAAAGACAAGGTGGTAACAACCTTTGACGAACTATATGAACGAGTAATTGATGCAATGGACATAAAAACAGGACACAAAATGAACAGGTTAAGCGAACTGGAAAGGGAAGCCCTCGAATTACAAGCTGCATTTGGTTTTGGTGGGTTGGGCGCACCCTACATGCCTGCTTCTGAAAGTTGCGTGGTATTGAATACCCAAGTGCCGGATAGTATGGCATTTGAAACACAATCAGCTATTGCACAGATAAAGGAAGAAGTAGGTGGAGACATTGACAGTTTTGTACGGCACAGGCTTAAATTTTCTTCCCATACCGCTCTTTGCAAAGCCCTTTCAGCCGAACAGATTGATGCGGTGGCAACAGCAATATATAATATTGAGGCAAGGGAGCAAGGCATGATTATCGGAGACCAGACCGGGATCGGCAAGGGCAGAATTGCCGCCTCTATTATCCGCTACGCTGTTTGTCAGGGATTAAAACCCGTTTTTTTGACAGAAAAAGCAAATCTGTTTTCCGACATCTACCGTGACCTTTCTGCCATTGGTTCGGGGCATTTAAAGCCGTTTATCGTAAATGGCAAGGAAAGCAAAACCGATATAAAGGACGAGGACGGCAATATTGTGTACCAGGCACCCGCCGCACCGGAACAGCAGTCCATTTTTGCTTCGAGGGAATTGCCTGCCAAATATGACTTTGTGGTGGCTACCTATTCGCAATTCAACAGCCCTGAAAAGAAACCCGAAAAACCATCGTTTTTACAGGCCATTGCCGAGGACAACATTTTCATACTTGATGAGGCGCATAACAGCTCCGGTTCATCTAATACGGGTGAGTTTTTGCAACGGGTAGTCGGCAACACCAAGGGAGTGATATTCCTATCGGCAACATTTGCTAAACGACCAGACAATATGCCGATATATGCCATGAAGACGGCTATTTCAGATTGCAACATGAGTAAGGACGAATTGGTAGATGCCATTACAAGGGGTGGTGTTGCCTTACAGGAAGTGCTAAGTTCCCAACTGGTAGCCGAAGGGCAGATGTTAAGACGGGAACGCAGCTTTGAAGGGATAGAGGTTAACTATATCAGTCTCGATGATAAAGCGGAGGAGCATAGAGCAATTGCCGACAACATTACCGAAATACTCAGAGAGATCATCAGCTTTCAGGACAGGTTCATTAATGAACAGGTGGCCGAATTGGATAAGATAGCCGTTGCAGAAGGGAAAGAGGTCGGGGTAAGGGAAGGTACATCTCAGGCTGGCGTAGATAATCAGCCTTATTTCAGTAAGGTATTTCAGGTTATCAACCAAATGCTATTCAGCATAAAGGCGGAATCAGTGGCGGAACGGGCTATTATGCGCCTGAAGGAAGGTAAAAAGCCAATCATTGCTTTTGCTTCCACAATGGGCAGCTTTATTGAAACTATTGAGAATGACAAGGGTTTACCCGTTAGTGATGGCGACACCATCAATGCTGACTTTTCAGAAGTATTAAAAAAAGGGTTGGACGGCATATTGCGCTACACCGAAAAAGACGTGGACGGTAACTCCATTTACAAAAAGTTTGAAGTAAGCGAGTTACCACCTGAAGCGCAGGCGGACTATAACCGCATTGCAGCAGCCATCCATTCCGTGTCAACAGGCATAACCATTTCCCCCATAGACGTTATCCTGAAAAGGCTAAAAGAAGCTGGCTATTCGGTGGCTGAAGTAACCGGGCGTAAATATGAACTACAACTAAACACCAAAACGGGCAAAGGACTGGTATTATCACGCAAGCGTTTGAACACAAACGATGCGTTCCGGCAATTCAACAACAACGAGGTGGATGTACTGATGATCAACCAGTCAGGCAGCACAGGTGCATCGGCTCATGCGATACCTACGGCAAAAGTACCTGCCAATCAGGTGCGCCAACGGGTAATGATCGTGCTGCAAGCGGAGTTGGACATCAACACCGAAGTACAGAAAAGGGGCAGAATCAACCGTACCGGGCAAATACTGAAACCGATTTATGACTATGTAACTTCTGCAATACCCGCCGAAAAGAGGTTAATGATGATGCTTCAGAAAAAGCTAAAGTCATTGGATGCCAATACAACCTCAAATCAAAAACAATCTACCAAAATATTAGACGTGCCGGATTTTCTCAATAAGTACGGTGATAAAATCGTAAAGGAGTATTTGGGTGAAAACCCAGACATAAATGACCTATTGGACGACCCGCTTCGTTTAAAGGACAGCAAGGCAGATGGTAGCGGGGAAACAACAGTGTCGGAAGATGCGGCACACAAGGTGAGCGGGCGTGTAGCAGTTTTATCTACCAAGATGCAGCAGGATTTCTATGTAGAGATAGCAGAGCGGTATAATGACTACGAGCAATACCTGCGGCAGGTAGGCGAATATGACCTTGAGGTCGAAGCAATGAACCTCGACACGGAAACGCTCACTGCCAAAGTGGTAAAAATGGGTAAAGGTTCAGACAGCGCATTTGGCGAGGACAGCATACTGGAGACGGTAAGGGCTAATGTGCTGAAAAAGCCATTTACTACTACTGAATTGCAAAACCTGCTTGCAGAAGCACTAAAAGGTGGTGATGCTTTATCGCTGCAACAGGAACTGATTGCTGAATACCAGCAAGACAATGAAAGCAGGTTACAAGAAGACCAACAGGAAGCTATTGATAAATATGATGAGTTGATCAGGAATGTACCTGAAGAAAAGAAAATCAAAAAAATTGCGGGTGCAACCGAGCGGGAACAGGCAATCAGGGAGCGGGTGAAAGAACTTACAGATGCCAAAGAAGGGCAGCTAAAGGTACTCCGGGTTAAAGCCAACAACCGCAGGCAGTACCTTGAAAAAATATTCCGTTTTTTTTATACCGGGAGAACGCTTAGATATCCGATTGAAAGTTTTACAGGTGGCAACGAACTTGTTCCGGCTGTATTTATCGGATATACCATTGATAAGAAAAAACGCAACCCTTATGCGCCCTCGTTGATAAAACTTCGTTTTGCCGTTGCCAATAGCAGTAAGTACCTGTCTATCCCCGCTTCCTATTCTGAGGATGTTATGTCTATCATAGGAGCAAGTGCGGATCAATACCAGCCGGATGCGGATACGCTGATGAGGCAATGGGAAGACTATACCAAACAAAACTATGTTGACCGGAAAGTAAGGCACATTATTACTGGCAACCTATTACAAGCGTTTAGTGATTTCAAGGGTAAGCTGGTTAGTTATACCACCAATGACGGGAAAACAATCAAGGGTATACTAATGCCGGAGAACTGGAATCCGGGCGAACAGATACAAGACAAGGTAGTTGTGCCGATCATTAAAGCCTTGCCACTTATCAAATCGCTGGTTAATGGAAGGCAGATCGTTACCAATACCGGGGTATCCTTGTTCCGAACAGGGGGCTATTACAAAATTATCGTAGCGGCATCCCGGTCAAAGGGCGGTGAAATATACCTCGACAAGCAAATATTAGCCTTGGTAGAGCGAAATAACTTTGACAAGGTGTCCGATAAAATGGTAGCCATGATTGAGGACAACAAGATCAGCCAGCTTGTTGAAGTCTTACAAATCAACCATAGTTGCGCTATCACCATTAATTCGGCACAGTTCAGCGAAATAGGCAAAAGCAACCACAGATATAGCAGCCGCAAGAAAATAGATTTACCAGTATTTACTCCAGACCAAACCGAACCGGATAATACGGTGCTATTATTGGAACTGGAGGCAGAAGCACTCGCATTAGAACTTGAATTACTCGCAGCATAAAATATTCAACCATGTACACGCCAGACAACTATTACGCACAGATCAATAGCTTGGTTTTTAATACGCTTCCTGAAGCTTTACGCAAAGGGCATGACTTCGTTAGTAAGGTTACCAGCAATGGAACAAACTGGACAAACTATTATTCCAGCGAAACCATCAAAAAAACAATCAACACCTATTTTGAAAAATTGGCTGATTTTGTCGGCAGCACAAAGAATGCAGCGAAGACTTCTACCCGAAAAACAAAGAAAAAGGAAACGGCAAAGGAAGCCGTGGTAGAGGATATGCGCAGGCAAGGCAAATCCAAAGCCAGCAAAGTAGTTTCTGAACATCAGCCCACAATGGTGGAACGTATGCCGGATGAGATACGTTTTATCAGGCGTTTTGTGAACCTTGACGGCAAATCGAAAACAAAGGAAGAGGTGTTAACCTTTCTCAATAGTCTCCAAAAATCCATTCTGGAGAAGAAGATACGCAAAACATCGCCTTATGCCGAACAAATCCGGTTTATTCAGGACCGGCTCATTGAAACTTACAATGAAATGGGTGCAAAAATCGCATTTCAGCTAAAGCCAGAAACCCATGAGGCTCTTAGTAAAATTGCAAATGAAGAAAAAGTAATGCCTTCAGTAGGCTTTATCAAGCGATACATCAACCTTAATGGCAAGGTTGGGATGAAAGAAAAGGCAAAACTGCTGCTGGGTCAGATAAACCGGGCTTACGAAAAGGGGAATGTAAAGGATAGTGACCCATACATCATAGAAATGCACGAGATCAAAAAGAACCTCGAAAGCTTCATTGCTGACAAGAATGTAAAGGTTTTGAAAATCGAGAAAAACAGCCTGAATGGCTTAGAAGGTATTCTCGGCGTTTGCTCCTGCGATAACCTGAATGGTTTTGATGATGATTTACAGGGGGATAAGCCGGTTATCATGAATAGTATGGACTTTGCTAATATGCGCTTCAAAACGCTTGGTTTAGGCGGCAAGTGGCTGGATTTGATTGGTGATCCGTCAACCAATTTTTCTATCATGGTCTTTGGAAAGCCTAAAATGGGCAAGTCTTATTTGTGCATTGATTTTGCCGGATACCTGGCACGCAATCATGGAAAGGTACTGTATGTGGCTAAAGAAGAAGGGCTAGATAAGACCTTGCAAGACAAACTGAATGACAAGGAAGTGAAACACCAGAACCTCTATGTCGCTTCCGCCCTACCTGATAGCTTGTCCTACTTTGACTTCATCTTTCTGGATAGCGTAAATAAACTTGGCTTGCAACCGGAAGAATTAAACAGGTTAAAGGCAATGTACCCGCAGAAAGCGTTTATCTACATTTTTCAGACGACTAAAGATGGTAGGTTCCGAGGTGCAAATACCTTCCAGCATGATGTAGACAGCGTAATAGAAGTGCCGGAAAGAGGCAAAGCAGTACAGTTCGGGAGGTTCAATCAAGGGGGAGAAATAGACATTTTTTAGTATTTTCGTATCTTCATGGTGATAGGGTTTATAGGGGCCGGTCTGTTCTCAGACTGGCTTTTTTATCATTAATAATCCTCCAATCTACCCTAAGGACTGGTTATTTTTCAAATAACACTCACCAAATTCAAGAAAAGTCTATTAAGGGGGGTGTTTTTCCCGTTTTCTATCTCAAACAATGGAACAGAAAGATATCCCTGCATATGAAGCAGCTCCCCTTACCCTTGCATCGGAAATAAACGATTTTGTACGCTTACTTCCTTATTGGGGGCAGCATATTGCACGCGTAATATTAACGACAGGTAATTACGCCTTAGACGACATTAAAGCAGCCTATGATTACTTCCTTGAAGACAGTGAACTTGCTGAAAAAAAACTAGCACGGCCAATATTTACTTTTGAGGACGCCCCACTCAACAATAGTACGTATAAAGGCGATTTGAAGTTGACTAGCCTCTCAAAAGTGGAAGGCGTTAATGCGCTTGCAGAGAACCAAATAATTGAATTTCACCCTAACCTAACCATTATTTATGGCACAAATGGATCGGGAAAAAGCGGATATATAAGGCTATTGAAAAAGGTATTTTTCTCAAGATCCGCCGAGGATATTATTGGCAACATACATTTTGAGGGTACTAATAAGCCCATTAATGCAGACTTTACATTTAGGTATGATGAAGCCACAGAAACTCTTAACTATCCAGATGACGCTAGAAACCCAATATTCAGGCAATATTGTGTTTTTGATGAGAAGAGCATTCCAGTGCATCTAAACCAAAGAAATCAATTCGAGTTTCGACCGGCTGGGCTTAACTTCTTTTCGAAACTCATTTCAGCTTTCAAAGACATTGAGAGTAAGTTGAACGCCGAAACAACCCTAAAGAATACCTTGATAAATTATGCGGCTCTCTTCGAGGGAGAATCGCCCATTAGGACACTGTTAGACAACCTAGATGACAAGAAAATTTTAGATAAACTAAAAAAGCACTTGCCGTATTCGGAGAAAGATAAAGAAGATTGCAAGAAACTTGAAGAACAAAAACTAACTCTTGCAGCGTTAAAAAAGGACAAAGAGATTGCAGGCTTAAATGAGAAGAAGCAACTTATAGCCAACTGTAAAACTGTAATTGAAGGTTACAATAAATGGTTTTCTGCCGACAGCACTGAAAAAATCAAACAGGCTATTGAAAGCAACATTTCCACTAAGGAAATAGCTGCTAAGGAAGGTGTAGCGAATTTTAAATTTGAAAGCATAAAAGATATTGGCGGAAAAGAATGGAAAGCCTTTATTGAGGCTGCTAATAAGTTTGCATTGAAGCAAGAAGGGACTTACCCTGCAGAAGATGCAACGTGTTTATTTTGTTACCAGCCATTATCAGACGACGCCAAAAATTTGGTGAGTAGATATTGGGTTTTTATTAAAAGCACTGCCGAAAAAAATGCATCCGATGCGCAAAAACTTGTTGATACGTGTATTGGCAGCCTAGAGAAACTAAATTTTCAAATTCTTGCCGAAGATAGCATTCTTCACAAGTGGATGGGTGCGAACTATGCCACCCACCTTGAGCAATTAAACAGTGAAGTAATTAAACAAAAGGAACTTGCCACACAGGTCATTACTGATTTGAAGAATTCCGTTCCACACGCATATTCCGAATGCCTAATACAGACTACGACACTCGATAATATAGTCGCGGAAATAGAAGCTAAGATTAAGGAATTTGTAGAGTCAAATACTAACAAAGACATTGAAAGAATAAACCAGGAGCTGACCTATTTCGAGCATAAAAGGAAACTCGACCAACACTTCAATAGCATTGAGAAACATCTAACTGATAAATTGTGGTGTGCGCTGGCAGCGAAGGCTTCTAAAAATCTTAATTCGCGAAAGATAACAGATAAAGAAAAAGCGTTGTCTGCAAAGTACTTCAACCAAGTATACGTTGATACGTTCAATAAAGAATGCGCTGATCTTAGAGCGGATTTTGGTATAGATATTAGTCATACCGGTAGCTTGGGAACCTCGTTTAAGCAATTGCTTTACAAAAATTATGCGCCATCGGCCGTACTCAGCATAGGAGAACAAAAAGTCATTTCCATAGCCGACTTTCTTTCTGAAATTCAAATATCAGATATCAACAAAGGAATTATTTTCGATGACCCTGTTTCGTCATTGGACGATGAAAGGAAAACCGATATTGCTGACCGCCTGGTACTTGAATCTCAAAAAAGACAAGTAATCATTTTTACGCATGATCTCATGTTCGTTTCCAGCTTAATACTATCGTCGGAAACAAGAAAAGTAGCGTTCGACTGTCACTGGATTGAAAATGCCGACAAAACACCTGGAGTCGTGTGGCTTCGAAATACTCCCGTTTTTGAGAAATCTTACAAAAAGTCTGGAAAAGCACAGGAGTATTATGACGCCGCAAAAAAAGCAGGGCCAGAAGAGCGTGAGAGTAAAATTAAAAATGGTTTTGCGGCACTTCGAACGAGTTATGAAGCACTGGTAATTTTTGAACTTTTTAGCGGCGTTGTTCAGCGATTTAATGAGCGAGTTAGCGTAGACAGTTTATCAAGTGTTTATTTTGACCAAAAGATAAAAGAGGAGATTCTGGATTCGTTTTATAAATGTTGTCGATACATGGAGGGACATTCTCACAGCGACAAATATGCTTATATAAAGCCTACGCTAGAAAACCTGAATGAGGAAATACAGCGATTCAACGCCACAAGGAAAAACCTAACTGATTTAAAGATTGCTCAACAAAAAGCTCTATAAAACTACCTTTTACAAAAGTTACAATTAGGACTATTATTCAGCTTTTTAACGAACTCTCAAGGTTTTTCAAATATTGGCACATAATTTGTTGTAGAAACGTTAAATTATCTCTCAATGAAACTAATTCTATTTATTTGCTTAGTGCATATGCCTGTATTTATGCAGGCACAAGTAATCGTTACTGTTGCGGGTACCGGCATGAATGGATATTCGGGGGATGGTGGACCATCAACTAACGCTTTATTATCCGATCCTACAGGGGTATTTATAGATGATTCTGGCAACGTGATCTTCTGTGACCACTCGACAATTCGCAAGATTAAGCCAGCCTATGGCGGAATTATTTCAACGGTAGCTGGCTTACCCACAAGTGGCTATTCAGGAGAGAATATTCCTGCGGTTTATGCTGAAATTAATGGCGTACGTGACATATTTGTAGATCATAAAGGAAATATGTACCTGCCGGATGCAGGAAACAATCGCCTCAGAAAAGTAGATAAATCTGGCATAATAAAGACGATAGCCGGTACGGGAGTTGCTGGTTATAACGGAGATGGAATACCAGCTACCTCCGCTCAATTAAATTCACCGTACGGTGTTGCAGTTGACGACACTGGCAATGTATATATCGCTGATAAGTATAATTACCGGATCCGAAAAATAGATACTTTTGGCGTTATTTGGACAGTTTGCGGAACTGGTGTAGCTGGATTTAGTAATGACGGAGGTTATGCAGACACATCAAAAATTAGTTATATAGGTAGTGTTAGATTGAATAAATCAGGCGAACTGATTATCGGCGACAATGCTCGACTTAGAAAAATAGGTATCAACGGAATTTTAACCACTATCGCTGGCTCTGGGACTTTAGGCTACACAGGAGATGGCGGACCAGCTACCGCAGCTAACATTGGAGGTGGCATGTTTGGGATCGACACTTCAGGTAATTTATATTTATCAGATGTAACTAACAGCATTATTAGAAAGATTAATACAGTAGGTATCATAACCACAATTGCGGGTAGTGCTGGCAGTAGTGGTTATTTCGGCGACGGTGGAAGTCCGTTAACGGCATTGCTATCTTCTCCGAGCGGAGTTGCCATTAATAATCAGGGGGATGTATTCATAGGAGATTTGGCAAATAACCGTATACGCATGATTACCAATCATCCAATAGAGGTGAATAATACAGATGCTACGGGTGGTCAGAACATTTCAATTTCCCCTAACCCCGCAACAGACCAATTCGCGGTCACATTTACCACCAATTTTCGTTCTTCTTTCCCATTGATCATTAGGGATATTAACGGACGGGAAGTTGATAAGCTGATGATACGATCAAATGAACCACTTTTATTTCCGTCCTGCTTGCCACCTGGTATCTACGTATTCTCTGTAATCAGCGGTGGCCAAACTTTCTCTACGAAGCTACATATCAAATAACGCATTTCTGCTCCCTCAAATCCACTTTACATGAAAAAATATATCTTATTAACAGCACTGACTTCTTTATACTTTATCTCACTAAAAGGACAAAGTCTAAACGCCCCAATATGTAAGTTATGGAGTTCATACGCCAGTGATACGACACGCACATTCCCACTGATTGTTGCATTGTGCGATAGTATGTTTGCTGACGCCGGATATCCCGTATTAGATACCGTTACTGATTCTGCTGAAAAAGAAGAACTGCGGGGGCTAACGGATGGAAGCCCCTACTGGGAATACACCAGATGGAAGATGTTTTGGGAATCACGATGCGACGTTGAGACATTGAAGCCCCATGATTTTCTTAGAGATGCGTTGCAGCAAGTTGGTACGCAGCAGAAAACAACGTCTAGCGACACATACTGTTCTGGAGGATCCGACTTACAAAATGATCCAACAAAATTTCCGATGAGCCCAAGGGGATGGAAGTATATTGGTCCTAGGAATTTATCAACCACCGTCTCTGACCAACATGCTGGTCGTGTGAATGATATTGTTGTGAACCCCAGTTATACTAATGAGATATATGCAAGAGACGAATTTGGTGGGCTGTGGAAAACAGAAAATGCGAATTCTCCCGATATAACATGGAGATGTCTAAGCGATCATTTACCATATGTAAATGGAATGGGTGTACTTAATTTTTATGTTGACTTCTCAACAACTCCGCATCAACTGTTTTGCCAGGTTGGTATTGCGAGAGGCACTTGCTTTCCCAATATTACTGAAAGCACTCCGTATACTGTTGGGATATTTTATTCAAGCAACGATGGAGCAACATTTAGCCGATTAGATATTTCATCCATCATTCCAGATTTTGCCAATGAACCGATATTGGATATGAAATATTGGCCTGGAAATTCCGGATCTGGTGATAAATTTTTATTTATTTCAACAACAAAAAAAGTACGCAGGCTCAAAATTAATTCCCTTACGTCTATCACCTCGCAAACATTATTAGACATTTCAGATATATTGAGTGCCGGTGAAAATGGCGACGATCCTGCAAGTCGTTTTCGTGGGTTTCAACAAATGACATTCTTGCCATCTAACCCAAACACACTGTTCGTTTCAACAAGGTCAAATATAGGATTTGAACATTTCCAAACAACAGCCGGACTCTATAAGATTAACTCATGTAGTACTTGTTCAAGCTGTAGTTATACATTTATGGATAATAACATTGTTGGCGAAGTTTTACAAGGCAGGGGAAGTTTTTCTTCAGACGTTACTTTTCCATCTAAATACGGATTTTGGAGGTCAAGTAGTGGGATAAATAATTGGGAACTAATTACTAGTGTAAGTATAGATGGTCATCTGAAATGTGTTCCGCCCTCTGGTTCCGAATCTAGCGTAGAAATGCCCGTATCAGGTTCATTTTTTCACAGTATTCCGTATACTGTAAATTTTGATTTGGAACTCCCCCCATATACATCCGTAACCGTAATTCTCAAAGACGTAAAAAAGACACATAGCGGAGAGGCGGATTGGGGATACGGTGGATTTAATTCGATGATATATGTCGGCAGTGGGTCTTGTACCGGCCCTACAGGAACATGTACACCAACTCCCGGTGTGTATGAAAACTCAAGTTCTTCAACAGTTCCTTTGCCAATTTCTGTAACAGTAACCGCACCTTATTTTGTAAATAGGCTTGAGTTTGGTGCGACACAGTTAGCAGGATATCCATCAAGTGGAGGTGGCGCTATTAAACTAGATAATGTGAAAGTATTCCAACCGTATTCAGATTATATATGGAGTCTTGCAAGTACGTACACGAGTACGTCTGCTGCCAATAATGTATATTGTGTTGTTGAACAAGCCTTCCCAGACCCAGAGCCACCCATACAAAAATTTCAGAAGATAGATGGTACCACAACAGGTGTATTCAGCTCGTATACAACGCCAGGTAGTCAATTTTCGATTTCTCCATCAAACCCCAATTACATTTATCAATACAATTTCCAAAATTCCAGCGGAGGTAGATTCGCAAGGTTAGATCTAAGCACCGCCACACCAACTACTACTGCGACTCCGGATCTTACGACAACATCTCTTCACGATGACACAAGAAGCATTACCGCCATTAATAATGCCGGGGTGGACGATATTTATATCGGCACGGATGGCGGCCTAGCGAAAGGTAATTATGGGGGGCCATGGAGTAGCTTAAATGGAACCGGCCTGAATACTCTTTGGGCAATAGATGTTGGCTCCAGCGAATATACCGGACAAGTGGGTATCGCAGCCAGCGATAATGGCATTTGGTTAAGCAATCCCGGACTACGAAAAAACTGGGATTTTTATCACGTTGGAGACGGCGCCCAAGTGAAATTCGGGAAAAGATCACAAACAGGAAAAACTGCATTCAAAGGTTCTAGTAGTAATGGTCCGTTTAACGAGCTCGCAATATTGGGTAATTGGGGCATTCCGACTATATCTGGCGCAGCCATCAATGTAAATGCGGGACTTTTAAGCAAAATGGTGTCAACTTTCGGTGGAGAATTTGTTGGTAATGGGAGACCCCCATCTCCTGCAACACCATATTGTATATTAAGCGGTAAGTTGACTCCAATCAGTCCAACATTTTCTACAATTACTTTTCAAGATATCAGCACACACTCATCCTACTCTCCTGACGAAGATGTGACCAAAAGAAAACCAGTCAGAGCAGTAGCTCCAGATTTGTTTAAAGACGATTATCTCATGGCCTACATGTCTGGCCAAATTTACGAAGATGGGTACTTTGCCGTAACGACAAGTGCTAATACAAGTCTACCAACTTGGACTGTCATCAATAATACGGCAGGCAGGTCATTTCTACATCTCGTAGCAGACCCAAGAACATTAGGCACTACGAAACGTTTGTGGGCTGGAGCAATTGGTTATTCCTCTGCCGCAGGAACTCAAAGTGTGTTTGTTACAACTAATAATGCAACGACCTGGGCAAATATGTCCGATGGATTACCCAAGGGACCTATTAATGCCCTCGTATATGACGAGCAATCGATGTACCTTTTTGCAGGTACTGACCATGGGGTATATGCCTTCAATGTTGCAGCAGGAGCGTGTTGTTCAACAAATCACTGGCAGTGCTTTTCTCTAAATCTTCCAAGCTCTGTAGTTTCCGGATTAGACGTCAATCACTGTACCGGCAAATTATATGTTTCTCTCAATGGGCGCGGAGCGTATGAAGCGGACCTTCCTCCTTCACAAAACCCTTATGGAAATGGATCTGGAGGTCCTACAGACAATAGTGATATCAATTACATAACTACTAGTGATACGTGGACCGGCGATAAGAATGAGATGCGTTCGGTTTATATTCCGTCGGGGGTAACTCTGAAGTTGGATCATTGTACCCTAAATATGGGGGCAAATAAATACATAGTTGTTGCAGTCGGGGGCAAATTGGAAGTAGTAAACAACTCGGTCATCACCAATAGTTGTGGCTCCCTATGGGGCGGCATACTTGCCAAGAGTAATTCGGGGGCATCGCAACAATTTGTTGCTAATCAGGGGTGGGTGGTTATATCTAAAAGCGCAATAGAATACGCGAAATGTGGTGTGCAAGATAATAACGGAAGCACGACCGCTAGTGGTGGTGGTATTATTCAAGCATATGGAAGCACTTTCCGGAATAATGTTCGTGACGTAACTTTCACTGACTATCACAATGTGTATGGTAGCGTACTTCATCCAAACGCATCATATTTTAGTGTTTGCAACTTCGTGTGGGACAGAGAAAACAGGCTCTCGAACCTGGGAATAGCTCCCGGAATTCATGCGAAGCTAACTACAATAGAAGGATTACGATTTATCGCTTGCAATTTTCTGAATCGGGACACGGCAAAGAGTATCAAAGGCTTGGGAACAGGTATAGACGCGACGAATGCAGGATTCACTGTAAACGCATCAGTTCCACTACTGTCTCTGCCTACGTATTCGCGGTTTTGTGGACTCACAACAGGAATATTTGTTAAAGGTTTAGGTGATGATCCTACGGTGTACATAAACAAGGTGAAATTTGACACCAATTCCGTAGGGATAAACGTTATCAAGCATTCAAAAGTATCCACGACTCAATGTCAATTCAAGATGGGTAATGGATTGCCGATCCATTTATTATATGCGAAAACTCCTGATTTCCTCGGTTGTAAACAGAATATCGGAATCATGACAAGTAATGTTGATGCCTTCACAATTCGGGGTAATACATTTTCTGGTAGACAAATCAGTCTCTATGACTGGAGTAATATCGGTGCAGCAGTTGTGAACTGTGGATATTTTACAAAGAATATCACTCTTAATACTTTTGAAACTTTAAACAATGGTGTCGTGTCGCTTGGAATAAATGTACAAAGTGCACTTGGCGGCCCCTACCTTAGGGGCCTAAATGTGACGTGCAATACATTCTATGATAATAATACGGACATACACATTGCACGACAGGATCTCACAACACCGGGACAAGGTATGAATATGCTACAAGGTGATGGCTATTCCAGTGTAGCAGGTAATACATTTAGTACATCAACAGGCGCTACAAACATTTTGAATAATGGCAGCACTATGTATTATTATTGGGACGGAGCACATTCTCCTGAAAAACCTACAGTTGTTAGTGGCTCGTCAGCTACATATGTGTACTCGGTTTCTATCAGCAAAAACTGCAACAGTTTACCTAATACTGATGTAATTCTTACCGGAGCGACTGCTATCTCAGAAAAGAAAAGCACCTATTATAACAACAGTGCAGCGTTAGTATCAGCCACTGCTAATTACAATACTCGTGTGGACAATGGATCCACTTCAGGATTGATTTCGCACATCGACACGGCAACAAATGCCGATTCTCTGTATGCCACGTTACAACGGATTTCTCCATTTATATCAGATACAGCACTTGCTGAAATGATTGATATTGGTTTACTAAGTTATGGTCAGGAATATGAGGTACTTGCAGCAAATCCAGATGCACTTCGTAAGAACAATCTACTTCCGAATGTAGTTGCATACTTCATCGAAGCCGAAGCTAATGCCAATCCTCCGCTCCCGAAATACGACAGTGCGATTGTCGCAGGTGCAGGTATGACAACTCCAAGAACTGGGATTGAGGATAGTATTGTAAATGCATGGAAAAATATGGATATTGCACTATTTGATCTCCTTTTGGCATATCAATTTCCAGATGATAGTAATGTAAGCCCTACGGATACAACTTGGTCAGCATTCTGTACCGATAGCAGCTCAGTGCATTTTCTTTCTGATAGCAATTTGGTGTATTTAGATTTTGATAGCACTGAGAATTGGGTACAAAAATATTCAGACCCGACGATGGGTTATGCACGCATAATGTACGATTATAGAAAGGGGAATTATTCAACAGCGCAAACCGCTTTTAATGCTATCAACTACCAATCATTGATTGGTGTTGAACGGCAGACTTTCGATACGTTTGCTATAGTATGGAGTGTATTGAAAACGGCTGCAGATAGCGGACGGAGATTTTATCAACTAAATGATCTCGAACTTGCGAACCTGACAATAACAGATACCCCTATCCTACAAACCTATAACGCGGCAAGGCCGCTCATCAAAATAATAAAAACATGGCGGGATGTAGATCCTGGTACCGTTGCGGAATGGAATTGCGATAATTATGGAGTAAAGCCATTATTTGACGACAATAAAGGGCGTTTTCAAAAGAAGTTTGCAAAGAATATGCTAGGCAATATCAAGGCGTATCCAAATCCATCAAGTGGTCAGGTGATATTTGAATATCATATTACAATGCAAGGCGTTAGAGGCGACAATATGACGATCTTAATATCAAACATTGTCGGGCAAAGAGTGACTGAATTGAAAGCCGAAGGAAAAGACGGAAAAGTGAAATGGGAGGCACAAGGCCTACCTGCCGGTATCTATTTGTATCAGGCTTCGACTTGCGACGGTGTAATCGGTAATGGAAAACTGGTATTGGTTCGATAATATTCTTCCCCAAAAAACAATTACCCTCAACTTGTAAAAAGATAAGGACTGTCTCAAACTTCCGAGACAGTCCTTATCCTTTTATGCCATTTGAATATAGCTGCCTAAAAACAACCTATCAAATGTTTTCAACTAGGTAATACTCGCAGTTTGCTAGGACTTGTCAGTAAGACTTAAAGCAGACAGTTAAAAATTGGACTAAAGGTTCCGACGAGCCAATACCAGCCAACATGATGTCGATAGCATGATTAATATGCTGGAGAGAGGGTAAAGCCATACAAATTGGGAGGTTTTACCAAGTGGGCGCAATGGATATATTTTAGTTTTTTTCGTGTCGATAGGGATTATATTTATGAATTATTCTTAAATCAGCTTTTTATCGTCATGGTAGCTTTGGATGGTTGTGACAAATTGTTACATGTTAAAGTGAGTGCTAAAATAGAATCGGTATCTATTAAAAACATTTCCGGTTACGATTGGAATACAAGGACTTTGTCATCAGGTGTTTAGATTTATGTTGGTCTGTTAACAATCGAATCATAGGGAAAGGCAAGGTTGTACTAGAAAAATAAATGCATAGACAGTCCGCTAATAGTCCAATCGGGAGTCTTCACCTCCTCCTATGAACGAATTAGGCGAACTATTAGCATTTTTCTTAACGGCTGCACCAAAGTCAAAGTTGCCACCCAATATAGTTCCCTGTTCCCTATCGTTGTCTACGCCTTCTTTCTGACGGGCATTTAAACCTTCCGGTCCCCACCCGACTGTGGTGCCGTCGTCATTTCCGGAATTATGATTGAACATTCGGGCAAAATATTCTTCCTCCCAATTTTCGAGTTTATTGAATAGCCACATGGTATAACGGTATTATGGTTCTTATTTCCTGATGTAAATCGTGTTCGCTTCATAGTCAAAGCCGTTCAACTGGAAAGCCCCCTCCAGTTCCACAAACCCATGGGCGGCCAGATAGCTGTCAATTTCTACCTTCAGTGTGTGACCTTCATAGTACGGCTTCAGACCCACCTCTGTCATTATGATCTTTGTGCGTTTCAAAAGTTCTTCGGCTCCTTTCAGTACCAGCAGTTCGGCACCCTGCACATCCATCCACATAATATCTATTTGCTCCACACCATTTTCTGCTGCCCACGTATCCGGTTTTGTTCCAATTACCGTTATTTCTTCCTGCACCAGTTCCTGATTAAATGGAGTACCGTTCAGCCCTTCCATAAACCGCATCATCGATGATGCCCCTACATTCGGTGTCGAACTCAACTCCGGCACAACGGGATAAAAAGGAATTTCCCCATCAGTATCGCATAGGGCTACTTTATGTACTCTGATCCGTTTTTTAAAATCCTCCGGTATCTTTTCCATTGTTGCCAAACAGTCATTGTAAGACCCGGGCACAGGCTCAAACGCGTCGATGCGCGCATTCTGAAAAATATTTGCAAACTCCACGCTCTGCCACAGGTCGCGACTACCAATGTCAAGAATGTGTTTCACATCGGTCAGATCCACCTTATCTATAAGGTGCAGCAGCCTGTTTGCTACCATACTTCTGTTCTTGGCATCGTGTCTTATTCTGTCTGCAATGGTAAACGTATGAGAACCGCCGTACCTGGCATCTGGCTGTTGAGACAAAAGTTGAATGATCTGTTTCGCGTTAAATATCTCACTTTCGTGATTATACGGAAACTCCGTGGGCTGCCCGGTAATATTGTAGCGGCTGAATACCGAATGTCGCAGTTCTGGTTTGTTAGGTGGATCTGCAGCAATAATGTTGGTATGCAGGTCGTAGCCAAACTGCGATGGCGTGTTTCCCACCCAGCACACAACCGATGGCATGCCCAATGCAGCAGCTGTATGCTGGCAGAAGCTATCTATAAACAGGCGTTTACTACTCAGGGTTATCAGAGTTGCCACCGCTCTGAAGTCGGCTTGCAATGGTGTGGTGTTTTGCAATGCAGGTTGGTCGTTTCTGCGTATGTGCACCACATTAAATTGCTGTGCAAATGCGTCCACTACCTGCTGCGCAGTGCCCAAGGGCAGGTCGCGCGTCCACGAGTATTTCGATGCCTGACTGGGCGCACCGCCGTTCGTCTGGATCAGCATTATAGGCTTCTGCGACCCGAAATGCGCCGCATAGTGTTCCCGTTCCCGCTGGTTGATATACAATTCGGGATACTCGCCGTTATAAGTCACACCAAACATGCGGCACCACACTTCTATCAGGTGCCCTTCCATATTGATGAAAGCACTGTCTGAATAGGGATTGTGCAGAAACGTCCGCACCTTCTGGCCGGCTATGTGGTCCTCATAAAAATAATTGAGGTTATTAAAATTGAATACACGGTCCACATTCGGGTTACATAGAAAAACCTCGGGGTATCCTGTTATTACAAATAGCTGATCTTGCGGATATTGCCTTTTTATGGCTTTACAAACTGCGGTGGCCATAATACTCTTGCCTATTCCACCGTCTATCTGGAATATTATCTTCATCGTGATTTATTGTTGAATTTATTGCCTTATTGTCTTAATACTTTCTACCTTTTTACCACCCGCTTCACCACTTTGTTGCCATATTCATCTGTTACCTGTAACAGGTACACACCTGCGGGCAGGCGTGCCACATCCAGCAAATGGGTGCCGGGGGCTACCACTCCGTGCGGCACATCATATACCTGCCCTGCGGCATTGGTTATGGATATGACCTTTATAGCAGCACCGGCATCCACAGTTACACTATGTGTTGCAGGGTTGGGGTACACCTCCACAGCTGTTGGTGCCTGCGGCTGCAGCACCTCAACGGGAGCCACTGCAATATTTATTGCCCCTGCGGTTGCGGTGTCGTAGCAGCCCGTTGCATCTGTAGACGATACCCGTGCCGTTATCACATCGGTGCCCGCACCCTTCACATAGGTCGCCGTGGGCACACTAGTAGTAGCAAACAACAAACTGTTCCTGTACCACTTTATGCTGTAACTACTGCCGGCCGCACCCACTGTTGCACTTACTGTTACCACAGTGCCCACAGCTGCTGCCGACACCGATGAAAGAGCGATAGAAGGCATGGTGAGCGGCGTGGCCACAATATGCAGCACATTGCTGCCGGGATTGCCGGCTATACTGCACACATCTATGCCCGTGTACACGCAGCGCACACTATCGCCACCCTCCACCGTAGTGGCTGGGTAGCTATAGGTGGCATTAGTGGCACCCGGCACTGCCACCCCGTTTCTATACCATTGGAAACCTGCCGTGCTGGCACCTGTGGTTGTAGCGGTGCACGTTACTACTGTGCCCGCACATACTGTATCATTGGGAGTTACCGCAATGCTGATGCTAGCAATGCCGCCGGGGTTAAAAGTGACCTTACGAATACGCCGACCGGAACCAGGAACAGATGCACTCCCAGCCGTTGGAATCAATAAGTTACGACACGGGTCTACTGCAATACCTGTTGGACCATATAAGTTTGCCGCAGTTGGAAGACCACCATCACCGATATCACCGGCAACACCATTACCCGCGACATTGTGCAGCATATTTGTCCCCCACGCTACCTTGTAAACTCTATTGTTAACTTTATCAGCGATATATAGGTTGCTGGAGTCGTCAACGCAACACCGTAAAGGACAGATAGAAGCAGTTGTCGCAACGACCCCATCGATAGAGTACGTACAAGAACCATCACCTGCAATCGTCGTCATAATGTTCATAGGCGACACCTTCATCACTCTACAAACCGAATTTGAAGCTATGTAAAGGTTCCCGACTGAATCGTTACACAAACCAACAACTACCCCAACCATAGAAGTATCAGCAAAAGTACCTTCGCCACTGTAACCATGATTTCCATTTCCTGCATAAGTGGAAATAATACCAGAAGAATTTACCTTCCTAATTCTATAGTTAAACATATCGGCAATATACATATTGCCAAACCTGTCAACAGACACATCTTGTGGATTCCAAATGTTTGCACTTGTAGCAGGTACTCCATCTGCTAAAAACGGCCCTGTACCAGTTCCAGCAACTGTTTGGATTACACCCGTACTAGCCTCAACCTTTCGAATTCGATTATTTTGAGCATCAGCAATATAGAGATTCCCCGATGTATCGATTGACAGACCTTGCGGACCATTCAATCGTGCGGCGGTTGCTGGCCCATAATCACCACTGAATCCAGCCATGCCATTTCCCGCCACCGTTTTAATTATACCGTCGGGCGATATTCTACGAACCCTATTCGAACCTTGAGCATCGATAAAGTAATAATTTCCATTCCTATCAAAAACTCCAGCACCAGGATTAGGAATCCCTGCAATTACTGCTAAAACGTTCTCGCCACTATATGCGGATGAACCTGTGCCAGCCACAGTGGTAATAATCTGAGCTCGACACATTGTTGAGAGAACTATTATCACCAAACTTAATGGTAGTCTCATATAAGGACGGATAAATTAGTTTATCAATACAAGGCATGCCCCCATTGGAATTCCCGCAGCAATAAGAGCTGGCGTCGGTACGAAATACTGCATAACACCATTCCCAAGTGCAGCATAAGGTTGCGTATTTGGTGCCACGAGCTGATTTGCATGAAAAGCACAATCAAATGCACTAGCTACATTGCACCCAGCAACACTAGCCCAATTGTGAGTCACAACATTACCCTCGCCTCCCATAATAGCAGAGTTGCATGCGCCTGCACAAATCAGGTTATTGGAGCCGCCGTTTATTACGTTCATCCTGCTTTCTGTACCAGGTGTGGTGCCTGTGTCAATTGTATTGCAAAAACCACCACCCACAAAACTATACAGGGCGTCCAAAGAACCTGCAGTAGCATTACCTATTGTATTTTGCTCACCGCCGCCTATAACACTGTTTGCAGAAAGACTCTGTATGATGTTGCAATCGCCCGAACCTACAAAACTGTTGTGCGAGCCACCCACTATCTGATGACGTGTTCCATTACCAATAAACGAATTATTTGTACCTGAATCGACTTGGTTAATCGCACCGTTGCCAATAAATGACGCAGATCCATTAGCGCAGTTCAAACGACCGTTTCCAACGAACGACCATTCACCCGCGGCAAGGTTGTTGGGCGTTGCTGTGGCAGTAAATCCGTTACCAATAAATGAATAATTGCCTGTTGCACTGTTTCCGCGACCTCCAATCACCGCCCCATAAATGCTCGACACCGCATTGCCCGAACCTCCAATTATGCTGCCGCAGTTGCCGGATACAACATTCCCGTCTCCACCTCCAACAAACGAACCACTCGACTGAACAACATTATTGGTTCCAACAAGTACCCCAGAACAATCACCCGACACGAAATTCCGGCAACCACCACCAACTACACCATAATTGTTAGACAAGACAGTGTTGAGTCCACCACCACCAATGACCCCCGCAACAATTCCCGAAATTGTATTGTCATGTCCTCCACCAATATGGGCATAACAGGAATCTTTACCGGTAATTTCGTTTGACTTACCACCTGCAATAGAAGCGTACGTTGTGGCTCCTAAAGGTGCTGTAGAAGTATTCACTACACTATTTTCACCGCCGCCGCCAATAAACCCAAAAGGCGACCGCTGACCTATGTCGTTGCAGCAACCTCCACCAATAGTGTCGTATTGCCAGCGGCTGAAATTTAAACCACCACCGGCCACAACTGCAAATTCAC
Source organism: Flavipsychrobacter sp. (assembly GCA_044220845.1). Classification (GTDB taxonomy): domain Bacteria; phylum Bacteroidota; class Bacteroidia; order Chitinophagales; family Chitinophagaceae; genus Nemorincola. Next base: position 27,110 of record JBGAQG010000020.1, on the reverse strand, counting down.
CGGCCACATTGCAACAGCCTGAGAAAACGCTTCCATAATCAAGGAACGTAGTGTTGCAATTACCACCACCAATTACAGAGAAAGGAGACGCATGTTGTATACAGTTAGCAAGGCCACCACCTATTACCGTGCAATCAAAACGGGAAATATTATTGAAACCACCACCAATGAATACGTGATTAACCGGAGCACAGTTAATTGTCTTTAAAATACGATTTCGCTCACCGCCAACAATAGCACTTGCAGTAGCGAAATCAATACAGTTACTATTTCCCCCTCCAATAATACTGTTTGGTGTTGGCTGACCTGATTGAGAATCACACGCGATCAAATTGCCAATTCCTCCACCGATCACAGAATTAACTACAGAATTGATTCTATTTTGTTCCCCTGCGCCGATAAAACCGTTAGTTGAAAGGTTATCAATTGTATTTGACTGGCCCGCACTGATTGCTGAATTATCAGAATGAATTGCATTAGATGTACCTGAAAGAATACCGGATCTGTGTTGTATCGTATTTAACCCCGCCTGCGGACTGATACAGTTAAAATCACCGCTGCCGATAATTGATGTATACCCATTTTCAATACAATTTTGGCCACCACTTTCGATGCTTGAAAAAAGTGATTGTCCGCAAATCACGTTGTGTAGTCCCGAAAGAATGCCATTACGCCCTGTTTCGCACCCGGCAGCGGCTGGTGTAGGATCGATGATATTATTTATCCCGCCTGCAATAACGGAAAAACAATCGCAGATCAGGTTTTGCATGCCTCCACCAAGTACGTTGGAATCTCCCTGGCTAATGTTGAATTGTCCGCTTCCTAAAAAAGAATAACATGAATGGTCAACAATGCAGTTATTAATACCGTTGCCAACAAAACTGTAGCAGGAACGGTCGATAATACAGTTATTAGTTCCGTTGCCAACAAAACCAAAGCATGATTGGTCGACAATACAGTCATTATTTCCGTTGCCAACAAAACTGTAGCAGGAATTATTATCCGTACAATTATTTGCCCCCGCCCCAATGAAAGTATGGCAGGAGTTAACTGCACAATTTAAATTTCCGCCGGCTATAACGCTAAAATGAGAATTTCTGTAAACTCTATTACTTTGCCCCCCAACTATCGAAGAACAATCGGCCTCCACCGCATTGAAGACACCACCGACAATATTTGACCTAAATACTCGGGCAAATCCGGGGTCACAAATACAATTATGGTCACCACCAACAATGTTGTTTGTGTATCCATTAACAATACAGTGCTCTCCACCAGTGCCGATAAATGACGCAACAGTATCAAGGATTTGATTTGTATCACCATTAACAATTACGTTTAACCTATTCGTTGTAATGTTATTGCTATTTATTGTATTATCTGTCCCCGATTCGATAGTATTAAAAAAGCCATCTACTGTGTGCCTACGCCCATTGATGATTGTATTGTAGAGTCCCGCATTTACGGTCATAGCAGGAATGCTATTGTTGTTACCGTATAAAATAACACTCAAATCTGAATTTATCAGATTAGTGTTTGTGGGTAGTCCACCTAAAATTGCCGAGCAATTTCCCCCAATTGTTCCGGCATCTGCCCCGGCTCCCCGAGAGCTAATAGTGTTTCCATTGGGTACTGCGGCTGGGTCGCAAAATGTGTTCCATGTAGGCATAAGATCAAATTGTTTTTATGGTTAAAAAATTGGTTATTGGGGAAAAAGTTCAAGTGAATTTGTGGGAGCCACAAAGTCAGCATATAAAATAAACCGAAAAGTTAGGATGGAGTTTCATGGTAGAGAAATTTAAATGATTTGGTAATTCGAATATACGAACTTTTTCAATCCACCAACTATTTTCGAGGATTTTTTTTCCTAGAGATGAAAATGTAGTCAAAGAAAAATAACATTGTCAAAAATAGGTAAGATGATACTCGGCAATCCGAGACAGTGAGCCCTTTTTCTTTTACGTCATTTTGGTTATAGCCACCTAAAAACAACCCGCCCAATATTTTCAACGAGGCAATAATTATAAAATATCAGATGTGATAAGTCCAAGATTAACGTTGAGGCAAATTGTAAAAGCCCTCAAAGTAGCCATAATAATGATGTCGCATGTGAAACGCTAGTGTGTTAAACTTGATTTCAGCTTGAATATCTCATAAAATAAATTCCTTATTTGGTTCGAAGTTTTGTCTGTTCGGGGCACAATACTCAAAGAGGAACAAACTTGCCAGTTTCTGCCAGTTTGTTCCTCTTTTTGCTTGTTTTTGCGAGTTTGCTCCTGAATTTGAGGTTGCGGTTTTTGAGCCATTTTAAAATTCATACCTTTAATCAAAGAAGTCAGCTATGAAAAAGAAACTTTTTATAATAATTCCTTCTTTGGTATTTCTCGTTGGAGCGGCAACGTTAGTTTGGAGACACTATGGCAACTGTTCGGGAGATTGCCATTACGACGCAAAAATGTCATGGGTATGCGAAATGAATTGCGCCGCAAAAAACTATGACAAGGGTAAAGTAATTTCCAATTCAAGCGCAAAAGTAGGAGACTTAACAAAATGTCCGGTCAGTGGTGTCGTGTTCACTATTACTGAGAATTCTGGCGCCATTAAACATGGAGATGTAGCCTATCGTACTTGTTGCGGCACATGCGCAAATATGTACGCCGAAGACTCGGTAAAGTATGCTACAAATTTTAATTGATCGGAATAAATGAGGTTGAATATAGAGAAAGTTGGAACTGTAGGGTTACTAATTACTGTTTTAACGTCCCCGTGTTGTTTTCCATTGTTTGGTTTTATCCTCACCGCGTTGGGAATAGGAAGTTTTGAGTTGTTTGGAGGTTCGACAATGTACGTATTTCAAGGCCTTACTTTAGTCTCCATCACCGGTCTCTATTTTTCATACCGAAAACATAGATGTTTATGGCCTGCTCTGATGAGTTTACCGAGTGCATTTTTGATATTTTGGTCGTATTACGCCGTAAATGCCGATTATTGGATTAACTTGCTATATGTCGGAATGATAGGAATGTTACTTGCATCTGGCGTAGATTATTATAGAAATAGATTACATAGAAAAGGCGTCGCAATGGATATTCAACTGCAGAGCATAATTACTTGTCCAAAATGCGGACATAAAAAGGAAGAGACAATGCCTACTAATGCATGTCAGTATTTTTACGAATGTGAAAATTGCCATGCCAGACTTAAACCGAAACAGGGTGATTGTTGCGTGTTTTGTAGTTATGGAACCGTAAAGTGTCCACCCATTCAATTGGGGCAAAACTGTTGTCAGTGATTTGGATTTGGCATAGTAGCCCATTCTTATCTTGCTCAATAGACAACCCTTCAGAGAGTGATAATGTGATGGTTGTTGACAGTTTGTATTTACGGAAAATGCACACCATATAGCAGCATTTGCGTGAACAAGAAATAACCAGTTTGCCGTAGGTTGTACCTACGGCAGGATTGGCTGCCGGTATCCGACCGGCGAATGAAACTTATCAATTCTCTAAGCCGTTGTCCCGGATGTTAGCGCAGCGCATCCGGAACAGAAATGATCCCCGTTCCCCGTTGTCCCGGATGTTAGCGCAGCGCATCCCCGTTGTTCCGGATTTTAGCGCAGCGAATCCGGAACAGAAATGATCCCCGTTCTCTGAACGTCTTCATCTAGATAAAGTTCAATATTCTCTTGTCTGCCAGTTTCCCAGTTTGCCGTAGGTTGTACCTACGGCAGGATTGGCTGCCGGTATCCGACCGGCGAATGAAACTTATCAATTCTCTAAGCCGTTGTCCCGGATGTTAGCGCAGCGCATCCCCGTTGTTCCGGATTTTAGCGCAGCGAATCCGGAACAGAAATGATCCCCGTTCTCTGAACGTCTTCATCTAGATAAAGTTCAATATTCTCTTGTCTGCCAGTTTGCCGTAGGTTGTACCTACGGCAGGATTGTCTGCCGGTATCCGACCGGCGAATGAAACTAATCAATTCTCCGTCCGCGGTGAGTCTGCCGCTTCTCGCGGAGGACTCATCGCCATTAGGGAACGAAACCTTACATTAGATCACAACTTGGCGTAGACTCCGTCCGTCATCCCGGCACGCAGTCTCCAGACTGGCAAAAATACTCTGCGCCCTCAAAGTAATCTCACGAATCTACCCCCGCCTACAGTAGGCAAGCCCGCCTGCTGCAGGCAGATTCCGACAAACCATAATTCCCTCGACTAAGACCTAATTCGACCTCACCCTCTCCCTCGGAGAGGGCCGGGGAGAAGTTTTTATCACACTACAGAAAACGCACTATCATAAAAACTCACCACCCTTCAATTCAAAAAGTCGAAAGACCTTTGTGCCCAAACCTAAAAAATCACTATCATGCTAAACGAAAAGAAACACCAGGCGAAGACACTCTTCTTCCAATCAGGACTCAACAACAGCCAGATTGCATCACTGTTAAATGTCAGCCGCCGCAGCGTATCTACATGGGTAAAAGAGGGCGACTGGAACCGGCTCAAACAGTCAGCAAAATACCTGCCGTCCATGTTGGCCGAGAACTGTTACCATATCATCGGACACCTTACAGAAAGCTACCTTTCCGAGAGTCGAATGACCAATCCCATCACATTCAAAGAAATAGAAGGCCTGCACAGACTCACCCTCACGGCAAAGAAACTGCAGAATCGCTGCACCCTAAACGAAAATATGGAACTCTTCGGCTACTTCATGGAGATGGTCTCGCAACGCAATCCCGAACTCGCACGCACCATTCATCCCTATATAGATGAATTCATCTCAGCGCGTGCCTCCGTTTACACACAGCATATTCAGCCCGACACATTCAATTCCATGGGCCGCATTCCCGTCCTAGAAGTCGACAACACCGAAGCGCAGCTCGACCGGCAGGAAGCATACCTCAGCGACCCCGATCTTATAGAAGCATACAAACAATGGGGCATCCCCCACCCCTACGACGAACAACCCTCGTCCGGTGAGCAAACACCACCAATAACTAAAGAAGAAAACTGCGACGAGGAACCGCAAAACACACCGTCACCAACTTCCCTCGCCGACCCGAATGTGCGAAGAAGTGCGCAGTTTTTGGGAAGTAAAATAAAGCAAACTTCCCACACACCCATTGAAGATCAACAGATTCCACTCGTAAGCGCGCAAAAAAATAATTCCGTCCGCAATCAGTCTATTACATTTCCTGTAAAGTCTTCGCCAATCAGTCACACTTCGTCCGTCCGGGAAGAGACTCCGATAAAAGCCAAATGAGCCACCATTATCGGATGTGTTAACTTAAATTATACGTAAGGATTCACCTATTGGGGGGACTATAGCCGTAGACGTATCAAATCGCCCGCAATTCATGATTTTATAACCTCACCTTCCGTTGCACATTTGTACTTTAGTCGAAAATATAAAAATGAGTATTCCGGTAGTTGACCTTTCGCATTTTACATCACAGAATAATGAACTGAAAACCAAGTTCGTAAGCGACCTCGGTAAAGCATACGAAGAAGTAGGATTTGTGGCGGTGAAGAATCACGGTATTTCTGATGATCTGATATCAAGAATGTACACCGAGGTTGAGCACTTTTTTAGCCTTCCTGAGGCAACCAAGAGACAATATGAGATACCCGGGCTTGCCGGCCAGCGTGGATACACATCGTTTGGCAAGGAGCACGCCAAAGGATTTTCAACTGCCGATCTGAAGGAGTTCTTTCAATTAGGTCAGGAGAATATCCCCGGTTCGCTATTGGAACCACCCTATCCCGATAACGTTGTAGTTGCCGAGGCACCGAAGTTCACGCCGGTGCTGCTGGAAGCCTTCAGAAGTTTTGAAAAAACAGGTCTGGATCTGATGCGCGCAATTGCACTGTTTCTGGAGCTGGATGAATATCACTTCGATGATCAGCTGATAAATGGAAATTCTATCCTTCGCGCGATATACTATCCCCCTATTACGTCAGAACCGGCTTCTGCGATACGCGCCGAACAACACGAAGACATAAATCTCATCACGCTCCTCATTGGTGCCTCTGCAGATGGTTTGCAGATACTGAATATGCAAGGCGAATGGGTTTCTGTTACTTCCCTGCCCGAACAGATCGTTGTTAATGTTGGCGATATGCTCCAGCGGCTCACCAACAACCGCCTCCGTTCAACCACGCACCGGGTGGTAAATCCGCCAAGAGAAAAATGGTCATCACCGCGCTATTCCATCCCATTCTTCTTCCACCCCAAACTCAACACAAGTCTGGCTTGTTTGGAGAGCTGCATATCCGAAAGCAATCCCAAGCAATATGCAGATTATACCGCCGGTGAATACTTGGATGAGCGCCTGCGGGAAATTGGCCTTAAATAGAACGGCGCGGACTTTGTATTCTCTGACAACTTAGTTGTGTGTCAATCGCGGTGACTCATTCGGGACGTTTGTACCTGCATTTTATCACATGATGCATATGTCATTGGCTCCAAACAGTGAAGGAACACCAATAAGATGTTCCTTCACTGATAATATTAACGGATTAAATACTAAAGCCACACATACACATCATCGCCATCCAGCGGCACACCTATCTCTATGTCGGTAATGCGCTCATATTCTACGTTCAGTACTATCCAGCTCTTTTCATTCATATAGGTGTCAAAGAAGTCATAGTTCTCTTTCTGCCATCCCTTGATGCTCTTCATTGGTCCATCCAGTATCTTCTTCACCGGCTGATCCAGCAAAATTTCTCCGCCAAACGTCACTTCCGGGTTCGACGACCTGATATAGCCCAGCCTGTCGTTCTCATGCTTATAAAATGTAAGCATCATACGCAGCTCATTATACTGGTAGATGAACTCATCTTCTTCATCATCGGCTACAAATATCCTGTCGGGTTTGCCCAGCTTAGCCTCTACAGTTGCCGGCAGCATGCCGAATGTAAGCTCTCCCAATCCTTTTCCTGGTTTCAGTTGCATGCCGCAAAAGTAGTTCATATTCGTCACAGGTAGAATACCACGGTAATAGATACAACTACCCTATCTGAAATTCCTGCCTCCATGAAAAAGGTCTGTCTGTATAACCTTTTTTACCCGCTGGTCTTTTTCAGCATATCTCTCCGGGTCGTCCATACCCTCATCTGCCCGCGACAGTGGTATAACCGGCAGCTTTGTAGGCGCCCGCTCTACCATTTGTCCCAGCAAAACAGATACGTCATGGCAGCGTTTCACCACCACATGTATCACTTCTCCTTCTTTCTGCACCTTCCCTTCCACCATCAGCAGGCGCGCACGCACTATTTCCTTCCTGTACTTATCGAACATCTTTTTAAACACCACCAGATTGGCCGTTCCGCTCTCATCTTCAATAGTAATGAAACAGATCCCGCTCGCTGTGCCGGGCCTCTGCCGCACAAGAACCAATCCGCTCACCTTCACCTCTGTGCCATCGGCACAGTTCAGCAGATCAGCCGTACGTACATTATTCAGCATGGTTAGTTTCTCCCGCACAAAACCTACAGGATGCGCCTTTACCGACAAACCTGTAGCGCCATAGTCCTGCAATACATGTTCCGGCAGGCTCATTTCAGGCAGTTCTATACCCTGCTCTCGCTGTGCTTCGGGCAATTGACCTTCGTACATACCGTTCGGTCTGTCGGCCAAAGCAGCCACCTGCCATAGTGCCTGCCTGCGGTCCAGCCCCATAGAACGGAATGCATCCGCATCGGCCAGTCGCTCCATCACAGCCAGAGTGACGCCGGCATCCATCACCGACTGCACCGTTCTATACCCTACTCCCCTGTTTGCAACCAACAATTTCAGATCATCTTCGTGTAGTCCCTTTACTTGCCTGAATCCCAGTCTGATAGCACAATACTTACCACTCTTTTCTTCGAGTGTATTGTCCCAATAAGACAGGTTCACATCTACTTCCTGTACAGTTACTCCATGTTTCCGGGCATCTATCACTATTTGCGCCGGCTGGTAAAAACCCATAGGCATGCTGTTGAGTAATGCTGTAGCAAATACATCAGGGTAATGACACTTCAACCAGCACGATACATATACCAGCAACGCAAAGCTTGCCGCATGACTCTCAGGAAAACCATAACTGCCGAAACCTTCCAGTTGCTTGAATACCCTTCTGGCAAATTCCTCCTTATACCCTCTCCGGGTCATGCCATCCATCAGTTTCTTCTCAAATTGGCTCACTAGACCCTTCGCCTTGAATGTGGCCATACTTCTGCGCAACTGGTCAGCTTCCCCCGGTGTGAAACCTGCCGCAACAATAGCTATCTCCATTGCCTGCTCCTGAAAAAGCGGCACTCCCAACGTTCGCCCCAGTATGTCTTCCAGTTCTTTTGATGGGAACTCCACAGGCTCTTCACCATTCCTGCGTCTCAGGTAGGGGTGCACCATGTCGCCCTGTATAGGTCCTGGCCGCACAATAGCCACTTCTATCACCAGGTCATAAAAGTTCCGTGGCTTCAACCTTGGCAACATAGACATCTGCGCACGGCTTTCTATCTGGAACACACCAACTGTATCGGCATGACTCACCATTTCATACACTGCAGGGTCGTCTTGCGGAATGTTTGCCAGCGTAAACTCCTTTCCATAATGCTCCCGTGCCAGATCGAATGCCTTTCTGATACAGGTGAGCATCCCCAGCGCCAATACATCCACCTTCAGGAATCCTAAAGCCTCTATGTCGTCTTTATTCCATTCAATACATGTCCTCTCTTCCATGCGGGTATTCAGAACCGGGCACAGATCGGATAATTTACCCCTGGTCATCACAAATCCCCCGGTATGCTGCCCCAGCTGTCTTGGGAATCCTACATATTGGCCGGTTAGCTCTAGCACCTTGCGCAACAGCGGGTCGTTAGGATCAAACCCTTCTGCTGACATGCGCTTACCGGCTGCCCAATCATCAGTGAACTCCCATGTAGATTTAGACAGTCTGTTTATAGCATCTACCGACATGCCCATAGCCTTCGCTACATCCCTTATCGCTCCCTTCATATGCAATTGGGTCACAGTAGCTACAATTGCGGCCCTTTCTCTGCCATATTTCTTATAGATATACTGTATCACATCCTCCCGTCTTTCATGCTCAAAGTCTACATCTATATCAGGTGGTTCATCTCTTGCATCTGACATGAACCGGGCAAATAGCAACTTGAACTTAGACGGGTTCACTGACGTTATACCCAGGCAATAACACACCACAGAATTGGCCGCCGACCCGCGCCCTTGACAAAGGATACCTTTTTCTCTTGCATAACGCACAAAATCGAACACTGTAAGAAAGTATGCTGCATAGTCCTTCTTTCTGATGAAGTCAAGCTCATATCTTATAGTAGCTTCGATCTGTCCTGGCAATTGCTCCCCGAAATGCTCCCTCGCCCCATTCCACGTGTGTAGTTCCAACTCCTCCTGCGGTGTTCTGCCATCCGATGTTATCTCTTCGGGGTACACATATTTCAACTCATCCAGCGAAAAAGTACAGGCATCGGCTATTTCCATTGTTCGGGCAATAGCATCTTTATACTGTACAAAAAGCCTGTTCATTTCCTTTGCCGGCTTCAGATACCTTTCGGCATTTTGGTGTAATTTATATCCGGCACTATGAATGGTGCATTTTTCGCGCACACAGGTCACAACGTCCTGTAGTTGTCTCCTTTCAGCGTTGTGGTAGTATACGTCATTAACAGCAACCATTGGCACATTGGCTCTCAGAGATAACTGCCATATCCGATACAGCCGCTTATTGTCACTCGCCATGTACGACCTCGACGCAGCCAGATAAAGCCTATCTCCGAAGTTTGCTTTGTATTCTGTTACATCGTCTTCGAATTCTTTGGTGAACGTATATCCTTCAGTCAACTCATAGGGCGGTATCAATATAAAGATGATCCCTTCAGACGCTGCAAATACATCGTTCTTTGAGAGATAACAATCTCCCTTCGGCGCCCGCAGATTCCCTTTTGTCAGAATGCCGGATAATCTTGCATATGCCTTGCTGTCCGTAGGATATGCAAGCAGACTAGTGCCATCTTGCAGGTCCAATCTGCACGCCGGTATAAACCCAATTCCTTTAGCCTTTGCTGCAACATGCCCTCGCACTATACCTGCCAGTGTATTGCGGTCGGTGACTGCAATTTTTTTATAGCCCAGTTTTGCTGCTTCATCTACCATTTCTTCAGGGTGCGATGCGCCCCGAAGAAAACTGAAGTTGGTGGTCACCTGCAATTCTACATATCCCATAACTCGCTCACTTTATCAGGCAAAAAAACCGTGCAAGAACCATTTAGGATCAGTGCTTCCGTAGTGCCCCGACCGGAACAACCAGAACCTCGATCCCCGCTCATCTTCCACACAATAGTAGTCACGCTGCAATCCGTCTGCTATCCACCATTCCTGCTCTATTCGCTCCGGTCCGTCGGCCTTTACTACCTGGTGCAGTTCGCCCTTATATCTGAACAACATGGGCGGATAGTCGGGTATCGGAACGGTTACATCAATTACTTCCGGCACCGGCAACAGGCATACAGGTCTGGGAATATCTTTTCGCCATTTAGTTATCGGCTTTTCATTCAGGCTGCCTGTTGTCCTCACAGCTCTTTCCGGCCAGTAATGCTCATCCGGCAGATATCTTTTTATGGTGTCTCCACCTACCTTGCCGGCAACTCTATCTATCAATTCACTCAATTCCTTGTCGGAGTTTGCTTTAGTATTCCATAACGCTTCCTGTTCCGGCGAAAGCGCTTCTACAATAGTTGCTTCCAGCAAAAACAGTTCTATTCCCAGATCAGGCTCAATGTTGCAGATCTCCTGCTCAAACAATTTATACAGATGCTTCACATCTCTCGACGGCCGGCTGGTGCCTGTTTTTATCTGCTGCACATCTCTGTCCACTCTGTAACAAGTGAGTACACAAGAGCGCAAACCGGCATTTTCACTGGCAAGTCTCCTGCATAATTGTTCCAAAAGTGTCGTTAACGCCTGTTCTATACCTGCGGCTGTTCTTATGGGATCCATACATGGCAAACGCTCCTGGTGCGGCACAACCGGCTTTATTGGACAGATGGGTTCCACCGCTTGTCCTAATGCCTGATCCAGTCTCATGAGCAAAACCTCGCCAAACCGTCTTGCCAATGCCCGTCTTGGCATGGTTATAAAACTTCTTATCTCGTGCAGTCCCAGCTTATGTAGCTTACTCAACACATCTGCCGGCAATCTTAAAGCATCCGGAGGCAAGGGCATCAACGCTTCCATCAGCTGTCCGGTTTCTATTATCACATCTCCCTGCACAAAATGAGCCATTGCCCATGCCGCCCCCACAGTATCGGCCATGCCTGCGCTTGCATGATACCCGAATGTCCGCAACCTCGATAGCATCTCTTTCAGGTAGGGCACTTCTCCGCCCCAAAGATGCGCACAACCACTTATGTCCAGTACAAGTCCGTCCGGCGGGTCTGCAGCCACAACCGGTGTGTACCTGATGCACCATTCCCCAATTGCATGCAGTGTGGTTGCAACAAGATCATCATCATGGTCCAGCACCTGCAACGATGGTAGTATGGCCCTGCAATCGGCCACTACCATACCGGGGCGCACCCCATGTTTATATGCCACAGCATTCACCGACTTCACCACCATACGCCCGTGCTGTGGCAACGCCATTGCAAAGGGCACCTCCTTCAGTTCTGCCCGCCGACGCGCTACCCTATCCGCCTCCAGAAAGCGGAACCATATCACTACAAATCGCCTGGCCATATTATCCTGTTTTTCGGGTGTGTATCTCCGGTAGAGCAATGATGGTTTTGGGAACATAATATAGTGTCCCATTACGCCACTCCAACACCCAGCTAGCCGGCTTGCCATTGCGCACTTTCAGCAATTGTACATGCCAGCGGGGCAAACCCAGTCCCGGCATTCCATCATCCGCTATACTCGTTACGGGTGTTATCTTCCATTTCGAGACACATGCCACTGTATTTTCCATCCTCGGATTCTTACGATGGATGAATCCTGTAACACTGCTTCGCTCCACTGCCAGTTGCAGCCTTCTCGATTCCATAAAACTCAGCTCGCCTATCTCACCTACCACCAATTGAAGGGCATCACATTTCAGTGCTTCTTCTATTGTCCACAACACATCCTTCTTTCGCGGTGGGTCTATAAATATCACCCTGTCGGGTGTTATGCCGAATTGCGCCAACGCCACCGGGTACACTGTTCGCTTCGCACCTACCCATACACATACTCCTGACTCCCGCATCAGCTTACCCGCAACTCCCATCATAAAACCATTGGTTGCAGCTGCAGCGCCCAAATCATAGCTAATGAATTCGTGCACTGCCGCCCTCGGAAACTCTTTTCCGGGAAATGCGTCCTCTATTGCTCCCAGCCCCGATTTGCTTTGTTCATTCAGTGTTGCAGCTCCGCCTCGCTGCATGGAAAGAACCTCCTTTTGCAGCGTCCTCACAATATCTTCCTTCTTCAACAGCGGTTCCATACAGGGGTATTTATGAACTTCAGAACAAAATTATTCTGCTGTTCATTCACTTGGATATTCCTGCCTTAATTTGTGGATAAGTTCCTCCCCTGCCCATTCAGTTTACAGGAAATATTCAGCGTTTTGTCCGCTCTTTTGGTGGCTTCTTTTCGTCGGTTTTGCTCGATTCTGCCACCATATACAACATTGTGTCTATCTCTTCAGGAGTGAAGTAACGCCAGTGGCCCACAGGCAGTTTGCCCAGTTGCACATTCATGATGCGCACCCTTGTCAGTGTCACAACTTTGTAGTCAAGATATTCGCACATGCGCCTTATCTGCCTGTTCAGTCCCTGCGTCAGTATGATCCTGAAACGTCGCCCCCCTTCCTGTCGCACAAAACACTTCTTCGTTACTGTGCCCAGCATAGGTATGCCATTACTCATCTTCTGTATGAATTCGGGCGTTATGGCTTTATCTACCGTCACTATATATTCCTTCTCATGGTGGTTCGATGCCCGTAAAATCTTGTTCACTATATCCCCGTCATTGGTCAGGAAGATAAGCCCGTCCGAATCTTTGTCCAGCCTTCCTATAGGGAAAATGCGCTTCGGGTGGTTGATAAAGGAGATGATGTTGGTCCTGTCTTTCAGGTCGGTGGTAGACGTAACACCAACAGGTTTGTTGAATGCGATGTATATCGGTCTTGTTGCCTTGAATGCGCTCTTTATCGGTTCGCCGTCTATGGCCACTTTATCGCCCGGCGACACGCGTGCACCCGGCAACACCAGTTCGTCATTCACCGTCACACGGGCCTGTTCTATCAGTTTGTCAGCTTCCCTTCTTGAGCAGAACCCGGTTGAGCTGATATATTTATTCAGGCTTATTTGTTCGTTAGGCATTCGGGCAAAAATATTCAAAATCCATCACAACAGTGCTTCAATATCATGTTACTCCCATTCACAAGGCTTTTATCGTTACCTTTGGCTTTCACGTCATAACACACATTTTTAGCAATAACATAAACCTTTTGCAGATGGTATTTTCAACAGAATGCCGAATATTTGCAATCAGGAAAATCTCGATCTATGCTTCATAAGACCAAAATTATCGCCACAGTAGGCCCTGCTTGCAATACTTCCGAAAAACTTTTGGCACTCGTTCAGGCTGGTGTCAATGTCTTCAGGCTCAACTTCTCTCACGGCACACACCAGCAACATAAAGAGGTCATAGACCGCATTAAGGAGATCAATAGCACCTACCCTTTCAATATCGCTATCCTTGCCGACCTGCAGGGACCCAAACTACGCGTAGGTACAATAGAGAATAACGCCCTCGACCTCAAGACCGGCGACCGTTTCTACTTTACCAACGAAAAATGTATCGGCAATGCCGAACAGGTATATCTGTCTTACCCCAACTTCCACAACGATGTGAAGGTGGATGAGAAGATACTGCTTGACGATGGCAAGATAGAGGTAGTAGTGAAGGAAATTAACCACGACACCCATCGCGTACTCGTAGAGGTGGTATCGCCCGGTGTACTCTCTTCAAACAAAGGCATCAACCTGCCCGATACCAAAATATCATTACCATCTCTTTCAGAAAAAGACCTTCAGGACCTCGACTTCATCATCAGTCAGGATATAGACTGGGTGGCGCTATCTTTTGTCCGCACACCGGATGATGTGAAGCAACTTCGCGAGCGCATTCGCAGCCGCAACAGCAATGCCAAGATCATTTCCAAGATAGAAAAACCCGAAGCGCTCCTGCACCTGCGCGAGATCATCCTTGCCTCCGACGCGGTGATGGTGGCACGTGGCGACCTGGGAGTGGAATTGCCGCTGGAACAGATACCAATGATCCAGAAGAACATTGTGCGCAAGTGCATCCACAGGGCAAAGCCCGTTATCATAGCTACCCAGATGATGGAGAGCATGATGGATCGCCCTCGTCCCAATCGCAGCGAGATCACCGACGTGGCCAATGCCGTGATGGAAGGTGCCGATGCGGTGATGCTGAGCGGCGAGACCGCAATGGGCCAATATCCTGTTCAAGTGGTAAAGACCATGGTCAACATTATTAACGAGGTAGAGAAAGAGGAAATGGTCTATAACCGCAACCTTACGCCACAACCGCACTCACCATCTTTCCTCAGCGATGCGCTTTGCTACAACGCCTGTGAGATGGCCCGCGACATCAAGGCCGATGCGCTTATAGGCATGACACAATCAGGCTACACAGGCTTCATGTTGTCCAGCTACAGGCCGCACTCCAACCTGTTTGTGTTCACCAAGACACAGAGCCTCATCAATCAGCTCAGCCTCAGCTGGGGTGTACAGGCTTTCTACTACGACAAGGAAGAAAGCATAGACGAGGTCATTGCCGATCAGCATCAGATCCTTATAGAAAAAGGTCTGCTCAAATCCGGCGATGTGGTAGTGAATACAGGTAGCATTCCTATACAGGCGCACATGCCTACAAACATGCTGAAGGTGACACGCATTGCATAGGTCTTAACCCAGCAATGCGGGGCGCTCCCGGTACACTTTAAGTACAAATTCGCCAAACAATGTATTGGCCCATGCAAACCATGGCCGGCTGAATTTGGCTGCATCGTCCTTGTGGAATGCCTCGTGCATAAAGCCCGTACCGGCATGTGTCTTTTGTAGTGACAACAGGCAGCTCCTTATTTCCTGCTCATCCTTGCTGGTTATGCCCCGCATAACAATGCTGAGCGGCCAAATGTAGTCTACCCCCACATGCGGGCCACCTATACCCTCACCCGCTGTGCCTTTAAAGTAGAACGGGTTCTTTGGGGATAGCACGAATTTCCGGGTATTCTTATACACCACATTGTTCTCCATGCCCGGCAACAGATATGCCAGCGATAGCAATGAAGGCACATTGGCATCATCCATCAGATTCACACTTCCCATGCCGTTTGTCTCGTAAGCATATATCTCGCCCAGTTCATTGTCTATATGGGTAGCGCAGGCATTCAGGCCTTTTATCAAGTCGTCTATCAATCCGTCGGTATCAGCATCATCCTTTATTCCCTTCGCCCTGTATATAGCTTTCAGTTGTTTCAAGCTTTCCAGTGCAAACAGGTTCGAGGGTATCAGGTACGGAAACACTGTAGCATCATCACTCGGGCGGAACATAGAACAGATCAGCCCGTTCGGCTTTACGGGATAGCCATAACCACCCAGCGGCAGACTGTCAGTAGCATACTCGGTGCGGCGCATAAAGCTATAGGGACCCTTACCCTCCTTGCGCTGCTGTTCTTTAAAGGTTTTCACCACCAGCTTCATCGCGGCCTGCCATTGCTCGTCAAACAGACTGTTATCGCCCGTGGCCTTCCAGTAGCCATGTGCCAGCCTTATGGGGTAGCAAAGACTGTCTATCTCCCATTTACGCTCGTGAATGCCCGGTTGCATTTTCGTATTGTCTTCCTTCCATTCGCTCACCTTATTGGGGTCTTTGTAAAAGGCGTTCGCATACGGATCTTTCAATATACACTTTGCCTGCCGGTTGATGACCCCGGCTATCAGTTGTTTCAGCGGCTCGTCCCTGCTGCACAGTGCCAGGTACGGCCACACCTGTGCCGACGAGTCGCGCAGCCACATCGCATCTATATCGCCCGTTATAACATAGGTATCGGGTTTGCCGTCTATCACCTCAAACTCCACAGTGGTGTCCAGCGTGTTTGGAAAACAGTTCTCAAACATCCACGCCAGCTCCTTGTTACCTATCTTTTGTTTCACCTCGGCAATGGTTGCCTCCACAGCCGCACTGTTGAATTTTCGCTTTTCCGGCGCTACACGCACCACCGGAAACCCCGCCGGTGCAGCCATCAGGCTCGTATAGCGCGATAACATCAGCGCGCCTCCCGCCAGCGATGCCTTAATGATAAAATCCTTCCTGTTCATAGTTGTTCGCTATTTCATTTTTTCTATCAGCTCCAGCAACTGCTTCTTAAATGCCCTCACCTCGGCCGACTGTTCAGGTGTGTCATCAATATCCAGCTTCATGCGCACATCTGCCGGGCCGCTTATTATCTCCAGATAGATACCACCCTGGTCGTGACTGTCTGGGCTGCCTATGGTCACTCTGTTCTTGTTGCACAGTTCCAGCGGCACCTTCTTCAGCAGGGGCAATGCAGCCTTGTGTTGTTCGGCCGTCATTTTGCCGGTGGCGGTGAAGTAGTAGGCCCAGTTCAGTGATCCGTAGTGGGCACTGTCGTCACGGCGCAGCCCCGCATTGTCCAGCTCATATACATGCACACACTTGCCCTTGCACATACCATAGTAAGTACCAAACACCAGTTTGTCTATCTCTACGGGTTCCTGCGCCTGTAAGTTGTTAGCTATCAGCAACAAGAGTGCTATGGGGAGTATCTTTTTCAGTTTGTGTGTTTTTGTGTTGATTACTAAGGTCACTTTATCTGCTTCATTACATCCAGCACCCGCTGCTTAAAGGCCCTCACCTCTGCCGACTGGTCGGGCGTATCGTCCATATCTATACGAAATCGGTAGATAGCCGGAATGGTCTTGATAATAACGTACACCCCGCCCTGGTCGTGGCTATCCGGACTCCCATAGGTAATGGTACTGTTCTTCATCAGTTCGGCAGGCACCTGCTTCAGCAAAGGCAGGGAAGCTATTTGTTTTGTCTTGTCCAGTGTGCGTGTGGCCTTGAACACATATACCCAGTTCAGTTTTGCATTGGTCACGCTATCATCTTGTTGCAGCACAGCCTGGCTTATATCATACATTTTTACACAGTTCTTCGCACAGTTACCATAATAGGTGCCAAATGTGATACCATCTACCACATTTTCATCATACTCAGTGTCTTTCTTACAACCTGTCAGCAAGATCAGCGACGCTATTACCGCCCATACTATCCTCATACAATTTCAATAATGTTTGAAGGTACAAAAAGGAGGAACATTTTATATGCCTGCGTTTAGTATTTGTGAGTTCCTGTAGTATTGTTCTTTGGATATAGGTAGTGCAGGCTTTTCACGAAAAGTCAATCAGAAATATCCCGGGTAAATAGGTGCTTTCTGTAAACGATAACATAATACTCAATCCACCAACTGCTGTGTTTTCTCATTACAATCGAAAACAATTTCCTTTTTGATCTGCTCAGGCAGACAATTGTTTTCAAGCATCATTTCCACAATGTTGTGGCGGCAAATGCCACATCTTGTCTTCCTGTAAATGATAGAGAGTGGGTCGCTACATTTCGCCGACCTGTTCCTGTTAAATATGTCAAGGTAGGTATGCGTGAGTGATTCTATTTTATGGTCGCTACGAATGCGTTCGGCAATAACGCTCATTAACTCTTCATCACCCGCCCGAAAGTTCGCTCCAAGTATTCCGGCATAGAGTTCCGGCTGTTTACCAGATTGCAATTGATTTATGGCATATTTTCTGACATTGTCACTTTTGAGCTTGCACAGTACGTCTAGTGCGCAATCGCGTAATCTACCCTTCTCTGATATGGCAATCGTCAAGATATCCTCGCTGTTTAAGGGATATGGGTGTTGCCTGAATACGCTCAGTAGCCTTTCCTTCCGGGTATAACTTTTCTCATTTTCAAAGCGAGTTGCTATGATTTGCAGTTCGTTCCTGGTAAGTTGGGTTATTCTTTTGATTGAAATAAAGGGGTTCGAGACAATCTCCTCCGTTATGTCGGCATAGTTGGATTGTTGTATCGCCGGCAATTCTACAGCTTCTGCGCTATCCTTTATGTGTGTCAGAAAAATAAGAACATTGCTGTTCTGTTTGCTTTCTTTTTCCAATTGTTCCCACACATTTATCTCTTGATTGAGTGCCTGATAGTGTTTCACGATCATATCATCAGTCCAGCTACCGGGCTTGCTCTCCAGCATTTTGCCATAGGCTTCAGCGATATAAAATAGGCCTTTCAGTCCATCAAGTTCCAGTATCTCTTGATAGCCCACCCATTCCGAGCCTTCGATCGGTTTGTTCAAAAATCTGCGGTATATCGCCTCATGTGCACTTACGTCGCCGGAAGCTGCAAATAGTTTGGTCTGGGCAAACAAGTGGGTAAGCGTCCAGGTGTCATCATTCTCCGTAGCAAGCGCATCAATTACGGCTTTTTTTATCATCTCACTGCCGCTGCAGTGTTGCATAAGACCGAGTATATAAGATGCTCTTTCGGGTTCACTCTGTCCGTCATAAGCAAAGTTTCGAAGCGCGCCCTCCATTATCTCATTCGTGAAGTCAATTCCCGGATGTTCTCTTACGATAAGAAATGCCTCGCCGGTTCCTCGCTTCATCGCACTAAGAAATCGTCTTCTAACAGTTGTCGATACGGAAGCTCCTATGGTTTTTTCGTTGTGTAGTGACAATCACCAAATATACAAAACCCTAACTTTACGCAGTTTCGCATGTCGCGGTGTTTGCAGTAGGTACAACCTAAGGCAAACTGAGAAAAAAGTTCTTAATTTTAAATCATGTCCATTTGGAATAAGTTTTGCCTTGACCAAGCGGATCTTTTCTCCGACAGACCACGTATCCTTCAATTTGCACGTAAAATGAGCCGATTTCTATTTACTAACGAAGTTCATAAGTACCCGGCGGGCGATGCCTATCTTGCTGAAATTGGTCATGTACATAGCAAGGACGAATTACTCAGGGAACTATCAAATGAGCTTAGTCTTCCTGATTATTTTGGGCATAATTGGGATGCATTGTGGGATTGTTTGAATGACTTTCATTGGATAGATGCGCACGAGATTGTTTTGATACACAACCGGATTCCGGATATCGGATCAGCCGATCTGAAAATATATCTCGATCTCCTTTCAGAAAGTGTTGGTCGTTGGAAAGATGACCCCATGCACAGACTGACAGTGATTTTTCGGGAAGATGACAAAGAAGTTATTCTGAATATGACCGATAGTTGATATTACCTTACATTCCCGTTTAGCGCATGTGTTTTCCATTTGTGTCCGGTTTTCTGCAAGTCTTTTCTTCTTACGACATGTGTACAACAATTTTCTATGACACTACGAAAAACGCACTATCATAAAACAATTTTTTGTCGGTTTTCCGGCGCGGGTGTAACTTGAATAGAAGTTTGAAAAAATGGAGCAACATCAATGATATTATGAATATTTACCACTTCTCACAAGTATCCAAACTGCGCAAAAGTGGGAAGTTTTTGCGCAGTTTTGAGAAGCAGATTGCGCACCCGCTTCCCACTTTTTTATTGACAATCAATTAGTTGATATAAAAAGTGGGAAAAAAGAAGAAAATGGAAATGCGCAGTAATTAGTTCGTTCCCTTTGCAAATCCAAGGGCGTTAACCCGGTACGTTTTCTAGCAAAGTGGTATTGCAAAAGGCTGACAACGGATGCGCTAATATTGCCCGCAGAAATACCTAAATTTGCTGCAAACATCATCCCAAAATGCCACATTATTACAAACTCGGGCAAGTTCCGCAGAAACGCCATACCCAGTTCCGCAAGCCGGACGGTGGCCTCTACTCGGAGCAGCTGTTCAGCACCGAAGGTTTTTCATCCAATTCGTCGCTGCTATACCACCTTCATCCGCCTACCATTATTACCAAGGCGGGCGAACCTGTGAATGTGGCTCCCGTTGCGGCCACTTCCAATATATTGAAGCACCACAGTTTCAAGGGTTTTAAGGTAGCTCCAGAGGCCGACTACCTGAAAAGCCGCAAAACGGTACTGTTCAATAATGATGTGCACATTACGCTGGCTGCGCCTACTAAAGGCCTCACAGACAATGTGTTCTACAAAAATGCCGACACCGACGAGGTGATCTTTATACACGAGGGAAAGGGCGTGCTGAAAACACAGTATGGCCGCATCCCCTTTGGTTATGGCGACTACGTGGTGATACCGCGCGGTACCATCTACCAGATAGAGTTTGAGGATGCCAACAACAGGCTGTTCATCGTAGAGTCGTTCAGCCCCATCACCTTCCCCAAGCGCTACCACAGCCGCTACGGGCAGTTGCTGGAACACGCACCGTTCTGCGAGCGCGATATGCGCCTGCCACAGGATCTGGAGACTTTTGATGTGAAGGGCGAGTTCCTTATCCAGGTCAAGAAGAAGGGGTATCTCTACCCTATCTGGTACGCAAATCACCCGTTTGATGTCGTTGGCTGGGATGGTTGCGAATACCCTTACGCCATCAGCATCCACGACTTCGAACCGATCACCGGTCGTGTGCACCAGCCGCCACCCGTGCACCAGACGTTCGATGCGCACAACTTTGTCATCTGTTCATTCGTACCCCGTCTGTTCGATTACCACCCGCAGGCCATACCTGCCCCCTATAATCATAGCAACATCGACAGCGATGAGGTACTGTATTATGTGGACGGTGATTTCATGAGTCGCAAGCATGTGGAACGTGGTATGATAACACTGCACCCGGCGGGTATTCCGCATGGGCCTCATCCCGGCACGGTGGAAAAAAGCATCGGTGCCAAAGACACGCAGGAGTTGGCAGTGATGGTAGACACCTTCCATCCGCTCATCCTCACGCAGGCAGCGCTGGATCTGGAAGACGATACCTACGTGTACAGCTGGGCTGACTAACACAAACAAACATTACTCAGAAACAACATTCAGAAACATCTCAATTTTCAATTTATGGAAACATTGACCGTAAGCCAGAAGATGCAGCAGGCGCAGGATTTCCTGCCTATCAACGGCACCGATCATATCGAGTTTTATGTGGGCAATGCCAAGCAGGCAGCTCACTATTATAAATCAGCGTTCGGCTTTCAGTCGCTTGCATACGCAGGCCCTGAGACCGGCATCCGCGATCGGGCTTCTTATGTGCTGCAGCAAGGCAAGATCCGCCTGGTGCTAACAACTGCGTTGAAGTCGGACCACCCGGTTGCTGACCACGTGAAAAAGCATGGCGATGGCGTTAAGATCCTTGCGCTGTGGGTAGATGATGCTTACAAGGCGTATGAAGAAACCGTGAAACGCGGCGGTAAGTCATACATGGAGCCCGTGACCATGACCGACGAGCATGGCGAAGTGCGCATGAGCGGCATCTATACCTATGGCGAAACGGTGCACCTTTTTGTAGAGCGTAAGAACTACAAGGGCCTGTTCCTGCCGGGTTACAAAGCATGGAACAGCAGCTATCAGCCTGCCGATACCGGTCTTCTGTATGTGGACCATTGCGTAGGCAATGTGGGCTGGAACCGCATGAATCCAACCATTAAGTGGTATGAAGATGTGATGGGTTTTGTGAACATCCTGTCGTTCGATGACAAGCAGATCAATACTGAATACAGTGCCCTGATGAGTAAGGTGATGAGCAATGGGAACGGCTATGTGAAGTTCCCCATCAACGAACCGGCAGAAGGCAAGAAGAAGTCTCAGATCGAAGAATACCTCGATTTCTATGAAGGAGAAGGTGTGCAGCACGTGGCTATTGCTACCAATGACATAGTTGCTACCGTACGTGCACTCAAAGCGCGTGGTGTAGAGTTCCTCGATGCACCGCCAAACGCCTACTACGAAGACCTTCCGAACCGCGTGGGCAAGATAGACGAAGATATCGCGCCGCTCCAGGAACTCGGCATCCTTGTAGATTGCGACGAGGAAGGTTACTTGCTGCAGCTTTTCACCAAGCCTGTTGAGGACCGTCCTACGTTGTTCTTCGAGATCATACAGCGGAAGGGAGCACAGAGTTTTGGTGCAGGTAACTTCAAGGCACTGTTCGAATCGATTGAAAGGGAGCAGGCCAAGCGTGGCAACCTTTAATGACACAATAAGAAAGAGGCCGCCCGAAAGGGCGGCCTCTTAAAATCTTGGTTAAATGGAAGCGTATTAAGAAAGCTTCTGAAGTTCCGCTTCCAGTTTAGCCTGCTGCTCGGCATAGTTCACATCATGTTTCTGGAAGGTTTTGCCTGTCACTACTTCATACAGCTCAATGTACCTTTCTGAGATGCGACCCACAACGTCTTCAGTCATTTCAGGTACTTGCTGGCCTTCTTTGCCCTGGAAGCCGTTCTCCATCAACCACTCACGTACAAACTCTTTCGAGAGTTGTTTCTGAGCCTCTCCCTTCCTCTGGCGTTCTTCATATCCTTCAAGGTAGAAGTAGCGTGATGAATCGGGAGTATGGATCTCGTCGATCAGGTATATTGTATCACCAATGCGTCCGAACTCATACTTGGTATCCACCAGTATCAGGCCGCGGCTCTTGGCTATTTCTTTACCCCTTTCGAACAGAGCGAGTGTATATTTCTCCAGTTGTTCGTATTCTTCTTTAGATACGAGTCCGCTGGAAATGATCTCCTCGCGAGAGATATCCTCATCGTGGCCCTCGTGTGCCTTGGTTGTAGGCGTGATGATCGGTTTTTCAAAGAAGTCGTTCTCCTTCATGCCATCGGGCATTGCAACACCACACAGTTCGCGCTTGCCGCTTTTGTATGTGCGCCATGCATGACCGGTCAGGTTACCACGAACCACCATCTCTACAGGGTATGTTTCGCACTTGTACCCGATCGTAGCGTTTGGCAGCGGTGTACTGATCATCCAGTTTGGCACTATGTCTTTAGTAGCTTCGAGAAACTGGGCCGCGATCTGGTTGAGCACCTGACCCTTGTATGGAATGGGCTTTGGCAGCACCACATCGAACGCAGAGATACGATCGCTCACTATCATCACCATGTATTTGTCGTTGATGGTGTACACATCGCGGACCTTGCCTTTATAGAAGTTCGTCTGACCGGTAAATTGCATCATAGTACAGATTGTTTAAGTAATATATTTTTAAAATGGATGGCAAAGATAACAGTTAAAACATCCCGAAGTTCAAAGGCAATGGGTCAATTTTTATTATCTTGCCATAGTTTATGCAGCTTGTAGACGCATTGATAAAGGGCCTGCTGGTGGGGTTGTTCATGGCGATAAGTGTAGGGCCAACGCTCTTCGCGATCATCAGGTACAGCCTTAATTTCAGTTACAAGGCCGGACTGGCTTTTGTACTGGGTGTTTCGGTCAGCGATCTGATATATGTTACCATTGCTAATCTGGCGGCAGGCTGGCTTCGTTATCTGGAGCCATATGAACGACACATAGCATTTGGAGGTGCAGTTACACTCATGGCAATTGGCTTGGTAGGACTTCTCAAGAAGCTGAAACCCAAACGACCTTCCTCGGTGCAGCTTACTATTTCCAGTGGTGATGTAATAAAGATATGGATGAGTGGCTTTCTGGTCAACACCCTTAATCCCGGAGTATTGATCACATGGTTGGGCGCGGTAACTATCACAGCCAACACAACCGGATATTATCGGGTGATTCTGTTCGGTACGGCTTTAGTCATCATTCTCGGCATTGACTTTTCAAAGGTGTTTTTAGCCGACCGTATCAAGAGGTTACTAACTGTAAGGAAGATCATTTATGTGCAGCGTTTTTCGGCGGCATGTATATTGCTCATAGGTCTGGCGCTTTTTGTCGGCACTATCTTCAACATCAATAGCTCTGAGAAAAAGGGTGGGAATACTGAGATAAACAAGATACTGTCCCAATAGATTATAATATCTCTATATACTCCTGATTGAACTCTGCAAGGTTATCTGATATGGTTTTGTCGACATAACCGAGTATGATCTGGTCAAGTTCGTCTCCTTTTCCAAAGAGCACAGATACGGCAATTGGCAACACAACGATCTGTATACCCCACTCTGCCAGTTTCTCTTTATGTAGCATCAGGCGGGCTGCGTCTTTCTCGGTAGTGACGATCACTTTATTCTCTACTTCCCATTTACCGTAAGTGGTTTTGATCTCTTCCAGGTCTGCAGAGACGAAGTAATGATGGTCTTTGTAGGACAAAGTGTGAACGCCTTTTGCCACACCTGAAAGGAATGACAACAACGGCTCGGGGCGGGCAATACCGCACACCAGAAGCGCATTCACAGATGAAAGATCTATCGGTTCTCCTGTGAAAAAGCTATATGAGTGCATGTACTGAAGGCCGGTAAAAAAGACCTTCTGGCCATCGCGGGGAGCGATCTTTGCTACCATTTCAGTGGCCTCGGCTTCAGATAGCGTTGCAGGACATTTAGACACAATGATGACCTGTGCTCTTTTTGCCGCACTCTTGCTTTCGCGCAGACTACCGAACGGCAGAATATGATCGGAATAGAACGGACGTGAGTAGTCGGTGATCAAGATGTTCAGACCTGCTTTCACTGACCTGTGCTGGTAGGCATCATCCAGCAATATGACATCAACATCAGGCCTTCTCTGTAGCAATGCAGGAATTCCGGTCATTCGTTCTTCGGCCACGCTCACGGCCAGATCGGGGAATTTGAGGTGGTATTGCATGGGTTCATCACCTATACGCAACGCATTACTGTCTTCACCCGCAAGTATGAAACCCTGAGTCCTTCTTTTGTAGCCACGGCTCATGGTTGCCACCTGATACCGGTATTGCAGCAATCTTATCAGGTATTCTACATGGGGTGTTTTACCTGTGCCGCCGGTTGACAGGTTACCGATGGCAATAACCGGAACACTGAACCGAACGGAGGAGAAGAAGCCTGTGTCGTACATGCGGTTGCGCCACCAAACAATGACGCCATACAAGAGCGCAAGGGGGTACAATAATAACCTCAGAACCGAAAAGACAAAATATAAAGCACTGCGTTGCTCCATGACACTGCAAAGTAAGGGGAAAAAGAACAAAGGGTATGTAAAATAAGCAGTCCCGTGAGACACGGGACTGCTTATGGTATCATCGGCAAAACCGATGTTATTGTTTGCGGATTATATACAATTTGGGACTAGCGAAAGCAGTCCCTTTTTTATACCTCTAAAGTACACTTTCCCATTATATATTCTTATCAGAAATCAATTTCCTTTTTATAGTATACTAATTGATAGTCGCTTAAACTCTGACATTTCCCGAACAAGACCTTAACGGAAAATATCATCAGCTCTGTTCATAGCGACAATACATTAGCGGTATAAGGACAAGGAAATGTTACTGACAGGTTATAAGAGTTTAAAGCAACTAATTCAATATTTCGATACGGAAGAAAAGGCCAGAGTGTATCTCGAAGCACAACGCTGGAACGGATGCCCAGAGTGCCCACATTGCAACTCTAATAAGTGGTATAGGATTTCTGATAAACGTTATAAATGTGGTGATTGTAAAAAGAAGTATTCTGTTACCGTCGGCACCGTAATGGAGAACAGCAATATTCCTCTTTCTACTTGGTTCATGGCAATTTACGTGCTGGCAGGACATAAAGCAGGTATCAACAGTATCCAGCTCGGTAAGGATATTGGAGTAACTCAAAAGAGTGCCTGGTTCCTCGGCCATCGTATCAGGAAGATGTTCGAAGAGGAGCATCCATTATTTACAGGAATGGTAGAAGTGGATGAGGTTTACCACGGAGGGCAAGACAGACATAAAAAGGATGATGATAAGCTAAAAAAAGGCAGAGGTGCAGTAAACAAAACTCCAGTAATTGGACTATTACAAAGAGGCGGCTCTGTAAAATATCAGGTAGTAGAAAACACAGAAGCAGACACCCTAAAACCTCTTATCCGCGAACAGGTTGATACGACTGCAGTAATCAATACTGATGGGCACAAATCGTATATCGGACTTAATAAGGAGTTTGCAGGACACGAGGTAGTGAAACACAGTGAGGGTGAGTATGTACGAGGTATATTTCACACGAATGGTATCGAAGGAGCATTTTCACAGTTACGCAGAGGTATGTACGGCATCTACATTAGAATGAGTGTAAAACATCTCCAACGATACTGCCACGAATTTAGGTACCGGTACAATACTCGTAAGAAGAAAGATTACGAAAGGTTTGAGATACTTCTGGGTTCGCTAAAGGGTCGGCTTAGATACAAAGACCTAATAGGTAAGAAATAAGCCAAGAAAGCAGGATTTCTCTCGCTTTCTTGGCTAAACCTTTTTGCGAATGGTAGGTTACTGATTCAAATCTAATTGGAGTTACTCCAAAATATTTTCCTATTTTTGCATTAGTCATTACAGGAAAATTCAGACCACGATATGAGTTGGAATGTGATGGGTAACCCTCCTCGTGGGCTGGGATATCTGCTATAAAGCTATTGCAAGAGTGGAAATGCAGACCAAAATAACAGTTCTTATTTATGAGCACTTTGTTACTTGGAGCCTTGCTGCTCCTCAAGTTCCGTAAGAGAAAGTTCAAGATGAAAATCAAGTTCTAACCTCAAGCGCCTTGTGGACAGCAAGGCGTCTTTATTTTCCGTTATTCCCACCCAAGCAATAGAAATACTTACTTTAACATCTCCATAAAAAAGGAATACACTTCCTTGTTATTATTCGGTACTATAATAGACCCTACTCCTACTCCTCCACTTTTCAATGTTACTTTATTTGTACTATTTGTAAGTACCAATAATCCCGTGTTCTCATTGATCGAAACGTTAATTGTTACTTCTCTCGTAGTGGAGAATTCTGGATTTTGTAATACAAATACTTTTTCCATAACTATTTTAATATTTTATTTATTTCTATCGAAGCTGAATGAAATGCTTTGATTATTTTAGAGAAAATTAAAAGAAAAGTTTCATAATGAT
>JBGAQG010000057.1:0-9255 GCA_044220845.1 Flavipsychrobacter sp. | reverse complement strand
ATACGACCATGACGGTCAACGGGTGAGGAAGGTTATCACCAACACTTCCGCTGCTATTAGCCAAGTAAGGAAATATGTGGGCAATTGGGAGGCATATCAAAAAATTGATACAGCAACCAATACGGTTGTTCTGAAACGCGAAACTTTACACGTTGAAGATGATCATAAACGAATTGCACTAATAGATACGCCTACCGTTGATACGTTGAGTACAGGAGAAGCACAAATATTACGCTATCAGCATAGCAATAATATTAATACTGCATCACTAGAACTGGATGAAAATGCAGCGGTGATCACATACGAGGAATTCTACCCATATGGCAACACAAGTTTTCAAGGCGGTAGGAGTGTAGCGGAATGCTCTTTGAAACGGTACAGATATACTGGGAAAGAACGAGACGAAGAAACGGGACTAAACTATCATGGGGCAAGGTATTATGCACCTTGGTTGGCGCGGTGGACTGCAACAGAGCCTCGAAACAGTGAGTTGTTTCATTTCTTGAACACAAAAGAAAATAAAGAAAAGGATGAAGGGGCAGAACAACACTTTATTGAATTAACAGCAGCGAGTTATGAGTATTGCTATGCAAACCCAACTAGGTTTATTGATCCAACTGGAGAGATTCCTTTACTGCCTTTCTGGGTAGATAAAAACGGAAATTTAGTCATATTCTGGCTTGCAGAAGTCAAAATCACCGCGCCGCGTAAAGGAAGTAAAGAAAATCCATATAAATTGAAAGAATTCATAGTTCATGGACAAAGAAAACGCAAAGATGGGGAATATACTAAACTAGAAATATCGAACTATCTGGTTGGGGCAGGGTCAGGAGCACAAGGTGTTACACAAGGTATTTTAGATATTGAAAAAGAATTGCTTAAGAATTTAAAGATAGTAAAAGGAATTAAAGGAGTAGGTATTGGTTTGAATTTTTTGGGAGGTCTTCTAATATTAGAAGACATTAGAGAGAAAAGAGAATTTAAATTTTCTCATGCTGTTAATTTGGTAGTTACAGGAGCTTCTTTTATTCCTGTTTTCGGATGGGTTATTGGTTTAGGTTGGTTATTAGGTGAGTTGATTACTAAAAATGTAACCGGTAAATCAATATCTGAGCATATTGATGAAAATACAAATAATGGTCAACCTATAGCACATTGGTAAAATTATGAGTTATTTATTTTATAGGATTTATACTTTTTATAAGAAGAGGGATAGCAGTTCATTGATGATGGCAATTCAATATATTGTGTTTTTGCAATCTGTTGTTTTGTTTGCGATTGTCGAAATTATAGACATAATTGCATGCGAATCAATATATGACTTTCTTAAAAGATACAATAGGTATAGCACCTTTTATATTTTTGTCCTGGGAATATTACTAATAGCATTTAATTTATTTAAGTATAATAAATATTACATAAACAAGATTGAGAAAAGGTATCAAGACCATTGGCTAAATGATAAAATTAAATTGTGGATGATATTTTGTCTGATTCCAGCAATTTTTCTTGCAACAGTCTTTGTATTAACCACAACTAATTCATACAAAACTGATTATTGACATCTTGTCCGTATCACGTAGTGTACTATTGGTAGCGTTGGGTAGTGTTACAGACTTGTTGTTGATGTAGTTTTACAAGTATAACAAGTTCATTTTCAATTACTACTATTAAAAGTATCAGAATTTCAGGGGTGGGCATTTGCTCACCCCTTCTTATTTTAGGGCAAAAACACCTCTCTATTTCATCAAAAGTTCACCTAGTGTATCAGATTTGTTGTCGCAAAAAAATCACCATGTGCCCTCATTGCTCATCCCCATGTATCCGCTTTGGTAAAAGCGCTACCGGAACCCAACGCTATCGTTGCAAAAAGTGTAGAAGAACGCATTCCAAATCTTACAGTTACCATGCTTATGAAAGTGGCACTGATGTATCTATCAAAGAACATGTAAAAGAGGGTTGCGGTATCAGGAGCATAGCGAGGTTATTGAAAATAGCAACTACCACAGTTTTAAGACGGATTGTCAGAATATCAAAGGCTATTATGAAGCCGATGATTACTATGGGCAAGGATTATGAACTGGATGAAATGTGTACGTATATAAAAAAGAAGACCAATTTACGCTGGATTGTTTACGCAATAAGAAAAGACAATAAAGAAGTAGTAGATTTTGCAGTAGGCTGCCGTACGACCCGAACGTTAAAACTGGTTACGGACACCTTGATATTGTCAAACGCACATATGGTTTACACCGATAAACTGCGGCAATACGCCACCCTCTTACCCATGGCTATACACTGGACAACACAGTATGGTACAAACGATATTGAAAGGAAGAACCTAAGTCTTCGTATTCATCTCAAACGTCTCTGTCGACGGACAATTTGCTTTAGTCGAACTATGTGTTTACTAAGAGCGTGTCTTGCCATTTATTTCTGGGGATGACGACTATATGCAGTAATGTTTGCGCTCGTGTTTTTTGATAGTATGACGATAACGTTTAAATGTGATGACATTTAATGAATATTTCCAATACTTGAAAGTAAGTTAAAACTGGCATCTAACTCACCTGTCAATTACATCCAATACCTGAAATACATCCACCAATTTCTTCAAATCTTCAATGAAATGGTTCGAGAATATTCCTAGTCGGACTACAAAAGCCGCCACTACCTTGCGTTTTGGCGGCATTTGTTTTTTTGTTAAAAAGCCAACTGTAACATACCCGAGTTCCCGCTAGCATTTTTTACTTTTACCCATCGCATGAAGTTGTTTTCCAAAATAGGAGGTCATTTGTTTGCTGCCTACGCCATAGTGGTCTTCATTGTCACTATGTTGTTTGTTTTGCCATTTATTTGGCTCATTTCCTTTTTAAAGGAACCTGTAATGTCTTTGTGGTTGCATAAGATATTCCGGCTGTGGATGGGCATTTACATGCCGGCAATATTTTGTCCGGTCACACGCAAAGGAAAACAGCACTTCAAGAAAGGCGAGAATTATGTGGTGGTACTCAATCACAACTCTTTCATGGACATTCCGGTTTCGTCTCCCTGGATACCGGGCCCCAACAAAACACTGGCAAAATCAGAAATGGCTAAAATTCCCCTGTTCGGTGTCATTTACAGATCGGGGTCTATTCTGGTCAATAGGAAGAATGAGTCCAGCCGCCGCGACAGCATAGCAAAAATGCAGGAGGCATTGGAAACCGGCCTGCACCTATGTTTGTATCCTGAGGGAACCCGCAATAAGACTGGAAAACCATTGCAACCGTTTTATGACGGCGCATTCCTTACCGCTATTAAAGCTCAGAAAGCTATTATTCCCGGATTGATCTTTAACACAGGCGTTATTCTTCCGCACAACAAAAAGGCTTGGGCACGCCCCATGAAAATACAGATCCACTTTCTGGCTCCAATTGACACAAAAGGACTGACAACCAACGACGTTGCCGGACTTAAAGAAAAAGTTCGTAGCTTGATGGAAGAATATTATACCCAACACTTAACCTCCATCTCATGACATTTACGATCATAGGCAACGGAAATATTGCCTGGTTTATTGGCAACAGACTTGTAGCGGCAAGGCATCTTTGTAAGGGCGTTTTCGGTAGAAATCCTGTTTCTGTAAAAAGTCTTGCTGAGTCTCTTCTTTGCAACAATTTTGGTGACCTGAAAGCGGCAAAAGATATTGAAGCCGATGTCTGTTTCCTTGCTGTTTCTGATAATGCGGTCGCGGAGATAGCCCAAACACTTTCATACAAAAAGACGGTCTTGATACACACAGCCGGTGCTGTATCTATTGATGCTCTGAAGGGAGCAGCTCCGGACCTTGCTGTTTTATGGCCCGTTTATTCGATTCCGAAACAGAACCTGCCTACGCATAGAAATATACCGATAGCGTGGGAGGCCACCTCTCCCAAAGCCGAAAAATACGCGCTTACAATGGCACATATTCTTACCGATGTGTTGTTTGAGGCAAATAATGACCAGAGGAAGTGGCTACATCTGTCTGCCGTGATTTGCAATAATTTCACGAATCACCTATTGGCAATTTGTGAGCGGATTTGTGAAGAAATATTATTAGTCAAACGTTTGAGCGGTTAAAACATGCGTCACCTGCTGTAGTGCAAACCGGACCTGCTGTTCGTGGAGATTCTGCCACGATCAATGAGCAAAAGGAAATGCTCGCAGCCTACCCCGAATGGCAGCAGGTGTATACGGCAATTACAGACTCAATAATTCATTCCTATCCCAAGAAGTAATCTCAAAATCTGATAAATTAACTCGACTGTTATGGTGCTCGTTGGTGAATATAATACGCTTAAGGTTGTGAAGGAAGTTGACTTTGGACTCTACCTGGACGGAGACAAGGATGAAATATTATTGCCCAAGAGGTATGTGCCTCAAGGTTTGAAAACGGGGGATGAGATAACCGTTTTCGTGTACCACGACAATGAGGGCCGATTGATTGCCACAACCGATAAACCATTTGCTGTCGTTGGCGAAATTGCAATGCTGGAAGTAGCCGATGTTACTCCGCATGGCGCGTTTCTGAAATGGGGCATTATGAAGGATGTCTTTATACCTGTTGCGTATATGGAGCAGCGTATGCGAAAAGGGGACAAGAGGTTAGTAATGCTGGTTATTGATGCGCAGACCGGACGAGTTACCGCCACAGAAAAGATCGATCAATTTTTGACTAATCTCGATCTTACGGTGAAAGAAGGGGAGGAGGTTGATCTGTTGATCTTTCAGAAGACCGACATCGGTTACAAGGTTATTATCAATAGTAAGCATACGGGAGTACTTCATTACAATGAAGTGTTCAAAGACCTGGAGGCAGGTGACAAACTTCGTGGTTACATCAAAAAAATCAGGCCGGGAAACAAGATCGATGTTTCGCCCGGGGTAAAGGGATACGCGCGCGTGATGAATGAGGAGGACAAGGTTCTTGAGGTTATCCGCAACAACAACGGATACATTCCATACAATGACAAATCAGATCCTGAGAGTATCTACGCATTCCTCGGAATGAGTAAGAAAACTTTCAAGATGACACTCGGCGCACTTTACAAAAAGAGATTAATAGAATTTACCCAAACAGGAACAAAACTGGTTGAGTAGCCGAAAAGGAATATTAGCCGGGTATACGGGCTATGTACTTAGACATTTCCTTTATCTGTTCAACAACCTGCGGGTTAGTTGCCTTGCATGATTTTGCTTTGCCGAAGTACAGTTTTCCATTTCTGAAATCTCGGCGTTGAATACAAATGCTCGACAACTGAAGATATGCCATCGCTTCATTGTCTTTGTCGGGCAAGCCGATCTGCACAGCTTTTTTCAGGTGCTCGAACGCCTCTTTGGTATTACCCTTTTTCTGAGCAATAGCACCAAGTTGCATGTACGCAGTACCCTCGAATTCTTTTTCCGCCATTCCCGTTTCAAGCCCTTTACGCAATTGAGATTCAGCCTGATCGAGGTCTTCTCCCATTGTAGAGAAATTGGCCTGCAACATATAGTAAGAAGAACGTATCGGCTTGTACAGAAGGTTGGGGTACTTTACTTGCTTCAGGAGTTTCTGAGCCCCGTCCATGTCTCCGCTTTCAATGTAGCCTTGAATCAGCGTCATTGGGCCGATGAGGAAGTAGGCAGTTATCATTATTGCAGCTACCAAGAAAGGAATCCAGGCGATCCACCAGGTGACTTCAAATCCTAATACAAATCCAAGTGCGATCAGTCCTATCGCGATAGGAATACGGTAAAAAACAAATATCTTACGAAAATTCATGTTATTGATTGCGGGTGCAAAGGTACCCAAATTTGCAATATATTAATCGTTGGTGCGGACTGCGGGCTACTTCTGATTGTCGCGCCACTCGTACACCCAAGAAGATTGTATCATCTCAAGATGACCTTCGTTGCAGTCTTCACGTTTGCCTTCAAAATTAGGCAAAGACAAAACCCATTCAAGTAGGTCAGTAAACCTGATCCTGTATATCTTATTCTCCCCAAAGTCATCGCCAAACTTTTCGTAAAGTTTTAATGCAATGTCTTCGTAATCATTCCACTTTATTGGCGGTTCGTACATCTTGATTGAAATATATATCGTTCATTTATGTTATTCCCCATGTATAAGGGACTGGTCAGGTACACAAACTTCCAACTCACCTGATCCGTTAATAAGTACACATTGACACCCAAGTCTTGAGTTCAACTTCGGATTTCTTGCTCTGTCAATGAAGTCCTCTTCCCTGTCTGATAGTTCAGGTACAAATTCTTCGCCTTTTTGAAGATAAATGTGGCACGTGCTGCAGGCACATACCATACCGCAATTATGGTGCAGTTCTATATTATTTTCCAATGCCACTTCAAGAATACTCTGGTCGGGCGCTACATTCTCCAGTGTGATGGGTTCCAGACCCTTCTGCTCGAATGTGAATTTGATAGTGTACATGAATGTTATCGTAAAATGAGGGTGCAAAGTTAAGCGATCGGTTCCAACTTCGGTAAAGATTCTCCCATTGGCTGATAAGCAATATTTATTCAAAAAAAGAGGGACCTGAAATCAGGGTCCCTCTGTATGCTCGTATTATGGAATTTTAGCGAATTACGAAACGGATGGTCTTTTCAGCTGAGCCGTTGTTAACATGTATAAGGTAGATACCCTCAGCAACATTATTCAATCTTACTTTTTCGTCAATGGTACGGTTAGCGGTTTGAAGATCTCTTGACAAGACAACCTGGCCAAGTATATTTGTGATCTTAATTGAAACAGGACCTTCAGTGAAGACGGATCCCATCAACGCAAATTCACCGGTGTTAGGATTCGGAACAACGTTTATCGTGAAATTATTGTCTGTGATAATGTCTACAGATGTTGGGTCGGTGAAAGACACAGATTTTAATGTCATAACTGCGCATGGATCCATGTTGGTTACCTGACAGGTTACTATGTCTTTGTCAACAAAGGTATTGCTTGAAAAAGTTGATGAAGTTGCACCCGGGATAGGTGTCCCGTTCACCAACCATTGGTAAGAGACAGGTACTGTTGTTCCGGTTACCAACGCTGTCAGGGAAACCGTTGTGCCGGCCGGTACTGTTGTGCCCGGAGTCGCAAAGATACTTACTACAGGAGCCGGTGCAGAAGCCTGAGTATGCATAATGATAGCAGAACTCATTGCAAGGTCAGATGAACGACACACATAGTTGCTCGTCATTTCGCAGTAAACGCTATCACCTTCTACCGGAATATAGGAGTAGGTAGGGCCTGTTGCAACGTTTATTCCGTTTTTCACCCACATATAGGTGGGTGCTGTACCTGCAAAAGTAGGCACCGACGCAAATGACACTGGTTTACCAAGGCAGGACGGATTATTGGGACCAACTGTGATCGTTACAGCGGGTGTGCCAACAGGGGTGGTTGTTACAGTATATGCATCTGTAACTGAAACGGGTGCAGTGCAGATTCCACCCGGAGTAAGCATCAGGGACACCACGTCACCACCGGTAGGTGAATATGCATAAGAAGAACCTGTGCCGGCAGCCACACCGTTTACATACCATTGGTAAGCCGGGGTAGGGCCACCGTTTACGCTACTGGAAGTGAATGTAACAACTGTTCCCTCACAGATCGTGGTCGCCGGAGCGTTTACGGTGATCGATGGGGTAACAGGTGCTGTGACCGCGATGGTTGCGCTTCCAGCCATTGCAGATGAACATGTGTTCGCAGGATTAGTAGCAGAAACTGTGTAGGTTGCGGCAACAGAAAAAGTTCCGAAACTCAAAGTAGATCCTGTTCCGGGAATTGTAGCTACAGTTGATGTGCCATCTGACAAACTGTAGTTGATGCCGGAAACTGAACCGGATAGACCAACTGGTAGACCTGTCGTGCTGCTGGCGCAGAAACTGCCACCTCCCGTAACAGAGAAAGCAGTTGGTGCTGTGTTTACGGTGACAACCGACGTAGTTATACAACCCAAAACACTATATGTAATTGTGGATGTTCCGGAGGTAATTCCATTTACGGTTCCTGATGTAACTGTAGCTACTGCAGTGTTAGAACTTGTCCAAATTCCACCCGGAGTGCTGCTAGACAGACTTGTTGAGTTACTAGGGCAAACCGTGAATGCTCCCGTTATTGAAGCAGGAATTGGATTGACCGTCATGGTGGTTGTTGCAGAGTTGACCGTCGGAGTTGATACACATCCGGTTGCATTCATTCTTATGCGGACTGTATTCCCATTTGCAAGTGAACCGTTTACGTAAGTTGTATTCGTGGCTCCTGCTACCGGGCTACCGTTCAATTCCCACTGGAAGGTAGGGGTTCCGCCATTTACTGGAGTGGCCGTAAAAGTCACTGTTGTTCCTGCACATATTGCACCTGCAGGCGAGGCTGCAATTGTGACAGATGGTACCGCTGCGGCTTGCAGTGACAACGAAGCGCAGTTTGTGGCAGGAGATAATCCTGCCATGCCAGCTGCGGAGGTTGGCCGTATATTGCCGGCAGCTGAGGTAGTGTTTGTTGCCTGGATCTGTACGCCGTTAACAGAGAATATGTCAGTTAATGTCGTGCCACTTGTGGTTACGTTAACCGAGATAGTTGTCGTGGTGATTCCGCCAAGTGTTACAGCGGTGATGTTGCGACCGGGGAAGAAATTGAAAGTTATTGCTGCTGCGGTATTAAACACCCAACCCGGAGGCGTACTAAGTACAAGTGTATGTGGGCCGGTGGTGATATCGTTACCTAGTCCTTCAGAAAAAATGATGTTCCCAAGCGTGTTAAAAGCTGGTGTGCTTCCATCCTGAGCGCGGCTTGAACAGATGTTTGTTCCTCCGGTTCCGGGGGTTACAGTAATAGCCGCAATAGTATCGTATATGCTTGTAAAAACAAAAGCAGCAATAAGTATGAAAATTTTCCTCATTTTACCAGTTTGTGTATTTGTAATTTTACGAGTTAGAACCAATATTGAAAAAACATCTAAAGTTAGCCTATCAATTCGACTTGCACAATATAAGATTATACATAATTAATTTCCTAAATCATTGTGCCAATCTCAATCTGTTTTACTACTGCTCCATCACGAAGTGGAATACTTTCTGTTCTGTTCCGCTGCGCAGTGTGAGGATGTACATACCGTTTGCAAGTGTGCCGTCCAGTTTGATCTGTGTTTCCAGATGCCCCTGTTTGGTGGTCACTGCTCCGCGGTACACTACCTGACCCAGCATGTCTGTTACGTCGATGTTCACGTCCTCGTT